>NZ_KB889965.1:2346546-3617758 GCF_000372865.1 Methylosarcina fibrata AML-C10 | reverse complement strand
GCTTGCTCGGCTTTTCGGGCTTGGATTGCGCCGTGCATTTCTTTTTCGTACTGCTTAATACCGCACAACACGATGCTTTCGACGGTTGACTTGCCGTCGCCGGATTCGGCAATCGACAGGGCGTAAATCGAAAGCGGCTTATGGCCTGACAAGGTCTCCACTTCGCAGTTCCCTTGAGCGGCCAATGATGCCGCCGACAGGATGGACTGCCCCACGGTTGCCGGGTTGAGCTGGGCGTTCAGGGTAATCACTTTACACAAATCGGCCAGCGGCCCCAGCGCGTCAGCCGGGTATTCAGGCGATTGGTAGGCGAATTCGCCCAGTTTTCGCCCCGATTCGCCCTTTTTTCGCCCGCCTGAAACCCGCGCCGTTGCTGGGTTTTCGCCCGATTCGCCCCTTTCGCCCGCCCACTGTGTCTGATTAAGCAATTCTTCGATACTTGAGACTGAATCGCTCATAGCCGCACCCCCATGAATTCGGACGCATCGCGTAAACGGTTGTAAGCCAGTTCCACGCGCTCGGCGTCGGTTTCCGACAATGGGGCTTTATGGACAATTTGCCGCGCCGCAAGGGCCACGATTCCAGCCTCACGCGCCAGGCATTTCAGAACATCATAGGGATTGAATGCCGCCGTTCGGCGGCTGCCTTTGTTGTAGGTAGGCCGCTCCGGGTAAAGGTCGCTGAACTCCAGGCCGACCGCGGCGAGTACGTCAGCCGGAGCACATCCGGCAAAACAGTGAAACAATACTTTCCCGTCTCTTTCGGTTACTGTGAGCGAAGGTAATTTGTCATTATGGGCGGGGCATCGGGCGGTATACTGACCCTTGCCGGTTCGTTTGACGCCATCAAGGCGCGTGATTAATTTTTCGATCATCGGCGTTCTCCGCCGGGTGCATCCATCGCCGCCAATGTGATAAAATCACATCGTGATTTGGCAATATGGACATGCAAAACCCCGGCCTATGGTGGTAGGTTCGGGGTTTTTTATTGTCCGGTATGCGTCCGCGTCCGATCCTCGAGAAATTCCCGTAAATCTCCGGCGCGATATCGGACTTTGCGTCCTACCTTGACATAGGGAAGGTTATAGCGGCCAGTGGAACGCCAAACGCACAGCGTCCCCGATGTAACATCTAAGATTTTCGCCGCCTGTATATCATCTAATAGAAATGTCGCCGGAAGGGTAGAAAGGTCTAAGGGTTGCGCGTTTTGCGCGAGTGTCGTAGGTTTCATAATATCCGCCTGTGGTTAAGTTAATTAAGCGCGGATATTGTTGATGAATTGTCCCGGCTTGTCAGCCAGCCTAGCCGGTTAGGTTGGCCTACTTAGCCGGTTAGGTGTATCGGATTTCTTAAACTAGCCTTTTCCCGCTTTCCAATATTTTTCTCCAATCTAACATTGAGCTGCGGCTAATAAGGGTTTTGTCCATCATAGCGTTATCAAACGCAGTCACACCTTCATATAAGGATTTGTCGATTTGCCATTTATCCCAAAATTCTTGAACAATTTCCCGATCTTTTTCTTTTCTATTCCCTAATCTATCTTTCTCACTTGCGCATTGGTTTTGATAAAAATAAAGCATATGAATAACAGCTTCGGCGCTTACAGGGTTAGCATTTATATATTCTCTAAATTCCAGGAAATTTTTAGAGCTTTCCAAATTGCAGACTATTTGCGTTACTTCCGCCGCCGCTCTTTTCTCTAAATCGCTTTGCTCAGATTTTGGTCGGGGCGGCCCTCCATCCCACTGGATATGTCCCCACTCTCCATGCATTACACGGTATAGCTGCTTATTATCGATGTCGAAACGATGAATAATTTCCCAAATATCGGGCACTGCCTCGCCAGCAAAACGCCGATATTCCCAAGGCACCGCTTCACAAAGCATTAATACATCGTCGAATGTTTGTAAATTGCTCCGCCACGGATTCAACGCGCAAAGCTCCCTTAGCTCGTCGATTGTCAGAGTTTTTTCAGGAGAAATTTGAACTGTAATTGGCTTTTGACGATTCCGCGATTTGCCACGCTTTGGTTTATTATCTGTCATAACACTTGCTACTTAACCCATCTTACGCAGCGGAATAACTTCCGCCGTCTCTTTCACTCCAGCCGCCTTTAAAACGTAGTCGGTTATTTTTTGCATGGGGTCGCGTAGTCTCTCGACATTCGCCACGATGTAACCGGCGGTCACGTCCGCGCCGTTGGCATGGTTAAGGAGCCGCTTGAGTGCATAGGCTGGAATATCCAGCGATTCGGCAACAGTGGCAAAGGTGCGCCGTAAGTCATGAATACAGAAGCTTATGCCGGTGGCTTTGGTGACTGCCGCCTGAGCGCGTCTAAAGTTGGATATGCGCCGCCCTTTGGCATCGGCAAACACAAAATCGGAAGCCGCCGCCGCTTTTCGCCGGGCGAACAGCTCAAGTAAATAGTCCGACATCGGCAAGGTGTGGTCCTGCCGGTTCTTCGGGTCGCGCACGGTGAATGTTTGAGCGGTCATATCCACATCGCGCCACATCAACTCAAGCGCCTCGGTCCGTCTCATGCCGGTGAGCAGCACGGTCAAAAAATAATCGCGGATATCCGGCCCGGGCAAGTCCAGGACGGCATTAACCCATGCCCCCAGCTCATGAGATTTAATAACCGTTTGCCGCCTGTCCACGCGATACCAGGCTTTGATCTGCGAAAGCTTTTTGACCGGGTTAATGTCGATTAAGGGCTTTCCTGAGTCGTCCTGATATTCGGCGGCGGCAAAATTGAACAGCGCCCGCAAATAACGCATGGCAAGGTTAGCGCGGGCTTGGCTGCGTTGTTCGCCGTGGTCTTGATGACGTTTCTTTACCGCATCCGGTGTGATTCTGGTTAATGGTTTGTCCATCCATTCCGGACACACTTCATTTAAAGATTTTTCAATATCGGCCTTGGTAAGGGGCTTGAGATTTTTTCGGGCCTCCAGATAATCGGCCATGACCTCACGCAGCGTCTTGGATTCGAGTTTGCGGCGTTTCTTTTCGGCGCGTGGGTTCGCACCATTGGCAATACTGGCCGCGGCCACCGCCGCTTGTTTGCGGGCTTGCTCTATGGTCATGTCAGGAAATCGCCCCAGGGTGACGCGCTGCGGGGCGCCGTTTACTCTCTTTTGCACAAAGAAAGTTTTAGCCGTGGTGGTGGCGCGAAGTTGGAGCCCGGCGGCGTTTTTGTGTGTGTCGTGATAGATGACGCGTTCGCCAGGCGCCAGCGCCGGCAAATTTTCAAGAAGTGGTTTGGTAAAGCTGAAATGGGTTTCCATATAATGCCCTCGGTGCTACGTTTTTATCTCGGTGCTACGCCGGTGCTACGCTTTCGGTTAAATTTCGCTAAATTCAGCGTAGCACCGTTAAGGGAATTATAGGCTTAATGTATTGTTTTGTATAGGTTTGTAAAAGGACGTTAAACTGGATAAAACATATTATAATAGGACTCTTAATCCATAGGTCCAGGGTTCGAGTCCCTGACCCCCCACCATATTCTTGTTTATTTTTCAGTTAGCTCTCGTAGCTCAATCAATTTATCGTTCGCCAATACCTTGATTAACAGACTGTCGTGTCCGGCGGTATCTGTCCGGCAGGATGGTCTTGATAATCTCGCTGCCCTGTCCCACCAGGGAACCATTAACCGGCAAGGATAGGGACAAAGCTTGGGATTTTAGCGACGGACATGTCCGATCAATTAAGACTTTTGCCATCCGAGCATCACCCTCTTTAGCCTGACTAACCACAATCTTTTGATTTTCGGCATATCCTCGGCAATCGATTCTAAGTCATGCGGCCAAGATCTTTACCTTTCGGCTTGCCTGCGAGTCCTCCAATCTGTCCCAATGCCGTTAAGTTAAGCCGTCATCTCGCCGGGGGTTGCCGAGATCCACGACTGCCCCGGCAGAGATTTGCTCCTCGACAACCGCTCCTTGCGTTTTCCTATTTCCTGCATCCATGCAGTCGTGCAATCTCTGCATCCACCACATCCATGTGGCTTATGCAGGAGATAGGCAGAAAACCGCTCCGTGCGTTTTCTGCATTCGCCACATCCCTGTGGCTTAGCAACGCAGGAGCGATTGCCGAGGGCTGGGATGCCCAAAACAAGTTTTCGCAAAAATAGCGGCGTTATCGATCATTGCGAATTATGCATTTTCAAATAATTATTAGAAAGGGAACAGCTATGTTTAAAAAATCATCCAAAGTTATGGTATGGGCACTTTACATCAGCCTGATAACCGCTGGAATAGCGGCCCCATCGGTAAGCTTTGCGGGGGGCAAGCCCAAGGTGTTAGGTAAAACCATAGGTGAATGGTCAGTAAAATGGTGGCAATGGTCATTGGCAATCACGACAGCATCAAATCTGATGCTTGATCAAACGGGGGCTAATTGTAACGTGGGCCAGAAGGGACAGGTTTGGTTTTTAGCGGGGGTTTGGGGCGGGGCAGCCGACCCGATTATCAGGAATTGTACTGTTCCCAAAAGTAAGTACGTCTTTTTCCCGATTTCCAACGGTGTATGGATTAATTCTCTATGGGACGATCCGAATAATACCGAAACAGTGTATCGTGAGAATGCGATGGCTCAAGTGCTCACTGATAATGTTTCTGCCACTTTAGATGGGCAACCGATCATATTTAATAGCAGCACCCCGATAATCAGGAGTCAATCGCCTGTTTTCACCGCGACGTTCCCAACGGACAACGTCTTCGGGGCTGATTCCAGCGATCTCAACGGCTATCCAATAGTTTCTGACGGCTATTGGGTCATGTTGCCGCCTCTTCAACAGGGCCAACATGCTTTGCAGTTCACTGCAGGCCAGTCGCAAAATATCACTTACAATTTAACGGTTGAAAAGCCGTAAAACTTAATTTTCAGTCAGACGGTACATTGGAAAAAAGGGGAGCATATCCACTATACCACTCTGAGAATCATATCGTAGCCGGCGCCTGCGTGATTTCAAGTGATCCATGCTGTCGCAAACCTTGAACAATAATGCCGCCCAGATTTTTAATGCGATTTGCTTGCCGGAATGAAATGGACCGTGCGGCAGGCATTGGATGAACCCGGCGTTCAGTGACCGAAGGGTGTAGCTGGCGCAGGAAAATAGCGTGCGGTTTTTGCTTCGGCGCCAGGGTTTCGGCCCGATGGACGGGAAAAATTTTGGCGCGGATATTCGACGGGGCGGTTCGGGGAATCCGCCGGTGAATTGTTCCGGATAAAGCCGATGTTTGAGCCCTTTGAAAGCTTCTTCGGCTTTGGCCGAACAAGCTATCCACCTCACGACGCCGCTTAGGAAAAATAGGAAATCCGTGCCCCCGCACCGGTTTCGAGAAAGCCATCCTGCGCCGCCGTATATTGCTCGAAACGGTCTTCGGCCCATTGAAAAACTTGGCCGAATCGAACACGCCCGCCACCGCTCCGTTGCCAACTTCCTGGTTAACCTGATGGCCGGCATCGTCGCTTATGGCCTCGATGAAGACAACCCCACCCTTTTATTGATCAGCGTCAATCGGTTTAATGGCTAGCCCTCGAACTCAGGTTATTTGGATTGCTTCATTTCCTTTAATTCCTTTAAAGCCTTAGCGCAACCCACCGTTACTCCATCCATTTGCGCCTTTAAACAGGCCTTGATCCGACCGCCGCCCGGCTCCACATTAGGACATAGCCTCTCAATGTCAGCCTTACAGTAAGTTTTGAGCGCTTGAATTTCCGCTTCCAGCCCTTGTGCCTCAGCGTATGAGGGTATGGTTGCAGAAGATACTAAAAGTAACAGGACTGTTGTACGAACGATCATCATTGCAGTCTCCTCACAGGGTTGTGGTTATCAGTTTTTCAGCATTAAAAGGCTCTATGGCATCATCTTGCGATCAGTACTCCAATCGATTTCAGACCATGCCATACATCCGGTTTAACCAGAACGAATCCCTTACCCGGACAATACATAACCGAATCTCCGATCAATATTTTCTCTTTATTATGCTCTTGACATTCAAATAATGAAACATGCAAGATTTTACAAGCAAAAAAATCGAGCTGCCAAGACAGAGAATTTCAATGAATACCTTCGAAGAAGCCAAGACCCAAACGACTCATGCTTACAACGCGGCGGCCGATTTGTTCGACCATCCGGCCAATTCCTTCTGGAACCGCTTCGGCAGCAGTACGGTGGCGCGGTTGAATCTTGTTCCCGGAGAACATGTGCTGGACGTATGCTCCGGGACGGGAGCCTCGGCCTTGCCGGCGGCGATCAAGGTGGGACCTCAAGGAAAAGTGGTTGCCGTCGATCTGGCGGATAAGTTGCTGGCCGAGGCAAAATCCAAAGCCGAAGCGAAAAATATAAGGAACCTGGAATTCCGGGCGGGCGACATGCTCTCTCTGGGTTATCCCGATGCCGCTTTCGATGCGGTCGTCTGCGTTTTCGGCATCTTCTTCGTGCCCGACATGGAAGCGGCGGTCAGGGAATTATGGCGGAATGTTCGGCCCGGAGGACGCCTGGCCATTACCACCTGGGGAGAGAATCTGTTCGAGCCGGCCAGTAGCCACTTCTGGCAAGCGGTTCGAGCCGAACGTCCCGAATTATACCAAGGCTTCAATCCCTGGGATCGCATTTCCAATCCGGAAGAACTCGGCGCCATGCTGGCAGGAGCGGGTTTGTCCTGGGCAGATATCACCTACGAACAGGCCGTTCACCTCTTATCCACCCCTGAAGACTGGTGGACGCTGGCGATGGGCAGCGGTTATCGGGGCACTCTGGATCAATTAGAGCCTGATCAATTGCAACGCGTCAAGGAATCGAATCTATCCCGGCTCGAGGCCGAGTCGGTTAACGCTATTGAAGCCAACGTGATTTATGCCGTGATTGACAAACCGTGAACTTGACTCCCATTTTATAATGATACCCGCCTCAATCGCAGCGCATTGGCAATGACCGAAACCGAGCTCAAACTCATCGCTGCCGCGGCAATCATCGGGGACAACAGAATGCCAAAGAACGGATACAGCACCCCGGCGACAACAGGAATTCCCAAAACATTATAGATAAACGCAAAAAACAGGTTCTGACGGATATTGCTCAAGGTCGCCCGGCTTAAATGACGGGCTTTCACGATGCCCGTCAAGTCCCCTTTCACCAAGGTAATGCCGGCGCTTTCCATGGCAATGTCGGTGCCGGTACCCATGGCGATGCCGACGTGAGCGGCAGCCAACGCAGGCGCATCGTTAATGCCGTCGCCCGCCATGGCGACCGTTTTCTTCTCAGCCTGTAACTTTTTTACGACTTCGGACTTTTGCTCCGGCAAAACTTCGGCATAAACCTGGTCGATTCCGAGGCTTTGTGCGACAAACCCGGCCGTCGTGCGATTGTCGCCGGTCAACATGACCACCTGAATCTTTTCTTTATGCAATTCGGCCAGCGCCTCAAAGGTCGTTTTTTTGATGGGATCGGCCACGCCGAGCAGTCCGACTACCCGGCCGTCGAAGGCTACGATCATCACCGTTTGCCCTTGCCGGCGCTGCGTTTCTATCGAGTCCGCCAATACGTCTGCGGCTATGCCCGATTCGTTCATCAACTGCGCATTGCCCAGGGCCACGCGGCGGCCTTCGACGATCCCGGTTACGCCCCGCCCGGTAAGCGACTGAAATTGCGTTACCGGCATCGTCGTCAGCCCGAGCTCTTCCGCACCTTTCACGATGGCTGCGGCCAAGGGATGCTCGCTGGCCCGCTCCAGACTGGCGGCATGCCTCAATACATCCTCTTTGACGAAGCCGTCAGCCGTTTCGACACTGACTAGCCTGGGTTTTCCTTCGGTTAACGTGCCCGTTTTATCGATCACCAACGTATCGATTTTTTCCATTACTTCCAGGGCTTCGGCATTTTTGATCAGGATCCCCGCGGCCGCGCCGCGTCCGGTTCCGACCATGATCGACATCGGGGTCGCCAACCCCAAAGCGCAAGGGCAAGCGATGATCAATACGGCTACCGCATTCACCACCGCATGAGCCAGCCTGGGTTCAGGCCCCCATTGCCACCACACCGCAAACGCAATGATGGCGGTGAGTACCACCGCGGGAACAAAGTAACCGGAGACCGCATCGGCCAATTTTTGAATGGGCGCACGGCTGCGCTGAGCCTCGCTGACCATATGGACGATTTGGGACAACAAGGTTTCGCTCCCGACCCGTTCGGCGCGCATCAGCAGACTGCCCGTGCCGTTAATCGTTGCCCCAATGACGGGCATGCCGGACACTTTTTCGACCGGCATCGGCTCGCCCGTTACCATCGACTCATCGATCGAGCTCGTACCTTCGACCACGACGCCGTCGACAGGCACTTTTTCACCGGGTCGGACCCGCAAAACGTCGCCGGGTTTTACCTGCTCCAGGGGAATATCCGTCTCGCTGCCGTCAGCCTGATGAATTCGCGCGGTTTTGGGCGCCAATCCCAGCAACATTTTAATGGCTGCGCTGGTCCGGCTTCTTGCGCGCAGCTCCAGAACCTGGCCGAGAAGAACCAGGGTCGTGATCACGGCTGCCGCTTCAAAGTAGACCGCCACGACGCCGTTGCGATCGAGCATCGAGGCAGGAAAAATCTGCGGCCAAAAGGCCGCCAGCACACTGTAAATCCAGGCAACACCGATGCCCAGGGCAATCAAGGTAAACATGTTCAGGCGGAGGGTTACGAGAGACGTCCAGCCGCGCTGAAAGAAAGGCCAGCCGCCCCACCACACAACCGGAGTGGATAACACGAATTCAACCCATTGCATTTGGCGCGGCGACAATAAACGGGCGGAAAATTCCGGCATTCCATCATGGCTCATCGCCAGCATGAACACCGGCAGCGACAGTATCAGACTGACCCAAAACCTGCGGTTCATCTCGATGAGTTCGGAATTTTCCTCTGCTTCTCCCGGCGCCTCGCGGAGCTCCAGAACCATACCGCACTTGGGGCAAAATCCGGGCTCCTTGCGGATAATGTCGGGATGCATCGGGCAGACATATTCCTTGCTCGGGGCCGACTCCACCGTTCTTTCCAACGTCATCCCGCATTTTGGGCAATTTCCCGGGCTTTCCTGACGGATTTCGGGATGCATGGAACAGGTATAAATTGATTTGGTCATGATTTCTACCTCTCGTTATCTTAATGTTGACTCTCCGGCCGTTATAAAGTGCGTCCTCATCAACTTACAGAGTACCGGAATCACACATTGCCGAAAATACCCCCTCCGACCGAAGCAAACAGCGCGGCAAGCATCGCCGGCAGGATTTCGCCGGTCTATTTAAAGAGAAAATTAAAACAGCGCATTGAATAACCGGCAAACGGACTGCCAATCGATCTTTTTAGGTTCTAAACTCATAGGCAGGCCCGGTTCGATTTTACCGCCGACCCATGCCGGCAAGAGACCTGGACGCGCCGGACGGATATAATAGCCATTCGATCCCGCGCCCCATACCGACCCGGACCTTGGGCACCGCCAACGGGCCGGAATTGTCTGACTGCGCTTATTATCGGGCGGGACCCGATTTTTTAAATTCGAAATCCTATATCAAACTATGAAGGAGCAATGGCTCGATGACTGTCGAATTTTTGATCAACCTTGCAGTGCAATTTCTTGGAACCGGAGCCGCCTTCTTCCTTGCCTATCGGTCCTTTCAAAAACGCCGGATTCAACTGGGCGCCGAACCGACGCTGCCCCAATACTTCAGCCGTAAAAGCGCCTACTGGATCGGGATCGCCTCGTACTGCACGTTCATGGCGATCGTTTATTGGCTGCTGACCTGGCAGTGGCTGCCGCTGGAGCCGCTGGTAACGCTGATCGTGAGCACGCTTCGCACCGGAGAATGGGTGAATCTTCTGCACGGACTGGACGGAAACAAACTCATCCCGCTCATTGTCGCCGGACTGTTTCTTTTTTTTATCGCCTGGGAAAGCAAGTTCAATCCCTTGCTTATCTTCAGGGACAGCATTCACGACGCTTTCGCCATTCCGACCAAGGCGATCGAAGTGTATAACGCGCTCATTACCTCCAGGTTGTCGGCGGTCGACGACCGGTTGAAAGCGCAAATCGCCGGCCGCTTGCTGGTGCCGAGCATCGACCCCGGCGATTTCGAAAAATCCAGCGCCACGGTCGAATACAAATGGGCGCACAACTGCCTGCTGTTCGACCAGATACAAAACTACGCCAACGACTCGTCCTTTCGCCGTTTTTTCAACGAACCGTCGCTGAAATGGGGGGAGATCTGCATTTCCTATAACGCGATGTCGGAAAAGGTGGTGGTCTGGAAGGAAGCCGAACCCCACTATACCAAGACGGTCAACCTGCTCAAGGAACTGGACCATCTCACCGGCTTGCTCTGCCGTCTACTCGCCTCGCTGGTCGTGTTTGGCAGCGCCAGCGAGAACGAGATCTGGGCCACGGTGAAACAGCTCGGGGGCAACGTTCACGAAGCCCGTCTGAAGCACACCTACAAATACGTGATGATCTTCACCGCCGCCACCGCCGCCGGCGTCATTCTGGGGCGGGAGATTTCGGTGGCGCTGCACAATGCCTTTCTGTTTCCCGACAAACCGTTGCCGCATTTCAGCTACACGACGCTGCGCTGGATCGGCTACGCCATTTTGATGTATGTCCTGCCGATAGCGGTCGTTTTTATTTCGAGGACGCTCGTGTTTCGGCGCCAGCGGGAGCAATCCGACCGCTACTACGGCTTTTACATGTCCATGATGATCGTAGGCTTCATCGTCAGCACCACGGTATCGGTGCTCGTTCTTGAATTAACCTTCTACCGCAGGGAAGCATTCGATTTTCTGGAAAGCTTTCTGCAGCACATGCGCTGGGGCATTCTGCCGGCGCTGATATGCGGCTTTGTAGCATACCGGATGGATACGCCGGCGAGCGAGTCGGAAACTCCGGCTCATATCGTCACGGGCGCAGCCTTGCGTTTTCTTGCCTGGGGCTCGGTCGCCGTCATCATCATGCTCTACGCAACCGACGACTTGATCATTCAGGCATCGAACCTGCGTTTCACTCTGGTCGGCACCGCGTTTTTCGTCATCGGCCTTCTGGCCGCTTCCGCCCGCTTCAAAACGGCGAGGCCGGAGGATTAGCAGCGCCTTCCGAAGGCTAACGAGCGGGCAGCAAGAGCCGGGGTGTGTGGGCGCTTTATGACATCTACGGGCTACTTGTCGGCATTGAATAGGACGGTCTTGACAGCCGAACAGCAACGGGTATACGTTAGCCGAACCTGGATTCCCAACTGTCAAGTCGCCTGTTTACCGGTCGAGAGCGTTCCAATTGAAACACCCGTTGGTAGGATTTATTTTTTTAGATCAGCCTCATACGGAATATTCCGGCATTGCGCATCATCTTGCCGTGCATGGACTGGAAAGCCGCCTGATTTCATTGAACCGGAGCGGCGATATTCACTGGGATCAATACGGCTTGATCAATGTCCGCGAATGCCGCGGATATCATTGCGATTCCGATTTTTTGGCCAAGATTGAAGCTTTAGCCGAGCAATTGGGAACCGTATCTATCGTGAATTCCCTTCCGGTCATTCGAGCCGCCCTGGACAAAAGCAACTATCTTCGCGGTCTGGAACAGGATGGCGTCGGCCTTATCCCGACCCTCTGGGCGGAACGGGGCGAAAACATGACGATCGAAGAAGTTTTTCAAAGAACCGGCTGGCATGACTGTGTCGTGAAGCCCGCCATTTCTTCCAAAAGCTGGAATACCTATCGGATTTCCCGCAACTGGAAAGGAATTGAAATAAGGACAGCGGAAAGTAACCCGTCGTTTTTATCGGCAGTTGAATTTCGGGACTTGCTGGAAGGGCTGCTCCGATCCCACACCGTTTGTTTTCAACAGTTCATGCCCGAGATCGTTACCCACGGCGAACTGTCGTTTATTTTCATTGACGATTTATTCAGCCACGCCGTACGCAAAACCGTAGCCCGGAACAGTTGGATAGCGCATGAATGCTTCGGCGGGACCAATGCCTATTATGAAGCGTCCCCAAGCGAGATTCGCTGGGCAAGGGACATTCATTCAAGACTCCTTCAGAAATACGGCGGTTTCCTTTATGCCAGAATAGACGGCATCCCTGACGGCAAACGGTTGCGGCTGTTGGAGTGCGAACTGGTCGTCCCCCGATTGTTTCTTGCAGAAGGCCGGGCTTTTGAAAACTACGCTCTCGCCATCAAGAAAAGAGTTTTTGCCTAGCCCGGCATCCGCCCGGCCCTTGCTTACCGCGTATCCTGGCCGGCCTCGAAAACAGATGGCCTACGAAAACCGCTCATAAACACATAATCCGCCAAAAGCGTCTCGTGCCCCATCCCAGCCGCCTTCAGGAACTCCAACTTCAGCCCAAAAGCTCAAGAAACCGGTCTACTTGACCGGCTTCGGTCGCAAAACTGGTCACCAGGCGAATCAGCGCTTCGTCCGGACTCAACAGGTCCGGCCTGGCGCGGGGAGGATGCCATTGATAAAAAACGGCACCTTTTTCCTGAAGCTCGGCCGCATGCGCTTTATCCACGATGCAAAACACTTCATTGGCTTCGGGATGCCATGCCAGCCGGGCTTGCCCGGACTGCACGATGCCCTGCCGCAGACGCTCGGCCATCGCATTGGCATGACGCGCCAGATCCAGCCAGAGTCCATCCTGCAAATAAGCCTCGAACTGGCAGGCGATAAACCGGCTTTTGGAAAACAACTGGCCGGCCCGTTTCCGGATGAACGGCAGGTCACGAGCCTGTTCCGGATTCATGAAGACCAGCGCTTCGGCGCACCAACAACCGTTTTTGGTGCCCCCGAACGAGACGACGTCGACGCCCCGTTTCCAGGTCATCTCGGCCGGAGTCAGTTGCAACGCCGCCAGCGCATTGGCGAAACGCGCGCCGTCCATATGCAGGGGCAGACGGTAAGTCCCGGCGAGGTCGGCAATGGCGGCCATTTCGTCGGGCCGGTACAGCGTGCCGATTTCGGTCGCCTGCGTCATGGAAATCGCCATCGGTTGCCCGGCATGAACGAAATCCGGCGGAAAACGCTCAATTTCGGCTTTGAGACGGGCGGGATCGATTTTACCGTTGTCCCCATCGACGGGGACCAGACGGGCGCCGTGCGTGAAAAACTCCGGCGCTCCGCATTCGTCTTCCAGCAGATGAGCTTCACGGTGGCAAAAAACCACTCCGCCCGGGCGGTTGACGGCGGCCAGCGCCAGCGAATTGGCCGCCGTGCCGGTGCTGACGAAATAAACCGCCACCTCGCGCTCGAACAGCTCGTTAAACCGTTGTTCGATTTTGCGGTCCAGTTCGCTCGTGCCGTAAGGCGCTGAAAATCCCGCGGCGGCTTCCAGCAATCGTTGCGCGATGGCGGAGTGAGCGCCTGCCCAGTTATCGGATGCGAAATTCATGGCAGTGTCCTGTTGAAATGGTCTCGAACCGGCGGATCGATACGCAGTTCCGCCGCTCGACACGGGTTAATCCAGTGATTTTATTGAGACCTGGAAATAAGCTTGTTGAACATTCTTGCTGACGCAGTATCATAATGTAAAATTCAATTTTTCCGCGCACAAACGCCATGCCAAGCCCCCAAATTTCCATGAAAGATGCCGGATTCAATCGATAACTTATTGAGCATCTTGCGCAAGTCTTTATCCTCTGGCTTATCCGGCAGGAGTTTGCGGCAGGCCGGCCCCTTTTGCCCGAGCGCCGCCTCGGGAACGAGAAAGGCTCGTTACCGAAACAATGCTTTCCGAAGCGAGTTCACCCCGGTATTCGGCCGCATGCAGAAAATTTTATCAAAGCCCGCAGTAAGTCTTGGGAGTAAAACAGGCCGTGACTGAAAACGATAGGGCGCAGACTTCCTCTTTTCCGGTGGTAGGCATCGGCGCCTCCGCCGGCGGCGTCGACGCACTGCGCAGCTTGTTTAAAACTCTGCCCGAAAAGACCGGTCTGGCCTTCGTCGTGGTGCAGCATTTACATCCCGATCATCCCAGCCATCTTGCCGAGCTTCTGGAAAAATCGACGGTATTGCCCGTTTTGGAAGCCGTCGACGGCATGACGGTGGAACGCGATCACGTCTATCTCATAGGACCGGGCCAGGTGCTGACCATTGAAAACGGCGTCTTGCGTTGTCGCCCGTTTTCCGGCCGGGTGCGCGTCTATCTCGACCTGATCGATACTTTTTTTAAAAGCCTTGCCGCCGACCGGGGCCGGCAGGCGATTGCCGTGGTTCTGTCCGGTACCGGCACCGACGGCGCCGCCGGAGTTTTGTCCGTCAAACAGGCGGGTGGCAAAGTCCTGGTACAGGATCCCACTACCGCCATGTACGACGGCATGCCTTGTGCCGCGATCGGCACCGAAGCCGTCAGCCATGTTCTTCCCGTAGAATCCATCGCCTCGGAATTGCTGCGCTGCGCCGCCCCTTCCTCCGCTTGCCTCCCGTCAAACAACGGAGAAGGAGAAGACATTGCGCCGCCTCTGGACGAAATATTGATGCTCATCCGACGGCAGGCCGGTTTCGATTTGAGCGGCTACAAGCCCAAACCACTGCGATGGCAAATCGAGCGACGCATGTCGATCCGGCATATCGAGCATTTTCGCGATTACGCCGCGCTCCTGCAGGACGACCGCGCCGAATTGGAAGCGCTGGTCCGGGACATACCGATACACGTCACCGATTTTTTCCGCGACGACAAAGCCTGGGAGGTGTTGGCGCGCGACGTGATCATGCCGCTAGTCCGTGAACAGCCCGAAGACCGCCTGCTCCGGGCCTGGACCCCGGCCTGTTCCACCGGCGAAGAGGCGTATTCGCTCGCCATGCTGCTGGTCGAGCAGACGGAGCAGAGAACGAAACAGGTCGACTTCCAGGTCTTTGCCACCGACGCATCGCCCGAAATCGTCGCGCGCGCAAGCCGCGGCCGGTTTTCCTCCGCCGACGTCCAGCCGATTGCGCCCGAACGCCTGGAACGCTTCTTTTATGCGGTCGACGGCGCCTTCCGGGTAAATAAAACGCTGCGGAAAAAAATAGTTTTCGCGCCGCAACACCTGCTCACCGATCCTCCTTTTTCGAACCTGGATCTGGTCACCTGCCGGAATCTGTTAATCTATCTTGAACCCTACGCTCAGCAGCGGGTGCTCGCTTTGCTGCATGCCTCGCTGCGAATAGGCGGTTATCTTTTCCTCGGCGGCGGCGAATCCCTGTCTTCGAAGCAGAGCGGCTTCGAAGTCGTCTCGCCGCTTTGGCACATCTACCGGAAAACAGGGCCCGCGGCGGATATCCGGATCACCTTTCCGAAGCGCATCAAACCCTCGCAACTTGCCAGATCGGGCAGTTCCGCCACGGGAGAAAGCGCCTCCTGGGCGGTGCTGGAAAAATTCGATTTCCCGTCCGTACTGATCGATGAGCAATTCAACATCCTGCGCGTCTACGGCGATACCGGGTCTTTCCTGCGCCTGCCTGAAGGCCAGCCCACGCTGAACCTGCTGGATCTGGTGCAGACGGCCTGGACCGACGATCTTCGATCCGCGGCAACACAGGCTGTAACCCAAGGCCAGCCTCTGAGCATCGACGATCTGCAGGATCACGGCAGCAAAGACGGTTCGCTGAGCATCCGGCTGATGCCGTTCCAGAGGGGGGAAGACCTTGGCACGCAGCGCCTGCTGGTGTCGTTCGTGCGTTCGGCTCCCGCGCGCGGCCCGGCTTCGCCGAACGGAGACAGGGCAGCCGACGAAAAAGGCTCCGAAGACTTGAGCAATACGCTGCGCATCACGATCGAAGAGCTGAAAGCCTCGCGCGAAGAACTGCAAGTCTTGAACGAAGAGCTCAGGGCCGTCAACGATCAGCTCAACCTCAGTAATGAAGAGGTCAACGAAGCCAACGCCCAGCTTCGCGTCACAATCCGGGAGCTGGAAACGCAAAGTAAAGTGCTCAGTAGCGGCGGGGTGATGACCTTGTTTCTGGATCGGGCGCTGCGTGTCCGATGGTTCACTACGGCCGTCAGCGAGCTTTTTCCTCTGCGGTCCTCCGATACGGGCCGCCTCATAGAAGAACTGGTGCCGAAATTCTGGGATCCTCATTTTCTCGAGGATGCCCGCACGGTCATGAAGACGGGCCAGCCGCTCGAAGCCGAAATTCAAAGCGTGGGAAAACGGTGGTTCATACGCCGGACTTATCCCTATCGAACCGGAAACGAAAAAACCACGGGCGTGGCCATCACCTTTACCGACATCACCGGGCGCAAGCAGGCCGAGGTGGCCCTGCGGGAGAGCGAAGAACGATTTCGTTTACTCTTCGAGCAGTCCGTAGACGGCATCTTTGTTGCGTCGGCCGATGCTCGCTACATCGACGTGAGCCCAACGGGCTGCGCGATGCTGGGCCTGACGCGCGAAGAAATCCTTGAGCGGCGCGTCATCGATATCCTTCCGCCCGAAGAACAGGCCCGCCTGGGTCCGCATTTTACGGAACTCGAAGACGGCGAAGTTCATCGCAGCGAATGGCGCTTCCTGCGTAAGGACGGCACCGATTTTATTGGCGAAATTACCGCGCGAAAGCTCCCGGACGGACATTTACAGGCCGTCGTGCGTGACGTGACCGAGCGTCGCGCGGCGGAGACGGCTCTGCGACAGAGCCGCGAAGATTTGGACCGTGCTCAAAAAGTGGGAAAAATCGGCTGGTGGCGATTGGATGTCCAGCGCAACGTCCTGACCTGGTCCGACGAGAACTACCGTATTTTCGGCGTGCCCGAGGGTATGCCGCAGACCTACGAGGCGTTCCTTGAGATCGTTCATCCCGACGATCGTGACTACGTGGACACCCAATGGCAGGCAGGCCTCCGGGGCGAGCCCTACGACATCGAGCACCGCATAGTCGTCGAGGGGCAAATCAAATGGGTGCGCGAAAAAGCCTATCTGGAATTTGACGAAAATGGCGAAATGTTGGGCGGTTTTGGAATTACCCAGGACATTAGCGGGCGCAAGCAGGCCGAGGAAGAATTGCGCAACAGCGAGCGGAAATTTCGGCAAGTGGTCGAATCGCTTCCGCAATTGGTATGGACCTGCCTGCCGGACGGATCGTGCGACTATCTGAGTCCGCAATGGTTGGCTTATACCGGCGTCCCGGAATCTCTTCAACTCGGCTACGGCTGGCTTGAGCAGCTTCATCCCGACGATCGCCGGCGGACCGTCGAGCAGTGGCAGGAGACCACTCGACGGGGCGGCCGTTTTGCCGTCGAATTCCGGATTCGCCGGCACGACGGCGTTTACCGCTGGTTCCATACCCTGGCGACGCCTCTCAGGGACGAGGCGGGCCGCATCGTCAAATGGTTCGGCAGCAATACCGATGTCGACGACTGGAAGAAAGCCACGGAAGCCTTGAGTGAAAGCGAAAAACGGTTAACTCTGGCCTCGCAGGCCACCTCCGACGTCATCTGGGACTGGGACATCGTGCACGACTCGCAGCACTGGAGTACGTCGGGAATCGAAGTCTTCGGCTGGACCGACGCGGTCGACGGACCGCAGACGGCGGCCTGGTGGCTGGAAAAAGTGCATCCCGAGGACCGGCCCGGAGTCACTGCAAAATTCCAGGCCGTTCTCGACGATGCTCTGCGCGACCTATGGCAGGACGAGTACCGTTTCCGGAAAGTCGACGGCAGCTATGCCGAAGTACTCGACCGCGGATTCCTGATTCGGGACGCGGAAGGGAAACCGGTCCGCATGATCGGCGCGATGCAGGACATTACCCGGCTCAAGCAGGCCGAGGAAGAGGCCCGGGCTCAGCGCAATCTGTTAGAAACGGTGATCAGGCACCTGCCCGTTGCGGTCAATATCGTGCGGGCTTCGGACTTGAGAATATTGCTGGTCAATCCCCGGTACCAGAGGATCGCGCCGCAGAAGGAAATGATCGGAAAAACCGTGCAGGAGGTGTGGCCGGAAGTGCCCGAACTGGAAAAAATATTCCGGGAAGTCGCGGAGACCGGGACTCCGTTTTCGATCATGGACGCACCCTATAAAATAAAACGATCCGAGAACGGCCCTCTGGAAGACGCCTATTTTAGCTGGTCTTTATTCCGGGTGCGCCTGCCCGGAGACGAGGGTTGGGCGCTCTTCAATACCGCATGGGAGACGACCGACCGGAGAAAAATCGAAGAAACCTTGCGGCAGGCACTGGCCAAGGCGGAACAAACCGGTTAGAGGCTGGCTTGCTTGGACATACTCGCATGAGAGCCTTTTCGATTCGGGTGCACGGACTTGAGCCTGCCGTCAAAAATTTTATCCTCGGCAGCATCCTATGCCTTAAACAGGGAAATAATTTACGCCCGAATCCTTGTTACTGCGAGGCCAGCCTCACGGCGTTGCGGCCCTCCGCCTTGATTTTGTATAAAGCCTGGTCGGCCAGTTTGATCAGCTCGTTCCATCTGGGTTTGCCGCCCAGCGAGCCGGCTACGCCGATGCTTACGGTCATCGGCCGGGGCAGGGCCAGATCTTTGGGTTGTTCGGTCTGGATGGAGCTGCGAATGCGCTCGGCCAGAAGCAGGGCGGCTTTGGCGTCGGTGTTGGGAGCAATCACCAGAAACTCCTCGCCGCCCAATCGGCACGCGATGTCGCTGGTGCGGGCATTGGCTTTCAACAAATTGGCGGCATGGGCGAGCACGACGTCGCCGGCGTCATGACCCAAATTGTCGTTAATCGATTTGAAATAATCCAGGTCCAGCATCAACACGCTGAGCGGGCGGCCGTAGCGTTGCGCGCTGTCCCATTCCTGTTCCAGACGGTTCAGGGCATATCGGCGGTTGGGCAGGCCGGTGAGAATATCGGTATTGGCCATCAATTCCAGGCGGCGGTTGACGACCGCCAGCTCGGCGCTGTAGCGCTCGATGTCTTTCTTTTCCTTTTCCAGTTCCTGTTGCAGCATGAGAATGCGCTGGCCGGCGCGGACTCGCGCGAGCAGGACCTTCAGACTGACCGGTTTGATGACGTAATCGTCGATGCCGGCGTCGAAGGCCTCCACCAGCGCATCTTCGCTCTCGGACGCCGTCAGCATGATCAGATACAGATTTTTGCCGAGATCGGAGCCGCGCAAGGTCTTGCACAGAGTCAGGCCGTCCATCGGCTTCATCCGCCAGTCGGTAATCACCAGTTGAGGTTTGTTTTCGATGATGAGTTTCAGCGCCGATTCGCCGTCCCGGCAGGTGCTCACCCGATGTCCGGCCGAGGCTAACTGTTTCGACAGCCGCGCCAGCATCATCGGATCGTCGTCCACCAGTAACAATTCCAGGCCGGGCAATGCCTCGAACGGATCGTGCCGGCTCACCGGAAACACCATCCGCACATCCGTTTCGATGTCGATCAGCTTGCCCCACTCCTGCCACTGCTTGCAAATCTCGTCGAGAAACCGGTCGAATGACTCGCCTTCGAGAGCGTGCAATACCGCATCTTGCCGCAAATCCGGAAGCAGGACGGCCCGATACGAATCGTCGGCCACGCAGAAACGCGCTATGCGACGGGAAAAAGCCAATTGCTGGGCAAACCGGACTATGCGCGAACTTTCCCCTGTGGGAGATTCAAAGCTGAGTTTGAGCGAATCCAGCAAGAGGCTGGGCAATCCCCAGTCGAGCAACAAAATCAGCGTGAGTTCGTTATGGTCGACCGCAAAACGCTCCCGCTCCAATTGCATCAAATCGCCGCCTTGAGACGCGCGAAGACACTCGCTGTAAGCGTCCGACCAGGCGGTAGCCAGGGCCAGCCGGCCGATGTCGGACAACAAGCCCAGCGTGAACGATTCTTCCGGAGCCACCGTGCGTTCCCGGCCGGTCACGGCGGCGACGGCGACCGCCAGGGCCAGGGCTTGCGCCCAGTAGACGCCGTAATCGAAGCCGGAACAATGCTCGTTACGTTGACGGCTGACGATCGACAGGCCCAAGGCAAAATTGCGCACCGCCTGCATGCCCATCATGATCACCGCGTCCTGGATGGCCGCTACCGGGCGCCGGGCGCCAAACGCAGCGGAATTGGCGAAGCTTAAAATGCGCGCGGTCAATGCCGGATCGGCTTTCACCAGATCGGTCAGCTTTTTTACGGTCGCATCCTCCCTTTGCACCAGGCGCATGATGGCCAGAGCGAGTCCTGAAGGCGAAGGCAGACGGTCTGCGGCTTTGAGTTCGTGAAAACTGAATTCGGTGTTCATAGCGGTATTCCTTGCTTTTGGCTCAGAGCGCGGAGCAAACGGTTTGCCTCATCCGCCACCCGCCGGGCCGTTTGCCGAAGCTCGGACAGACCGTTGCCGCCCCGGAGGGCTCTGTGTTCCAGAGCGGCGGCTTCGTTTTGCAGCCGCTCGGCGCAAAAATGTCCGGCCATGCCTTTAAGTGCGTGCGCCACATCGGCCAGACCGGCGTCATCGCCGCGCGCCAGCGCTTCTTCCAGTTCGATTAAACAGGCAGGCGCTTCGTTCAAAAACAAGTCGATCATGTCGCCAAGCAGTTCCTGATCGTCGTCCAGTCGCTTGAGCGCTGCGGCCTCATCCCAGCAGCCGGCAGGCGCGTTGCCGGACATGGCTTCCGCCGAGCCGGTAGCGCTATCCGCTTGCGTCGGTCCGGGCTCGCTCAGCCAGCGCGCCAGCACGTCGGTCAGCTCCGGCCGGCCGATGGGCTTGCTCATGAAATCATCCATGCCGGCGGCCAGGCATTTTTCGCGTTCGCCGGCCGAGACGTGAGCGGTCAACGCGATCACCGGAATGCGTGCGGACGAGCGGGTCAATTCCTGGCCGCGCAGTCTGCGGACCGCTTCGTAACCGTCCATGACCGGCATCTGGCAGTCCATGAATACCAGATCGTACGCTTTTTGCGCCATTTTACCGAGCGCTTCCAGGCCGTTCTCGGCCAGATCCGGACGACAGCGGAATTTGCCCAGCATGTTCAGGAGGACTTTCTGATTGACTTTGTTGTCTTCGACGACCAGGATGCGTTTGTCGTTGTAGTCGGGCAGCTCTTCGGCCACTTTGCCCGGAGCTTCGGCGGTTGTCACGGGCGCCTGCAGGACTCGGGCGATGGCATCGAATAATTGCGTCTGCCGGACCGGTTTCAGCAGGGTTTGGGCAAAACCCAGCGCCAGCCGCTCCTCTTCGGAGCCCATGCCGCCGGAAGACAGCAGCAAACGAGGAGTCGATGCGATGGGCGGATCGTTGAGTATCGCTCGAGCCAGCGCATAGCCGTCCACTTTCGGCATGTGCAGGTCGGACAGCAAAACATCGTACGCCTGCCCCCGCCGCGCCGCGACTTCCAGCTCGATCAAGGCGTCGGGCGCATTGCTGGCTTCGCTGACTTCCATACCCCAATGCTGTAGGTAATGATTCAGAATTTTCCGGTTGGTCTCGTTGTCGTCGACGATCAGGGCGCGCTTGCCGGAAAGATCGGTGAGAGGCAAAGGCGCGCTGTCGTCGGCAGGCGCCAAAGGCAGCGTCACCCAGAAGCAGGTGCCTTGTCCCACGGCGCTTTCCACGCCGATGGCGCCGTCCATCAAGCCGACCAGGGTTTTGCTGATGGACAAACCCAGACCGGTGCCGCCGAAACGCCGGGCGGTCGAACTGTCGGCCTGGGTGAACGGTTGAAACAGTCGCGATTGTTCTTCGGGGCTCATGCCGATGCCGGTATCTTTCACTTCAAAGCGCAGCGTGCGATGGCCGCCCATGGCCTCCTGCTCGATGACTTTAACCGAGACTTCGCCGTGCTCGGTGAATTTGACCGCGTTGCCGATCAGATTCACCAGCACCTGCCGGATGCGGTTGGGATCGCCCTGCCAGCGAGGCGGCAGCCGGGGCGGCAGAAAACAGTTGAGTTCCAGATGCTTGGCATGGGCGCGCACCGACATCAAGGCGCAGATTTCTTCCACCAGAGTCGGCAGATCGAATTCGATCCGCTCCAGTTCGCACTTGCCCGATTCCAGTTTGGAAAAATCCAGAATGTCGTTGATGATCGTCAACAGGGATTCGGCGGAATGGGCCGCCCTTTTCAGCAGATCCTCCTGTTCGCGCGTCATTTCGGTGTCTTTCAGAATTTCCAGCATGCCCAGAACGCCGTTCATCGGCGTGCGGATTTCATGGCTCATGTTGGCCAGAAACTCCGATTTGGCCTTGGCGGCCTGCTCTGCGGCATAACGCGCCGACTCCAGCGACATCCGCGCCTGTTCCTGCAACAACGCCAGCGCCAGCATGTCGCCGACCTGACGCAGCATGGTCAGGCGCGATTCCAGTTTGACCGGATAAGGATCGGTATAAAGGAACAGAATGCCGAGCACGGCGCCGGCGGAGACGATGGGCACGATGTAATGCCCGTGCGCCTGCATGTCCTCGAACCGGTGCTCGTGCCTGGGATCGCAGAAACAGTCGTCGCTGACGATCAGCTCCTGGGCAAGCGCCGCCCGTCCGCACAGACAGGCGCCGTAAGGAATGCGCCGTTCGCGCCGGATGAATTCCTCGCTGAACTTGCCGTGCAAGAGATACATCTCCAGAACGTCGTGATCCGGATCCTTGAGAAAGATGCCGCCCTTGCGCTGCAGATCGAACGCTTTTAAATTGAACAGGATGTCCAGTACCTGGGTAAAGCGTTGTTGCAGCGGCCGCGTTTGCTGCAGGGCTTCGGATATGGCAAGACGCGCCGCGGTGTCGGTATTTTCCAGAATTTGCGCTTGCTCCTTGAGGACTTGATCGGTGACGTCGTGCTGAATCTGCACGTAACCGATCAAGGCGCCTTCCTTGTTGCAGATGGGCGTGATGCAAATGTCGGCCCAGAAATCACGCGCGTCCGGAGGCGTCGTCTGGCCGTCGATGTTGAAAGGCGGCGGGCCTTTGCGCCGATTGAGCAAACGGCCGCTCCAGGTTCTGCCTTGCCGCAAGCATTGCTGCATGCCGTGCAGAGTTTGCCGATCGGCCTCGGGACTGTTCAATAAACTGGGCAGATTGCCGACCAGCTTTTCTTTTTTCCAGCCGGTAAAATCGCATAATGCCGGATTGACGTACTGTATCCGGCCGGCAGCATCGGTGACGAGAATCATTTCGCTGCTGGCGTCCAGCGCCTGTTTCAGCGATAGCAGGCGGCTTTCGTTTTCTTTAATTTTGGTGATGCTGCGAGAGATGGCAATGTACTGCCTGGGTTTGCCGTCTTCTCCCAGCAACGGCACAATGCTGCTCGCGATCCAGTAGAGCCCGCCTTGACTGTCCCGATTACAGATTTCTCCCTCCCAGGGCTGGCCCTCGGCAATGGTACGCCACAGCGTGCGGAAAAAGTCCTGATCGTGGTAACCGGAATTGATCAGCCGATGATCCTGGCCGAGCAGTTCGCTTTCACTGTAGCCCGACACTTCGCTGAACCGCCGATTGACATAAACGATGCGGCCGGTGACGTCGGTGATGCTGACCAGAGAACCGATATCCAGCGCCTGGAGCAATTGCTTGTTTTCATTCGCCTGCCGCTCGTAACCGGCCTGTTGCTCGCTGACCTTCAGCGCCAGAGGACGGAACGACAGCCACCATATCAACGGAGCCGCCAGCAGCGAAAGCAATGCCGTATCCGCCAGGGTCTCTTGCAAAGAGGTCAGGATAATGCCGGATTTCGGCAGGGCGTCCAGCGCAAACATTAAAACCGCTTCGATCAGTGCGATCACCGTCGTAATGACGAGCAGGGAAGACACGAAAGAAAATTTGAGCGGTTTTGAGATAAGGAAAGTAGCCATGACCGTGTATCACTGTCGATTGTAATCCTAACAGTTTAGACCATCGGCCAGGACATTGAAGACCTCCATCGCTTCCGGGGCAGGAAAAAGCTGCTTTGCAGAAATCGCCGGAAAAAACGATTAGCCGTTACAATAGCCGGACGATTTAAAATACCGGGCAGGGCGTATTTCACCGGAAACGAGTCGGCCCCGGCCGCCTCTGCAACCATTTTTTTAACGGTCTGTCTGATTGAATAGGACAATAATGGGTACGAGCAGTTTAATGAAAAAGATCACCGAAAAGGCGCTGCGCAGCCTCGCCTTATTGCTGTTGGCCGCCTCGCTGACGGGATGCATCTATTGGATCAGGGCCTACCAGACCTACCTGCAGATGGACGAGTTTGACCGCTATTTCAAGGTCGTCGTCAAGGACGATTTCACCCTGCATTTCAAAGAGCCCATTCTCTACAGCGACGATTTCGTGTCGCTGGCCAGACTGCATTCCAGCCAGGAATTTCCGACGGCGGACGGCAAGCGCTGGCGTTACTGGTTCCGCAAGCTCGACAAGCGCAACAAGATCGTCAAGCCCGAAATCAAATTTTATTCCGATCTGACCTTCAACAAGGACGACCGGATTACCGACTGGTCGTTTTCGCCGCTGTTTCTGGAAATCGCGCCGCCGAAATTTCTGGAAGTGTCCTTGCGTTCGTTGGGCGGCGCCGAGATCAACAAGGATAAAATGCAGCTTCGGGCCAATACCGACCTGATCGATAAAATATCGGCCACTCTGCCGAAAAAACAGGACGTGGTGGCCAAATTGGGCGAACCCATCCGGATCGACGACGACAAAAACCAGGAAATCTATCTTTACCGTTTCCGCCTGCAGACGCACGACATCGAAAAAGGCTATGAGGACCGGGCCTTGAGCGAGGTAAGGCTGACTTTCGACAAATCCACCGAGGAACTCACCCGCATGGCCGGCCGTTTTGCCGGACTGAAAATCTCGATCAATTACAGAAAATTTCTTGATCGGATCCCGGACATGCAGCTTCAGGCGGTATCGAACAGGAATTAGAGAGTCAAAAAATTTCCGGCCGGTCTTTTCGCACCGGTCCGGAAATGCTTGGCGGCAGATTTTGTCTGCCGGGGTCTTTAGCCAGTAGCTCGGATGGAGCGTTGAGGTTGTGAAAGTATTTTCCTTATAGGATAGTATCTGCCCATTTGGAATAAAACCAGGATAGCCGATGCGTCGCCGCTACAAAACCAGATTTGATCGTATGGAAACAGCGCGCTTGCCGCCGCGGGTGGACGATTACATTGACGCCGATAACCCGGTAAGAGCGATAGACGCCTACATTGAACGGCTGGACTTGATTTGGTACCTTGAAATGCCGCGCCGGCTGGAATCATTTCTTGCTACGAGGACTGGCGAAAGTGCGCGGAGAATGGAGTTTAATGGCCCTGGCCTATAACTTTACGCGTGTGCTCAACCTCTTGGGATTGCGTCAGTTTAGAGCGTACTGCACCCAAAAAGCAGCGGCATGCGGTGGATAGAATGCCCTATAAGACAAAAATGCATAGACGAAAACCGCCTCGCACCCTTAAATAGCGCACGGGGCGATTCCAATCCCGACTTTGTCGGCGGCCGTTAGAGTGCCGCGAGCAGGCTGTGTCACGGCACGAATTTGCGGCGAGAGGCAAAACTGCGAATTCTTTCACAGTCTCTGTGTTTCATCCGGGCTACTGGCTACTGGCCGAACAGCCTTTTTCATTATAATTTCTTCAGCGCGTAGGCGGGTTGGAGCTTTGCGAAAACCCGGCTCATCGGCGCCCTAAATGCTGGGTTTCGTTCCTCAACCCAGCCTACGGCCCTTTAAATCCAACCCGTTGGGCTGGGCGGCTGTTTTCATTATAATTTCTTCAGTAGGCGAAAAACGGAAAACCGATCCGGACCGGGCATAAGGCTCGCGGCCTGCGCCTTGAGAATCCACGGCAACGATCGAGTTCGGCTTTGCTCTTGAAAATCGATGAGCCATCCCTAAATTGCCAACGACGCTCCGCGCAGCGCTCTCTATTCTGAGGAAGCACGGATTGAGTCCCTTCGACAGGCTCAGGGCGAACGGAGCCGATTTATTCAGCGCTTCCCTAAAAACAACAATCGTTTCTTGATTCAATCGAGGTATCAACAAGATGAGCATTCGTCCTTTATATGACCGTATCGTAGTCAAACGCCTGGAAAACGAAACCCGCTCTCCCGGAGGCATCGTGATCCCGGACAAGGCGCAAGAAAAGCCGATTACCGCCGAGGTCGTCGCCGTCGGCTCCGGAAAAGTGCTGGACAACGGCGAATTCCGTCCGATGAACGTCAAAGCCGGCGATAAAATGTTGATCGGCAAATACGCCGGCACCGAAGTCAAGATCGACGGCCGGGAGCTTGTGGTGCTCCGGGAAGACGACGTCTGGGCCGTATTGATTTAAAAGGAAGGACCAGCAAGCCGAACCCTGACACGATCCCCCGCCCCTCTGAACATTCGCTTGCCTGGACTTCAGCGGGACGGTTCCTCTGTTGCATGAGCCGTTCCGGCAAAAAACAGTCAGAACTTTCGATTAATCTCACTCACAGGAGGTAATTCCATGTTTGCATGTTTGATTTTCGGCCGGCTTCGGCCGACGAGGTCTTCGTCATGATAGAAACCTCGGCACTCACCAAACGCTACGGCGATTTGATCGCCGTGGACCGTATCACTTTCCGCGCCGAACCGGGCCAGGTGCTCGGATTTCTCGGGCCGAACGGCGCCGGAAAATCGACGACGATGAAAATGATCTCGGGCTTTCTGGCGCCGACCTCGGGCAGAGCCAGAGTCTGCGGCTTCGACGTCGAAGAACAGCCGCTCGAGGCCAAGAGCGCCATCGGTTATCTGCCCGAAGGGGCTCCGAGCTACGGCGAAATGACGCCGCGCTCGTTCCTGGAATTCATCGCTTCGATTCGAGGCCTCGGCGGCACCCGCCGCAAGCAGCGGCTGGACGACGTGATCGGGCGGCTGCAACTGGAAGGCGTGCTGGAGCAGAGCATCGAGACGCTGTCCAAAGGGTTCAAGCGGCGGGTCGGCCTGGCGCAGGCGCTCCTGCACGACCCTCGGGTCTTGATCCTGGACGAGCCGACCGACGGTCTCGATCCCAACCAGAAGCATCACGTCCGCACGCTGATCAACGACATGGCCAGGGACAAGGTGATCGTCATTTCCACCCACATTCTGGAAGAGGTGCATGCGGTCTGCAACCGGGCGATCATCATCGCCGGCGGCCAATTGCTGGCCGACGCCACGCCCGCCGAACTGGAAGCCCGCTCCCGCTATCACATGGCCGTCTCGCTGACGACCCCGGAAGCCGACAAAGCCCGGCAGGTGTTGAGCGGCATCGATGAAATCGACTCGATCGAGATCGATCCGCTGGACCAGCGCCTGACCGCTTTCCCCAAGCCGGGCAAACCGATTTTTGCCGCCGTCAGCGAAGCGTTGACCCGCCATCAGCTCGAGGTCAGCGAGTTGCAGCTCGAATCCGGACGCCTGGACGAGGTGTTCCGCACCATTACCGAACCGCATCAACGGGAGGCCCGCGCATGAGCCCTATCGCCATTCTGTTCCGGCGCGAACTCGGCAGCTATTTCGCCACGCCGGTCGCGTACGTGTTTATCGTGATTTTTCTGCTGCTGTCCGGCGCCTTTACGTTTTATCTGGGCGGCTTTTACGAACGCGGCCAGGCCGATCTGGAGCCGTTCTTCGCGTTCCATCCCTGGCTCTATCTGTTTCTGGTGCCAGCGGTGGCGATGCGGCTGTGGGCCGACGAGCGCAAAAGCGGCAGCATCGAACTCCTGCTGACCCTGCCGATCACGATGTGGCAGGCGGTCGTCGCCAAGTTTCTGGCCGCCTGGTGCTTCATCGCCATTGCCCTGGCGCTGACCTTTCCGATCTGGCTGACCGTCAACTTTCTCGGCGATCCGGATAACGGCGTCATCTTTGCAAGCTATCTCGGCAGCCTGCTGATGGCCGGCGCCTTTCTGGCCATCGGCGCCTGCCTGTCGGCGGCGACCCGCAGCCAGGCGGTCGCGTTCATCCTCAGCGTGGTGGTGTGCTTTCTGCTGCTTCTGGCCGGCTTTCCGCTGGTGCTGAACGTATTCCGTGCCGTCGCCCCGGCCGGCCTGGTAGACGCCATTGCCGGACTCAGCTTTCTGACCCATTTCAACGCGATCAGCAAGGGCGTGATCGATCTGCGCGACCTGATCTATTTTCTGTTGAGCATCGGCTTTTGGCTCTATGCGAACGCCGTGGTCATCGATTTGAAAAAAGCCGAATAGGAGTTAGGACATGGCAATGACTCGCAAAACATTAACTTCCGGCGCGCTGGCGTTGCTGGCCGTGCTGTTCGTGGCGGTGGTGCTGCTCAGCAACACGCTGTTCCGGGGACTCAGGCTGGATCTGACCGAGAACTCGCTTTATACGCTGTCGCCGGGCACCCGCAGCCTGGTCGGTAAAATCGGGGAGCCTCTGCACCTGACCCTGTACTTTTCCGACAAGGCGACCGCCGAAAGCAGCCGCAACGACGTGCGCGGTTTGCGCGTCTACTTCGAGCGGGTGCGCGAGCTGCTGGAGGAAGTCGCCGGTCTGGCCGGCGACAAGATCCATCTGGAAGTGATCGACCCGGTCGCCTATTCGGAAGCCGAAGACCGCGCCGCCGCCTCCGGAATTCAGGGCCTTCCGATCGGACCGGCCGGCGAAAAGATCTTCCTGGGCCTGGTCGGCAGCAACGCCACCGACGGCCAGGCGTCGATTCCTTTTTTCGATCCCGCCAAGGAAGCCTTTCTCGAATACGACGTGGCCAAGCTGATTCACGAACTGACCGCCGCCAAAAAGCCCAGCGTCGGCCTTTTGACCGGCCTGCCGATGGCGCCCGGATTCGACCCGCACAACATGCAGCCGAGCGAACCCTGGGCCACCTACCAGCAACTGTCGCAGTTGTTCGAGGTCAAGACGCTGGATGCCGCCGGTCTGAAGATCGTCGATCCCGGCATCGGCGTATTGATTCTGGTGCATCCGAAACAGCTTAGCGACGACGCCCAGTATGCGATCGACCAGTTTGTGCTGCGCGGCGGACACCTGCTGGCGTTTGTCGATCCGAACGCCGAAATGGACAATTCCGGCGCCGACCCCGGCAATCCGATGGCGGCAATGATGGCGGCCAAATCCTCCGACCTGCCGGCTTTGTTCAAAGCCTGGGGCGTCGAATTCAACGCCGATCAGGTCGTACTCGACCGGACCCACGCGCTGACCGTCAGCACCTCGCCGAACGCGCCGCCCAGCCGGCATCCGGCGATCCTTCGCTTCGGCAAGGCCGATCTGCCGCAGAACGACGTCGTCACCGCCAATCTGGACTCGATCATCGTCGGCAGCCCCGGCCATTTCAAAGCGGCCAAGGACTCGCCTTATCAATGGGTGCCGCTGTTGCAAAGCGGCGATCAGGCGATGACCGTGCCGGCCGAACAGCTCCGGTTTACGCCGGATCCGGCCAATCTGCTTGCCGAATTCGCCCCGACCGGCGAACGCTATGTACTGGCGGCGCGCCTTCAGGGCCAATTCAAAACGGCGTTTCCGGACCGGAAGGAGGCGGGACACCTGGCCGAAGCCAAAGAGCCGGGTGAAATCCTGCTGGTGGCCGATACCGATCTGCTCAGCAACCGGTTGTGGGTCCATATCCAGAACTTCTTCGGCCAGAGCCTGATGAACGCCTTTGCCAATAACGGCGACTGGTTCATCAACGCGGTCGATAACCTCACCGGTTCGTCCGATCTGATCTCGATCCGGGGGCGCGGCACGTCGAGCCGGCCGTTCACCCGCGTCGACGCCTTGAAACTAGCCGCCGACGACCGCTTTCAGGTGAAAGAACAGGAATTGCAGCAGGAGCTCAACGAGACCGAGCGCAAACTGACCGAACTGCAAAGCGGCAAGAGCAAGGATCAGAAATTCGTGCTGAGCCCGGCCCAGCAGCAGGAACTCGACAACTTCCTGAAGCGCAAGCTGGAAATCCGCAAGGAGCTGCGTGAAGTACGTCGGCAACTGGATGCCGACATCGACGCACTCGGCGCCTGGCTGAAGTTCGTCAACATTGCGCTGCTGCCGATTCTGTTGACCGTGGGCAGTTTGCTGTTCCTGGCTCGCCAGGCCAAACGCAAAACCAAATAACGAGGGAACAAGATGAATCACATCAATACGAAAGTCTTAAGTGGGCTGGCCGTGGCCGCTGTCGTCGCGATCGGCGCGGCGGTGCTGGTTTCCAGTTCCCGTGAGCCTGCCTCCGAAAGTTCGGACGAGGTCGCCTACGCACTTCCCGAGCTGCGCGGACATCTTAATGATGTCAAAACCGTCGGCCTCATCGCCGCAGACAATAAACCCGCAGTGACGCTGGAGAACGGCGGCACAGGCTGGACAGTAAGCGAAAAGGAAGGCTATCCGGCCGACACCGGCAAATTGCGCGGACTGCTGCTGAATCTGGCCAATGCCCGCCTGCTCGAGGAGAAAACCGCCCAAGCCGAGCGCTATTCCGATCTCGGCGTCGAGGACGTCAGCAACAAGGACGCCAAAGGCATTCTGGTCAAACTCGAAGGACTGACGGGGCCCTCGCAATTGATCGTCGGCAATACCAGCAGTCACGGCGGCGGCACCTTCGTCCGCCGTCCGGGCGACCGGCAAAGCTGGCTGGCGCAGGGCCAGATCCGGATCGACCGCGATCCGATCCAGTGGGTGGACACCGTTCTGACCGACATTCCGTCCGAAAGGATTGCCGAAATCGCGCTGAACCAAGGGCAGGGCAAAATGCTGCGCCTGTTCAGACAGGAGCCCGGCAACGGCAACTTCCGGGTGGCCGATCTGCCGAAAGGCCGCGAACCGGCCGCGCCCGACGTCGTCGGCGGCTTGGCCTCGACGCTGTCCGGCCTGAAACTGGAAGACGTCATTGCCGCCAAAACCCACCCGCAGCCGGACGGCGCGCCAAAGTTGCAGGGCCGTTACCGCACCTTCGACGGCGTCACCGTGCACGTAACGGCCTGGCTACAGGACGGCAGGCATTACGCGAGCTTTTCGGCAGCGCTGGATCAGGCGGCCGCGGACAAGGCGATCCGGTCCGAGCAGGACAAGGCCAAAGCCGGTGCAGAGGCCCGGCAAAAAGCCGCTGAAAAAGAGTCCAAGCCGGCCGCCAAAACCGATACTGCGCCCGCCGCCCCGCCGGCGGTTCAGGATCCGGCGAAATACCGGCAGCAGCGACTGGATGAGCTCAATGCCGAGATCGCGCACCTCAACCGGCGCTTTCAGGACCGGCATTTCGTGATTCCAGACTTCAAATATGCCAATATGGACAAGAGCCCCGACGACGTGCTGAAACCGCTTGCGGCGACCCAAACGCCGTTAGTAAAAATCAAGGCTAAAAAGCCGGCCGGAGTCGGCCGATCTTGAATAACGATGCGGCAAAAAACCACTTGCCGACGTGCCGCCCGATCGTTGCACGCTCAGCGCGGAAACGCAGTTCGGAACGCTCCGCGGTTCCGGACGCGGAGCGTTCTCGGCCGGGTTCCCATTTTAATGCCCTATGGCTACGCAGAGCGTGGGAACCATGAGGAATTTTCCCGTGGCCTACTTCCCCGACCCTGTCTGTTTCCGGGCAGGTCACGAAGGATGAAAGGTGATGCAATGCCCGCGCGGGTTCAAGCTCTTCCTATCCCAAGTCATTTAAGATACAAGGCCGGATATAAGGTTCCTTGGCCTGTCGAAGGGCGAAGCCATCCGGCGGCCGTGCGGTGGATGCGCTTCGCTTATCCACCCTACAGTTTATGTCCTTCTTAACTCAATGACATTGCTGCTCCGGCTAGAGCGAATCGATTCACCCCCGCGGCCGAATCGGCAGCGGCGGCCAGATCCGCGCAAGCTTTTTGCCCTATGCCAGCTTATTTCCTCTCAAGATCCGATGTTTGACCGAAGAACGGCAAAGCCCGATTTTTGTTAGGCTTCGCCGTGCATGGGAATTATAATGAGAACTAGCCGCCGGACGGTGGCGGCAACGTTTATCTGTCTTTAGAGCTCGAAGGATGACTTTTAAAAAATCTCTGAAATTTTTTAATGTTCTGGCAGTCTTGCTACTGCCGCATCCGATTGCTCAAGCGACCGGACACTCGATATGCGATCAATTGGCCATATCCGACATCATGGAAATGGATCTGGCCGAACTGTCGGAAATCCCGGTTTTTCTGTCCGCCAATCAAAAGGCCACCTGCGCCAACGAAGCGGCCGGCATCGTCACGGTCATCACCGGCGAGGAAATCCGGAACATGGGCGCCCGGGATTTGATCGACGTGTTGCAACTGGTTCCGGGATTCAATTTCGGCGTCGACGTATCCAACGTGGTAGGTCTCGGCATTCGCGGCATTCAGGCGCACGAAGGCAAAGTGGCGGTGAGAATCGACGGCATCAACGTCAACGAACACCGTTTCGGCACCACTCAATTCGGCAATCATTATCCGCTGGAACAAATCGACCGCATCGAAATCATCCGCGGCCCGGGCTCCATCGTGCACGGCAATTTCGCCGAAATGGGCGTCATCAACATCATCAGTAAAACCGCGGCGCAACTGAACGGCGTCAACGTGAGCGGCAGCTACGGCCGCTACGCCAGGGGAGAAGCCCGCAAGAATCTGGAATGGGCTTCCGGCAAGAAATGGGGCGATCTGGAAGTCAGTTTTTCAGGAAAACGCGGCAACGCGCACCGCAGCGACCAGATTTATCAGGATGCGCTCGGCAACCGTTTCGACATGGCCGACACGAATGAACTGGACGACATGATGCTCAACTTGGGCGTTAACTACAAAAACCTTGGCCTGCGCATCCTGGCCGATCAATACGAGGTCGACAGCCGCGACGGCTTTGCCGGCGAGTTCAGCGGTCCGGACCGGTATGTGGTCAATCAATTCAATACCTATGCCGGAAGCCTGAACTACCAGCACATCTTCAGCCCTTCGATCAAACTCGAAACCAACGCCACGTTTTCCAGACAGAATCCCTGGGAACGCACCCGCCACTATCTGGACGGTCGTCCGCCGTTGTTACGCGAAAGAGTCTATGTCGATTATTACAAACTGAACGCCAAAGCCACCTTCGCGACGGACGAAGGCAATTATCTGGTCGTAGGCAACAGCTTTTCCGTAGACAAATTCGACATTCAGACTGGGGGGCTCAATGAAACCCTGCCGACGTTCAGCGACTACACCGCTTATACCGAAGCCGGCTACGGCCTGCCCTGGTTCAACGTGCTGGGCGGGCTGCGCTTCGACGCGTACAACGAATTCGGCACCAATCTGGCGCCGCGCGCCGCCCTGACCAAGGATTACGGCAAATTCCATTTCAAAGCGCTGTACAGCCACGCGTTCCGGATTCCGACCGGCGGCAATTATCAGAAAAACGCCGAATACAACATCGGCAGGCCGCCCGAGGAGCGCATCGCTCAGGTAAAACCCGAACGCACCCGGACTGCCGAAATCGAACTGGGTTTTCAGCCGTTCCACAATCTGGATTTGTCGGTCAATTTATTTCACATCGAAAGCGACGACATCATTCTTTATCAAATCGACGAAAACGGCGACGATTTTTACATCAACGCCGACGGCCAGAGCACGCAGGGCATCGAAACGGGACTGCGTTACCGGGATGACTGGGGCTATCTGGCGCTGGACTATTCCTTTTACGAATCGACCCGAAACACGGCCGACAAATACAAAATTCTCGATGCGGCAGGGCAACAAATCCATGATCACCTGAACGTCGGCTTTCCCAGCCATAAAGTGTCCCTGAACGCTCATTGGAATTTAACGCCTTCGCTCTCGCTCAACCAGACCCTGATCTTCATCAGCGATCGTTACGGCTACAGCGGCGATACGCTGCAGCGGCACGGCTCGTCCTGGGTTTATAATCTGTACTGGCTCTACCGGAATCCGTTCGTCAGAGGAGTGGACGTCGGGCTGGGCGTCTACGACGTATTTAACGAAAAACTGCAATACGTCCAGCCTTATAATGGCGGACATCCTGCTTTGCCCGGCCCCACCCGGGAAGTGATGCTGAAGCTTTCCTATCAATTTTGACCGATGATGTTCTTTTCCGTTTTCCGCCGGCCCGGCCAGCCGCATCCGTTATGAAACGGGTATTGTTCATGCTGATCCTGATCCTGTTATTGCCGCTACCTGTAAAAAAATGCCTTGCAGTGGATACGCGCGAGCTGGCCATCAAGGCCGCGTACCTGTTCCGTTTATCGCTGTTCGTCGATTGGCCTGCCGAAAAGATCTCGCCTTCCGGCTCCGGCAACATTCGATTTTGCATTGCCGGCGGCAAAGAGATCGCCGAAACGATAAAAAACGTGCTGTCGGGGAAAACCATCAGCCGGCATGAAATCGAAACCGTCGGAGTGGACCCGAAGGCGGAGCTTAAGGACTGTCATCTGCTTTACGTCACAAAAAACACGAAAGCCGAGGACTTGTTTCTTCAAGCGGTAGTGAATTATCCGGTTTTGACGGTCGGTGAAACCGAAAGGTTTTACCGACAAGGCGGCATGGTGCTGCTGTTCGAGAAAGAAAACAGAATTTTCTTCGCCATCAATCGGCAGGCGGCCGATCGGGCCCGAATCAAATTCGGCGCGCAATTGCTGAATTTAGCCGAGCAATACCCATGACCGGCTGCTCGATCAAAACCCGGCTGTTCGCCATTATCCTATTGACCAGCACCGTTTCGCTGCTGGTGGCCGGCGTGCTGTTCATCGCGTTTCAGTCGATGAAACTGAAACAGGAAATGCGCGCCAGTCTGGCTTTGCAGGCCAATGTGATCGCCGACAACGGACAAGCCATCCTCGTCTTTCACGACGCCCAGGAAGCCGATAAACTGCTGGCGTCGCTGAAGCACGACCGGCAAATCATCGCCGCTTTCCTGCTGGACGGAGACCGGCAGGTGCTTGGCAGTTACCGCCGACACGCCGAGGATAGGCCGGCCGATGCGCTTCATTTGAATGAACTGGAACTCGGCAAGTACGGTTACCAAGAGACGAAAGATCATGCGGTTTACGCCAGGCCGGTGCTTCCCCGCGGCAATAAAATCGGCCACGTCGTCCTGTACGCCGATTACTCCCGCTACCGGGCCATCCTGACCCACTTTGCCCTGACGGTGGCCAGCGTCGTCCTGGTCGGTTTACTGGTGGCCTTGCTGCTGTCCTGGCTGCTGCAGAAAATGATTTCCGGGCCGCTGGAATCTCTGGCCGCTTTTGTCGGCAAAGTGACCGTGGACGGAGATTACACGCTGAGAACGCACGACCAGAGTTACGTTGAAATCCAGCAACTCGGCTCGGCTTTCAACAGCCTGCTGACGCAAATCGGCAACGCGATTTCGGCGCGCGACCAGGCGCAGGAGGCCTTGAAGCGGCACAGCCTGAATCTGCTGGACCAGGTCCATGAACGCACCCGCGAACTGGAACAGGCAAAAGAAGCGGCCGAAGCGTCTTCCCGAGCCAAATCGGCGTTTCTGGCCAACATGAGCCATGAAATCCGCACGCCGATGAATGCGATCATCTGTTTTACCCGGCTGGTTCTGGCCAACTCCGAGTCGCCGCAGCAAAAGCAGCAGCTCAACCGCGTACTCGAATCGGCCAATTTACTGCTGTCGCTGATCAACGACCTGTTGGACATCTCCCGCATCGACGCGGAGAAAATGGAGCTGGACTTCATCCAGTGCAATCTCTACGACATGGTCGACGAGATCAGCCAGATGCTGATTACCCGGATGGAAGAAAAAAACTTGGAATTCATCGTCGACGCTTCGGAAACCGTGCCTCGCCTTGTCGTCGCCGACTCCCTGCGGCTGAAACAAATTCTGATCAACCTGCTGACCAATGCCGTCAAATTCACCGATACCGGACACATCCGCCTCGGCATTACCGCTTCGGAAACAAAACCGGGAGACCGCGCCGACGTTACCTTTACAGTGCAGGACACCGGCATCGGCATGGATGCCGAAACCCTTGCCCGAGTATTTGAAGTATTCACCCAGGGCGACGTTTCCACGACGCGCAAATACGGCGGCACCGGTCTCGGACTGAGCATCAGCAAAAAACTGCTGGAACTGATGGACAGCCGTCTGAGGGTTGAAAGCGAGCCGGGCCGGGGCAGTTCGTTCTCCTTTTCGCTTTCTCTCGAATGTCCGGCCCAGCCGAAGACGGCTCCTCCGGTTCCGGCGTATCTTCCATCGGTTTTGCTCGTGGAGCCGAGACCTCAGTCGAAAGACCATCTGGCCGGGCTGCTCCGGTCGATAGGGTGCCGGGTTAAAAGCTCCAATTCGGCCCGGGCCGCCTTGACGTTGTTCGAGGAACACGAATTCGATGCCGTTTTCATCAGCCTTGACCTGGACGGACTGGAAGCCCTTCATTTAATCGAGACTCTTCGAGGAAACCGCCGCCTCTCCCGATCGGCCGTCGTGCTGATCACCACGCCGTTGACCGAACAAAAAGTCCGCTCTTTACCCAAAGAGCATTATCCTTTGGCGTTTTTGACCAAACCGGCTTACGACCGCGAGCGGCTCAGGCAGTTGCTGACGGACGAACCTGCAAGGTCCGAAACCGATGTTTTTGCCTTGCCGCCGGCTTTCCCCGCGTTCAAGTATGCAAAGGCACTGGTGGTGGATGACTTCGACATCAACCGGATTCTGATCATGGACATTCTCCAGAATGAAGTGGAATATTTTGTGGAAGCCGCCAACGGCAGCGAAGCCGTCGAATTGCTGAAGAAGGAGAAGATCGATCTGGTCCTGATGGACGTCCAGATGCCGATCATGGACGGCTATCAGGCCACCGAAGAAATCCGGAAAACGCTCAAGCTGACCGAACTGCCGATCATCGGCATGACTGCATTTGCCGCGGCGAACGATCTTGACCGCTGCTACCGGTCGGGCATGAACGAAGTGCTGACCAAGCCCATCGAAATCGATAAATTCAAAGCCGTTCTACAAGGATTGACTCATTCGCAGAGCCCGGTTCAACCGCCGGAAAAAATCATCATGGCCGAGCTGGACGGCGTCCGTCTGCCCGGAATCGACGTCGGCAAAGGCTTGAAGACTCTGCGCAACGATACCGGAAAATACCGCACGCTGCTGCTTTTGTTTCACCAAACCTACCGCGGCAAATTCGAAGAACTCGACTACCATCTGCAAAACGGGCAATGGCAGGAAGCGGCCGACTGGATCCATGCCTTCAAAGGCGTTTGCGCGAATTTGTACGTCACCGGCCTGGCCCAACACTGTAAAAAAGTGGAAGCAGCCCTGTCGACCCGCTCGATCGACGAAAACCTCCTGCGTACGTTTGAACGGCAATACGACGAAGTGATGAATCAATTGGCGCAGCTCTCGCCGGACAGCGGCCGGTAGCGGAAATCCGGCATCGTCACGGTGCAGGTTGAGCTGTACGCTTTACGGCAATGGGCATGAAGGCGGTGCCGACAAGAGGCAGTCTGCGTCCCACCTCTTGCGGTTTAAAGGAATGACAAATTTTTAGGTAACTATTCAGCGAAAAGCGATTAAAGCCCTCTACGAAGGAGCAATGCCTTTAGTTAAGGCATTTAACTCCCTCTCCCTCCGGGAGAGGGTCGGGGTGAGGGGAAAATATAAGGAAAAATGCTTCATTTTGATCTCCTCATCCTAACCTTCTCCTTTATACCCTTTAGGGTGCGGAGGGAGAAGGGACTGAAGCTTTCGCTGAATAGTTACATTTTTAGAAACGGTCCCACTCTTCTTCTTTGCGTCGAGCAGGCCGGCTCGACAAGGATTTCCCCTTTTTTCGCGCTCGGTTGTTACTGACGTTCGGAGAACTCCCGGGATTGAAAGCGGCGTCCCTGGACGGATCGGAGTCTTTTATGCCGATTGACAAATCCATGGAGGCATCGAGACGGAATTTGCCCATGGCGCCGGCCAGCATGTCGGCCTGATCTTCCAGAGAGGCGGCTGCCGCCGCGGCTTGTTCGACCAGAGCGGCATTCTGTTGCGTCACCTCGTCCATCTGGGTCAGAGCCTGATTGACTTGTTCGATGCCGACGCTTTGTTCCGCCGACGCCGAAGCGATCTCTGCCATGATGCCGGTGACGCGCCGCACCGAAGTAACGATTTCCTCCATGGTTTTACCGGCTTCGTTCACCAGACGGCCGCCGTCTTCCACTTTTTCGACCGAATCGCCGATCAGCCCTTTGATTTCCTTGGCAGCCGCCGCCGAACGCTGGGCCAGATTCCGCACTTCGCTCGCCACCACGGCGAAGCCTCGCCCCTGCTCGCCGGCACGCGCCGCTTCCACGGCCGCGTTGAGCGCCAGGATGTTCGTCTGCAAGGCAATGCCGTCGATCACGCTGATGATGTCGACGATCTTGTGCGAACTGTCGTTGATGGCGTTCATCGTGCCGATCACCTGCTGCACCACGTCGCCGCCCTTGACCGCCACTTCCGAAGCCGCGGCGGCCATGCGGTTGGCCTGCTGAGCATTGTCGGCGTTCTGTTTGACGGTGGAGGCAAGCTGTTCCATGCTGGCCGCGGTTTCTTCCAGGCTGGCGGCCTGTTCCTCCGTGCGCTGCGACAAATCGGCATTGCCTGCGGCAATTTCCTGAGCTGCCGTGGAAATGGTATCGACCGCGGTTTTAATGTCCAGAACCATCTTCGCCAGACTTTTCACCGTGGCGTTGGAATCGTCCTTCAACTGTCCGAACAAGCCTTCGTAGTGGCCGGCGATGGTTTCGGTCAGATCGCCCCTCGCCAACGCGCCCAATACACGGACCACTTCATTCAGACCTTCGTCGCTGGTCCCCAACAGTGAATTCATGCCCTCGGCCAGCACCCGGAAAAAACCGTCCTTGCCGGACAGATCGATGCGCTTGCTGAAGTCGCCCTGGCTGGCGGCCGTGATGATTCCGGCGATTTCCTGTTCGACGGCCACTTCGTCGGTGCGATCCTTCCATTCCACCACGGATCCCAACCGAGCATTTTCGCCGTTGATCACCGGATTGGCGATCAGCTCGAAAGTGCGTCCTCCTATCTGAATTTCTGTGCGGTACGTACCGGTCAAATTGGCCAGCAAGCGGCTCTGATGCCCGGGGTTTTTATGGAACTGATCCATGTTCGCCCCCAGCAGCCGGGACGCATTGAAATGAGGCAGCGCTTTGCGCAGGTCGGCTTCGGCACGGCTCAGCATTTCGCCAACCGCTCTATTCATATAGATGATGTTGCGCTCGTTGTCGGCAATCATCACGTTGGTCTTCACGTTGTCCAGGGCGATGCGGATGCGGGTATTTTCGGCGACCAGAATTTCTTCCTGCTTTTTTAGAGCCGCTTCCAGGGCATCGGCGATCATGTTGACGCCCTCGGCGGTATAGCGGTAGAGGCCTTCGTTCAGCGATTCCAGATTCATGCGGGTGGACAGCCTGCCGGCCTGAAGGTCTCCGATCATCTTGCTGAAAGCCTGGTCGAAACAAGCTCTCTGTTCGGCGTTGGTATCGCTGGCGCGGCGCCCTTCCGAGGCACGGCGTTCCAGCGTTTCCTGATTTTTTTTCAAAGCCCGCATCAACGGAACGACGACATCGGAACCCGAGGTATCGATGGACGGCGAAAAATCGCCCTCCACCATTTTATCGATGATCTTCACCGCTTCGTCGATGCGGGTCTGGACTCGTTTGGTGCCAAATAACTTCACTAGAGATCTCCTTGCTTCGGAATATAAAAAACCTAGACTTGATAACACGGCATTTGAGAACGGCAGGCCGATAAAACAGTCAAAAACTGTCGAGTTAATGATGATTTCCACCGGTTAAATAAGATAATATGGATAAGGTTGGGGAAATCTTCTCTTACCTGACCGTTAATTAAAGTCAAACTCCAATGAATAGCTATAGGTAGAAATACCCATAAATCCGCAATCCGGAAGTTAATTCACCTGCCATAGGCAAGCTCCTCCCGATGCTTAATCCTCAAAACAAAAATCAGCCCATCGTCTACGTCGTCGATGACGATGCCGGCGCGCGCCGGGCAATGGCTCTGGTGCTCTAACAGGAAGGCCTGACGGTGGCCGCGTTCGACAGTGCGGAAGCGTTTTTTTCAGAGAAACTTACGGAAAGAAAAGGCTGCGCCATCGTCGACCTGTGTCTTTCGGGCATGAACGGCATCCAGATACAAAAAATCCTGGCGGCTCAGGCCATTCCGCTGCCGGTCATCATTCTGACCGGTCATGCCGATATTCCGACCTGTGTCGAAGCGATGAAAGCGGGCGTGGACGATTTTTTGATGAAGCCGGTTAGCCGGGAAACGCTGTTGGCCAGCGTCCGGACCGCGCTGGCGAGAGGCGACCGGATGCGGGCGATGGCCGAACAAAGCCATCTAGCCAAACTTCGGCTCATGCAACTGACGGAGCGGGAGTATGAAATCATGAAGATGCTGGTCAACAGCGCTTCGAACAAGGAAATTGCCCGCTGCCTGAAGATAAGCTACCGCACCGTGGAAAAACACCGAAAGCGCATACTCGACAAGACCGGCTCGAGCAATCTGCTGGAGTTGCTGGACCTGGCGCGAAAAAACGGACTGACTCCCGATCAGGAGCCAAACTAAAGCCCTCCGCCCCTCAACGACAGCAGCCGGTCGCCATGACCGCCAATCCCAGAATCCATCCGGTGCCGTCCTGCATCCATACTCCGGCTGGGAGAAAAATTGCAAGATCCAGCATCCGATTCCGGCAAACCCGTCACCGGGGAAAGTAAAATCCGCCATGAATGGACTTCGTGGACCGGCGTATAAGTATTCATACGTATGGATAATTTTTTGATTCTCTAATATAAATCCCCCTTAACAAAGCCAAACCTGACATATGCTGGGACGGAAACCGAATAATCGGATACAACCCGTGTCACGGCAGCTTTGCAATAAGAGTACAGTCGCATCCGTACTGTTATATCAACAACAAATAAAGAGGCTTCAAATGAAAACTTACCATGCTTTCTTATCCATTTTATTATTTGCAGGCTGTTTGCTAACCGTGCTGCCAATAAAAGCCGCTCCCTTTGCCTATGTAACGTCTACACATGACGACGCCGTCACCGTAATCGATATCGCAAACAATACCGTTGTGGGAGATCCGATTCCGGTTCCGGGCGGCCCTTTTGGCGTCGTCATATCTCCGGACGGAAAATACGCTTATGTGGAGACTATAATCGATGACGGTGTCGTAGTGATTGATACCGCAACCAATTCCGTTGTGGGCGACCCCATTCCAATAGGCCATTCTTTTAATTGTCAAACTGATATGGTCATCTCCCCGAACGGGAAATTGCTCTACGCCAGTGCGTCGATCATTGATACCGCAACCAATACCGTTGTGGGAAATCTTCCGTTTGATGTTGACCTTGGTTGTTATGCCATTACTCCGAATGGAAAATTTCTCTATTTGACCGATTTCCTGGCAAATACCGTTCATGTAATCAACACGATCACCAATACTGCCGTGGGCGAACCCATTCCAGTGGGGAATGGAGCCTGGAAAGCGGCTATCACCCCAAATGGAAAGTATGTTTATGTAGTGAATTCGGATAGTTACGATGTCTCCGTTATTTCTACGAACACTAATACCGTTGTTAAAACAATCCCGGATGTGGGCAATAACCCTGGCTCAGTGGCCATAACGCCCAACGGGAAATACGCCATTGTTTCAAATTATTTGGGTTTGGATGTCTCGTTCATCGATATTGCCAGCAATACCGTCCAAAGTCATGTACCGCTGATGAGCCCCAGCAACCCGGTTGAAGTTGCTGTTACCCAAGATGGGAAGTACGCCTATGTAACGACAGGTGCAAATATTAATGTAATCTCTATAGCCAATAAAACTGTTGTGGATACTATTCCGGTCGGAGGTGGGGGGATAGCGATCACGCCTATTCTAAAACACGGATATCCCGTGGGCACCTCGAAAAACCCAAGGCTATGAGAAAATAGCATTTTCAAATGGATAGCCGGTAAAGCGATGATTAAAGAGAGCCTGTTTGCAGCCGAAGAACGAGAAGCCAAGCTGGATAAGCTGGGCGACATTCTGCAGGTGTTGGAGAAACACGTGGACTTCAAAGCCTTGTCGCAAGCGATTGATCAATCGGCGCCACGGCCCGACCGAACCCAAGGCGGTCGCCCGCCGTTTCCGACGGAAGTCATGGTTAGAGTGGTCGTGTTACAGCAACTCTACAATCTGAGCGACGAACAAATGGAGTTTCAACTGCTGGACAGGCTAAGCTTCCAGCGGTTTGTCGGTTTGCGTCAGAGCAGCCAAATTCCCGACCGGACGACCCTGTGGACCTTCAAGGAACGGTTGGTTGAGGCCAATGCCAGCGAAACCTTATTCGACGCCGTCAACCGGGAATTGAACAAACACGGCTACCTCGCACGTTGCGGGCAAATCGTTGATGCCACCCTCGTCCCCGCGCCACGGCAGCGGCTCAACAAAGACGAGAAAGTGTTGGTCAAACAGGATGCCATGCCGATCGATTGGACGCCTGCGCAACGTCGGCAGAAAGACATCGACGCCACCTGGACCAAGAAACACGGCAAATCGTACTATGGCTACAAGTTATCCACGAGCGCCGACAAACGCTATAAGCTGATCCGCAAACTCAAAGTCAGCACCGCCAGCGAACACGACACGCATCATCTGGAAGCCGTGCTGGATACGGGCAACACGAGCCGTGATGTTTATGCCGACAAAGGTTACGTGGACAGCGAGCGTGAAGCCCGACTGCAAGAGGACGGTTGGCGCACGCATATCCAGCGCAAAGCGCCCAAGGGCAAACCATTATCGGACTGTCAACAGCGACGCAATCAGCGGATTGCCAAAAGTCGTGCCCGGGTCGAACACGTCTATGCCAGCCTGCAACAGATGGGCGGCAAGGGCTTGCGCTGTATTGGCCTGGATCGGGCTGTGTTGCAGCTCAATCTGAAGGCGGCCACTTATAACTTACGCCGTTTATGTAGCCTGAAAACCAGCGGCGTGGCCTCGGCTTTTGCCTGTTAGCAGGCAAAGTGCGCCTGAAGGGCGGATAGAGATCGCCTTCAGGCTGAAAAAAAACCGCTCCAGGCGGGTGAAAAATAGCCTGTTTCCAGCTGGCATTGGTTGATTGGCTATATCAACTGTGACTTGATGGCTAATTTGGGTGGTTTTTCGAGGTACCCCCGTGTATATAGGTCAGTGCAAGAAAGGCGGCTGGAAGCGTTTCGGTTTCAAAAGCCAGGGCCAGTGCATCAGGTTTGTCTTAAGAAATAGACATGAGCATCTTTCCATGGAATGAATCAATTGATTTTTAATATCCCAATCCTATCCGAAAATTGAAAGTAAGGATGTGGCAAAAAATAACTTCCCGAAATGCCGCCTGATCGTTCTCATGCTCTGCGTACCCTCAAGGGCATAAATGGGAATGCAGTTCGAACCGCTCTGCGGTTCAGGACGAAGCGACGTTTTTTAAGATAGTTGTCGTATTTTTCATACCGATTCCTTTCTAATGGCTTCGTTTGCCACGGCTGTATTTTCTCGCTGATGGGTGACCGGTTTCGGGTTCCACCGCTCCGGCCTTAGTGGCCCGGTTCAATCAAGAGGGATTGGCCGCGGGTTACCGGAAGCAATGGACGCCCTTATCAATCGGGAAATCCGATAGCCGATGACTTCGTCTGACGCGCAGCATACTGCTGATTCAATGGTTACGCTGACTATTGCCAATCGAGCCGACGAATCGGCTTCCACCATGGTATCTTTGATTCAACGTGCCGTTATTGACTATGCAGCTAGCGCCGAGCAGTCGGACGATCTGACTTTGCTGGCGCCACGCGTCCTTAGCCTTAATTAAAGTACGGGCTCGTTCCGGCGGCGGCATTCAATTCAATTCGGCATGGGTGCCGCCGCCGAACACAACGAATACTCGAACCGGGCATTGATGGGAATGGCTGTTATGTCTTGCCAGTTAATCACAGGCTACTATATAGTTTCATCAAGTACGGAAATTACGGCCATGGATTATTTTCAGCCATGCCACTTTATTTCTTAGAAGTACCTGAAACGACAAACGGAAAAGATCCAAAGGAACCACAACGCGAATGAACGGCGAAACCCATAGCCAGGTAGCCAACTTTATCTGGAGCATCTGCAATCTCTTACGAGGTCCCTACAAACGCAACGAATACAGAAAAGCCATCCTGCCGTTAACGGTACTGCGCCGCTTCGACTGCTTGTTAGAGCCCACCAAACAAGCCGCATTCGAGGAGTATCAAAACCTGACAAGCAAACCGGAAAGGGTGATACAAGCCAGATTGCAAGCCATTACCGGCTATCGCTTCTACAATCTGTCGCGGATGCAATTCGCCAAGACTTCCCGGCATTCGCTGCTTAACGATCCCAATAATCTTGCCCCTAACCTGAACAACTACGTCAACGGTTTTTCGCCGAACGTGCGCGCGATCATGGAGAAGTTTAAATTCAGCGATCAGATCGCACACATGGCGGAAAAAAACATCCTCTTTGAAGTGATCAAAGCCTTTGCCGCCGTCGATTTATCGCCGCAACGCGTCGACAACGTGCAGATGGGCTATGTCTTCGAAGAGCTGATCCGGATCGGCGCCGAGCAATCCAACGAAGAAGCCGGAGAGCATTTTACCCCGCGTGAAGTGATTAAATTGATGGTCAACCTGTTGTTGGTGCCGGAGCAAGACTTGGCGCAAAGCCACGTCGTCAAAACCATCTACGACCCCGCTTGCGGCACGGGCGGCATGCTATCGGTAGCCGAGGAATACATTCGTAAACTCAATGCCGAAGCGAAGCCCAAATTGTTCGGACAAGACTGGAACGACGAAGCCTGGGCGGTGTGCAAATCGGACATGTTGATTAAAGACGAGGATGCCGACAACATCATTCTCGGCGACACCTTTACCCGTGACGGCTTCGACCGGGACAGCGAGGGCAACAAATGGACCTTTGACTATATGCTGGCCAACCCGCCCTTCGGCGTGGAATGGAAACAGCAGCAAAAAACCATTCAGCAGGAAGCCGATACTTTGGGCTATGCCGGTCGTTTCGGCGCCGGCACCCCGCGCATTAACGACGGTGCATTGCTCTTTCTGCAACACATGATCGCCAAAATGCGAACCGTGGAAAATGGCGGCAGCCGGATCGGAATTGTTTTTAACGGCTCGCCGTTATTTACCGGCGATGCCGGCAGCGGCGAAAGTGAAATCCGGCGTTGGATCATCGAAAACGACTGGCTGGAAGCCATCGTCGCCTTGCCGGAACAACTGTTTTACAACACCGGCATATCCACTTATATCTGGATCATCAGCAATCGCAAGGAGCCGCAGCGCAAAGGCAAAATCCAATTGATCGACGCCCGCAATTTCTGGGTGCCGATGGAAAAATCGTTGGGCAACAAGCGCCGCCGTATCGGCGATCCCGGCGACAAAGCCAAAGACCCGGACCATATCGGCGAAATCACCCGCATCTATGCCAATTTTACCGAGGGCGAAACTCGCCGCTTTAACATCGATGGCAAAGACAAAGAGCTCGTGGTTAGTAAAGTGTTCGATAACGCAGACTTTGGCTATCACAAGATCACCGTCGAACGCCCGCTCAGGCTCAATTTCCAAGCCAGCGCAGAACGCATGGCACGGATTGAAGAGCAAACTGCATTCGTCAACCTGGCCGGCAGCAACAAAAAGAACGAAACCGCCCGCCAGCAGGAAATCGAAGGGGGCCGCGCCCGCCAACAGCAAATTCGCGACTTGCTGGCGGCTTTTGCCGCACAACATGGCGATGAAAATGCGTTGGGTAGGGGCGAAAAATCTTTCGCCCCTACATACCTGGATCGTACAGCGTTCCTAAACGCCCTGCGCCAAACCGAACAGGCAACAGGCATCCGCTTATCGGCCTCCGAACTCAAAGCCGTTTTGGCTGCACTGAGCGAGCGAGACGAATCGGCGCAAATCTGCACCGACAGGCAAGGCAATCCCGAGCCCGACTCCGACTTGCGCGACACCGAAACGGTGCCGCTCAAGGAGAGCATCGAAGCTTATTTCCAGCGCGAAGTCTTGCCCCACGTCCCCGATGCCTGGATCGATCACGGCAAAACCAAAATCGGCTACGAAATCCCGCTGAATCGGCATTTCTACCGCTATGAGCCACCGCGCGAACTGGAAGTCATCGAGGCCGAAATCAAGTCGCTGGAAGGCGAGATTATTGAATTGCTGAGAGAGGTCACGGCGTGAGCGAGGCTAATCTGCTTGGCCAAGCCATCGGCGAGCATCTGCAAAACCTCTTTGGCGAAGGCGAATTGAACGAAATTGCAATTGCCGGGAATTTCCGGACAACTGCCGCCGACGCAAAAGTCCGTAGGGTGGATAAGCCCGGCGCATCCGCCTCGATGGCTATTCGGAATTTCTTAATCGTCCAGCGCAGAGTGAAAACCGGGGAATCCTTAGCCGTTCGCGTAGGCTGGGTTGAGCAACGCGAAACCCAGCATGAAAGTTTGACGATGCCGGGTTTCATTGCATTCAACCCAGCCTACGATCTCCGTCGCGGTGGAGGTTGGCTGTGAAGTATCCGGCCTATCCGCACTATAAGGACAGCAGCGTGGCATGGTTGGGTCAGGTGCCGGGGCATTGGGAAGTGAAGAGGCTGAAAATGGCCACCCATCTTTGTGACAAAAAAGTCGAAGCGGATGAAGAAAATCCTCTGCCTTATATTGGCATGGAAAATATCGAGTCTTGGAGCGGCAAACTGCTGTTTATTGATCCCGATCTTGTGCCTTCAGGTGTCGCAAATTATTTCTCCAAAGGAACAACCCTGTTCGGCAAATTGCGGCCTTATCTAGCTAAGGCGTGTGCTCCAGACTTTAGCGGACTTTGCTCAACGGAACTTTTAGTCATCCAGGCCGAGGATTTTGATCGTAGAGCGCTGCTGTATTGGCTGCTTGCAGACGGATTTATCAAATTGGTGGATTCGTCTACCTACGGTTCTAAAATGCCAAGAGCCAATTGGGATTTTATCGGCAATTGTCAGTTAGCCGTTCCACCCATGGCTGAACAAACCGCCATCGCCGACTTTCTGGACCGGGAAACCGGGCGGATCGATATGCTGGTGGCGAAAAAGCGCAAGCTGGTCGAATTGCTCAAGGAAAAACGCAGCGCGCTGATCTCCCGCACCGTCACTCGCGGCCTGCCTGACGATGCCACGCGGGAATTCGGCCTGACCACCGGCAACACCTCGGTCCATGAAGCGCCCCGCGCGTATGGTAGGGGCGAAAGATTTTTCGCCCCTACGGATGGCACCGACATTACCGAAGGATTCAAGGATTTCGGGATTGAGTGGTTGAGGGCAATACCGAAAGGCTGGGAAATTTTGCCGTTTACAAAATATGTATCCGATAAATCAGACTATCGCGGAAAAACACCGGAGAAAACTGATTCAGGGGTGTTTTTGGTAACAGCCAGAAATGTTCGAATGGGTTATATCGATTATGTAACTTCGCAGGAATACGTCGCGGAAGATGACTACGCGGAAATCATGCGAAGGGGCTTGCCTATGATTGGTGATGTGCTTTTCACCACTGAAGCGCCATTGGGAAATGTTGCTTTGGTAGATAAGGAAGACGTAGCATTTGCGCAAAGAATGATCCGATTCCGAATGGATAAAAAGCACTTTTCTTCTGCCTTTACGCTGTATGCAATGATGTCTGACCATTTTCAGAATCAGCTTAAAAGCTTGTCTACCGGTTCAACTGCCGAAGGTCTAAAAGCAAGCAAATTAACAATCCTGAAAATTATTTGTCCCCCAATTGTCGAACAAACCGCCATCGCCGCCTATCTCGACCGCGAAACTACCAAAATCGACCGCTTGATCGAAAAAGTCGAAACCGCAATCGCCCGCTTGCAGGAATACCGCAGCGCGCTGATCACCGCCGCCGTGACCGGCAAAATCGACGTGCGGGGGGCGGCATGAAGCAAAGGGCCATCGTCGAATGTCTGCAAGCCCGGCTGGATAACCTGCTGGCCGTATACGCCTTCGGCAGCCGCGTTCAGGGCACGGCAGGGCCTGAAAGCGATCTGGATTTGGCGGTGCTGGTGGCGGGTTACGCCGATCCACTAGCGCTTTGGGCTTTGGCGGGCGATCTGGCCGACATGGCGGGTTGTCCCGTGGATTTGGTTGATCTGCGCGCGGCCTCGACAGTGATGCAATATCAAATCATTACTCAGGGCCAGCGCTGGTGGGCAAGCGATGCCCAAGCCGCTCTGTACGAGGCGGCCATTCTCAGCGAAAAAACCGCACTGGACACTGCCCGCGCCGGGCTGTTGAACGATATTCAAAACCGGGGGAGTGTGTATGGCCGATGACGTTCTGATTAATAAGGCGGCAACCATCGAACGCTGTGTAGCGCGGGCCAAGGAGGAGTATGCGGCCAATCCCGATGGCTTTGCCGCCGATTACACCCGCCAGGACGCCGCAATCTTGAATATCCAGCGTGCTTGCGAGGCGGCGCTGGACATGGGGCAGCATTTGATCCGCCGCGAAAGACTCGGCGTGCCGCAAAGCGCCCGCGACGTATTCGAACTACTGGCGCGCGGCGGCTGGATCGAAGCCGAATTGGCCGCGTCGCTGAAGCGCATGGTGGGTTTTCGCAATATCGCCGTGCACGATTATCAACAATTGCAACTGCCGATCACCGTCAGCATCATCACCCGGCATCTGGACGAATTTCTGGATTACAGCCGCGCATTGCTATTGCGCGACGCCAACCCGAGACAAGGCTGACCATGAATTCGGCAATGAGGTTCAGGCGCTGGTGACCGCCGATATTGAAGGCGATGTGGACAACGCCCGGATGCGGCAGATTTGCTTGTTGCATGCTGCGGATGTGACGCGCCTGCTGCAAAGTCTGGTGGCTCAGGGTGCGTTGGAACAAGTGGGGCAAGGGCGTTGGAGCCGTTATCGGATAGCGAGGCCCGGTCACTCCCTACATAAAGGCATTGACTCCCTACATAACGCCGATTTGCTGGCCGCGGCTGCCCCAGCCAGAAGCCAGCAGCGGCTAATGCCTAAAGAAATGGAACGGATTATTCTGAGGCTTTGCATGAATCGCTGGCTCACCCGAAATGAAATCGCCAATTTGCTTGATCGCAATTCGGAAAGCATCCGCCAACGCTTTCTCAACCCCATGGTAGAACATGGCTTGCTATCCTTGCGTTATCCGGATAAACCTAACCGCGTTGACCAAGCCTATAGCACCGCTGAGCAACCCCGGTGTGACGGCGTGCAATTAACAATCAACATGGATGATTAGATGAAGCAAACCACCGAAAAAGCCTTCGAGAGTTATGTCGAGCAAATGCTGCTGGCCAAGGGCTGGCAAGCCGGTTCGGCGAAAGATTGGGATAAAGAAAAAGCTTTATTTCCGATACAAATTACCGATTTTATCGCCGCCACCCAAACGCCGCTTTGGGACAGCATGCGCGAGCAGCACGGTGCCAATCTGGAAACCCTGCTGATCAAAGAGCTGGTCAAGGAACTGGCGATCAAAGGCTCGCTGTACGTGTTGCGCCACGGTTTCAAGTTTTACGGCAAGACGTTTCGAGTGGCCTATTTCAAACCGGCGCACGGCTTGAATGCCGAAGTGCTGGCGCATTATCGACAAAATCGGCTGACGGTGACGCGGCAGGTGCCGTGTCATCCGGGCGATCACAGTACCCTGGACATGCTGTTTGCCGTAAACGGTTTGCCGGTGGCGACCTGCGAGCTGAAAAATCCCTGGACCGGGCAAAATTGGCGGCATGCGGTGAATCAATACCGCAACGACCGCAATCCGCGCGCGCCGTTGTTTGAGTTTAAGCAGCGGGCACTGGTGCATTTTGCCGCCGACCCGGACGAAGTCCACATGACTACCCGGCTGGCGGGCAAAAAGACTTTTTTCCTGCCGTTCAATCGCGGTAGCCATCCGGGTGAAGTCGTCTGCGGGGCAGGCAATCCGCAGCACCCGTCCGGTTACCGCAGCGGTTATTTCTGGGAAGATGTGCTGGAGTGCGAGCAGTTTCTGGACATTCTCGGCAATTTTATTTTCATTGAGCGCAAGGAAGAGAAAGCCGAAGACGGCAAGGGCGGCAGTCGCTTGATGCAGAAAGAAGCGGTGATTTTTCCGCGTTATCATCAACTCGATGCCACTCGTCGACTGGTGTCTGCCGCACAAGTGGAAGGCCCCGGCCAGAATTATCTGATTCAGCACTCGGCAGGCAGCGGCAAAACCAATTCGATTTCCTGGCTGTCACATCGTTTGGCGAGTTTGCATAATTCTGACGATCACAAGGTGTTCGATTGCGTGATTGTGATTACCGACCGGCAGGTGTTGGACAGGCAATTGCAGGATGCGATTTATCAAATCGAACATGCGCAAGGCGTGGTCAAGGCCATCGATCAGGACTCCAGGCAGTTGGCGGCGGCTTTGATCGACGGCACCAAAATCGTGATTACCACCTTGCAGAAGTTTCCGTTTGTGTTGCGCGGCTTATTGCATGCCGCTGGCGCCGACAATATCGACGGGGCCGATGAAACCAGCAAAGCGCAAGCCAAAGCCTGGGAAATTGAGATCGGCAAGCGGCGTTATGCGGTGGTTGTCGATGAAGCCCATTCGTCGCAAACCGGAGAGACGGCCAGAGAATTAAAGTCGATTTTGGGCGCGAATGCCGCCAACGGCGAAGAAGATGAAACCGATTGGGAAGATCGTTTGAATCAGGTAATGGCCTCGCGCGGCCGGCAGCCGAACGTCAGTTTTTTTGCCTATACCGCCACGCCCAAGGGCAAGACTTTGGAGCTGTTCGGCCGCGTCGGCGGCACCGGTAAGCCGGAACCTTTTCATCTGTACAGCATGAGGCAGGCCATCGAGGAAGGCTTTATTCTGGACGTGTTGCAAAATTACACGACTTATAAAACCTATTTCAAATTGGTCAAAGCGATGGAGGACGACCCGAACCTGCCGAAGAAAAAGGCGGCACGGGCCTTGGCTAAATTCCTGGTGCTGCATCCGACCAATATTTCCCAAAAAATCGAGATTATTGTCGAACATTTCCGCAGCCACGTTAAGCATCATTCGGGCGGTCAAGCCAAGGCCATGGTGGTGACCGGCTCGCGCTTGCAGGCCGTCAAATACATGCAGGCTTTCCAGGCTTACATCGAGCAACACGGTTATCAGGATGTGCAGCCTTTGGTCGCGTTTAGCGGCACGGTGCGCGATCCCGATACTGGCTTGGAATACACGGAGCCGGGCATGAATTGCGATGTGGTGACCGGCAAATCGATCAGCGAAAAACAATTGCCGGAACGCTTCAATTCACCCGATTATCAAGTGTTATTGGTCGCCAACAAGTATCAAACCGGTTTCGATCAGCCGAAGTTGATGGCGATGTACGTCGACAAGCGTCTGGATGGCGTTCAGGCCGTGCAAACCCTGTCGCGCCTGAATCGGATGCTGCCGGGTAAGGAAACGCCGTTCGTGCTGGATTTTGTCAATGAAGCCGAAGATATTTATCAAGCGTTCAAACCCTATTACGACGCCACCAGTTTGCAGGAAACCTCCGATCCAGCCTTGCTTGAACAAATCAAGCACGATCTGGACGGCATGCAGGTTTACCATTGGAGCGAGGTGGAAGCGTTTGCCCGTATTTTCTACCGCGCACCGAACAAACAGAATCCGGCCGATCACGCCCGCCTGCAACGCCGTTTACAGCCGGCAGTGGATCGGTTCAAAGCGACGAGCGATGAAGAGCAGCGGTCTGCGTTTCGGGACAAGTTAAGCGGCTACGTCAAGGTTTATGCCTTTTTGAGTCAGATCATGCCTTATGCCGATCCCGATCTGGAAATGCTGTATAGTTTTGGCCGCTTTTTATTGCCGCATTTACCGCTGAACAGGGATAACACCAACGTCAAGCTGGGAGACGAAGTCGATTTGCAATATTACCGACTGCAACGGGTATTTTCCGGCGCGATCGATCTGGCGGATGAACAAGGCGAGTACACGGTCAAAAGCCCGACCGATGTCGGCACCGGCAAAGCCAAGGACGAAAAAGCCCCGCTATCGGAAATCATCGAGATATTGAACAATCGGTTTGGGACGAATTTTACCGAAGAAGACCGCTTGTTCTTCGAGCAAATCAAGGAAAAAGCCGCCAACACCCCAGAGGTAATTCAACTACGGCAAGCCAATCCGTTTGACAAGTTTCAACTTGGGCTAAGACGGTTGTTGGAAGACCTGATGATTCAACGGATGAGCGAGAACGACAAAATTGTCACACGCTATATGGAAGATAAGGCATTTGAGGATGCGGCGTTTGCCGTGTTATCAAAGGTTATTTATGACATGATTCCATCCAATCCAGGAAATTGAAGCCGCTAAAAATGTTTTTTTCATACTTTTTCTATTACCGTATCGATGTTTACCGAGGATTTTTTACTGGGCCTGCTTAGAGCCAAACATATTGTCGTATTCACAGGCGCTGGCATGTCAGCGGAAAGTGGAATACCTACCTTTAGGGATGCACAAACCGGACTCTGGGAACATTACGATCCGCATGTGTTAGCAAGCCCTTCCGGTTTTCTGGCGAACAAGGCTTTGGTATGGGGGTGGTATGAGTGGCGACGAATGCAAGTCTTAAAGGCAGAGCCCAACGCTGGACATTTGGCGATTGCCGATTTAATGAGTTATTCAGAAAGATTGACGGTAATCACGCAAAATGTGGATGACTTGCATGAACGCGCAGGCAATCGAGGTGTTACGCATTTGCACGGCAGTTTGCATAAACCTCGTTGTTTTGATTGTGGCAGTCCTTATACATTTCCAGTCGGTATTCCAGATGAACCCGCCGGTAGCAGACGCTTGGAACCCCCTAATTGCAGTCTATGCAATGGCCCCATTCGTCCGGGTGTAGTTTGGTTTGGGGAGCCGTTATCCTCTACGGATTGGAACACGGCTGAAAAAGCCGCAATGGAATGCGACGTTTTTTTCTCTATCGGGACTTCATCGTTAGTTTGGCCTGCCTCTCAGTTGCCGGAGAGAGCAGTCCTTCACGGTGCCAAACTAATCCAAATCAATCCGACACCCACACCGCTGGACAGCAAAGCTCATTACCATTTTAAGGGAAATGTTGGCGAGATTATGCCTGCTTTAGTGACGTCCCTAGCAGAAATTTTTTAATGTTTTGAATGAGTCGACAGCTATTTTTTGTCCCAGGGGGTGCTGGCGAGAAAATTACAGATTAATAAAGGTAATAAACAGCAGTGAGCAGCAACAAGGAGTTCACCCAATGGGGCGAGTTCTTCGGTCATGATACGCTATCAGCGGGGCACTGCGTAACATCAGTTGTTAAGACAGGCGATCAGCAGTAAGTTTGTAAGAGAAAGCGCAATACTCGACTAAAGGATGAATTGCAATTAGGTATCAGGGAAGAGCCGCTTAAAGTCCGCTTCCATATTGGCAGGACGGTCTCCAAATTGTCGCCAGTACTCGCAAAGCGACTTAATGGTCTTCATATCCGTGTGGCGGCAGTCCAGCATGATTTTTAGCAGTTCTAAGTTGACATCACTTTGGCGTCAAAGGCCTTGGCTAGGCCGGTCATATCCTGGTCGTCGGTGACAACTGGAATATCCAGTTCGATGGCATGCGCCACGTAGAGGGCATCTACGCGCGACGGGCCCGGCAAATCGGTTTGCACATAATCCCAAACATACTCAAATGCCTGATTGATAGCTTTCTTTTGTTTCCGACCAATGCTTAGAAAGTGTCGTCGATTTTTTACGTATTCGTCTTCTGTTATCCAATAGAAGGTGTTTTGCAGTTTGTGGCTTTTTAGTTCTTCGTTAAGTTCCGGAAGGATATACAGGCAATACTCATTTTCGCCGAATGGCATAAACAATAAAGGGCGAATCGTTTTAGCCAGCCTAAGATAAGCATTGGTATCGACGAGTATTTTCGACTGGGCCATTAGGTCAACTCTGCGTGGATACTCCGTGCATCGAGTAACGGCATATCCAACACAGTTTGAACAAACCCTGCTCCTTTATTGTGCTGTTTCAAATAGCGCCGTAATATGTCGAAAAACGGCGTATCAAAAGCATGCTCCACTTTGGCGATGTAATCTCTGGCGCTCGGTTTTCCATTTCTGTCCAGATCCACGTCATTCAAAAGCATTTCGCTGACATTGGGGTATTTTTTATTGAGGTTTGTCACAGCGCCGTTGAATCCTTGACTCAAATCGATTTCAGGCTTATTAGCATAGGCGGCATATTTTTTGACTTGCCCTATGATGGTGTAAGGCGAGATGATCTGAGTATTGGCGATATCGATGACGTGGGCAATTTTTGATGCAGGTGAACGGTGTCGCTTAAGGCTCGCATAGGCTTGTTCGGCAAGCTCATGCGGGAATAGCAAACTGCCGGCAATGGCGTCGGCAAAGTCTTCGGCTTCATCCCCTTCTAAATTGGGCGATAGGCAGTGTCCCAATTCGTGTGCCATCCAAAATTTAAAATCATGGATATTGGTGTCGAGATTGAGGTAAACCCATGTACTTTGGGAGTCTGGCAAATAAATATGAATGGCATTTTCATGCCGTTGCTTGCAGCCCCACATCACGGGCACTACAACAGCCTGCAGATCGCGAAAGCGACGAATTAAGTGAAGAAAATCAATAGTGTCTGTTTCGCTTAAGTTAATATCTTCCCGTACTTTTGCAGCAGCTTTGTGCAAATAGTCATAGTTACAATTAGGCGACTTCAGCACTGGAGGCATTTCCAAGGTATCGAACGGTAAATACGGCGCTAATTGACGTAAAAACCGGCCGATTTCTTGAGCTTTTTCGATATGGTGGTCTTTGGTTTTAGTGCCTTTCATTTTACGAAAGGCGACTTTGGGGGCATTTGGCTCTTCCTTTATGACAAGTTCGTTGAGAGCCAGATTTAGTAATTTGCCAAGTTGAAGCAATTTGTTAGGACGTGGAAAAGACTTATGATTAAGCCACTGAGAAACGGCTTCTTTAGATACACCCAATTCATCGGCAATTGCGGTTTGAGTTAGCCCCGCTACCTCAATGGCTTGCTGTGCATTGGATAAATTCAGTCTCTTTTGCATGCGCGAAGTATAAGCCTTTGTCAAGTTATGTCAAGTTTTACTGTGATTATTCTGTTTGGTTGCTTAATGTAAACGTCAATTAGCGACACCAGGACTATTCCGGCTGACGAGCTCAGGCTTTCAGCGCATCCAGATAATCGGCCCAGGCCTGCATCATTTTCCGCCTTCCATCCAAATGCTGTACACGGTCCTTATCGTGCCGGTCGTCACCGCGGCTGGAAGGAAATACGTAGCGACCGGATTCGGTCAGCGGCCTGATGGCTTGCAGTATTTCAATGACCTGCCTGGACAAGGGAACGATGTTTAGTACTTCGGTCTTGGTGACGAAATAGCGCCATTCTCTGGCGGCCAGGTCGACATCCTTCCATTCCATTTGCCGGATCTCTCCGGGACGTTGAAAAACCAAGGGCGAAAACCGGAAGGCGCATTGAACAACGAAGGTTCCTTGGTAGCTGAAGATGTCCCGGAGCAGCCCGGCTACATCTTTCGGCTCGGTCAGGGCCGCCCGATGCTTTACTTTGAGGCGGCAATTGGGTGCCGACAGGTTGCGCCGGATCGTAGTCGGCGAAACCGTGAGCAATGGCATAGGCGAAAACGGCGCTGATTTCGCTGTGTGCGCGGTGCGCCGTTTCGAGTTCGTTCCGGGCTATAAGCGGCTTGAGTAGACCGTAGATTTCCGGAGATTTGATTTCTTTCATGTCTTTGTCTCCGATCGCCGGAAAGACGTGCCTTTCGAAACGCCTGATTTTCTTTTGGCGAGTCATGTCCCGGACGGTATGGGCGGTGGATGTCATCCAGGTGCGAGTGATTTCTTCGAAAGAGCCTTTAATCGGGATGCCCTTTGCTTTCCGTTGCTCCCGGTCTAAGGCTTCGGCTTTTTCGATCCGGGCTTGTTTGCGGGTCTCGCTGGGGTCGATGCCGCCGGCAATCATCGCTTGCAATGCCCGGTATTTTTCCCGGGCTTTGGCCAGGCTGACCGTGGGGTAAACGCCGATCGAAAGCATGTTCCTTTTGCCGTCGATTGCGTATTCCATCCGCCACCATTTCGAGCCGTCCGGATTCACCAGCAAGTAAACCCTTTGGCATCCTTTATCCGGTAAGGTTTCTCTTTCGGCTTGGCGTTTTTAATCGCTACATCCGACGGAATCAGGTTATCTTTTCTTTTATATTCAGAAACTTGAATCACCTTAAAGCAATAAAATGCAATAACTTTTTCAGGCGATTATAGATTATTGCGGAAGTTATTGCATTTTGCGGTGATTGTTATTTCATTTCGTTGTACTTCGCCGGACAATAAAAAACCCGCTAAGCTAGACAGCTTGCGGGTTTTCGAATCTCTTTGCACGGCTCCGAACCATGAAATGGTACCGAGGGTCGGAATCGAACCGACACGATGTCACCATCACCGGATTTTGAATCCGATACATCCCAAAAACCACAACACATCACAAAAGACAATAACAATAAAATCAAAATGTTACTCATTTTTAATTGTTGTTGCTTATCCCTTGTTTTTGTCATTTTTTGCCAGCTAGTGGAACGTGAGTGGAACGTGAGATATAATCAAAAGCACAAATAAAACGGGCCTTTAAGGTGCTACCAACACCCTAAAAGCCCTATCCATCACTTAACAAGCAGGGTTAAGCAATGGCTGAACGCATTTTATCAAGATGCCGATTGCTTCCCAAGGAGCAATTATGGCAAGCATCACCAAACGCACCACAAACGAGGGCAAACCTTACTATACCGTTCGTGTTCGCTTAAAGGGCTATCCAGTACAAACCGCCACATTCGACAGGTTGACGGATGCGCGGGAATGGGCCAAACGGACTGAAACCGCCATAAAGGAAGGCAGACACTTCAAAACCGCCGAAGCCAAAAAACACACCTTTGCCGATTTAGTGAATCGGTACATTAAAGATGTTGTGCCCCGATATAACGAGCGGGAACGCAAGGAGCGGGCAGCAAAAATGCAATGGTGGGCTGAACAGATTGGCCCCTATATGCTGGCCGATGTCAATCCCGCTTTATTGGTTGAATGCCGCGACACTCTAAGCCAATCCCGAAGCCCGGCCACCGTGGTTCGATACATGGCGGCGCTTTCCCATGCCTTTACTATTGCCGTGAATGAATGGCAATGGATGCAAGAAAACCCGGCACAGAAGGTTAAGAAACCCAAGGAGCCGCGCGGGCGGGTTCGATTCCTGAATGACGGGGAACGGCAGCGGTTGCTTGATGCCTGCAAGGAATCAAAAAACGAATACCTTTATCTGGCCGTGATTCTGGCAATCGGTACCGGCATGAGACAAGGTGAGTTGATGGGGCTGAAATGGAAGGATGTAGACTTGAAGGCCGGGGCACTGATTCTGCACGAAACCAAGAATGGCGACCGGCGGCGAGTTCCTTTAGCCGGGCATGGCCTGGAACTGCTACGGGAACACGCCAAAGTCCGACGCATTGATACTGATTTGCTTTTCCCCGCCAAGCATGGGGATAGGCCCATCAATTTAAGAAGTGCTTTCGAATACGCCTTAGAACGCGCTGGAATCGATAATTTCCACTGGCATGACCTACGCCATTGCACCGCGTCTTATCTAGCCATGAACGGCGCCAGTTTGGCCGAAATCGCGGAAATATTGGGACACAAAACCTTAGCTATGGTGAAGCGTTACGCTCACCTTTCAGACGGCCATGTAAGCAACGTGGTGGCCAGCATGAACGCTAAGATATTCGGAGGTGTTTGATGAACAGGGCAGAATTAAGCGATTTTGTCGAGGAAGTCCATAACGGCGAACCAATAGACTGGGACTATTGGGGAAGCTTGTCAAATATCACCCCAGCTCAAGCCTCAAGACTGGCGTTTCATATAGACCCGTTTAACAAAGAGCCGGGTAAGAAATGGATGGAAGGAACCATACCAGATGACCTGCTGGAAAAGATAGCCAAGGCTGAGCAATTGCTGAGAAGTCAGCGGGAAGAATGGAGTTTAAACGACTTGGTTATCTTTTTTGGCGAACCGGATGTGATAGAGGCTTGTGGCGAAGTTTCTCTACCCTATGGCATGGTTCAGCAATTCGAGAAGCGCCAGAAAGAATTGAGCGCCGAAGGAGAACAAAGGGAAGCGGAAGTAGCCAGAGAAAGGAATGCGGCAGGACGGTATACATTAAAAGAAGCCTCAGAGTTCATTAAGGATCGTACAGGGGCAAGCGCCAGAGATATATATGCCATGCTGGAAAGGGACGCTAACGCTATCCCCAGCAAGCTAACGGTCTACAAGCCTGACAGTAAGATTCCATCAAATCAGCGCACAAGGGTATTTGGTTGGCATGTAGAGGCTTATTGGGATGACCTTAACGAGTGGTTGAAGAATAATTTACCGCGGCTTGATTGTTCTTTCCCTGCGCCTGAACTCAACGTAGAAAAGGAAGGCAGCGGGGATAAAAAAGAACCCCGAACCGGGCGGCGCAATACTCAAATAGATGTCAAAAGAAAAGCCACTGAAACGCATTCAGCCGAAGGCGATGGAAGACCAAAAGAGCGGCAAGATTTTTTTCGCCCAATATGGGAAAGACTAGAGAAACCCAAGCGCAACGATAAAATTTGGGCGGAATTGAAGAAATGTACTACTGAAGCCGGCCCCATTAAAGAAGTAATTGGGCATGACAACTTTATATTTATGTATCAAGACAGAAGCACTAGCCCACTAAGCCGCAAAACTTTTCAAAATGATATGACCATCATACGCAATCAAAAATAATTTCCCGCTGATTTCCTTGTTTCCCGGGCAGGGAAATTTAGGAAAATTTTTATGATTTAATCCCCCTTAGGCCGCAAATAACAACAGTTTGCGGCGATTCACTAATCCTGAATTTAAGGGGTAACACCATGCCGAGAGACACATTAAACGAGCTTCAACAAAAACAACCCTCAACCCGCTTAATTCCGGTTCCCGATTGGAACCAATACCACGCCTGGCCGCCAGAAGGGGGCTTGCGTCATATGATTTTTCACAAGGACAGCAACGGCTTTGCGACCGCCTTCAAGAAAGTGGGGCGGCGCATCCTGATCGATGAGGCGGAATTTTTTGTATGCATTGAACGGAAGAACGGGGGCGCATGATGACCGCACACAAAAAAGCCGCCGGGGATGGCGTTCCCCAAGCGGCTTCTGATACATCCTGCAAATTTACTATCGTCGTGATGACGAAAGGGAAATAATCAATGACTTCCCACAAGCAATATTCTAGCGCTACCGCAGCGCAGCGGCAACGTATTATCGAGCGGTTAAGAAATGGGCCGCTGACAACATTACAAGCCAGAGCCGAGCTGGATGTTATGCATCCCGCAGCGCGTGTTCAGGAACTCAGGGTGCGCGGCCACAATATCATTACTCACTGGTCGACCGAGCATACCGGCAAAGGACGCCATCGAGTAGCCCAATACGTTTTATTAGCCGGGGGCATGAATGGATAACATGCACGATAATATTACTCGGCTTTGCGCGGCAGGGCTGTACATCGTACCAATTCCACCCGAAAACGGGAAACCTGCAAAAGGCCCGAAAGGCTCGGCAGCGATTGGCTGGAACAAGCCAAGGAGCGTGAATAATCCGCATGGCTACAGCAATAATCCGGCTGATTTTAAGAATTGCCAAGGCTATAACTTCGGCCTGTTTCACGGCGCGTCGAATACGCTGGCTCTTGATCTGGACAACCTTACTCAGGCTATTGAGTTATTGGAGGATGTAGCAGGCATCCCCACCCAAGCCTGGTTAAAAGACCCTGAGCGCGTCGAAATCAAAAGCCCCAAGCCGAACCGGGGCAAGCTCTTATTCCGGCTTTCTGATGGCTTTCAGGCCGTAGGAGCAAAGAAATTAACGCATGACGGCAAGACCATTTTTGAATTGCGCTCTGGCAATTGCCAGGACGTGATTCATGGCCAGCACCCGGAAGGCGGCGATTATCAGTTTATCGGCAATCCAGCAGCGATACCCGAAGCCCCGCCGGTTTTGCTGGATATGCTGACGCATTGGGACGACTGGAAGCTGTGCTTTGAATCGGCCTTAGGTATCGAGCAGGAGCCGCCAAAAGAAGCCCCACGGCGGCCACAACAAGGCGAGCACTTGTCCGGCTGGCGTGACCCTATCGATGAATTTAACCAGTCTTGTAGTGTGGCTGACGTATTGCTACGTAACGGCTACAAACAGAAAGGCAAAGACAGATTCATCCGTCCCGGCAGCGAATCCAAAGCCCCCGGCGCGGTCATCGTACAGAACTGCAAGGACGGGATTGAGCGCGTTTATTCGCACGGCGGCGATGTGCTAAACGATGGCTTTGCCCATGACGCCTTCGATTGTATGCGGTTATTAGAGTATGGCGGCGATTGGGCAGCGGCGCTGAATTGGAATCTGGAAATAACAAAGCATAATCAGCGATTGTATAGGCAGGAACAGGCTAAAGCGGAAAAAGAGCGCTCCAGCTCAGATAATAAATCGGAGCCGGAAGAAGTCGATATCAGCGGTCTGTTTGATGATTTGATGCTGACTCATGAACTGGTGGAAGAAATGGCAAACGCAGAATTTCTAATCCCGAACGTGATTGTAAAAGGTCATCTGGCTATATACGCAGCCCCTGCCAATGGCGGCAAATCGGCCTTATTCCGCTATTTTTGCGAACGGCTTTGTGCAGCCGGTATGGAGGTGTTTTATATCAATGTCGACGCCGGAGCCGACGATTTAAAACACCATTACGCCCATGCAACCCAGCATGGTTATAAAGTCATTGCGCCAGACGCTCATGTCGGCAAATCGACCGAGGATGTTATTTTAAAACTACGCAAAATTGTTGATTCCGGGCAATCGCTAGAGCATATGGTTTTTATTCTGGACACCTTAAAAAAGTTTGTTTATGTCCTGGATAAGCCGAAAGCCAAAGAATTTTATAAATTGCTGCGAGCATTGACGGTGCGAGGCGCTACGGTATGCGCCTTGGGCCATACCAATAAATATCCGGATGAAAACGGCCTTCCGATCTACGAAGGTACCGTGGATTTAAGAAACGATTTTGATGACTTGATTTATTTTGACGGCTTTCTCAATGAAGCCACCAACATTTTAGAGATAACGACACGGCCAGATAAAAAGCGTGCCCTGTTCATCCCCGTATCGTTTCATATCGACATCAACAATAACCGAAAAGTAACGCCCATAGACGATGTCATTGACGTTTTGTCGAAAGAAGACAGGGAATTTATCGATTTAACCAAGCAGGCGATTAGGGCTGGACATACGACCCAGGGCGGCATTATTGATTACATAAAGAGCAAGTCTGATTTGTTTGGACCCAAAAAGATAAAAAGCCTATTGAACCATTATATCCGAGGCACCCATCCTAAATTCAAAGTCTCCCTAACAGGCTTTGGAAAAACGAAATGTTACGAAGTCATTTAGAAATATTAGAGCTTGTTAATATGCCCTGTGCGGTCAAAATGCCGTTAAATTTAACGGAGGGGGTGGCCCCCATTTATGGGTATATAGGGATTATAGGGAATATTGGGCACATTGGGTCTATTGCAGGAATGGCACGGCTTTCAGCGTTTCAAGAAGGGCAAAAATTGTATATTAGAGTTTTTCTATATACCCTATATGCCCTAAACAGGGGCTACCCTATGACAGGTCGGTTTTGATTGCATTGTCCGTCTTGTCCGGCTGATAAATGACACATCCATAGACTGGTTAAAAACCTGAAATTACCGCCTGACTTGTAGGACCAGTCAGCTCACTATTCGATTGATAAATCATAAGCTTATGATGAAAAAAAAATGGAGTTAAACCGATGACTTTACCGACCCAAGCAGAACGCCAAAGACAACGCCGTGCATGGCTAAAAAAGAAGGGTTATAGACGAGTTGAGCTAGAGGTTAGCCCTGAGCTATTTGCCCGGCTATTGCCCTATATTCGCGAATACGGCGGCGATACACACCCAGGGCTTGCGATAGTCAGCCTGTTAGAGGATTGCGTCGAATCATGGGATGTACCGGAATAAAGTGCCGAAAAGTGCCGAATGGAATCCCATTCCGGCATCGAATGGTATTAACGTCAAACAGGAATTGATAATTTGAAAAAATATTGTCCAACTGATGACGAGCCGAATCAGCCTTTGCAATAATTATTTGATTGGCCGATCAGCATCACGCCACTAGCAGACTCAATACAAAAAATGGTCATTCACATCAATCCTATAGAGAGATTTTTATGGGAGTGGCCATTATTACCTTGACGTATTTAAGATTGAATTTGCTGTAGGGTTTTTCAGACGTAGAAAAAATTTATTATGATATAAAGGCCATATAATAAAAGTTTGCTACCGTTTCCACAAATCAACTACAGGGACCCCTGCCTCTGAGACTATCACTCTGTTAGACTGACGGGCATAATCGAAAACATAAGTAGTCGTCCCTGATTAATTCATAAGAAATTGATTAATATCATATAAATGGATATTTATGAGGTCAAAAATTGCAAGAAAATGTTAAAATGGGTTTTATTTTCTTGCAAATTTTCACCGAAAAATGAAGCCCAAACGTCCTCAGGAAGTTGTGCAAAATGACCTTTTCAAAACTCGCCTGGACGAGTTTTTGAACCCGAAACATGAACTTTATCGATTGGCCAGCAAAATAGACTGGGCTCGGCTGGACGAAGAATTCGGCCCGTTTTTTGAAGCAGAACAAGGCGCCCCGGCGTTGTCGACCCGTTTGATCGCCGGATTGCATTATCTGAAACATGCGGAAGGTTTATCGGATGAAGCGGTCGTTAAACGCTGGGTTGAAAACGGTTATTGGCAGTACTTTTGTGGCGAAACCTTTTTTCAGCATGAGGTTCCCTGTCATCCGACCTCGCTGACGAAATGGCGGCAACGGATCGGTGAAGCCGGCTGTGAGTGGCTGTTGTTATTGACGATCGAGGCGGGCGTCGCTACCCGGACCGTGAAGAAACGAGATTTTCAATCGGTCACCGTCGATACTACCGTTCAGGAAAAAGCGGTTGGCTTTCCGACGGACGGCAAGTTGTACGAAAAATGCCGTCGGGAGCTGGTCAAGCTGGCTGGACAACACGGGCTGCCCCTGCGACAGAACTACAATAAAAAGGCACCGCTGCTGTTAGTGCAATCGCATCGTTATCATCATGCCAAGCAAATGAAGCGTAAGCAAAAAGCCCTGAAGCAACTGAAAACCCTGGTCGGTCGTGTTTATCGGGATATCCTGCGGCAACTGCCGCAACAGGAGCTGGCCGCGCAAAGGGGGCTTCAGGACGCCCTGGCCAAAACCCAGCGGATACTGAATCAGAAACGCACCGACAAAAACAAACTCTACAGCTTTCATGCACCGGAAGTGGAATGCATCAGTAAAGGGAAAGCACACAAAAAATACGAGTTCGGCGTCAAAGTCGGCATCACGGTGACCAATAAAAGTAATTTCGTGCTGGGCGCCAGGAGCTTTCCCGGCAATCCTTATGACGGCGATACCTTGTACTCCTGCCTGGAACAAGCTGAAATCCTGAGCGGTACCCGAGCCAAAGAAGCTTTTGTGGATTTGGGCTATCGGGGGCGAGAAATACCCGGTGTCACCCTGTACAAGTCAAGGCAAAAACGGGGAGTCCATACCCGACGGTTGAAAACCGCGTTAAAACGGCGCAATGCCATCGAGCCGGTGATTGGACACATGAAGAACGATGGCTTGCTGAGCAGAAATTACCTGAAAGGCCAACTCGGTGATGCCATGAATGCCGTTCTCTGCGCCGCTGGACACAACATGCGTTTAATCCTCAGGCGGTTGAGGATTTTTTGGCCGGAAATCGGGGAAGCCATCTGCCGGTTTTTACAAAATAAAACGGTTCAGGAATCTGTTTATGTTTCCTAATGAGCTGTTTTTTTCAAAAAAATGACTTTTTCAGGGACGACTAAGTAAAAGGAGAATTGTATGCGGGCACTTTTTGAGCTTACAGAAGGGCAAAAAAAACTTGAACATATCCTGAGAGAATTTCCAGAAAACAGCTCGCATTGGAGCGAGGCACAAAATCGATTTCAATTTATAGATAGATTTCTTACTGAATGTCTTGGCTGGGATAAGTTAAACATTGAGGTTGAGAAATCCGATGAACTTGGAGGTAGAGCTGATTATATTTTGGGACGCCCGCCAAAAGCGGTCTTAGAAGCCAAGAAGGAGTCAAAGAACTTCGATGTGCCGCCTATTAGCGCGCTAACCTATGTGCGAAAAATAGAGCCGCTTTTACGTTCTTCTAAGATATTTGAAGATGCAGTTAAACAAATAATCCCTTATTGCGCAATACATGGAGCTCAGATCGCGATTGTATGTAATGGTCCCCAAATTGCAATTTTTCAAGCTATTATTCCAGGTCACTCCCCCCTTGAAGGCGAATGTTTCTTTTTTGATGGATTTGAATCGTATGTAAAGAATTTTCCCTTGCTATGGAAACTATTATCACCTGAAGGAATTACTGAAAATCGGGCATATAGAAATTTATCTTTTCATCGTAATCCACGAATTCCCCAAAAAGCATGTTCGACAATATCTGAGCCGTTTAAATATCGATATAGGAACAAATTTCAAGAAAATCTCAGGTCTTTATCCGCACTTCTTCTAGAAGAAATCGAAGATAATCCAGCGCTAAAAACTTCTTTCTATGCTGAATGTTATGTCTCTATTGAAGCAAATAATAGACATTTACTTTTAAGTAAAAATATCATTGCTGCACGTTATAAGCGTGTTGGGCAAAATGGAGTTAGTCCTAATGCGCTCGAACCAATCACAACAATCGATGAAGTAGGTGGGGTGAAATTCAATGACCCCACAATTAATCAATCTATGGGGTCGCGACCTATAGTGGTAATCGGTGATGTTGGTGTTGGGAAAACATCATTTTTTGAAAACCTTTACTATAACTTGGAGGGATTCGAAAAAGCCAATACATATTTCATTCATATCAATCTTGGAATAAAAGCGAATTTATCGGAAAGCATAAAGTCTTATATCCTTTCAGAAATTCCAGCTGTACTTAAAAATAAGTATGAAGTTGATATTAATAGCACGAATTTTGTAAATGCCATTTACCATAGAGACTTAGTGGAGTTTGATAACAGTATTAAAGGATCTCTAAAAGATCTTGATAATGTAGCTTATCAACGAGAACGAATTGCATTTCTTAGCGCCAAAATTGATATGCATGATAAGCATCTTCTAGCTTCTCTTGGTCATCTCGCCCGTGGCCGCAATAAACAAATAATACTTGTACTTGATAATGCTGATCAACGCACTTTCGAAGTTCAACAAGAAACGTTTTTAATCGCACAAGAACTTGCCGCTTCTCGAAATCTTCTAGTCTTCGTGTCATTACGGCCCAGTACTTTTTATCTATCAAAGACAACTGGTACTCTTTCTGCATATCAAAACAAAATTTTGACGGTCGCGCCCCCGCCTGCCGATGAAGTAGTGCAAAAGCGTCTTCTTTTTGCTGTTAGAGTTGCTGAAGGAAAAGTTGCACCTGCAGAATTGGAAGGTATTCGCCTTCATAGTGGAAGTGTTGTTTCATTTTTAAAAGCCACACTAAGATCAATCCGAACTAGTGAGACTATCAGGCAGTTCTTGAGTAATATAACAGGAGGAAATACTCGTGCTGTTATTGAGTTAATTACTGGCTTTTTTGGTAGTCCTAATGTTGATTCAGAAAAAATAGTACGAATTGAAGATCAAACAGGGAATTATACTATTCCTCTACACGAATTCACGAAACATGCTCTTTTTGGTGAATATGCATATTTTAATTCACAGTCTTCATTAGTAGCTTGTAATATTTTTGATATTAGTTCTGCTGATCCGCGCGAACATTTTTTAGCAAGCTTGGTTATAGCTTACTTGAATACTGGCTATGGGATATTAGATAACGATGGCTTTGTGAATGGACAAGAATTGCTGGAAGAAATGTTACGACAAGGCTTTGTAACTGATCAGGTTCGCCACGTTTTACGACGTTTAGCAACAAAAAAACTTATTGAAACTCCACATGCCCATTATCGTGAACTGCAAGTTGAAGATGACAATCCGCCTGAAAATTTTCACTTTAGAGCAACGACAGTAGGCATTTATCACGTAAGATTTTGGACCGGTTCATTTGCATTTTTAGATGCAGTATCTACCGATACGCCAGTTTTTGATTCAGATTCACGGGTCGAGATATCAAAACTAGCGTCATCATTTGATATAAATGATAGGTATCATAAAGCCCTATGCTTTAGAAAGTATTTAGTGAATCAATGGCATAATTCAAATTTTGAAGCAACATATTACGATTTCGATACTTTGATTCAGAGCCAAGAAGAGAGTTTTTTATCAGTTAAGAAAGTTGTTGATCAGAAAAGGAAATGATCTACAGATAATTAATTAAATTAAGAAAAATGAACCTAAAAAATGGACCAGTAGCTAAATTGATAAAATTAAAATTGCAAGATCCATTATTTCTACATTCGATTGACTACCCTCTGGAACCGAGGGGACATTCATATAGAAATGTTGATCGTCAGCTTCTGGTCAATATTTCTCCTAAGCTCTTTTTCAGTGCGACTTGTGTAGAAATATGGCAAAGTGCTATAAAATGCCATAAAAAAAGGAGTCAGTTCAATAACTCGCTTTTATTTCAATGGCATACCTTAAGACAAATGAGCCGTTCCCGGAATAAAACAGGAAACAATAGGATTTAACCAAGCAAGGCAGCTACCGGAATAAAATAATATGGAATAATGACAGAAATTTTCGGAGCAATACGCGCGCACGCGCGCGAGACCGGAATAAAATAGAGCAAAATTGAATCGCAGCCGGGGCAACCCGGCTTTTTTGTGTCTGGAGCTTTTACCCGGCATCCACCGGATAGGCAATGCAGTGATATGCTCCTTTCAGGAAACAACACCTAAAGCAAATATCATGCCCGCCTGTAATACACGGATGGCGGGTCTTTCAGAGAGTTGGCACGGAATCATGCTAGGGAATTGATTATGCTCCAGATTGGAAACAATCGACCGGGCCACTGCATGAGGTAATGGCGGAAACGGTAGGGTTTGCGGGAGCGTGATTACTGGCGGACAATGCCGGGCTTTTTTGTGGCTGGCATTCGGCAATTGTTGTGGGATTTTTTTTCTGAATGGAACGTGAGTGGAACGTGAATAAAAAGACAATAAAAAAGGGCTTGGATAACAATCCTAAGCCCTTGTTTTTACTGGTACCGAGGGTCGGAATCGAACCGACACGATGTCACCATCACCGGATTTTGAATCCGGCGCGTCTACCAGTTCCGCCACCCCGGCAAAGAAAACACATTATAATGTAGCCTTTTTAAAATTTCCAATACAATTTTCACCGCGTCATTCGAGCGCCATCTTTCCATGAAAAAAAGCGATTTCAATTACCCGCTGCCCGAGCATTTGATTGCGCAATATCCCTTGCCCGAACGCAGGGCCAGCCGGCTGCTCTGCATGAACCGGGATACGGGAGAACTGACCGACCGGCAGTTCGCCGATTTCATCGATTTGATCGATGAAAGGGATTTGCTGGTTTTCAACGATACCAAGGTCATCCCCGCCAGACTCTTCGGCAAAAAGCAAAGCGGCGGCAAGGTCGAGATCCTGATCGAGCGCATTCAGGACGAGCGCCATGCCATCGCCCATGTCCGAGCGAGCAAGGCGCCCAAGGCCGGCACCCTTATCGAACTGGAACTCGGGCATCGGTGCACGGTATTGGGCAGGGCGGACGATCTGTTTCAACTGGAATTCGAAGGCGGCCTTCCCCTTCCGGTTCTGCTGGACCGCATCGGCCACATGCCTTTGCCGCCTTATATTGGCCGCGCCGACGAGGCATCTGATCTGTCCCGCTATCAGACCGTTTTCGCCCGGGAAGCGGGCGCGGTCGCGGCGCCGACCGCCGGCCTTCATTTCGATCTGGCGATGATGGAACAAATCAGCAACAAAGGCGTGCGGAGCGTTTTCGTCACCTTGCACGTCGGCAGCGGCACTTTCCAGCCGGTACGTGTGGAAGACCTGTCGGCGCACGTCATGCACAAGGAATATTTCGCCGTCGAACCTGACACCGTCGCCGCGGTCGAGGAAGCCAGAAGCCGGGGAGGGCGGGTCGTCGCCGTCGGCACCACGGCGGTCCGGGCGCTGGAATCGGCCTCGAAAACCGGGATCCTGAGCGCCGGTTTCGGCGATACCGATTTGTTCGTTACGCCGGGCTACCGGTTCCGGTCGGTCGATGCCCTCTTAACCAACTTCCATCTGCCCGAATCGACGCTGCTGATGCTGGTTTCCGCGTTTGCCGGGTACGATCACGTCATGGCGGCTTACCGGCACGCCGTCGCACATTCCTATCGCTTTTTCAGCTACGGCGATGCGATGTTTCTGAGCCGGTGATTGGAAATAGCTCGTTTTGCAAGATTCAAGGCGTCATGTAAAAGTGATAAGCTTATCAATTTATAAAGTAAATCTTACGCCTCAATTGAATGGCCAATCATAACGCATCCATCCTCACGCCCAAAATCCCCCGGTCCAAAGACCAATCCGTTCTCTGGAGCGGACTGAACGGCTGCGGCGACGCGCTGGCCCTGGCCTCGGCGATCAAAAACGAAAACCGCCTGTTCATCATCGTCACGCCGGACAACCACACCGCGCTGCGCCTCGAGCACGAACTGGAATTCTTTCTGCGGGACGAAGCTCATTCCCTGCTGCATTTTCCGGACTGGGAAACCCTGCCTTACGACGTGTTTTCGCCGTTGCCGGAAATCATCTCCGAGCGGCTGAAAACGCTGGCCTTGCTGCCTCAAGTCAAACGCGGCGCCCTGATCGTGTCGGTAACCACGCTGATGCACCGGCTGGCGCCCAGGGAGCACGTGCTGGCCCACAGTTTCGCCATCCAGGTAGGCGACCGTTTCAATCTCGAACTGAACCGGATCAAGCTGGAAAGCGTCGGCTACCACTGCGTCTCCCAGGTGTATCAGCACGCCGAATTCGCGGTGCGGGGCTCGATCGTCGATCTGTTTCCGATGGGCAGCAAAACGCCGTTCCGGATCGAACTGTTCGACGAGGAAGTCGAATCGATCCGCACTTTTGATCCCGAAAGCCAGCGCTCGCTGGAAAAAATCGACCGGATCGAATTGTTCCCGGCGCGCGAATTCCCGTTTACCGATGCCGCGATCAAGCATTTCCGCCAGACCTTCCGCGACCGTTTTCCGGACACCTCACCCAAAAACACGCTCTACGTCGACGTCAGCAAAGGCCTGGCTCCCGGCGGCATCGAATATTATCTGCCGTTGTTCGTCGAGCGCACCGCGACCCTGTTCGATTATCTGCCGGACTCGGCGGTCGTCGTGCTGCCGTCGTCCTTCAACGTCAACGCGAAGGACTTTTACGGCGAAGCGGAAGAGCGTTACCAGCAGCGGCGATACAACGTCGACCGGCCCTTGCTGGAACCCGAGCGGCTGTTCCTTACCGACGAAGAGCTGGCGAGAAAAACGCAGGCGTTCGCCCGAATCATCCTGAACGAGCCGGGCGCCGCCGGAGCCGAACAAGAGATGTTCAATTGCCGCGCCCTGCCGAATTTAACGATAGAAGCCAAACACAAGGAGCCGGCGGCGGCCTTGCAGCGGTTTATCGGCGACTTTGCCGGCAAAATCCTGTTCGTGGCCGAATCGGCCGGACGCCGGGAAGGCCTGACCGACAAGCTCAGGCAATACCGGATCAAAGTCAAACAGGTCGAAAGCTGGCAGGCCTTTCTCGACACGGACCAGTCCCCGTGCATGGTGGTGGCGCCGATGGACCACGGCCTGTGGCTGGCAGAGCCGGCCGTCGTCCTCGTCACCGAGAGCCATCTGTCCGGAGAAAAAGCGCAACAGCGCCGCCGCAGGCGGCAATCGGCGGCGCGCGAGCTGGAAAACATCGTCAACAATCTGAACGAGCTGACCATCGGCTCGCCGGTAGTGCATCAGGAGCACGGCGTCGGCCGTTATCTCGGCCTGCAAACGCTGGAAATCGGCGGCATTCCGGCCGAATTTCTGACGCTGGAATACGCGCACAACGACAAACTGTACGTGCCGGTTTCCTCGCTGCACCTGATCGGCCGCTACACCGGCGTCAGCCCCGAAACCGCGCCGCTGCACAAGCTGGGCGGCGACCAGTGGAGCAAGGCCAAGAAAAAAGCCATCGAGCGGATTCGCGACGTCGCGGCGGAACTGCTCGAAATTTACGCCCAACGGGCGATCAAGCAGGGCCATGCCTTCAACGTCGAAAACACCGAATATCAGGCGTTCGCCGACGCCTTCCCGTTCGAGGAAACGCCGGACCAGCAAACCGCCATCGAAGCGATTCTGGACGACATGGCCAGCCCGCAGCCGATGGACCGCGTCATCTGCGGCGACGTCGGCTTCGGCAAGACCGAGGTGTCGATGCGCGCGGCGTTCATCGCGGTGCAGAGCGGCAAGCAGGTCGCCGTGCTGGTGCCGACCACTTTGCTGGCGCAGCAGCACTACCAGAATTTCAGCGACCGCTTCGCCGACTGGCCGGTGCGCGTGGAAGTGATGTCCCGCTTCGTCACGCCGAAACAGCAAAAAGCGATTCTCGCCGATCTGGAGGAAGGCAAGGTCGACATCATCATCGGCACCCACAAACTGTTGTCCGGCGAGATCAAATACAAATCCCTGGGCTTGGTCGTGATCGACGAGGAGCACCGGTTCGGCGTCCGCCAGAAGGAGCATTTCAAGAAGCTGCGGAACGAGCTAGACATGCTGACCCTGACCGCGACGCCGATCCCGCGCACGCTGAACATGGCGATGTCCGGGCTTCGGGACATTTCGATCATCGCCAGCCCGCCGCCTAACCGCCACGCGATCAAGACCTTCGTCAGCGAATGGGTGGACGTGCTGGTGCAGGAAGCGTGCCTTCGGGAAATCAAGCGCGGCGGCCAGATTTTCTTCCTGCACAACGACGTCAAGTCGATGGGCAAAATGGCCGCGGAACTGCAAAAGCTGGTGCCGGACGCGCGCATCGAAACCGCCCACGGCCAGATGCCCGAGCGCGATCTGGAGCGGATCATGCTCGATTTCTATCACCAGCGCTTCAACCTGCTGCTCTGTTCGACCATCATCGAAAGCGGCATCGACATTCCCAGCGCCAACACCATCATCGTCAACCGCGCCGACAAACTCGGCCTCGCGCAACTGCACCAGTTGCGCGGCCGGGTCGGACGCTCACACCACCGCGCCTATGCTTATTTCATCGTGCCGCCGAAAGCCTTGATGACCAAGGACGCGGAAAAACGGCTGGAAGCGATCGAGGCGTCCGGCGATCTCGGCGCCGGCTTCATGCTGTCGTCGCACGACCTGGAAATTCGCGGCGCCGGCGAACTGCTCGGCGAAGATCAGAGCGGCCAGATCCAGGAAATCGGCTTCACGCTGTACACCGAACTACTGGAGCGCGCAGTCAATGCATTGAAATCGGGCAAACAGCCGGAACTCGAAGCGCCTCTGGAAACCGGGCCCGAAGTCGACCTGCAATCGCCGGCGCTGATCCCTGAAGACTATCTGCCCGACATTCACGCCCGCCTGGTGCTGTACAAGCGCATCGCCAGCGCCGAAACGCCCGAGGATCTTCGCGAGCTGCAAGTGGAGATGATCGACCGTTTCGGTCTGTTGCCGCCGCAGGTCAAAACCCTGTTCAGCGCCGCCGAACTCAAACAAAAGGCCGAGCCCATGGGCATCCGCAAAATCGAAGCCAATGCCGCAGGCGGCCGCCTGGTCTTCAGCAAGGATCCTCGCATCAATACGGAGCAACTGATTCACCTGATTCAAACCCAGGCTCAAACTTACAAGTTCGACGGCGCGGACAAGCTCCGGTTCATCCGCAAGTTCGAGACGACCGAGCAGAAGCTGGAATTTATCTCGGAATTGTTGCAGCGATTGGCGGTAGCCTGAAGAAACCATTCCCAAAGGCTTTGGAGCGGGTTACCGAAACGGCAAGCCGGAAAAACGCCACCAATCTTTCGAATGTTGATGGGAGGCAAGAAAGGGCGGCATTTTCGCTTTATGCCGCTCCCGTTGTCGGACCCGCCGCATGGACGCTGGATGAAACGCCGGAATGTTTTTTAAAGGGAATCGCGAAAGACCTTTTGCGTTTGTTTCGCTAATGCAGACTGTTTTTCGAAGCATCGATCCGCAACGCCATCTTCAATAATTCACCGACGTTCTCCGCTTCCATTTTTTCCATGATCCGCGCCCTGTGCACATCAATCGTTCGATGGCTTATCTCCAGGATTTTAGCGACTTCCTTATTGGAGCAGTTGTCCGTGATCAGCTTCAGCACTTCTTTTTCTCTTGCCGTCAATCGTTCAAAGCGTTTTTCTATTTCCAGTTTCTCCAGCTTCTGTTTTCTTTCCGCAATATCCCGGGCAATGGCCTCCTCGATACGGTCCATCAGGACTCTGTAATCGACCGGCTTTTCCAGAAAATCGACCGCACCCGCCCTGAACGCTTTCGCGGAATCCGGAATTTCCGCATGTCCGCTGATGAAAATAATGGGCAGGGAAATATGCCTTTTCGTCATCTCTTGCTGGAGATCGAGTCCGCTCATGCCGGCCATCATCACATCCAGAATCAAACATCCGGGGTAATCGGGACAATACTCTTCCAAAAAATCTTCGGCGGAGGCAAAACTCTTGGCAAACCGCCCTGTGGATTGAATTAATAGCGTCAAGGAATCGCGAACGGCAAATTCATCGTCGACGATATAAACCAGACTGTCTATCGAGGGTTGTCCCATATCATGATTCCTGAACGGGTAAAGTAAAATAAAAAGTGGCTCCTTTTCCAGGAATGCTGTTGAAGGATAGAATTCCGCCATGCGTCTTGACGATGGATTGGCTTATCGACAGACCCATTCCCATGCCGGTCTTTTTGGAAGTGTAAAAAGGAGTAAATATTTTTTCTTGTTTAAACTGGTCGATGCCGGGACCGTTATCCTTAACCCGGATCACGACGTCATGGTGTTCGCCTAGCCAGGTCTGAATCGTTAGCATTCTTTGTATTCCTTCCGGCAAATTTTTTAATGCGTCGATACTGTTTCTGATCAGGTTTATCAAAACTTGCTCCAATTGTACGCTGTCGCCGCAAAGGGTCGGAAGATTTTCCGCCAGATTGAGTCTGGGGACTATGTTGTTGGCTTTTAAATCGGCATAACTCAAGGCCAGCGACACATTGATCAAGTCATTGATGAGGATGGTGGATCGATTGATTTGCTTGTTGGAAACGAATGCCCGCATGCGATGAATGATCTGGCCGGCCCTCAAGGCTTGCTCATAGGCTTTTTGCAAAACCTGTCGCAATTGCAATAAGTCGGGGCGATCGGCTTGCAGGAAATTGAGACAGGCCTGTGTATAACTCGCGATGGCCGTAAGAGGTTGATTGAGTTCATGGGCAAGACCGGATGCCATTTCGCCCATCAACCCCAGACGGGTCACTTGCGCCAGCTCATCCAGATGCGCCTTGTCTTCCCGCTCTTTCTGCATTCGCAAAGTGACGTCCCGGACGATAGATGTAAAATAGCGTGCGCCGTCACTCGAAAATTCCGATATGGAAATGTCCAGGGGAACCAGGGAGCCGTCCTTGCGCAATCCTTCCACCGTCCTGACATGGCTAATCACCTCATTAACCCGGCTTGACGTCATGGCATGGTGGTTTTCCCCGCTTTGAGCCGGAATCAACAGGTCGATGTTGCGGCCGATCAACTCATCGGCGGTATAGCCGAAAATGCTATGCATGGCGGCATTTGCCGAAACAATGTTGCGGGATTGATCGATCGTAAAAATACCTTCTACGGCAGCATTGAAAATGGCGTTTAGTCTGGCTTCTCTTTCCCTCAACTTTCTTTTGGACTGATAAAGCTCGTCAATCTTCTCCTGTAACTCAAGATTGATCCGATTCATTGACTGCGCATTGTGAGCAATCTTTTCTTCCAGCTTTTCGTTCAAGCAGTTCCTGCATTTCTCCGCCATTTCACGTTCGGTGACGTCGCTGAAAGCCAAAACGATGGCATTGTTTCCAGCACCGTATGTTGCCGGTCGCAATTCGACGTAAGCCGAATCCTGCTCGGCCAACAGACAGCAGGACTGAAGCGTGCATTCGGTCAGCGTCAATCCTTTGCAGCGCAATGAAAAGGGTGCCTTTCTGAAAATACGGGTTCTGACTTTCAAAGTCTGGCCGGTATTGTTCCCGTCGGCAATATTTTGCATGAACCGATCAAAACCGTCCCGATCGGCGGCGGCTATGAAATCGGCAAGAGGCTTGTCGAGTAATTGATCGCGAGAGCAGTTTAGATCGATTTCGGAAGAAAAATTAGCATCCAAAATCAGTCCCTTATCGTTCAGAATGAAATAACTTGCCGCCTTCGAAGGGTAACGGCGGGCATCGCCTTCATTGAAAGCTTGAAGGTCTTTGTGGACGGAGTTTTTCGTTTCCAGCTCAATTTGGCGGACTTGCAAGCGATGGATCAGATTGTGGATATCCTGGAGGGACAGATCGAAAACATCGATATTCGAACGGTCCGGCAGCCCTTCTTTGGGTCCCGGAAGAACTTTCTGCCCGTGATCCACAGCTTGCCCGGCGTTATTTTCGGAGCCATCGGCGGACTGGACTTCGAACGATTGATGAGCCATCCGCAAACCTCCCCTGCCCGGATACCGGAGTTTATTCTACACGATTAAACGCTTTTATCGACACCTTTCTTAGCCGGCATGAATTACCCCTTGCCCGGCGACAAACAGTCGGCCCCTCACCCTAAGCCCTCGTTAACGGTACCGGTACAGGACGGGAGCGGTTCGGCTCTTGTCGCCGGGTTTTGCAAGAGGATGTACGTAGTTTTACCTACGTATTCGTACTAATAGATATTTTTCCGATGCAAATCTATTCTACGCCCGGCAGTCGAAAACGCCGACGTGTTGCAAATCGACGATAAAAAACAGGGATGTTGGACTGCCGAATATGTGAACAATTACGAGAGGAGAATGAGCATGAGGAAACTAAAATATCTATTCCTGGCGAGTCTGATGGCCCTGACGTTAGGAACAGTAAGCGCAGACGATGCTTTATCTAAATTGAGAGCTACTGACACCTTGTATATAGGAAACAGCGGCCTCAATAGTGTCGCCAAATTCAATGCAAATACAAATGATTATCTGGGGGCTATTCAAGGCGCCGAGTGCTATGGACCGGACGGTGCGTTTGCTGGATTTGCAGACGGCGTTTGGAACGCAAAAACAAGCGGCCCGTGCCAGGCCTTCGGAATGTTCATAAAGGCAGGCTCCCTGTTCGTTGCCAACGGCAACAACGGCGTTTATCTAGAGAATTCCAATCAAGTGAATGTCTCCGGCGATGTCATGCAATTCCTGGTCGGCAACGGCAGGCTAAAGAAAAAACTGGTCTCGCCGACCGACAGAAGCGGAAATATCAACGTTAACGCCCCCTACAGCCCGCGCGGAGCCTTATTTTACCGGGGCAAAATCTATGTTGCCGATATGGCGGAATTTGATCCGAACGACCCTACCGCGGACTGTGACGGCTATTACGCCGGAGCATGCAAATCGGGTTCGATTAAAATCTATAATCCCGGAAATGGCAGGCTGATCGGTAAAATGGCGCCGGACTCGACGTTCGGCCATGTCTTTCATCCGCGCGGGATAGTCATCAAGAATGGTCTGCTTTATGCCGCAGTCAGAAAACTGCCCGGCGAAGACTCGGCCGACCCCAATGGCCGAAGTGGAGGATGGGTTCTCCGATTCGATCTGGCGACGGGCAAATTCAAGGATGTTTTCATCTCGAGCGACGGCAGTTGCCATCCCCCGACCCCTGCGGATGCCAATTGGACTCGGTCTGACTGCGCTGACCCGTCCGATCAGCTTGACAGGCCAGAAGGCATCGTATTCGGCCCCGACGGAAACATCTACATTACCAGCTTCCGGTATGATGTGGAGCCAAGTGACGGGGGTAATGACAACGACAAAATCATGATTTTCGATGGGGTTACCGGCGCCTATGCCGATCAGATCGACCTCGCCGGCCCTCAAAACACCTCGGGGCAACGCGCCTTCGCGCAGGCCCTGCTGTTCGGGCCCAAAGGCCGGCTGATTGTTCCGATCACATCCGGAACAGAGGATGTGGGCGGAGAGGTCCGCAGTTACGATGTCGGCAACTCCAGCTATCCCTATCACGTCATCATTCCTGCTTATGCCTCGGGCGGACCGTTAATAGGCGGATGGAATCTGACCTACGGCAAGACCGATCCGGCAACACTGGAGTACACAAAATAAATAGAGTATCTTTTGATTGTTGGCCATAATCCAGAAAATTCGGGCTTTAACAAGGGGAAGTCATCCATGGCCGGATGCTCCCCGCAGGAAACCGAAGTCCGATTGAGTAATCAGTCATATACCCGTCGATATAAAGCCTTGTCTGCTGAATAAAACCTGTTCGGCAAGCTGGGCAAAGGCAGTCAGAAGATTGAAAGTTTCAAATAAAGATCGAAAAATTTCAGTCCGGCACTGAGGTCGACTCGGCTGTCAAGGATGAAGAGACGACATCGGCGGCATCCACACCGGCTTCGCCCTGAAACCAGGCTACCGCGTCGACCAGGGCCTTGTCCGCGGGGCGTGGCCGATAGCCCAGACGTTGCCGGGCTTTGTCGCTGGAAAAATACATCCGGTACCGGGACAAGCGCACGCCGTCCACCGTGATCATCGGCTCCTCGCCGTCGGTAACGCGCGCCCATGCTTCAGCGGCATAGGCCAAAGGCAAAACCATACGGGGAGACAAGCGGACCTTGGGCGGGCGGTTGTGGGTCCGGCCGGCGATCGTTTCCAGAATCTGTTTGAGGCTCAAGTTCTCTCCGCCCAGAATGTATCGCTCGCCGACCTGACCCCGCTCGAACGCCTGGATATGGCCCTTGGCCACGTCATCCACGTGCGCGATATTCAAGCCGGTATCGACAAACGCCGGAATACGGCCGAAAGCGGCGTCCCGAATGACCCGGCCGGTGGGCGTCGGTTTAATGTCTCCAGGCCCAACCGGCGCCGTCGGATTGACGATGACCGCCGGCAGCGAGCGCTCTTTGATCAGTCTTGATACCTCGGCTTCGGCCAGGTATTTGGACTGCTTGTAATGGCCTTTTCTGATTCCGGGATCGACCGGCGTTTCCTCGTCGGCACTGCCGCCTTCGGGTGCCATGCCGAGCGCCGCAATGCTGCTGGTATAAACGATGCGCTCGACTCCGGCGTTTAACGCGGCCACCATGATATTGCGGGTACCTTCGACGTTGATTTTATAAAAAAGGGAAGGATCACGGGCCCAGAGACGATAATAAGCTCCTACGTGAAACAGCGACCGGCACCCTTTCAATGCTTTGGCTAACGAAGCCTCATCGGTAAGATCGCCGTAAACCAATTCGACGGGCAGGTTTCGAAAATTGCGGCAATCGCTGTTGATCCGCACCAAGGCCTTAACCTCTTCGCCTTTTTCAAGCAGGGCTCGAACGACGGCCGAGCCGATAAATCCATTCGCACCGGTAACAAGCGTTTTCATAGCAAAGCCCCCTTGAGCATGACCTGAAAATTTTGACTCTTCGTTAATCGCAAAGATTCAATTGGATATGAATTGAGCCCTGATTGTTCGGAAAGCCGAATTTTGGCGGGGTCACTCTGTGCCATCGGCCGCCGGCTTTGCTGCGGATGATTCAAAGAGGAAGGAGAAACCGGTCCTCCACAGTGGACATCTTGAATAGAATAATTATAAATGTTAGATATTTCGATTTTGAAAGTTCCCACTCTCCAAACGAAACTACCGATTAATACAATGGGTTCTGCAGGATTCGCTTGGGAAAAATCCAACAGTAATTATATGTTATCCGTTAGAAATGAAAAATAACATAATCGTATCAGTCTTTAAACGATTCTTAATTTTTAATAATTAAAAAACTGTTTTTAAGACGGCTTTTTTCCATTGAATGCGGCCCGGCAAGAAATAAGCGACTCAGTTTATATGGAAGTCTTTTCCCAGATCCATTACTTGACAAACAAGTAGGCTCAACTAGAGTTGGATATACCCGACGATAGCCGTCGGATTAATTCTCTGTCATACAGTAAAAAATAACTACAAATTCACAAGACAACACCTTTCTTGATTAAAAGGAACCTTGTTGCCTTAAGGAGCACACATGAGCTATCCCAAACTAATGCTGCCTCTCGCTGTCCTGTTGCTCATTCCTTATCAACAAACTGCGGAAGCGGCTACGAAAACCACGACTTTCCAAGTGACCGCCACGGTCAATGAAGTTTGCAACGTCTCGGCAACAAATCTGGCCTTCGGCGTCTACGATCCTTCCGCGGCGGCTACGGACAACACCAGTACGATCACGGTGACCTGCACCAAGGGCACCAACTACAGCATAGGATTGAACGCCGGAACCGCCTCGGGCGCCACGGTAACCACCCGGCAGATGGAAGATGCCGTTTCGTCCGACCTGATCAATTACAGCCTTTACAGCGATGCCAGCCGTACCGTGAATTGGGGCAATACGCCCAACACGGATACGGTCGACGTCGCCAGCGCTACCGGCGCCGCGGAAAACCACACCGTTTATGGCAGGATTCCTGCCGGCCAGTATGTCTCGGCGGGAAATTACAGCGACACGATTACCGTCACCGTCACTTACTGATGCAATGCCCTCGCTTCAGACCGTCCGTTCGGTAAAAAACGCCTTCTCTCTTTTTCTGACGCTGTGCTGCCTGCTGGCGGGAAAAACGATCCAGGCCGGTTCTTACGGCGTCAATCCGGTCAAACTGACCCTTTCTTCCCGGAATTCGACCCAGGTCATGACGGTGCGCAACAACGGAACGCAAGCGGCGGTCATGCAGGTGGAGCTGGCATCCTGGAGCCAAACCCGGGGCCGGGACGATTACGCCCCGACCCGTGACTTACTGGCGACCCCGCCCATCTTTAATTTGCCTCCCGGCGGCATGCAAATCATCCGGATCGGTCTTCGCCGCGCACCGGACCCCCAGCGTGAACGCGCCTATCGAATGTTTCTGCAGGAAGTGCCGCCGCCCCCCAAACCCGACGCAACCGGTCTGCAGATCGCCTTGCGCATCAGCATACCGATATTCATCGCGCCTTCTTCACCGGCCACGCCGGTCCTGCGCTGGAAAGCGACCCGTATTGACGAACATACCCTCAAAATCGAGGTCGCGAATACCGGCAATCTTCATGACCATCTTTCCGCCTATAAAATCTATCGTAAAGGAAGCAATGCACCATTCCTGTCGCAGAAGCTTTTCGCCTATCTGCTTCCGGGCGAGAAACGCGAGTGGACGCTGGCCACCGGCGTGATGCCGAATCCCGGCGAAACCCTGCGCGTATCGGCCACTACCGATGCCGGCGCAGCCGAGGCGGAACTGGCGATGGATAAACCCTGATTCTCAACCGATGAAGGGCGTTTTTTTTTGCCTGCTGTTTTCATTTGCGTCAACACAGATTTTCGCCCAAAAAGTCACCACCATTCCGATTGCCAAGCAGGAATCCGCCTTGCAGGAATTGCTGCTTGCGGTTTATCTCAATCAGGAGAATTTGCAGCAAACCACGGTACTGCTCAAAACCCAGGGGAAACTCCTGGCCAGCGCGGCCGACCTCAAGCGTTGGCGTCTGACGCTGCCTTCGGAGCCGGTGCTGACTTATCAAAATCAGGAATATTACAATTTACAGGCGCTTGCCGGAATTTCCTGCAAGATCGACGAGCCCACCCAATCCTTATGGATCAACGCCCAATCCGGCGTTTTTCCGTCGACCCGCATCGACGGCTCCTCGTTGGGATATACCCAACCGACGCCATCTTCCCTGGGCGGTTTTGTCAATTACGACGTCTATGGGCAATCGACCGAGCCGGAGCCTCTGCGCCTGGACGGCCTGGCGGAAGTGGGATTTTTCAACGGCCGGGGCGTGGGCGTCAGTAATTTTCTGGCGCAGAACCTCAGCGAGGATGCCCGGCTGATCCGCCTGGACAGCACCTGGACGATCGATCGACCCGACCGGCTGGCCAGCTTCAGAATCGGCGACGCCGTCGGCAACGGCGGCGCCTGGGGCCGTCCGGTTCGGTTTGCGGGCATTCAATGGGCCACCAATTTTCAGACGCAACCGGGCTTTATTACCTTTCCGATGCCCGGCATCGGCGGGCAGGCGGCCTTGCCGTCCCTAGTCGACGTGTATGTCGACAACATCCGGTTATTGAGCCGGGAAGTCGAGCCGGGGCCTTTCACCATCAACAACATTCCGGCCATTACCGGTCTGCGCGAGATGCGCCTGGTGGTACGCGACCTTCTGGGCCGCGAACAAACCATCACTCAGCCCTATTACGCCAGCCCCGAGTTGCTTCGGAAAGATTTACAGGACTTTTCCTACGAGATCGGTTCGCTCCGTCTAAACTACGGATTGAACAGCAATGACTACGGCGACTGGTTCGCCGTCGGCACCCATCGCCTGGGTTTTAGCGACCATTTTACCGGCGAAGGGCATGCCGAACTGCTGCAGGACCGGCAAACTCTCGGTTTCGGCGGTGCGTTCGTATCGCCGCTTATCGGCGTGTTCGATGCGTCCGCCGCCGGCAGCCGCAGCCGGAAAGGCGAGGGAGCCTTGCTGTCGCTGGGCTGGCAGCGGCAGACGTCCACACTCAGCTTCGGCGGACGGGCGCAGTTCGCCAGCCGGGATTTTACCCAGCTTGGCCTGGATCCCGATCGCCCTGCGCCCAAACTGCTAAGCTCCCTGCACCTGGGCCTGGCGACCGCCCGCTACGGCAACTTCAACGTCAGCCATATTTATCAGGATTACCGCGATCAGGAAGACGTCAGCCTGATCAACGTCAACTACAATCTCTCGTTCAAGGACGGCTGGTTTCTAAGCCTATCCGCTTTCAACAGCCTCAACGACGACAATAAAGGCATCACGCTGACATTAAGCCATACTCTCGGCGAGCGGACCAACGCCAGCCTTACAGCCGGGCTTCAGAACGAGTCGTCCACCGGGCTCGTGCAGGTGCAGCGCAATCTGCCGCCGGGCAGCGGCGTCGGTTACCGTCTGCTGGCGGGTTATGACGGAGGGGAACGGCTCGAATCCGGAGTGACCGTACAAAACGACGTCGGCACTTATAGCTTGGAAGGAGCTCTGTTTCAGGGTCAGTACCAGGTTCGGGGCAGCGCCAGCGGCGGCTTGGCGGTGATGGGCGGGGATGCCTTTTTATCCCGCCGCTTGAACGGCAGTTTCGCCGTGGTTCAGGTTCCGGATTACCCCAATGTGCGCGTCTATGCGGAAAATCAACCGGTAGCGACGACCAATGCCTGGGGCAACGCTCTGGTGCCCTCGCTCAGGCCTTATCAGGAAAATCACATTCGAATCGAACAGGCCGATCTTCCGCTCGACGCCCGGATCGATGCCTTGTCGATCAATGCCGCGCCTTATTTCCGCAGCGGCTTTCTGCTGAAATTTCCGGTCCGGCGCTCGCGCGGGGCAACGTTGAAAATAAAACTCGACAACGGCGCGGCGCTGCCTTCCGGCGCTCTGGTGAACATCGTCGGGGAAGAAGAAGCATTTCCGGTCGCCTTGCAAGGCGCCGCTTATGTTACGGGACTTGCTCCGAGCAATCGTTTGCGTGTACTCTGGCGCGGACAAAGCTGCGAGTTCGAGGTGTCTTATCCCGAAACCGAAGAACCTCTGCCCGATTTAGGAACTTTTACCTGTCATGGAGTTTCCCCGTGAAAAATAACAAGCCATCGAACCGGCCGATCCATTACGGGCCCGCTTTTCTGAGCGCCGCCTTGTCGTTAACGTCTCCGCCGGCGGACGCGCTCGGACTCGACTGCAACGTGTCCTCGACCGGAGTTGCCTACGGCGTTTACGATCCCAACAGCAGTTCCCCCACCAACGCCACCGGCAATGTCCACGTGTTCTGCACGGTCCTTGTGGTCAGCGTATTATCGCAAATCAACGTCAGCCTCAGCACGGGTGGCAGCGGCACCTTTGCTTCCCGCAAAATGTTCGGCGGCACCGACCCACTGAATTACAATTTGTACAAGGACGCCAGCCATACCACGGTCTGGGGCGACGGCACCGGCGGCACCGGAATCTTTACCGATAATCTTTTGATCGCCGTGCTCGGCACCTCCGTCGACCATACCATTTACGGCAGCATTCCGGCAGGCCAGTACGTGCAGGCAGGAAGCTACAGCGATACGATCACGGTCACGGTGGAATTTCATGAAGGCATCTGAATGCCGGAAAAGCCTTCTCGACGGAATGCTCCCGGCAAGCCTTATTTGCCAAACTTCTTCCAAATGTTGAATAATCGTACCATCTATTTCCCGGCGCCGGTTTGACGAAATCCAACAGCGCCGAACGACCGCCTTCATTTCAACGGGGATCACCATGCGCAATCTGACTAGACAATTGACGGTATTCGGCTGGGCCGTGTTTTTACTCGGATTCCTGTCGGCAACTCCGGGCCTGGCCGAAGATTTGCAACAGCCCCAGCAAATCATCCAGGGCATTTCGGATCAATTACAAAACAAACTCCGGGATAAAGCGTTCAGTCAGGATTTTGCGAAAGTTACCGAATACGTCAACGGCGTCATCGAGCCGCACACCGATTTCAACCGGATTGCGGCGCTGGTACTCGGCAAACACTGGAAATCGGCCACCGGCGACGAACAGGAGCGGTTTAAAGCCGAATTCAGAAATCTGCTGGTCCGAACCTACGCCCGGGCGTTCGTCGAATACCAGGACTGGACCATCCGTTACCTGCCTCTCAACATACCGGACAATGCCGACAAACTCATCGTCAAGACCGAAGTCTTGCAGCCGGGCCTTAACCCGGTCGACGTCAACTACCGCATGTTTCTGAGCCAGGGAACATGGAAAGTGTACGACATCATGATCGAAGGCGTGAGCCTCGTGACCAATTACCGCTCCTCCTTCAGCGAGGAGATTCAGCGCAAAGGCTCCTTGAGCGCGCTGATCGACAGTCTGGCCAAAAGGAATTCGGAAGCGCTGAAACCGAAAGATTCCTGAAACCGGAGCCGTCGTTCGGGCGTTAGAAGAAAGGGGAGAGCAATGCCGTTAATTACCGTGAAAATACATTTTTCATCCCGAGAGGTAAAAAACCGTCTTTATATCTGCCAAGAAATTCCGTAGGGTGGATAAGCGAAGCGCATCCACCGCACTGCCATGAAGTATTTTCATGGCGCGTGCCAAAACGAATGAATTCGCCTCCACCCAATCGTTGACGCACGCAAACCGAAATCTCAACGGCGGTACAAGCCGCCCGCGGCGTCCAGCAAACGCTTCTGCGCCGCGAAATGGCGCTCGATATAACCCAGATCAAAACGCTCGTGCCGCATTTGCAGGGCCGCCTGCCGGATGAGTTCGGGCGCAAGCTGTACGAGCGGACGGCCGCTGCTCATGGCCAACAATTGGGCCTGGGCGACGCGCTCCAGAAAATAAAGATCGTCGAAAGCCTGCGCCACGGTCGAAGCCGCGGTCATCACGCCGTGATTGCCCAGAAACAGCACTTCGGCATCGCCGAGAATGGCCGCCATTCGTTCGCCCACCGAATCCGACAGGGCGACTCCGTCGTAATCGGTATCGTAGGCGACCCTTCCGTAAAATCGGCAGGCGGTGTGCAGCGCCCATTCGAGACGCCCGCCTTCGATCATCGTCAAAGCCGTCGCATAAGGCTGATGCGTGTGCAGCAGCACGCGGGCGCGGGGCACGAGGCGGTGGATCGGCGCATGGATGTGATGCGCCGACGCCGCAGGTTCGCCGTCGCCGCGGATCACTTTGCCGTCGAAATCGCAGACGATCAGGTTCGATGCGGTGATTTCGGAGAAATGCAGGCCGAATGGATTGACCAGAAAATGCTGCCCGTCCGGCAGCACGGCCGAAAAATGGTTGGCGATCGACTCGTGCAGATGGCAGGCCACCGCCATATGAAAAGCCGCCGCCAGATCCTGGCGAAGATCCCATTCGGCTTCGCTGACGTTCAACATGCCGCCGCCACAACAAAAACTTCAATGACCGAAACCCTGAGCATCTTTCGTCACCGCCGACTCGTCAGATCAAAGTGAGAACCTTATTGCAAGCAAAGATAAAGAAGCGGCCCGGCGTTGTCAAGAGAGGGGCATGGCCGGCCAGTTCGAAGAGTAAAGAGATCGAAGGATCCGCATCAGCGCCGTCTTTTGACGAGATATTTCGGCTTAACCCGACGTTAACTTGAAAACGGCCGGGCCTTTTCGGCGGATGGAGGAAATGTGTGCGCCAGCACAGGGCTTTGAGGAGACCGTTTTTGCAACGCCACTCTATTGCAAATGCAGGGCCAAAATTAAACGCTCAAGGTGTCCATCAAATCAATCATGAACTCCATTTCTTCATCTTCCACCTTGTCCCAGGACTTGAATCCCAGGCTTTCCAAAACGCCCAGGCTTTTGGGATCCTTCTCCATTTCGAGCAGGCGCCGTTGGAACTCCTCCCGCCTGTCCGCCAATTGCGGCCCGATCATTAAGGAATGGTGAATCACGCTGATCTGACTGCGAACCAATACTTTGAGCTGTTTTTTAACCACGTCCGACAAGTCGTCGAATGCTTCCGCCAGAAAGATGCCGGCATCGGCCTCTTCGCGTAATAACCGCTTCGCCACGAGAACATAACTCTCACAGGGAACCGCCCGGACGTTGTGCGCATCGAGATCGCCGGGTTCCAGCAGAATCATGCCCATCATTTTGACGTCCGGGTCCTCGGTCGCGGCCAGCCGGATACCCGGAGGCAACTGGGCGACGTCTTCAACCGGATTTTTCGAATGAACGGCGATCAGGGCTTCGTCGGCCGCGCCCGCCGGTTTGGCCACCGGCAAAAAGCCTTTTTCTCTGACCAGCATGGCGGCATCGTAGGGATTGGCGTAAATCAGGCTGATCTGATCGTTGCGGATCGCATCCCGTTGATGGCTGTAATCCTTGTACATTTCCATGTGAATCGGGAGTCCGGTTTGTTTTTGTAGCCAAGTGTTGAAGATGAACCATCCGGAAAGATGTTCCGGAGTAAAATCGGGGCTGACGGTAAAAATATAAGACATCGCTTTCCTTTCAGTTCTTCAGCGTGGGATATAATTTGATGCACTCCTCGACTCTGGAGCGGGAAGGTTTTCTTCGAACCGAGGTATAGCCTACGACGGAGCCTTTTCTCTTATTGGGAATCACAGTCGCTTTCACCCAGTAATACCCTCCGTCCTTGCGTAAATTTTTGACGAATCCCTGCCATGTCTTCCCGGACTTTACGGTATCCCAAAGATCTTTATAGGCGGCCGCGGGCATGTCGGGGTGCCTCAATATCGACTGGGGAGCGCCGATGAGCTCCTCTTTGGTATAACCTGATATATCGACGAAGGCCTGATTGACCTGCGTGATGACGCCTTCGGGATCGGTGGTGGAAACGATGAGTTTGCCGTCGGGATAAGGCGTTTCGATTTCCGTATAGAAAACTTTTCGGCGAATTCCCCCGTATAAATCCAGGGTGCATTCTTTATAGTCGCCGACGATAGATTCAGGCTGCATATCGGATATCATGCAATTTCCCTTTTCGAGTGTTTACAACATTTCGGAAATGCTTTGCGCGGCTCTTTTGACGTCCAGAAAAATCAAGCCAAGCTTTGCATTGGGTTTCGCCATCACCGTCAGCACCGAATCACTTCCCGCGTAAGTCATCAACACATAGCCTTTGTCGCCTTTGATCAATACCTGTTCCAAAGCGCCTCTGCGCAACTCTTGCGCCGTTCTGTCGCCGAGCGAAAGCATGGCGGCGCTCATCGCGCCCACTCTGTCTTCGTCGAGATTGGCAGGCAGTACGCTGGCCATCGTCAGGCCGTCTGTGGAAATGACCCCGGAGGCTTCGATATCGCCCGAGGTGCCGTTTAATTCTGTTAATACCGAAGTCAGCAGGTCTGCTCGCATAACATTCTCCTGATGTGTTATTTGAAAATCTTTAAATCGAATCGTTTAAGGTCTAGCTATTTACTTTGTTCTTCTTCAATTTTTTATTTTTTTGGTAACTATTCAGCGGGAATCACTGGCTTGTTTATAAGTGGTTTCAAAGTAAGGAAAACCAACTGTAGGAGCGACGCCAGTCGCGATAATCACCGCCCAAATCGCGACTGGCGTCGCTCCTACGAATACCGCTGAATAGTTACTTTTTTTGATTAATAAAATCAACTTAACTACGGTTTTCTGCATAACGAATACTCAACATCCAGACCAAATCGACAAATTCGGGCTGGTTGAAATGAGGAATGCCGAATATCGCAATTAAAAAACGGATTTCACCTATGAATAACGGCCAAAAGCCCGCCTGGCTGCTGCCGCCGGCGTTCACGATCGCCCAGGCATGGCTGTTAAGCCCCAAATTATTGATCAGCAATCCCGAACGGCGGTCGTGCACCCTGGCAATCTCGGTGCACAGGGCCGATAATTCTTCCGCGGCTTCGTGCACGAAGCCATGATTGGCCAGATAAAAACCCTGGTTATCCGCCAACAGCACTCGACTGTCTTCGGAGATTTTTCCGAGCAGAGGCGGCAGGAGTTGTTCCAGAGAGCCGGAAGGAGGCGTTTTTTTCTCGCCGAAGCCCTGGACCAGGCCCAGCTTCTGGCAGTGATACAACAGCTCCAGGCATTTTTCGGCTTCACCGATGCCGGTCAAAGAATGCAGTTGCTCCAGGGACAACTCGGGCGTTTCGGGCTGCTGAAAAAGGGTTCTCAGAAATTTTCTGGGCTTGTCGTTTTCTTTGAAGGAAGCGGCATAATAAGCCCCCGCCGGCGTCGGATGGATGTAGAGTCCTTCGGCAAGTCTATAACCTGTCATCTCAATCCTCCAACACCGGATCCAGAGAATAAAGCAGTGCTTGTATCAGAACGGAAATATCGGATTTGACTCTCGCGTCCACTGCAAAGACGGGGTGATTCCTTCCCGATTCCTTCAGTTTTTTTTGATAATCGGCAATGGAAGGCTTATTGTTCAGATCCATTTGAGTCACGCCAATCGCAACGGTCGTGTCGGAAATAAAGTCCGAAAAGGCCTCCAGGAAGAATTTCATGTCGAGAAAAGGATCCATCCGGGTATTGTCCAGCAGCAAGACCAGGCCGATGCCGCCGGTGGTGAGAATGTCCCACATAAAATCGAAACGTTCCTGCCCCGGCGTTCCATATAAATGCAATTTTTCTCCGCCCTGAAGATTCATGACGCCGTAATCCATCGCCACGGTCGTGGCGGATTTCCTGTCTCTGGCCATGTCCCGGGCCGACGCGTCGGTTTTAATCGGAGGAATATCGCTGATGGAATGAATGGCGGTGGTCTTGCCTGCGCCGACCGGTCCGGTAAAAATAATCTTGTATTGAGTCATTGGCTCTACCGTTAGTCCTTATTCGCTCGTAGTTTGCTGATGATTCTGCTGAAAAAGCCGTGCTTCTTATCCGGTTTGGCTTCCGGACGCGCAGGGGCCATACCGGCATTTTTGGCCGTCTGTCCTATCAAACCGACGGCAGCGGCAGCGCTGATAAAGATGAATACATATTCCAGCCTGATTTTTAAAATCTCGGCGATCTGGATGGGAGTTTTGGGTTTATCGATAAGTAACGCCGCCATCCTCAGCGCATGCGGCGTAATCAGCAGGCGGGTAAAGTTGGGCCAATGCTTGAGATAGACGGGCTGATCGATATCGATCTGTTGAGGATAACGGCCTTTTGAAGTCCAGCACGCCAATTTCCAAAGGAAGGCATCCCTACTCTGAAATTTATCCAGGTCCCGGTTTAACTCGGTTTTATGATCCAGGGGCCTGATCTGCATGTTTTTATTAATGCCGCTGTGGTTGATGGGCAACCCAGCAAAAACGCGCAACTGTTTATCGTCGGCATCCAGCCATACTTCATCGCTGTAAGGAAAGATCAACAATGGTTTCCATCCGGAAATCAATTCCAATACCCGGCCTTTTTCGGAGGCGATCCTGAAGGCCGATTGCACGTAACCCTGAAAATAATCCGAAGGGTTATAGACAGCCTGTTTTAATTGAGCCGGATTGCCGATGTCCAGAGAGACCGTCATGCCCATGTAGAGAGCAAAACTTTTTTCGTCCATCTGCATGGCCGCCTTGTGTTTGGACTGTTTGCCCTGCTCACGGGTATCGGCGGCGTAATGTTTCAATGCCTGAGGCGGATCATCGGGACGATCCATTGTTTCCCGGTCCGGCGTCTTCAACAACTCGCGTTCCTGCAAACGGGATTCCGTACCGGCCGGATTTCCGGTTTTATCAAAACGGCCGGCAATCTGTTTTTTGGCCTTGTTGAGCGCGGCTAATAAGGCATCTTGAGTAACGGGTTTTTTTATGTAGAAAAGAGTCTCGGAAGGCGGAGCCTCCATCTCCCTCAAGGACAAAACAATCAAAGGAAGTTTCGAGCCTTCTTCATGCTTTTTCTTCAGGATATCTTTTCCGCCGGGCAAATCGATATCGATAATATGCACTTCGGCCTGTCCATCTTCGACGATGACCACCCCGGCCTGTTTGCACGGCCCCTGCAAATACATCGCCAACAACTTTCCGGCCCGTTCATCCATACCCGGCAGGGCCACTTTCATCTGTTGTACTGGAGGATGCAGCAAGTTATTCATGGTATTGTGGCTCAAAGTAATCCTTAGGACGATCCCAGACTTTTTGCAGAGCAGGGTCGTGCTTGAAAAAATCCCGGTGCTGCAATCGGGTTAATACAGACTCGAACCGGGTTTGATTTTGCGTGGATTCGTAAAGCTCCAACAGCAATTGATGAACCTCCGGCGGCTGGGGCTGTTCCTCGATGGCGGACTCCAGAATGTGCATGGCTTCTTCCAGTTGGCAATATTCAACGGCATCCCGAGCCAGTTTTAGCGGGTCGAGGCCGTTTATTTTTTGTTCTTCCAGCTTTTCGATCAGTTGGACCGTCCCGGACAAGCCGCGGCAAAACAGGCTGTAACGATTGCCTTCCAGCAAGGAAACGTCGTCCATTTCTTCGGTCAGGGCGGCCTTCAGCAGAGCGCCTTGCCGATCCGACAACTTTGCCAGAGAACCGCCCAGCATTCTTCGGCTAATTGCCTGGCCTCGCTTGTTCAGCACGATGAAGAAATCGACCAGGGCGGCATAGAGCGGGTCCACCAGATCATCCCGATAACAACGAAAAATCCGCTGAACGTGCGCCGCCAGATTGTCCGGATGCCTCCGGATTTCATTAACGATCTCCGATAAGGACAACGCAGAGTCTTGATATGAAAAATCGGGCTTCCGGCCAGAATCAGGCGATAAACCTGCATGGAAAACGTCTATCGAAGCGAAGGTCGAAAGCTCTTGATCGTTGAAAATCAACTGGCTCATTCTATTGCCTATCCAAAACGAATGAATCTTAAGATAGATGAGGATTCTTCGCCTTACAAAAAGCAATAATAAATTTGTGACGAACCCAACAGAATCGCTCATCCCCAAGAGGCCTTCTGCAACGATACTCTCAAATAAAAAGCCTCTAAAACCGATGGTTACAACAACTAGCTGCTGATTTTTCGAGTTAATACAGACATTATCCGTATCTTGACAACTAGTCAAAACGATCTTCTACTTTCAAAATAAGTCGCCAAAAGCTGCCGGACGAAAAAGAGCAACAAGAGATCCAGGTATACACAACCCGCTTTTTTGTTTAATAATATCCGACCACACCCTCGCGACCGCACAAAAGCTGTCGCACAACGGCCGAAAGACCTGTACACTCCAGGTGATCAGGACGAGGCCGGATCAACCCACGAATCGTTCGTTCCATACGCGACGGGTTAAAACGGCAGCCATGCCTATCCTTAAAATAAATACGGTAATGCGCGGGAAATCCAGCCGTTCATTATTGTTCTACGGATAATGCACAAGTGATCAACAAACGGTTCATCAGAACGGCACAGTTTGTCTTGATAGCAAACATCCTCTTTCTGACTGCGTCCGCTGCTTTAGCCGAAGTTTCGGTCGCGGTGCCGGATAGTGCCGCAAAAGACAATGTATTGGCGCACTTGTCGCTGGCTAAGGAAGACTGCGCCGCGCCCGAGTGGAAAATACGCAGTCTGTTCGCCAAAGCCGATGAGGAAATCGATCCGGCGATGAGGGCGCTGGGTTATTACCATGCCACGGTTAAAAAATCGCTGGACTTCACGAGAGACTGCTGGCTGGCCGATTTCAACATCGATCCCGGCCCGCGGGTGACCGTCAGCGACGTCACCGTCGTTATCAACGGCGAAGCGCACGACGACAAAGAATTCATCAAACTGCGCGAAGACCTTCTGAAGACCGGCCAACCTCTCAACCACGGCCAATACGAAAAGATGAAAAGTCGGATCGAAGCCCTGGCTCTGGAGAAAGGCTATCTTAAAAGCGATTTCACCGAAAAAAAATTGCTGGTCGACCCCAAAACCAACACCGCCCGGATACGGCTGGTATTCGACTCCGGCAGCCGCTTCTATTTCGGCGATGTCGAGGTCTTTCAGGAAATTCTGAACCCCGATTTCATCAAAAAATTCATTTCGATCAAAAGCGGTGAATTTTACGATACCGAGCCACTGGTAAAAACCTACAACAACCTGTCCAAAAGCAACTATTTCGACCAGATCGACATCCGGCCCGACACCGAAAGCGGCAACCGGCGGGTGCCGGTCGCGATCACGCTAACGCCCAAAAGCCGGCATCATTACAGTTTCGGTCTGGGTTTCGACACCGACATCGGCCCGCTGGTCAGCGCTTCCTACACCAACCGCCGCCTGAACCGCCGCGGTCATTTTCTGAACGCCAATCTGGATCTTTCGCCAGTGTTGTCGACAGCCGACGTCGAGTACACCGTCCCGTTGGACGATCCGACCGTGGACTTCTTCAGTCTGGGCGCCGGTTTCAAAAACACCGATACCGACAGCTTTAAAGCCAAAACCGCGAAAGTTTCGGCACGGTTGCGGCACGAACCGGAAGGCGGCTGGAAACGAACTCTCTTTCTCGATTTCAGCTATGAAGAGTTCACCACCGGCACCGTCACCGACAGTGCACTGTTATTAGTACCCGGCGGCAACTGGCGCATCTCTTTCGCCGACGATCCGCTGCGACCGACTCGAGGCTACCGCATGGAGTTCAACACCGGCGGCAGTATTGAAAATCCCATTTCCGACGTCAGTTTCATTCAGGGCCTCTTCTCCGGCGTCTGGATGCATCCGGTGCCCTGGAGCGGCCGCTTCATCGCGCGGACCGACCTCGGCGCCACCGCCGTCGATCCGTTCGAAAAGCTGCCCGCCACTTACCGGTTCTATGCGGGCGGGATGAACAGCATCCGCGGTTATGCCTACAAGGAGTTGGGGCCGAAAGACAAACTCGGCAACGTCGTCGGCGGAAAATATCTGGGCGTGGTCAGCGCAGAATACGAAAAAACCGTGCTCAACGACTGGGGTGTGGCGGCCTTTATCGATGCCGGCAATGCCTTTAATGACGACAGCATCATGGTGAAGACCGGCGTGGGTTTGGGCCTTCGCTGGTATTCGCCCATCGGCCCGATCCGCATCGATTTCGGCGTGCCGCTGAGCGATGCGGATTCGTCGTTCCAGATTCATTTTGCCGCAGGCAGCCGGTTATGATGCTGCGCGTCCTGCTCATCGTGCTATCACTGCTGCTGATTGTGACCGGCACGGTGGCCGGCCTCCTCGGCAGCGAAGCCGGCAGCCGCTGGCTGCTGGAGCAAGCGCTGACCGCCGCGCCCGGAACGGCTTCGGTCGATGCCATCGAAGGGCGACTGCTCGACCGCATCGAACTCGCCGGGCTCCGGTACCGAAGCGAAACGCAAACGGTGGCCGTCGACCGTCTCGTGTTCGACTGGAATGCGATCGAACTGCTGCGCGGAACTCTCGACATAGAGGATTTTACCGTCCACGGCATTCGAGTCCGGCTGACCGAAAGCGGAAAAGAAGAGCCTTCCGCACCGTTGCAACTGCCCGACCGGCTCGCTCTGCCGGTTCGAATCGTCGTCCGGAACGTCCTGGTAACCGACGTCGAGCTGGTGCAAAACCAGGCGAGCTTCCGGCTGGACAGACTGCAACTGTCGGCCCGAACGGAAGACGATGCGCTCATCCTGTCCTTGCTGAAGCTGGACGCCCGGCCGCTGGCCGCCGAAGCCCAAGGCCGGATGGCCTTGAGCCAGGGCTTCCCCTTGCATCTGACCCTGAACTGGCGCGATCTGCAATGGCCTCTGACCGGGGCACGGCCTCAGGTACGGAGCGAACGGGGCGCTCTGGAAGTCACCGGAAAGCTTACCGACTACCAAATCAAACTGACCGGAAGCCTGGCCCATCCCGAGCTGCCCGAATCCGCTTTGACCTTTCAGGGCAAAGGCAATCCGGAATCGATGGCCATCGAGACTCTGGAGCTGAAATCGAAGGAAGGCCTTCTTCGGCTAAACGGCGAGGTCTCCTGGAAGGAGATGACGGCATTTAACGTTGAGGCGGTGCTGGATCGTTTCAATCCGGCCATCGTGCTGCCGGATCTGCCGGGCCGCGTGACGTTGGCGGCCCGGCTGCACGGCAAGGCGGGAGGCGAAACGCTGGAGCTTGACGCGGTGCTGGAGCAGTTGACCGGCCAGCTTCGCGGCCACCCGCTTCAGGGAGAGGGCCGGCTGCACCTGTCCGGAAACCGTCTGGACGTCGATCGGCTCCGTCTCGTTTCGGGCGCCAATCGTTTGACCGCGGGCGGCACGCTGGAACCCGAGCAGAGTGATTTCAGGATCGACCTCGACGCGCCCAATCTGGACCAGTTGTGGCCGGGTCTGGGCGGAAGCCTGAAAGCGCAAGGGCACATGCAAGGAGGCTGGCAAAATCCCACCGTCCAATTCCAGGTCACAGGCAAGCATCTGCTTTTCGAGCAGCACCAGGCGGAACGGCTGGCGGTCGACATCGACTACCATCCCGAAGCGAACCGGGCGTCCAAACTCGACCTCTCGGCCGGTGTCGTCCGAAGCGGCAATCTGACGATCTCGAAGCTCGCGGTCAACGGCAGCGGCACCCAGGCGCGGCATCAATTGACCGCCACCGTCCTGTCGTCTTACGGAGACGTCCACGCCGCGCTCGCCGGCGGCCTGAAAGACGCCACCTGGCGCGGCAGCCTTTCCCGGCTGGATTTGAACAGCCGCGATTGGGGGCGCTGGCAGCTCGCCGACCATTGGAACCTCGTCCTCACCCGCCGGACGGCGGGCATCGACGCGAACGTCGGGCAGGGCTGCCTGATCCGGAAGGAAGCCTCGCTGTGCGCCAAGGGCAATTACCGGGCGGGAGGCGATTTCGATACGAATCTCAAACTGTCGGAAATGCCCCTGGCGCTGGCTCAACCGGTTCTGCCCAAAGGCATGGCCGTCAGCGGCCATCTCAACGGCGACGCCGACGTCCGCCGACAGCGGAACGTACTGGCTGGCCGCTACCAAATCACGCTGCCTTCGGGCTCGGCCATCACCGTTCAAACCGAACAGGCCCCGCAACGGTTCGTGCTCGGCGCTTCCTCGCTCGCGGGAAAAATCGACGGCGATACCGTCACGGCCGACTTGGACCTGGCGCTGCCGGGCCGGGATTATCTGCGCGGGAATCTACGCGTAAATACCGGCAAGAAGCCCGCCTTGTCCGGCCGGGTGACGGCCTCGATGGTCGAGTTCGACTGGATCAAACCGTTCGTGCCCCAATTGACCGACGTCAAGGCCGATCTGAAAGCCGATCTGACGCTGGCCGGCACTCCGGCCAAACCGGAAATCCGGGGCCTGGTCCGCCTGAGCGACGGCGCCGTCGGCATTGCTGCATACCGCATCGATGCCATCGAAGTCGAAGCGGTTACCGACAAGCCGGCCGACCGTATCCGCATTCGGGGCTCCCTGAAGGCCGACGGCGCTCCGGTGACTCTGGCCGGCGCCTACGACTTCAACGGCGATTACCAGTTTGCGCTGAACGCTCCCGCCATCCCTTTGAAACTGGCGCAGCCTTATCTGCCGGAGCAGCTCGAAATCGACGGGACGATCCGTGCCGACGCCGACGTCCGGCAACAAAAAGGGGCGATGAAAGGACAATACCGGATCGAGATGCCGGCCGGCACCCGCCTTCTTGCCAAAACACAGCCTCCGGCGAAACCCATTGTGCTGGGAGCGACGGTGCTGACCGGCACGCTCGACAAGCAAACGATCTCGGCGGATCTCGACATGGCCCTGGCCGGCAAGGATTTTGTGCGAGGACAATTGCGGCTGGCTACTGCCGCCCCGAAGACCGTCGACGGCCGACTGAACGCCTCGGTGGCCGAGCTGGCGCTGCTGGATGCGTTCGTGCCGCAACTGGCTCACGTCAAAGGCCGCCTGCACGCCGACCTTGCCCTGCGCGGCAACCTCGAAACCCCGGTCGTGCAAGGTTCGGCAGGCTTGGCCAACGGCGCCGCGGATATCCCCGAGCTGGGCCTGAGCCTCAGAAAGATCAATCTCGATGCCGCCACCGCCGACGACCGGGGCCGCCGCCTTAAAATACAGGGATTCGCCCAATCCGGCCAGGGCGTGGTCAACCTGGACGGCTTCGCCCGGCTGGAGCCCGGCTGGCCCGTGGAACTCACGCTGACCGGAGAAAAGTTCCAGGCGGCGAAACTGCCGGAAGCCCAAGTGAGCGTTTCGCCGGCATTGAAAATAGCGTTCGGCAACGGCCAGGGCAGCGTGACCGGCAACGTGAAGGTGGCCAGCGCCGACATCGAACTGAAGGAACTGCCGGCCGGCAGCGTCAAGGTCAGCGAGGATGAGATCATCGTGGGACGAGAACAAAGCCGGGAAAAGGCGGCCGCTCCCGTCGACGTCCGTGCCGACGTCGAAGTCGACCTCGGCAAGGATACCCATTTTTCCGGGTTCGGCCTGGAAACCGATCTGACCGGCAAACTGCAAATCGTGCAAAAAGATCGGAAACTGCGCCTGCACGGCAACGTCGACATGCAGGACGCCACCTACAAAAGCTACGGCCAGGACCTGACCGTGCGCAAAGGCCGCTTCGTGTTCAACGGCCCGCCCGACAATCCCTGGCTCGACGTCGAAGCCATCCGCGTCTCCAGGGACAAGAAGGTGACCGCCGTCCTCGCGCTGAGCGGTCCCGCCAAAAACCCGCAAGCGAAGATTTCTTCGAACCCTGCGCTGCCGGAATCGGAAGCTCTGGCCTATCTGGTGACCGGCCGCTCGATGAGCCAGGTTTCCAAAGGCGAAGGCAACATGATCGCCGCCGCCGCGCTGTCTTACGGCACCGGCCAAATGTCCTGGCTTGCCGACAAACTGGGCATCGACGAATTCGAAGTCAAAGAGGGGGCAACGCTTCAGGACACTCTCGTCGCCGTCGGCCAATACTTGAATCCCGATTTCTACGTCGGCGCCAAGGTCGGCCTGTTCAACAATCAGGCTGCGCTGGTCTTAAAACGCAAGCTGACCGAATCGTTGAATGTCGAAACCGAGGCCGGCGTATCGCAGAGAATCAAGCTGAATTATGAGGGAGATGCGGATTAAGCGCCGGAAAAATCATAAACTCTCCAGTTATTCCGAAACTACAGCGTTTTCCTACCGTCGGGGCGAATTCACTCGCCCAGTCCTTTGTGCGCCGAAGACGAATAAATTCGCCCCTACCCAGGTTGTGCACTCGAAATAAAAAGGATACAGCAATAGATCCTGCCGTTTTAAGATAAATCCATCGGTCACCGGCAGAAAATTAGCTCCGTTAGAATTTAAAGTTCAGTAAACCGGACTTCATTCACTGCCTGGTCCCACCACATTCCTTTTCAGGCGCCTGATCATTACAATCGCCCTACAACCACTCAGGCTCTGCTATAGTGAATGGGCTCGAAACCACTCAGAATAAATGTAATGGATCGCTTCGACAGAATTTTCAAACTGCACAATCTTTTCATCAATCGCAGAACGCCGATCTCGATGAAAGCATTGAAGCAGGAACTGCAATGTTCCCGCGCGACGGTTGCAAGGGCACTGGAAGAAATGCAGGACTACCTCGGCGCACCGGTCGAATACAACAAAAAACACAACGGCTACCGTTACAACCGCACAAGCGGCGAACGTCCCTACGAACTGCCCGGGCTTTGGTTCAGCGCCGACGAACTGCACGGTCTTTTGATCTGCCAGCACCTTTTGACCCGGATCGGCCCCGGCATCCTTCAGGAGCAAATCCGCCTGCTGCAAAACCGTATCGAAACGTTGCTCGCACTGCATCCCGAGGCGGCCAAGCCGAAACTCGCCAACGTCAAATTCCTGACCGTCGGCGGCCGGCGACTAAGCGACAGCCGCCATTTCCTGAACGCCGCGGCCGCCTTGTTCGGCGGCAAACGCCTCAGCATCGAGTACCGCGCCCGCAGCAGCAACAAACATAGCCGCCGCGACGTCTCCCCGCAAAACTTACTCTACTATAGAGAAAATTTTTACCTTGATGCGTGGTGTCATTTACGCGAGGAGCTGCGCATCTTCGCGGTCGACAGAATCGAAAGCGCCGAAATCCTGCCCGAAGACGCAATTGTCTTGCCCGAATCCGAACTGCACACCTATTTCGCCTCCGCCTACGGCATTTTCTCCGGCGCCGCCCGGCATACCGCCGTGCTGGTCTTCTCCGCCGAACGCGCACGCTGGATCGCCGACGAACACTGGCATCCCGAACAGCAGACGAAACGGCTCGACGACGGTCGCTTCGAGCTGCGCGTTCCGTTCAACGACCATCGGGAACTGTTGATGGACATTCTGAAATATGGGGCGGACGTGGAGGTGAGAGAGCCGGAGTTTTTGGTGGCGGCGGTTGTTGAACAGGTGGAGAAGATGCGGGCGATGTACCTGAAGTAAAATTTTTTTATCTGACGCTCAGGTTCTGCAACAGTGATTATGGTAAAAAATGCGTAGGGCGGATAAGCGTAGCGCATCCAGCGTCAACCTTACGACTCTTGAGATTTCAAAGTTTTTTAAACATTGACGGAAAACACCGATGGATTACCGCGATTTTTTTAACCAGGCGACCGGGCGCGATGCCCCTTATCCCTATCAGGATCGGCTTGGCAACGAGCCTTGGCCGGATTTTCTGGAAATCCCGACCGGCTTGGGTAAAACGGCAGCCGTGACATTGGCTTGGCTCTATAAACGGATCGTGTTGAATGACCCGGAAACGCCGCGCCGTCTCATTTATTGCTTGCCGATGCGGGTATTGGTCGAACAGACCGTGGCGGAAATTCGCAAATGGCTGGAACAGTTGGGCGGCGATGCGGCCGATATTCCCGTGCATTTGCTGATGGGCGGCGAAGACGCGTTGGAACCCTGGATGCTGCACCCGGAACGGAATGCAATCTGGATCGGCACCCAGGACATGCTGTTGTCGCGCGCGTTGATGCGCGGCTATGGCATGAGCCGCTACCAATGGCCGGTACATTTTGCGTTATTGCACAACGAGGCGCTGTGGGTTTTCGACGAAGTACAGTTGATGGGCGCGGGTCTCCGTACCTCGGCGCAATTGGAAGCGTTTCGCCGGCAACTTCAGGTTCCAGGCAGCGCCCGCACGTTATGGTTGTCCGCGACATTAAACAAAACCTGGCTGAAGACGGTCGATTTTGCCGGCTATCTCGACAGCGCGACGACCCTGAACATCTCCGACGAGGACAGACGTCTGGCCGGCACTCGGCTGAATGCGTTAAAAACACTTCAAATCGGCTCGGCAAGACTCGATGCCGAAAGTAAAAAGGCCAATGCCAAGACTTATCTGGAAACGCTGGCCCAAGAAATAGTTGCCGCGCACCGAGCCGGCACGAATACCCTGGCGATATTGAACAGCGTCGAGCGCGCACAAGACTTGACGAGGCTATTGCAAAAACGCAAGCTTCCCGCGGAATTGCTTCTGGTACACGCACGTTTTCGGGCCGCCGAACGGAAAGCGTTGAACCACGCCATACAACAGGCGGCGCCGGCGGCGGGCCGCATCATCGTCGCCACGCAAGCCATCGAGGCCGGCGTGGACATCTCATCGCAAACCTTGTTTACCGAATTGGCGCCTTGGTCTTCTCTGGTGCAGCGTTTCGGCCGCTGCAACCGCTACGGCGAATATGCCGAGGCCGCGATTTACTGGCTGGACATAGCAGACGAGGCATCGGCTCCGCCGTATTCGTATTCCGAAATGGAGCAGGCCCGGGATACGTTGCGGCAACGGCAAACCGCTTCGCTGAGCCGGCTGCCGCCGGTGACCTCCGAACAGCCGCTGAGCCACGTATTGCGGCGCAAGGATTTTCTTGACCTGTTCAACACCGACCCGGATTTGACCGGCTTCGACATCGACGTTTCGCTCTATATTCGGGACGAAGGAACGCCGCAATTGTTCGTTTTCTGGCGTGACTTCGACGGCGATAAACCCGAGGAAGCGCAACCGGATAGGGCCGAACTGTGTCCGGCGTCGATCACCCAGATCAAAAATCACCTGAAAGACAAAAATAAAAAAGCTTTCGTTTGGGACAGTCTGGCCGGTATGTGGAAGCCGGTGAGTCAAAACGCTGTCTATCCCGGCCAAACATTGTTGCTGCGCGCGCAAGACGGCGGTTACAACAAGACCTTGGGTTTCGTCGCCGCCGACAAACAGGCGGTCGAGGTCTTGCGGCACAAAACGGCGAACGATCAAATCTACCAAAAAGATCCGGACAGCATAAAAACCATCCCGATTTTGCTGGAAGACCATCTGTCTCACGTCAAAAAAGCAGCCGAGTCGTTGCTCTCTGCGCTTGGCCATTTACCGGACGGTATCGCCGAGGCGATTGTCGTTGCCGCGCTTTGGCACGACGTCGGCAAGGTGCACGAAGTTTTCCAAACCACGCTGAAGCTGAACAAGGATTGGCCGGAAGGCGATCCTCGGCGTTTGCAATACTGGGCAAAATCGCCTTCGCGCGCCAGGCACGGGCGCCCTTATTTCCGCCACGAATTGGCTTCGATGCTGGCCTGGCTGGAACACGGCGAAAAAACGCCGATGCATGATTTGATCGCATATTTGATTGTCGCTCACCACGGCAAGGTGCGGATAAGCCTGCGCGCAATGCCGGACGAAAAAGCGCCGAACGGCAAGCGCTACGCGCGCGGCGTACATGAAGGCGACGAGTTGCCGGCGCTGACATTCGACGGCAATACACTCCCGGCCACGCGCCTGCGCTTGGACGTGATGGAACTCGGCGAAAGCGAAGCGATGGGACCGTCCTGGACGAACCGGACTCAGCGCTTGCTAGCCGAGCACGGCCCGTTTCGCCTGGCTTGGTATGAAACGCTCGTACGCATCGCCGATTGGCGTGCCTCCAATCAGGAACAACAATGAAAATCTGTAGGGTGGATAAGCGAAGCGCATCCACCGTTTCAGGCTCCGTCGGTGGATGCGCTTTGCTTATCCACCCTACGAACTACGAACCAACAAGTAGGAAAAAGAAATCCATGAAGCATGAAATCGCATTAAACGGCTGTGCACCGACGCCACTGGCGCATTACTTGAAGGCCTTGGGTATTTTACGCCTGGTGGCGGAACAAAAAGACCTGGAGGTGACGGGTTTTTGGAAAAACGAAAGCTTTGTCATGAAAACGACGCTCGATAAAGACGCCTTGCTGCGCTTTTTTCTTGAAGAGTATCAGCCGACGCCGATCGTTACGCCCTGGAACGGTAGAGGCGGTTTTCTTGAAGGAGAAGATGAGAACAATCAAGAAGATGATAATGCTTCCAGTCGAAAAGGTGCCCAGATGGTAGCACTCTATACCGGTGAAATTCATTCGCGTTTTGAGCCAATTCGAACTGCGCTATTGCTAATCGCTGCGAATAAGTCGTTGTCAACTCTAAATATCTGCCGTTCACGATACAAAATTGCCAAAGCGGAATTGGACCGTAAGAAAAAAGCGAAATTATCAATACTGGAAACAGAAAAAGAATACGTCAAACAACTGGAGAACCAAATAAAAGCGACTAAACGTACTTTACTCCAATCTCTTCGTAATGAGTTGTCCGGTTCTATGCTGGAGTGGTTCGATGCTTGCCAGATTGTAGCTGAGAAATTGTTTCAAGCTCCTTTATTGGGTACAGGCGGACTCGATGGAAGCATGGATTTCGGAGTGAACTACCTTGAAAGATTAAGTTGTGTGCTGAATGTGAGTACCGGTAAACCTCAAACTTTTTCCGACCTAATGCTTGAAGAATCGCTTTTCGCTTCACCGACAGCAATGATTCCTAATTGGATTCCTGGCCAATTCGCGCCGGGAAATATGGGGGCGCCCAATTCGTCAACCGGTTTTTCAGGGATTTCAAGAGACAATCACTGGAATTTCCTGTTGATACTCGAAGGAACACTATTATTGGCAACTGCTACAACCAGACGTTTGCAAAATGACACGATGGGCGCGTTAAGCTACCCCTTCACCGTACGCGCTACCGGCAGCGGCTCCGGTTCGAACAATCAGGCCGACGAAGCCAATGCGCGCGCCGAAATCTGGCTTCCGCTTTGGCGCAACGCCGCGACGCTTGCGGAACTGAAAGTTCTGTTTCAGGAGGGGCGAGCCACTGTAGGCCGCCGTCCGGCTCGAGATGGACTGGATTTCGCTCGCGCCGTCGCCGGCTTGGGCGTGGATCGCGGCATCAACGAATTTCAGCGCTATGGCTTCGTGATGCGCTCCGGCAAGGCTTATCTCGCGACGCCTTTCGGCCGCATCCAAACCCGGCGTAACCCTGCCGCCGATTTAATGCAAAATCTCGATAAAAATCGCTTTCTGGACAATCTTCGCAGTTTCGCCGGCAAAGCGGAAGCGCCCGGACGCATCGTAGCGCTGACGCGCCAATTGGAAAATCGGCTGTTCGAATTGACTCGCCGTGACCACTCGACAACCCTCCAGGACATTCTGATTTTGCTGGGACGCTTGCAGCGCGTATTAAGCATCAGTCCCAAAGGCCGCGAAGCGGTTAGAGTGCCGGTGCCGCTGTTAGCACCCGAGTGGATTTGGAAAGCCGACGACGGTTCGACCGAGTTCCGCCTAGCGTGTGCATTGGCCAGTCTGACTGCGCCTTCACTGCCGATACGGGTACATTTTTCGCCGATCGACGCCAGAAAGTACGATTGGGATAAGGAGTCCCGGCTTGCCGTTTGGGGGGAAGGATCCTTCGAACGTAACATGACCGCTCTGCTGCGAACCCGACTGCTCGCAGCAGAGCGACTGCAACATCAAGATAAACCGTTCGATTTTCATTTCGGCGCGAACAGCAGCGACATCGCCGCCTATCTCGACGATAGCCTGGATGACTCGCGTATCGGCGATTTGGCGCAGGGTTTGGCTTTGGTCAAGGAGTTTCCCCGCCACCATGACGGCACATCGAACCGTCGAAAGGAAAGCGTGTTGCCCGGCGCTTATACGTTAATGAAGCCGTTTTTTGTGACGGACAAAATCCTTCACAGACTCGAATTTTTACCGCAAGACCGCAAGTTGCCCCAACCCGACGAGTTATTGACCTGGTTGGCGGCGGGGCAGTCCCAACGCGCGGTCGATCTGGCCTGGGCGACGCTCCGTCATGCCGGTATTGCTCTACCAGCATCTCCCCAGCGAGCGCCGTCTGCCTTGGGTATTGACGGCGAGCGCCTGCTCGCGGCTTTAGCCATCCCGATCGAATACGGCCAATTGGCCTTTTTATTGCGCCGTATTCGACACGAATCCGCGCAGATTGAACTGACAACGTGACATTGAGTAATACAAAACTTGTGATTATTGAGGAATTCATCATGACCATCGAATTTTCTGCATTACAAACTGCGCCCCGCCTGCTGATCGAAGTGGGCTTACAGCCCTTGCAAGGCTCGCGCTTTCAACCGACCGGCTTTCCGGATTTGGGCGCGGCGGTTTACGACGGACCGAACGGCAATCGCCTGCTGTTGGTCGAATCGGCGCAAAGCATGGCTAACCGGATGGAAACCGTCTGCTGGGATGGGCCTGCCGATGATTGGGTAACGCCTCTCAAAGGGTTGCCGCTGATCAAAGTGATCGATAAGCAAGGAAAAGCGCTCACCAACACCGTATTGGAAGCGCACCGTCTGAACTCGCCGTATATTCTGGAAGGCAAGGACAAGTCGGTATTCGAGATGCTCAAAAAAGAATTGGCGGACATGGACGAAGGCCCGGTGGATATTCGTCAATTAGCGTCCGTCGTGTTGAAGTTCGATGCGAACGCCTTGCTGCACGGCATCTTTTTGGCAAAAAGCGAGTTGGCGGGTGGGCGCTTACGCCTGCCGCGGGTCTTGTCGGCCTTTATCGAAGCCGAGGATGTAAAACTCGCGCAAAGCGGCGGCGTCAAGAACGATCACGTGAATCCTTCCGGCGATACCGCGAAAGGTTTCGGTAACGTGCCGTATTCCCGAGACGACTATACCGCTCCCAAAATCACCGCCTACTTCAACATCGACCTCGCGCAAATTCGCGGTTTCGGCCTGGGCCAAGCCGTCGAACAACTGTTGATCGCCTTGGCCTTGTACAAAATCCGCCGCTTTTTGGATGAAGGCTTGCGTTTGCGCACCGCTTGCGACTTGGACGTGCAATCGCTCTCGGTAATGCGCCCTAAGACATGGCAACTACCCGCCCGCACCGATCTGGAAGCGGCATTGCCCGGACTGATTGCTGCCGTTGCTCAGGAAGGCCGCTTCGCCGAACCGCGCGTAACCGAGGTGCGCTGGGAAAAAGGTGCGGAGAAAAAGAAAAAACCCCAAGACGCCGCCGAGAGTTCAGGCGCAGAGGAATAAACCATGCTGACGCTATCGTTTACTTTCCCCGGCGGACGTTACCATGCCACGCCCTGGGGCCGGCACGTCAACGAGGCCGACGTCGCCTGGCCGCCCGATAGCTGGCGGATTTGCCGAGCGCTGCTCGCCACTTGGCATAGAAAGCTGGACCAGCAGTATTTTTCACGGCAACGTCTGGAAAAATTATTGGCGACTCTCGCCGGCGAAGCGCCGCATTATCGCCTGCCCGTTGCCGTTCATAGTCATACGCGGCACTACATGCCGGTTCGGCAAAAGAGCACGCTGATTTTCGATGCGTTCGCCCGGATCGACGCCGGCGAAAAGCTGATCGTGTGCTGGCCGAATTTGACGTTAGATGGCGAATCCATCGAATTGCTCGATGCCTTATTGTTGGCGTTGGGTTATTTGGGTCGGGCGGAATCTTGGATTGAAGCGCGGCGTTTGGATTGTTGGGAAGGAGAACTGAATTGCTTTCCCGGTGAATGCCGCATCGATAGGGAAACCGGCGAAATCGCCAGCGAACCGGTGTTTCTCTACGTGCCGTTAACGCAAGACGGTTATGCGGCTTTTCGCGGTCCGTTTTTGCATGGGCTCAACACCCGATCGCTCAAAAGCAAGGAGCAGAAAGCGATACAGATGACATTGCCGGAAAACTGGCTGGATGCGCTCGGCCTCGACACCGCCGAGTTGCAAGCCGCCGGCTGGAGCGCGCCGCCCGCCGCGCAGAAGGTGCTCTATCAACGCTCTATCGAAGCCTTACGCGCCGGTGCCGCAAGCCGTCCGCACTTACGTTCGGTTTCGCCTGCCGACACGGTGCGCTACGCGGTTTACGGTAAACCTTTGCCGCGCATCGAAGACGCAGTGAAATTCGGCGAATGGCTGCGCGCGGCGGCAATGGGCAAAGCCAAATATTTGCTCGGCGAAAACGCGCAGCCGCCCTTACTGTCGGGACATGGTTTACCCGAAGACAATCGGCATCAACATGCCTTCTTTCTTGCGGACGCGGACAAGCAAGGTCGAATCGGTCACGCCGTCATTCATATACCCGGAGGTATTGACTCAAACGTCCGTTGGGTTTTGGAAAATTTGAATCAAATCAAAAACCGAGACGGTCAATCCTGGCAGTTGTTGTTGGAATATGTCGGCGAAAAGTCCTCGTTTGGCAAGGCCGTTCCCTTGCTGGGCCAATCGGACGTTTGGCAATCCAGAACACCTTATTCGCATCCCTGGCACCGCAAGAAAAACTTCAATATCGAGGCGCAGCTTCGCCGCGAATGTCGTGAACGCGGGCTTCCGGAGTTAATCGCGGCGATGCCGCAAGAAACCCTGCAATTTGAGAACGGCCGCTTGCGCCCGATCGATTTTTATCGCTTCCGGCGTAAACGTGGGCTCGTTCAGCCTGATACTCACGGCTCATTTTGGCGGCTTGAATTCAGTGAGCCGGTCACGGGGCCTCTGACGCTGGGATTCGGCAATCATTTTGGGCTCGGTATGTTTATACCGGTTAATTAGTTGACTGATCTATTTAAAGATGTAGCCTCGCAAAAGACATCAAAACTCAAGTAGACACCATGCACCGATTTATCCAAAAACACCAGCCGGCCATCGCCGAACTTTGCCGCCGTTATCACGTGCGGCGCCTGGAAGTGTTCGGTTCCGCCGCGCGCGCCATTGACTTTGCGCCGGGTACGAGCAATGCGGATTTTCTGGTGGAATTTTTGCCTTCGCCTGATGGCCCTTCGTTAAAGAATTTTTTCGATTTTCAAAGCGATTTGGCGCAAATTCTTGGTTGCGAAGTCAATCTGGCGGAAGCGTCGGCTCTGCGAAATCCCTACGTTCAGGCCGGCATCGATCAAAGCCGCGAGGTGGTTTATGCAGCGTGATCCTCGTGCCTACCTTCGGGATGCACGCGAGGCGGCCGCCGTCATATTGGGATTTGTCGACGGCAAAAGCTACGGCGACTATGCCGGCGACCGGCTGTTACGCTCCGCTGTCGAACGGCAATTCGAAATTATTGGCAAAGTGAGATATAGGTTTGTAGGGTGGATAAGCGTAGCGCATCCACCATTGAAGGCCTTTTGGTGGATGCGCTACGCTTATCCACCCTACGAGAATAGGCTATCCGTAAGAGGGAGGTAATGAGCAATTATCGGCGTATTTTCATTCCCGGCGGCGCTTATTTCTTTACTGTCGTTACGTATCAACGGAGGCCAATTTTCGCCGCGCCGGAAAATGTCGTTTTATTGCGGGAAGCTTTTCATTACGTCAGGACGAGCCGCCCCTTTACAATCGACGGGATTGTCGTATTGCCCGATCATTTGCATTGCATTTGGCGCTTACCCGAAGCCGATACGGATTTTCCGGGCCGTTGGCGGGAAATCAAAAAACAGGTTTCCAAGCGCATTGGCGAAAAAAGAAAAACACGCAATGCCCTAGATGTATGGCAGCCGCGGTTTTGGGATCATCTGTTGCGCAATGAAGAGGATTGGCGTCGGCACATGGATTACATCCATTACAACCCGGTTAAACATGGGTTGGCTACATCGCCTGCCGCCTGGCCGTATTCGTCGTTTCATAAGGTGGTAGCCAAGGGTTGGTACCCGGAAAAATGGGGCAGCAACGGCCAACCCGAAACGATTAGCGAGATGGATTTGGAATGATAATAAACTATGGCTTTGGCATATTCATCACAACATCCCCATCACCGCCAGCAAGCTTTTTTCCACGGCCGCCATCTCTGCCTGCGTCAGAGTGGCCAGCGGACCTTCGCCGAAGCGAGCGCGATCCAGGGCGCGCGGCTGATCGGTGACGACTTGGCAGGGTTTCAGCAGGCGGCCTCTGGCCGGGATGGTAACCCGCCAACGTTTGAATGCCGAATAAATCTGCGTGGACAGAGGCAAAATCGCCACCATCGGCGTAATGTCTTCGCCCAGTTCGTCGGACTGGATGATCAAAACCGGGCGGATTTTGCCGATTTCGCGGCCGCGCGACGGGTTGAAATTGCCGACCCATATTTCGCCGCGTTTCATCACCGCCACCACTTTTCATCCGGGTCGATGCCGGCGGCGCGTTCAGCGGCGATGACGGCGTCCAGTCCGTCGTCGACCAGGTCCTCGGCCATTTCCAGCGCTTCGCGGCGGATGTCCGGGTTGGAGTAGGCGGTGCGCATTTCCGCTACCAGCTCCGCCATAAACCGCTCTTTTTCGCGGCGTTGCAGATATTCCACAATCGCTATGCGGGCGATTTCGGATTGGGATTTGCCCTCGATGCGGGCTTCTTCTTTCAATTGCGCCTCGACATGGTCGGGGAGCCGTAAACTGATGGCCGTCATGTCGCTTACCTCGTATTACATATTTATAACGTATTGTATTACAAAATGACGGACGATCAACACCCCATCCAATTCGAACTCCCCATGCCGTTTCCGGAACTCGGCGGCGACATGCCGCTGTTGCCGGCGCGGATGGTGAACGAATACCAGTATTGTCCGAGGCTGGCGTATCTGGAATGGGTGCAGGGCGAATGGGCGGCGTCGGCGGATACGGTCGAAGGCGACCACACGCATCGGCGCGTCGATAAACCGACGAAGGGGTTCCCGGCGGCAGACGAAATCGAGCAACATGACGTGCTGCATGGGCGTTCGATCGAACTGTCGTCGAACCGCTTGGGGTTGATCGCCAAACTGGACTTGATCGAGGCCGAAGACGGCCGGGTGACGCCGGTCGATTACAAGCGCGGCAAGCGTCCGCACGTCGCCAAAAACGCCTACGACCCCGAGCGCGTGCAGTTGTGCGTGCAGGGCTTGATTCTGAAGGAACACGGCTATGTCTGCGAAGAAGGCGAGCTGTACTTTGCCGAAAGCCGCGAGCGGGTGCGGATCGCGTTCGATCAAGACCTGCAGGACTTGACGCTGAATGCGGTCAACGGCTTGCGCTTGATCGCCGCGGGAGGGCATATCCCCAAGCCTCTGGAGGACAGTCCGAAATGCCCGCGTTGTTCGCTGGTCGGCATTTGCCTGCCCGACGAAGTCAATTTTCTGCGCGGCAGTGCGGTCGAGCCGCGGCCTCTGGCGGCAATGCGCGACGAGGCGTTTCCGGTGTACGTGCAGGCTTATAAAGGCAAAATCGCCAAAAAAGGCGAGGAACTGGAAATCAGCATTGACGATACCGTCGTGCAGACCGCGCGGCTGATCGATGTCTCCCAGGTCGTGGTCATGGGCAACGTGTACGTCACCACGCCATGTTTGCAGGAGCTGATGGGGCGTGGCATTCCGGTCAGTTGGCATAGTTTCGGCGGCTGGTTCATCGGCCATACCATCGGCACCGGACACAAGAACGTGGAATTGCGCACCGCTCAGTACCGGGCCAGTTTCGAGGCGCATACCTGCCTTGCGGTCGCGCGCGGGCTGGTTCGGGCGAAAATCCAGAACTGCCGGACACTGCTTCGCCGCAACTGGCGCGGCGAAGAAAAGCCCGACGAACTGCTCGACAGGCTGAAGGCATTGGCCGATAAAGTAATGCGGGCATCCGATCTCCAGCAATTGCTGGGTCTGGAGGGAGGCGCCGCGGCGTTGTATTTCAGCGCTTTCGGCAATCTGATCAAGAAAACGGACGATCCGAGGCAGATGAGCTTCGACTTCGAAACGCGCAACCGCAGGCCGCCGACCGATCCGGTGAATGCCTTGCTGTCTTTCGCTTATTCGATGCTGGTCCGAGTCTGGACGATGAACGTCACCGCCGTGGGACTGGACGCCTATCGGGGTTTTTATCATCAGCCTCGGTATGGCCGGCCGTCCCTGGCGCTCGATTTGATGGAGCCGTTCCGCCCGCTGATTGCCGACTCGACCGTATTGCAGGTCATCAACAACGGCGAGGTGCGGCCGAGCGACTTTATCAGCGCCGCCGGCAGCGTGGCGCTGACCGAAACCGGGCGCAAGCGTTTCATCGCGGCGTTCGAACGCCGCCTGATGCAGGAAGTCACGCATCCTTTGTTTGGATACAAAACCGATTACCGGCGGTTATTCGAAATTCAGGCTCGGCTGTTCGGCCGTTACCTGCTCGGCGAATTGCCCGAGTATCCCAACTTCACGACCCGCTGATGGCAACTTACGATTATTTGTATCTGGTCACTTACGATATCCGCGACCCCAAGCGCTGGCGGCGCGTTTTCCGACTGATGAAAGGTTACGGCGACTGGTTGCAGTTGTCGGTGTTTCAATGCCGCCTGAGCCGCAAGCGCCACGCCGAATTGATTGCGCTGCTCGACGGCATGATTCATCATAGCGAGGATCATGTTCTGATCATTAACGTCGGCCCGGCGGAATCGGTGAAGCCTCAAGTCGTGAGTCTGGGGAAGGACTTCGATGTCATCGAGAAACAGCCGGTCATCGTATGACAGGGTCAGGCCGCCGCCGCATGGCGAGCGCTGAGGTGACGCAAAAAACAAGCTCAGCGCTCGTGGAAAAATGTTCTTTAAAAATCAGGTTATTAATAAATAGGCATGGAGATTTGGTCGAAGCTTTGTATAATGCCTTGCGGGCGACACAGGGAGCGCTCGCGTTTGCCTGTCCAAACCCTTGCGTTTTAAGGGCTCCAGAGACGGCTGTTATCTCCGGCTTCCTGCCGGAGCCTCATTGAAGCGCTGCGCGAGGACGAGATAGCGCGGGCGGCTTTGCGTTATCTCCGGCTTCCTGCCGGAGCCTCATTGAAGCGATCGCCGAAAAGTCGTACACGCCGCTGGACGGATTGTTATCTCCGGCTTCCTGCCGGAGCCTCATTGAAGCGGCCCACATAACAGCCTTAGCCGCCCCGGCGCTGGGTTATCTCCGGCTTCCTGCCGGAGCCTCATTGAAGCGGTCTCTCGGTTTCGCTATTGGTGCAGTTCGTGAAGCTGTTATCTCCGGCTTCCTGCCGGAGCCTCATTGAAGCGCTGGATTGGAGAGAGGCAAAAACGGGTCCGGCAAGTTATCTCCGGCTTCCTGCCGGAGCCTCATTGAAGCGGTGAACATGGCTTATTCTCCTTCGCTTGCCCAGGATGTTATCTCCGGCTTCCTGCCGGAGCCTCATTGAAGCTTTTATTGATTCATTTTTTCTTACGCCCCGTAGGAGTTATCTCCGGCTTCCTGCCGGAGCCTCATTGAAGCCGTTCAGCTCCCGGTTCTCTTCGATTTTCTCGAACGGTTATCTCCGGCTTCCTGCCGGAGCCTCATTGAAGCGGTCTCTCGGTTTCGCTATTGGTGCAGTTCGTGAAGCTGTTATCTCCGGCTTCCTGCCGGAGCCTCATTGAAGCTCACACTGGCCTACCTTGTCGGCGCTTATATCTTCGTTATCTCCGGCTTCCTGCCGGAGCCTCATTGAAGCTCACACTGGCCTACCTTGTCGGCGCTTATATCTTCGTTATCTCCGGCTTCCTGCCGGAGCCTCATTGAAGCAATGAATCGGCCTGCCGGTCGGCGCTGCGGACGCCGATCAGTTATCTCCGGCTTCCTGCCGGAGCCTCATTGAAGCAGATTGGGCGGGATAGCTTTCTTCTTTGGTTTTACGTTATCTCCGGCTTCCTGCCGGAGCCTCATTGAAGCGATCGAGACCCGGCTATTGCAGCCTACAGCGAAGGGGTTATCTCCGGCTTCCTGCCGGAGCCTCATTGAAGCTCACTTGTTGCAGGGATATCGGCCCGAACGATTCAATATGGCGGGACAGTTCGCGGGTGTACTCGTTGTAAATCGCCTTGAACTTCGATTCCGCCGATTGGGTATTATCCTGCCCGTCGAATTTCGGCGCGAGAATCCGGTCCACGCTGTCAATCATCAGACCCGGCTGATTCTCAAGATAATGGGTGAGCTTCTGATTGGCCAATACGGTCAACGCAATCCGCTGCTGTTTCTTCGCGGCTTCGGCTTTCAAGGCTTCCGCCGCCCCCTTGGCCGCTTCCTGGAGCCGCTGCGCTTCGGTCATTTGCAGATATTTCTGCCTGTCCTTGTTCGCGAGTAAAATCTTTTGTTCGCGGATGCGCTGCTCGATCTTTTGCGCTTCGCCGACTTTCAGCGCTCGGCCCAGCGCTATCGAGACCGCTTGAATGCAATCCTGTCTCATGGGTTATCTCCGAAACGCATAAAGCAGGTAATTGCGGCTTGCAGGGCCGAGTCGTAGTTATTGGAGTCCTTCACGTCTTGGTCTATCTCATCCAGTAATTCGCGTAAAGTGGCGGTTGTCTCGTTGCCGTCCTCGTCGCGGTAGGTGAAAGAGTCGTCGCCGCGCGTGTCCAGCAGTTGCCGGACGGCGGCAAGGTCCGGGGCGTCTTCCGTGGTGAGTTCCCGGCGCGGTTCTTGGTTATCGATGATCCGCGCCATGACCCCTTTCACGTCTTCCGTTAAATGCACTCCGAGCGCGCCTTGAATGTCGGTATAGACCTGCTTGAGCCAGGTTTTGAGCTGCTCAAAGATGCCGCGCAAGGAATCGTTCGGGGCTTTGCCTTCGGCTAAATACGTTTCAAATCCTTTGGCGAACTGTTCGTGATAGGGGCGTTGTTCGTCCAGAGACATCCGCCGCCAGTCGTCTACCGACTTGACGCCGAACCAGTCCATCAGAGTTTGCATGTCCTTGAGTACGCCTTCCGGCGCAACGCCGGCATCGATCATGCGGCCGTAAAGATCCAGGAAATAATGGCCGGACTCGTGTAGGAAAGTCGAGGCATTGGCGGACTGGAATAATGAGATTGTTCGGCTATCCGGGGTGTAAGAACCTTTATTTTTTTGTTCCACAATGCGCAGGTTGACGTTATCACCATCCTTTGCTATTGTTGCCTGCGAAGGATCGGGGCCTATATCTTCGGAAGGGTGCTCCACGATAACGCGCTGGCGTTCCGCGTCCGTAGCCACCCCCGGTATTGAGGGGTTCCGATCCTGAACGCCTCCCTGAAAAAATTCACGTCCAGGTAATGTGTGATTGTAGTAGAGTTTCCCATCGGTATGCTCCTCCACGTTCACTTCTACCGTCACCAGCTCATCGCCTATCTTAACTTCTGCTTGAACCCAATGGTACCGCTTTATATTGGGATGCTGTTCAAGATGCGTATTATCCGCTGATCTCTTTAATTCCCCGTGTTCTAAAACGGCTTTGATAACGGTAAATAACCTAAGCTTTAGTGGATTTGCACTGCTTGAAATCGCCTTCTTTAAGCCTCGCTTACTAAATTTTACTTCCCCTAAATCAACGTTTTGAACAGACTTCTCTGATAATTCGGATAAATAAAACGCCTCGGCTGCTTTCCTTAGCTGCTTAATGTCTGCGTCTAATGGGGCCAATGCGTCCGCAGGAATTTCGAGAACAGTATTCTCAGGTTGATTGAATCTCCGTTCCGGCATGGTTTTAGCCGTTATATCCGCCCCAAACTTCCGGTAAAATTCATGCGGGCTCAGGCCGGCATTCCTGGACTGGGTCAACATGACTTGCTGCATCAATCGACCGAAAGCGGAACGCTGCTCTGTGTCGTGAACTCCCGCGTTTTCGAGCCGGCGCACCACATCCTGATAGATCAACTCTCCGTGGGTATCGGCGGCTTCTTGCCGAGCCCTCAAGTAAGGATCGATTTCGTTATCTTGGGAAACGCTTTCTCCTTTCTGTGAAACGCTTTCTCCTTTCTGTGAGTCGTTCCGGGGGGCTCTTTGGGCCCTGCGGTCGATTTCACCAAACATCTCCCGCGCCTGCGCATCGTTCTCAAGCTGGCTATTCGCCCGCTCCAACATGCTTTGCAGGTCGGCCCGGTCATTGACTTTGGCCTCGGCGGCCAGTTGTTCGGCAATCTTGGCGATTTTCCGCGCCGGCGCTTTGGGGTTTTCAGAACGGGCTTGCTCAATGAAATCTTGTTTGGTGTAGCCGGAAGCGTTGGCTTGCTCGTCGAATTGCTTCAGTTTGAATTCCAGATCGGCCTTTTCGTATTCGAGCCGCTGCCGGTCTTCACGGGTCAGCCGGTTACCGGCCATCACCAGTAGGTCGGCATCGGCGGCTTCCCGTACCGGATCTGGAATGAACCGGGAGGAATCGACACGGGCCGTCACTTCCTCGCCGTTTTCCAGCGCGGTCAAGGAATCGCGAAGGGCGCTGTAATGGGCGTTGGCGGCGGCCGCATCGGTCGGGAGTCCTGGTGCGCTGTCGTCGATCCTGCGGGCTTCGTTTAGGGTTAAAGCAGCATCGACTTCCGACGGTCTGGCGGAAAAATGCGCCCATGCGCCGAATCCGAACCCCATGATCCCGGCAATAGTCCGTGATGTCCCAAGGTGCGCACGATACTGATCCGCTTCTTCCTGATATCAGGCATTCTCCAGCACTTTGATTCGGGCCTGCATGTCTACTTCGTTAAATAACAGATTGCTTGCAGCGCCTGTCAACAGTCTCTGTATCGTGGCGAGAATCAAACTCAAGCTATTTTATTGGGACAGGCCGGTGAGAAATTAGCAAACGATGCGCCGCATTACGCTAATTTTTCACATTCGATAGACCGGTATGGGATTAACCATATCAAGAAAAATCACGGGAACTCGGCATCGGAAAACCCAAGAGGACAGCAGGCCATTACTGACGCGGATATCGCTCGGATTCCAGATATCGTGAGGGATTACGACGGTATCAGGTTTGATCTTTTAGATTCTTACGGTAGGCCTACAGTAGCCTATACGAAAGCATTCGGAGATGGAGTACTCTTGTCTATCGAAAGCGTTAGGAATAAACGCAAGGATTTAGCGGCTCTATCGATGAGGAAGTATCCCACCACGACCGATGCTCAGCGTGTTCTGGAACACGTTGCCGACGGTCCCAACGTCCGAAACGATGGCGGGCATAAAACTACAATAGACCAAACGCCGGAAGAATTCAATTAGCTAAAACAAAACAGCAATATAATCAGAACGATAACGCGGTCACACGACAACGTCTCTGGTAAAAGACGGTGATTGATCGCTGAATTACTATGCAGGCGCTTTATATATGGAGGAGAAAAAGTCTACGCCAAAAATGAAAAAGCCCTAGACGAGGCTAGGGCTTTTAACCTGGGGACAGATGGCAACAATCGCCGTGGTCGCAGTACCAGATCACAGGCCAGTTTATTGGCCAGAGAAGATCTTGTCAAACAATACGGTGATTCTTTTTTATCAAAACGCCAAGGGTAACTACGCCCCGGATGGCCACACAATCTCCTTGTTCCAAGCCGCCAATATCTCAACTTTTCCGAACGAGTCCGGACATTATTTCCTTGACCCGGACAGTTACCGGACAGTTCGCCAAAGGGTTTGAAACCTGTCTGGCCGAAGGCAACGCCCCGAACCAATCCTTACTCGATATTTTCGAGTAGTTAAAAGCCCGCTATCTCGGGCTTCACACCGAAGCCTCATATGCTTCCACCCCGCAGGCAAGCAAAAACTCCCACCCCACTCCATCCCTCTCGAGGCGGCGGCAACCGCCGCCCCGTCACAATATCAACTAAAACAGCAAATCCGCCGCCACGGCCGCATGATCGGAAAACCACAGCCCTTTGGGCACAGTTTTGTCAAAAGGCTTGTTGCCGATCAGCCGTACGTTTCTGGCTGCCTCGGGCTCGTCGGCGGAAAAAATCATGTCGATCCGTTCATACAGGTTGGATCGGCGATTCTTCAAGTCCTCAACCTGGCAGCAGGTATAACCGGGCGGATTGCCGGGCTTCAGGTCCCAGACGTCGATATATTCGGCACTCAGTTGATGATAAGGCGTGATGATGCCGTTGGTAAGGTCGTCCGACTGATCCGGCGAGGAATTGATGTCGCCGAGCAGGAGCACGGATCGATTCAACGGCGCGTTCAGGCTGATGGATTGGATCAGTTCGTAAGCCTGCGAGGCCTGATAGTAGGTGAAGAGCGGATCGCCGACGTCTTCTCCCTTCACTTCCAGATGGGTGTTGAAAATTCGGTAATTCCTGCCGGCGACCGTGGCGTCGACAGCGATATAACCTCTTTCGATCGCCAACGGCCCCAAGGGTGTCTCGGCTTCGGCGACGACCTGATAATTGCAGCCGTCGACCGACGGCTTCGCGCATCCGGACAAGTCGGCGGAGCGGGCGGGAATGCCGTCCCGAACCAGAATCGCATCCCGGTCCACGGCCACCAGAAAGGCGTCCACGCCGTTGATATTGAAAGCGATGCCCGGAACACCGGCAATATTGATCTTTTCCAGATCCAGATTCTTGACCAAGGCGGCTGTTTTGAACCGGGCGCCTTGATGGTTCAGCGCCTTCAAGGTCAATTCCAGATGGTCCACGAAGGCATTGGCGATCAGCGGATCTTCACAGCCGGTGGCGGGGTTGAAATCGAAGTCGGTGCAGCTTAACTGCCAGACTTCCTGCAAGGCCAGAATGTCCGGCGAGCGCCGGGCTATCGCTTCGGCCTGCGCGAAAACCCTCAAGCGGAAATCGGTCTCTGCGACCTGCGCCAGGACCCCGACCAGATTCGTATTGAACGTTTCGCTGTCCGGTGCGGACAGGATCGGCGTCAAATCGGCTCCCAGGTACTGGTTCAGCGTCATGACATTGATTTTGTTTCCGGCCGATGCCGACAAAGCGCCCGAGATCAAGACGACGCAGACAAACCCTCGAAATAACGTTTTCATTGTTTTTCTCCCCAAGGTTAAAGTTAATTTGCCCATCGATTAAGGCAATGATGTCGCCGAGAATGCCTCCTTATTTTATTGTGGTTGGTCAGTTAAAGCCGGCTTGGCCCAATCGCTTGACGTACTCTAGCACTTGGCCTGAATCCGGGCAATGAGTTGAAATGCACCGCGCCGTTTGTTCTTTTCCCCACCGGATATGAATCGAATCTTGATAAAAGACGGCATTCCCTATATACGGCCTTGATTTACCTAAGGCTTTCTAAAATTTGACGGCTGGCATGAAATTGGCTTGATAAAAAATCAAACCTTCTGTTGCCTTGATTGCGTAGGGCGAAGCTGAATTTATTTCACATCCGTTTAAACTTTTCGACGAATGTTTGTCTAATAAACCGACTGTCGGTTTTGGCGATAACAACCGACGGACGGACCCTATACAATAACCGATGCGATTGCCGATCGGCGATCGCAACAATAACAGAAGAAGTTGATCATTATCCGCGCGGGCACGCCGCCTCCGAGATTATTCGGGAAGCCGGCCTGCGTTTCATGAGGATATTCGACCAGGGGGACTGATGAACAGTGAAACCTTAATTGCCGAGGAATTACTGCCGCTAATCGTCTATTTTGCCGCGGTGCTCGCCGTGGCCGGCATCATGCTGGGCGGCGCATACGTCCTGGGGCAGAGGCACCGTGCCAAAGCCGCGGACGAAACCTTCGAATCGGGCATCGTCGCCACCGGCGACGTCCACATCCATTTCTCCATCCCCTTCTATCTGATGGCCATCTTTTTCGTGATTTTCGACATGGAGTCCGTGTTTCTGTTTGCCTGGGCGGTGGCCTTTCGCGAATCGGGCTGGGCGGGCTTCATCGAAGCCGCGATCTTTATCGGCATACTGTTGATCTCGCTGATTTATCTTTGGGCTTCGGGCGCTCTCGACTGGCGCACCCGCCGGCAGCGGCGAGCCGAAGCGGAATACCGGAGGTGAACGATGCGCTGGAATCTGACCCAAGCCGAGCATTCCGAGGCTCCCAAACCCGGAAATCAATCCTATGAAGAAGCGGTGCGCCGCAATTTTTTCCTGGCCAAACTGGAAGACATGGTGGCCTGGGGACAGGCTCACTCGGTATGGCCTTTCAACTTCGGGCTCTCGTGCTGTTACGTGGAAATGGCAACCGCTTTTACCAGCCGCCACGACATCGCCCGCTTCGGTTCCGAAGTCATCCGGGGCACGCCCCGCCAGGCCGACCTGATCGTCATTTCAGGCACCGTTTTCCTCAAGATGGCTCCGGTCATCCGGCGCCTGTACGACCAGTTGCTCGAGCCGCGCTGGGTCATCTCGATGGGTTCCTGCGCCAACTCGGGCGGCATGTACGACATCTACAGCGTAGTGCAGGGCGTGGACAAGTTTCTGCCGGTAGACGTGTACGTACCGGGTTGTCCGCCGCGCCCCGAAGCGCTGCTGCAAGGCTTGATGCTGCTTCAGCAAGCCATCGGCGAGGAAAGGCGCCCTCTGAGCTGGGTGGTCGGCGATCAGGGCGTGATCAAGGCGGAAAAAATCAGCCAGCGCGATTTGCTGACCGAAGAACGGATGCGCGTCACGCAATTGAGGGACCCCGATCATGTGTAAACGGTCGCACGGCTAAACCGGAGACAGGCGATGAACAGCAGTTCCACGACAATCGACCAAGCCCACGAGCTGCCCCTCGTTGCCTTGGAACTGTCGAACCGGTTCGGCGGCGACGGCCTTACCTTTCAGGCTACCGCCGATCGCATCCCCACGCTATGGATCGGCAAAGAGATTCTCCGCAGCGTTCTCGCCTTTCTAAAGCACGAAATCAAACCCGGTTACGCTCTGCTGTTCGATCTGACCGCGGTCGACGAACGGGTGCGCATTCATCGTCAGGGGCTGCCGGCCGCCGCCTTTACCGTGATTTATCACTTGCTCTCGTTCGAACGCAACGAAGACGTCCGCATCAAGGTAGCCCTGCCCGAACAGGCGCTGTTCCTGCCCACCGTCAGCGATCTCTGGCCTGCCGCCAATTGGTACGAGCGCGAGGTATGGGACATGTTCGGCATTGTCTTCGAAGGCCATCCCAATCTTCGGCGCATCCTGTTGCCGCCGACCTGGACCGGCCATGCGCTGCGCAAGGATCATCCGGCGCGCGCGACGGAAATGCCGCCGTTCAGCCTGTCCGACGAGCGCGAGGACCGGGAGCAGGAAGCGCTGCGCTTCGTGCCGGAAGAATGGGGCATGCAGCGGCACAGCGACGACAGCGAATTTCTGTTTCTGAATCTCGGACCCAACCATCCGAGCGCGCACGGCGTGTTCCGCATCGCCTTGCAACTGGACAGCGAGGAGATCGTCGATGCCGTACCCGACATCGGCTACCATCACCGCGGCGCAGAAAAGATGGGCGAGCGCCAGTCCTGGCATACCTACATTCCCTACACCGACCGGGTCGATTACCTGGGCGGCTCGATGAACAATTTGCCGTACGTGATGGCGGTGGAGCGGCTGGCCGGCATTGCCGTCCCCGAGCGCGCTCAGGTCATCCGCGTCATGGTGGCCGAATTCTACCGCCTCGCCAGCCACCTGCTGTTCTACGGCACTTTCGCCCAGGATATCGGCCAGATGTCGCCGATCTTTTACATGTTCATCGATCGCGAAAAAGTCTTCGACATCATGGAATCGATCAGCGGCGCGCGCATGCATTCGAGCTATTTCCGTATCGGCGGAGTCGCGCTGGATTTGCCTGAAGGCTGGGACAGGCTCGTGCGCGAATTCGTCGATTATCTGCCGGCGAGGCTCGACCAGTACGATAAAATGGTCATGCAAAACGGCACGATCAAGCGCCGCACTCAAGGGATCGGACGCTACACGACCGCCGAAGCGATCGACTGGAGCGCGACCGGCGCGGGCCTGCGCGCGACCGGCCTGGCCTGGGATTACCGCAAGGCGCGGCCTTATTCGGGCTATGAAAATTACGATTTCGAGATTCCCGTCGGCCGGCACGGCGACTGTTACGACCGCTGCGCCGTGCGCGTCGAGGAAATGCGGCAAAGCGTCCGCATCATCAAGCAATGCTTGAACAACATGCCTTCAGGCCCCTACAAGGCCGACCATCCGTTGACCACGCCGCCCCCCAAAGCACGGACAATGCACGACATTGAAACCTTGATCGATCATTTTCTCAACGTCAGTTGGGGGCCGGTAATTCCGGCGGGAGAAGCCTGCGTCACGATCGAAGCGACCAAGGGGCTCAACGGTTATTACCTGACCAGCGACGGCAGCACGATGTCCTACCGTACGCGCATACGCACCCCGTCCTTTCCGCATCTGCAAATGATTCCGCAGATGTGCCGGGGCATGATGATTCCCGATCTGGTCGCGATCCTGGCCAGCATCGATTTCGTCATGGCCGACGTGGACCGCTGACATGAACGAACGAATGTCCGCCCTAAGCGCCGCCGAGACCGAAGAGATCAGGGCCGTGCTGTCTCATTATCCGGATCCCGCGGCCGCCGCCATCGATGCCTTAAAAATCGTGCAGAAACACCGGCGCTGGGTTTCCGATGAATCGCTCGTCGCCGTGGCCGAACTCCTGAACGTGGCGCCGGCGCAACTGGAAGCCGTGGCGACCTTTTACAACCTGATCTATCGGCAACCGGTGGGCAAAACGGTCATCCATTATTGCAACAGCGTCAGTTGCTGGATCATGGGCGCCGACCGAATCCGGGAGCGCCTGTGCCACAGGTTGCGGATCGAACCGGGAGAAACCACGGCGGACGGCGAATACACGCTGCTGCCGATCGTCTGCCTGGGCGCCTGCGATCACGCTCCGGCCCTGCTGATGGGTGAAAAGCTGATACCCGACGCCACGGACGACCTTATCGACCGGATCCTGGACAGGTGACTCATGGAAAACAGAAACAAGCCTCTGACTCAGAACATCCGGCCGGACCGGGCCTTCGCGACGCTGGCCGACTACGAACGCACCGGTGGTTACCAGGGCCTGCGCAAGGTGCTGAAGGAAATACAGCCGAAAGAAGTGCAGCAGCGGGTCAAGGACGCAGGACTTCGAGGGCGTGGGGGAGCCGGATTCTCGACCGGACTCAAATGGAGTCTGGTTCCTCTGGACGACGGCCAGCCCCATTACCTGATCGCCAACGCCGACGAAATGGAACCCGGTACGTTCAAGGACCGGCTCTTGCTGGAAAAAGACCCGCACCAATTGCTCGAAGGCATGATCATCGCCGCCTATGCGATTCAGGCACGGACGGCCTACATTTTCTTGCGCGCCGAATATCATCTGGCCGCGCAGCGGCTGGGCCAGGCCTTGGCGGAAGCTCGGGCCAAAGGCTATCTGGGCGAGCGCATCCTGGACTCGGATTTCAGCCTGGACATTCATCTCCACACCAGCGCCGGCCGTTACATCTGCGGCGAGGAAACGGCGCTGATCAATGCGCTGGAAGGCAGGCGCGCCCATCCCCGCACCAAGCCTCCTTTTTCCGTGGTCAGCGGGCTCTGGGGCAAGCCCACCGTGGTCAATAATGTCGAAACCCTGTGCAACGTGCCGCACATCTTCCGTTACGGAGTCGAATGGTATCGACAGCTCGGGCGCGGTTCCGACCGGGGCACCAAGCTGTTCGGAGCCAGCGGCCGGGTCAGGCGTCCCGGCCTTTGGGAATTGCCTATCGGAACGCCCGTCAGGGAAATCATCGAAGAATACGCCGGCGGCATGAAGACGGGATTCTCGCTTCGGGCTTTTCTGCCCGGCGGCGCCTCGACCGATTTTCTGCTGCCCGAGCACCTCGACGTCGCCATGGATTACGAAGCCGTGGCCAAGGCCGGCAGCCGTCTGGGCACCGGCACTCTCATTATCCTCGACGACAAGACCTGCCCGGTGCAAATGGTGCTGAACCTCGAACAGTTCTTTGCCCAGGAATCGTGCGGCTGGTGCACGCCGTGCCGGGACGGGCTGCCCTGGACGGTCACCCTGCTGCAGGACCTCATCGAGGGCCGGGGCCGCATGGAGGACCTCGCCACGCTGTCGAGCCTGACGCGCATGATGGGGCTCGGCAATACGTTTTGCGCATTGGCTCCGGGAGCGATGGAGCCTTTGCAAAGCGCCCTGAAATTTTTTCGAGAAGACTTCGAACGCTACATCACCGCTGCCGGGAGGGGCTGATGGTTACTATCGACATCGACGGCGTGCAGTATCGGGTCAAGGAGGGCGAAAGCCTGCTGCCGACCTGCCTCGAACTGGGGCTGGATCTGCCGTATTTTTGCTGGCATCCGGCGCTGGGCTCGGTCGGCGCCTGCCGGCAGTGCGCGGTCGTACAGTACCGGGATCCGGCAGACAACCGAGGGCGCCTCGTGATGGCCTGCATGACTCCGGTGACGGACGGGCTCCGCGTCTCGCTTCAGGCCGAAGCGGCACGGCAGTTCCGCCGGGACAACATCGAGCTGCTGATGATCAACCATCCGCACGATTGCCCGGTGTGCGAAGAAGGCGGCGAATGCCACTTGCAGGACATGACGCTGATGTCCGGTCATACCGTGCGCCGTTACCGCGGTAGGAAGCGCACCCATAAAAACCAGTATCTGGGGCCTTTCATCAATCATGAAATGAACCGTTGCATCGCCTGTTACCGCTGCGTGCGTTTTTACGACGACTACGCCGGAGGCCGCGATCTCCAGGTCTTCGGCATACACAACAACGTCTATTTCGGGCGTTTCGAAGACGGCGCGCTGGAAAACGAATTCAGCGGCAATCTGGCCGAAGTCTGTCCCACCGGCGTTTTCACCGACCGGACGTTCAGCGCGCATTACACGCGAAAATGGGACCTGCAGACGGCGCCTTCGGTCTGCGTGCACTGCGGCCTGGGCTGCAATACGGCGCCCGGCGAACGCTACGGCGAGCTCAGACGAATCGTCAACCGTTATAACGGCGAGATCAACGGCTATTTTCTCTGCGACCGCGGCCGCTTCGGCTACGGCTTCGTCAACAGTCCCGAACGCATTCTCCAGCCGCGCCTCTACGGCCGGCCCGACCTGACTACTGAAGCGGCCGAGCAGCATTTTCGAAGCTGGCTGAACGGCGGCGCGATCGGCATCGGCTCGCCGCGCGCTTCGCTCGAAGCCAATTTTGCCTTGCGCAGCCGAGTCGGCCAGGAAAACTTCTATCTCGGCCTGGACGACGCCGAACATTCGCTGCTCGAAGCCATCGCCGATCTTTTGCGCGAAGGCGGCATTCGGTCGCCTTCCTTGCGCGAGACCGAGCAGTCCGATGCGGTGTTGATCCTAGGCGAAGACCTCACCCACAGCGCTCCCCGTCTGGCGTTATCGCTGCGCCAGGCGGTGCGCAATGCCGCCTTCGACCGGGCCAGAAGCGTGAACATACCGCCCTGGCTCGACAAGCCGGTCCGCGAACAGCAGATCGACTATCGCAGCCCTTTGTATGTCGCCAGCGTTTGCGCGACGTCTCTGGACGATGCCGCCGAGGCCGTTTACCGGGGCGCTCCGGAAGACGTCGCCCGGCTGGGCTTCGCCGTCGCGCACCAGATCGATCCCAGGGCGCCGGCACCCGCCGATCTGTCCGAGGCCATGCAGGCCCTGGCTGAAAGAATCGGCAAGAGCCTGAGCCAGGCGCAACGGCCGCTGGTGGTATCGGGCACGGCCTGCCATAGCCTTGCGGTCATTGAGGCCGCCTACAACGTAGCCAAGGCCTTGCCGGCAAAAGACACAGGCCTGGTGTTCACGGTACCCGAATGCAACAGCCTGGGTCTGGTCTTGATGGGTGGAAAAAGGCTGCGCCATGCGTTCGAACGGATACGGGAAGCCGGCCATGTGATTATTCTCGAAAACGATCTCTATCGACGCGCTCCGAAGGAAGAAGTCGATGCCTTTTTACAGGCTGGGCAGCAAGTGGCGGTCATCGACTGTTTGAGCAGCATGACGTCGGAAAAAGCCGCGCTGGTGCTGCCGGCCGCCACTTTCGCCGAATCCGACGGCACACTTGTCAACAGCGAGGGCAGGGCGCAGCGCTTCTTCCAGATCTACCCGGCGCCGGAGCCGGTGCGCAGCAGTTGGCAATGGCTGTCCTCCGGCAGAAAAGACCTGAGTTTCGATACCCTGACCGCCGCCTGCGCCGAAACCTTTCCGGAACTGGCCGCGATCATCCGGGCAGCCCCCGGCGCGGACTTTACCGTCGACGGCATGAAGATTCCGCGCCAGCCCCACCGCTACAGCGGCCGCACCGCGATGCGGGCTCACGTCAAAGTCAGCGAATCGCAACGCCCGGCCGATCCGGAAACTCCGTTCGCCTTCTCGATGGAAGGCGCAACCGCCGACGTGCCGGCGGCGCTGGAACCGGTCGTCTGGGCGCCCGGCTGGAACTCCAACCAGGCCGTCAACAAGTTTCAGGACGAAATCGGCGGGCATTTGCGCGGCGGCGATTACGGCGTCCGGCTGATCGAAGCGGCCGGCGGCGGCGACTGGTTCCGGGAAATTCCCGAACCTTTCAAGCCGGAAAGCGGTCGATGGCGCCTCCTGTTGCTGCCGCATATTTTCGGCAGCGAGGAGTTGAGCCGGCGGTCGCCGCCGATCGGCGAGCGCGCGCCGAACCCCGGCGTTCTCCTGAGCCGGACCGACGCCGAAACGCTGGGCATAGCCCCCGGCGATAGGATCGAAATGCACAGTGTTTCGGACGCTTCGGTACTTGTTTTGCCGGTGCGCATCGAGCCGGCGTTTCCTGAAGGATGCGTGGGGCTCACGGCCGGCTTGCCGGAAACTTTGGGATTCCGTCCTTTCGAAAAGGTGACATTGAAGAAAAATACAGAGGAGGCATCGCGATGAATACGGGTCTGGGCGGAGCGCTGGACATCGTCGGCATTCTGCTGTCGGTAATCTTCGTGGCGGCGCTGCTGATCTGGGTGGAACGGCGCCTGCTGGCGATCTGGCAGGACCGGCTCGGACCCAATCGAGTTGGTCCTTTCGGTTTGCTTCAGGTCGTTGCCGACATGATCAAGATGTTTTTCAAGGAAGACTGGATTCCGCCTTTTGCCGACCAACTTGTATTCGTGCTGGCGCCCACGATCGTCTTCATCACCATGCTCACCGGCTTTGCCGTGATCCCGTTTGCGCCGGGCGTCGGCATCATCGATTTCAATTTCGGCCTCCTTTATTTTCTGGCGCTGACTTCGCTGTCGGTCTATAGCGTCGTGCTGGCGGGCTATGCTTCCAACAATAAATATTCGCTGCTCGGCAGTCTGCGCGCCGCCGCCCAGACCGTCAGCTACGAGGTGTTCATGGGCATTTCGGTCATGGGCGTGGTGATGCTGTCCGGGACGTTCAATCTGCGCGAGATCGTCGAAGCCCAACAAGGCGGCTGGTTCATCCTGCCCCAGTTTTTGGGCTTCCTCGTGTTCCTGGTCGCGGCCGTAGCCGAAAGCCGCCGCGGCCCGTTCGATCTGCCCGAAGCCGAGCAGGAGCTGATCGCCGGCTTCCATACCGAATATTCGGGCATGAAATTCGGCATGTTTTTCGTCGGCGAATATCTCGGCGTTACCCTGACTTCTGCCGTCATCGTGACCCTGTTCTTCGGCGGCTGGCTGGGACCGGCCTGGCTGCCGCCGCTGGTCTGGTTCTGTCTGAAAACCGCCGTCGGCATCGTATTTTTCATATTGATCAGAGGCGCGCTGCCCCGCCCACGCTACGACCAATTGATGGCCTTCGGCTGGAAAGTCATGCTGCCGGTGGCGCTGTTGAATCTGCTCGCTACCGGCGCGGTGGTGCTGGCCGCAACCTGAAGGAGAAACCATGTTCAGCCAATTGCGCACCTTGTGGGAAGTCTTGAAGCATACCTTCACCAAGCCCGATACGGTACCCTATCCGGACCGGAAGCCGGCGCTGTTTCCCCGCTACCGGGGGCGCATCGTGCTGACTCGCGATCCGGACGGCGAGGAGCGCTGCGTCGCCTGCAATCTTTGCGCCGTGGCGTGCCCGGTGGACTGCATTGCGCTGCAGAAAGCCGAAGACGAAAACGGGCGCTGGTATCCGTCTTTCTTCCGGATCAATTTTTCTCGCTGCATCCTGTGCGGTTTCTGCGAGGAAGCCTGCCCCACCTACGCGATTCAACTGACGCCGGATTTTGAAATGTGCGAATACGACCGGCAGAACATGGTTTACGAAAAGGAGCACCTGTTGATAAACGGCACCGGCAAGTACCACGATTACAATTTCTACCGCGTGGCCGGCATGACCGTCGGCGGCAAGGACAAAGGACAGGCCGAGAACGAAAACCCGCCGGTGGATGTAAAAACGCTGATGCCGTGAGGAGGCGCCTGTGGAATTGATCTTGTTTTACATCACCTCGGCCGTCGCCGTTTTCGCGACCGTAATGACGCTGACCGGTTTCAATGCGGTGCACAGCCTGCTGTATCTGATCCTGTCCCTGTTGTCCGTCGGAGTCATTTTCTTTTTGCTGGGAGCGCACTTCGCTGCCGTGCTGGAAGTCATCATTTATGCGGGCGCCATCATGGTGATGTTCGTTTTTGTCGTCATGATGCTCAACCAGGGCCAAAAGACGGTAGACCAGGAGCATGCATGGCTCCAGCCGCGCGCGTGGCTCGGCCCTTCCTTGCTCGGGGTCGTTTTGCTGGCGGAAATGCTGGTGATCATTTTCGGCAGCGACTCCCTGCAGACGGGTCATCGGGTCACTTCGAAAGAGGTGGGGATCGCCTTGTACGGACCCTATCTGCTGGCGGTGGAATTGGCGTCGATGCTGCTGCTCGCAGGCCTGGTCGGAGCCTATCATCTGGGCCGGACCGAGATCAAAAAAAGCAGGGGAGAGAAAAAATCATGAGCGGAATTCCGATGGAATACGGTTTGCTGCTGGCCGCCGTGCTGTTCGTGCTGGGATTGATCGGCGTGCTGGTGCGCCGGAATCTGGTTTTTATTCTGATGTCGCTCGAAATCATGCTGAACGCGACCGGCCTGGCTTTCATCGTGGCCGGATCGAGATGGGGCCAGCCGGACGGACAAATCCTGTTTTTGCTGATCCTGACGCTGGCGGCGGCCGAGGTCGGCATCGGCCTGGGCCTGGTTCTACAGATTTTCCGGCGCCTGCACACGCTGGACGCCGACGCGGTCAGCGAAATGAAAGGCTAGGAGGCACTCGCGATGACGTTGCTCTGGTTGGTACCGCTGTTCCCGTTAGCCGGATTTTTGCTTCTGGCGTTGTTCGGCAGCCGCTTTAACAAGTCCGCCGTCGCCTGGATCGGCGCCGGCTCCGTCGGCTTGTCGGCAGCCGTCTCGGCCTGGGTCGGCGCCGATTATCTGACCGGAAACGGCGAACCTTTCCGTTTGACGGTCGCATCGTGGCTGGCGGTGGACGATCTGACCGTGCCGTTTGCGCTGTATCTGGATGCGTTGTCGCTGACGATGCTCTGGGTGGTGACCGGGGTAGGCCTTTTGATTCACGTTTATTCCGCAGCCTTCATGGAAGCCGATCCCGGTTATTCCCGGTTTTTCGCCTATATGAACCTGTTCGTCTTCGCCATGCTGGTGCTCGTTTTGGCCGACAACCTGGCCGTATTGTACCTCGGCTGGGAAGGCGTCGGACTGGGCAGCTATCTTCTGATCGGCTTCTGGTATGAAAATCCGGAAAACGGGTATGCGGCGCGCAAGGCATTCGTGATGACGCGCGTGGGCGACACCTTTCTCTTGCTCGGCTTGTTGTTGCTGCTGGCCCAATTGCAAACGCTCGACGTTCCGTCGGTCATGCGGAAAGCCGAAGCTCTCTGGAAACCGGGAGAGATGTGGCCGGTCGCGGTCTCGGCGCTGCTGCTGGGCGGAGCTGTGGGCAAATCGGCGCAACTGCCGCTGCAAACCTGGCTGCCCGATGCGATGGCCGGTCCTACGCCGGTCAGCGCCCTGATCCATGCCGCCACGATGGTGACGGCCGGCGTTTATCTGATCGCCCGGACCCATCCTTTGTTTCTGATGGCGCCTTCCGTCCAGTTCGTCGTCGCGCTGATCGGAGCGGCCACCTTGCTGCTTGCCGGCTTTGCCGCGCTGGCGCAGACCGACATCAAGCGCATTCTGGCATATTCGACCATCAGCCAGATCGGCTACATGTTTCTCGCGCTGGGCGTCGGCGCCTGGTCGGCCGGCATCTTCCATCTGATGACGCATGCTTTCTTCAAGGCTTTGCTGTTCCTGGCGGCGGGTGCGGTGATCTTCGGCTTTCATCACGAGCACAACATTTTCAGGATGGGCGGCCTGCGCAAGGCCATGCCGGTCGCCTTCTGGAGTTTCGTCATCGGCAGCGCGGCCTTGTCGGGTCTGCCGTTCACGTCGGGCTATTACAGCAAGCACGAGATTCTGATGGGCGCTCTCGCCGTCTCGCCCGTCTTATGGGCGGCGGCCTGTTTCGGAGCCCTCGTGACCGGCATTTACAGTTTTCGCCTGGTCTTCGTCGCCTTTTTCGGTCCCGACCGCGCCCGTCTGGATACCGCGCTCGACTGGCGCATGCGCGGGCCGTTGCTGCTGCTGGGACTTCTGGCTTTGATCGGCGGCCTGTTGCAGATTCCGCTGGATTCGGTGTTTCCGGGCTCGATTGAAGGCGAAAGCCGGTCCGTCTGGGCTGCCTTCATCACCGTGGCCGCGCCGATTACCGGACTGCTGATCGCCTTTTTGCTTTATCTTACCGGCTGGGGGACGGAGCTGCGCCTGGCTTCGAACGAATGGCTGAAGCCGGTTCAGCAGTTCTGGTACGACGGCTGGGCGTTCGACCGGCTTTACGGCCGGTTATGGGTACGCCCGTTCAAGGCGTTGGCCGAGCTCAATAAAAACGACGTCGTCGACGCCGGCTATGCCGGGATCGTCCTTCTCGCTCGACATCTCCACCGTATCGCCGGCGCCACCCAGAACGGCCGGCTACGTCGGTACGCCGCTTCGATGGGGGTCGGGGCCGTCTTCATTCTTGCCCTGAGTTTGCTGTCATGATCCTGGTTGCGCTGATCGCCGTGCTGTTGTTGGGAGGGCTTCTGGCCTGGGGACTCGAACGCTGGCATCCGGGCGCGCCGCGCGCCGTCTCGCTGGCGGCTCTGGCCATCGAAGCGGTCCTGGTCGTCCGGCAATACAAGCTGACCGGATCCTCTCCCGATCTGGCCGCCGCCGAGTCTCCCGTCTGGCTGGCCGACTTCAAACAAGAATGGATTTCCCGTTTCGGCATCCATTTTCATCTGGCGCTGGACGGGCTGAGCCTGCTGTTGATCGCGCTGACCGTGGTGCTCGGCGTCATGGCCGTGAGCAGTTCCTGGACCGAGATCCGGCATCGCCAGGGATTTTTTTATTTCAATCTCTTGTTCTGCTTGGCCGGCACGGTGGGTGTTTTTTTGGCGGTCGATTTATTCCTGTTCTTTTTCTTCTGGGAAGTGATGATCCTGCCGATGTATTTTTTGATTACGCTCTGGGGCCATGAAAACCGTATTGTGGCCGGCATCAAATTTTTTATTTTCACTCAGGTGAGCGGTTTGCTGATGCTGCTGTCGATCGTCGCGCTGGCGCTGTTTAACCGGACGTCGGCCGGTTCTCTCAGCTTCGACTATTTCGATCTGCTCGGAGCAAGGATCGATCCTGACGCCGCCTTCTGGCTGATGCTGGGCTTTTTCATTGCGTTTACGGTCAAGCTGCCGTCGGTGCCGTTCCATACCTGGCTGCCGGATGCCCATACCCAGGCGCCCACCGGAGGCAGCGTCATCCTGGCCGGGGTCATGCTGAAAACCGGGGCTTACGGCTTGTTGCGTTTCGTCATCCCCTTGTTCCCGGAAGCGGCCGCCCAGTTCGCGCCGGTCGCCATGAGTCTGGGCGCGATCAGCGTGCTTTATGCGGCCGTGACCGCTTTCGCCCAGTCCGATCTGAAGCGTTTGATCGCCTATACCAGCATCAGCCATATGGGCTTTGTGCTGGTGGGGGCCTTTTGCTGGAATCTGGCGGCATTGCAGGGCTCGGTCGTTACGATGCTGGCTCACGGCATCAGCGCGGCGGCCCTGTTCATGATTGCCGGTGCCTTGCAGGAGCGTTTGCACACACGGGAGATGAGCCGGATGGGGGGCTTCTGGTCGGTAGCCCCGAGGCTCTCGGCCATCGCCTTATTCTTCGCCATCGCCTCGCTGGGACTGCCGGGACTCGGCAATTTCATCGGCGAATTTCTGGTGTTGGCGGGCGCCTTCAAGGTCAGTGTCGCCATCACGGCGTTAACTTCCGCGGTGCTCGTTCTGGCTCCGGTGTATGCCCTGATCGTCATTCAAAAAGTGTTTCACGGGACCTATGCCGCCACCGGTCCGCTGCCCGATTTTACTCGCCGGGAGCTGGCGGCCATGGGCATTCTCATGCTCGCCACGCTATGGCTCGGACTCCATCCGCAGCCGCTGCTGAACACGGCGGCTCCGGCTTTAATGCAGGCCGTGCAGTTTTTATCCGGATAAAGCGCCATGAACCACGATCAACTGATTGCTTTTCTGCCCTTTATTGCCCTTGCCGGTACCGTAATCACTGTGATGACGGCCATCGTCCTGAAACGCCATTTTGTTTTGGCCTGCGTCCTGGCCGCCATCGGCCTTCTGGTGACGTTAGTTACGGTGAATATGACCGCCGGCAGCTCGGCGGTTCAGGTCACTCCTCTGATCCGGATGGACGCCTACGGCTTGTTTTACATGGCGCTGCTGTTGACGTCCGGGATCGCCGTGATCGCCTTCTGTTACGACTATTTCAAAGACGGCGAAGGCGAGCGCGAAGAGCTGTTACTTCTTCTGCTGATCGCTCTTCTGGGCGGTTCGGTATTGGTGGCCAGTTGCCATTTCGCCTCGTTTTTCATCGGCCTGGAAACGCTCAGCGTGTCCCTGTTCGTGCTGATCGGTTACTCGCCGACCCGCTCCGCATCTCTGGAAGCGGCCAGCAAATACCTGATTCTGTCGGGCGTATCCTCGGCCTTTTTGCTGATGGGAATGGCGCTGATCTATGCCGAGTTGGGAGCGCTCGACTTCGACACTATCGGTTTACTGCTGGCAGGACGGCAAACGTTCAGCGCGATGGCGCTCAGCGGCGGACTATTGATCATGGCCGGACTGGGTTTTAAATTGTCGCTGGTGCCGTTCCATATGTGGACGCCGGACGTCTACGAAGGCGCGCCGGCGCCGATAACGGCCTTCGTCGCCACTGTGTCGAAAGGAGCCGTTTTCGTTCTGCTGCTGCGCTACGCCGCCCAATCCGGAAATTATCTGTCTTCCGCGGCGGTGAACGCGGCCGCGGGCCTCGCCGCGATTACCATCCTGGGCGGCAACGTCCTGGCATTGCTGCAACAAAACGTCAAACGCATACTGGCGTATTCTTCGATCGCTCACATGGGTTATCTGTTGATCGCTTTCATCGCGGTCGGCAGTCTGGCTCCGGATCTGGCCCTGGAATCGGCGGCCTTCTATCTGGTCGCTTATTTCCTGACCACGCTGGGCGCTTTCGGCGTGGTATCCATACTGGCCTCACCGGATGCGGAAGCGGTGGAATTGCCCCATTATCGCGGCCTTTTCTGGCACAGGCCCTATCTGGCGACCGCCTTGACGCTGATGCTGCTGTCGCTGGCGGGAATTCCGCTGACCGCCGGATTCATCGGCAAATTTTATATTTTTACTGCCGGCGTCGAGGGCGAGTTATGGGGATTGCTGGCGCTTCTGATCGTCGGCAGCGGCTTGGGGCTGTATTATTATCTGAGGATCGTGGTGGTCATGGCGATGGGCACGGAGGATGAGGGAAGGGCGGCGGTCCGGCCGGAAAGCAAACCCATCTCCTGCACGGCCCTCGCCGTCACCACCCTGATGGTCGTCTGGCTCGGCATTTATCCCCGCGCCCTGATTGCCTTCATTCAGACGTCGTCTTACGGAATGAAGTCCCCTCCCGGAGAGCAAGTAAACACACTGAATGAAGCCAATGCCGGGCCGAAAGAGGCGTCCCATCCTTACCACATCAGGTCGTCCGGGATCTGATAGGCGGCATACGGATCGCGGCTTTCGGTCGCCTCCTGTTTCGGCGCGTTCAGGACCATGACCGCCGCCGGACTGCGCTCCCGGATTTTTTCGGCGATTTCCACGGCGACCACCTCGTAGCGCTGCCCGGCCTTGACGATCGCCAGCCGCCCGCCGGCAATCTGCGCCCGCATCTGAGGCGGCACGAACAACTTTTTAACCTTGTTGTTGTCGGTGAAGTGATAGGCAAAGCTGTCGTCGTACCGGTCGATTTCGTTTTCATCGATAGGCATCCGGTGCTGCTGGACCAATTGTTTGATCTGGGCGGCGAGCTGCTTTTTTTCTTCCTGTTCCTGCTTGATCCTGTTGAGCTCACGATCCCGTTCCAGTTTTTCGGCTTGCGCTTTCAACGCCAGTTCCCTGGCTTCATCGACCGCCTGTTCCTTGCTGTTGCGCTGCTGCTGGTTTTGCTTGTGCTTTTCGGTTTTGGCGCTCCTGGCCTTGGCCGAGCTTACCAATCCGGCCTGCAATAATTGCTCTTGCAACGATAATTTTTTTTGGCTCATAAGTGTCTAATACTTTCATGTTGCCCCAACCGGGCTTCATTATATAGCCCCTCCGCCCAGCGTCAAAGATCAGGATGCCGGAAACCGTTCAAGTCTTTTTGGCTATCGGTTTGGGCGGGGGTACAATGAGTCAAAATAATGATCAACCGAGGTACCACACGATGACACAGAACCATCATCCCACAGACGAACAGTGGCGCGAAAAATTGACGCCCGAGCAATTCAACATCTGCCGTCTGAAAGGCACTGAGCCGCCTTTTACCGGCAAGTACGTCGACTGTAAAAAAAAGGGCACTTATCTTTGCGCGTGCTGCGGCCACCCGTTGTTCGAATCGGAGACCAAATATGATTCGGGCTCGGGCTGGCCGAGCTTCTGGGACGTCCTTTCCCAAGACAGTGTCGAAGAGCACTTCGACACCAGCCACGGCATGCGCCGGGTGGAAGTCACCTGCAAGTCCTGCGGCGCGCATCTGGGCCACGTCTTCACCGACGGTCCCGAGCCGACCGGCCTTCGTTACTGCATTAATTCCGCCTCGCTGGATTTGCAAGAGGACGCATGAGCGCACGGTTACAGGTTCAGAATTTGCTGGATTTCATCGACGCCAGCCCCAGCCCCTGGCATGCCGTGCACAGCGTCGAAGCGGAGCTGGCGCGCCACCGCTTCGTGCGGCTGGACGAAGCGGCCAAATGGCCGCTGCAACCGGAAGGCCGGTATTACGTGGTCCGCGACGATTCCTCGATCGTGCTGTTCGTCGTCGGCCGAAAGCCGTTGCCGGAAGCCGGATTCAAGATCATCGGCGCTCATACCGATTCGCCGGGCCTTCGGATCAAGCCCAACGCCGCCAATTGCAGCGAAGGCCTGGCCAGGCTTAACGTGGAAGTCTACGGCGGCCCGATTCTGGCCACTTTTTCGGACCGGGATTTGAGCCTGGCCGGACGGATTGCCTACCGCGACGAACACGGACGGATCGCCGCCCAACGGGTCCGCTTCGACGAGGTGCTGCTGCGCCTGCCGAATCTGGCCATTCACATGAATCGCACCGTCAACGAAGACGGCCTGAAGTTCAACAAGCAGACCGAATTGCCGCTGATCCTGTCGGTATTGGCCGAACAGCAACTGCCGCTGCCTTATTTTCAGTCGCTGCTGGAAGAGCTGTCCGGCATTGAAGCCGCGCATATCCTGTCGTGGGATCTGAACGTCTACGACACCCAGAAAGGCGCATTCTGGGGCGCCGAACAGGAATTTTATACCGACAGTCAGTTGGACAACCTGGCTTCGTGCCATGCCGGGCTTCAGGCCGTGCTCGACGAAACCGTATTGAGCGGCACCGACGCGACGCTGGTGTGCGCGTTTTTCGATCACGAAGAAATCGGCAGCGAAAGTCATATCGGCGCCGCCGGCAGCTTTCTGAAAGACATGCTGCGGCGCATCGGTCTGGCCACGGAGACCGACGGGGAAGACTATGCCCGAGCGCTGGCTCGAAGTTTCCTGGTCAGCGCCGACATGGCCCATGCCTATCAGCCCAATTTTCCGAACGCTTACGACCCCGATCACAAGGTCCTGGTCAACAAAGGCCCCGTGATCAAGGTCAACGCCGGCCGCCGCTACAGTTCGGAAAGCATTTCCGAAGCCCGTTTCGCTCACTGGTGCGAAGAAGCCGGGGTGCCTTATCAGAAATATTCGCATCGCAGCGATCTGCCCTGCGGCAGCACGATCGGCCCGATCGCCTCGGCGAAGCTCGGCATTCGCGCCGTCGACGTCGGCAATCCGATGTGGGCGATGCACAGCATCCGGGAAAGCGCCGGGGTCCTGGACCACGACTACCTGATCCGGGTACTGAAGCGCTTCTTCGCCGATTGATGCCGTCCGCCGCCGGGAGGCGAACCGAATTCGCCCTGCGGGACGGGTCCGCCGCTCCGTACCCGCAAGAGCCCGATTTCCAGACTTTCTGCCGCGAGGTCATAACGCATGATGATGTTTCCCGAACTCTTTCAGGTTTTTATGCTCGGCCTGTTCCTTTTTCCGCCCGTCTTTTTCATCTACAAAAAAGCCGGTCTTCATCCGGGATGGTCGGCGCTGGTCTTTCTGCCGGTATTCGGCATGCTGCTGATTTTTCTGCAGTTGGCACTGACGCCGTGGCCCGGCCGCCGCGACAAGCTGGAGCATCGGCCATGACGCTGTTTTATATTTTGCTGCCGTTCTACGTGGCGTTCTGCCTGTGGCTGGGTTTCCGCATTCTCGAAAAGGCCGGCTTCAACGGCTGGTGGACACTGGTGCTGATGGTTCCTGTCGTCAACGTCGTGATGATCTGGATATTCGCTTTCGCGCACTGGCCCGCGCTTCAGGACAATAGCCGGCAGGACCTGTAAGCGGATGGGCCGGTGGCAATTCTGGATCGACCGCGGCGGCACCTTCACCGACATCGTCGCGCTGAACCCGGAAGGACGCCTTTTTTCCCGGAAATTGCTTTCGGAAAATCCGGAGCGCTACCGGGACGCCGCCTTGCAGGGGATTCGGGAAATCATGGCTTGCTCCGACGAAACTCCGCTGGATGAACTCGTCGGCAGCGTCAAAATGGGCACGACCGTCGGCACCAATGCCTTGCTGGAACGCAAGGGCGAACCCGTGGCATTGGCCATTACCCGAGGCCTCAAGGATTGCCTGCGCATCGGCTACCAGAACCGGCCCGACATTTTCGCGCTCGACATCCGCCTGCCGGAACAGCTCTACCGGACGGTGGTCGAAATCGACGAGCGCGTCGGCGCGCACGGCGATATCCTGCGCCCGCTGGACGCCGACTCGGTTCGCATTCAGTTGCGGAAACTTTACGAGCAGGGTCTGCGCTCGCTCGCCGTCGTACTGATGCATGCCTGGCGCTATCCCGAGCACGAACGTCAGGTGGCCGGCATCGCGCGGCAGATCGGCTTTACCCAAATCTCGGTATCGCACGAGGTCAGTCCGCTGATGAAAATCGTCAGCCGGGGCGATACCACGGTGGTCGATGCCTATTTGACTCCGTTGCTGAGACGCTATGTCGCAAAGGTGGCGGACGGTCTTGGCGAAGCCCGGCAACGCCCGCGTCTGCTGTTCATGCAATCGAACGGAGGGCTCACCGAAGCCGCCGCCTTTCAGGGCAAGGACAGCATTCTATCGGGTCCTGCCGGCGGCATCGTCGGCGCCGTGGCGGTCTCGATGCGGGCCGGGTTCGATAAAATCATCGCTTTCGACATGGGCGGCACCTCGACCGACGTCGCTCATTATGCCGGCGAGCTGGAGCGGGCCTTCGAAACCGAAGTGGCCGGCGTCCGGATGCGGGCGCCGATGATGGCCATCCATACCATCGCCGCCGGAGGCGGCTCGATTCTGCATTTTGACGGCATCCGCTACCGCGTCGGGCCGGAATCGGCGGGCGCCGATCCGGGGCCCGCCTGCTACCGCAAAGGCGGTCCCTTGACCGTGACCGACGCCAATCTGATGCTGGGCCGGCTGCCGCTGTTTCCGGCCGTATTCGGCCCGAACGGCGACTTGCCGCCCGATGAAAGCTGCGTCAGAGCATTGTTCGGCGAACTGGCCGGCAGGATCCGCGCGGCAAGCGGCGATAGCCGCTTGCCGGAGCAGGTCGCCGAGGGCTTTCTGGACATCGCGGTCGAAAACATGGCGGCGGCGATCAAAAAAATTTCGGTGCAGAAAGGCTACAACGTGGCCGAATACGCCTTGTGCTGCTATGGCGCCGCCGCCGGCCAACACGCCTGCAAAATCGCCGACCGCCTGAACATGAAAACGGTTCTGCTGCACCCTCTGGCCGGCGTGTTGTCGGCCTACGGCATGGGTCTTGCGGATTTTCGCGTGCTCAAGCGGCAGGCCCTGGAACTGCCTCTGGAAACGGCGGACGAGACGGCCCTGCGCGGCTGTCTGGACGAGCTGGAATGCGAAGGCCGGCTGGCGCTCAAGGCCCAGGGCCTGGCCGATGCGCAGATCAGGGCCGAGCGACGGCTGCTGCTGCGCTTTCAAGGCACCGATACCGCCTTTCCGGTCGATTTCGCCGAACAGCCGGCGATGCAGGCCGAGTTTCGAAGGCTTTATCGGCAGCGTTTCGGATTTTGCCATGAAAACCGGCCCGTCGTGATCGAGACCGCGATGGCCGAGTGCATCGGCGGCGAGGCGTCGGCGCTGGATTTTCGGCATTTCACCGCGCATTCGGGCAGCGGCGAACCCGATCTCTTCACCCGTCTGTTCAGCAGCGGCCGATGGCATGAAGCCCCGGTCTACCGCCGGGAAAATCTGATGCCCCAGCGAGCGGTTACGGGCCCGGCCGTGATTGTCGAGCCGACTTCCACGATCGTCGTCGAGCCCGGCTGGCAGGGCGTACTCCAGAACAGCGGCGATCTTGTCCTGACCCGCACCCAGCCCGTGCAGCGCGCGTTCGCGGCCGGAACGCGGGCCGATCCGGTGTTGCTGGAGATATTCAACAAATTGTTCATGTCCATCGCCGAGCAGATGGGTTTCGTGCTGCAGAACACGGCGCATTCGGTCAACGTCAAGGAGCGCCTGGATTTTTCCTGCGCGATTTTCGACGCCCGGGGCCAGTTGATCGCCAACGCGCCGCACATCCCGGTGCATCTGGGCTCGATGGGCGAAAGCGTGCAGGCGCTGATGGCCAAATACGGCGGTCAATGGCGTCCCGGCGACGTGTATCTGCTTAATTCGCCGTACGCCGGCGGCACCCATCTGCCCGACATCACCGTAGTCAAGCCGGTTTTTGCGCCCAACGGCAAAGAGCTACTGTTCCTTACCGCAGCGCGCGGCCATCACGCCGACGTCGGCGGCATTTCGCCGGGCTCGATGCCCGCCGCGAGCCGCTGCATCGACGAGGAAGGCCTCCTCAGCGACGGTTTGAAAATCGTTTCGGAAGGACGCTTGCTGGAGTCGGACGTGCGGGCCTGGCTCGGCTCCGGCCCCCATCCTGCACGCAATCCGGAGCAGAATCTGGCCGATCTGCAGGCGCAGATTGCCGCCAACGAAAAAGGCGCAACAGAACTTCTGAACATGATCGGCAGTTATACGCTGCCCGTGGTTCAAGCGTACATGCAACACGTTCAGAACAACGCCGAAGCCTGCGTCCGGTCGGTTTTGGCGAGGCTGTCGGAAGGCGCGATCGATTGTGCGATGGACAGCGGCGCCCATATCGCCGTCGCCGTCCGCGTCGACCGGAACAGGCGGACGGCCCGTATCGACTTCACCGGCACGTCCCTGCAACAGCCGAACAACTTCAACGCGCCGTCAGCGGTCTGCAAGGCGGCGGTCTTGTATGTGTTCCGGACGCTGGTCCAGGACGACATTCCGCTCAATGCCGGCTGTTTGAAGCCGCTGGAGATCGTCATCCCCGACGGTTCCTTGCTCAACCCGAAGCCGCCGGCCGCGGTTGTCGCCGGCAACGTGGAAACGTCCCAGGCCATCGTCGACGCTTTGTACGGCGCACTCGGGGTCCTGGCCGCAGCGCAAGGCACGATGAACAATTTCACGTTCGGCAACGAGCGCTATCAGTACTATGAAACGATTTGCGGCGGCGCCGGTGCAAGCCCCAGTTTCGACGGCTGTTCGGCCGTCCATACCCACATGACCAACTCGCGCATCACCGATCCCGAAGTCCTGGAATGGCGCTTTCCGGTGCTGCTCGAAGAGTTTTCCATCCGTACCGGCAGCGGCGGCGCCGGCCTCTACCGGGGCGGCGACGGCGTGGTGCGCCGCCTCCGTTTCCTGGAGCCGATGACCGCCTGCATCCTGTCCGGACGCAGAATCGTCCCGCCTTTCGGACTCGGCGGCGGCCGGCCCGGAAAGCCGGGCGCGAATACCGTCATCCGCCGTGACGGGCGGATCGAAGTCCTTCCGGGCTGCGCCGAAACCGTTATCGAGGCCGGCGACGTCTTCCGGATCGAGACGCCGGGAGGCGGGGGATTCGGCCGGGCGGAAGAGCCAATCTGAACCGACCCTTGCCTGGCCCGACTTCGGCAAGACATCTGGCCGGAGTTCGCCGCCTCGTTAACCGTTTTCACAACGTCGGCTGATTGCCGTGAGCAAAAGTGCGTTCATGTACATTCTGGCAAATGAGGCAGCGCCGGGCCGTGGGGTAGGCCATCAAGCGTTCGATGCCGATGGGTTGCCCGCAATCGCAGCAAGAGCCGTAACTTCTTTCGGCGATGCGGATCAAGGCGGCATCGATGTCCCGGATTTCCTGAACATGGCGGCCGACGAAAGCCAGTTTGAGATCCACCAGCAGGTCGGCCAGGGATTCGTCGCCCGGATCGTGCACCCGGCCGGCCAGATCGGCATATTTTTCTTTATCGGAGCGCAGCAGCTCGGCGCTGATTTCCCGCCGTAACGCCATGAAACGATCCTTCAGCTTTCTCTTGAATATTTTGAGCTGCGATTCACTCAGTGGGGCGGCCATGGCATTTTCCTTAAGTTCAAAGTCGGTTTCGGAACATTTTTTAGCCGGAAACCCGAGATGAGGAATTCGTTCATCGGCACGGATCCCAGTCCGGTACGCCGGCTCGAACCGGACACAAACCTTGCCTCACCGGGTTTCGTCAGCGAGATACCGATTCAGATTGCCCGGAGACCGCATCGGTTCCATCGCCGTTAGCCGCAGGAGTTCGAAAGCGTCCGCATCGATCGGCGGCAAGCTCTAGTACTTAGGTACAATTTTAATCCCATCGATTGTTTGTTATGGTATTTGCCAGGAAACTAAATACGCCGGGCAGAATCAATGGCATAAAACAGGATTGCTGCTTGAGGCAGAATTCTTCTTTGCCGATTGAGCGCCGGAATCGTATGAGCGAATCATAGGAGGGAGGAGTGACAGATAAAGAGGTCGTTTATGATAAGCCGGATGTTTTGCCAATATCGGAGCCTCTTGAAGGGCATTTTCTTTAATCGAAGTTGATAATGAAGAATGACTGTCCTGCAAAGAAGGCCGGAAGAGAAATTTTGAACAAAATTCAAGAAAACTTCGATTAAGTTCTCTCCTTCGAAAGAAGATGCGATTCGACCGAGAGTTTCCGGAAGATTGGCGATCTGTATCCGGTTGGATGATAAATCATTTCACGGAGACAACAATGAACACTGAAATACACGATGCCGTCTTCTCTTCTCCTAAACTACCCGCGGGTGCGAGCACGCCGCCGGCACGGCAAGCGGCAGTCCTGGCCGGACAATTCTTGTCCGGGCTCATCAAATGCTTGATAGTGTCCACCCCCTTGTTATCGATGATGCTGATGATTCTTGCCTTGTGGGGCGTCGTCGGCAAGGCCAGCTATCCCGATCTGGAGGCCGCAAGACAAGCCCAGGCGAGGGATGTCGGCGACGCCAAGAATTATCTGGTCAACGAGACGAAACCTGTCGAACAATGTCCGGAGGCGGTAGCGCCCCCGGATACCGGAGCGGAGACCGAGCGCCCGATGCCCGGCAAAATAGATTGGGCGCATGCGGTCTGAACGATCGGCCTCTTGAGCCGATCCTGAAAAAGACTCCACTTTAATGCGCTTACGGACAGGTCTCGGCCCTGCCATCTACACCTTTAATTTCCGTTGATGAAAAGCCTGGGCCGACGGCTGATGAGTGATCGTCAGAATGCCCGCGTGCGGCAATTCGTGGGCCAATAACCTGAGCATCCTGGCTTCGTCGTCGGGCGGCAGCGAATCGAGGGCTTCCTGAACGAAAATCCATTGCGGCCGATGCAATAACGCGCGCACCAGGCCCAGATACTGCTGCTGCTCGTTCGACAGCACGTCTTCCCAGGCATCGACCCGGCTCAACTGATTGACGAGGGCTTGTTGGCCGACCTGTTCGAGTTTTTTCTCCACCTCGGTCTGATCGAACGCCGCTTTGTGTTTCGGATAGCAAATGGCTTCCAATAACGATTTAGCCGGGAGATAAGGCTTGGGCGGCATAAAGAACGTCGCCTGGCCCGCCGGCACTTCAATCCGGCCGGAGCCCCAGGGCCATAGGCCGGCAATCGCCTTAAACAACTTGGCGCCGTTGTTGGCCTGATCGGAAATCAGCACATGCTCGCCCGCTTTGATTTCATGGTTGACCATGCTCGAAAGCGGCTCGCCTTCCAGACCTTCCAGTCTGACGCCAGTAAACCTGAGCGCCGCCACCTCGGCTTCCTGCACCCGGATCTGATGGGAATTCAGGTGGGAAATGTCATGCTCCAGATGATCCAGCGCATTCATGAGGCCCAAGACCCGTTCGACCGAGGTACGCCATTTGGCGATCGTGGCCATGTTGTCGACCGGCCACGACAAGGCGGAAACCATGTGCTGAAAAGCCTGGACGGACTGGATCAATACCCCCAGGGAAATGGCTCCGGCAACATAACGAGGCGAGGCGACCAAAACCGGCAAGGCCATGGAGGCGACCGAGTAGCCGGAGCTGAAGAACTGAATGCGAATCCAGGCGCGCGTTTCTTCGGCAAAGGATCCGATCACCGCGCGAAACGAATCCAGCAGCCGTTCCTGTTCGTTGCTCTCGCCCCGAATCAAGGCAATGGCCTGGGAGTTGTTTTGAATATCGATCAGATCGTGCCGGAAATTGGCCTCCTGGGTCTGTCTTGTGTGAGTGGCCGAAGTCATCGGTTTCCCCATCCACCAGCCCAGAATCGAAGCGCAGATCGAGTAGCAGATCGAAATCCAGACCAGATATCCTATTACCTGAACCGAAACGCTGCCGAACTCGAACACCACCCTTCCGGAAATATCCCAAAGAATCCGGGTGAAACTCGCCAGCATCAGTAAACAGTAAAACAGAGAATGACTCAACGCGATGGCATCATCGATTGCAATACGAATGTCTTCCGCGATGCGGCCGTCCGGATTGTCGTGGTCATTGTGGGACAGGAGAGTGATCTGATAGTGGCGGCCCTGCTGAATCCATTTGGCGATGACTTTTTCGGTCAGCCAGGTCCGCCAGCCGATCAACAGGCGCCGTTTGACGATTAAATGGACGGTAGTGATCGCTATGCTGCCGATGAAGATCAGGATCAATACGACAGCCTGGGTTTTTACCCCCGCCATCGATCGTTGTTCTATGGCGTCGAACAGAGCGGCATTCCATTGGGTAATGTAGACGGCCAGCTTGATCTGCATCACCGTCAGTGCGACCAGCAGGATCGTCTCCAACCAGATGATCAGCCTGTTTTTGGAACTCCAGTAAGGGCCGCCCAGCTTCATGAATTTAATAAAAAAATTTTCGTTGTGACTCATCAATACCTACTTTTCGGAAACAAGGCAGTTCGGGGATTGCTCTAAAAACCCCCTTCATTTTGCAATTATGAACAAATTCATGGAAATTGGATTAAGCTTACTCTATGTACAAACAGACGTTGAATTTTCTTGTGGACGCATTCTTGTTAATTATTGGAGATTTTCGGTATCCGCACTTGATTTTTTTGCCTCGTTCGGGTTGTAATGATCTACAGGCTTGCAGGAGGGTGTAATCGTGACTAGACGGCTGATGTTCGGGCTCATCAAATTTGTAATGGTGTCTGCGCCTTTGTTGTCGATGATGCTGATGATTCTTGCCTTGTGGGGCGTCGTCGGCAAGGCCCGCTATCCCGATCTGGAGGCCGCAAGACAAGCCCAGGCAAAAGATGCCGGCGACGCCAAAAATTATCTGGTCAACGAGACGAAACCTATCGAACAATGTCCGGAGGCGGTAGCGCCCCCGGACACCGGAGCGGAGACCGAACGCCCGATGCCCGGCAAAATAGACTGGGAACATATCGTCTGAACCGCCGGTCTTTTGAGTCATCCTGAAAAATTTAATTTCAAGCTTCTGAAAACGGGCATTTCGCAGTCGATCGGTTCGCGTCGCATTGATTTTTCAAATTGGCCGGAACTCGTCAAAGCTCAAGTTCCATACTTTTCGTTCAAGACGATGAGCAGCCCATTCCACCGCCCTTGCGAAAGCCCTCGAACTTGCAGACACGGGAGGATTTTACCTAAACTATGCCGGTTTCCGTTTCATTTCCAGTGCCTATTATGAAATCGACAGCCAGAATTATTGCCGGCCTGGCCTTGACGGGATTGCTCGGCGCCTGCTCCGGGCACAAACCCGTCACCGCTACGGCCGGCCGTCCCGCCGCTCTCAAACCCCGGATCCAGCCTCCGCTCCAGGCTCAGAGCGACCGGAAGATGTATTACCTTCCGCCGCCGCCCGGTCAATGGACCGTGCAGGATACTCTGCAAGTGTACGGCGAACGAGTGAAAGATAAACTCGGCTATTATTTCGCCGAGGCCGAGGTCTCCTATCCTCCGAAAGAAGTCGTTTTCATCGCCTTGAAACAGGAAAAGAAGCTGGAATTGTGGGCCAGAGACAACGGCAATTTTCAACTCATCCGTGACTACTACATCCTGGCCGCCAGCGGCGAGGCCGGCCCCAAATTGCGCCAGGGCGATCGGCAGGTGCCGGAAGGGGTTTACCGTATCGCGGGACTGAATCCGAACAGTCATTATCATTTATCGATCAAACTGAATTATCCCAACGAATTCGACCTCCTTCATGCCTGGCAGGAGAGACGCGCCAATCCCGGTTCGGATATTTTCATCCACGGTAAAGCCGCATCCGTCGGTTGCCTGGCCATGGGCGACGAAGCGATAGAAGAACTGTTCGTGCTCGCCGCGCAAGTGGGTGCCGAAAACGTGAAAGTCGTGATCGCCCCGCACGATCCCAGGGTCTATCCGCTCCAGGTCGACTCCGAAGACCTCCCGCCCTGGACTCCCGAGCTTTATTCGCTGATCTCCCGCGAAATACTGGCGCTGTCGTCGGGCGGGAAATCGGTAAAGACCGGCGCTTTTTAGCCGGTCTCAAGGCAATCGGACTAGCGGACTGGAGAAATTTTCATCCTCTGTCGGAAGGGGAGAAAGCTCCTGCATATCAGGGCGCATGATAGGGCCCAAGAAAGCGCTCCCCATTGAAGTGAATCAGATGCGACGGAGCGTCAGCCATCCATACTTCAGTTTCCCAAGCGATTTCGGAAAGAGTTCGGCTCATGACTGCCCGATTCGGGAAGGCGGTGACATAAACCAGGCCGGCGCTCGACCCTGCAAACAGCCTGGCAAGTTCGGCATGACGTTTGCCATCGACCGGTCCGTGGCTGGTGACGGATTCCACCAATAGCAACCAATTTTTCTCGGTATACAGTAACACGACATCCGGCATCTTACCGTGGGAATCGACTTCGACGCCCAACCCGGCCAGCAGGGCGGCATCGAAATAACCCCATTTATCGCCCGTATCCCCGGCATAGATCAGCATACTGCCCGGAGCGAAGCGCGAAGCGAAATCTTCGATAATGTCCCGGATCAGCTCGCTATGTTCGCCTGGACTAAGAGTAATATGCTTGCCCGGAGCGATCTCAACCGGAATACGGTTCTGCTCGCGTTCCTTGGCATAGCGAGCGATTAGCGTTTCCCGTTCGGCCAGGTAGCCGGTGAGATAGCTGTGCCAATGCGTCGTGCCGAAAGTGCGCAGCACGGCCAGGGCGGCGAGTTCGATCTGATAAACGGCCTTGGGGCTGTTGACGGGACGGTTGGGCTTGTCAGGATTGTAAAGCACAATGCCCGCATCACAAAATTGATGCATGGTCTGCCGCCGAATCGTTTCACGAGTATTCGGTGCATACTCCTTGCCGTAATAATCTCTCGCCCAGTCCTAATGGGCGTGATGCCCATAAGCGGATTCTCTGCGTCAGCCCATGACTTGCCCGGTTTGAGATTCAACAAAGCCAGCAGACACAGGGCGGAACGTTCGTTCTGCTGCGCCCGTGTCAGGCCCAAGGAGATAATGATCTGCTGCGCGGCCTTGATATGGTCGTTTTTATTGTTCATCCGGTCAGGCTTCCCAGCTTGGCGTCCATCATGATCTGCGTGAGTTCTTCTTGCTGCATGGCCCATTCGCCCAGCCGGATCAGAGCGTCTCGGCTCGGGTATTTCATCAGTTTGAGGTCGGTTGCATTCACCTGGGTGTGTCCGCTGAATCGCCGAAAATTCTCGTCGACGGCTGTCGAGTTCAGAAATACGGCCAATCCTCGTGCCATGGCTTCAGGCAAGCCATGCTTGTTTATGTGAAATACGTTCAGATGATTCTCGAAGCCAAGCACAGGGATGTGAGCGAAAGCGCGAGGCTCGACCACGCTTGCTACGACGCGACGTTGCTCTTCCTTCGACGAGAAACGCCGCACCACACAATAGAAGCCCATCGGAAAAAACCACTTTTCAGTATCCGCGTTGCGCATGATGGCGTTGGGCTTTTTCATGCCTTTGATAGGCCATGTGCTGCCGCCACCGCTGAAATGGCCGGGGTACAGCAAGGGAACCGCGCCTGGTTCCGGCATGTCGCGCAGGTGCTCTTTTAATCGGAAATCCACCACAGGACCGGTCGACACGTGAACGCCAAGGTCGGCTAGCGTATAGCGGATCGCCGGTGACAGTTCAATGGCACTCTTCTCGGGCGACGTGGGCACGTGAATGAATCGCGCCGGATCATCCGGGCATACGATTCTGTCGAACGGGTGTTCATGGTAAGTAAGGTCGTAAAAGGTATCGTCGGTCGAAGTCGAAACCGTCACCAGTCCCTGCAGACTGCCGCACTCAAGACGGATAATGATGTTCTCCTGCAGCACCTCGTCATCTTTGAATGCTTTGGTGCGCGACCCGAACAGGTGCAGGTGGCGGACGGCCGCGCGCTCAAGAATAAAGTTTCGGAACGGACGGTAATACGGACCGTTGCAGAAACTGCGCGGGACGATGGCTACGATCTGTCCTCTCGGTGCCGCGAGAGCTACAGCCAGTGCCACAAAGGCGGAGTAAAGATTGACTGTCTCAATACCGACCCGACGCAATGCAAGCCGGTAAGCTGAATTACTGTTGATCTTCTTGTAGGGCGGATTAAGGATCGCGTGAGTATAACTGCCAAGAGCTTTTAATGAAAATAAATCACCGGAAAGCGATTCCACGGCCGTCTGAATAAAGTCTTCTTCATGGATATGAGCGGCAAAATCGCCTTTATGATTATATTTCTCAAGCGTATTTGACAAATAAGGGATCAAGGCCGGATCAAGCTCAAACGCATCCGTTTCCACCCGCTGAAAATGAAACCCGCCTGATCTCCACCTGTCTAGAAAAGCGGCCGACAGCGACCCGATTCCGGCTCCGGCGTCCAATAAGCGGCAATGCCCGGTTCCATCGGGAAAAAGGCTGGCCATGAATGCCGCCGTCCTTTCAGGTGTCAGGAACTGACCGAATCGAGATTTTTTTTCTGCTTCGGTGTTCTTGGAAAGTTGCAGCCTCTTTTGCTCAACTGTTGACAACAATAGAAGGCTCCTTAGTACGCCATAACCGATCAAATGGATCCGTTTAACGTACAGTTTTTTCTATTTCACTGTCAAGGATGAAACCTCGACGCTAAATTTTTTAAAAAAGATAACCCCGGTTTTACAATGGGCGGGCCGACGATTTCCGGCCTCTATCCGATTCATCTTGGGGTTGGCAGTTATCTTCGTATCGATGATGCCGGGTTTCCCGAGTTTCCGCTTCATCGAAAAGTCTTTTCCCGAATTAAAAAACCTGCATGAAAGCGCTCCGCGACGCACAGTCATTCGAAGCGGCCAGGTCAGTCCGTTCTTTTGGAATCCGGACGATCGCCAGGAATGATAAAATTTCAGGTTGAGCGCCTCGGCCGCGACAGGAGAAACATCAATTGAAACTCAAGAAACTTTTTACCGTCTGGATGAGATTGATCGGTGCTGCGGCTCTGCCGCTTGTGCTGGCTTCCTGCGGATACTCCGGAAAAGTGAACGTTCAGATTCTGGCTCTGAACGATTTCCACGGCCGTCTGGAGCCGCCGGAAGGATCGTCCGGCCGTATCGGAAGCGTTGACGCAGGCGGCGGAGAATATCTGGCGACCCACATCGAACGCCTCCGGGCGCTCAACCCGAATACGGTGCTCGTTTCGGCGGGCGACATGATCGGCTCCAGTCCTTTGCTTTCCGCGCTCTTTCACGATGAACCGACCATAGAGGCTTTCAACCGCATGCGCCTGGACTTCAACGCGGTCGGCAACCATGAATTCGACGAAGGCATGACGGAATTGCTGCGCATGGACAAAGGCGGCTGCCATGCCAAGGACGATTGCCTGGACGGCGACGGTTTTGCCGGGGCGGATTTTCAGTATCTGGCCGCCAACGTAATCCGGAAGGACAACGGCCGCCCGCTGTTTCCGGCCTATAAAGTCCGCTCTTTCGACGGCGTAAAAATCGCCTTTATCGGCATGACGCTGAAGGGCACGCCGACCGTCGTTTCGCCGTCGGGCGTGGCCGGATTGAACTTTCTCGACGAGGCCGGGACGGTCAACGCGCTGGTGCCTCGATTGAAGACCCAGAGCATAAAAGCCATCGTCGTCCTGATCCATGAGGGCGGCGCCCAACCGGCGCCCGCTCCTTACAACGGCTGCACGGGTCTTTCCGGCGCAATCGTCGACATCGTCCAGCGTCTGGATCCCGAAGTGGACGTGGTGATCAGCGGCCATACCCATAAAGCCTATAACTGCGTTCTCGGCAACAAGCTGGTGACGAGCGCGGCCTCCTACGGGCGTTTGCTGACCGACATCGACCTGACGCTCGACCGCGGCACCGGAGAAATCGTCGGCATCGTTGCCAATAACACGATCGTCACCCGCGATGTTCCGAAAGACGGCGCCATTACCGCGCTGATCGAAAAATACAAGGTCATTGCCTCGCCTCTGGCTAGGCGGAGCATCGGCTCGATCACTGCGGACATCACGCGCCGCCGCAATGCCGCCGGCGAATCCGCTTTGGGCGACGTCATTGCCGACAGCCAGTTGTACGCCGCGGCTCCGGCCGGATTGGACAGGAACTCGGTCGCCTTCACGAATCCGGGCGGCCTGCGCGCAGATCTGCTGTATGCCCCCACCGGCGGCGAGCGGCCGGGCGAAGTCAACTACGGCAAAATGTTCGCGGTCATTCCGTTCGGCGACAATCTGGTGACGATGACCCTCACCGGCGCGCAGATCAAGGCGGTGCTCGAACAGCAGTTCGACAATCCGGCCTCCGGACAGGCGACCATTCTCCAGGTGTCGAAGGGGTTCTCCTACAGTTGGTCCGAGACTGCGCCCAAAGGCCGTAAAATATCGAACATCAGGCTTGGGGGCGCGCCCCTCGACAATGCCCGCAGCTACCGCGTCACCGTCAATTCCTTTCTGGCCGACGGCGGCGATAATTTCACCGTATTTACCGAAGGCACTCAGCGTCTGGTCGGAACCGTCGATACGGACGCTTTCGAGGCTTACCTGAAAGCCTTCTCGCCTCTGTCTCCGGGACCTTTGGCCCGGATTAGCCGGATCTCTCCCTAACAAAAAATAACATAGGATTCCAACCCTGCATTTACGCCGATCATCCGGGCTCGATGGCGGGCGGCCGAAGCTATCGATAAAAAATCGTACAAAACTTAAAAAAAAATCGAGACCCGAAACTTGACAAAATTCGTTTTATTGCTAGTTTTAAAACGTGGGTTTAATGGAATCGGCGATTCACATACGCCTCTCACCGCATTGAACCCGCATCTCATTTGTATTGTTAGATATTCCTCATGCTTATATATCATGGATTGGTATTTTTTGTAGGGTGCGGTGCGCAATGCTCGTGCCCTACAATACTTTCTGAAATGATCTCATCCCGAGCGGCTTTTCACGATTAACAACAGCTCTTTCGCATTCCTCCCAGGCAACCCGTATCTTGATCCTGAACCGGACGGGCATAACGGCTTCCTGATCTTGCTTGATCAAGCCCTCTAAAATTTCAATCCCTTTCGTCCCGAGCTTGCCGAAAGACCCAAGCTGTATGCCTTCCGGCCACTCCATGTTAATAAACTGTCAGGGAACGATCGTGCGCGCCCGGCGCGCGAAGTGAAAGAGCCGGGGAGGCGAGTACACGGCCGGAGAAGCTTTGCAAGAATATCAAGCTTCGTTGCAACGGACGCCGAACCGGAGACACGGCCTCCGGGGCGTTGAACAAGCGTCAAAGCGGCACGATCAAAAGTTACTTCTGGAAGTTAACCGGAAAAACCGGGAGAATAGCCGCAGTTGACCGGGACCGGCAAGATCCTCCCGAACTCAAGTTGGGCAGAGAGCACAAAATCAGGTGAATTTATGGATTTCGACTCCCCGATGGATACGCAATATGTAGGCATCAAAGCGATCGGTTATTACCTTCCGGGCGGAGTGATGACCGGCCATGACATGGCGGAACTGAGCGGTATTCCGGCGTCGGTCTTCGTCGAAGAAATAGGCATCGTGCAAAAGCCCGTGGCCGGCGCGGACGAGCATCCGAGCGAGATGGGCGTCCGGGCTGCTCTCGATGCCATCGGGAAAGCGGGCGTTCCGCCGTCGGCCATCGATCTGATCGCCTACTGCGGCGCCGGCGATTACGATTACCGCTTCTGGTCGCCGGCCGCCAAAATTCAGGATGCCATCGGCGCCCGCGGCGCTTTCGCCTTCGAAATCAGAAACTTCTGCAACAGCGGCAACCTCGGCATTCATATATGCCGAAATATGCTACTGACCGATTCCGCTTACCGCCATGCGCTGGTCGTTTGCAGCGATAAATTGTCGCATCTGCTCAATTACGCCAACCCCGACTGCCTTTCCACTTTTGTCATGGCGGACGGGGCGGCGGCCGTGGTGCTCGAAAAGGGGGAGCAGTCGAACCGGATACTCGCCTATCACGGCATGACCGACGGCTCTCTCGCCGATTTTCTGAAAATTCCCTCAGGAGGCACCCGCGCTCCCGAAGGCGCCGACGGCGCGCATCATTTGTTGAACGTCGACAATCCCAAAGAACTTAACCGTATTTTTTCGGAGCTGTACCTTAAGAATTACCAACTGGTCGTCAGGGCCTCTCTTGAAAAAAGCGGCTGCCGGCTGGATGACGTCCGCTTGCTGTTAACCAATCAAGTCAAAAAAAGCCTGGCCCTGCAAATCCTGGCGGCGCTGAGCTTGACGGAAGAGCAAACGTTGGTCACGCTACCCGAACTGGGCCATCTCGGCCCCGCGGACACGCTGTTGGGACTGGCGAAAAGCCTCGAAGCGGGCAAGGTCAATTCCGGCGATATCGTGGTTCTGGCCAGCAGTGCCGCGGGATTTTCCTGGGCCGCGCTGACCCTCCAGTGGCTTTAAACGCGTCCCGGATGGCTGCGTCTTGTCACGTCGATACCCGGTCTACTTCAGGCCGGGCGTTCGCGGAATCGTCTACTTCACTTTTTCGGGCGAGCCTTCAGGTACCGGGGCAACAGTGGTGTTTTGCGCTACCAAATCGGCCAGCGTCGCGTTGTCCAGCACCTGCAAATAAGCATGTCCCGCGCGGTCCAATAGATGCTTCAAGCGGCAACGGGGCAGCAATCGGCAATGCTGATGCTCGGGATTGAAACATTCCACCCAGTAAAAACGTTTTTCCATCGATCGTACGACGTCTCCCACGATGATCGTGTCCGCAGGCCGCTGTAATGTTAAGCCGCCGCCTTTTCCCCGCGTGGTTTTAATGAAACCCTTGCCTCCCAGTTGCTGCACGACCTTCACCAGATGATTGCGGGAAATATCGAAATATTCGGCGATTTCCGTAATCGTGGCTTGCCTGCCCGACAGCTCCGCCAAATAAATCATGACTCTGAGCGCGTAATCCGTGTAGCTGGTCAGTTGCATAATGCTCGCTTCTAGAAAAAAAGGCTATGGTATACCTGTTATTGAGAATACATCTTCAAGACAATAGTATCGAATCAATACAGTTTTCCGGGATTATAACTCAAGCCGGGCATTACTGGCCAAGCAAATATCCTTCATGAAGCTCTGCGCTATCCCAGACGTTCCACGCGAAATCTCGTCCATATCTTAAACATCCAAGGGCCGCCAGGGTGGAAAAATCCCGATTAAAAACTGACGTTGGCCTGGAACCAGATTTTCTGGGTATCGGTATTGTTGGCGGTGGCAAGGCCGCTGTCGGCATTGTAATTGGCGTATTTGGCCAGCAGCGAATAATGCTTGCCGAACTTCTTGACCACCTGAAAATCCCATTCCTTGCCGTATTGCTGCTGCCCGGTATCGTCGCTGAAGTCGTGGTACACCGCGGTCACGACCGTATCGTAGCGGGGCAGAGCCACGCTGACGGTGCCGAACACATCGCGAATGCCGTTCGCCGGCGTCACCAGAAAGATGTCGGCCCAGCCCTGAAAGGCGTGGTTGGTGCCGAGCGGCGTGTCGAAGGTCTTGTTCGGGCCGAAGCCGTTGAGCTGCTCCCAGGCGCCCTGCACGGTGACGTTGAACGCTTTGACGCCGCCCATGAAGTTGAACCGGTCGGCTTCGTATTTAGTCGGCCCGTGCCCGTAGTCCCGCTGGTTGCCCCATTCGGCGGTGTACAACAGGCTGTAATGGTCGAAGAAGGTGGGCGAGACGCCGTTGAAGCGAAGGCCGTAGGTCTGACTCGACTTTTCGAAATTCTCCTTTTCCCGGTAATCCAGCCAGTACCCATAGGCCACCAGATTGCCGTAATCGCCGACTTTGTAGTTGACGTTCAGAATCGGCGCATCGATGTTTTCGGTGGTCGAGGTGAACGTGTTGACGTTGCCGATGAAGCCGGCGTTGACGGTCAGACCGTAAATCTGCTGGTTGTTGTGGGTCAACAGGACCGCATCGTAAGTTTGCTCCAACTGCCGCCAGCCGACGTTGCCGATGAAGCGGTCGTCGTCCAGCTTGATCCGTTGACGGCCGCCTTTGACGACGGTGTCGGGGATGCCCGAATAGCTGATCCAGAGCTGGTTCAGCTCGGTTTTCTCGGGGTCGGCGACGACCGAATAGGCTTTATTGTTGTTCCGCAGGCTGTTGTAGTCTTCCTGCATCGCCCACAACCCTTCGAATTCGGCATAGCCCTGGAAACCGGACAGCACCGGCGACAGCGCGCCCAGCCTCAGCCGGGCCGTGTTCGCGTTCGCCGTTTTCGGATTGGGGTTGCCTCCTTGGTCCTGGTCGACGTTTTCCCAGCGGTAGTTCAGATCGGCCTTAATCGCTCCGTTTTTATTTTTCTGATAAAAAGTCAGCGCGTCTTCGATCTCTTGAGTCACATCGGCCGCCGCCAGCGGCGAGGCCGGCCAGGGTAACGGACATCAACCCGATGGTTAATACATTAATTTTTAACATAAATTCCTTATCAATAATAATATTCTATACTCTACGTGGTACTTGCTTTCTCAGGGTAAACAAGAAAGATAAATTCTTGTTCATAATGAAAACCGCTTTAAATCTTCTCACCGTATCCGCAAACATTGTCACGCCGACAAGACACTTCCACAGTAACAACGGGCTTCCAGCGAATGCCGAATTCCCTGAATCACCGGCCAGCATCGCCTCTGTCTGCGCCGGCAGGTCAATCCTCCTTTTGCCTCGTCGTTGTTTCTTGCCTGCTGCTAAAAAAAGACTATAGTAAAGTTGTATTTTTCATGCAACTTATACTATAGTATAAGATATATTTTTTATACAACTTTTTATATTTTATATCTCGAAGATCCGTTTGCAGGGATTTAATTCGCAGGCGGAGAATGACGGGATAATCCATCGGCTCTGAAGCATCCTGACAAGTCCGAGCCTTTTTAGCGCATAAGTAAAGGATTTTTATGTCCGCTATTGAAAACGTTACGCACCACCAGCAGTCACGAGCCCTCGGAATCAGCACGGCCGCCTTTACTCTGTGTTTTGCGGTATGGACCATTTTTTCGATCATCGGCCTGCAGATTCAGCAAGAACTGAAACTGAGCGAAACCGAGTTCGGCCTGCTGGTCGGCACGCCGATTCTTTCCGGCTCCTTGATCCGGCTGATCCTGGGCATCTGGAGCGACCAGTACGGCGGCCGCATCGTCTATCTGGCGGTGATGCTGACCGCTGCCGTCGCCACTTTGCTGCTGACCGCCGCCAATAGCTATCCCACGTATTTGCTGGCAGCGCTCGGCGTCGGCATCGCGGGCGGCTCCTTCGCCGTCGGCATTTCGTATGTTTCGCGCTGGTATCCTCAGGAAAGGCAGGGCACCGCTCTGGGTATTTTCGGTCTGGGCAACGTCGGCGCCGCGGTCACCAAATTTCTTGCGCCGTTCGTGATGGTCGCTCTGGGCTGGCACTGGGTCGCCTGGATCTGGGCTTCGGCGCTCATCCTGATGGCAATCGTTTTCTGGTTTTCCACCGAAGACGAACCGGCCTTCAAGGCCAGACAAGCTTCGGGCATCAAACCGGCCTCGTTCGTAAAACAACTGGAGCCGCTGAAAAACATCCAGGTCTGGCGCTTTTCGATTTACTATTTCTTCGTATTCGGCGGCTTCGTAGCCCTGGCGTTGTGGATGCCTCGCTATCTGGTCGGAGCGTACGGGTTTGACATCAAAACCGCCGGCATGCTGGCCGCCTCGTTTTCGATTTTCGCCAGCATCTTTCGCGCATTGGGCGGAATGCTGTCGGATCGATACGGCGCCCGGCGGATCATGTACTGGACTTTCATCGTCGGAGCTATTTGTACGTTCGTCCTGTCCTATCCGCCTACCGACTACGTAGTGCACGGCATCAAGGGCGACATCCGGTTCAGCCTGGCGATTCAACCGTCCGGATTCATTTTTCTCGTGTCGATCCTGGGCCTGTTCATGTCGTTCGGCAAGGCCGCGGTGTTCAAACACATCCCGGTCTACTATCCCGACAACGTCGGCGCCGTCGGCGGGGCCGTCGGCATGATCGGCGGCCTGGGCGGCTTCCTGTTGCCGCTGACCTTCGGCATGCTGAACGACCTGACCGGCATCTGGAGCAGTTGTTTCATGCTGCTGTTCGTTCTGGTTGCGATTGCGCTCGTCTGGATGCATTTCGCGATCCTGCGCATGGAGCACCGCGCCGTTCCCGAACTGATCAGAATATCGACCTATCTGCCCGAGTTAAGCTATCCTTCCGACCTGGTGCTGACCGACTGGAATCCGGAAGATCCGGGCTTTTGGGAGAAGACCGGCAAACGCATCGCAACGCGCAATTTGTGGATCAGCATCCCGGCCCTGCTGTTGGCGTTTGCGGTCTGGATGGTGTGGAGCGTGGTCGTCATCAACATGCCCAGCATCGGCTTCAAATACACCACCAACGAACTGTTCTGGCTGACCGCACTGCCCGGTTTGTCCGGCGCCACCCTGCGCATTTTCTATTCGTTCATGGTGCCCATCTTCGGCGGACGGCGCTGGACGACGATCAGCACCGCGTCGCTGCTGCTGCCGTCGCTCTGGATCGGCTTTGCCGTACAGAATCCCGACACGCCGTATCTGTTGATGCTGGTGCTGGCCCTGCTGTGCGGCTTCGGCGGCGGCAATTTCGCCTCCAGCATGGCCAACATCAGCTTCTTTTTCCCGCAATGCAAGAAAGGCACTGCGCTGGGCCTGAATGCCGGTCTCGGCAATCTCGGCGTCAGCACGGTGCAGTTCGTGGTGCCCCTGGCGATCACTGCCGGCCTCTTCGGCAGTTGGGGCGGCGCGCCTCAGGAATGGGTCAAGGACGGCGTCACCAAATCGATCTGGCTGCAAAACGCCGGCTTCATCTGGGTGCCACTGATTATCGTGTCGACCGCCGTCGCCTGGTTCGGCATGAACGACATCGCTTCTGCAAAAGCCTCGTTCAAGGAACAGTCGATCATCTTCAAACGCAAGCATACCTGGCTGATGTGCTGGCTCTATACCGGCACGTTCGGATCGTTCATCGGTTATTCGGCCGGCTTGCCGATGCTGACCAAAATTCTGTTTCCCGAGGCCAATCCGACCCAGTATGCTTTTCTCGGACCTCTGGTCGGCGCCCTGGCGCGGCCGGTAGGCGGCTGGCTGGCCGACAAACTGGGCGGCGCCCGGGTCACTTTCTGGAATTTCCTGGTGATGAATCTGGCGGTCGTCGGCGTGCTGCACTTTATGCCCGGCGCGGGTGACGGCGGCAGTTTCATGGGCTTCCTGGCGATGTTCCTGCTGCTGTTCCTGACCACCGGCATCGGCAACGGCTCCACCTTCCGCATGATCCCGGTCATTTTCCTGACCGAACGCTTGTGCGCCGCCAAAGGCCGGGGCGAAGCGGCGCTGGGGCAAGCCAGAAAGGACGCGGCGAAAGAAGCCGCCGCGGTGCTCGGTTTCAGCTCGGCGATTGCGGCTTACGGAGCCTTCTTCATACCGAAGAGCTACGGCACCGCCATCAGCCTGACCGGCAGCCCCGACGTGGCTCTGTATTGTTTTATCGCGTTTTATCTGTCCTGCATCGGCATTACCTGGTGGTTTTATGCCCGCAAGGCCAGTGTGACGCCTTGCTAACGCAATGAATTAAAAATGTAGGCCGGGTCAGGCGTCAGCCGTAACCCGGCAATCGAAGACAACGTCGGGTTACGGCTGATACCTGACCCGAACAGCCCTAATAGGTAACACTCATGAGTCATCTTCTCGACCGTCTGCTCTTTTTCAAGAAAAAAGTGGACTCCTTTTCCGGCAACCACGGTCTCGTGACCTGCGAAGATCGGAGCTGGGAAAACGGCTACCGGCTCCGCTGGCAGCACGACAAAATCGTGCGTTCGACCCACGGCGTCAACTGCACCGGTTCCTGCAGTTGGAAAATTTATGTCAAAAACGGCCTGGTCACCTGGGAAACCCAGCAAACCGACTATCCGCGCACGAGGCCCGACTTACCCAATCACGAGCCGCGCGGCTGTCCGCGCGGCGCCAGTTATTCCTGGTACCTCTACAGCGCCAACCGGCTGAAATATCCGATGATCCGCAGCCGCCTGGCCAGCCTTTGGCGGGAAGCCCGGCAAACCCTGCCGCCGATCGAGGCCTGGGCCTCGATCGTGGAAGATCCGGCCAAAAGCAAAGACTACAAATCCCGCCGCGGCCTCGGCGGGCTGGTGCGAACCGACTGGGACGAGGTAAACGAAATCATCGCCGCCGCCAACGTCTATACCGCCAAGCAGTACGGCCCCGACCGAATCATCGGCTTTTCGCCGATCCCGGCGATGTCGATGGTCTCGTATGCCGCCGGCAGCCGCTATCTGTCGCTGATCGGGGGCGTCAGCATGAGCTTTTACGACTGGTATTGCGACCTGCCGCCGTCGTCGCCGCAGACCTGGGGCGAGCAGACCGACGTGCCCGAATCGGCGGACTGGTACAACTCAGGCTTCATCATGCTCTGGGGCTCGAACGTGCCGCAGACGCGCACGCCCGACGCGCACTTCATGACCGAAGCCCGCTACAAGGGCGCCAAGGTCGTGGTGGTTTGCCCCGACTATTCCGAGGCCAGCAAATTCGCCGATCTCTGGCTGCACCCGAAACAGGGCACCGACGCCGCGCTGGCGATGGCGCTCGGGCACGTGATCCTGAAGGAATTCCATCTCGACCGGCAAAGCCCTTATTTTACCGAATACGTGCGCGAAAACACCGATCTGCCGATGCTGGTGATGCTGAAGCGGCAGGGCGACTGTTACGTCCAGGACCGCTTTCTTCGGGCATCCGACTTGAGCGGTCAGCTCGGCGAGAGCAATCATCCGGAGTGGAAAACCGTCGCGTTCGACGAGCTCGGCGGCGGCATCGTGCCGCCCGGCGGTTCGATCGGTTTTCGCTGGGGCGAAAGCGGAAAGTGGAACATCGAGCAAAAAACGGGCGACGGCCGAGACGTAAAACTCTGCTTGAGCCTGATCGACCGGCGCGATGAAGCGGTGCCGGTCGGCTTTCCTTATTTCGGCGGCTCCGAACACCCGTATTTCACGCATTCCGCGCACGAGCCCGTGCAGCGGCGCCACGTGCCCGTCAAGAAAATCACGCTGGCGGACGGCACCGAAATCCTGGTCGCCACGGTCTTCGATTTGCTGTGCGCCAACTACGGCATCGACCGGGGTCTCGGCGGCGGCCACGTCGCGGCTTCGTACGACGACAACGTTCCTTACACGCCGGCCTGGCAGGAAAGCATCACCGGCGTCAGACGGCAGAACGTGATCGCGGTCGCCCGCGAATTCGCAAACAATGCCGAGCGTACCCGCGGCCGCTCGATGGTGATATTGGGCGCCGGCATCAACCACTGGTATCACATGGACATGAATTACCGCGGCATCATCAATCTGTTGATGCTGTGCGGCTGCATCGGCCAGTCCGGCGGCGGCTGGGCGCATTACGTCGGCCAGGAAAAACTGCGTCCGCAAACCGGCTGGCTGCCTTTGGCGTTCGGCCTGGACTGGAAACGGCCGCCGCGGCAGATGAACAGCACCTCGTTCTTTTACAACCACACCAGCCAGTGGCGTTACGAAAAACTCCAGGTCAGGGAGATTCTGTCGCCCCTGGCCGACCCCAAGGACTGGCAGGGCAGCCTGATCGATTACAACGTCCGCGCCGAACGCATGGGCTGGCTGCCGTCGGCGCCGCAATTGCAGACCAATCCGCTGCAGGTGACCAAAGCAGCGGAGGCGGCCGGGCAAAATCCGGTCGACTACGTCGTGGCCGGGCTGAAAAGCGGGGCGTTGCGTATGTCCTGCGAAGACCCGGACAACCCGCTGAACTTTCCGCGCAACCTGTTCGTGTGGCGGTCGAATCTTTTGGGCTCGTCCGGCAAGGGGCACGAATATTTCCTCAAGTATCTGCTCGGCACGCAACACGGCGTGCAGGGAAAGGATCTGGGCCAGGAAGGCGGCGAAAAGCCGTCCGAAGTGGTCTGGCATGAGCAGGCGGCGGAAGGCAAGCTCGACCTGCTGGTCACGCTGGATTTCCGCATGTCCACGACCTGCCTGTATTCCGACATCGTGCTGCCGACCGCGACCTGGTACGAGAAAAACGATCTCAACACCTCGGACATGCACCCGTTCATCCATCCACTGTCCAAGGCGGTCGATCCGGTCTGGGAGTCCCGTTCCGACTGGGACATTTACAAGGGCATCGCCCGGAAGTTCTCCGAACTGACGGAAGGCCATCTCGGCGTCGAAAAAGACATCGTCGCCGTGCCGACCCTGCACGACACGCCTGCTGAGCTGGCGCAGCCCCTCGACGTGAAGGACTGGAAGAAAGGCCAGTGCGAACCGATTCCCGGCAAGACGATGCCGAATCTGGCCGTGGTCGAACGCGACTACCCGAACACCTACAAGATGTTTACCGCGCTGGGGCCGCTGATGACAAAGGTCGGCAACGGCGGCAAGGGCATCGCCTGGAACACCGAAGACGAAGTCAGGCAATTGGGCAGCCTGAACCGGCGGGTGACCGAGGAAGGCATCAGCCAGGGTCTGCCGCGCATCGAATCCGACATCGACGCCACCGAAGTGATTCTGATGCTGGCGCCGGAAACGAACGGCCAGGTGTCGATGAAAGCCTGGGAAGCGTTGAGTAAAGTCACCGGCCGCGACCATACCCATCTGGCGCTGCCGCGCGAAGACGACAAGATCCGTTTTCACGACATTCAGGCGCAGCCGCGCAAAATCATTTCGTCGCCGACCTGGAGCGGTCTCGAATCCGAAAAGGTGTGCTACAACGCGGGCTACACCAACGTGCACGAGCGCATTCCCTGGCGCACGCTGACCGGCCGCCAGCAGTTTTACCAGGACCATGCCTGGATGCGGGCGTTCGGCGAGACCTTGTGCGTCTATAAGCCGCCGGTCGATATGCGCACAATTACGCCGGTATTAGGCCAAAAACCCAACGGCAACGAAGAAGTGGTGCTGAATTTCATCACCCCGCATCAAAAATGGGGCATCCACAGCACCTACAGCGACAACCTGATCATGCTGACGCTGTCACGCGGCGGTCCGATCGTCTGGATCAGCGAAATCGACGCCGCCAAGGCCGGCATCCGGGACAACGACTGGATCGAAGCCTATAACGTCAACGGCGCCCTGGTGGCCCGAGCGGTGGTGAGCCAACGCGTACCGGAAGGCATGACCATGATGTACCACGCGCAGGAAAAAATCGTCAATGTGCCGGGCTCCGAAATGACCGGCACGCGCGGCGGCATCCATAATTCCGTGACCCGGGCGACCCTGAAGCCGACGCACATGATCGGCGGTTACGCCCAGCAAAGTTACGGTTTCAATTATTACGGCACGGTCGGCGCCAATCGCGACGAATTCGTGATCGTCCGCAAAATGAACAAAGTCGATTGGCTGGATGATTTCCCGCCAACCGAAACGGTGCGCGATGCGCACCCTACGAAAACCGAGGATGAACAATGAAAATTCGCGCTCAAATCGGCATGGTGCTGAATCTCGACAAATGCATCGGCTGCCATACCTGTTCGATCACCTGCAAAAACGTCTGGACCTCGCGCGAAGGCGTCGAGTATGCCTGGTTCAACAACGTCGAAACCAAGCCCGGCGTCGGCTTTCCGAACGAATGGGAAAATCAGGACAAATGGAAAGGCGGCTGGGTACGGAAAATCAACGGCAAGATCGAACCGCGCCAGGGCGGCAGACTGAAAAGCCTCAAGAATATTTTCGCCAACCCGGACCTGCCGGAAATCGACGACTATTACGAACCTTTCGACTTCGATTACGCGCATTTGCATCATGCGCCCGATGCCAAGGCGGCACCGACCGCCAGGGAGGGCGGAAGTGCGGCAGCAGGTAGGGAACCTGCGCCGCCGACCGCCAGACCCCGCTCCTTGATCACCGGCGAACGCATGGAGAAGATCAACGGCGGCCCGAACTGGGAGGAAATTCTCGGCACCGAGTTTGCCTCGCGCTCGCGCGACGTCAACTTCGACCAAGTGCAGAAAGACCTATACGGCGAATTCGAAAATACCTTCATGATGTACCTGCCGCGCCTGTGCGAGCATTGCCTGAATCCGACCTGTGTCGCCGCCTGCCCGAGCGGATCGATCTACAAGCGCGAGGAAGACGGCATCGTGCTGATCGATCAGGACAAATGCCGGGGCTGGCGCATGTGCGTCTCGGCCTGCCCGTATAAAAAAATCTATTACAACTGGCAGACCGGCAAATCCGAGAAGTGCATTTTCTGTTATCCGAGGATCGAGGCCGGCGAGCCGACCGTCTGCTCGGAAACCTGCGTCGGGCGGATACGCTATCTCGGCGTGCTGCTCTACGACGCCGACCGCATCATGGAGGCGGCCGGCACCGAATCCGAAGAGGACCTGTATCAGCGGCAACTGGATATTTTTCTCGACCCCAACGATGAAAACGTGCGCGCCGAAGCGCGCGCAGCCGGCATTCCGGAATCCTGGCTGACCGCCGCGCAAGAGTCGCCGGTTTACAAGCTGGCGATGGACTGGAAAGTCGCCTTTCCGCTGCATCCCGAATTCCGGACCCTGCCGATGGTCTGGTACGTGCCGCCGTTGTCGCCGATCCAGGCCGCCGCCGAAAACGACAGGATCGGCATGGACGGCGACATTCCCGACGTGCGCTCGCTGCGCATTCCGGTGCGCTATCTCGCCAACCTTCTGACCGCGGGCAAGGAAGAGCCGGTTGCGCTGGCGCTGGAACGGATGCTGGCGATGCGCGCCTACATGCGCGGCCTCAGCGTCGACGGCGTGGAAAATGCCGAGGTCCTGGCCCGTGTCGGCCTGACCCAGGCGCAAGTGGAAGAAATGTACCGCTACATGGCGATCGCCAATTACGAGGACCGCTTCGTGATTCCGACCAGCCACCGAGAATACGCCGGAACCACCTTCGACGCTTACGGCGAGAAAGGCGGCTGCGGCTTCAGTTTCGGCAACGGCTGCTCCGGCGGCAACACCAAAATCAATCTGTTCGGCGGCAAGAATCCGACGCAACGCAACGCCGCGCCGATCCGGATTCCGGTCGTCGCCGAACCGTCCAAAGGGAGGTAACCGCCATGTTGACGCTGAAAGTTTTGTCGCTGTTGTTAAGTTATCCGGAGGCCGAAACACTGGCGGCTCTGGACGAGATGGCCGCGGTCGTCAATGACGAAAACCTGTTGCCGGCGGCCGATCAAGACGCCGTGCTGGCCCTGATCGACAGCCATCGGAACAAGGATCTGCTGGAGCTCCAGGAAAACTACGTCGCCCTGTTCGACCGGGGCCGCTATCTGTCGCTGCACATTTTCGAACACGTGCACGGCGAATCGCGCGACCGCGGCCAGGCGATGGTCGATCTGCTGCAAATGTACGAAGCCTCGGGCTTTGCAATGGCTGCGCGCGAACTGCCGGACTACATCCCGTTGTTTCTTGAATTTCTGTCCCTGCAAACGCCGGCCAAAGCCGTCGAGTTACTGCAGGATGCGATGCCGGTGCTGAGCCTTCTCGGCGCGCGTTTAAGCGAGCGCTGCAGCGGCTTTCAGGCCGTTTTCGACGCCCTGGCCGGTTTTGCCGGCGAGCCCGAAGCGCTGGCCGACATTCGCCGGCAAGCCGCTTCCGAAGAGCCTGATCAGACGCTTGCGCGCATGGACGCCATCTGGGAAGAAGAAGCGGTCAGCTTCATGGGCACGGGCGCTGCCTGTCAATCCGGGACGCGCGCCGAAAGCCCGGTTGTCTTCACACGGCGCGGCGACGAACTGAAGTCGCGAAACCATTCTTTTTGAAGGAGTGTTCTTGTGAATTATCTCAATACTTTTTTATTCGGCTATTATCCTTACCTCGCCATCGTCGTGTTTTTGGTCGGCTCGGCGCTGCGCTACGACCGCGATCAATACACCTGGCGCACCGGCTCCAGCCAGTTGCTGCGGGCAAAGGAACTCAGAGTCGGCAGCAACTGGTTCCATGCCGGGATTCTGTTGCTGTTTGTCGGGCATTTCGTGGGCCTGTTGACGCCGCCCGAGATCTATCACGGGCTGGGCATATCGACCTCCGCCAAACAGCTTCTCGCAGTGATCGCCGGCGGCGTTTTCGGCGGCATTTGCCTGAAGGGGATCATCATCCTGATCCGCCGCCGCCTGACCGATCCCCGCATCCGCGCCACCAGCAGCCGCATGGATATTTTCATCCTGCTGCTGATCGCCGTGCAGTTGGCGTTGGGGCTGCTGACGCTGCCGATTTCGCTCTATCACAGCGACGGCCAGAACATGTTATTGCTGTCCGAATGGGCGCAGCGCATCGTCACGTTCCGGGCCGGCGCCGCCGATCTGGTCGCCGACGTCGGCATCATCTTCAAACTGCACCTGTTTTTCGGCATGACGCTGTTTCTGGTTTTTCCGTTCAGCCGGCTCGTGCACGTCTGGAGCGTGCCGCTGGGTTACGTCATGCGGCCTTATCAGGTGGTCAGAAGACGGTAGGGCAGGACCGGGTTAAAGAACGACAAGACCCATTTTATTAACACCACGAGGAGCAGTCATGAGATTCAATCCCTGTATTCCGGGCCAATGCACCGATCAAGGCAGCCATTGCGAAGGTTGCGGCCGATCGCATGAAGAAATAGCCGAAACGAAAAAATCGATCAAGGCCCTGGTGGCGCTTGCCCAAAAGATGGAATATGAAAATTACGAAGACTTTGCCGGTTTCATCGCGAAAAGCATCGTCGGCAAACTCCAGAATCCGTCGTAACAAAATCAGGGCGCCGAAGGTATCAAACCACTCTTCGTGAAACAGCCCGTCCGCCTCGAGGCGTAAAATCACTCAGCCTGGGCGATTTCATTCGACTTTCATTTGAAATCGCCCTCTTTTTAACTATCCGACAGAAGGAGATGCCATGAATCGGTCAAGCGGTTCAATCATTTTTATCCTCGCACTGGCCAGCTTGATAACGGGCTGCTCCGATGAAGCAAAGTATCAGGAAACGGCGAAAAAATACGCCGCCGTTCAGGCAGAAAAAGCCAGGCACAACAATGTGGCCGTCCCGGCAATCGCCAGCCACGCAGGCCATGACATGTCCGGCCATGGCGAGGCGGTGACGCCGACGGCAATACAACCGTGCACCGGTTGCGCCACCGATGAAATCGGCCGCCGGGCGGACGATCTGCCGCCGCCGATTGACCGGAAGGAACCCCGGCTCGTGGCCGTCGATCTTTATACCGACGAACTGGTCGCCGAAATGATGCCGGAAGTAACTTACCAATACTGGACTTACAACGGCAAGGTGCCCGCTCCCTTCATCCGCGCGCGAGCCGGAGATCAGGTCGAAATACGCTTGAGCCACGGTAAACCCGGCGCGGTCCATCAGGGGCACGACGAGCATGCTTCGGCAGAGCACAGCGCCGCCGGACATTCGGCTCACTCCATCGATCTCCATGCCGTTATCGGCCCCGGCGGCGGCGCGCCGTTGACGCAGGTCGGCCAGGGCGAAGAAAAACGCTTCCGTTTCCAGGCCACCCGGCCCGGCATTTACGTCTACCACTGCGCCAGCCCGCATGCGCCGACGCATATCGCCAACGGCATGTACGGCCTGATCCTGGTCGAGCCCGAAGCGGGCCTGCCCAGGGTCGACCGCGAGTTTTACATCATGCAGGGCGAGTTTTACACGGCCGGCAAATTCGGCGACAAAGGTTTGCAGGCGTTCAGTAAAGAAAAACTGCTGGATGAAAAACCGGAGTATTTTCTATTCAACGGCCGGGTCGGTTCGCTGAGCGGCGACCGCGCGATGAAAGCCAAAGTGGGCGAAAAGATTCGGCTGTTCGTCGGCGTGGGGTCGCACATTGCATCGAATTTTCACGTCATCGGCGAAATCTTCGACAATCTTTATTCCGAAGGCGCGCTTACCAACCCGCCGCTGAATAACGTTCAAACGACCGTGATCGCTCCAGGCTCGGCCGTCATGATCGAATTTACCGCCGAAGTCCCCGGTAAATATCTGCTGGTCGACCACAGCCTGACGCGCTCGATCGACAAAGGCGCACTGGCGGAATTGATCGTAGAGAAACTCTAACCGAATCGGCTGATTTTCCTTATTGTCCGGGCGATTGCACGCCGTGCAAACAGGCCCGGATTACAGATTCTCGTACCGGCTCAGATCGAGTAGACCGGCCTGGAGACCCCGGTATTTTTCATGTTGTTGATTAAACCAGTCGGACTGGCGCCAGAGATCGGGATGGGTGCGGCGGATGCCGAACCGGCTGTATAAAGCTTCCAGATCGGCCTGGCTCCGGGCGGTGCGGATGGCATCGACAAACTCGCCCAGCCGTTCTTTTTCCACGCTGAAAAAGAAATTCGGATAGCTTCCGACAAAACCCGGAACGACCGTAAGCTTGTCCTTTTCGGGCAGCCGGCTGGAGCCTTCGCGGATCAGTTTCGACAGATTGCTGTAGGCCTTGTCGACGAGCAGGGTATAGACCAGGTCTTCTTCGGGTTCGCCTGTTTTAACCCGCAGCAGGGACATTTCCGGCAGGGCGCCGAGTTCCAGTCCCTGCAATCGGGCGAGTCGGCGCAGTTCGCGGTCGACCTGATGTTGCCGGGGCGTCGTGCCCGGCCGGACGCAGTCTTCCTGCCGGCAATCATTCATGGCGTCGAGAGGTCCTGCCGCCTTGCCCAGCCTGTCCCTGACCTGGTCGAAAAATTCCTTTTGATACTCGGTGGTCCTGAACCGGATCCGGGTCTCATGACCGATACTGAACAAGGCGTCCGCCGTGCGCAATCCGTTCCTGCCCAGGTACCAGCTATCGTAGATCGTTTGCCGCTGCATCGCGGGCATGAAGCGCAGGAAATTGTCTTCGCCGTCCTGGCGCAAAAGGTCCATATAGGTCCGGCTGGCGAGTTGATGCCCCGCCGTGCCGTAGACGTTGAAGCCGGCGACCAGAAGGTAATGCAGCCGTTCGAAAATCGGATAATCGATGACCCACGCGGTGAGCGGGGTAGCGCCGATCAGTCCCCGGGTCACGGTGGCGCTGTCGAAATGCCGAAAAATGGTCAGCGCCGCGTTGGTATTATCGCCGTCCCCGTCCCAGATATTCGGCAGTCCGAATCCTTGATCCTTGGCCAGAAGAAGATTGATGAAAGCATCTTTCTTCCGGAGATATTCCTTGCCGAAAGCATCGTACTTGGCCCAACCCAAGAGCCCGATCCGGTCGCCTTCTTCGCCGGGCAGTCCCAGCAGTTGGTTGTTTTTGGCCAGGGCTTCGGCCACTTTTTTCGGAGAAAAATGACCGGGCTGGGTGAAGACCACCCAGAACTGGTCCCGGATGCTTTCGGTGGCGATTTCGCCGCGACATACGGGGCCTTTGATGAATCCGTTCACGAAGTACTCGGCATCGTCCAGCAGGAACCGGTATTTGGATTCAAGCGGCAATTCGATAAAGGCTCTGAACGGATTCGCCGCGACTTCGGGCCGGTACGAAGGCAGGCCGGTGACCGGATAGTCCGGCTCGAAGAACAATTCGTCATAGCGTTCCATCTTCCGGTCGCTCAATTCGTAAGCGAAATGAATCTTGTCGACCACCGTTTCGGTCACAGGCCTCAGCCGGTAATAAAAGACGGGGCCGGGGTCGTCGTATGGCCGGACCGTCCTGATTTCCTCGATGGGCCGGCCCGGCGGCGTCAGAGAGCGTACCAGCCTGAAAAATTCCTGCCCCGGATGGCCCTGGAAATGAAGATGCCCGATGAACAGATGCTCGTAAATATAGCGCGACACGAGTTTCTGTTTGGGGGTCGGGCCGTTGAAATAACGCTCCCATTTGTCGACCGCGGCCGCGGACCGGTTCGGCAGAGGCGGCAGCGGCTCGGCTTTCGCGCCTTCCCGGAGCCATTGCAGCAGGGTGATTTCTTCTTTTTGTGATAAACCGGGCATCGCGTAAGGCATGCCCCATTGAGGATGCTCGTGCTGAAATTTCGGGAGCTCATCCATCGACGGACATTGCAGCGTGCGTCCGAATTCGAGATCGAAATTCTCGTCGAGCTTTCCCGAGACCGGCTGCGGATGGCTGCGTTTTAACCGAATGAGCTGAGCCAGCATCGAATTCTCCAGATTGGCTTCTGCCGAATCGAGGCGTTCGTTCAACACCGGGTAAAAACCTTTCTGCCGCCAGCCGGCGGTATCCTTGGCATCGATGTAAAGCCGGGTAGGGGCCGCGGCCTTCAGGCGGGCAAAGTCGTAGACCTTGTTTTTGCTGGCGCCCCGGTCGATTCCTTCGATGGAACCGAGTTTCAACTGGCAGGGCGCATCGTAACAGCCGTGGCAGACGACGCAACGGGAATCCAGTATCGGCTTGACGTCCCGGTAAAAAGAGACCTTGTTCTGCCGGTGTTCCTGTCCGGCTTCTTCCTCCGTCAGCAATCTAGGTTTGGGTGCGGCCGGGCCATACAACGTTTCCCAGTCCCTGGTTTGGTAAACCAGGGAGGCGCAGCCGGCAAATACGAGAAAAACAAATAGCATCGGATATTTCATCACTGTCGATCCTCTGTCGCCCGAAAATATTGACTCCGGCATTACTTAAAGAGTAACCCGTTCCGGCTTTCGTTCTGTAAGCCGGCCTGCCATGGCGCCGAGCTCCTTTTCGAGTGCTTCCGGTGACATGCCCTGAAGTTACCATACCATATCCGATGCCATACCTCCTTGCGCTTTATTTCTTTCAGTCGAATTTCGGCATCGGCTCGGCATACCGAAATTGGTAAAGAGCAGGACTTTTTACCCGATTCCATAGGGACAAGTGCTCCATGGAAATCGTGATGTTTGACGGATGAATTCACGCCCCCGCTTCTTTAAACTTTTTTATACAGTAATTGAATACCGTTTGCCGGCTTTATTCGGAAAAATCCAGGGGCAAAAATGATTCCGACTTAGCCTTTTCGTTTGACTATTAGGAGGACCTCCCATGAAGATTCAAGGACATCAGCAACATCGTTCGGATACTTTAACCATTTTGCCCGAAAAGCGCCGCCCTTTTTCCGTTAAAAGGATCGCGCTGTTATCTCTCACCCTCGGACTGACTTCATTATGCCTCAATGCCGCCAACCTCAAGCAGGTTTCAGTGGACAACCAGGGCAACGTGGGCGACGGCAGCAGCAAAAATCCTTCGATCAGCGCCAACGGCCGTTTTATCGTGTATCACTCCACGGCCGACAATCTGGTGGCGGACGATACGAATCACGCTTCCGACATTTTTTACCACGATAAAAAAACCGGAGCGACTTATCGTATCAACCTGAGCAGCCTGGGCGAAGGAAACGACGACAGCGTCGATCCCCGCATCAGCGATAACGGCCGTTACGTCGTTTATTCATCCGCCGCCACCAATCTGGTGGAAGGCGACACGAACGTTAAATACGATATTTTTCTATTCGATTCCAAAAAAGGCGCCACCCGCAGAGTATCGGTCGGCAACTCCGGCGAGCAAAGCAACGGCGGCAGCTACATACCCGCCATCAGCGCCAACGGCCGCTACGTCGTTTACGATTCGTACGCGAGCAATCTGGTGTCTTTCGATCGCAATCTGAGCCGCGACGTGTTTCTTTACGATAAAAAAACCGGAAAGACCAGCATGATTTCGGTAAACAACGAAGGAAAGCCCGGCAACGCCGACAGCTCCAGCGCCCGCATCAGCAACAACGGCCGCTTTGTCGTATTTCATTCCGATGCGCTCAATCTGGTGGCAGGAGACGTCAACAACGCGTCGGACATCTTCCTTCGCGATACCCAAAAAGGCACGACCCGCCTCATTTCGGCGAACAGCTCGGGCGAGCAGGGCAACGGCGGCAGCTATCACGCTCACATCAGCAATAACGGCCGTTACATCGTCTATGCTTCCGACGCCAGCAATCTGGTGGAAGGCGACAACAATAACGCCAGAGATATTTTCCTTTACGATGCCAAGAAAGGCACCACGCGCATCATTTCGAACAGCAGCGCGGGTATTCAAGGCAACAACATGAGCGACAATCCCCGCATCAGCTCGAGAGGACGCTATGTGGTCTATGCATCCGCCGCCGCCAACCTGGTGGAAGGCGACAACAATAATTTCCCCGACGTCTTCCGATTCGATAAAAGAACCGGCCTCACCGTACGCGTCTCGGTCGGTCAAGACGGTATCGAAGGAACCGGCGGCGGCAGTTTCAGCCCGGACGTCAGCGGCAACGGCCGGTTTGTCGCGTACGAGTCTTATGCCGATACGCTGCTGACGGGAGATACCAACAAGAACGGCGATATTTTTCTCAAAGACTTGAAAAAATTGCCTTGAAACGCTATTCGGTCAGCCCAGCCGAAACTTTCTATTTCTGCCTGGCCGGGAAAGGGCGCCCAATCCCGGCCTCAGCCCTGAAACAAACGGCTGCGACAGCACTGAGCCGATCGGACGAACCGAAGGATTGATTACGTAACCGTTGGGCATTCTTTTCTTTTTTCGTTCAGAATAAGCCTCGGATGTACGTTAGCGCACAGAACTTTTATGGCAGGCAGGTATATTTCACACTCATTCTTCTTTAATTAAAGAAGGTGGCGTTTGGTTTCATCCCACGGTGGATCAACCAAAATTCAATTATTAAGTGTGAGGAGATACGATCATGCCTAGACAAAGAGAAACAACCGGTTCGGAACACGGCAAGTCAGGCCGCGGTTTTGCGTCCATGGATGAGGAAAAACAACGCGCCATCGCCAGCAAGGGCGGCCATGCCGCTCATGAAAAAGGCGAATCGCAGGAAGGCGGCCGTTCCGGCGGCAAATCGGCCCGTGGTTTCGCGTCCATGGATGAAGAAAAGCAACGCGAAATTGCCAGCAAAGGCGGCCATGCCGCTCATGAGAAAGGCACCGCTCACGAGTTTACTCCGGAAGAAGCCAGGGAAGCCGGCCACAAGGGCGGCCAGATCGCCCATGAACGGGGCACCGCCCACGAGTTTACTTCCGAAGAAGCCCGGGAAGCCGGACGCAAAGGCGGCAAAGCCGCCCATGAACGGGGCACCGCCCACGAGTTTACTTCCGAAGAAGCCCGGGAAGCCGGACGCAAAGGCGGCAAAGCCTCTCACGGCGGCGGAAGGGAAGAAGAAGGCGGCGGCAGAAAGCACTAAACCAAGGGTATGGAAAGGGAAGGGCCCTTTAACATGGGTTATCCGTTAAAGGGCCCGTTGCGATTTTCTTCCCATTACGGCCGCTAGGGAATCTTTAAACGGAATTCATATCGGCTAGATTTTGAGGGTAACGCATCGATTCCGGCCCGGAATCGGCCAGAATTTTACGGATACGCTGCCTATTATTAGTTTCACATAGGAATCATTGCTTCCGTATTGTTCCCGGTTATTTTTCCATCGCGGATAGACCAATGAACTCGCCTCTACCCGAAACTCCCGCATAAGCCATCAAATACCGGTTATGGACGGGAACATTGCTTTTTTAACCTCTGTTAATCATCATCCCTGCTCAACAAAGATCGTCCAATTTAATCTCGTCTTAAGTTATTGATTGGATAATGATGCCGAACACAAGACGTCGGTATCGCTTATTTTATGGAATAATCGATTCGTCTGTGCCAAGGGATGCCGAACAGTTCAATCCGGAATAATAACCATCCACATCATTGGAAAACTTCGGTAAATTCCTTTAAATTGGCCCGATCAAGGATGTCGGTAAAGCTTAAATTGAGACAAGGGACGAGGGCACCTGCCGAAATTGCATGCCTTTTACCCTGTTACTGAATCCAAAGCCTAACAGCATGAAGAGGCCAAGCATGAAATCCGATCCTTTTGCATACGTCCACCATCATCGTGCCAATCAGCGCGGTGGCTGCCGAATTTCGATCAACCCAGTCCCGGAATAAGACGGGAAGCATCCCGATGCGAAACGAGCCGGGGTCTACAAGTCAATCTGTATTGATACGATTTTCTTTAATTGCAATCGCTAAATTACCTGGCGACTGAAAAATTCATTAACTTCTAATTATGGTAATTATTATGAACAGGCTAACGATTTGTTTATCGTTCGGACTAGCGGCGATCTTGTCCACTATCTCCAACCAGACCCATGCCGTAGTCCGGGCTTTTGTGCCCAATCCTAGCGGGGCTGCGGTCACTGTCGTCGATAACGACACCGGCTCCGTCGTTTCCAGTATCGCTACCGAGGATGGATCTTCGTATATTGCCTTTTCTCCGGATTTGAAGACGGCTTATGCTTCCAATCATGGTTTCAAATCGGTTTCGGTCATCGATACCTTAACCAACACCGTAACCGCAAATATTGTGGTGGGCAATGTTCCGGAAGGCATGGCGGTTACCGGCGATGGCTCGAAACTGTATGTAGCCAATGAATCCGACGGCACTGTTTCGGTCATCGATACGGCGTCCAAAACCGTGACCAAGACGTTGACTCTGGAAACCAGTCCGAGATTCATGGTCAGGACGCCGGACAGCAAATGGATTTACGTGACCAACCAGGGTTCCAATTCGGTCAGCGTCATCGATGCGACCAGCGATACGGTGACCAAGACGATCGCGGTCGGCATCACGCCGCTGCGCATCGCCATCAATCCGTCGGGAACCCGCGTCTACGTGGCCAATCACTACTCGAATGATATTTCGGTCATCGATACATCCAGCCAGACTGTGGTGAAAAAGGTGACGGTGGGCACCCAGCCCGCCGGCATGGCGATAACGCCGAACGGAGCCGAGCTCTGGGTGGTCAACATCAACAGCGCGAACGTGTCGGTGGTCGATACGGCGACGAACACTGTGACTCATACCATTGACGTCGGCCCGACGCCCTGGACCATCGATTTCAGTCCGGACGGCAGCCTGGCCTGTACCGCTCCGGCCAACAATAATACCGGCGTCATTCTGGACGTGGCGACCAAGACCGTCAAGGCGACCTTGCCGGTAGGCACCGGCCCTTACTGGGTTAAATTTGATACCGAAGGCAAGAACTGTTACGTCACCAGCCCGGTCGACAGTCTGATTACCATCATCGATGCCAGCACTCTGTCGGTTTTCAAAAACATCAGTACCGCCGGCGGCGCCTGGCACGTGGACGTCAAGGATATTCCGATCAGCGGCGATCCCGACTCGGACGGCGACGGCGTGCCCGACAGCAGCGACAACTGCCCGTCGGTAGCCAATGCGGATCAGGCCGACAGCAATGGCGACGGCGTGGGCGATGCCTGCAATACGGTGCCCGTTTCGAATGCCGGGTCCGATCAGACCGTCACGGCGGGCAATCTCGTTACCCTCAACGGCACCGGCAGCTCCGATCCGGATAACAGCCCTTCGCCGTTGACTTACAGTTGGACGCAAACCAGCGGCCCGACGGTAACGCTGACCGGAGCTGACACGGCGCAGCCGAGCTTCACTCCGGGAGAGGCAGGCACTTATGTCTTTAGCCTGGTGGTCAACGACGGATTGGCGAACAGTAGCGCCGATTCGGTCACGATAACCGTTAACGCGGCAACCGGATCCAATACCGCACCCACGGCTCAAGCCGGGCCGGATCAATCGGTTGCCCTGGGGGCCCTCGTCGCTCTCGATGGCACCGGCAGTTCCGATCCGGACAACGGGCCTTCGGCGCTGACCTACAGTTGGACGCAAACCGGCGGCCCGACGGTGACGTTGACCGGAGCCGATACGGCGCAGCCGAGCTTTACTGCGGGAACCGCTGGGACCTATGCATTCAACTTGGTCGTGAATGACGGGGCGGCCAACAGCGCCCCGGATTCGGTCACAATAACGGTCAGCGAAACGGCCAGTCAAACCGACTTTGTGCGGATCCAGGCCCCGAACGGCGGTGACGTCTGGAACGAGAAAGTCAAAAATACCGTCTTTTGGGAGAGCAATCTCGACAGCAACGAACGGATGGTCATTTACCTGTCGATCGACCACGGACAAACCTGGAAGAAAATAGCCTCGCCCAAGAACAGCGGTTCGAAGGTCTGGAAAATTCCTAAGAACCGCTATGTCTCGAAAGAGGCCCTGTTCAAAGTCTGTGCCAAGAAGGACGATAGTTTGTGCGACGTCAGCGACTCGGTATTTACCATCAATAAAGCTCCGGTCGCGGATGCGGGGACAAAACAGAAAGTCACGGTCGGCACCGCAGTCCATCTCGACGGCAGCGCCAGCCACGACGACGATCAGGGCCCTACCAATTTGACCTATGACTGGTCTCAAAAAAGCGGCCCCGAAATCACTCTGAACGGCGCCCAGACGGCCACGCCGAGCTTTGTCCCGACCGTTAAAGGCGTCTATAAATTTAATCTGGTCGTCACCGACGGCTCGGCAAACAGTAAAACGGACAAAGTGACCGTCCGTGTGCGAAACGCGCCAAAGGAGTAGGTAAGAGGCGTCCGGACAACGGCCTGGACGGGGCGAATTGCCAGACTGCGAAGTTTACCGGCATTCATACCGGTAAACTTCGCGCCGGCTTCGTAAAGAGGTCAATGCTCTTTTCAAGGCTTGATTCTCGGGATCGGCTGTAAAGCGCTTTCGATCCTCACAGTTGAAATGACTGCCTACCTGACCACCACTCGGCCGGAAATCTCCTGCTTGACAGACATGTCGGAGGATTCGGCACGAGCCTGCTTGTCCGAGCCTTTGCTTGTTTCAATGGGCGTCTGACCGGCCGCCTGCGTCCGCGCTGGAGCCTTATTCATCACCGTCACCGGCAAACCCAGCGCCCCCCAACGATAAAGCCATCCGGCATCTTCGGAGACGTTGGGCCAGCGCTTGTTCTGGTCTTTGGTGGCCAGATTGACGCAGCCATGGCTGGCGGGCTGGCCGAAATTATTGTGCCAGAACGCGCCGTGAAAGGCATAGTCCTTATGGAAGAACTGCGTGTACGGCACCTTTTCCACTTCATAGAAACCGGGCTTTCCCCGGCCGACGTCGCTGCGCATCCTCTTGTAGCGGTAGCGGTCGTAGATATAAAACGAACCCGTCACAGTGGGCGTTTTGCTTTTGCCCGTGCTGACCTTGAAGGTGCGCACCACTTTGCCGTTTTCGACGGCTTCGACACGCTGGCTGTCCAGATAAACGAAGAGCCGCCGGTCCGTGCCGGTGCTGAATTGCTCGATCAGGGATTGCTTCAGCATGCCGCCTTGCACGCTGCGTAAATTTTGCACGTCGGCGCTTACTTCGATAGTGCTTGAGGCCGGCCACGCAGGTTTGGGAGTAAATTTAAGCAACTGCTGCCCGATCCGTCGCCATTTTCCATCGATGGTTTTGCCGTCGCTGGTCTGTACCCGGAGATGACCGGGGGCGTTATCGAGGTCGGCCAACGGTTCGCTAAAGGTCACTTGCAGCGGCAGCATCGAGCCTAAATTGTTTAAGCCATGGACATTGGTTTCGACGGCAAGAGGCGGCGGCGTCTTCAATTCCAGCGTTAGTGGCGGCAGAGAGACGCCCGAGACGGTTTTATAGCTTACCTGCACCGCGTAACTGCGGTCTTGTTCGTAAGCGCTGGCAAGCAGGCGGATGGTCTGGCCGCCGGCATCGGGTTCGGCGTCCAGCGTCAAACCTCCGACGGCCCGTACGTCCCGCACCGGGCGGTCGAAATGCAGCGTCACCGACGAGTCCGGCGCCAGCATTCTAAACACAGGCCCTTCCAGTTTCGGCACGGCGACCGTGGTGAAGTTCACTTCGCGGGTCTCGGACTGTCCGAACCAGGGCCGCTCCGCCGTCACCTTGAGCGTATGGCGAGTCTCGAAGGCCAGGGGCGCGGGGAGGCTCAGGCGGGTTTGATCCTTCGCGTCAAACAGAACCTTTCCCGAGCCGTCGCGCAGTTCGACCCTGGACAAGCGAGCTCCCGGGCCAATCGCCTCCAGAGTAATGATTTTGCGAGGGTCTACTTCGTTGTTGCTCCCCAGCGAGGTCATGGTAAAACCATAGGGCAATAGGCCCCGGCTGACATAGCTTCCGTCCGGACTGGCCGGCACGGCGAGCAATAAAGCCATGATCACCGCCACGGCTATCGAACTCAGCCAGAAAAAAATCGATTTGATCGAACTCAAATGAGTGGCCATTTTCATCGAGTCACCTTTGGTCCCAAGTCGTCAGAAGGCGATCACCGCTCCTCTACCAGGTTCTGAACCTGCCTGTATCCAAATGCACAAAATTATCCCGAGGATAATAACCCACGCCGCCTTGCGCCAACGTCAGCGCCGCGTTTCTAATTGTTTTGGAGGATACGCCCTCCAGCCTGATGTCAATCGCCCGGCCTTGCATATGAAAACTGTGCTCTGCGACGCCGTGACTGAATCTGCGTAACCAGGAATTGGTGAATGGAGAACGGTAACCGGAGATGATATGGAAAGGTTTATTGACGCCGAGGGTTTGCTTCAGAAAAAATAGCTGATCCAGTAACGCCGTATCGATGGGATGAACGTCATCGGTACGGAAATCGCGGAGCAAATAATTGATTTCCCGCAGCGCTTCTTCAATATAACGGCCGTGTTCGAAATAGGTTAATTTTAATTTATCGCCGGTATGCGTATGTTCGAACGCGAGCGTTTTGTGTTCGACGGCATGAAGATAAGGGGACAGAACGGGTTGCGTATTAACGTACGGCCTGGCTTTTCGCGCATGAGAGTAAGCCGGGTGCGCAGGTTCATGGCTGTGGCCCCGCCGGTGCGGATAAATCACGTGCCGAACCGCCGCAGTTGCCGCCTCGCTTCCGCTCAACGCCATCAAGGACCCCCACGCCAGCTTTTTCAGAAATTGGCGTCTTGACGCGATAGTATTGTCTTCATCCGTCTTCATATTTTTTAATAATTGCTTGTTCAACGTTTTAACCCGAATACGACGATTTTATAAAATGATTCATCGACTAGGGCCTATCGGAATCCGTATTAGTTCAATTCTGATCCGTTATTTACAAGAAGTATAGGCCAGCTCAAATTCGGCCGGAAATTTTTTCCCGGCCATTTTACCACCACTTGATGTGCTCGTGGGAATACCCGGTACTGATTTCAGGGCGAGCGATTATAAATTTGCGTAAAACTAGGGACCAATGGACAGTGATGCGATTAGGAGTGCTCGATATTGATAAATAGTCATCATAATAAAGTTTAACGGAAAAAATGTGCCGATAAAAACGAAGTGCACCGTTACGGATTTGCAAGAAGTTTGCTATAGACAATTTGTTGTTCCTGATCAGACCTGCTTCCATAAAAGCGCTCGGAAAGCCCAAACAAATACAACCTTTCATTCATCGTCATTCCGCCGATCCTTCTTATGGCGTCGTCCCTGAACGCCACCCAAAACTCGCGCGCTTTAGAATGGTCTTCTTCGCTAAATAGCCAGGTGTCGCCAAAGAACCGCTCGATCATGGTTTCAAGTTCGGTGACGTCCCGATCATCCTTTTTCCAGGCTTCAATGTGCCGGGCAAATTCCTCCAGTGCCTTTTCGTCTGAAACACCTTCGATTGATTGGACAAGTTCGTCGAGATTCATAGTTAGCTCTAACGCCGTAATTCACTGCCGGCAAAAAGCGCCGCTCGCTCTCCGCTCTGCTTTTTGCCGTCCGGGCAAGCAGCCCGGAAGAGTTTGTTGAAACCGGGCTGCTTGCTTAAAAATTGACAAAAACGCTCAGTAGAAACTTTATAAATCGTATGGTAATTTGACAAAAAATTACTAAAGCCAAACCTATGCGCAAGGTAGGGACAGAAAGTCGCGGATCCTCAAGGGAAAGCCGGACTGCCGAATGTGTCACGCGTTAGTGGCATGCCGGGCTGTCCGGTTTTTTTGTTGGAGTTGATAAAGCAACAAATTTTACCGTGACAGCGAAATTAAGCACTGTGAAAACGTTGGAGAGTCCCTATGAACAATAATAACAATAGAAAACACGCCGTAAAGTCAGCATTAATATTGGCGATGTCGGTAATGCTGGTTCCTGGCGCATTTGCGCGCGTATTGCCCGCTACTTCCCATGCTTATTACGGCATGACTTACGGGGAATGGAGCGCTAAATGGTGGGCATGGAATAACTCTATGGCGGTAGACCAGCACCCCCTTTTCGATACAGCCGACTGTAGCACAAGGCAATTGGGTACAGTTTGGTTTTTAGGCGGAACATCCACCGCTACAGACCGTGACGGAGAAACGGTTTGGGCAGCCGATCGTGTTTGCAACGTGCCTCGCGGAACGGCCCTTTTCTTCCCTGTAATAAACTCGGAAGCGGCAACGTTGGAAGGAGATGGAGAAGGGGATGAAGTGTTAAGAGCGCAGGCGGAATGGTACCAGAATCATGCTACGGAGTTGTTTGCAAAAATTGATGGAATTCCGGTTAAGAATCTGCAAAGCTACCGCGTTCAATCTCCATTATTTCAGTACGGCCCTCTTCCGGACAATAATGTCCCGTTCAATCTCGGCGGTTATTCCGGAGCAATTGCCGGCGCCAGCAGCGATTTCGTAGGGGATGGCGTCTATCTCTTGATCCCTCCCTTACCGGTCGGTAGACATGAAATCAGATTTGGCGGTAAGGCCATCTATTCTTCAACTAACGGAGATCCGTTTGATTTCATATTCAACCTGGACGTGAAGTATACAATCAATGTATTACCTCAAGAAAAATGATATTGGAGGAAGATCATAGACAGAGCCGCAGAATGCGGTCCTGTCTATGGGCTATAGAATTCCCCAATCCAGCTTGTAGCATGTAGTCCGGATGAAATGCAGCGGGTAGGTTAGGTTAACAGCTTTATCGTTAACCCAACACATCGATGCACCGAATGTTGGGTTGCAGAAAGCGCAACCCAACGCAGCTTTTTTCTGCGGTATCCTAATGCACCCGGATTAACAACGGAAAAAAGAGAAGTCCCCATGTCATCCTCCTGCGGCCCTCACGGCACCTCCGGCATTGGCAACCGCTGCAAACGCAAGAATGTGAGCTTGTCCCAATACCCGCGCTGAAACACGATCTTCCCGTTCACGACGTGAAAAAAGCCGCAGCCTCGTAGACCGAGAGGGTCGCGCCACTCGAGAATGGCCCACTCTCCCTCCTGAAAAATATGCTCAACGATGCATACCATCCTGGCATTGGCAAAGCCCGTTGCAAACATCTCTCGGATGGCAGCGCGGCCAACAACGGGTTCCTCGGCTACCTGATGGTTGGTCGCGTCTTCGCTGTAAAAGTCTGCAAGTGCATCTGCGTCGCCGCGATTGAAAGCATCGACCCAGGATTGAACAAGTTCACGAGATTCCATATACTCTATCCCAGGTTAAAGGGAACGCCTGGCGCACACCCTTGTGCTTATCAATAACCAGCCGAGATAGCCGGCCGCAGCAACATCATAGGCCAGGCAGAATGACGGCCTAAAACAAAACTTCAACACTGCCAACGTGTGTCGCTCCCCTTTGACCGACTTGTTGGGCTAACCAGCACAGCCAAAGCCAACTCGCCGATCATCGGTATTTTTTTAAAGAGTACTACTGAAAAGTAGATCGAAAAATAATCACAGCCCCTTTACCAAAACCATAGCTGGTCGTGATGAGGCTGGCAAAAAGATAGATTTCGAACACTTGCGACCAGATACCGATCAAAGGCGTTTGTCCAGCCGTTGTCGGGTCAAGCGCAGGGAAGATCGCTTGTAGCAGAAATAGGCTGGAATTAGTAAAAGCTCCCACCACCATAGCCCAACGCACATGCCAAGGCAGTGGCACTTTGGCGGCATAAAAGCCCAGAATCAGCGCACTCATCAGTAGAAAATCAATGTGGGCCTGCATCAGTCTGGTAAATTTACCGGCGAATATCAGATCAAGGTAGGGTACTTTGTTATACAGCCCTACCATGCACCACGCCAGCAACAGCGCCATTAATATCCATAATGCAGCGCCACGAAGTAACAAGACGTTTCCTGAATGTTTTATATCCTGCATCATTACTCCCGATTATAAAAACAAACTTTCAAAACCACCGATAGGCGGCAAAACCCAATTCAAGACAGAGAAACTTAAAAAAACTGGCCACAAATACAGAGTTCTATACAGTTAAATCAACACTGACTCCGCCGCTCAAGCTGCCCAACGTTTGAATTAACCGACTGGCGCGGCTCTACCGCGCCGGTCCGGTTGAATGATGGGTTGGTCATTGCTAACAAATTGAGCCAGCAATCGGGGAAGCTGCAACATATTGTCAAATGGCACTTCATCCCCGATCCGGCATGACGCTGTTTCAGCATTTCGCACATACCGGAATGCTTTCATTCCTGCTGCTGCGGCTGCCTCGATCCCAACTTCACTATCTTCCACAACCACACATTGACTGGGCATAAAGCCCATCTCATTTGCTGCATATTGGAATAGACCAGGCTCCGGCTTCCAAGAGCCAACTTCATATGAGCTGAAGATATTGTCGCCAAAGTAAGGTGCAAGACCGCTGATTTGCAATGCCTGACGGATTTTCAAAGGTGGTCCGCTTGAGGCAATGCACTTGGGAAAATTCGAGGTTTTGAGCATTTCAATAACGCCGGGCATAGGTTTCAGCTCATGAGAGAAGAGTTCCGCGACACGCTGGCGATAATGCTGCTCGAACGAATCTGGCAGCTTCTGGCAAAGGCGGCTCTCCAGGTCGGCAAGGATTGGACCCAGCTTTTTTCCGCGATACCGCTGGGTCAACGACTCCACCGTATCGCTCAGTTGCGGGAGCAGATCGAGAAAGGCTTGATTGCAAAGCCCCTCGCTGTCCACGAGCGTACCGTCCAAATCAAAGATTACACAGATACTGTTCATTTATCGAAATACCCAACGTAAAGGTAAGGGGCATCCCGCTCAAGGACGCTTAGCGAAGCCGCCGAACCCGATTCAAAAGCGAGCCTTCAAAACCACTATAGGGCGGCGCGTCCCTTTGACCGCTGTGTAGGCCAACCCTAAATAGCGGCTTTGCAGGATGTGGTGAGGAACGAACCACGCATCCTACGACCCTGAGACCCGATAGGCCAGAAAAAAACATTAACTAGAACCTATAGTCGGGCAGTTTGATGTCGTCGCGCACGGCGCGGCCGATGAAGAAATCCGCAATGAACGGAATCCGCAATAGCCGAGTGACATAGTTGCGGAAAGTGATGCCGAGGGCACTCTTCGGGGCGAACGAGGAAGCGAATTTCGCTGCCGACTCCTGCTTGCGCCTCAGAAATGGCATCATTCGCTCCTGGTAGCGAGCGAAGGCCGCGACGTGATCGTTTCCGCAATTGCGAAGTTCGCCCGCAAGCACATAAGCTTCGGCCATTGCAAGCCCCGTCCCTTCGCCAGCAACGAGGGAGACGCAGGCGGCGGCATCGCCGATCAGCGCCGTGCGGCCTTCTGTCCAGCGGTCCATTCGAATCTGGCTGACACGGTCGAAATAGATGCCGCTGGCATCTTCCATTGCAGCGAGAATCCGCGGGCATTCCCAGCCGACATCGGCAAAGACGTTTGTCAGCACCGATTTGCATTCTTGCTCGCTCGATGGACTTTCCGCGGTCAAGTATTCGTCGCGAAAGACGAAGAGAAAAAGCGTTATGTCATCGCGCAAAGACAATCGCAAAATCTGCCTTCCCGGAACCGCGTGACTGACAACTACGAGTTCATCGCGTGGCCGATAGCCCTCGATCTCGAACGCGGCGACGTGATAGCCGAGTGAAACTTCGAACTCCGCTTCGGGCCCGAACACTAGCCGGCGAATGCGCGAATGCAATCCGTCCGCTCCAATAACCAGATCGACTTCGCGCGGGGCAGCATGATCGAAGTCAACTCGCACGCAGTGACCCTCATCTTTGATCCTGGCGACGGAGTCGCCAAAAAGCGTCTCGACCTTTCCGTCCAGCGCACCGTAGATCGCAGCCGCAAGGTCGGAGCGCCGCAGTTCGATGAAGCGGCCGTTGGTCATGCGTCCGAAAACGTCGGCTGAAAAGCCGCCGCTCTTGCGGCCATGCCGGTTCACGTAACGCACCTCTCTCACCTGATAACCCAGCTCTCCAATACGGGGGAGCAGACCCATCTTCTCGGCGATGTCGTAGCCGACCCCCCAGAAGTCAATGGTATAGCCGCCATTGCGAAGTTGCAGCGACTCCTCGATGAGCAACACTTCGTGACCGCATTCCCGCAGCCAGTATGCGAGCGTCGGACCGGCGATGCCGGCCCCGTTGATGGCAACTCTCATCTATATCTCCGTCAGGCTCAACTTTTTCCATAACCGGCGTGCAAAAACAGAGCGAAGCGGCGCTCTTGCACGTCCGAGTTGATGGGGTTGTTAGGCATTATTGGAACGAGCTCTGGATAATGAAACCAAAATGAGGAGTCGGATTGCTGACGATGATTTGTTCTCCCGCCGGCTTCTTAACAACATACCCGTCAAATACCTTTTCCTGGCCGCCCTGTAGATTGCCATATACTCTAACTTTCTCGTTCAATGAAACATCCATTCTCTTGTTGTCTGGTAATTTAGTCCGAACAAAGATGGAGCCAGAATTGTCGGTTAAAGTAAATCCGTTTTCATCAAGATGCGTAATTGTTCCCTCGATCGTGGTTACCGGTGGCAATGCCAAATTCTTGATCGGCGTCGTGCCAGAGCACCCATTACTTATCAAAACGACTACAGCCAGTAGAGGCAGAGAGCCAGTTTTCATTGCACCTTCTCCTTTCGTTGATATGCTTAACGTAAAGCTAACCGGGCGCAACGCGGAAAGCGGAATAAACAAAACCGCGTTGTAACCGCGCTCCGGTTGAGCGTTGAGTTAGGCTTTGGTTTTAAAAAACTCATCGACCGTTAATCCAATATCTTTTGCGATTTGTTTAAGTAAGATTGGCGATAAGTCACGCCCTGCATGAAATGGCACTGTTGTACATCTACCATCAGGGTGGCGGAACTGCTTGGTGAGCCACGCTGACGAAGTTCAGTAAACCCTAACGCCTCAAGAAGCGCAACTACTTCGCGAGATTTAAGAATAGGCAAGTGGCCCATGTTTAAGCTACAACAATATTTTGAGTACCGATAAATTCGGCTTCTAACATTGGCTCGCCATCTTCAAGTAACATTTCAACAACTTCTCGAAGATTTTGATTCAGCTCCTCCAAAGTTTCTGCTTGCGTATGCGCCCCTTGAAATCCGGGAATAAAGCCAACATAAAACCCTGTATTCGGGCAGCGTTCCACAATTGCCGTATAACTTCTCATACAAATTTGCTCCGCGTTGTTTGGTATAGGATTTGAAAATAATAAGTTTTTTATCATACGCCTAAACAGCAAACACGAGAAGATTAACGCAAATCTCAGCGGCGGAGCATTAGCGGAGTCCGCTGGAGCGTTGGGTTAGGTTTTGTCCTCAGCTTCATGAATGACGTCAAAAAGCTGTTTGATGATTTTGGGGTGTAATATTTCTCCGGCATGACTGGACAAAACCATCCGATAAGTTTTCTTTTTATAAATCCGATGACTGCCTTTTTGGCGATCTAAAACAAACCCGCTACGGAGAAGAAGCTTCTCTGCTTCTTTTGCGGTAAACCTTGGATATTCAGGCATGAATAGCCACTTCTATGGGGGATATGATTACCTTGCGTTTTTGAAGTGCATGTAATTCTTCCGTTGTCAGGCTTTCCAAATATAGTTCAGCAGCCTCTTGAATATTGAAAAGCACTTCTTCATAAGTATTGCCTTGCGTAACGCAGCCTTTTAATTCAGGAATTTGGGCAAAATAGCCAAACTCGTCTCTTTCGATAACGGCAGTCAATATCATGGAAATTATTCCTATGCTCGAAAAAAAAATTGTTCCAGTTGAAAATATTGGGGTTCGCAAGCTCATTTCGCCCCTCACGACCCTGACCTTAACAGCATATTACCTGAACATTTCTACCTTCCGCTTTTTGAACTCTTCGCGTGAAATTGTTCCTGCGTCCCGCAGAGATTTCAATTTTTCCCATTCGGCTTTCCTACCTTGTTTTTCAATAAAAGCCCATTCCCATGGTGCAACACCTGAAGCCATTGCATCCTGTATCTCAGCTTCGCTATACCTACGATCCTTCATCTCATACAGAAAATCCCAATCGCTCATTTTTATTACCCACTTCATTACTAATGCCAGCGTTCACTTCTTGTTGCCTAACGTAAAGCTAAGGCGCGCCCCAGCGACCGAAGGGAGCGAACTTGAGCGTAGGGTTAGGTGCGGCTATCGTCATTTGCTTTTAGCTCTATTTCCTTTAGTTTCTGGCGCTCGGCTTCTGACATTACTAGAGTGCGGTTAAACACGCTCCCATCAGGCCAGAGAATTTGCGCTTCGATTGCGCAAGCTTTTAACTCTGTTAAGTTATGGACACGAGGATATGCCCAAAGCATCCATTTTGGAATGCGAACCGACCAAACCAACCAGCCTCCAAGAAAACCACCGAGAAATACGGGAATAAACCAATACATTCCAGCGTAGCCGACAGTAGGAATCAACCCAAGTTCTCCAGCTATAACAAAGGCCAACCACGGCGTAACCATCACAGCTATCGATGGCCATTTGATTTTCCGATTTGCGAGATTAATTGCATCCTCAATCGATATGTGCTCGTTTGTCATGCATAGCACCTAACGTAGAGCTAAGCCGACCGCTGGAGCGTAGCGGAAGCGGGTCGGCTTGAGCGCCTTGTTGGGCTTAATAGCCACGAGCAAGCCCATTTATTACTCACTAATTTCTTGAACTAAGTTTTCCATTTGCCGCGTGGCTTCTGGTAGCGTTTCTGAAACTGTAGCGAGATACGTGCCTCCCAAGGCGTGGACAAGAACTGAAATTGTCGTATCTTCGTTTTCGACCATAGAAACACGCTGAACGTCCTTATTACGAATATACGACTCCTCCGGTTTTCCGTCCGACGGATATTCACGGACATTAACCCAACCACGAATTGACTTACTCAAGATTGATACTCCTGTGTTTTCGGAAACAAAACAAAAAATCCTGTCGAAGAAGGCCACGTTGTGTTATCACAACGCTGACTCTCCTTCTGTGACGTTTTCATATTTAAGACTGCCAGCCGCCGATACCACTCCACCCATATTCCATTAGAATCAAGCTGCTCCCATCTAGACCTTTTCCATACAGTCGCTTACGTACAGATCCAACGGCTGTTTGCATACCTTTGAAGCCAGCGAGTTTTAAGAACTCCTTACCAATTTCTCGTGCCCGTTGATATTGAGGATAATTTTCAACTGCTGGGTAGCTATTTTCCTCGGCCCATTCATTACCAGCAATAGTAAGCTCGGTAAGCTCCGTAATTAGGCTATCTACTCGACTTGCCGCAGCCATGAAGGTTTCATGGCCCACTTTGGGTGCTATTTCGTCGTACAGTGATTCCAATGTGCGATTATTCATTCTTGATCCTTATATTTTTTTGGTATTGATGCGCTACATGAGGAGTGCGGATGCCCAACGTTTGAGCTGAGCCGACCGTGGAGGCAAGGCCCACTGGCCGACCGGAGCAACATGAAAGTGGGCTCCGGGCGGCCAGTGGGCCTTGCCGGAGCGGGTCGGCTCGAGCGAAGGGTTAGGCGTCGCCGAGATCAAAGTAGCGGGTTTCGAGTGACTTCACTAGTGCATCCTCGGACTGGAACAGTGTGAAGTGATTGATGTTGTACTCAGATAGCCGACGCAAAGCGGCAAGACGGTCGCGAGCCGGCAAGACAAGTTTGACGAGTACATCTTGAGTCTCGTCTCCACGAGCAAAGACGTTCTCATGCTTGCAGAAGACATGACGCTCTCGCTCTTGGTCCCAGCGGGTGCAGACTGTGTAGGAAGCTCTCTGTGCAAAGTGCCTCCTATGTGTGCTCACATAGGGCCCCATGAGGGAAATCATGGGGGAGCCGCCAGAGCCCACCTTCACAAAGGTTGGCGACTCAATGTAGCAGTAGACCGCCGGATTTCGACTATCAGATGTGAGGTAAGCGAAGTACGCGGCTATGTACGGGGACTCTGTCCAATCGAGGAGCGGAGACGGGAATCCGTGGTGGCGAAGATGTACCAAGTAGTCATATGCGGGTAAGTGAACGCGAAGGGAATCTTGCTTCGCGCGAACTTCGCGTTCAAGGTCAGGATACGGCGCGACCGACCATCGCGTGCCGGTAAATGACTCAAGTTCGTTTACTGTCCTTGCCGCGTAGTCGACGTAGCGAAGAACATCAATCTCCGCATTGGTCTTTCGCTCTAGGGTCGTGAGCAGTGGCCATTTCGCATCCGCCTGCCCGCGGTAGAGGATTTTGACGTGACGCTCAAACTGGCTACCGTCTGAGAGCGTTCTGACGTATTGACCATATGCCCTACGCACCCGCTTGAGAGCATCATCAAAGCTTTCCCACGACTTGACACGAATGGTTTGCATCGACGCCTAACTAATATTAAACGCCCTAAATGAAGCAAAACATTGCGTCAACCGGTTGGCTAATTCATTATAAAAGCAATATAAATTATTAGAATCAATCATATAAATAAATTTATGCCATCCTAAAAGATGTCAATTATCTTTCAATCCAGTACTGTTCCGAAATTCCAGCGTTTCCGGGCAATCATCGGACAAACCGAAAAACAAACAAAATCGAATTAAACTTCAATTTTACCTTTTTGGCAAGCAGCCCATGCGTTAGAGATTCAGTTCGTATGATGAGGTGAGCCTTAGGTCCTCATCCATCGCGAACGAGGCGGTTCCGATCGTCACGACATCCTACAGTCCTGTGATACGGCGCTACTTCAGACTCGCGCCCGATCGCCCTGCCGAAGATTTTTCACCAGTTTCAGTTCGGGCCGGTTTTTATTCAGCAGCTTTTCCAGCAATTCGGTGTTTCGGGCAAGGGCTGTCTCGGCGCGCTCGCGGTTGGCTTCAACGCAGGCGCGGATCGCTTCGCGCAATTGCTCGCCATCCGGTATGCGGGGCCAAATTCGCTTTTCCTGATCGCTCAGCGTACGGGGCGCCTCGGGGTCGTAATCGCACCAGGCTTGCCAGAGGGTGTCCTTGTGAACGATGGTTTGGCTGAACAGGCGGTCCCATAACTCATGGGAAGGTGCATTGAAGTAACGGAGTAGATCCTGCTTGACCTCGTCGCTGATCTTGCCGCTCCTCGTGTTGAAGGTCCCCTTGAAGACCGTGCCGGGCTCCACGAGATCCAAAGCTTTCAGGATAAGCCGCCAATAGAAGATCGTTTGTTTGACTTCATCGATCGCTTCGGTTCCGACTTTTTCGGCCGCAGGCTGCCGGGCCTGGTAATAGGCGTCGGCATTCAAGGCGCCGGCGATGCTTCGGGCGCATTCCGAAATCGAGTTCGAAAAGACCGGCTCTCCTTCCCAGTCCGTGGCGCGGATTATCAGATAGCGCGACCGGCCGGGACAATCCACGCTGCTTTCGTCCGGCAATCGGCGCAGCAAGATGTGCTTGAATTCGTTGGGCCGGGATCTTGCAAAGACGCTTTCGAAGAGGGTTTCGAGTACGCGATTTTTTATTTTCCGGTCCCAAATCCCTATCGGGACCAATTCTTCGAGAAGATAACGGTCTCCGTAACGCCGTATCATGAAGAGGCGGCCCGTTCTCGGGCACTGGTAATCGTAGACGGCGTCTTCGTTGCCGCCGAGCGGTTTGATGCGGCGGACGATGGCGCTTTCAATTTCGGATAATTCAATTCTCATCCCAAAACCCTCCTTTTCATCCGTTTTCGAGCCGGTGTTTTGCTTACTACTATTTTAGAGGATAGGCCGACACCAATCGTTCGTTCAACGATTCAAGTCGGCCTTTGGAATGCTTCGGGAAAAACGGCTTCCGTAACCGCGTTAATTCTTGTCGGGCCGGTTTAGAGGATGTCCCTCCATGCTCTTACTGACTCGGTAAAACTCGGAAGGAAAAGAACTGTCTCTTTGCCGGCCGCCGCCCTGAGGCGTGCCGGAATTGTTCGAACGGCCTCGGCGGCAAGACCATGCTCCCGAGCCCTTCTTGTTATTCCCGCTCGGCAATGGCCAGGGCCGCCTGATACAGCAGTTTTTTCCTGGCACCGGTAATCTCCACCGCCATATCGACGGCGGTTTTGATGCTGCATTCGCGCAGCAGCACCGACAGCAGTTTGTGCTGTTCGGGCGTGACCGCCTGTTCTTTTTCTACCGTTGCGCCTTCGACCATGACCACGAACTCGCCTTTCCGCATGTTCTCGTCCCATTCGACAATGGCCAGAACACGGTCCAGGCGGTCTCCGACCACGGTTTCGTGCAGTTTGGTCAACTCCCGGGCAATGACGACGCGGCGCTCCGGCGGCAGCATTTCGGCCAGGTCGCTCAAAGACGCCAGGATGCGGTGGCTGGATTCGTAAAAGGCCCAGGTCGCCTGGGACGACGATTTCTCCTTGAAAAACGCTTTGCGCTCTGAAGCCGTCCGCGGCGCAAATCCTTCGAAGGAAAACCGAGAGACCGGCAAGGCCGAAACCGACAAGGCCGCAATCAAGGCGCAGGGACCCGGAATCGGCGAGACTTCGATGCCTTCTTCCCTGAGCCGTCGGATCAAAGGCAGGCCGGGGTCGCTGATCAGCGGCGTGCCCGCGTCGGAAACCAACGCGATCGTCAGCCCGGAGCGGATTTTTTCCAATAGGCTGCCGGCGATTTTTTCTTCGTTATGCTGATGAAGCGACACCAGCTTGTTGTGGATGCCGTAATGCGCCAGCAGCATTCTGACATGGCGGGTGTCTTCGGCCGCGATCAGGTCGACCCCCTTCAAGACCTCGACCGCCCTGAAGCTGATATCCGCCAGATTACCAATCGGCGTGGCAACCACGTATAATTTGCCCAATTCAGCCGACATTCGATGTTCTCATATGAATAGCTCGTTCAATTCAAAGCGCCGATCCGATTTCGCGCGGTATTATTTATTTGGATGCCTGCTCGCCCTGCTGCTGGTACAGGGATGCGCCACTGAGCCTAAAGAACAGGCCGCACCGCCCCCGCCTCCGCCGCCGGTCGAGGACACGGCGGTGACCCGCCCTCTGGAAACGGACGACAAAGCCATTACCGCCACCGAACTGAATCCCTCGCGGCCGCCTTCCCTTTCCAGGGAAGAGGTCCGGCAACGTTTCGCCGCCATTGATGCGTTGATCCGGGACGGCAATTACAGCGAAGCAAAAAAGCAGGCGGACAGCCTCGATGCCTCGCAATTGTCCGAACAGGACACCGCCCTGCTCAATCTTCTTTATGCGCAAATCAGACTCAGCATGGGCGAAGCCGAATTGGCGCTGGACCATCTGGAAAGCATCGAGCCGCACCTGCTCGGCCCGGAAGAGAAGATCACCTATCTGCAAGCCCGGGCCTTTGCCTTTTCGCTCCAGGGGAATTTGCTGGCGAGCGCCAGATCCCGCATCGAACTCGACGCATTACTGGCTGACGAGGAGCCGAAAAAACAGAACCAGCTCGGCATTCTCGATACTTTGGCCCTGCTCGACGATGCGCAACTGGAAAGCGGAGCGGTTTCTCCCGCCGATCCGTTGGCCGGCTGGCTGGCTCTGGCCCGCATCTACAAGCAAAAGGACCGGCCCGATTTCAACGCCCGACTAAACCAATGGCGGGCAGCCTTTCCGGATCATCCTGCCGATATCGCCTGGTTGAGCCAACAACCACCCGCTTCCTCGGAGGCTGCGGTCCATTATCCCGGCTCGATCGCGGTCCTGCTGCCCGAATCCGGGTCTTTTGCGGCGGCCGGGAAAGCCATCAAAGCCGGAATCATGGCCGCCTTCGACCGTCTCGGCAATCAAGCCGGCAAGCCCAATCTGCACTTTTACGACACCGAACAGGGCACACTCGCAGAACAATATCGCGAAGCCGTCGCCGCCGGGGCCGAGTTCATCATCGGTCCGCTCGAAAAGGCGGACATCCAGAGCCTGGCCGAGTCGACCCTGCTCGACGTCCCCGTGCTGGCATTAAATCACATTCCGAATCTTGAGCAAGACAATCTTTATCAATTCGCCTTGAGCCCGGTCGACGACGTCGAACAGATTACCGCCGCCGCGCGCCGGGACGGCCATAAAAAGGCATTGCTGCTGATCCCGGAAAATCCCCAAACCCAACGCATTGCCGACTATTTTAAAGACTATTGGCAAAACGGCGACACCGTACTTCTCAAAGTCCAGACCTACCGCCCCAAAATGACCGATTTTTCGCTGGCGGTCGGACTCCTGCTCAACCGGGATAACAATTCGCCGGTCTACGCCGAGTCATTTCAGGCAGGAGAAGGAGCCGAAAAGAAACAGGAAGCGGACGTGATTTTCATCAGTGCCTATCCCGAGGAAGCCAGGGCCATCAAACGGCAACTGGACGTGTTCGGCGCCGAGGATCTGGCGGTGTATGCCCTGCCCAACATCTACGGCGGCGAAGCCGATCCGGGCCAGGACCGGATTCTCGACGGGGCTGTCTTCTGCGACATGCCCTGGTTTTTCGACCAAGCCTATCCCGGCGATCTCGGCATGGCCTCTCTGGCTTCGGTCCGGCAGCAGTTTCCGGGTTCCTATTTACGCCTGATCGCAATGGGCATCGACGCGTTCCATCTGGCCGCGCGCCTTCGCGATCTGAACGGACAGCCCTATGCCGGCGCCACCGGAAAACTGTCGCTGGCCCCGGGTCATCGCATTCAGCGCCAACTGATCTGCGCCCGGTTTAGCGAAGGCCAACCCAGGCTCATCGATGAAACGGCCGAGACAGAGGCTCCGGCCGCTCCCGCGCCCATCCCGGATAACGGCACTTCGCAACCGGACGGCGGCCATGACCCTGCTAACTAAGCTCCGGGACAAAACCGCTCATCTGATGCGCGGCAGGAACGCCGAGGAACGGGCGCACCGGTTTTTAATCGGAAAAGGGCTGCAGCCGGTATGCAGGAATTTTCGCTGCAAACAGGGCGAACTGGATTTGATCATGACCGACGGCGGTACGCTGGTCATCGTCGAGGTCCGCTTCCGCAAGTCGGACAAATACGGCAGCGCCGCCGAGAGTGTCACTCCGGCCAAACAATCGCGTATAATTGCCGCCACGCAGTATTATTTATCCACCTCGAAAACGGATTGCCCGATACGATTCGACGTGATCGCCCTTTCCGGCAACGGCGCCATCGAATGGATACGAAACGCTTTTTAAGCCAGTCAATTTTCTCTATGAGTTTACAAGACCGAATCATCAACCAGTTTACCGACAGTCTCCAGACTCAGCAGGATGCGATGAACTACCTGACCGATCTGATCGCCTATGCCTCGGAACGGCTGGTGGCGGCCTTGCTCAACGACAAGAAAATCATCGCCTGCGGCAACGGACGCGCGGCCAACAACGCCCAACTGTTGTCGTCAACCTTGCTGCACCGCTTCGAGCGCGAGCGGCCTTCCCTGCCGGCGCTGGCGTTGAGCACCGACATGACCACTATCACCGCGATCGCCAACGAAAGCCATTTCGACGACGTTTTCGCCAAACAGCTCAGAGCCCTGGGCCAAAGCGGCGACATGCTGGTGGTGTACAGCGATTGCGGTTTTTCGGGAAATATCGTCAAGGCCGTTCACTGCGCGCACGACAAAGAGATCAGCGTCATCGCCCTGACCGGCAGGGACGGAGGAGCCATTGCCGCTCAACTCAACGAAAAGGACCTGGAGTTGCGCGTGCCGTCCAACTCGTCGGCCCGGATTCATGAAGTTCACAGTCTGATCAGCCACTGTTTTTGCGATCTGATCGATCATCAGTTGTTCGGCGGCTGAACCGGAAGTTCGCCGCTTTTTTATTCGATTTTGTCTTTAACCGGTTTTCTATTGTTATTTTCCGAGCTTCTTTGTCCTTCCTCAAAGGGGACAAAGTCATATACGTTACCGAGGCTGTGGTGTATCATGTCAAATCAGGACAAGCAGTGTTCATGACCAATTTCCGATTGAGGCCGACGCCGAAGCCGGTTGACCCGATTGGCCATACAATTAAAGACACACCGTCGTTTTGTTTTTATATCTTCCATCCGTTTTATTGCTGGAGAGTATTGTTTATTTTCTGTATGCGGGCCGATTCAATCGATATCCCAAACCGGCGTTGTGCTCGTAAAGGGAGGCCGGATTTATGGAAAAGCGAAGATTTTACCGAGCAACGAAAGCGCCCGATAGAGAGATCCGGCGTATGCTGACTCATCGCGTGCCTTCCTTCAGCCGATCAGCATGACCATGGATTTAACCCTTTCGGCAATCGTCGTCAATTACAACGCAGGCCATCTGCTCAGGGAATGCATCGATTGTCTTCTGAATTGCCCTCTGAGCATCGAGATTATCGTGGTGGACAATGCTTCTCTCGACCAAAGTTTAAGTTCCATAGAAGATCTGGAGTCGGTCAAAATCATCCGGAATTCAGTGAATACCGGATTTGCAACCGCCTGCAATATCGGTATTGCCCATGCTTCGGCCGACTATTTACTGTTTCTGAATCCGGACTGCTCGTTTATCCGCGGAACGCTGATCGATCTGTTGAAGCATCTGAAATCGAACCGAGATGTCGGCATGGTCGGCGGCTTACTGGTCAATCCCGACGGCACCGAACAGGCGGGAGGGCGGCGCGCGGTGCCGACGCCGTGGCGTTCTTTTGTAAGAGCTTTCGGATTAAGCCGATTCGCCCAGCGTTGGCCTAAACTTTTTTTCGATTTCGATCTTCACAAACAACCCTTGCCGCCCGGCCCGATCGAAGTGGAAGCGATATCCGGCGCCTGCATGTTAGTGAAACAGGAAGCCATTCGGGACGTCGGCCTCTGGGACGAAGGTTATTTTTTGCATTGCGAGGATCTGGACTGGTGCATGCGCTTTCGCCAGAAAGGCTGGAGGATTCTGTTCATACCCAGCGCCCAAATCACCCATGCCTCCGGAGCCTGCGGGCGGTCCCGGCCCATTTTCGTCGAATGGCACAAGCACAAAGGCATGATGCGCTTTTATCAAAAATTTTTCCGGCATCAATATCCGGGCATCCTGATGTTCCTGGTCAATTTCGGCGTCTGGTTCCGTTTTACCTTGATTATGGCGCAATACCTTTTTAAACGCCTGTTGCAACGTTTGGGATGGGTTCGTGCCTAAAGCCCGCATCGGCCTGTTGGGAGCGACCAGCCTGGTGGGCGAACGCCTGCTGCCGTTGCTGGTCGAGAACGAATGGCAGGTGACCGCCTATTCGAGAAGAAAAACGGACGATCGTTGCGGTCCGGTCGAATGGCGTCAGATCACTTCCCCTCTTGTGGATTTCCCCTCCGCGGGAGAGGAAGCCATCCCTTACTGGATTTGTCTTGCTCCCATCTGGGTACTGCCGGATTATTTCGGCCTGCTCAAGGCTTGCGGCTGCAAGCGCATCGTGGTGTTGTCGTCGACCAGCCGCTTCACCAAGACGGATTCAAACGACAGCAAGGAAAGGGAAGCGGCGGTTCGTCTGGCGGCCAGCGAGCAAGCGCTGCAAACCTGGGCCGAAGCCCATCAGGTCGAATGGATCGTGTTCCGGCCGACTCTCATCTACGGTTACGGCAAGGATAAAAACATCACCGAAATTGCCCGCTTTATCGGGCGTTTCGGCTTTTTCCCCCTGCTGGGAGCGGCGACCGGTCTGCGCCAGCCCGTTCATGCGGACGACATCGCGTCGGCCTGCCTGGCGGTTTTATCGACGCCTGAAACGACCAACCGGACTTATAATCTTTCCGGAGGAGAAAAACTGGCCTATAAGGAAATGGTGAAGCGCATTTTCCTCGCGCTCAACAGCCGGCCCAGACTCATTTCCATTCCGCTGCCGGCTTTCAGGCTGGCCATCGCTTGTTTGCGGGTATTGCCCAGATTCCGGAATTGGTCGGCGTCGATGGCCGAACGCATGAATCAGGATCTGGTTTTCGACCATTCGGAAGCGCGGCGGGATTTTAACTTTTCGCCCAGGCCTTTCCGTCTTTCCGAAAAAGACTTGCCGGATTAAGATCGCCTCGATTTCTTTATTGACGTTGGCGCTGGCCGTACTGGTATTTGAATTTTCGCTTCAGCAGGCCGGCCGGATCGTCGGGAATCCGGTTAAGCCATTGTTCGTTGGCCTGCTGCTGTTCATCGGCCGGCCGCGCCTCGCTCATTGCTTGTTGTCCCCGTTCATCTTCCGGCCCGCTCTTCTCATCCGGATTTTGTTCGGCCTGTTGCTTTTCCTCAACGGAAGGCTTCTTCTCCGGCCTATTCGGCTGCTGTTCCTTTGCCGATTCCTGAGCTTCGTCGGATTGCCCGGATTTTTCATCCGATTTTTCCGGCGGGTTTTCTTTTCCTTCATTTTCCTTTTTATTTTGCTCTGAACCGCCGCCCTGCTGCTGTTCCCCGGATTTCTGATCCTTATCCTTGGCTTGCTGCGAGTTGTCCTGCTGCCGGTCTTTATTCTGCTCCTGTTGCTTTTTGCGCTTTTCCAGCTCTTTTTCGACCAGGTCCTTGTTGAATCGGGCGTCCTCGTTGTCCGGATCGAGCGCCAGCGATTTTTTATAAGCCTCTACGGCTTCTTCGAGACGGCCGGATTTGGCCAGGACATTGCCCTGATTGTAAAAACCGGTGGCGGTTTTTGGAGTTTTCATCTCATTTAAATCTTGCTGTTCGGCTCTATATTGTGCGGCCAGTTTCCAGTCCGGATCTTCGAACAGCTTGGCCGCCTGCTCATACTGCCCTTGTTTAAAAGCTGTCGCCGCCTGCTGATCCCGGGTCTGCCACAAGTCCTTCCAGGTCAGTGCATAGCCGGGCTCGGGAAACGGCAGGATCACCAACAAGGCGGCGCCCAGCAATCCCTTTCTGAACAACAATGCGGCCAGCGGCAATACCAACAGCAGTAAATAGGGGCCTTGATCCTCCCACAGGTCCAGCATCCGTTGATCGGCTCCGTCATGCGCCTGACCGGAAGCATCCGGCCGGCCGAAATCGGCCAGCACGGCCTGAATGTCGGTATCGTCGGCGCTCAGCGTCCGGTAAATGCCGTTGCCGGCAGCAGCCAGTCTGGCCAGATCCTCGACGTTCAGTTTGGGAATCACGATCGTGCCCTGCCCGTCTTTCAAAAAACCGCCGGTGGGCAAGGCGATCGGTGCGCCCTCGGGGGTGCCGACGCCGATGACCGACAAGGCGTAATCGCCCAGTCCTCGAACGGCGGGCAAGGTTGTCTCCGGATCGGCTCCATCGGTAATCAACACAATCCGGCCTGTTTGCATGCCGGCCTGCTTGAACATTTCCACGGCTTTGTTGAGGACCGCTGCCGTGTCTTTACCGGGAACGGGCATGATGTCGGTCGTCAATGCTTCGAGTTGGCTGGCGATAGTTTCGTTGTCGGTAGTCAGCGGCGTCACCGTAAAAGCATCGCCGCCATAAACCAGGAGCGCCGTCTGGCCGTCTTTCCGCTGCCGGAGGACGTCGGCGATTTTATAGCGTGCGCGAATCAGGCGGCTGGGCTTGACGTCCTCCGCATCCATCGAGCGGGACAAATCGAGGGCGATCACCAGGGCCGACTCGTTCCGAAAGACCGGCGACGGCAATTTTTTCCAGGACGGCCCCGCCAGCGCCACGATGGCAAGCAGCGCGGCCAATGCGCCGAAAGCGATCGGCCAACGGCTTCGTTTGGCCGGCTTGTCCTTTAACAGATAAGGCAGAAGAGCGGCATCGCATACGGCCGACCAATTGCCCCGTGCGAGTTTGCTACGAAGCGTCCACGCCAGTATCAGCAGATAAGGAAATAAGGCCAGAAGCCAGTACGGTCTCAGAAAGTGAAAATCGGTCAAACTCACGCCCACCTCAAACGGAAATAACAAAGCAAGGCGGCCAGAGCCAGCGACAGGGACAGCGGCCAGTAGAACAGCTCGGTCCGGGGCCTGAAGTACTGTTTGTCCTTGGCTATCGGCTCCAGCTTGTCCAGCAGCAGATAGATGTAACTTAATTCCTCGGCGTTTCTTGCGCGAAAATAGCGCCCGCCGGTATTTTTGGCGATGGCGATCAAGGTCTTTTCATCGAGGTCCCGGGAAGGATTGACTTTGCGGGTGCCGAAAAAACTGCGTACCAGCATTTCGTCGGCGCCGATGCCGATGGTGTAGATTTTCAACCGGTTCGCAGCCGCCAATTCCGCCGCTTTCAACGGCGACACCTCGCCGGCGGTATTGGCACCGTCGGTCATCAAGATCAGCACCCGGCTGTTGCCGGGTTGATTTTTCAGGCGTTTGACCGCCAGCCCGATCGCATCGCCGATCGCGGTGTTGTCGCCGGCCAAGCCGATCGCCGATTCGTCCAGCAGCGTTTTGACGGTCTTTCGATCGAAGGTCAGCGGCGTTTGCAGATAAGCCTGGGTGCCGAATAAAATCAGACCCAAACGGTCGCCGGCCCGGCGTTCGATGAAATCTCCGGCCACGGCTTTGGCGGCGGTCAACCGGTCGACGCGTTCCTTATTGAGGATAAAATCCTGCTCTTCCATGCTGCCGGACAAATCGACCGCCAGCATCAAATCGCGGCCGCTGACCGCCTGTTCTATCGGCTCGCCCAGCCATTGCGGGCGGGTGCAGGCAACGACCAGCAGCAGCCAGGCGATCGCCGCGAATATGAAAGGCCTCCCTGAACGGCTTTTACGGCGCGGGTTCATTCCGGCTTCGGCCAGATCGTCCAGAAAAGGAACCTTCAAGGCGGCCTGCTCTGCCGGCAGAGCGGCAGGCAGCAGCCAGCGGATCAATAACGGCAGCGGCAGGGCGGCGAGCAGCCAGGGCCATTCAAAATGAATCATTTCTTCGCCTGGGCTTTCAGCCAGTCTTCGCACAAATCGATGAGCCTGGCGACGTCCAGACCGTCCGGCACTTCCTTACGATAACGGGCATCGCTCAAATATTGTCCGGCCCCTTCGCTGAAAGGTGTTCCCCGCATCGACCGGTCCAGATAAGCCAGCCAGGCCTTGCCGGTCAGGCCGGCCGCCTGAGCACGGGGTGCAGTGCTGATGGCGACGCGCCGAAGCAATATTGAAATTTCGCTCAGCTTGGTTAAATCGTCCATCGCCTTATCCTGCCTGATGGCGGCCAGAATTCGTTTTGCCGTTTTCAAGGCGGTCTTCCGGGTCAGATGGCGGTAAAGCCGGAACAAGGTCACTCCCAGCAGCGGAAGCAGGACGGCGAGCAGCCACCAGCCCGGAGCCGGAGGCCACCAGCCGATCGCCTCGGGCAGATGGATGTCTCTCAGAGGAAGATCGACCGGAAGCATTATTGCTGTTCCTGTTGACTCTGGAGGCGCTTGCGCCGGCTTGAAGCTGAAGGGCGCCGCAACCGCTGCACCGGATCGTCGCTGGTGCTGCACAGCATAAAATTCAGGTTCATTTTATTGGCGATGCTCTGAATCCGCTGCAAACGCCGGTCGAAGCGCTGCCGGTAGGAAGCCAGGCTCAGATTGTCGCCGGTATCGACCACCACCTCGTTGACCTCGTCGGTAAAACGGTACAGCCCTTTTTCGGGCAAACTTCTTTCCAGCGCATCGTAGATGAAAATCAACTCGATTTCGCAGTGCTGCGCCAATTTCGCCAGGTGTATCTCCGCGGCGTCGTCGACCCCCCGAAAATCGCTGACGATGTAAACCAGACTGCCCGGCCGGGCATGCTGGACCAGCCGGGACAGGATGCGATCCAGGGTCAGCTCCCGGGAAGCGACTTCTTCGGCCGTATTGACCAGAGCATGTAAAAATCTCAAGACGCCGTGTTTGCCGCTTCGGGGTTTCAGCTCCCGGCAGCTCGCATCGGAAAATATCTGTCCGCCGATGCGATCGCCGTGCTGTTCGGAAGCCCAGGCCAGCAAGCCGGCCAGTTTGGCGGCCATTACCGATTTGAAAACGCCCCGTGTGGCAAAATGCATCGCCCGCCGGTTATCGACCGAGATAAAGACCGGCCTTTCCCTTTCTTCGCGAAAAATCTTGGTATGGGCTTTGCCGGTGCGGGCCGTCACTCGCCAGTCGATGCTCCGAATGTCGTCCCCCGCCTGATAAAGCCGGGTTTCATCGAATTCCATGCCCCGCCCCTTGAAGCCGGAAACATAGCTTCCGTTCAAGCCGGCGCGTATCGACTGCGGCTGCAAAGTCAGTCCCGCCGCTGGTATGGAAAGATCGATCAAGGTTTTAAGACGGATCCGGGTCAGCTCGCCGCCTGTGTCAGACCGGCCGATCTGGTCGGGAGAAGATTTGAATAACATCAGGGTACCGCAATTCTGGAAACGAGTTCTTTAATGACGTCATCGGTGGTGATGCCTTCGGCCTCGGCTTCATAGGAAAGGATCAGGCGATGCCGGAGCACGTCGAAGGCCATATCCTGGACGTCTTCGGGGCCGACGAAATCCCGTTCGTTCAGCCAGGCTTTCGCTCTGGCACAACGGTCCAGGGCAATGCTGGCCCGGGGGCTCGCGCCGTATTGCAGCCACGAAGCCAGATCGCTGCCGTAAGCGGCGGGATTGCGGGTGGCCAGAACAATCTGCAGCAAATAATCCTCAAGCGTATCGGCCATATAGACGTCCAGCACTTCGTTGCGCGCCGCGAACAGCGTTTTCTGGCTGATCGATTCCATGGTACAGGTCAGTTTCGCGCCGGCAGAGCGCGCTTCCGATCGGGCCAGATGCAAAATGCTTTTTTCGTGCTCGGGTTTCGGATAATCCACTTTGACGTGCAGCAGAAACCGGTCCAACTGCGCTTCCGGCAACGGATAGGTGCCTTCCTGCTCGATCGGATTCTGCGTTGCCATTACCATGAACAATTCGGGCAACTTGTACGTGGCCTGACCGACGGTGATCTGCCGCTCGGCCATGGCTTCCAGAAGCGCCGCCTGGACCTTGGCCGGAGAACGGTTGATTTCGTCGGCCAGGATCAGATTATGGAACAAAGGCCCTTTTTGAAACTCGAAAGTACCCTGCTGGGGGCGGAATATCTCGGTGCCGGTCAAATCGGCCGGCAGTAAATCGGGAGTAAACTGAACCCGGTGGAAATCGCCTTGAATGCCTTTGCTCAGAACATTGATGGCCCGGGTTTTCGCCAATCCCGGCGCGCCTTCGACCAGAATATGACCGTCCGCCAGCAAGCCGATCAACATCCGCTCGACCAGAATCTCCTGACCTATGATTTCCTGATTGATAAAGTCTTTTAATTTAATTAACGCTGATTGGGTGAAATCTTCAGTGTGGTTTTGTTCTGACATCTTTTGGTTTTTTATCCCTAATCGATAATCTTGCCGGAGCCTCGGGAGCAACGGCCGTGCATGGAACGAAAAAATCGTCTTGCCGAGTCACTATAAACAATTTATTGACGGAAAGGTTCATTATTTTAACTGCTTATTCACGATGACGACATAGAGTAAATCTGTTTAAAAAACAGGAATTTCTTGTGGATAGAGGTGGAGAAAGCATTGGGTTTCAAGATATCCACAATCCGTTCACAGCAAGAACGCTCTTCGGCCGACATTTTATCATCGTCATTAAACTAATGATTTTTAATAACAAAAAAGGTTTATACACAGATTTTCGTGGGGTAATAATAACAAAAGGTTTTAAAAATTCTCATTTGTTATGGTTACTTTCGGGAATTTTGTTTTGCCGAAAAAAATTTATTCAGCTCGGCGAAAATATTTTTTGACAGTTTATTAAATTTTTAGTAGCTGCTTAAATTTTGAAAAACTGGGATGGAATCATTTTGTTGATGAAGCGTGGATTTCTTGTAGACAGTGTCATGCAAAAAGTGGAATGCCGGGATATCCACATTCTGACCACATTGATGAAGGCCTCCAACCGACAACTTGTTCTTTCATTTAAGACATTGATATTTAAATGTAAAAAGGACTTAATCACAAAATTTTCAAAACTAGTAATAACAGAAAGATTTTAAAAATTTTTCATTTGATATGATTAGCGGCAGAATTTTGTGAAAAACCGAGAAAATGACCTCTTACAAGACCCAAGCCGATCCGATAACGACTCTGCCTCCCGGCATTCCTTACATTGTCGGCAACGAGGCCGCCGAACGTTTCAGTTATTACGGAATGAGGGCCATCCTGGTCATTTACATGACTCAATATTTAATGAATGCCTCCGGTCAGCCGGATTGCATGTCGGAACAGGAAGCTCAAGGCTATTACCATCTGTTTATTTCGGCGGTTTATGTCATGCCCGTATTCGGAGCCTTTCTGGCCGACGCCTGGCTGGGTAAATACCGCACCATCATCGGATTGTCCCTGGTGTACTGCCTGGGCCATTTCGCTCTGGCTCTCGACGACACGCGTTCGGGCTTGATGCTGGGCCTGGGCTTGATCGCAATCGGCGCCGGCGGCATCAAACCCTGCGTTTCGGCTCATGTCGGCGATCAGTTCGGATCCCGCAATCGCCATTTGCTGGCGACCGTCTTCAGTTGGTTTTATTTTTCGATCAACTTGGGCGCTTTTATCTCCATATTGATCATTCCCTGGCTTCAGGAACATTACGGCGCCCGCATTGCCTTTGCCGTTCCCGGTTTATTGATGGCGCTGGCGACCTGGGTTTTCTGGAGCGGGCGTTATCGATTTGTCCATATTCCGCCGTTCGGAAAGGGATTGCTGGAGGAACTGGCGGCACCGGAAGGCCTGCGTACGCTGGCCCTATTGGGTGCCGTTTATTTTTTCATTGCGATGTTTTGGGCCTTGTTCGAACAAATGGGTTCTTCCTGGGTATTACAGGCTCAGAAAATGGACCGCCGTGTCGGCGGCATCGAATTGCTGCCGTCGCAGATCCAGGCCGCCAATCCGTTGCTGATCATGCTGCTGACGCCGCTGTTTTCTTACGGTATTTATCCGTTTCTGCAACGTTTTTTTGCCTTGACCCAACTGACCCGGATAACTGCCGGCCTGTTTCTGACCGCTCTGGCTTTCGCCATACCCGGACTGATCCAGATGCGGCTGGATCAGGGGCTGCCGGTTCATGTCGGCTGGCAGTTGCCGGCGTATTTGCTGCTGACTTCGGCGGAAATCATGGTGTCGATCACCTGTCTGGAATTCTCCTACATGGAAGCGCCCAAAAGCATGAAATCGCTGGTGATGGCGTTCTATTACATTTCGGTCGCGGCCGGTAATTTATTTACCGGCGCGGTGAATTTCTTCATCGAAAACGAGGACGGCTCCAGCCGGTTGGCAGGCGCCGATTATTTCTGGTTTTTTACGGCCTTCATGTTGATAACCGCCTTGTCCTTCGCATTTCTCAGGCAAAAGATAGGGAAACTTTTCCGCGGCGAAGGGGGTAACCAGTAAATTCACCTATACTTTCATTCTGATTTTTTAGTGTTTTTACCGGGAAAAGCAATGAAAGTGATACTGACGATACTGAGTGTTTTTTATTTTGCCTCTGCCTCTGCCGGCGTCTTCAAATGTACCGACGGTTCCGGGAAAACGGTTTACCGGGCCGCTCCTTGTGCGCCTGGGCAAGGCAATATTCAGATCAACGTCAAGACGGGGACTTCCACCGATCTGGACGAGGAGAAAAGACAATCCGATTTAAAGGAACAGGACCAGCAGTCCAAGCTGGACCAGGAAAAACTGGATCAACAGATGGAAGAACAGAAACAGGCCAAGCTGAAACAGGAAGCGAAGGACGAAAGCGCCAAAAATCAATTTTTAATCAAGAATAATCCAAAATTGTATTCTCCTTTCGCGATTCCTCCGTATAATCCAGACGATTTGCCGGCTTTAGTCAAAACTTTTCAAAATCGGCTGCCCGACATTGAGCGTCTGAGACGAGCGGCCGCGGAAAAAGCGCTGGCCAGCAACCGCTGCGGACGGGTTGAGGCTACCGAACTGAACATCAAGAGCACGAGGGAATCCCTGGTGTTTTTAGTCGACTGCAGCAGCGCCGCCAAATTCTATTTCACCGAACAGGAACTAAAACAATAACCGGAAATGACCTCAGCAAAAACCATTTTAATCACCGGCTGCTCGACCGGCATCGGCTACGTCACCGCCAAGGTGTTGCGGCAACGCGGCCATATTGTGATCGCAACGGCCAGAAAAGCGGAGGATGTGGCTCGCTTGCAGGAAGAAGGACTGACTTCCCTGCAACTGGATTTGGCCGACAGCGCCAGTATCCGGCAGGCGGTGCGGCAAACCCTGGAACTGACCGGAGGAACGCTCGATGCGCTTTTTAATAACGGTGCTTTCGGCCAGCCCGGCGCGGTCGAGGACTTAACGCGGGAAGTCCTGCGCTTTCAATTCGAAACCAACTTGTTCGGCACGCACGAGCTGACCAATTTGATCATTCCGGTCATGCGCAAGCAGGGCCACGGCCGGATCATCTACAACAGTTCGGTGCTGGGCCTGGTGGCTCTGACTTATCGCGGCGCCTACAATGCCAGTAAATTTGCGCTGGAAGGGCTGGCCGACACGCTGCGTCTGGAACTTCACGGCAGCAATATCCAGGTTTCCCTGATCGAGCCCGGTCCGATCTTGAGCAATTTCCGGCAGAATTCGTTCGCCTTGTACAAACAAAACATCGATGCGGAATACAGCGTTCACAAATGGACCTATCAAGCCATGGAAGCCCGTCTGCAGAAAGAGGGCGCGGCGGTGCCCTTTACCCTTCCGGCCGAAGCGGTGGCCGAAAAAGTGATCCACGCGCTGGAAGCCAAAAAGCCGAAAATACGCTACTATGTGACTTTTCCGACCCATCTGTTCGCTTTTCTCAAACGTGTTTTGCCCCATCGCTGGCTGGATGGGTTTCTTCGGAGGGTTTAAGCGATGCAAGAGCGCGAAGAAATGGTCATCGATTGCCCCTACTGCGGCGAACCGCTCGACGTGTTGGTCGACACTTCGGCAGGTCCCCAGCAGTATTACGAAGACTGCGCGGTTTGCTGTTGCCCCATCCTGTTCGTCTTGTCCGAAGACGAATCCGGCGAACTGTACCTCGACGTGAAACGGGACGACGAATGACTCGAAGCGGTTTTTGATGATCTGAAATCATCCCAAGAAGCAATCGAAGTTGCTTCCGTCAAACAGCGGATAAGGTCCAATAAATTAATGAAATTTTAAAATGCGTGTTTTAAAATAACCAGTCACTTCGCCGATGTAGCTCAGCCGGTAGAGCAACTGATTCGTAATCAGTAGGTCACGGGTTCGAATCCCGTCATTGGCTCCATACAATCAATAAGTTAATAATTACACAGATTTTATTTATTTTTTTGTGCTACGTTGGTGCTACGGACTCGATCAAACAAAGCCTTCGGCCGTTATCGATCACGCGCCAACAAGTCCTGCCGATTCCGGCATTATGCTAGGTAGTGGCCTGGTCGATTGTTTCCTATTCGGCATATAATCAATTCCAGCATAATTCCGTGCCAACAATTTAAAAGCTTTGGCAGCCGGGCATAGAGGACAGCATCAATCTTGATAGGGCGCTGTGCCCTGGCAGGATAAGACCTTCAGGTATAAAAAAGCCGGCCTGCACCGGCTGTGATCTCTATTTTATTCCGGTAGCATTTTGAAAGCATTCAGTAAGCTATGAGAAATAAGTGAGTTATTGAGCTGACTTAGTTTCGCACTTTCCTGCTGCATTTTATCCCGGTTCGCAAAACCGTAATTAAAAAAGCTGATTGGCTCAAATTGTTCGGCCAAAACCCGTCACAGAACAATTGTTGAGGAATGACTGCAACTAGGCATATTGCTGTCGATGATTTTGCTTCATAAGTGCAACGGACTTTTCGCTTCCTTGATAGTTCGATTTAGCATACCATGCGTGTAGATCATTGTAGTTATCAAATCCCTATGGCCCAATAATTCCGAATATCGACGTTGGCCTGCAGCAGATGAATAGATGGCTATGGCACAGCGAGCTTGTTGCCGTTGGAGTTCAGACTATCCTTTGCTTTGAAAATTTTCGTCAAATGCGGCAAAACTTTCGGTGAGTATCGGGGCGAGTCGTATTTGTTGCAGAAATCCAGTTAAAACCTAAATTCGAGCAATATCGGCAGCAGCAAATCATCCAGACATCCAAATTGGAGCTGGATTTTGAGGAAGCCACTCGCAGCAAGAAGGCTCTGGAGCAAGACCGTAAGAAGCTGTCGGAAGACAGGAAGAAAAAGGGAGAACAAAAGATAATGACAGAACAAGAAAAGCAGTGGTTCGATGCGCTGACGCAGGATCGCTCCGAAAGCGCCCATATGCTGGAGAAACCGTCCATGCGCGGTGTCCAGCGCAGCGTCGTGGACAAATATTCCGACCAAGCGCACTTCATCTACGAGCTTCTGCAAAATGCAGATGATGTCAAGGCGACAACTGCCACATTTCGCCTTGAAAAAAGCGGACTTTATTTCACGCATAACGGCTCTGTCCGGTTCACCGTTTCCAATCCGCAGAACGAAGAAGCGGATACGAACAACGGCACTCTGGGGCATATCAACGCCATTACTTCCATTGCCAATTCAAACAAGACGGAGGCTTCCATCGGCAAGTTTGGCGTCGGATTCAAGGCGGTCTTTCAATACACGCAAACGCCGCACATTTACGACCCGGAAATCTGGTTCAAGATCGAACGCTTCATCGTGCCGCGCATGCTGGACTCCGACCTTGATGAACGAAAATCTTCAGAGACTGCGTTCTTCTTTCCGTTTGACCACAAAAAAAAACAGCCCCAAGAGAGCTACGAGGAAATTCTTGAGAAACTAAAAGCTCTGGAGTTTCCTGTCCTGTTCCTTTCCAACCTGAAATCCGTGTCCTTTGAGGCAAAGGAAATTACTGGCGAATACACCAAGGAAGTCGCGCGGAAAATTGAGAAAGAAGACATAACGGTTCAGTGGATCACGCTGGCATTGGTAGTGAATGGCAGAAGAACCTCTCAGCGTTTGTTGGTGTTCACGCGAAACAGTAGGAGTGGACATCCCTGCTCCATCGGCTATGCCTTTGGAGAGGACAGAAAGCTCGTGCCTATTGCCCGCCCGGCATTCTGTTTTTTCCCGACCAAGGAAGTGACGAATCTGAATTTCATCCTTCACGCGCCGTTTCTTCTGACAGATAGCCGGGAAGGCATCAAAGCCGGAGAAAAGCACAATAATGAATTGATTGAGCAGTTGGCAGAACTCGCTGCGAACAGCTTGCCGATTCTTCGGGATAAAAAACTGATAGACGACGGCATCCTTGACATCATCCCCTACGACGAGGCGAGATTCAGCGGGCTGGACGACAGAAGCAGGATTTCATTTAAGCCCTTCTTTACTGCCATCAGGAACATACTCCAGACCGACATCCTTTTGCCAGCGGCAAATGAAGAGTGCTCACCAAAGATCCGTTCTTATTGGGCGTCCGACGCCGAATTGGTTGGATTATTCTCCGACAAGCAACTGGCTCAACTGACCGGCACAAAGAACGCACACTGGGTTTTTCGGAGTCTTGGCAAGAAGGAAGTCTTGAACGCCAAGAAAAATGCGCTGGCCGACTACATTGACGGCGGCGATGCCCGCGCATGGGTTCGCAAAGAGCCGAACCTGATTGTTTCGAGCCTTGACCCCGAGGCCGTTCTCAAAAAAATCACCGCTGACTTCATCGCCGCGCAGTCGCAGCAGTGGCTCCATAAACTTTATGCCTACCTTGCCGAGCGTGTTTCCTACCAGAAGTTCGTAAAGGACAAACCCATCTTTCTTGACCAGGATGGCAATGCTGCCCCGGCCTTTGACGGCAAGGATCAACTCGTCCTCTTCCTGCCCGACGACGACATTGAAGGCTACACAACCGTCAAAAAGGAACTGCTGTTAAACGAGGCCACTCGTGAGTTCATCGAGAAGTTTGGCGTCAAGAAGCCAAGTCTACGCGACGAGATTTACAACAAGATACTTCTCGCATACAACACCAATGAAGCGATTGGCATATCTCCTCATTTCAATAAGTTTTTCCGCTATTTCAAGGAATGCAGGAACGAGGAAGTCGCTGAATTTATTGGGCTGATAAAGGATAAGGAGTTTCTTCGATACAACGCGGCCGAGGACGATAAGGTATTTCCCGGGAGGGCAAATGACATTTATTTTCCTACTCCAGACTTGAAGTCGTGGTTTAAAACCAAGCCGGACACCAAGTTTCTGCTATTGGACGAATACCGCAAGATGGTTGGCGAGAACGATTTTAGGCGGTTGGATGAATTTCTTCGACAACTGGGAATTTCTAGTGTGCCAAGGGTTATAGATTCCACCAACGACAAGAAGATTGATGGGCTGGATGAGCTGTTATTAAAGATCGAGAGCGAGTATTCTGAAGTTCTTTGGAAGGTGCTCAGCGAATCGTGGAGCCGATATGAAGACTCAATGAGGGTTTTGAAGCAACATTACGGGCCGAGAGGAGGCTACAGGGGCTGTTCTTGGTGCGACTCCAGCGCGAACCTTAGTCTGCGCACGAAGTCTTGGATTCTTAACAATTCGGGCGTCTTGTGTTCAGTCGAAGGAGTAACGATCCAAACGCTTTCCGAAAAATACGATAAGACCAGCGCAGGGGCAGAGGCGCTCATTAGGTTTTTGGGAATCCGCGATGAATCGCAAAACGCCGCGCATCTGAGCGAGGAGGAGAGGCGAAAGATTGCGTTCGCGGAGAAAATCGAAAAATCAGGGTATTCTCCTGAGCAAATTCTCTCGCTAATCGAAGATGACAAGCGTACAAAGGCTGCTCAGACCTCGACGGGTAAGAGTGATAGTGGCAGCGAGCAGACTTCGCCTGGATCGACTCTGATTCAAGAGATTGAAAAGCGTCGCCCATCCGTCAAGCACGCCAACTCATCGGGTCATCAGGAAAATGATCCCACACCACCTACCCAACCAAGTGATGCCAACGAAGATGCGGACGACTACACACCGAAAGCAGTGGACTACGGCAAAAAACTGGATCGCGCCAAAGATCGTTACGCCAGCGAGCTTGACCGCATAGAGCGTGAGCAGTCTCTGCATGACAAAGCCAATACATTGCCGCGTTACAGCTACGGCTGGTTCCTCGCTCTGCTGGAACTGGAATGCATGGCAAGCAGTGAAAAAAATGTGGATGGCAAGACCATTTCCATCAGCTTCGGCAAGGTGGAGCGGGACAGTCAATCGTCCAGAACCATCGTCCTGAAAGAGCCGAGTCGCTTCATCCCGCAATCCATCGAAGAGTTTTCGGGCGTGCGCGTGGATCTCGATTTTGGCAATGGCCGCACAGGGAAGCTGCATGTCGAATCATTTACAGCCAGAGAGTTCTCATTGCTCGGCAAACTGGCGTCCGCGGGTGAGTTGAGCGGAATTGACTTGGGCGAGGTATTAGAGGCGCGCATCGAAGTCCAGAACCCGTCCTTTCTGTTGCAAGAGTTGCTGGAGCGATTCCGTGAGTTGAGGCTTGACGAAAAATTCGACATGAAGACGAGCCTGACGCCCGACATCGAATTCGTATTCGGCCCACCGGGAACAGGCAAGACCACGCACCTCGCGGAAAAGGTGTTGATTCCCATGATGCAGGCAACGGAGCAGGCAAGAGTGCTTGTCTTGACGCCGACCAACAAAGCGGCCGATGTGCTGACGACCCGCATCATGGAAAAGATGGTCGCGGATACTTCATATCTGAACTGGCTGGTTCGCTTCGGAACCTCAGCTGACGAGCGCATCGAGAAAGCAGGCGTGTGGCGGGATCGTTCTTTTGACATCGGTGCATTGCCTCGCTCCGTAACGGTTACGACCATTGCCCGCTTTGCCTATGATGGGTTTGCGGTCGAGCATGGCAGCAAGAAGCTGCATGAAATGAAGTGGAATGCCATCGTCATTGACGAGGCTTCAATGATCTCGCTTGCCAGCATCATCTACCCCCTTTACCGCCAGAAACCACGGAAATTCATCGTTGCCGGAGATCCTTTCCAAATTGAACCGATTGTCGCAGTCGAGCAATGGAAGGACGAAAACATCTACACGCTGGTCGGCCTCAATAAGGTAGGAGCTTTTGCAAAGCCCGCTACGGAGCCACACGACTACTTGGTGACGAATCTGGAAACGCAATACCGAAGTATCCCGGCCATCGGCGAGGTTTTCAGCCGTTTCACCTATGACGGCATCTTGAAGCACAACCGCGCGACTGGAGCGCAGCGTCCACTGGAACTTGACGGCCTTGATGTCCAACCGCTCAACCTCATCAAGTTTCCCGTCAGCAAATACGAAAGTATCTACCGGGCGAAGCGGTTGGAGAGTGGAACGCCCTATCAAACCTATTCGGCACTGTTCACTTTCGAATTCGTCCGGTGGCTTGCAGAGCAGATACGGATCGGCCATGCAGAGAAGTTTCGTATCGGGGTCATTGCGCCCTACCGTGCCCAGGCGAACCTGCTGAGCAGGCTGAACGACTCGTGGGCATCCAAGCCTGATGTCGTGGAGATTCAGGTCGGCACGATTCACGGTTTTCAGGGCGATGAGTGCGACATCATCATTGCCGTTTTCAATCCCCCTCCGTTCATCTCTGAAAGCCCTCAGATGTTCCTCAATAAGCAAAACATCCTGAATGTCGCCATCAGTCGTGCACGAGACTACCTCTTTATCATCATGCCGGATGCCGAAACAGAAGGCATCCAAAATCTGCGAAAGGTCGCTCATGTTGAAAAACTGGTGAAGTCAGGTGGCGCGTTCGGAGAATATGTGTCCCATGCCATTGAGAAAGTGATTTGGGGTAAGGAAAATTACCTTGAAGAGAACACCTTCTCAACCGGCCATCAGATGGTAAATGTTTATCGCAAGCCGGAGCGATACTACGAAGTCCGTAGCGACGATTCGGCAATTGATGTTCAGATTCACGAAAAACAATGAAGGAATCCTCAAGCCCATGTGCTTCGTGATCGACTTCGCACCCAAAAAAAGAAAAAGGGGACGCTAGCCTTCTCGAAGCACATCGCTTGTTTGCTTGTGGCTGCACGGTTTTGGACGTACTCTCTGGCCTAACAAAATGGGTCTAAGGGACGCGCCGTATATCTACAACTAAGGCTCCATAGAAGTCATTTAACATTTGCTATTCTCAATATATAAATGCGGAGGTAGTGATACGCCGAAGCATGAGTTAATTGAAATTTGCATCAATCAATTTCTCAGCTTTATTAGTCAGTTGTTGATAGTCATATTCATACGTTTCCAATAGTACGTAGTGAGGGAAGTGTTTTTGATACCATGCTTTTTTCTCTTCCATCCTCTCCCTGTATTTATCGCTCAACATACCCCAATGCTCCCAGATGAAGATTTCGCCCATTGCCTTAATGGTAAAATCAGGCAGCATCATGGTGCCATCGGGTGCCAGCAAAGACTGTTCATAGGCAAAATCAATACCTTTTGAGTGTAACAAGTTGGCAATAATAACTTCAGACTTGCTGCGAACCATGTCTGCTGTCAGTGTCGAGTGTACCTTGCCTGCCTTGTACCATTCATCACGTTTAAGCAATTGTTCTGGTACAGGCTGGAAGGTGAACAGAGATGAATTGATCAGCTTCAGGGCTGATTGTTCGGGGCGCATGGCATTGATCAGGGTTTCTACCGAACCTTGCACATAAACCATGCAGTGTTTGGTGGCGCGGGTCAGTGCAGTATAGGCCAACTCCATTGCCTGACTTTTCAGGGTTGATTTTGGGAGGACGAAGTAAACGCGCTCGAACTCACTACCTTGGGATTTATGTACGGAAATGGCATAGCCTAGTTCAAGGTTTTCACTCGGTTTGGTAACAGGAATGTAGCGGTTATTATGTTTGCCTAACTCTTTTCCATAGTGAATACGAACCCCATGTTTATTGGCAAAATCAACACTAAATCGTTCTAAACGAAAATGAGGGTTCTTGTATTTGTTACCGTCGAACGCATGTAAGCGGACGAGTCCCAATTCACCATTGAATACTTCACAGGTACAACTGGACTTCGTTGCATAGTCATAACCGTATAACGGTTTTGATATGGGACGATTGACGACCTGAATTACCTTGTCATACACGGTAATGCCATCAATGTTGCCTTTGTTGAGCCAGTAACTGCTTTTGTGTTGTTGACAGGCAAGGTTTATAGACTCAGTGCCGTATATTTCGCCACGCACGGGTGAAAGTATCTGGAAAGCGTTGATATTTTCATTTAACGCATTTCCCCAAATCTTTGCACTGCTTTCTTCTTCGTTAGCGGCAGTACTCAAATCTTTGGAAATTTGATGGATAAGTTTATCGGTTAAGTTTTCAGCATCACTCCAGTATTCAACCGTTAAATCTTTATCGACTGGCCCACCTTCGTGCAATTTTTGGATGAATTCTTTTCTGTCCTGTTTTGCGGTATCAAAATCCGCTTGTGAAGTTGAATCTGTTGACACTTGTGTCGGACGAGCAACTTGATTGATGAAACACTGTGCAAAATCCAGAATTCCATTACCTTTGCCTTCCACACGATTAAGCATCTGACGCAGATTGCCTTTCAGTTCAGCCAGGTGTTCCGGGTATTCCTTGCGGATATATCCCACTACATCAGCGAAGACTTTGCCAACACCAATTGGCGGAAGTTGTGCAGGGTCTCCAACCAGAATCAAGCGTTGAACATTGCTCCATTTCACTGCACGGAACAAAGCCGAAATCAAGGACAGATCAATCATCGAGCACTCATCTAGGATGATGGTATTGAAATCCTCAATGGGCTTACCACCCTGAAGGCGAAATGTCATGTTTGAATTCAACCAACCATGCTTTGCCAACAGGGAATGAATAGTGGCCGCAGTAACCCTTATAAGGCTGTCGTCTTTATTAAATTCGCTACGCAAGCGGTCAGTCGCTTTGCCTGTTGGCGCAATAACGGCAATACCTGTCGCCTCTCCATGAGCTTTGTAAGCCGCTTTAATGAGTGCTGCAATAACTGTACTTTTGCCAGTCCCAGCTCCACCGGTCAGGACGGAAAGCTTTTTATTGAAAATTCTGCCGCAGGCATCTTTCTGTCCATCAATAGCCTGCTGGTATTCCTTACGAGCCTTGATTGCCAGTGGGCTATCTTCCTTGAAAAGCTCTGTTTGCCAAAATGCTTCTGTCACAGGTCGTGGCAAACGAATGTCCGAACTGTTCAATAACCCGTTTAAACGCTCTTCAATCAGCCTTTCCTGATTCCAATTCAGCAAGTCATAGAGGTACAATCCATTGGATTCTTCACGAAGATACAAGGCTCCCCTCAAAAACTCAGCATCTATAGCAAGATAGCGTTGGGTGAGAAAATTCTGTTTCCACTCCGGTTGTGCCTTGATACGACGATTTACCTGATCCAGTAAAACATCGGCTTTAATGAAGGTTTGTTGAGCATTGCTCCGTAATGTTTCCAGCAGAATGGCACGAGTTCTTTCGGGAGAATTCGTGTCAGATAATGGTTCAACACCTGTATCTGGTGAGGAAATGGCACCACGGTCAACCATGCTCCAGGTGATACGGTCATCTGCATTTTCACCTTGGTACTGTTCAGCGAGAAGATAAAGGTTATCACCAATATCTTCCAGAGGAGCCGTAATACCCCATTGTGTTGCTTCTTCATCCATGATTTTTTCTAACTGATTAATGGTGATAGCACAACGGGCAATTTTTCCTAACAATGTGTCAAGATACTGACCAGCATTTAGTCGAATACTGCGAACAACTTTCCTCTTTTCAGCAGCATACGGCAGGTATTCACCAATACCATCGGCACGTTCCGCACAGAAGTCATGGATTTCCTGTATTATTTCCTTTTCTTTACCTGCCAGAACAGCATTGCGGAAACTGCTGATAGCTTCATGTAATCCTAGAAACTCAAGTACAGCGGGCATACCAGGATATGCACCACGGCTACGCCAAAGTTCAGCTACCAGACTTTCCAGCCACTCAATGCGTTGTGTCCAGTTCTCACTATCGTCCTGAATGTCGTCACGCAAGACACGTACAGATTCTAATATCTGTTCCAGTAGCCCCAAGGCTTGATCGTCGCTGATGTGTCGAGCTGCATATTTACATAGTTGGCTATTTTCAGGAAAAACAACAAATTGTTCTAATATATCGGGCTGGTTACGGTAACGATGATAAGGAAGACGCAGCCCTTGCTCTGGATAGTGGGATGTTATATTTCTTTGCCAAACAAAGCCTTTGTAACGTTTAAGGGTATGCTCTGAACATCCGTCATAATAAACAAAGTCGCCAATTTCTTTGAGACGGGCAACACCAACCAATACATAACGTTGCGCCTCATCATCGCTAAACGGATTGGAATAATTGGCGTAATAAAAGATCAGACTATTGTCTGCTTCCAACTGTCCAAAATAGTCTTTCGCATAAGCAAACCGCTTCCCATAGTCATATCGGCCATGTTCATCTTTCAGATCATCGTGGTTGTACATTGCCTCATAAGGCCAAATACAAGCGGTGGATGCGGGAATTTCCCATACCTTTGTTTCGGTATCATCCTTGAAAAAATCAGGCGGATCAGCTTTGACTCTGCTGCCATGTTCAGCAAATGCACTAGCGCTGTACATGCAGGCAGGCGGTTCGTCCAGTTCGGCAATCAACTTACCTGCATTTTTCCTTTCCCACTCAAGATCGCGCCGTTCTCTGATCATCTCGCCTGGATAAGAGGCACAACCTACGCAATAGGTATTTTCTGCCGGTTTTTCGCAGATGCGACCATTCCAGCCATCGTTGTGCCAGGCCAGACGGAGTGTCATGTGTTGCGCCATTTCTATCCCAAATTGAAGAAAATATAAATTTTCAGATTTTTTTGTAAATAAGTGTCAATTGAAGTCTCTAAGCAGACAATTAAATAGTCGTCCCTGAAAAAGTCATTTTTTTGAAAAAAACAGCTCATTAGGAAACATAAACAGATTCCTGAACCGTTTTATTTTGTAAAAACCGGCAGATGGCTTCCCCGATTTCCGGCCAAAAAATCCTCAACCGCCTGAGGATTAAACGCATGTTGTGTCCAGCGGCGCAGAGAACGGCATTCATGGCATCACCGAGTTGGCCTTTCAGGTAATTTCTGCTCAGCAAGCCATCGTTCTTCATGTGTCCAATCACCGGCTCGATGGCATTGCGCCGTTTTAACGCGGTTTTCAACCGTCGGGTATGGACTCCCCGTTTTTGCCTTGACTTGTACAGGGTGACACCGGGTATTTCTCGCCCCCGATAGCCCAAATCCACAAAAGCTTCTTTGGCTCGGGTACCGCTCAGGATTTCAGCTTGTTCCAGGCAGGAGTACAAGGTATCGCCGTCATAAGGATTGCCGGGAAAGCTCCTGGCGCCCAGCACGAAATTACTTTTATTGGTCACCGTGATGCCGACTTTGACGCCGAACTCGTATTTTTTGTGTGCTTTCCCTTTACTGATGCATTCCACTTCCGGTGCATGAAAGCTGTAGAGTTTGTTTTTTGTCGGTGCGTTTCTGATTCAGTATCCGCTGGGTTTTGGCCAGGGCGTCCTGAAGCCCCCTTTGCGCGGCCAGCTCCTGTTGCGGCAGTTGCCGCAGGATATCCCGATAAACACGACCCGACCAGGGTTTTCAGTTGCTTCAGGGCTTTTTGCTTACGCTTCATTTGCTTGGCATGATGATAACGATGCGATTGCACTAACAGCAGCGGTGCCTTTTTATTGTAGTTCTGTCGCAGGGGCAGCCCGTGTTGTCCAGCCAGCTTGACCAGCTCCCGACGGCATTTTTCGTGCAACTTGCCGTCCGTCGGAAAGCCAACCGCTTTTTCCTGAACGGTAGTATCGACGGTGACCGATTGAAAATCTCGTTTCTTCACGGTCCGGGTAGCGACGCCCGCCTCGATCGTCAATAACAACAGCCACTCACAGCCGGCTTCACCGATCCGTTGCCGCCATTTCGTCAGCGAGGTCGGATGACAGGGAACCTCATGCTGAAAAAAGGTTTCGCCACAAAAGTACTGCCAATAACCGTTTTCAACCCAGCGTTTAACGACCGCTTCATCCGATAAACCTTCCGCATGTTTCAGATAATGCAATCCGGCGATCAAACGGGTCGACAACGCCGGGGCGCCTTGTTCTGCTTCAAAAAACGGGCCGAATTCTTCGTCCAGCCGAGCCCAGTCTATTTTGCTGGCCAATCGATAAAGTTCATGTTTCGGGTTCAAAAACTCGTCCAGGCGAGTTTTGAAAAGGTCATTTTGCACAACTTCCTGAGGACGTTTGGGCTTCATTTTTCGGTGAAAATTTGCAAGAAAATAAAACCCATTTTAACATTTTCTTGCAATTTTTGACCTCATAAATATCCATTTATATGATATTAATCAATTTCTTATGAATTAATCAGGGACGACTAAATACTCACCGTAAAAGACCGAAAAGGGTCCAGGCTGTGTAAAAACACAAATTTCTGAATAGCGGTGGAATTATGCCATCAATTAACCAACGAATATCTCATATCAGTGGAGATTAAACTGAGTTAACTTTCTTGACTGACCAATCAAATGGGAAAAATTATAATTTCTGTCTTCATTTTTCACGTTTTTACACAGCCTCGGTCGAACTCGAACATCCGTTGTAAGGTTTCATCGACACTTATTTTGAAAGCTGCTGATCAACTTCAGATTTTGCATAGAAATTTCAATTCTTTTAATTTTTAATTTTATTGGAATTTCTAAAAGAAAAATTAGATGGCTCAATTTTAAATAACGTATTGGACATATTGAGATCAGCAATATCATGTGGGTTATAACCCAGGCTCTCTCGGATTGTCATGCACAGGCGAGTAAATGCCAGTATCTCGTGTTCCCTTTCTAAAGTACCGCCGTAATCCCAAAACTCGGTTAATGCCTCAACTACCGACTTATCGCCACAAATACAGATTCGAATTTTTGCATCGTTCAGTATCGCCAATTCCCCTGTATCATTCTCGGTTTGTCCTAGTCTGCGAGCAGCAATGATTTTCGAAACGGAATTAATGAAATCAGAATAGGCTTTTAACTTTTGTTCCATAAGTTCTTCACGCCTTTTCCGTTTTTCGGTCAAAAAATGGGTAAGCAATGCGCCCATGAGCGCACTAATCAATGATAATAAGCCGATAGATAAAATGTTCATTGAAAATGAAAAAGTAAATATGTCTAAAGATGGCAGTCGGCGATGTTTCCTTGGTTTGAGTATCTAAATTGACCCTATTATTTCCCAGAAAATCGCTCATAAACTTGGCTACCGAGCCACTTCGATATCAATGCTTGCAGCTCGGGTTTACCCATATAATCAGTAAATAAGTCCTCGTTCAACTCCATTCGCTCGATAAATAAAGACTCAAGCACTTGGCTGAAAACCAGTTGAAATTTATCCAGTGAATTGACTTCTGCGGCTTTCCTCAACGATTCATTTTGCACGGCAGCTTCCGCAATTTGATCGAAAAACAACTGGTCGGCTTCGTTTAAATCGCCGCCAAAACGCTCATTGATAATATCGATCAAACGTGAGAGCGCGACTTCTTCTTCCCTGACCATTCCAGTTCCCACTTCTTTGGGGCCATCCAGCGGTCTGGCTAAACCTTCGTTGAGACTGATCGATCCCTCGCTGATCTTTTGCAGCCGGTAATATTCCAGATCTACTTCTTCATCAAATTGGTAACCGGGGCCGGTTTTCCGTTTGGGTAGCTTCAAAGCCAAATGCCGCAAATAGGTAAACAGTTTTTCCAAATCACTGTCTTGATAGGGAATGACCTGACTCAAAAAACTGTACAGGTTTCGAAATGCCTGAATCTTGCCGCGCCAAAGCTCGGCGACTTCCTCTTCCGATTTTTGCAATTCGGCAAACCGGGCTACGGCCTGATCCAAAATGGCATTCATGGTTTTATGATCGGATGGACTTTGCCGGCGCTTGGGGGCAAAAAATACCTTGGTAAACGCATCCACTTCTTCTTGAAGATAAATCGCCGAAGCGTCCAGCTCGGCTTTGATTTCATAAAGCCGGTCGGGATCGACTTCTTCTCCCATCACGGAACCATCGTAATACTGGCGAAACGCCTCCTGAATTTCGGCCGGATCGTTGACGAAATCCAGCACAAAGGTATCGTTTTTCAACGGGTGTGTACGATTCAAGCGGGAAAGGGTTTGCACGGCCTGGATGCCAGCCAAACGTTTATCGACATACATGGTGTGCAGTAAGGGCTGATCGAAACCGGTTTGATATTTTTCCGCAACCAACAGCACTCGGTAATCAGGCTTAGCAAATGTATCTGGCAGTTCCTTTTCCTTCAGCCCATCGTTCATGGCCACTTCGGTGTAGTTTTTTTCCGGGATTTTGTCGTCTTCGACCGTACCAGAAAATGCCACCAAACTTTTGATGGCGTAGCCTTTTTCCTCGATGTATCGGTCGAACTCCTGCTTATAACGCACAGCCTCCAATCTAGAACCCGTGACCACCATCGCTTTGGCGTGGCCGCCAATCCTATGCCGGGTGAATTGCTGAAAATGCTCGATGATGACTTCGGTTTTTTGGCCGATGTTATGCGGATGCAGGCGCATGAAGCGCGCCAAGGCTTTTGCCGCCTTTTTGCGCTCGACGTTAGGATCGTCTTCGGCTTTTTTGATCAGCTTGTAATAGGTTTTATAAGTAACGTAGTTCCGTAGGACGTCTTCGATAAAGCCTTCTTCAATGGCCTGCCGCATCGTATAGCGATGAAACGGTTCGCCGTTGCGGCCAAAGATTTTTAAGGTCTTGTGCTTGGGCGTGGCGGTAAAGGCAAAAAAGCTCATATTCGCTTGTCGGCCGCGCTTGAGCATGGATCGATATAGCCGTTCGAATTGAATTTCGCCTTCTTCCTTGGTCATCTCCAAGGCCTTTTGCCGAAGAGCTGCGCCGCCTAAAACGCCTTTTAATTCGGTCGCCGTTTCGCCGGATTGCGAACTGTGCGCCTCGTCGATAATCACCGCGTAATGTCGTGTCGGCAGATGACTTAAGCCTGCTTCGCCGCGCTCCTCGTTCAATTTGGTCAATTGGCCGGCAACAAAGGGGAATTTCTGCAAGGTGGTAATGATGATCGGCACCGCCGATTCCAGCGCCTCGGCCAGTTGCCGGGAGTCTTCATCGATTTTCTGCACCACGCCTTGGCGGTGGTCAAACTGATAAATCGTGTCTTGTAATTGGCGATCCAATACCACCCGGTCGGTAATCACGATCACGCTGTCGAAGATTCGTTGGTCGGCGGCGTTGTGCAAACTCGATAAGCGGTGCGCCAGCCAGGCAAGGGTGTTGCTCTTGCCGCTCCCGGCGGAATGCTCGATCAGATAGTTATGGCCCACGCCCTCGGCTGCCGCTGTTTCGACCATTTGCCGAACCGCTTGCAATTGATGGTAACGGGGAAAGATCATGGTTTCCTTGCGGACTTTCTTGCCTTCGTCGGATATTTTTTCCTCGACGTTCAGATGTAAGAAACGCGCCAGTAAATCCAGCAAACTATCGCGCGTGAAGACTTCTTCCCATAAATAAGCCGTTTTGTAATTTCGACCATGCTTATCCGGCGCATTGCCGGCACCGCCGTTGTTGCCGCGATTAAACGGCAAGAAATGGGTGTTCGCACCGGCCAGCCGGGTGGTCATATGGGCTTCTTCGGTATCGACGGCAAAATGCACCAAAGTCCGTTTGGTAAATTGAAATATCGGTTCGCGCGGATCGCGGTCGTGGCGGTATTGGTGAATGGCATCCGCCGCCGTTTGGCCGGATAACGGATTTTTCAACTCCAAGGTGACCAATGGAATGCCGTTGACCGACAGCACCACATCCAACGACTTTTGCGAACGCCGTCCCTGGCTTTCGCCCTGCGGGCCAGCCGATGGCTGTCCAAATTCGCTCCCGGCGAATTTGTCGTTACTTGGGCTGAAATGCAATTGCCGGGTTAAACCCAAACGGTTCGCCCGGTAACGCGCGTCCAATTCGGCATTTAGGCCGTGCGCAGGCCGGAAATAAGCAATCCGCAAAGTCTTGCCGAAACATTTAAAACCGTGCCGTAATGTAGCCAAAGCACCGTGGGTATCCAGCCATTTACAGAGCGCCTGCAAAACCCTCTCGCCGGTTTCCGCCCCATGCAAGGCTTCCAGCTTGTCCCAAGTTTTGGTTTGGGTGCTGCGGATGAAGGCTAAGGCAACCTCTCGAAATATTGCCTGTTCGCGATCGAAATCGCCGGAGGATAGTTTTTCGTAACCGTCGGCCAGCAGCACGGCTTCGATTGCGGTTTCAAAGGCAGCTTCACTGGTCTGCTTCATCCTGTCTTCCTTATCCTGCATGCAGCCTGTTTAGTTTGTACGCGGCGCGTCTTCGCCAGTCATGACCGGCTTGCCGTTTTTCCAGATCACTGCGTACTGACCCAGACGCCGCTTTTTCTCCAGCGTTTTGTCGACTGCCTGCTGGAGTGTTTCCAGTATTCGCTTCCCATCGGCGGATGGGTTGGTTTTTCTTTGGGTATTCATCATTTTATTTCAGCGCAAAGGTGGTTTTACCTGCTCCATTCGGACCCGCGATGATCCAGCAGGTTGGAGTCATGATCGCATCGCCTCAATTGGAATCCGACCGGTAACGGCGCCGGTGATTAGGGCGGCGCGGCGTTCAATAAGCCGAGAGATTGAATTTCGGATTTCAGTTAATAACACAGCGCTCTTTTGACCCACGGTTTCAAGCTGTTTGATGATTTCGCGTTGCTCATTTGCTGGCGGTATTACTACACTGAAATTTCCGAGAGATTCAAAATTTAAACCTTCTCGACCACTTCCTGATTGAGAAAGATCAATTTGATGTTGGCCGAGGTCAGACCGGAGTGTGAAATAGAGAAACTTGGTTTCAATTTGGCTTGAAGGCCTTACGATGCAGACATGTTGGTTAACATTAGCTTCACTTTGCATCTCTTCAATGTAAAAGCAGCGACCTATTGAAGCTCCGGTAATATTTATCAAAACATCGCCTGCAAATATCTTGCTATTGCTCATGGATTCGTGTGTTTCAGAATCAATAAACACAATGTCATCCATTCGCAAACCGTCAAAATGAATGTTTTGACTTCTGAAAAGTGGAACACCTTCAGACTGATACGATTCTGCTCCACCTCTTGGAGTTATCCCGCTTCCGATTTTGGAAACAACATACTTTAATTTCCAAACATTCCAATGCGCCGGAATATCCCCAAGCCAATCGAGGCCGGAGGGCTTTAGCGGCGCATCGGGATTCAAGCCGCGCGTGACGGCGCGGCTAATCAGCGCGGCGCGCTTTTCTTCCAGCAGGGCCAGCATTTTTTCCTTTTCCGCGAGCAGCGCGTCGATGCGCGCGGTTTCGCGGTCGAGGTAGTCGGCGATTAGGCGTTGGGCTTCTTGATCGGGGAATATTACGCGCTGTTCGTAAACAGATTCTCTATTCAATCCAGGAACAGCCGCTTCCTTAGAACCTTCGTCGAGTTTAAGAGTTTGGAGCGCCCAATAAAGCCAACGTAAGTTCGAGCTGGTTTGATTGCTATCAATAAAAAAAGTTGTGTCAGATGCAAAACATCCGCTAGGCGCCCAATTTACTTTTCCATAAGAACCTTTTCTACCAACGACGATGGCTGGAGCCAAAGTGTTGCTTTCGATAGTCGTTGAATACGGGCCGTTTGAGCCAAATGCGGGCACATCGCCAGATAACTCCTCTTCCTTTGGAAGCGCATCACCGTAACCTAAACGACAAATAAACTTCAAGCGCATAGGTGGGCTTAGAGAAGAGTAACTCGACATCACCGACTCGGCATCCTGTCGAATTACGCTATCGTTACCCCGTTCTGTATTTTCATTCATTCTGCTCATCCTCAACGTCTTCGCCCCACTCCGCCAATTTCCGCCGCAGCAATTCCTTGTCCGGCAAATAAAGCCGATATTCCCGCGCATGAATGTTGGCCTCTTTGGGCAAGGTAATTTCCACCAACGCATCGTGTTTCTTTTTACACAATACAATGCCGATCGTCGGCTGTTCGTCCGCCAGCTTCACGTAACGGTCGAAATAGTTGACGTACATTTGCATCTGACCCAAATCGCCATGAGTCAGTTTGCCGATTTTCAGGTCGATCAACACATAGCAGCGCAGCAGGCGGTTGTAAAACACCAGATCGACGAAAAAATGCTCTTCGTCGAAGGTGAAACGTTTTTGCCGGGCTTCGAACAGAAAGCCTTTGCCCAGTTCAAGCAAGAACTGTTCGAGTTTATCGATGATGGCGCTTTCCAAGTCGGACTCGGAATATTTTGCTTTTTCGTCCAGGCCAAGGAATTCCAAGACATACGGTTCTTTCAGCAAGTCCTCGGGACGGGTGATGGTTTGGCCGCTGGAGGCCAGTTTCTTCACAGCTTCTTTGTCGCGGCTCAGAGCAAGCCGCTCATAAAGGCCGGAATTGAATTGGCGTTTGAGTTCCCGCAAGGACCAGCCTTGATCGGTCGCTTCGATTTCATAGAAACTCCGCTCCCCGACGTCTTTGATACCGACGAGAAACACATAGTGCGACCAGCTTAAGGTAAACCCGCTAGACAATGGCTGTGTTTTTCCTTCGTCAACAAATCGCCAAAACGGTATGCGGGATTTTTGTAAAAAGTCAGACGTTGTCTGACTTTTCTCAAACCGAGGTAATGAGTCAAACTCTGTCTGACTTATTGATTTCCGATAGGTTAAATAAAACTTGCGCATGATTTTGAGGTTCGTGAGAGAGAACCCCTTGCCAAACTCCGCGGTCAGCGCTTGAGCAAGCGCCTTTAGCGTCGATTCGCCATATTCGGCCCGTTGATTGCCTTGTTGTTCATGTTCAACAATGCGGCGGCCGATTTCAAAGTTGGTCAATACCTGAATCAAATCGACAGAGCGCACCACCGTCTTGCGCGCGGCGAGAATGAGGTCACGAATGTCGATTAATAGTTCGTTCACTCCGTCACCTCCCGCAACAGCGCCATGATCCGCTTTTCCACGGCTTCCAATTCCGCATCAATCTGATGCAACGGCCTTGGCGGTTGGTATTGAAAAAACTCGCGGTTAAAGTTGATTTCGTAACCGACCTTGCCGATACCGCCGTCCTGTTCGTCCAGGGCTTCCCGATCGACCCAGGCATCGCCGACATAGGGCAAGACTTCGCGTTTGACGTAGCTGAGTACGTCTTCTTTTAGTGGGATGTTTTCAAAATCCTTCAAGGCCGGATCGGCTTCGTATTCCAAGCATTTACCCTCACCCCTTGCCCCTCTCCCACGGGGAGAGGGGAATAGACCCAGCAGAGCATGCAGCTCGTTGGGCTGAAGTTCCGGCAAAGTCTGGCCCGGAAACAAGGCCGCCGTATCGGGCGCTTCGGCTTTGTGCAGTTTGGCAAGCACCGGCTTGGCGTCGGGATTAATGATGGTGAAGGCATCGCGGAACAGTTTTTTCTGCGCCGTGCCTTTAGCGCCTTTGGCCCAGCCTTCCAAGCCGGCGGGCAAGGTTTTGACGATGTCCTGCACCTGTTCCCAAACGCTGTTCCAGTCGTCATGAACCTCTTGCCCGAGTTTATCTTCCACGGCGACCACCGCATCGTAGAGTTCCGGGCAGGCATTGAGATAGCGTTTCTTGGCGTCTTGGCTGATTTGAAAACGCAAACGCAACGGGCGCTGGATGGTGACGCGGCGGTAGCCGAAGTCGGTGTTGTCGAATTGTTTGCTGGTGACGCGCTCGACCCATTTTTGCCCTTCCGGGGCATCGGTATCGGGCGGACTGGTGCGCCATTCTGTAGGTTTGCCGTCTTTATCCAGTTTTAACCAAGCCTTGCTGTTTAAAGCTGATGAGCCGTGCTCTTTGGTGATTTCGTCTATTGCGTTTTGATTCAGATAACGGCGTTTGTCGCCCAGGCTGCGCTTCATCGGCAACCAGCGTTCGCGTGCGTCGATCAGTTGAATTTTGCCTTGGCGGTGTTCAGCTTTACGGTTGCTGACCACCCAAATAAAAGTGCCGATGCCGGTGTTGTAAAACATTTGCTCGGGCAAGGCGACGATAGCTTCCAGCCAGTCGTTTTCTATAATCCAGCGGCGAATTTCACTTTCACCACTACCCGCGCCGCCGGTGAACAACGGTGAGCCGTTGAATACGATGGCGACACGCGAACCGGGCTTATCGCGATTATTTGCTTCATAAGGTTGGAATTTGCTGATCATGTACAGCAAGAACAACAAAGCGCCGTCATTAACACGCGGTAGTTTGCCGTTGTAACCGCGAAAATTAGGCCAGCGGTCTATCAGTTTTTTCTCGGCTTTCCAATCTACGCCGAACGGCGGATTTGCCAACAAATAATCAAAACGCTGGGTTGGAAACGGGTCATCGGTAAGAGTATTACCCAGCGCTACCCAACTGTCTTTGTGACCCTTGATCAGCAAGTCGGACGCGGCTACTGCATAAGAACGAGGATTGTAATCTTGGCCATACACCTTAACGGTCGCTTGGTCATTGTGAGCACGTATCCAGTTTTGCGCTTCGGCCAACATGCCGCCGGTGCCGCAAGCAGGGTCGCAAATGGTGGCGATAATGCCTTGCTGAGTCAACACATGGGTATCAGGTTCCAGCAGCAAATTGACCATGAGCCGGATGACTTCGCGCGGGGTAAAGTGATCCCCGGCAGTTTCATTGGCGGATTCGTTGAAACGGCGGATCAGGTCTTCGAACACCAAGCCCATGGTGATGTTATCGACCCGTTTGGGATGCAAATCGATCTCGGCGAATTGGGCGACCACTTGATACAGGCGGTTGGCTTCTTCCAACTTTTCGATTTCTTTTTCAAAATCGAAGCGCTCGAAAATCCGCCGGATGTTTTCCGAGAAGTCGTTGATATAGCTGGTCAGGTGGCGGCCGATGTTGTCCGGGTCGGCTTTGAGTTTGTAAAAGTCCAGTTTGCTGTGATTGTGAAAACCTAACGGCGTGCCGTTTTCATCCTTCGCTACTTCGTTGAGAATACGGTCAACGAGCTGGGCATCTTTATCTTTGATGGTTTCGTAACGTGATAATACTTGCTCTTTGGTCGGTGCCAGCACGGCATCGAATCGGCGCAAAACGGTCAACGGCAACATGACCCGTTCGTATTGCGGCGGTCGATACGGGCCGCGTAGCAGGTCGGCGACCGACCAGATGAAATTGGCTAGTTGTTGAAAGTTGGTCGGACTCATAAATTCGTTATTCCGGAAAGCGGATTGTTTTATTTGAACTGTCCATGCCAGAAAAGCATGTTTAGGGTGTAAAGCCAAAAGTACCTACCGCATGGCGACTGAGTAGGTCGTAAATCATCGTGCAGTTCACACTAAAAACATTAGCCGCATCGGGAATCAGGACACGTCGTTTGGTATCTGGCCAACTGCGCTCATGAGTGGCTAAATTGAAGCCGTGAGCTTTTGCAGTAGCAATCAGAAATGCATCGGCTTTATCGGCGCGGGCAAATTCGTCTTTTGCTTGTTGCGTGTAATGGTTGTTGGAAAAATTCCAGGTCATTACGTGACTATAAGCTCGCATGACTGCTGCATCATGTGTGTCGGGCACAAAAAAACTGCTGGGCAATTGATTAGCCCAGAGTTTTACTTGATCGTCATCATTGCCGTCGTTGAGTTCTTGAAACACTTTAGCCGTACTGAAAAGCAAGCCCGCATCGTGCCCGTCAGCCAACCATTGCCAAAATCCCTGGCAAAACTCAAAACGGTAATGGAAATTTTTGGCCTGGATAAATACGTTGGCGTCGACCAAATAACGGTGAGCAGGCGTCATCGCAAACCCAATCTTTTGCCCAACTCAAGCACGGTTTCTGGGCGGACATTTAACAAACTTGCGGCTTCGCGCAGCATCGTCTGGCCGCTAATGGCATTTGCCACGATAGCGTTGGTTAGTCTTTTGCTGTTCCTTACCGGGTAGCTTCGGAACGGGCTGCCACCATCAGATTTGCTGGTGTTTTTACTCGCATTGGCAATCGCTTGGTAGGTGGTCCAATCGATTTTTCTCAAATCCAAAGCGCGTCTGGCAATAACCAGTTGGCTTACTTTGAATTTTTTGCTGAGTAGATCGAAATGCTTGGGATTTTGCTCCCATGCGGGAATAAACTCGTTCTCAGGTGTCAATAATTCGGCGGCTATTCGATTGCAGTAAGTCTCTAAGTTAACTTGGTTGGGCTGATTGGGAGCAACGTCGGAAACGCCGCTTTCACCCAGCCAAATATGCGCCAGTTCGTGGGCCAGGGTAAATATCCAGGCTGCTTCGCTATCTTTACCATTGATAAAGATGGCCGGTGCAAGTGCATCGGAAATAGCAAAACCTCTGAATTCATCGACAGACAAACCGCGTTTAGTATTGCTTTTGACGATGCTACTTCTAAAGACCAACACACCGATGCTCTCGATTCCTTCGCTCAGCAAATTGTAAAAAGCCTTGTAATCTTTAGATGCCTGGCGATTCTGCTCGGTAATGTTCAAGGTTTTGCGTATATCGTCGGCAACCTTGGCAGGGGCATGTTGGGCATGGAAAGCATATTTGCCAACGAAGGGCAACGGTTGCGCGCCTTGATCGCGCAAATAATCTTGATACCATTGCTGTTTGCGAAGGACATCATCTAATGTATCGAAAAAATTGACGCTTAATGGCGCGTGATCGGGTAGCTGTCTTAAATCTGGCAGACTGCGCTCGATCGTAGCCGGTGGCGTTTCTAAAAAGAAATAGCCGAAGGGAATATGCGTTTTTTGGGCGAGTTTTTCCGTTTGAGCGACAGACAATTTCCCCGCTTTATAATCATTCGCTTTGCTCGGCGCTCCCAGCAAACCTACCAACGCATCAAGGCTAAGACCGCGTTGATCGGCGGCCCAGCGCAGTATATGTGGGGATATTTGCAGGGTTGCCATTTTAATTAACGTATATTGAGCGAATTTTGATTATTATAGAAATCTTCTGACGCAAAGTGCGCAGACTATGTTGTTTTTGTTTACCTTCCTCCGGTTATATGAATAGGGTAACTGATAAAACAAAATTGTTAAACACCATGTTGCCGCATTTTTTGATCAGCCATAGCCTTAACTACAGCTCTGGCAATTTCATCAGCATTTTGGTTCGTAGAAACCCGTGGCAACTTTAGTTGTTGGATGATCTCGCCCTGCCGATGTGGTTGCACATGACCGTAACTATACAAGGTCGTCAATACATCTTCATGGCCTAAATTCTGGCTCCAGGACTTAAATTCTTCAGGGGTTTGGCAAAGCTGCTGGCCAAGCGTTACCAGAGTTTTACGAAAGCTGTGAGGGTTAAAATATGGCAAACCAGCTGATTTGAAAGCTTCACGGAAAATGGTTCGTATCGGCGATGCATTGTTCCAATGGGCATTCTGAAGTCCTGACGGTTTAAAAAACCGGTCTTCACCCACAACGACATGGGTTTTAGGAAATAACGGGTCGTCGTGTCCCCAAAGCAATGCTTCTTTCAGATAACGAACCCAGTCACAGACGATTTGCTGTATCTGATCGCCAACAGGAAAGAAGAACGTGGTGAAGGTCTTGCTGAATTTAGTATTCACCTCCCTGGCATCCTGAAAAACACAGTTGCTGGCGATGTCTATGTGTTTTAATTTCATCGATGCGATCGCGCTATCTCTTGCGCCGGTCAATAAAGTAAAAGCGATCAGTGCGCGGTTTCGCCGTTCTATGTCGGTATTGCTGGGCATGGAGTCAATGACATGTGTAATTTGCTCCATCGTTGGTACGGCGGTTTCTCGTCTCGCTGTCGCAATACGGACTTCCTTTTCGGACAGGTTGAAGTATTCGGTATCGGTGTAGATGATGCGCGATTTATAGCCGGATTGCATCGCCAACCACTGGAAAAAGCTTTTCAATTGCCCCAAGGTGGAGTTCATCGTGGCTTTACTTAATGGCTTGCCGGTTTGTTGGTTGGTTTGTTTGGCGAGATGCGCTTTAAATCCAACCGCCTGCTGAAAATGAAAAGCTTTAAAATCACGGTATTTAGTATAGACTTCAAATCGGCTGATGGCCTTGGCGACTGCATCTACCGAACTGTCATTCTGGCGTTTCGCTTCTTTCAGAAAAATGAAGTATTGGCGCTTGATCCGTTCGTTATTAGCGTTGTGTTTTATCATAATTTCAACTCACTTTATAAAGTCACTGTTCACGAGGGGGTTAGTACTCTCGTTTATGTGTTTCAGTGCTTTCGGTAGCGTGATGTCCAATTTGTCGTGAATTCGCTCTAACTGGGCAGTATTGAAATATTTGTTGATGATGCCGTTGCAGCATGGGCATAGACCGATGAGGCGTCCGGTGTTGGAATTGATGAGTTCATAATCCACCATATTTTCAGCGGGCCGCTGGGGTGATCGGCAGCGGACGCAATAAATCTCATCAGGCCGGCATTTCCGCTTGGCGCTGGCTCTTTTGCTCTGCAAGTACTCGCGCAGGCTGGAACCCCGGATTAATAGGGGTCTTTTATTATCAATGGTCACCAGTCCATCTTTGATCCACACCCGCACGGTATTTTTATGGACACCAAACAAATGGGCTACTTCTTCCACCGTATAGTTACGATGGATTTTGGCTAAATTGGGATTGTGGTGCTTAGCCATTATGAAACTCTCCGGCTCATCACCATCCGGTCGAAAGCTTGTTGAAGGCACGCTATGAGGTCCCTTACCCCATGGTATATATCTATAAAGCTGTCCGAAAAGCGGCAACAAAAACGATTAAAAGAGCGTTGACTTGTCTTCATAGCGAACAGCTCAGACCGGTTTCAGGTGACGGTTTTAGATGACTTGTCCGGATAGCGTCATCGTTTGTCCGAATAGCGGGAACACTTTTTAATTTTGGTGGCCGAGGCGGTTGCGTTTTTTGCTTGCGTTTATGCCATGTCGCCACAAAGCGTGGATCAATTTTATCTGCATTTTCGGGTTTCCAAAGGTTAGATGGTATTCTGGTCGGCTTCACATCCAACTTGCCTTCACATTCGTGGATAGGTAACCAGGTCACCGCATAGAGAGAACATTTATTTCTCCCGCCTTGCCGCGTCTGTTCTATGAATCCCAAAGCCAAGAGTTCAGTTAACGCATCGTGTGCTGAACCTTGTGAAGTCCAGCCATAAAGCCTCATAATCTTAGGGGCTGCGGATAGATCACCGTTGTTGCTGCCGTTCAATTGCGCCATGAGGTTATCGAGCATATTTGCCGCTTTATGAGTTAAAACAGAGGCCGGTGACGGAATATTTTTTTTGCAGTCCGCCTTGAAGATATGATGTGGCTTCATAAAAAACGTATGATCTGTACGTCGGCCTTTAAATCGTTGTCTTTTATCAGACATAGTTCAGCCATCCTGCGCATTAACGGAAACGGAAGCATTCGATTTTTCCATTCTTGCGATAAAATATTGTTTGGAATTGCATTACTTGAAGCCGCTTAGGTGTCCCCACACTTGGCGGCTATGTTTTCTATAGGTATTCCTCTCCTTTAGTCTTTTTCCATCGCGCCTACGGTTTGTCGTTCCAAGAATGCGTCCAGCGCGGACTTTCGGTACTTAACTAAACGTCCGACTTTGATGTATGGGATTGCGTGGCGTTTGGTACAACGCCAGACTTCGAGGGTGCGAGGAGTAACGCCTATGTAGTCCGCCGCTTGATCATTAGTAAGCAAGTCGGCGTTTGGGGTAGGAACGGGGTTGGTTGTAACTGCTGCCATTTTAGAAACCACCTTGAGGTTTTATTAAAGACAGCAGTTATTATCTACATACAAAAAACAATGGAAAGCAAGTGTTCTTGCCGGTAGGTTGAGGGTTGTCTTAGGGCTTATGCTTTCACGGTAAGTTAAAGGCTGCTTTTATATCTGTAACGTCCCTTTCTGATAATTAGGGCGCTAGCATTCAGTATCCAGCCGCCTGATCTCGCCTATGATCGCCTGTGCTCTGAATTCATCGGAAATACAGCCTAGAGCTTCCATTGCAGCTAATTCCGCTTCAGCATCGTCTTCAAAACGCGGTTTTCCTGAAAGCAACCGCTTAGCCTGCTCCAGTAGCTTTTCGGCTTGCTCTTTTGCCTCTTCGGTACAAACCTGTTTTACCGAATTAATAATCCCTTCGGCGATGACGGATGAAATATGATCCGCTGTTTGATAGGCCAAATGTTGTTTTAACTCTAGACGGAGGTTTTCCCGTGTGGCGGCGCAAAGAATTTTCCGTATCCATGCATCATCGACAGGTCCCCACAGCAGTGAAAGCAATTCGGCAATTAACTTATCGGGTGCTTCATGGAAGCCCCAAAGCATTTCCCTAGCAAGTTCGTGGGCGCACCAACGCCGCCATATTTTTCCACGTTGCGAGGTAAGCGTGATGCAGTCAGAATGTCGCCACTCCATAAGGGAGCGTAGGCCATTATTAAAACCAGCGGTCATAGACTGCGGCGGATAGGGCAAAGGTTCCCGAATATGGCTGTGCAATTTTTTCGCAGATTCCCTGACGTTATGGACTTTAGCGGCAGTGACAATAGGCGGTTCATTTTCAGGTGAAACTTGAGAAAACACTTTTGCGCAAGCCGCACCTATTGTTCTTTTTGCCAAAAAGCTACTGCTTTGTTTTCCTATAAATACTTTTGTCCACCGCCCGGAGCAACAAAATTCATCCCATTTTTGCTTTTCAAATTTATTGGAGTCCACTACTGTCCGGTTTAAAAGTTAAATAAATCTAATTGGTTATCGAAATCCGAGCTGCTGGATTTGTGTTGTGAATTCACAAGTGCCTGTTGTAATGAGATTTTTTCAAACAGAGTGACTGATAAAATCTGTAACAAAGTGTACAGGGAAGCCTCCAAATTGAGTCGTTTCTTGATAATGGCAACCAGCACATAGACCGAAACGGCAATCCAGATTTGGGTTTTTACGGCGTTCTCGGAGGTTCCATAGAATTGTTTGATGCGAAGATGCTGCTTGATCCATTTGAAAAACAGTTCAACTTGCCACCTGCTTTTATAGAGCAGGCAGATCGTCAGTGCCGGTAACTCGAAGTGGTTGCTCAGAAAGATCAAACGCTTGCCGTTGTCGAGGTCGTTAAAACGGATACGGCGCAAATGATCGGGATAGTCTTTCTGGGTGTAGAAGCCGTCCAGCGCGATGGTCTGGTCGCACACCAAGCCGGTTTCTCGGTCCACCGGATGGGAGTAGACGCGGTGCGCAGCCAGGTTGGTTTTGGCACGGGTCACAAAGAAACCGCCCGCACGGTGCAGCGCATGGAGTCTGGCAAAATCGATATAACCCCGGTCCATCACATAGATGGCGCCGGCTTCGGGCAACAACAGATCGAGCGCATGGACATCATGCAGCTTGCCGTCAGAGATATGGATGAAACTCGGAATGTTGCCCCGAAGGTCAAGCAAAGTGTGCATTTTGACCGCCGACTTGGTGGATCGGAACAAGGCCCAAGGAAACACCGACAGGCACAAGTCGATCGTGGTCGAGTCCAACGCATAGACCGTGTTCGTCAGTTCCAATCCCAAGTCTTCCTGGGCGTAGAGTGTTCGCGCATGAGCAATCAACCGCTGAGCAAATTCCGCGTAGATCCGCCAATCGCGTGTTTCGTTGGCGTCGGCCAGAGTCGAGCGCCGCACGGGTTCCCGGAACCCCAGGTGGTAGAGCTTGTGGGCTTGCGCCGACAAACTGGCTTCGATGTCGCGCAGGCTTTCCCGGTAGGTCAGTTGCGCAAAGGCCATCACTCGGTAATGTTCGGCGCACGAAAAGGTTCGTACCCGACGGTTGCCGTCGTAACGGTCGACGATGCGCGTGAATGTGGTCCATGGCAAAAAGTCCATGAGTTGGGCAAACAAAGTCTTGCCAGTATTCATTGCCGCCTCCCGGGCAAAAGCCGGAAGGTTGCACCAAATCTTCGTTCAAATCGACACCACTTTTTATTGCGCTGGAGATCTTGAAAATCATGGCTTATAGCGATTTCAGACCGTTCTTAACCGGACAGTAATGATTGGAGTCTTTATCTAAATATAACTTTAGTAACTCCAAAGCTTCTGCGTCGATCGATTCTTCATGCGTTTTGCTTTTTGTTATGGTCATCGATTCTTCCTTATGTTGGAGCTATAAAGCTTGGCTAAAAAATTCTGTATCTTTACCCCGAATTGAAGGTATTTGATCTATGGCCGGTTTGCTTAGCCAACGCAGTAAATATTTATCGCCAAATACAATATATTGTATTCATACTTTAATTAAACACAATGTATTGTCTTATAGCATCTTATTTTTTGCTTTGTTGCAATGGAACAACTTCCGCCGGCTGCTTCAACCCTGCCGCTGCCAGTATAGCTCCGGTAGCCCGTTCGACTGATTCCCGCACAGGGTCTAAATCCAAGCGAGCATAGATTGCCGTGGTGCTCGGTGATTTGTGATTCAAGGATTTGCCTACAATGGCCAACGATGCGCCGGTTTTCGCTTGCCAACTGCCTAGCGTCCGTCGTAAGTCATGAATGCGTAAGTCATCAATGCATGCACGATTCAGAACCCGCCGCCATGCCTTCTTCGGCTCGACAAGATGACCGGTCGCGCCGGTTCCAGGAAATACCCAAACAGGATCACATCCCCGTCTGGTTTGCAGAATGGTTATAGCTTCCGAAGTCAATGTGACGGTTTGCGGCTCTCCGTTTTTGGTGGTGGGGATGCGCCACTCGGCCCGATTCAGATTGATCTGACTCCACTGCATCTCCAGGACATTAGAGCGCCGCGCTCCGGTCAACAGTGCAAGCAGAAAATAATCACGTAGAGTATCATTAGGTTCTTCCGCCAGTGCCTCAAAAAACGCCGGAAGCTCGTCCGACTGTAAAAACCGGTCTCTTTTGGTCTCCGGGAATTTTTTGATGCCGTGCGCCGGATTCGCGCCTTTAAATATCTTCCGTTCGGCGGCATAACCAAACAGACTCGACGCCAATGCAATAACACGGTTGGCGGTGGTGGGATGCTCCTTTCCGATATCCGCATGGAGTTTGCCGAAGTCGGTATCTTTAAACTGCGATAGTTTGCGTTTGCCCCATTTCTCCAAATACAAGCCAAAGTCATAACGATAGCTCCGTTTGGTTTTCTCCGACAGAAACGCGCCTCTTTTATTACGCCGATGTTTCAGAAATTCGTCGAACAAATCTTGCAGCGTGGTTTCGGTCTTTAATGCTCTGGAGTCGTTGTTAGGGTTGATTTTCTGAGCAATCAATGCACTAAGCCGGGTTGCTTCCTTTCTGGCATTCTCAATCGATACATCGGGAAATCTGCCGATAGTGACTCGCTCCGGCTTGCCGTCCACTCGTTTCTGAATGAAGAACGTTTTGGTGGTGCCGGTGTGCCTGAGCTGTAAACCAGAAGCGTTCTTATGGGTGTCGTGGTAGATAATGCGCTCGCCAGCGGGTGGTGTCGGCAGTGCTTCAAGCTGTGGCTTGGTGAAGTTGAAATGCGTTTTCATAATATCATACCCTCGTTTCTTGTGCTACACTGGTGCTACGCATTCAGTCAAATTTCGTTAAATTTCGTGTAGCACCGTTAAGGCCATGATAGGATTTATATATTGATTTGTAAAGACTTGTTAAAGTTAGGTAATCAGCATGAAATAGTAGACCTTCAAATTCGTAATCAGTAGGTCACGGGTTCGAATCCCGTCATTGGCTCCATAAAATCAATAACTTGCGTTATTTTTCTTCACCCCTTGATTGTTCCCTGTAGCCAAATCGTAGCCGTCTACTTGGTCAGAAACAGCCCGAAGGCCCGATAAGCGCTCAACGTAATCCGCCAGATGGTCACTGGAGAAGTGCGCGTAACGGCGGACCATTTCGACCGATTCCCAGCCGCCTAACTCTTGAAGAGCGTGAAGCGGCGTTCCGGCCTGAACAAGCCAGCTTGCCCAGGTATGGCGCAGATCATGCTGTAAATTTGCGCGATATTTGGCACTAAGGCATACCGTCAAGCCGCTTATTTTCGTCGTTATTTTTGCGAATATTTAACTGCTTCTTCACATCTCTTTTTCGCCGATAAAAAATACTGCTCCACCGTAAGCGTCTAGCCGTCCCATCTGTTCAAGCACTACCGGACAGTTCATCCTTGTTATTTTTGGCGAGGATGAATCATGGCATTATCGAAACGATGGCTCGATCATATCGAAGCTTGGCAAAGCAGTGATTTAAAGCAGTCGGCTTATTGCCGGCAACACAGCCTTAACAGTCGTACCTTTGCGGCACGACTATCGGATTACCGCAAGGGTCGAGGCGTCCCGCCCTTGGCCTTGATCCCGGTCCACGTTGAAAACGCAGCCCCATCCATCGAGCGTCTGGTGCTGCAGTGTCGCCAAGGTCACCGGCTGGAGTTGCCCGCGACCGTTTCGGCCGTTTGGTTGGCAGAGCTGTTACGATGCCTAGTAGTCAGTCAATTTAAATCAAAAGGATATATTGGGCTTGTAAGTCACTCTATAGTGGCATTGATGGTTACTGATTGAGGTCAAGCAATGCCAGCTCTTAAATACAAAGTCAATCTGACTGAAGACGAAAAGCGTGGCTTGGAAGCCATGATCAACAAAGGAAAAGCCGCGGCACGCCATCTGACACGCGCGCGAATTTTATTAAAAGCGGCAGCGGGTATTCAGGATAAAGACATTATCCAAGCTTTGGGTGTCTCGGAATCAATGGTGTTGACGACGCGCCAACGGTGTGTGGAAGAAGGCCCGGAAGCCGCCCTGAAAGAACGCCCCCGTCCAGGACGTGCCCCAAAACTGACGGAGAAGCAGGCCGCCCATATTATCGCCTTGGCTTGTAGTGAGGCGCCGACAGGGCATGATCACTGGACCTTGCGGTTGTTGGCGGACAAAGTGGTGGAATTAGCGTATGCCGACCGTTGCAGCTATGAAACCATCCGTCAGCTTTTAAAAAAACACTCTCAAACCCTGGCAGAAGCAAGAGTGGTGCATTCCCGAGGTGAGTGCTGAATTTGTCGCGGCGATGGAAGACGTGCTGGACCTTTATGAAGAACCCTACGATCCGTTGCGCCCGGTTGTGTGTTTCGACGAAAGTCCGAAGCAACTCATTGCGGAAGTCCGCCAACCTCTCCCGCCTGAGCCCGGTCAACCGGCCCGCTATGACACCGGCTATGAACGGAAAGGCGTCTGCGATTTGATGATGATCTGCGAACCTAAACGCGGTTTTCGGCAGGTGGACATCACCGCGCGGCGGACCAAAATCGAATTCGCGCACAGCATGAAGCATATCGCTGAACTTTATCCGGACGCGGCGGTGATCCGGGTGGTGCTGGACAATCTGAATACCCATAAAATGGCGTCTTTGTATGAAGCCTTTCCAGCAGAGCAAGCCCGTGAATTGGCGCGACGGCTGGAGTTCCACTACACGCCCAAGCATGGCAGTTGGCTAAACATCGCTGAGATCGAACTGGCCGTCTTGTCGAACATGTGTTTATCACAGCGGATACCGGACACAGAGAGCCTCCGGCGTGAGGTCGAAGCCAATATCCTACCGCGCAACACCAAGGCGACGCCCGTCAATTGGCGATTTACGACGCAACAGGCACGACGTAAACTGGCTCGCCTGTATCCTTGTGTTTCTTCGTGACTGACTACTAGCCTGATCGCAAGTCCGGCGCAGATTTGGCTGGCGGTGGCGCCGGTCGATATGCGCCGTGGCCTGGATGGCTTAACCGCGATCGTCCAGGAGAGCCTGGGACATTCGCCGGGCGCCGGATCGGCCTTTATCTTCCGCAACCGTGCCGGCAATCGGTTACGCCTGTTGCTGTGGGACGGCAATGGGGTTTGGCTCTGTCAGCGGCGTCTGCACCAGGGGGTTTTTGTATGGCCTAAAGCCAATGAAGCGGTGTTTGCGATCAGTCAGGCGCAGTGGCACTGGTTAGCCGCCGGCGTCGACTGGCAACGGCTATCGGCACAACCGTCAGCAGAATGGCGGGTGTAAGGTGAAACTTTAAAAACCGATGAAACTCAATAAAATCAAGGCGCTCAGAGGGTTCATACGGTATAATGACAGCCATGAACCCCCTCGCCAAACTCGATCAGTTGAACCTGGAGCCTTCGGCAAAAACCGAAGTAGCCGCATTGATTCAAGCGCTGATCGAGCAGGCTGAGCGGGATGCCAAAGCCATTCAGAGCAAAGACGTCAAAATCGCCGCGCTGACGCACGAGTTGGCCTATTACAAGCGCATCCGTTTCAGTACCCAAAGCGAAGCCTGGGCGCCGCTGCAGCGGGATGTGTTCGAGGAAACCTGGAACACGGATATTTCGGCCATCGATGCCGAAGTCGAGCAACTGCAGGACGAACCTTGCGACACTGTCGCTCGCCCCAAACGCTTACGCGCCGGCCGGCAACCGTTACCGTCTCACTTGCCTCGCATCGAACACCGGCATGAACCCGAATCCTGCACTTGCGGCCAATGCGGCCGGGACTTGATCCAGATCGGCGAAGATGTGACCGAGCAACTGGATGTCGAGCCAGCCCGGTTTTTCGTGCACCGACATATCCGCCCCCAGTACGCTTGCCGGAGCTGCGAAACCGTGACGGCGGCGCCGATTCCGCCGGCGGTGATCGATGGCGGGATGGCGGCGGTCGGCTTGTTGAGCTGGGTGATGATCAGCAAATTCCAGGACCATCTGCCGCTGTATCGCTTGGAGCAAATCGCCGCCCGCGACGGCGTTGCCTTATCCCGTTCCACCTTGGCCGATTGGGTCGGGCGCCTCGGCGTGGCCTTGCAGCCTTTGTCCGATCGATTGACCTGGCACCTCTTGCAACGCGATTGCCTGCATGCCGATGAGACGCCAGTGCCGCAACTGGATCCCGGCAACGGCAAAACCAAGAAAGCCTACCTGTGGGCCTACCGCAGCAATGACCTGCAACCGGGGCCGAAGATCCTCGTCTTCGATTATCAAGCCGGCCGCAGCGGCCGGCATGCCGGGCAGTTTCTAGGCGATTGGCAAGGCTACCTCGTGGTCGATGACTACGCCGGCTACAAAGCCCTGTTTGCGGCCGCCCGTGCGCATCCCGAGGATCAACGCCTAATCGAACCGTGTGTTGAACTGGCCTGTTGGGCGCATGCGCGGCGGAAATTCTTCGACTTGTTCCAGGCCAGTCAGAGTCCGATCGCGCAAGAAGCCTTGAGCCGCATCGCCGTATTGTATGCGATCGAAGCCGAAGGTCGTGCCCTAACGCCTGCTGAGCGCCAAGCCTTGCGCGTCCAGAAAAGCCGGCCGGCACTGGTCGGCCTGCACGATTGGCTGCAACAGACCCGACTGACCACCGCGCCCAACAGTGCCACCGCCAAAGCGATTGATTACAGCTTGAAGCGCTGGGACGCGCTGAGGCGTTACGCCGAAACCGGTGATTTGCCCATCGACAACAACCCTGTCGAAAACAGCATTCGGCCGATTGCCTTGGGTAAAAAGAACTGGCTGTTCGCAGGTTCCGAACGCGCCGGCCAACGGGCGGCGGTCATTCAAACCTTGCTCGGCACCGCCAAGCTCAACGGCCTCGATCCCTCGGCCTGGTTAAAAGATATCCTGGAAAAACTCCCCACCTGGCCCAACAGCCGCATTGACGAACTGCTGCCTTTCGCTGTCACGGATTAAATCATAACCAGAACAGCCGACGATGTGGGACGGCTAGACGCTTACGCTCCACCGTCTCGCATCCGATAAACTTTCGGCCGGATTTTAAGGCTGACACTCCGGTCGTACCACTGCCCATGAAAGGGTCGAAGATCAGGCCTCCGGGAGGACAAATCCGGATTATTTCAGCCATAAGGGATTCAGGTTTTTGGGTAATATGGACTTTGCCGTTGGTCATCGTCGTATGCCTGAAAACGCCGGGCAAATACACAGGCGGATGAGTGGACGGCATTTTTCCCTGGGTGGCCCAGAGCAGATATTCCGCCTAGTTTCGAAAACCGTTCTTCATAGGTCGAGACGCAAGCCCTTTATCCCAAACCGACACGCCGCGTTGAGTCAATCCGGACGCGTGAATACACGATTGCAGCGCTGCCAGGTTGCGCCAATCGATGAACATCACCAGAATGCCGCCGGGTTTTAACACCCTCTTGGCCTCTAAGCAAACGCCCTGCATCAACTGCTTCCAGGCTTCGGGATGCTGCGAATCGCCGTCGATGTCCAGCAGAGTCGTCTGATAACTGGCCGAGGAACTGACATATTTGGTTTTTGACGTTTTGAGCACGTCCTTGACGGTAAATCCGCCTGAGCCGTAAGGCGGATCGGTAATCACCGCGTCCACGGAAGCGCTGAGAATGCGTTGTTTCAAATCGCGAAAATCGTTTTTATAGAGCGTATAACCGCCGCCTGGGAACGATTCCTCGTGCACCGGAGCCGGCCCAATGGCCGCCGCACATAGGGCAAGCCGTCGCCATACAATGGCAGGGTCAGGCTTTTGACGATCGGCAGAGTGTATTGCCCGGCCAGAATGCGCGAACCCAACGCTCGGCAGCCGACGACGTCGGTCATCAGATTGTTCGATACGGTCTGAGCTAGCCGCGCGCCTGAATCGGCGTTTGATTCATGTACGAATAGGCTCCGCTCGTCACCAGCTAGGTTGCCTGAGTCCAGTCCAGCGTCCAGCCGACCGGCAGTTGCAGTTCGGCCAATTGCTGAACTGTCAGGTCGCCTGGTGGTTTTTGATGGATTGAACTCGTAGCCATTCTGATTTATCTTGTCAAATAGCCATGAGCGGTAGTTTCCAATAGGAACGGTTACAGGCGCGAAAGCGATTGCATGATCCGGTTCGAGTCCGGCGCCGCTCATGGCGCTTTACCCAGTTTCATAGGATGAGCTGCAAACGCGTTTGATTTGGGCGTAGTCGATATTAATTTCAATCATGACTCGGCCTATGATAACTTTCGGATGAGAGCGAGGCGTGGAAATTCGGCGTCCACGCTCATGGGTTGTTAAAACCGATGGATGGAGGAACTGCCGACCTCCCGCTCTCATTCCACCACCTCATGAATTCCCCTCGCGAATAGCGATTTCAGCCGTGATGGGCATTATCGTCGTTATTCTTTTGTTCGTAAGTATCTATGGCCTGTTCCGGTTTCGTTCATGGGCTCCTCGTCTGTCAGTCATTGCCACAGCGCTTTCATTGTTTTGTTGGCCGTTCTCCGGAGCTTACGCTCAGTCTGGCCTGGCATTTTCAATCTCATTTCTTGCTTCCTACCTGTGGGGCGCAGTTATCGTTCTGGCATTTGTTCAGCCACTCAAAAAGGAGTTTTCAGACCGTGAGGGATAATCCCTCAGTCAATCAACTCTCCAACATCTGCAGGGAATTGGAGGGCCAGAAATTAAGGTCAGATCTTGCATGCAAGCAATTAATGATCCTGGAGACTTTGCAGGACCTGCCCCGACTTTCACTAATTGTGCTATTTTTGGTTCCAGACTATAAAAAGTCAGTAGATGAATGCCGATAGAGAACGATGATGAGCATAATTAAAAGCATAATAAAAAACATTCGAGACAGTAGAACCGATATTGCGAGCCGGTATGCCGGACCTTCAACGTCAGTAACTTCAGAAACGAAAAATCCCGAGCTGCCTACCAAGTGGGACAAGGCTTTTCTGAAGTCCCTCGAATGGAAACGATTTGAAGAAATTTCGATGGAGTATTTGAGAATCAAGAATTGCATGGCGAACGTAACGTGCACCGGCGCTGACGGAGGAATTGATATAAAAATCAGCGACGGCAGTGGCAAGGTTTTTGCGGTCGGTCAATGCAAATCCTGGAGTAAGCCGATCGGTGTGAGCCTAATACGCGAGCTATACGGCATTATGGCGGCCGATAATATTCGGCACGGCATATTCTTAACCACATCCGAATTCAGTAAAGAAGCTCTTGAATTCGCAGAAGGCAAAAACCTGTTACTGATCGATAGTGATGAATTTATTAGTTTGGTAAACAATCTGGATGAAATCGAGCGGAAACGCTTGGATAACCTTGCTCGATCAGGAGATTATAAAGTGCCCACTTGTGTAAAATGCGATATAAAAATGGTCAAGCGCAAAGCCAAAACCGGAAAGAATGCCGGTGGGGAATTTTGGGGATGTGTGAACTACCCCAGATGCAAAATCACCATGCAGGTTAAAAATCAGGAATTTCTAAAAAGCTGAAATTGTACCTTGTTAATCAATAATCCATGGTCGGCTTGTTTTTTAATGTACGACTTCTATTAACGGAAAAATTATTTTTAAAATGAATATGGACACAACCGAAAAGAAGCTAAGAACGAACTATATACTGATTGACTATGAAAATGTTCAGCCCGCTTCTCTTTCAATAGTATCGGAATACCCCTTCAGAGTTCTGCTTTTTGTCGGCGCGACTCAGAATAAGATTCCTATCGAACTGGCTGCATCGATGCAGGCATTAGGCAAAAATGCGGAATACATCAGAGTGGACGGCATAGGCAAAAATGCGCTGGATTTTCATTTGGTTTTATATCTTGGGCGACTGATAGAGAAGGAAGTTAACGGTTATTTCCACATTATTTCCAAAGATTCAGGTTTTGACACGGTAATCAAGCATCTTCGGGATCAAAAGGTATTAGTCCAGAAATATGCGCAAATCAATGACATCTTGATTCTCAAAGGCTCGGGGGTTAAAACTCTTCCGGAACGAGTAGAGGCGACCGTAGATTTTTTGATCAGTCGGGGTAATGCCAAACCAAGAAAGATTGATACCCTGAGCAATGCAATCAATGCCTATTTTGGCAGAACATTGCCCAGCGAGGCCATAGATAACATCATCGGTGAGCTAGTCAAACGACAAGTCATCGTTAACGATAACGGCAAAGTGCATTACAGATTCCCGGAATCTTCCTGATTTTCTACAGCTTGGCAAGCAGTCCGGATTCTGCAAAAGGCCATCCGGGTTACTTGCTCTTAAATACGGCGGCGGCACAAACAATCCCGGAATTACCAGTGCTCGGTTATGACAACTTTCAATACTTATTTAAATCTCACTTGCAGGTTGTATGCTCTTGGCTCTGGCAACGGCGCCTATGGCATTGACCGCTCCATCGCTGGCAATTCGGGCCTCGGTATCCAGATCGGGGACAGAGGGTAATTCCGCAATCTCCACTCAATAGGTAATCGCATTATTCGGAATAGATAAGGTTCACAGGCTCATTCATCCTGCGAGCTGTCGCTGCTCTACCTCTGTCCTTAGATGACCTTAAACGGGTGGCATCCAACCAATCGTGATACGAAACCGCTTGTCAAGCGACCTATGTTAAAATAGATGCTTGATCGCCGCAACGGCCTTATTTTATTTGTTCAGCTTATTTTCACCCCACTCAAAAAACCCTATGAAATTAGAAAAATCTTCCCGTTTTTCCGCTTGTCCAGGTCCCGTCGTCACCATCGTGCTCGACGGAGTGGGCATTTCTCCGCGCGAGGACGGCGATGCAGTCAAAACCGCCCGGACTCCGATGCTGGATCGCCTGATGGCGAACTTTCCGACGACCACGTTGCTCGCGCACGGCACCGCGGTCGGCATGCCCAGCGACGAAGACATGGGCAACAGCGAAGTCGGACACAACGCCATCGGCGCGGGCCGCGTATTCGCCCAGGGCGCCAAACTGGTGGCGGAATCGATCGCCAGCGGTCACTTGTGGGAAGGCCGGGCCTGGCACGACGTGGTGGCTGCCGCCAAGCAGGGCGGTACGCTGCATTTTATCGGCCTGTTTTCCGACGGCAACGTGCATTCGCATATCGACCATCTTAAGGCGATGCTGGAACAAGCCAGAAAGGAAGGGGTGCCGAAAGTGCGCTTGCATCTTCTGCTGGACGGCCGCGACGTCGGCGAAACCTCGGCGCTGGACTACGTCGATCCGTTCGAAGCGTATCTGGACGGCTTGCGCGGCCCCGGGTTCGACGTGGCGATCGCTTCCGGCGGCGGCCGCATGACCATCACGATGGACCGTTACGAAGCGAACTGGGCGATGGTGCAGCGCGGTTGGGACATCCACGTGCGCGGCGAAGGGCGCCAGTTCGCCAGCGCCCATGAGGCCATCGTCACCTACCGCAACGAATTGAAGGTCATCGACCAGGATCTGCCGGGCTTCGTCATCGCCAAAGACGGCAAGCCCTTGGGTCCGATCGTCGACGGCGATGCGGTGGTATTCTTCAATTTCCGCGGCGACCGCGCCATTGAAATTTCGCGTGCCTTTACCGAAGAACATTTCACCGCCTTCTCGCGCGGCCCGCTGCCGAAAGTCACCTACGCCGGCATGATGCAGTACGACGGCGATACCAAACTGCCGCCGCGCTTTCTGGTCGAACCGCCCGCGATCGATCGGACGATGGGCGAATACCTGGCCAGAAACGGCATTTCGCAATATGCGATCAGCGAAACGCAAAAATACGGCCACGTCACTTATTTCTGGAACGGCAACCGCACCGGCAAATTCGACGACGCGCTGGAAACCTACGTTGAAATTCCGAGCGACGTCGTGCCGTTCGAACAGCGGCCGTGGATGAAATGCGCCGAAATCACCGACGCGCTGATCGACGCGGTCCGCAGCGGCCGGTACCGGTATTTGCGGGTCAACTACGCCAACGGCGACATGGTCGGCCACACCGGCAACTTCGAAGCGGCGGTGACTGCGATGCAGAGCCTGGACCTGCAATTGGCGCGCTTGATTCCGGTGATTCTGGAAGCGAAAGGCACGGCGATTGTCACCGCCGATCACGGTAACGCCGACGAAATGTACGAACTCGATAAAAAAGGCAACGTGACCCGGGACGCGGAAGGCCGTACCAAGGCCAAGACCTCGCACACGCTGAATCCGGTGCCGTTCGTGCTGATCTCGGGCGAAGTGGATCCTTCGTACCAACTGCGCGAGGATCTAGTGACCCCGGGCCTGTCGAACATCGCCGCGACCGTGCTGAATCTGCTCGGCTTCGAGGCCCCGGAAGACTACGATCCGAGCCTGATCGAACCCGCTTAAGGTCTTTGCACTTGCTCGCTGCGGTATGTGGTGAACAGCCGCAGCCAAGGAAGGTTGCAATGCAAACCCTACAATAATTGGGAGGCACATCGGCAGTGATCCCATCGAGTTATCGGAAGAATTGAATATTTACAGTTAGAGTCTGTTCAGTAAATCAGCCGCCGCCAAGGTCATCCGCACCGACGTTTATCCGGTGAAGGTGCCGGAAGTCATCGAGGCGGTCGACCGACTGTAAGAATTTCAAACCGTGCTCGATGCCGATCCTCCCTGGCTGGCCAATGGCTTGGCAATGAGTCCCGAGGAAAGCAAGCAGTTGCGGTGCATGAGTAAGGGCATAGGAAGGCCGGCAAATGGAAGGGAACAGAATGAGCGCTTACGCGATCGGAAGGAATAGGGTAGAGTTATAGACCGGACACGACTCATTCACTGACATGCCTCCTATTCTTCGCTTCGCTCGCGTATCGGTCATCGCCCAAGGAAAAACCATTCTATCCGACGTCAGCTTTGCGCTGCCGCCCGGAGAAAAAGCGGCGTTATCCGGCAAATCCGGATCCGGTAAAACCAGCGTTTTAAAAACCTTGATGGGACTTTATCCCCTGGCGCAAGGGACCGTTTATTTTCAGGAAAAACCGCTGACCTCGGCCTCTGTCCGGGCTGTTCGAAGCTGCACCGCTTACATCGGACAAGAACCGGTATTGGGCGCCGAAAGCGTCAGGGAAGCCTTGCTGCTGCCTTTTCAATTCAAAGCGCATCGAGGTCATACGCCCACTCCGGCTCAACTGAAAGAGGTATTGGAACGGCTGCGCTTGCCTTTGGACATTTTAGGCCGGAGCAGCAACCGAATTTCCGGCGGCGAAAAGCAGCGCATCGCTCTGGCCAGGGGGCTGCTGTTGGGAAAAAGCCTGTATCTGCTCGACGAAGTGACCAGCGCTCTGGACGACGAAAGCAAACGAGCCGTCTTCAACGTATTTTCCGATTCCAGCCTGACGGTCCTTGCGGTGGCGCACGACTCCGAGTGGTTGGAGCGCTGCGACATACTTTTCGAACTCGATGCGGGGCGTTTGACCGAGGTAAGGCATCATGGCAACACGGGATATTGAACTGCCGCAGATGGCGCTGCTTTACGGCCTCTGCCTGCTGCCCTGGCTGCTGCTCCGGCTGACGGGCCTGCGGCTGGACCGGGAAATCGGCGTCGGCATTCTGCGCATGAGCATTCAACTGGCGTTGGTCGGCATTTATCTGAAAACGCTGTTCGATCTGAACCATCCCTGGCTCAACGGTCTCTGGATATTGGTGATGCTGATCGTCGCCGATTTAACCATTCTGCGCCGTGCCGGACTGAAAGCGCGCTATTTTGCACTGGCCACTTTTACCGCGGTGGCAGCCAGCGTGCTTTTTTCCACCGCCTATCTGGTGATCCTGGTGATCCAGCCGGCTCATTATTACGATGCCCGTTATATCGTACCGTTGGCGGGCATGATCCTCGGCAATTGCCTGCAGGGCAACGTCATCGCCCTGGAACGCTTCTATTCGGAACTGCGCAGGAACGAAAACGAATACACTACTTTCCTGATGCTGGGCGCGAGCCGACGGGAAGCCGTGCGCCCGTACTTTCGAAATGCCGTCAAGGCTGCGCTCAATCCGACGATCGCCGGCATGGCGACGATGGGGCTGGTCTCACTGCCCGGCATGATGACGGGCCAAATTCTGGGCGGCAGCGAACCCTGGATCGCGGTGAAATACCAGATCGCCATCATGATCTGCATCTTCACCAGCTCCACTCTGGCCTGCCTCATGAACCTGACGCTCGGCCTGAAGATCGCCTTCAACGCGTTTGACGTATTGAGGGAGGAAGTGATCAAGAAATCTTGACCGGCGCGGCTCCGCCGAAGCGTTTTCATATCGCGTGCAGGGAAGGACAAAAATGCCGAGTTAAAGCCGCGCCGCTGGATCGTAGAAGTCTGCCATTCCTGGTTTGATCGGATCAAGAAACTCTTGGTGCGCCATGAAAAACCGACAAAAGTTATTTGGCGGTTATTGATGCTGGCTGCATCCATCATCGTGCTTCGAAAAATTAAGTCGATCGCGCTCATGATACCGTCGCCGAATTCCTCGTGAATCAATTCCTTCAATGTGAGTTCGTAGACGCTTATTAATTCATAGAAACGGTAGATCAGAGGATCGGTCGGTGTCGCATCGGCCGACGAGCCTTTGCATGGCATAACCGTCAGTCATCGTCTTTCTTCTTCGTTCAACGAGAAAATTTCGCCGACAATTTCGGCCTGCGCCGGGCTCAGCGTCATATGACCGAGGCAGGCGGCGATGACCCATTCTTACTCAAACCGACGGTAGCCGCCACGTCAGACCATTTCAAGCCGTGGCCGATTTTGGCGGCGATAATTTTTTCCGACACATCAGTTCTTTTCATTCTTTCTGTTCCAAACTGGATATGAAGTCGATTGCATGGGGAGTAGGCAGAGTCTGTCCATCCGGATAACGCTCCGGTTGGGGCAGATCGTCACGCGCGTAGGAAGTGGGATAGCCGTCGACAGGATCGTCGTAAAGTACACAGATAATTTTAGCCATTGGATGTTCACCTCGATGTTGATTGGATGAGAAGACATATCCGCAAATGACGGTACGCGCTCTGATGGGTCCTGGCCGGGTAAAAGTATTATTCTTGTTGGACGGGAAGAGCATCCAATTGTTTCTACGGATGAGTTAATAACTTTCAGTTATTGATAAGCCGGCTGGTACGCCAAATCCTAACCGGTGCAGGCGGATTCGCCGATAGGGAATCCGCGAGGATTCAGGAGAATGGCGGTTTGCTTGCGCGAAATCGTACTACGATTCTGTCGCTTCGCTCAGCCATTGCCGGAAGTGTTGCGCGCCTCGGTAACCGGTGTAGCGGGCGACTTCCTGCCTGTCTCTGAACAGGACGACGGTGGGGGTGGCGAATAATTCCCGGGCGAGCTTCCAGTCTTCCGGAGGCGACGTCAGGTTGGTGGCGACGATGGGAAGCGGATTGTTCCAGGACGCGAGCACTTCCTTGTCGAACTGTCTGCAATAGCCGCAGTCGACCGCTTCGAAGGCGATCAACTGTTCTTCGGCATGCAAGGCGATGCCTTGCCAGGCCTCGCCGCCGGCTGTGGTCTTGACTCCGTCGTGAACAGCGGCGTCGTGAACGGAAGTTCCGGGACTGGGATAAGCCACTCCGATCCCTCCCAATCCGCAATAACCGAACGGATTTTTCTCCAGATAATCCTGATGATAATCCTCGGCGGCGGCATAGTTTTCGAGCGGCGCAATTTCGGTCGTGATCGGCGCGTCGATGCCCGCCGCCTTCAAGCTCTCCTGATAGACGGCCCGTGTTTTCTCGGCCAAACGGTGCTCGTCGTCGGTACGGTAAAAGACCGCGCTGCGATAATTGCTGCCGACGTCGTTGCCCTGGCGGTTACCCTGGGTCGGATTGTGGTTTTCCCAAAACTGGATCAGGACGCGTTCGAGCGTAGTTTGCCCTGGATCGTAATAGACTTTGACTACCTCGGCATGATTTTTGACGGCATGGCCTTCCTGGATCGCCTTTTCGGTATTGTGGAGGGTTTCGTAGCGGGGAGAAAGGTCGTCGCCGCCGGCATAGCCGGCTTCGACGTCCAGCACTCCGGTCAGGGTCTGCATGCGCTTTTCTGCGCCCCAGAAACACCCCATCCCCAAAACGATGTAAGGCGTGTCCGGACCGACCGCGGCCTTGTTCAGCGAAGGATAAACAGGCTTGCCCGCCAGCAGTTGCGGATTCAGCAGCACTCCGGCAACGACCGCCAAAATGCTAAGAATCAATAAAGAGCAAGATGCGCGTTTTCGTCTGTTCATAGCCTATCCTCCTCCAGATTCGGTTCATTGTGATTCGATTGCGCGTCGTCCGTCCGGTTAGAACGGTCTACATCGGCCTGGGTTGCAGTGTAAGGAAAATTTATTTCCGGAGACAGGCGGCCTGCGTCGGATGTACGGATCGAGCAATTGCCGATTTTAATTGATTCACCGCTTTCCGGCTATCAGCGAATCGAAAGATTCGGGTTTTGAGCTATATTGACGGCGATGCCGGCTTATTCGGCCCGGCTGGATTTCGTTAGCAGCATCGGGACGGCGAGCGTCATGGGAATGACCGCTATTCGGGGAACGCCCGCGATCTGCTCCACTGCGCCGGCCGGGCGCAGTTCAAAGGGAATCGTTATTCCGCGACCGCCAGAATCACCGACCCGGCTTTGAAGACCGCCGTCGCCGTTTGGCCCTGGTACAAGCCCAGCGCTTCGACGCTTTCGTTGGTGATCGTGGCGGCCACCTTTTCGCCGCCTTTCAGTTCGATGTCGACTTCGCTGTTGATCGCTCCGGGCTTGACCTCTACGACCTTTCCCTCAAGCTGGTTGCGCGCCGAAATGCGGTAGCCTCCGAAATCGGTGACGAGGATCACGTGCGGCGCCTTGATCATCGCGATGACTTCCTTTCCGGGTGCGATCGCCAACGATTGGGCTGATTCCTTGGTCACCGTCGCGACGAGGTTGTCGCCTCCTTTCAAATGAACAAGAACTTCGGTATAGAACGAACCGGGGCGGACTGCGCTGACGGTGCCTTTGAACTGATTGCGTGCGCTGACTTTCATGGGGAATCTCTTGCGGTTAATTTAAAAGGGACGTGCCCTTGATCTGCGCGTAGACGGCCATGCCGATCCTGAGATTCAAGAGGCTTTTCGACTTGAGGGTGACGTGGGCCAGCAGCGGAAGAGCGCCGATGCTGAGGCACAAGACCGTCTGCCCGTTCCGGTTGTCGGCCATATCGGTAATGGTGGCGGGCAGCACGTTCAGGATGCTGGTCGCGTTCGACTTTTCCAGCGCGATGCTGACGTCGCTGGCGTAAACCCGCACCCGCACCGGGGAACCGACCGCCGCATCGATCAGCGGCATGCTGAGTGGGGTGCCGGCACAGTCGACCCGGCTCAAATGATATTCGGATTCATGCGCGGCGATCCGGCCTTCCCAGATCATCGCCGCCTGGCTGTCCGTAGCCTGCGGCAGATCGATCCGGCTTAGGGTTTCGGCAAGAGGGCCTTCGGCCTGGACGCGCCCTTCCTCCAGGATCACCAGATGATCGGCCATTTTCGCCAGCTCCTGACGGGCATGAGTCACGTACAGGACCGGTATGTCCAATTCCTGATGCAGGCGCGCCAGATACGGCAGAATCTCCTGCTTGCGCTGGAAATCCAGCGCCGCCAGCGGCTCGTCCATCAAAAGGATGTCCGGTTTCAGCACCAGGGCGCGGGCGATCGCGGCGCGCTGCCTCTCGCCGCCCGACAGGCGGTCCGGCATTCTGTCCAGCAGATGGCCGATGCCGAGCAGCTCGACCGTTTGCTCGAGGCCGGCCTCGGCGGGTTTTAGGCCGATTCGTTTCAAGCCGAAACAGACGTTTTTATAAACGTTCAAATGCGGAAACAGATTGGCGTCCTGAAACACATAACCCAGTGCGCGTTGATGAGGCGGCAGAAAGAAGCCGCGCCGGCTGTCCTGCCAAACTGCGCCTTTCACTTCCAGATAACTTTGGTCCGGCCTTTCCAGGCCGGCGATGCAGCGCAGCAGAGTGGTCTTGCCGGAGCCGGAAGGACCGAACAACACGCTGATGCCCGAGCCCGGCAAGGAAAGATCGACGTCCAGCCGGAAAGAAGCGTAATCGAGTGCAAAACGGGCAACGATCGGCGAATTCATTTCATCGGGCGGACGGCGGGAGGATGATTCGACAGTCCGTACATGACGATCAGTACCGCAAGGGAGAAAATCAGCAAGCCGCCGGCCAGCCAGTGGGCCTGAGCGTATTCCAACGCTTCGACGTGGTTGTAGATCTGCACCGAGACGACTCGCGTCTTGTCTGGAATGTTGCCTCCGATCATCAACACCACGCCGAACTCACCGACCGTATGAGCAAAACCCAAAACCGTGGAGGCCAAATAGCCCGGTTTTGCCAAGGGGATGACGACTCTGAAAAACGTATCCCAAGGCCCCGCACGCAAGGTGGCGGCGGTTTCGAGCGTTTGTTCGCCGATGGCGCTGAAAGCGGTCTGCAAAGGCTGCACGACGAACGGCAACGAGTAGAGCACCGAAGCGGTCACCAGGCCGCCGAACGTAAACGGGAGCGGAGAAAGACCCAGCCCGGCCATCAGGCCGCCGAACGGCCCGTTCGGACCGAGCAGCACCAGCAGATAAAAGCCGAGCACGGTCGGCGGCAGGACCAACGGCAGCGCCACCACGGCGTTGCAGACGCCTTTCCAGCGCGACGGGGTTCGAGCCAGCCACCAGGAAAGCGGGGTTCCTACGATCAACAAGATCAGGGTGGATAGGCCCGCCACCTGGAAAGTCAGCCATAGGGCCGAAAGATCGTCTTCGGTGAGCATGGTTTCGAATTCAGTCGACCAGGCTGTAGCCGTATTTCTGAAGGATCGCCCGGGCTTCGGCGGATTTCAAAAACTGCATCAACGCGGCCGCTGCGGGATTTTCCGAGCCCTTGTCGAGCAACACCGCATCCTGGCGGATCGGCGCATGCAGTTCCTCGGGTACGATCCAGCCGGATCCTTTCGCAATTTTACCGTCTTCGATCACTTGCGACAACGCGACAAAACCCAGCTCGGCGTTGCCGGTCGAGACGAATTGGTGCGTTTGCGAAATGTTCTCGCCGAGCACGAACAACGGCTGGAGTTTATCGAGCAATCCTTTGTTTTTTAAAAACTCCACGGCCGCCTTGCCGTAAGGCGCCAGTTTCGGGTCGGCCAGGGCCAGATGCTTGAAGCCGCCGGTCTCCAGGATTTGTCCCTGGTCGTCGACATAACCCGGTTTGGCCGACCACAGCACCAGCTTGCCGATCGCATAGGTGAAACGGCTGCCCGGCACGGCCATTTTGTTTCTTTCCAGTTTTTCCGGTTTTTCGGCATCGGCGGACAAGAACACTTCGAACGGCGCGCCATTTTCGATCTGCGCGACGAATTTTCCGGACGAACCGAACGACAGTTTGGCGCTGTGCCCGGTCGTTTTTTCGAAGGCTTCGGCAATTTCATTCATCGGTTCGGTGAAGTTGGCGGCGACCGCCACGATCGTCGTTTCGGCGAAGGCCTCATGACCACTGGCGACCAGGGCGCCGAGGAGAATCAGTAAACGGTTATAACGACGGCTGAACATAGTCATGCTCCTAAATTTAAGTAAAAGATGGCTGCAAGGGCTCAGAATCGGAACAGGCTTTGCATATAGAAATAATCGATATCCTTACCGTCCGGCGCATTGGCTGTTTCCTTGGCGAAGGCACCTTTGAACAGATGCGCCCAGCCGGCCTCGAAGTTCAGGCTGCTGTTGAAGTCGTAACGTGCTGACAGTTCCACCTGCTGTCCGATGAAAGGGCTGGTGTTGCCGGTCCGGTCGCGCAGATTGGCCGTGGTCCAGGCATCCTTGTCTTCGGCCAGCCAGAACAAGCGGTGCCCGATAAACGCCTGCACTTCCGGGCGCGGCGAAAAGCCCAGCCGCATGCCCGGTGTATTGATATTGCTGCGGGCAAAGGCGCCGTACATGCCGGTCGGGCCGAAATCGAAGCGGCGCGCGCCGAACAAGGTGTCGAAGCGTTGATCCTTATCGTCGTTCGGATCGTGGTCGCCGCTGGCGTAGTCGTACTCGACCGCCAAACGCGGCGACCAGGGCATCTCGAAGGTATAGCCGATGTCGAGATGCTGATACCAGGCCGAATGATCGAGATCCTTGTCGGAACTTTTTGACGACCGGACCGTGCCCCACTGGCCGATGGTTTCGCTTTGAAAGTCGAAACTTCCTTTCGCGGGTTTGACGTAAAAACGCATGCCCGGCGTGAAATAGCGGCGATTGTTGGTAGGATTCCGCTTGCGGTCGCCTTCATCGAGATGGTACAAGTACAGTTCGGCGTTGATTTTGCCGGGCAGATCGTAGACCTCCAGGAAGCCGCCGGAAAACCAGATTTGCTCTTCGGGTTCGTCGAAGCTGTGGAAGTGATCGAGCAATTGCTCCGAATCGTTCGGATAGCGGCCGACCGGCTTGGTCACGAACGCGTTGAACTGCCAGTGGTTGTAATCGACGATCCGGAGCCTGAAGCCGTCGAACGTGTTGATCGTGTTGCGCATGTTATTCCGCGCGACCAGACGGCGGCTGCCGAGGTTGAGCGTCTGCCGTCCGGCGATTGCCTCGACGCCCAGGCCGCTGTTCATCACGTTTTGATCGGCCCAGGCGACGTAGCCCTGGATGAAATCGGCCTCGTCGACGTGGGTATTGTTGATTTGCGATCCTTCGTCGGCGCCGAACTGGCGCGCATCGAGAAATTCGCCTCCGGCCCGCCAATGGCCGAAACGGGCTTCCAGCCACAGATCGATCTGCATCGGAATTTGTTGGTCGCCGCCCTGGCAGCCGGCCTTGAAGCAGCCGTCCATCGTTTCGTAGCGCGTGCGCTGTTCGAGCGACATGGACAGCCATTCGGGCAAACCCAACGTATCGTGCAGATTCCAGACCGGTTTTTCGTATTTGTACGAACCCAGCAAGACATCGTTCATCTGACTCTCGAACGGGGCAAACGGCGGCATCGAATAGCTTTTCTTTGCTTCCGCCGCATGGGCCGTGCCGAAATGGGAGATCAATCCGGCGGAAGCCACGATCAGACCGATTGAACGGGGAAAACAGGGAATTTTGATTGATTCGTTTTGAAGAGTCATGAAGGTCTGTCTTTTATGAGCGTCAAACGCCGTTTGCGTGGTAGTCGATTTCAAAAAGGTTTTTCCAAGCAGTTGCCCGTTGAAGGAGCGCTAGTATATATCGTTATGTATCAAAATATATAACGATATTTTGCGACAAACGGTTTTTGAATATGAAACAATCGTCTTATATTTTTTCAGTTGGATACCATGAAACCGAGTGACGACTCATCCTGCCGATGGATAGAAGGCGAATTACGGCTGGCGGGATTGCTGGACAACCGCATGATCGAACTGCTGAAAGCGATCGAGCAAAACGGATCGATCAATCAGGCCGCCAAGCAAGTCGGCTTGAGCTACAAGGGAGCCTGGCAGATGCTGGAACGAGCCAGCAACGGCGCGCCGCAGCCCTTGTTGACTACCGCTATTGGCGGCAGCAAGGGCGGAGGGACCGTGTTGACTCCGGCCGGACAGGCGCTGCTGGCGTTGTTTGCCCGCCTGGAGCGGCGACATCAGGAATTTATCGCCGAATTGAACCGCAGCCTGGCCGAGGATCCCGCTACCGTGCTGCTTCTTCAGCGTCTGGCGGTCAGGACCAGCACTCGAAATCAGCTTTTCGGCCGAGTGATCCGGATCGATCGGAAAGAAGAGGAGGCGCAAGTGATGGTGCGCACGAAAGGCGGGGAGAAAATCGTCGCTGCCGTGAATTCGGCTTCGCTTGAGAAACTGGCCATCGCAGTCGGCGACGATGCGGTTTTGATGATCAACAGCGCCGACGTCCTGCTGTTGGCCGGCCCCGGCTTCGAGAAGCTCTCGGCCCGCAATCGACTGTTCGGCAAAGTCATGCGCATTCAACAGGACAGCGCGGATTCGGAAGTCATCGTTTTACTGCCCGGCGGTGAAATTCTGGCCGCGATGGTCACCCGGCAAAGCCTGAAAAATCTGGGACTTGCGCCCGGCATACCGGTTTGCGCGGCTTTCAAGGCTCATACGCCGATTTTAGGGGTCAAGCCGGCATGATGTGGGTTCGAGCGAAGCAGGCTAGGCGTGTGCTGCGGCTGGAAGCGGAAGCTCGGCACGAGCAAACGCTGGAAACCGTCAGCTTCACTCCCTTGTTGGGCGTCATTGGATAATGTTCTTGTAAATCTTGCCGTCCTTCATGATGACGACGAATTTCCTTTCCGGGTCTGCGACCAGATTGATGTTCGCGATCGGATCGCCGTCCACCAGCAGCAGATCTGCCAGCGCACCTTCCTCCACAACGCCCAGCTTGCCCGGATACGGATTACGCGGGCCCGACATCGCCAGGAGCTCCGCATTCGCACTCGTCGCCATCGCCAACACTTCGCCAGGCGTGTACCAACGCACCATCTTCGCGAGTCGGGCGCCCTGACGGGCAGCACTCGTCGCGCTGTACAGAACATCGGTGCCCCAGGCGGTCTTAAGCTTGTACTTTCTGGCGAACCCGTAGGCCGTATCCGTGCCCTTGCTCACCGCGAGCTGGTTGATCCGGTTGACCGAACCCTCCGGGTACGGATTCGCGTCCTCATCGTCCAGGAACGGTTGGATGCTGAGCCAGACGCCTTTCTTGGCCATCAGCTTCGCCGTGGCCTCGTCCATCAACTGCCCGTGCTCGACGCATTTCACTCCGCTGCGGATTGCCATCTGGATGGCGCGCGGCGTATACGCATGCACAGTGACGTAAGTGCCCCAATTTTCGGCAGCCTCGACCGCGGCACGGAACTCGGCTTCGGTATATTGGCTGGCGTCGATCGGATCGTAGTGAGAGGCGACGCCCCCGCCGGCCGCCAGCTTCAATTGGCTCGCTCCCAGCATCAACTGCTCGCGCGCCCGCTTGAGAACTTCGTCCGCACCATCGGCGATGATCCCGACGTTGAGCTGCTCCAAGTGGCTCAGCGGAGCGTTGCGTGCAGCCGGAATCTCATAAAGGAGGCGGAAGTCGCCGTGGCCGCTGGTCTGCGAGATCATGGCGCCAGAAGGCCAGATGCGTGGACCAATTGCCACGCCCCCGTCGATAGCACGCTTGAGGCCGAAACTGGGGCCGGCTACGTCGCGCACACTGGTGAAGCCGCGCATCAACGTTGCCTGTGACTGCTGGGCCGCCAGCAGATTGATGTAACCGATATCGGCCGTCAGCGCCACATTCAGCGACACCGCCGCCATCATAGCGTGCCAGTGCGCATCGATCAGTCCGGGCATCAGCGTTCGACCGCCGCCCTCGATGACGTGGATGTCGGCACGGCGATCGACGTCAAGCGCCTCGGTGGAGATCTTCTCGATCTTGTTCCCGCGCACGAGCACATTGGATGGGGCGGACAGCGTGCTCGCCTTGCCGTTGAAGATGTGTACATTCTCGAATAGGACCGCGGTCGGCTGTGCGTCCTGGGCAAGCACAGCGGAGCCTGTGGCGCAGTTGACCATGAGAATGGACCTGAGCAATATTCTGTACATGCGATCCATGACGCCTCTGCTTGGATTAGTGTGACTGACGGATTCCCAACGCTGCATTTCAGCGGCGGAACATAGCAAAATTCGCTGAACGACTAGCTCGCGTAGGTCCGATTAGCGCCGCGTAATCGGACCTACGCGAGCTTGAGGTTTTCTTGCTACAGCGGCGCTTTCCGCTTAACCCTCAAACTCTCCGCCCATTCTCCGGCGAAATCGCGGCGGCGAACCTTGTTGATGACCCCGGTACAGACGATCGTAATCAAAGCGCCTAAAGCCGCCAGCGCCATGTCTTTTTGCGCATCCCAGGGATCGCCCTGGCTGCCCACGTAATCCTGGGCGAGGGGACCGCCGAACAGGAGCGCGGCGCCCCATTCGATCAGTTCGTAAACCATGGACGTCGCCATGATAAAACTCAGAGGGAGGGAGTAACCCCAAAATCCTCGGACAGCCGCCACCCGGAGATAGACCGAACGCATCGGATAAGCCAGCAAAAGTCCGTATAAAAAGTGCATCAGCCGGTCGAAATGGTTGCGCTCCCAGCCCATCAATTCATTCTGGGAATGGCCGGTCAGGCGTTCGAACCAAACGTCGTAAGGCACTTCGGAATAACTGTAATGAGCGCCGATCTCGTGCAGGGCAAGGAACAGAAAGATCATCGTATAGGACAGGCGCGAGAAAAGCAGGTGGCGATAGCTGAAAACGAGACCGATGGCGACGAAGACGACCAGGATGTTCTCCAGTAGCCAATCGGTGCGATGCTTGGGGTGAATGGCCAGGACAACCCATTCGATCGTGAAAAGCGCAGCGAGCCCCAGCAGATAACGGCGATAATAGGCATAGCCGTGGGGGCTGTTCTTGCTCATGCTCTTTCCCGCCGAAGGATTCTGCCGGAATCCTCTATAACAACGTAGGAGAATAGGGTCGACTTCGAATGTGGCCGGAGCGCATGGTTAAGCATGGAGCGCCTCGACGAATTCATCGACGGAAACGCCCGCTTGTTTCAGAACCCCGCTCAGCGTACCGGCTTTTAATTCGACGTGGTTTGGCACGACGCAACCTGAGGAGCCGCGCCGCATTACGATATGGCTGCCACGTTGACGTGCAATCACGAACCCCAATCGCTGCAACGTTCGCACAACATCGGCTCCCGATACAACCGGCAATTTAGGCATGTTCCGGTACTTGGAATGAGGTCAGCAAAGGGCGTCCGGCGATGGTAAGAGGAAATTCTTCGAGATAAAGTTCGGTCGCTTCACGCAGATTGCTTAACGCTTCTTCAACGGTTTCACCTTGTGTTGTCGTGCCGGTTTCCGGATTGAAGGCGACATAACCTCCTTCGGGGGACGGCATTAAAACTGCTGAGAGTTCCATGGATTTTCTCCATTAATAATGTAGGGATTGAAGGGCTTGAAGACAAGGATAACTTGTCCCAATGGTCAAGCTGAATTCGATTATAAGTAACTGACCCTAATTTGCTCAATTTTTATATGTTTACGCTTTTGAAGATTATGGATAATGGGGGCTGTAGCATGCGGTGACGATAAAAACCCTTGTGCCCTTTAAAGGTATTAATCGCGAACGATGCGGTTCGTTCCTTACCGCATCCTACGGACATTGAATGCAAGACCCGCCCCCGCCCTTTGCGCCCTCATTGCAAGGCACCAAACCGTTCCGAAAGGACCGCAATCAAACGCTTGCCACTCTCCGAGCTCATGGAAACGGAAGTACTGATGGGATGGTAGATGCCAAACTCATTTCGAATATATTCAGCGGGGAGGGCGTCATTGAGTTTCTCGGCAACCGCTCGCCAACGAACTGACAATCGATGCAAACAGCATCCCTTCAGAAAATCGCCTGTCGATCCAATTTCTAACAGTCGGTAGGTGTTGCCGGGGAGCACCTCGCCCCAACCGACGGCTCCGTATCCTTTAGCATACGCAACTACAATGTCGCCACCAATATATCGGTTTAGGATTTTTTCTCCCTGATCCCCCGGAGAGTCGTCAAAGCATGCGGGAATCTGGCCAGCGTTCACAAGAAATCGCCACCAAGACTCGTCTGCTCTAGCAATGTTGTGCCAAAAAAAGCCAGGCTCGCGCGCGGCAGCCGAAAACTTTAGTGCGAATAGTGCGGCAACCGAACGATCAAAGGCGACTGAAAACGAAACGAACTTCTCCGATCCGACAGCAACCGGCGTATATGCTATGCATCGAAAGGAAACACCCTTCGAACTGAGCCATTCACCCAGAGAAAACACAGTTTCGTCAAAAGCTCTGGCAACAAGGATGATACGAGGGTTCTTGTTGACGTCTTCTACGCGGGGTTCATTCCCCAAGAAACTTTGAATGTCTCCTCGCTGGGAGGCCGTGGGCGCGAATCTCGACAAGAATGCTTCGCCTTTATAGATTGAGAAATCAGAAAGATACTGTAATGCTTGGGTTTCAACTCCAAGCTGTCCGAAATCCCGCTTTAGCTCAATTATTACGGCATTACCACCACGATCCAAGGCAAGGATATCAGCACGCTTTTGAGTCCTTGTACGAACTTGATTACTGATGAGGAGCAGGGGCTCTCCGAATACTGCCTCCGATAGAATCTGCGCGGATGCGTCGTCTGCCGGGGATACCAAAAGTGCTTCTAATTGAAGCTCCTTTGGCCGCCAGTCAGATTTGACGGCGGACAACGATTTTTCATTTTCGCTGACTTTAAACAGCATGCTCTGTCTCCTTGGCGCCTAAAAAATTAATCATAACAGATCTGGCTAACGTACATATTTTTGTGTTTGATTCTCAATGATTTGCCTTCAATGCAGATTTTCCAACATTTTATCCATGATAAATAAACCAGTGATCTAATGCGCCTCATCCCAGTTGTCGCCGACTCCGACGTCGACGACCAAAGGCACTTTAAGACGGGCCGCCGACTCCATGATGTTTTGGATCACTGTGGCGCATTCGTCCAGTTGGTTCTCGGCGATCTCGAACACCAGCTCGTCGTGAACCTGCATGATCATCTTCGCGTCCGGCTTGTCCTGCTGCAGCCACCGGTCGACCGCGATCATCGCCCGCTTGATGATGTCGGCCGCGGTGCCCTGCATCGGGGCGTTGATCGCGGTGCGCTCGGCGTACTGGCGCTGGGAGGCGTTGCGGGAATTGATGTCCGGCAGATACAGGCGCCGGCCGAACAAGGTTTCGACGTAGCCTTGGTCGCGGGCGAGCGTGCGGATGTTGTCCATGAACGCCTTGACGTCGGGGTAGCGCGCGAAATACAGGTCGATGTAAGTCTGCGCCTGATTTCGGGACAAACCCAGTTGCTGCGCCAGGCCGTACGAGGACATGCCGTAAATGAGCCCGAAATTGATGGCTTTGGCGGAGCGGCGCAGGTCGTGAGTGACTTGATCCGGCGCCACGCCGAACACTTCGGCGGCGGTTGCGCGGTGCACGTCCTCGCCGTCGGTGAAGGCTTTCAGCAAGCCGGCGTCGCCCGACAGATGCGCCATGATGCGCAGTTCGATCTGGGAATAATCGGCGGCGACGATTTTGTAGCCTTTCGGCGCGATAAAGGCTTTCCGGATTTTCCGGCCTTCCTCGCTGCGGATCGGAATGTTCTGCAGATTGGGATCGGTGGACGAAAGCCTTCCGGTCGCGGCCACGGCCTGATGGTACGAGGTGTGGATGCGGCCGGTGCCGTCGTCGACCTGCTGCGGCAGTTTGTCGATATAGGTCGACTTCAGCTTGCTCAGGCTCCGGTGTTCGAGGATCAGCCGGGGCAAGGGGTAGTCGACGGCCAGCTCCTGCAGCACCGATTCGTCCGTGGACGGCTGGCCTTTGGGCGTTTTCCGGACGACGGGCAGTTTCAGCCGGTCGTATAAAATCTCCTGGATCTGTTTCGGCGAGCCCAGGTTGAAGGCATGGCCGGCCAGGTCGTGCGCATGGTGTTCGATGGAAATAATCTGGCTGGCCAGTTCCAGGCTTTGCCGGGCCAGCATCTCGGTATCGATCAGCACCCCGTTGCGCTCGATCCGGGCCAGCACGCTGAGCAGCGGCATTTCGATGTCCGCATACAGGGCCAGCAGGGAAGGCTGCTGTTCCAGCTTCGGCAGCAGGGTCCGGTGCAGGCGCAGGGTGATGTCGGCGTCCTCGGCGGCGTAAGGGCTAGCCTGTTCAATCGGCACCTCCTGAAACGGAATCTGCTTGGCGCCTTTGCCGGCGACGTCCTCATAGCGGATGGTGTCGACGTCCAGGTATTTCTTGGCCAGATCGTCCATGTTGTGCCGGGTGGCGGTGCTGTCGAGCACGTAGGATTCCAGCATCGTATCGTGCGCGATGCCCTTCAGCGCGATGCCGTAGTTCGCCAGCACGTGCATGTCGTATTTCAGGTTCTGCCCGAGCTTGGCTTTGTCCGGATTTTCCAAAAGCGGCCTGAGTTGTTCCAGGACCTCCGTCCGGTCGAGCTGGTCGGGAGCGCCCGGATAATCGTGCGCCAGGGGCACATAGGCAGCCTTGTAGGGATCGACCGCGAACGACACGCCGACGATTCGGGCCTTGCTGTAATCGAGGCTGGTGGTTTCGGTATCGAAGGCGAACAGGTCGGCCTGCTGCAATTGGTTCAGCCAGTGCCGGAACTGTTCCTGAGTCAATACGGTTTCATAATCGGGGGCTTGGTCTTTCGGCGCATCGTTGGCGACCGGAACGATGCCGTCGTTGCCGTTTTCGAGCGTTTTCAGCCACGAGGAGAAGCCCAGCTCCTGTAACAGTTCTTTCAACCGGGGGGAGTCGCAGGGCCGGCGTTTCAGGTCGCCGACGCCGAAGGCCAGCTCGAGATCGCATTTGATCGTGGTGAGCTGTTTCGAGATCGGCAACTGGCTCAGCGCATTGCGCAGGTTTTCGCCGATCTTGCCGCCGATCGCGTCAGCCGAGGCCATCAGGTTTTCCAGCGTGCCGTATTGTTCCAGCCATTTGGCCGCCGTTTTCGGCCCGACCTTGGGCACGCCCGGAATATTGTCGACGCTGTCGCCCATCAGCGCCAGATAATCGACGATCTGGTCCGGACGGACCCCGAATTTTTCGATCACCCCCTGAACGTCCATGCGGCTGTTCGACATGGTGTTTTCCAGAATGATGTGTTCGTTGACCAGTTGCGCCATGTCCTTGTCGCCGGTGGAAATGATGACCTCGAAGCCCTGCTCTACGGCCTGTTTGGCCAAAGCGCCCATGACGTCGTCGGCCTCGACGCCGGGCTCCATGATCAACGGTAGGCCCATGAGCCTGACCAGGTTGTGAAGAGGCTCGATTTGCACCCTGAGATCGTCCGGCATCGGCGGGCGGTGGGCTTTGTAGGCCTCGAACAGCTCGTTGCGGAAGGTTTTGCCGGGGGCGTCGAAAACGACCGCGATGTAATCAGTATGATAGTCCGCGATCAGCTTGCGCAGCATGTTGGAAACGCCCAGGATCGCGTTGGTGGTCATGCCCTTGGGGCTGGTCAGCGGGGGCAGGGCATGGTAGGCGCGGAAGATGAAGGAAGATCCGTCGACCAGAATCAGGCGTTTTTGTATCGGTTCGGGCATAAGCACACCAGGGTTGGGCTAAAGGCGCAAGGTTAAGGGTAAACGGTCCGTCGTACAAGAAAAAACCGCCGGCCTTGAACTTCAGCATCCGCCGCGATTATATTTTCCGTTTGGCATCGATGATGTTGGGAAGCTGGTGGATTTTATTCAGAACCTGGCTGAGCTGGCGCGTGTTTTCGATCTGGATGGTCAGATTCAGGTCGGCGGAAAAGTCAGGATGGGTATCCAGCGCGGCGTGGGTGATGTGAATTTTGGCCTGGGTCAGAATTTGCGTGACGTTGTTCAATAAATCCTTGGCGCTGAAAGCCTGGATCACGATGGGCACCGAAAAAGCCGATTTTTCGCCGCCCCAGTTGACCTTGATCAACTGAGCCTGCTTTTCGGGATCCAGATGCAGAATGTTCTCGCAATCGGTTCGGTGCACCGTGATGCCTTTTTTCTGCGAAATATAGCCGATGATGCTGTCTCCCGGCACCGGCGTGCAGCAGTGGGCAAAGGTCGTCAGGACGTTGTCGATGCCGTCCACGGTCACGGTGGACTTGTCGGAAGGCTTCTTCTGCGGAACTTTCGCCGCCGGTGGCGGTTCCAGTTCGGGTATCTTCAAAAAGCCGGTCAGTTGGCGGATATTGATGTCGCTGCGGCCGATCGCTTCGAACAGTTTGTCCTTGTCCGGCTGTTTGAAGTGCCTGGCCATTTCGGTCAAATTCACCGCTTTCAGGCCGAGGCGTTGAATTTCCTTGTCCAGTATCGCTTTGCCGGTGGCGATGTTCTGAGCCTGCTGCTGATTTTTAAACCAGCTTTTGACCCGGCTGATCGCGTGCGGCGTTTTCAGATACCCCAGATTGGGGTCGATCCAGTTATGGTTGGGGCCTCCTTCCTTTGCGGTCAGGATCTCGACCTGCTCTCCGGATTTCAGGGTGTAGGTCAGGGGCGTGATCCGTCCGTTCACTTTGGCGCCCCGGCAGCGGTGGCCGATCTGGCTGTGAATGGCGTAGGCGAAATCCAGCGGCGTGGCGCCCTTGATCAGGTCGATCAGCTTGCCGGCGGGCGTCAGCACGTAGACCCGATCCGAGAACAGTTCGGTCCGGAAGTCTTCCACCAGCGACTCGTCGTTGCCTTTTTCTTCGAGCAATTTCCTGAGAGAGGCGATGTTTTTCTCGATGGCGGCGTTGTATTTGCCGCCTTCCTTGTAGGACCAGTGCGCGGCGACGCCGAGCTCGGCGAAATCGTGCATTTGCTGGGTGCGGATCTGGACTTCGATGCGGTTGCCTTCGCTGTCGACGATGACCGTATGCAGCGACTGGTAGCCGTTTTCCTTGGGATTGGCGATGTAATCGTCGAATTCCTTGGGCACGGTCTGCCAATGGTGATGCACGACGCCCAGCACCGAGTAGCAGGTGCTGAGGCTGCCGACGAGGACGCGCACGGCCAAAAGGTCGTAAAGCTCTTCGATGTCCAGTTGCTTGCGCTGCATTTTTTTCCAGATGCTGTAAATATGCTTGGGCCGGCCGTAAATTTCGGCGGACAAGCCTTCGTCGGCAAGCACTCTATGCAACTGGGCAATGAAGTCGTTGATGCAGCTTTCCCGTTCGAGCCGTTTGTTCGCGAGCGATTTGGCGATGCTGCGATAGACTTGCGGCTCCAGATAGCGGAACGCCATGTCTTCCAGTTCCCATTTGAACTGGTGGATGCCCATGCGGTTGGCGAGCGGCGCATAGATGTCCAGGGTTTCGCGCGCGATAAAATGCCGGACTTCATTGGATTCCCTGGACAGGTTGCGCAGCCGCTTGATCCGGTAGGCCAGCTTGATCAGGACCGCGCGGACGTCGTGGGTCATGGACAGCAGCATGCGGCGCAGGGTCTCGGTCTGGTTGGGCTGGTGGGTCATCTCCGGCGTATAGACCGACAACTTGTTGAGCCAGTTGACGTCGTTGACCAGCGCGGCCACGGTTTCTCCGAACTGTTGGGCAATGTTGGGTTTGGGTTTTAATTCGGCCAGACGGGGATCGCTCAGGATGGCGGCGAGAATGGTGTTCAGGTCGACTCTGAAACCGGTCAGTATTTCGGCGACTTCAAAACCCCGCGGACGGTGATAATGAGGATCGTCCGGAATCAGCGCAATGAGGGCCATTGCTTTTTCGATGACCTGTCTGTCCGCGGCGGAGAACTCGTTAAACAGAGGTTTGTTCGGGGCTGATTGGGTTTGCATCGATGGTAAAAGCCAGTGGGAAGGGGGAAGGCTGAAGCCGGTTATTATAAATTTGTGTGGCAAACAAATAAAAGGATCTTGGCGGCCTTGCCGAATTTTAATTGGCCGTTTTTCCCTTTCTCAAAAGACTGGCAATAGAAGCGTAAAATTCCGGATCGGCTGGCGAATTGACTCAGCAGCCGATTCAACAAGATTGCGATTCCATCCGATAGGGCAAACGGGATTGGGTTCAAACGGGAACGGCTGAGGCTTTTTCGGCAAATAAGGAAAAATAGCCCTGCTTATTGCCGTTACCGTGAAAATCGAAAGGGGCCGGTGGGAGCGGCTCTTGTGCCCCGCAGGGTATTAGAGCATTTTCAGTTTGTCCGTGCGGATTACCGGGGGTAGAGGCGAATTCATTCGCCTTGGGTACACAAGCCCGGGCGAATGAATTCGCCCCTACACGCCTACACGCGATATGAAAATGCTTTAGCCGCGACCAAGGCTTAATCGCGGCTAATACCCCCGGGGCACAAGAGCCGCTCCTACAGATGACGTTCATGATTCGGGGTGGCGGAAGCTTCCTCATGGCTGTTAAGTCAGGCTGGAGCCATAGCAGACCTGCCGGGTTTTAAAACCCGGCAGGTCTTCTTTTTATAAGTTCAGCCGGAGCCGGTTTTCTTGGAGGAAGAGCCAGGTTCGCTTTGTCGGTGCAATCGAAATAAACGGTTTAATTCGGCGTTACATAGACATCCCGATCAGTATGCAGCCGGCCATGACGATGAATTTCGAAATCCACGGATCCAGCGTATGCGGGTGATAATGGTTCATGACGGCTTCCACTTTGTTTTTTACCTGGTCGTGCATATGGATTTTTCTTTGCATGATGGCTTTCCTCATGGTGATGGATGACGGGTTAAGAACGGTAACTGCGCATTTGGCCGACCAAAACCCCCTGGATTTCGACTTGTTCGGGGCGGTACGACAGCGCGGCCATAGCGGCATTGGCCGGAATCAATACGATTTTTTCCGGAGTCTGTTCGATGAATTTCAGCGTGGCTTCCGTTTGGTCGATCAGCGCGACCACGATTTCGCCGTTGTCGGCGTAGCTGCGTTGTTCGATCACGACCCAGTCGCCGTCGAAAATCCCGGCCTCGATCATCGAATCGCCCTTGACCTGCAGGATATAGCAGGGCTTGTCGCTCTTCAGGGCGTCGGGCACGCTCATATAATTGACGGTCTCCAGCGCCTCGATCGGTTTGCCGGCGGCGATCCTGCCGACGAACGGCAGTCCGGAAGCGGCCTCCCCGAGTTCTTGCCGGGCGCGCTGCGTCAGCCGGATGCCGCCTTGCTTGTTGGCGGCGAAAGGCTCCACGAGGCCCGCTTCGATCAGCGTCAGAATGTGCTTGTACAGCGACCCCCGCGAGGTCATGCCCAATGCCTTGCATAACTCGTCCAGAGTCGGCGGGTAGGTAAAGTTTTCCAGGTTATTGCGCAAGAAGTCGAAGATTTCCCGCTGGCGTCTCGTTAAAGTATCCATCGCATTGTTCCGGTTGAGTTGTGATAAAGGATATCAGAAATTTTCGAAAAAGAGAACAAAAAAAGAACAATTAAAGAACATGAAGAGAACAAAAAGCGCCCCGGCTCCGGAGGGGCCTGCCTCCGTCCCGGTTGTAACGGAACGATCCGTGGCGGCGGCGTGAGTTTTGCAGCCGCCGGCCCGAATAAGCTATGATATCGTTCGAATCCCATCGTCCCTTCCTTATCGGATATTATGAAATTCCCTAGACTCATTTTCTTTGTCCTGCTGGTCGTCGCCCTGAACGCTCTGTTTTCCTGGCTGGCCAATCTTCCTCAGGACGTCGGCCCCGACGTTCCTCAGGGCAAGCTGAACAGCGTGTCGTTCGCGCCTTTTCGGGAAGGACAAAGTCCGTTGACTCGGGTCTATCCGACCCACGAACAAATCGATGAGGATTTGCGCATGCTGGCGGACAAGACGCATACCGTCCGCACTTATTCCAGTCTCAGCGGTCTTCAGGACGTGCCTGCCCTGGCTCGCAAACACGGGCTGAAACTGATTCAGGGCGCATGGCTCGGCGGTCCCACGATCGAGGATGAAAACCGCGCCGAAATCGCCCAGTTGATCAAGGCGGCGAACGACTATCCGGACGTCATCGAGCGGGTGATCGTCGGCAACGAAGTGCTCTTGCGCGGCGAGATGGATCCGCAGCAGCTTCTGGAGTACATCCGGCAAGTCAAAAAGGCGGTCAAACAGCCGGTGTCTTACGCCGACGTCTGGTCTTTTTATCTGCGCTATCCGGAAATCGCCCAGGAAGTGGATTTTTTTACCGTGCATATTCTGCCTTACTGGGAAGACGAGCCGTTGACCGTCGAACAAACCGCCGCTCACATCGAAAAGAATTACCGCAGAATCCGCGAAGCTTATCCCGGCAAGCCGATCCTGATCGGCGAATCCGGCTGGCCGAGCGCCGGGCGGCAGCGCGGCTGGGCGGTGCCCAGCGTCGTCAACGAAGCCAGATTCATCCGCTCCCTGGTGCAGGTGGCCGGCAAGAACGGTTTCGACTACAATATCGTCGAGGCCTTCAACCAGCCTTGGAAAAGCAAGCTGGAAGGCGTGGTCGGGGCCAATTGGGGCCTGTTCTCGGTAGGGCGGAATCCGATTTTTCCGCTGACCGGCAAAGTTACCGAAAATCCTTCCTGGCCGCTGCGTTTGTTTTACGCCGGCTTGATTACATTGGGCATCATGGCTTTCCACGTCAAACGGACTTTGCCGCTGTCTCCGCTCAAGCTGCTGGCGTTGACCGGTTTTGCTCAGGTGCTGAGCGCCTTGCTGGTCAAACAGTTCGGCGATTACTGGTATACCAGCTACGACGATATGGAGCGGATCCATGCCGTGCTGATGGCCGGATTGAGCTCGGCGCTGGCCGTGCTGATGTTTCGGCGCGGGCTCGATTTGTTGGGCAAGCGGGCCGGAAACCCGGCGGTGGGCCTCTGGATCCGCTATCTGGTGCTGGGCTTCGTCGCCATCGCGATTTTTCAGTCCCAGGCTCTGGCGCTGCATGGACGCTATCTGAACATCCCTTATCCGGTCCTGTACATTCCGGTGGCGGGCATTCTGGCACTGGCCTGGTTTCGCTGTTTCAGCCAGCGATCGAATTTTCCGGACGTTCTGGAGCCGAACGGGCTGTTCGGAGCAAAATCTCTTTCGGAAAACCACGCCGGCGTTGCGAGTCGGGTGCTGATCGTGTGCGGCTTTCTGCTGGTCGCTGCGGAGACCGTGCAGGTGATGTTCGGCACCAATTATCCGGAAGCGTATCCGGTCCTGGCCGACCGGACATACGCGGCGTTGATGTCTACCCTGACCAGCAGCCAATTGCTCGGTTGGGCTCTGTTGATCGCCGCCGCCGTGATTTTGCTGCCGGTTCGGTTCATCGCCTGGATACTCGTTCTGATGGTACCGTTCCAGATCGCAGGAGAGACTTACGCCTTCATGGTCGGCCACGATTTTATCGAAAGTTATCCCGACTTCGGCAAGAGGTTGCTGACGTCGTTGATCTACACTCTCACCAATGGCCAATTGCTGCTGTGGCTGGCCGGTCTGCTGATTCTGGCCGCGCCGTTGTGGATTCGTGAGGAAGGCAAAATCAAGGTTTCAGGCGCGGCATTAAACACTTGGCGTTCTCCCGAAAGCAAATGAAAGGCAAATGCCTATGACACATGATCCGGCCGCTTCACCGTAACCCCGGGTCGGCCTCTGCGGTTCGAGCGCGTTTTCCGGCGGACGGCGCTTTCGCCAACAAGGGGCCGGGTTCAGCCCGCATTCAGGCCGGCTTGATTAGTTTTATCCTCATCCGACAATTCCTTCCTCCCTAGCCGACTTAATTCAGGACACTCCATACTATGGCGCGTACCATTCTGGTAGTTGACGATCTTTCCGACTGGAATCCCTATTACCCCAGCGAGCAGGTAACCACTTTCGAAAATTATCTGGTCCTCGAGCAAGTCGATCCCGACCAGCGGGTCCGGGTGATCAATCTGTGCAGCAGCTACCGTTATCTCTCCGACGGCTATTACTGCTCGCTGCTGGCCGAGGCGCGGGGGCACCACGTCATCCCGTCGGTGAAAGTGCTCAACGACCTCGGCAAAAAGGCGCTGTACCGGCTGCAACTGGAAGATCTGTCCCAGACGTTGGCCAAAGCCTTCAAAAGCCGAAATAAAACCGGCGAAATCACCCTGCTGAGCTATTTCGGAACGACGCCGGAGGCGGAATTTCAGGAGCTGGCAAGGCTGCTGTTCGAGCGGTTTTCCTGTCCGGTGCTGGAGATTACCTTGCGCTTCTTCGGCCAGCAGTGGGAAATTACCGAATTGAAAGCGGTATCCCATAGAACTCTGAATGAATCCGAGCAGACTCTGTTCGCCGATGCCCTGGACATGTTCAGCAAGAAAGTCTGGCGCAAGGGACGCGCCCGCAAGACCGCGCGTTACGATTTGGCCATTTTGTTCAATCCGGAGGAAGAAATGCCGCCGAGCAACCGCGGCGCGCTGAAAAAATTCATCAATATCGGCCGGCAACTGGGCATCGACATCGAATTGATCACCCAGCAGCATTACGTGCGGCTGCCCGAGTTCGACGGGCTGTTTATCCGCGAAACGACGGCGATCGACCATCATACCTACCGCTTTTCGAAAAAAGCCGAGGCCGAAGGCCTGGTCGTCATCGACGATCCGACCTCGATGCTACGTTGCACCAATAAAGTTTATCTGGCCGACCTGTTCCGCACGCATAAGGTTCCTTCACCGAAGACCTGGCTGTTGCACCGGGGCAATGCGGCGCATCTGGACAAGCTCGAAGCCGAGGCCGGTTTTCCGGTGGTCGTTAAAATTCCGGACGGTTCCTTTTCGAGAGGCATCGTCAAAGTGCACAACCGGCACGAGCTGGACGTCAAGGTGCACGAGCTGTTTCAAAAGTCGGCCCTGCTGCTGGCGCAGGAATTCCTGTATACCGACTTCGACTGGCGCATCGGCGTGTTGAACAACAAGGCGCTCTACGCCTGCCGCTACTACATGGTGAAAAACCACTGGCAGATTTACCGCCACGGCGGCAAGCGCACCGACAGCGGCAATTTCGACACGCTGCCGACTTTCGAAGTGCCCAAGGCCGTGCTGGAAGCCGCCCTGAAAGCCACCCAGCCGATCGGCAACGGCTTTTACGGGGTCGACGTCAAGGAAAAAAACGGCAAGGGCTACGTCATCGAAGTCAACGACAATCCCAACGTCGACAGCGGCATCGAAGACAAATATCTGGGCGACGAACTGTACCGGCTGATACTGACCGAATTCTTAAGGCGGATGGAGAATCGGAGCAAGGGGTTGTAGGGTGACATCAAAAGAACAAGGTGTGAAAATTGGGGCTTGACCGGATGATTTCAAAAAGTAATCTGGATAAATATAACATTGAGAGGCAGAGTTTGATCCAAAGCCGTCTTTTATATGTTGGCGGAGCAGAACTTGTGAAAGTTAAAAATCGACTTGCAGAGTAACTAAGACCAATCCAATGAAGTTGGGTTATTGAATTAGAAAGTTAAGAAAGACGTGGTGCATGTGGATAGGAGAAGACGGTCCCGACCGTGGGTGCTTACTACTCCAAGTTAGGGCATCTTTATAGATATTATCAGATTCGAGATGCTCTGATTCGCGCTTAGTGCGCGTCAGATATGCATTTATTCCAGCCGCAGCTTCCTCTCCGTTTCCAGTTAACAAATAGCCTGCCATGAAGCCCACTGCATGGTTCCGACCATATTTTCCAGTTCGGAACCTGTCAATGCCTTCCACCACGTACTCACGACACAAATGTCTATCTATGCCAATGATGCGTTTGCATTCTATTATTGCATGAGGGTCGTGCTCTTGTGTTCTCAAGAACACTTCGATCAAAAATAGAGGGATATCGGTTCGACCATCGGGAATCACGACAGCGCTATTAGAGCGTGATTCGGTGCCAGGAAGGATTACTAGCAGATTTTTCCAGTGATGTCCGTTTGATTTCAGCTTGCATCGCATGCCATCGCGCAAGCGTTCTGTCATCAGAACTTCGCCTGCCTGTGCGTTGACATCGTCGAATCCACAAGCATACTGCCATCCAGCAACCAGTGTACGTAGGATCACTGCTGTAATCTCTGGCCCCAGATCAATGAATTCTTTGCCAAGTGGAGCAGCAGTTTCATAGGGAATTCTCAAGCATTGCCCCCCATGAAGCTCTCGACGACTACGGCATCGGCATCTTCCAGCGCGGCAATCCCCATCCAATATCGTCGCGAAGCTGGCTTTATGATTACAACCTCATTTCGCCCATGAATCCGCAATTCGCGTTGTCCGCTAAGAGCGGTAGCCAGCTTGACCTTTAGACGATTGCCGATGTTATTCAGAATGTCATTTAGTTCGCCATTCGTCTCAATCAAATCCACCCTTGTATTGCCTGGGCCGTCTTCAAGCACAAAACGAACGACTCTGAGAGCAGAATACTTTGGCAGATTGAAAATCTCTGCTCGCATATGTCGTTTGTTACGAGCCGAAAGCCAATCACTAATAACCGTCAAGAAAATTTCAGCATATTGTGCAATATCGCTGTGAACACTAGCACTTGCGACAGAGCTTTCTTTACCAGCTTGCCATTGCCAACTGGCACGATACAGACCATCTCGGATGATCACACGATCTGGCTCATCAAGGGCGTATAAATCGAATACCGCATTGTCCAGAACATGCCAATCTTCTTCTGTACAGACCTTATGCTGTAGATTTTCCTCGATTTGTAACAGTCGCTTGCCAGCTTCCGACTTTACGGATGCCTTCAGGTCTGGAGTTGGAAGCAGTGTGACATCATGCTGAAGCAAACGTCGTTTCCAGACACCGAACTCTGACGCGGACATCAAAAAGAACCAACTTGCAAGCGATGAACTTAATATCGCAGCGAGAAGATGCGCAGACTGGCGGTGAGCAACTGGCATCGATGCACCAAAGTATGCGTTAGTAAAGACCAAATCACGATCAGCCACCGCGACAATCGCACGAGGCCCCTCACTCAATGTTTCTTTAACTATGAGGATGGGGGCGCGGTAGATGTCTCGCGATCTCGGTCTTTGCGCATTAGATAAGTTGAATAAGGGAAGCGCATTCGGTATCTGAAACCGTCTGATGTCCTGTGTTTGTAACAACTCCAAACCCTTTAACGCCCGTGCGTCACGAGTCTGATTGTTTGGCAAGCCGCGAATCAGGCCGACATTCAACTCAGCATCCAAGGTCGCTAATTGAGCACCTAGCATAGAATGTGATGATGCTAACGAATCGAGTAGAGCCATATCACGCCTACATCCTATTGCTGCCGCCTTCAACTTCATCGGTCGCGCGTTTATTTCGGGTATCGTAAGTTTGATTATGTCGCTTGGCGATACTTCAAAAGAATGAGTTTTCGCACCGCTGGCAGTCCATGGGATTTGCACAACCGTCACTTGGTCTGAAGGTTGTGGCCGATGCCGAGCAAACAGCACAACAGCAGGCATCGTGGCTGTGGCGAATAGCCAACCGCATAGATTCGATAGGTTCACTAATGTTATTGGCGCAAGAAGCTGCATGACATACTGCGCCGCAGCCATGCCCGTATTGCTTCGGCTGAAAAATGGCATTGCACTGAGAACCACGCCAAAGCGAGTCTTTTCATGCGAGAACTCGACTGCACGCAACATGAAGTCGAGACCTTCACCCCGCGGCTGTGCGGGAACGCCAGCGGCGCGCATCTTACGGCGTGCTTCGGTTCCATTGTGCCCCTTGAAGCTCCATGGAGGGTTGCCAACGATGACATCGAATCGCTTCAAACCTGTAGGTGTAGTCAACACGACTTTGCCGTCCCCGCTTTGCCCAACGGTATGGGCATCTCCAATTAATAATGTTTTACCGATAAGGGGTTGGAACTTCAATGAATGTGGTGGTTGTGGATCGGGATCGATTTCAAGTGCGGCTAAATAGAGACTGAAGGCGGCCACACGCACAGCCGCCTCGCTGATATCAACCCCGTAAATCTGATTATAGAGAGTTGAACGAATTAAATCGCGGGTAGGTTGTTGTCCATTCGCCCGCAAGTGTACAAGACGGCGTAGCGCCTCGACGAGAAACACACCGGAGCCGCATGTCAAATCCAAAATAGACTCATTTCCTGTCAATCCATCCATGACTTCATCCAGCACCAAAGACACCAGGGACAGGCGAGTATAATGCACACCATTATTGACGGCTTCACTGGAGCGCCGATTATCTACTCGCGGCTCGGCATGAGCGAATTGCTCATAGATCGAACTTATGAGTTCAACAGGAATCACGTCAAACTGATAAGGGAACAGGTCTATCTGTCCGCTCAATGGATCGACGGCTTCCAGAAAATCAGCGACGCGCGAAAGGTGACTAATAGCTGGTGTATCACTGGCCGATGATGGTGGAAACATATCACCGTTGAAGGTCTGACTGAGCCAAGTAAAGAGCAGTTCTGTTGCCTTAGAATCACGCAAAATCGTTGGGAGCGAGGCATGATGGCAAAGTTCTTTTAAGAGTTTAGAGCTGACAATCTCCCGATCAATTAGATACTGGGTGAAGATCACGCGCCCAATCAGGGCTTGTGCCACATTGCGTTCAAGATTGGTCTTGACGAGATCGCTCTCCAGATATGCCAAGTCTAACAACAGCTTTTGGTCGACACTAGTTTTACGATTAACAGTGGGCGCTTGTGCCCAAAACTGGCCGGTCTCAAATGATATTCGCCCGGCCAGTGCATCCAGTTCACCAAGAGACGCTTCAATATTCCTAAAGGAATGAATTAAATATTTCTGAGTGTCTCCTTCTTTGATTGGTGCACCAAAGCCGTTATAAAGGTCAATACTTTCAGGAGAAATAACCCACAGTAAGGGTGCAAATCCCTCATTCCAAACCTCGCGGCGCCATTTGCTGACCAACGCATCAGTAGGAGTCGTATGTTCGAACTTGAAGTAGACGGTTAGCGACGATGGGCTGCGCCAGAGTGCATCGGGGGAAAAATCTCGGCCACGGCGTAACCTCTGAGCCTCCTGTCCAAAATATAAACCAGGAGTAGGCAACCCATCAGGTAGAAATCCTGTGGCCGCTAGAACCTGTTGCAGTGTTGCCGCGCTCACGTTTTCCCCCGTATTACAATAGGCGGGAACGGGAGCTCTAACTGATGCGAAAACAGCGTGGTCGGTAGCACTTGTTGCTGAATATCCGATACTAAAGGGGCAAGAGGAATCATTAATGCAGGTGCCGATGATAGAAGATTTAACTGATCAACTTCCGGATTGTAAAGTAACGCGTTGGTTGCTGTAACTAAAACGATACCCTGATTCAATGAGGCTGGCCCCATGGTGGGAAGCATCCGAAAAAGTGCGTCAATGCCACCGCTTAAAGTGGCAATATGGACGCCTAAAGAACCTACCAGGGTTTTTGTTACAGCCAAACCTATGAGATCGGCAAATGTGAAGCGAGAGGATTTGCCACTCTTGGTTGCAAGATATGGAATAGTTTTTCGCCAATGACGAACAGTCTCAACCGATACCCCAGTCAAGGCTCGTGCCTGTTCTTGAGTAAATTGAATGGTAGTTACAACTTGCATTCTCGTTGTCTACAACATGAAAATAATGCAATTATTACTTATATAATCGTGCTGTGCAACAAGAGTCCGTAACTATAATTAGCAAAGTCATATCTTTCGTCTACTGCCCCATAATTTTATTATTTTTTATATCAGTCATAACGTAATAATCAGAGTTGAAGGACTGCTTGTGGCAGAACTCAGACTGTCAGTGTCAAGTTTAATCTAAACAGATCAGGACTTACGCAAAATATCTGATCGCTGAAGGCACATGAATCAAAGACTGAGGTCAAAAGCGACATCAAGTTATGATCAAATCTTTTATGACTCGCCTGGATTATTGCCAATTTCTGCTGGTCAGCCAGATCAATTATACGCTGACCTATTTTGCCGATCACCATGACACCTTCAGCCACGATGCCATCAACCGCTACCTGCAACGAGAACGGATGACCCCGCGGCTGATATGGGACAACGTCCGCAACGACATCGTCCTCACACCGGCCGGCTACCTGATCTTCGACGACACCGTGCTGGATAAGGACTTCTCCCGAAAGATTGCCCTAGTACGTCACCAGTACAGCGGCAATGCCCATGGCCTGATTCGCGGTATCGGCGTCGTGACCTGCGTCTATGTCAATCCGGAGTTGGATCAGTTCTGGCTGATCGACTACCGGCTCTACGATCCCGATGGCGACGGCCAATCCAAACTGGATCATGTCCACGACATGCTCGGCAATGCCGTGCATCACAAGCGTTTGCCGTTTCACGCCGTGCTGATGGATAGCTGGTACGCCACGAAAGACCTGATGTTATTCATCGAATCCTTGCAGAAAGTCTATTATTGTCCGCTCAAGGCTAACCGCCAAGTGGATGATTCCGGCGGCGAGCGACCTTACCAACGGGTCGACTCGCTGATCTGGAGCCCGACCGAGCGGGCGCACGGTAAAACCATCAAGATCAGAGGCTTTCCCAAACACCACAAGGTGCACCTGTTCCGGGTTGAGGTGTCCACCCACCGCACGGATTGGGTCGTGACCAACGAGCCCACTCAGCATTCCACGGCGGCCGCACAACAGGCGTGCGGCTATCGCTGGAAGATCGAGCAACTGCACCGCGAAGGCAAACAGGTCACCGGAAGGGAACGCTGCCAGTGCCGCTCTGCCCGCATTCAGCGCAATCATATTGCCTGCGCTTTCCTGGTTTGGGTTCGACTGAAGCAATTGGCCTACACCTCGGGACGGACGGTCTATCAATTGAAACAGAAGCTACTCGATGACTACCTCTGCCAACAGCTCAGAAATCCATCTCTACGCATGAGCCTTGCGTAAGTCCTGCAGATGTTTAAATATGTCCGGTCACGTCTGGAGTATTACAACTTTTCTACCGCATCGGCATATCTCAATCATCGCATCAGTTGGCCTTGCTACGCCGCTTTTAAACAGTCTTCCACCAGAGCCCGCAAAGCAGATGCATTAAGAGGCGCGGCGCCTTCGGCGGTGTTGTCGAAATAAACATGCACCTCCTTGCCCTGGATAATCCACCCGGCAATGCGCCCGGCCCAATGGGCCAGTTCGGGTTGGCTGTAGGAAGAAACATAAGTTCTCGTATGCCCATGCAGACGAATATAAACCAGGTTCGACGTGGTACGGTCCCACATCGGCCAGGATTGGGCGTCGGACAGGCAAACGGCAATATTGGCTTGAGCCAGGCAATCGGCGGTTTCGTCATCAAACCACGAGGAGTGCCGGAATTCGATGCTGTGGCGCGCTTCGGGCCATTGCCGCAAGGCATCGGTAAAATCCTTTAGCCGGGCCGGGTCTTTTTTTAACGAGCCGGGCAGTTGCCATAACACGGCGGCCAGTTTGTTGCCGAGCGCTTCGGCATGGTGTTTTTCGATCGCTATCGACGGCTCCGGATCGAGCAGTTTTTTGTTGTGGGTCAGGTAGCGGTTGGCTTTTATTGCGAACTTGAACGCCGGCGGGGTGCCGCTGAACCATTTAGTCAACGTATCGGGGTTTTGCAGACGATAAAAAGTGGCGTTGATTTCCACCGCGGAAAATCGCTCGGCGTAGCATTTCAGCCAGTCCTTTCGGGCAACGCCGGCGTAAAAAGTGTGCTGCCATTCCGGATAGCTCCAGCCGCTGGTGCCGATATGTAGCGCTTGCATATTAAAAGCTGACGTCGAGGCTTTTCACTCATTTCATTCAAGTGGAAAGGAAACAGGTTCCGGACAAGGTTGGGAGAAAACGCTCGTTCGGGCAGTATTAATGCGATAAACGCCCTAAATTACTCAAATAGCCGTTTTTCCTGGCCAGATAGTCATCGACAAAGGCCTGCATCGGCTGAGACTCATAGCTACCCGTCAAGCTGATCGCCAGTTTTTTAAAGCCTGCGCCAACCGTAGTCTCGCCGGTCTTGATCAGGAAGTGTAACAAAGCCGAGGCGCGCTTGCCGTTGACTTCCATTGTCGGTGCCGCCATCTCCACGGACGCCTGCCGAAAATCAAGACGATCGAACGACAGGGTCATGCTTTCATAAATCACCAGCGGCCGGTTCAGGTTGAACATGACGTTTTCCCGGGCCAGTAAAGGCACCAGCACGTGGGGGAAATTCTGTCCCGAGAAAGCCACGTAGTCGCGAGCAAAGCTTTCGATCAAGGCCGAATCCCGGCTCACGTCGCCCGACCGTTCGATCTGCAAATAGGTCTTGCCTTGCTGGTCGTTCACGTCGAGCCGGCCGGCATCGGTGGCGGGAAAGTCCAGCAGGACGCCATGCCCGACCATGCCCGAAAAGATAAAGTGCATGTTCTGGCTCAGGCCGTATTTCTCCAAGGCCAGTGAAAACAGCAAATCGCCGGGAACGCAAAAACGTTTTGCATCCACGTCGTGCAAAGGGTTGAAATCATGGGCTACTTCTTTGGCGAACATGCTGGCCTGCTCGGCTGAAATGCTGACAAAGCCATCCTGAATTCCATAAAATTCTTTTAGAAACATAATGTTATATTATTATTTGGGTGAAACGGGTTAATTCTACCATACTGTTTCACTTATGCGGAATCTCCAAGCTTTCAGTTTACGGGACAAGTCCGGTTTCGACTCCGGCTTTTTTTGCGGATGGCCTACAATCTTGATTGCTCCGGGGCCTGCCAGGATATAATGATGTTTTCATACTCCGCATGCGTCAGAGCTTGTGGGATGTGAAATTAATTTATCCTGATATTTTTTCTTGCGGACAGGATCTTCGGACCAGCACCTTATCCCTCCTTTGGGTTAATCGGTAATGAATACCACTGTTCCATAATAAAAACGACTATAAGGAATGAAATGAATAAGAAACTTGCAGTGTTTATGGCCGCTTTATGTCTCGGTTTGTCGGCATGCAACAGGGAAAAGGGTAATACGGACAAGATGAAGCCGGTTTTCGTCAATAACTGTATAAAACAGGAAAGTGCCACGCGTCCTGCGGATCAGGCTGACTCTTATTGCAATTGCGTGGCCGATGCGGTGTTCGGCAACAGTGACATTTCCGATTCAACCAAGAATCTCATGCCTACCTTGAGCGATAAGAGCAGCGAACTCTACAAGCAAAACGATATAGCCATGGTCAGGGGAGCGCTGATGTCCTGCTACACCGCTAATTTTTATAAAAAGAAATAGTGGATAAGAATTTCCTGTGCCGCTTGCGGCCGGGACCTTAAGGACTTCATTTTTTTGCCTACAGGAGGGCCGAGTCCGGGATAACGGAAAGAGCTGGATTCGACCCGCCGTCATTCCGCATGAAGAGTCGCTTTCGTTAGCAGAAACCTTCACTCTCCCGCCAGCGCCTCCTGCAATTCCGCAACCGACTGCGGCCGGTTTTTAGGATTCAGTTCCATTGCCCAGTCGACCGCTTTCAAAAACGGTTCGGAATAGCCGCGCTTAAAGGCCTTGACCGCGGAGACCAGGGTATCGTGACGGACCCTCTCCGGCGCGGGAACCGGCGTCCTGGCTTCGATGCAGGCGCGCATGCTGGCGCCGATCGCGTAGATGTCCGACCAGGGACCCATTCTGGCGTTCTGGTGATACTGTTCGATGGGGGAAAAGCCTTTGGTCAGGATTTTGATCTGCTTGCTGAGTTGCGAATGGGGAAAGGTTTGCAGGGCGCCGAAATCGAGCAATAAGGAATCGCTGCCGGGCCGGACCAGAATGTTGGCCGGTTTGATGTCGAGATGAAGCACATGATGGCTGTGGATATGGCCTACGCCCGCCAGCAGGGTGCCGAACACCGCCCTCAAAAAGTCTTCGGTGACGGCCACGGTTTTATTTTTCAGGATCTTGTCCAGCGTGATGCCGTAATCGTAGACCATTACCATATAAACGGTCGAATTGGCTTCGAAAAAATTGATTACTTCGACGATATTGGGATGTTTTAACGTTGCCAGTACCTTGGCTTCTTCAAAGAAAAGGCTTCTACCGCGCCGAAACAAGGACTGGGTCTGTTCACTGTTGGCTACAACCACGTTATTCCAGGTCCGATGCGCCAGCTTTCGGGGCAGATACTCCTTGATGGCGACCTGGATCTGATCGGCCATCTGCCGGGCCAGATACACCGAACTGAAGCCGCCGTGCGCCAGTTCCCGCTCGATCATGTACTGGTCTATAATGGTCCCGCTCTGAAGATAGTTCCATTCTTTGGGATATGTTTCCGGATCGTAATATTCAATCATTTTTATTTTGAATTAGAATCCAGCCAGAACAGGTGTTTAATGATTAGAAGCATGACCGCATTTGCCGGTAGTGAAGCGGAAATCAGCGATTTAACTATAGATTGTGAAATGCGGTCGGTCAATCACCGTTACAGCGATATCACGGTCAAGCTCCCCGAGCGCATGCGTTTCCTGGAAGCCGACATTCGCTCCCGGATCGCCGACAAGATCCACCGGGGCAAAGTGGAATGCAGCCTGAGCTACAGAAAACAGGCCAGGGCGGGAGCCAGTTTTCTGGTCAATCGCGACGCCGTGGCCGCGCTGCTGGAAGCGACCCGGCAAATCGAAGAGCTGATGCCCGGGCTCTCGTCCTTTTCGGCGCTCGACGTGCTTGCCTTTCCCGGCATTCAGCAGGAACCGGAAGCGGGCAGGGAGCAACTGGCTCAAGAAATCACCGCCCTGGTCGAACAAACCCTGGCGAAATTGCTGGAAGTGCGGGAAAGAGAAGGGGCGCAGCTTAAAGCGATGATCGAGGAGCGTTGCCAGACCATGCTGGGCCATGTCGCTTCGGCCAGGAAGCGCATTCCGGAAGTGCTGCAGTTGATTCGCAACCGGTTGCGGGACAGAGTGGCCGAATTGGTTGCCCAGCCGGATTACGAGCGCCTTGAGCAGGAACTGGTCCTGATCACTCAAAAACTCGATATTGCCGAAGAACTGGACCGGCTGGAAACTCACATCAACGAAGTCCTGAGAGTCCTGAGGCAGCGCGAGCCGGTCGGGCGAAGACTGGATTTTCTGATGCAGGAACTGCACCGCGAAGCCAATACTCTGGGCTCCAAGTCCGCCGACAAGGAAACGACCCAGATTTCGATCGAGCTCAAGGTGCTTATCGAGCAGATGCGAGAACAGGTACAGAATATTGAGTGATGTTTCGGGTTGTCGCGGTCTGTCCGCGGGAACCGCCGGTAAACTCGGTTACGGCGAGAAGGGTCATGGGCCCAAAACGAAGGCATGCTCAACCGATATCGGAACGATTGAGGTGCCGGTCCCCTGGTCACGACTGTAAAGATAAGCTCCGCTTACCTTGGCTCTGTTGCCGTCGCTTAAGGCGGACCCAGACTCTGGAGAAACTGCTGCCCCGGCTCTATTTGAAAAGTTTTCGGCATTTTGCAATCGACCCGAAGTTGCACTCTTCTCGCACTAAGCGCTGTTCCGCTTCGGTCAAGCCTTTCACATATTTCATTTATCTCTCTACAACCAGCCCCCTCTGTCTGATTTTACCTGGCTTTTTATGCAAACCTACTTATCTTACTTTCTAGTGTAACGTCCCCAACATTTCTTTAGGGCCGTAGGCTGGGTTGAGGAACGAAACCCAGCATTTAGGGATGCGGATATGCTGGGTTTCCGCAAAGCTCCAACCCAGCCTACGGCCCTTGCTACGCAGTGTCATCGCGTTGAACAGTTTTATAGAAATTGAAAGGAAAGGCTTGCTCGCAACGTGTACAGATCAGCAATAACCTCTGAAGGTAAAGAGCCCCCTTCTTGTTCTTCTGATCCTTTAATAGGCAAAACAATATCAATCTCAAAAAATTCAGGCAACACTCGATCTCGAACCTTGCAAAGGTGGCTTATTCCACCAAGATGTTGCACAAGCGCAGGAATCATTTCAGCCATTCTGCATCCATAGGGAAATTCTAACGAGTACTTCACTATAGGCCGCTTTAGCAATGTCTTGACACCCGGCTTGACTGGCTCACCTTGCTTTCCAAGCCTAGTTGCAGTCACACCCACAAAGGATTCGACTTCCTGTGGAGTCAATTCGAATCCTCTAAAGGTTAATGATATTGATCTAGCCCGTCTTAAAGTCATAATCTTTCTTTTTCGCCTCCTCTGACGCCATTCCATAACCAATAGTCACCAGTCGTCTTGTCACGATAGATGTCTACACCACCTTCACCTCGACCATCCTTCGCATCTTGATAACCAGCTTCCTGAGCAACTTTATTTCCTTCTCGCTCTTTTACCTTGGTGAGATCTTTTTCATTCGGCTGAGCATCATCGCTAGCCTCGCTATGCATTGCATTCCGGCAAGCTTGAACGGCATTCGACACAGCCTGAGCAGCTTTTTGACACACCGAGGGAGCTACAGCACAAACGGCGGCGGGAATAGCGGCGGCGGCTGCACGAGCTGCTGGAATAGCCATTAACCCATTCGGATCGGTCAGATTCACCGGATTTCCATTGACATAGGCATAAGCATAAGCATTAATGCCTCCCGCCAAGCCAGTCGGGTCACTGTCGATGTAGCGTCCCGTGACCGAATCGTAATCCCTGTAGTAGTTATAATGCAAGCCGGTTTCCTTATCGTAAAACTGCCCAGGGAAACGCAGGTTGTATTCGAACAGGAGGCCATCCCCGTCCGGGTCGCCATTAGGCAGGACGGTGCCGAAGGCGTCCGTAGCATCCCAGCGCCAGACCGGGGTGTTGGCACTATTCAGGATTACCCTGGGCGCATTGAGGTGGTCAGGGCCGTAGGCTGGGTTGAGGAACGAAACCCAGCATTTAGGGATGCGGATATGCTGGGTTTCCGCAAAGCTCCAACCCAGCCTACGGCCCTCTGACTTCCGCCTCAATCGCGGACGCAAGCAACTGCTGTGCGCCTTCCCGCAAAATCTCTGTCAGGGCGTCGGCTACCGAACCGGGGGACCCTGGATTTTTTAGTGAAATTACCGTATCTTCACTCATGGCGTATTGTAAGCGTCTAGCCGTCCCATCTGTTCAAGCACTACCGGACAGTTCATCCTTGTTATTTTTGGCGAGGATGAATCATGGCATTATCGAAACGATGGCTCGATCATATCGAAGCTTGGCAAAGCAGTGATTTAAAGCAGTCGGCTTATTGCCGGCAACACAGCCTTAACAGTCGTACCTTTGCGGCACGACTATCGGATTACCGCAAGGGTCGAGGCGTCCCGCCCTTGGCCTTGATCCCGGTCCACGTTGAAAACGCAGCCCCATCCATCGAGCGTCTGGTGCTGCAGTGTCGCCAAGGTCACCGGCTGGAGTTGCCCGCGACCGTTTCGGCCGTTTGGTTGGCAGAGCTGTTACGATGCCTAGCCTGATCGCAAGTCCGGCGCAGATTTGGCTGGCGGTGGCGCCGGTCGATATGCGCCGTGGCCTGGATGGCTTAACCGCGATCGTCCAGGAGAGCCTGGGACATTCGCCGGGCGCCGGATCGGCCTTTATCTTCCGCAACCGTGCCGGCAATCGGTTACGCCTGTTGCTGTGGGACGGCAATGGGGTTTGGCTCTGTCAGCGGCGTCTGCACCAGGGGGTTTTTGTATGGCCTAAAGCCAATGAAGCGGTGTTTGCGATCAGTCAGGCGCAGTGGCACTGGTTAGCCGCCGGCGTCGACTGGCAACGGCTATCGGCACAACCGTCAGCAGAATGGCGGGTGTAAGGTGAAACTTTAAAAACCGATGAAACTCAATAAAATCAAGGCGCTCAGAGGGTTCATACGGTATAATGACAGCCATGAACCCCCTCGCCAAACTCGATCAGTTGAACCTGGAGCCTTCGGCAAAAACCGAAGTAGCCGCATTGATTCAAGCGCTGATCGAGCAGGCTGAGCGGGATGCCAAAGCCATTCAGAGCAAAGACGTCAAAATCGCCGCGCTGACGCACGAGTTGGCCTATTACAAGCGCATCCGTTTCAGTACCCAAAGCGAAGCCTGGGCGCCGCTGCAGCGGGATGTGTTCGAGGAAACCTGGAACACGGATATTTCGGCCATCGATGCCGAAGTCGAGCAACTGCAGGACGAACCTTGCGACACTGTCGCTCGCCCCAAACGCTTACGCGCCGGCCGGCAACCGTTACCGTCTCACTTGCCTCGCATCGAACACCGGCATGAACCCGAATCCTGCACTTGCGGCCAATGCGGCCGGGACTTGATCCAGATCGGCGAAGATGTGACCGAGCAACTGGATGTCGAGCCAGCCCGGTTTTTCGTGCACCGACATATCCGCCCCCAGTACGCTTGCCGGAGCTGCGAAACCGTGACGGCGGCGCCGATTCCGCCGGCGGTGATCGATGGCGGGATGGCGGCGGTCGGCTTGTTGAGCTGGGTGATGATCAGCAAATTCCAGGACCATCTGCCGCTGTATCGCTTGGAGCAAATCGCCGCCCGCGACGGCGTTGCCTTATCCCGTTCCACCTTGGCCGATTGGGTCGGGCGCCTCGGCGTGGCCTTGCAGCCTTTGTCCGATCGATTGACCTGGCACCTCTTGCAACGCGATTGCCTGCATGCCGATGAGACGCCAGTGCCGCAACTGGATCCCGGCAACGGCAAAACCAAGAAAGCCTACCTGTGGGCCTACCGCAGCAATGACCTGCAACCGGGGCCGAAGATCCTCGTCTTCGATTATCAAGCCGGCCGCAGCGGCCGGCATGCCGGGCAGTTTCTAGGCGATTGGCAAGGCTACCTCGTGGTCGATGACTACGCCGGCTACAAAGCCCTGTTTGCGGCCGCCCGTGCGCATCCCGAGGATCAACGCCTAATCGAACCGTGTGTTGAACTGGCCTGTTGGGCGCATGCGCGGCGGAAATTCTTCGACTTGTTCCAGGCCAGTCAGAGTCCGATCGCGCAAGAAGCCTTGAGCCGCATCGCCGTATTGTATGCGATCGAAGCCGAAGGTCGTGCCCTAACGCCTGCTGAGCGCCAAGCCTTGCGCGTCCAGAAAAGCCGGCCGGCACTGGTCGGCCTGCACGATTGGCTGCAACAGACCCGACTGACCACCGCGCCCAACAGTGCCACCGCCAAAGCGATTGATTACAGCTTGAAGCGCTGGGACGCGCTGAGGCGTTACGCCGAAACCGGTGATTTGCCCATCGACAACAACCCTGTCGAAAACAGCATTCGGCCGATTGCCTTGGGTAAAAAGAACTGGCTGTTCGCAGGTTCCGAACGCGCCGGCCAACGGGCGGCGGTCATTCAAACCTTGCTCGGCACCGCCAAGCTCAACGGCCTCGATCCCTCGGCCTGGTTAAAAGATATCCTGGAAAAACTCCCCACCTGGCCCAACAGCCGCATTGACGAACTGCTGCCTTTCGCTGTCACGGATTAAATCATAACCAGAACAGCCGACGATGTGGGACGGCTAGACGCTTACGGCGTATTCGCTCCTCTCTGTTAGGATGATGACCTCGAAGACCATCAAGAATACGCCGCTTTCCTCATCTCTTCATCCACAACTTTCAAACATAACTCGATGGTCGGCCTGGACGGGAAAGAACTGGAATAGGCCGGCGGCATCTTTCTTGACCACCACCACTGGCAGGTCGCCAAGCCAAACGGTTTCCTGGCACAAGGTATTGTTTTTGTCGTATTCGCCGATCAGGGCTACTGCGTTGAATTAAGAAATTTATTTAACATTTCCGCATCCAGTCCATCTTCATCATCGTAGTTAACATGAGAAAGGCATTCTTTCAAGGCACTGGTATTTGGTGTCATCTCAATCAGTTTCTCCAGATACTCAGGATATTTCACAAGAAGTTCTTCAACAGGACCCGCACCTAAGAAGGCTAGCACTCGCTCACTCGGGTTTTGCTCGATGATCTCAAGTATTACTTTAACGGCATTATCAGGTTCATAATCACATTGTTCAAGCAAAGTGATTATCGCATCTTCCTCCTTTTCACTCAGTGACTTGCCAAGTATTTGTGTTTGTTTTGCCTTTATCCAATTAATAGCTAAATTCATCAAAAAACCTCAATATCCTGGTGATGTGTTTCTCGGTGTACCAGGCACAGGGCATTGAGTATGTAACCACTCATATGCCCTAAGTGGTACTGCACAACCATTTGACTCTGCCCGAGCTACAAGTTTGGCTAATCGACGTTTAGTATCTTCAAAAGCTTGGACATGGGTATCCCATAGTTTTTTCTTATCTCGGCATTGATCCATATATCGTCTGTTTAACTGTTTCATAACATCCTGAATTTCTGCAATTAATTTACTGCATTTATCGTCATTATCTGGAGGACAATCTTGCTGTGGAATTACATCTGAACCTTCACCAGCAGGTTTTGGATACAAAATTCCTGCGATACCACCAAGAGTAGCAGAGATTGTACTGGTAGTAATTCCTGTAGCCGTTGCTAAGCCTTGAAGCGCTGTTTGAAGTCCCGCTTCATCCAAGAAAAGTCCAGAAGAATCAGAATGATTAATCGGATTCCCGCCGACATAGCCGTAAGTATTCAACCCACCCATTAGCCCAATCGGATCACTGTCGATATACCGCCCGGTGACCGGATCGTAATCCCTGAAATAATTGTAATGCAAGCCGGTCTCCTTGTCGTAAAACTGCCCAGGGAAACGCAGGTTGTATTCGAACAGGCTACCGTCGCCGTCCGGGTCGCCATTAGGCTGGACGGTGCCGAAGGCATCGGTGGCATCCCAGCGCCAGACCGAGGTGTTGGCGCTGTTCAGGATTACCCGAGGTGCATTGAGGTGGTCGGCCTGGACGGGATAGAACTGGAATAGGCCGGCGGCGTCTTTCTTGACCGCCGCCACCGGCAGGTCGCCAAGCCAGACCGTTTCCTGCCGCAAGGCGTTGTTTTTGTCGTATTCGCCGATCAGATGGCCTTGAGGGTCGTAGATATAGCGATGGGGTTGCTGGGTGATGTAAGCGCCGGCCTTGATCACCCGCTCGCCCAGCCCGGTGTATCGGTAAATATTGCTCAAAGCGCCCGTCATCATTCTCGCCAATCGCCCGGCGGCGTTCCAGTCGAAAGTCGTGGTGCCGTTGCCGGTGAGATGGCCGGCCGCGTCGTAGCTGTAGGTTTTCATCATCGAGCCGCTGAGGCCGAGCAGGCGATTGCTGCCGGGATCGATCGTGTATAGAGCACTGTTCCCGTTCTGATTGAAGTCAGTACGGTTGCCGTTGGCGTCGTAGGCGAAGCTGCGGCTGGTCGTGCCGTCGCTGTCCAGGATCAGCCGGTCCACGAGGTCGTAGTCGAAGCTGCGGTCGTTGGCGGCGGTGGTATGGCTGTAGCCGGTGATGCGGCCGGCCGGATCGTAGCTGACGAAACGGGTGTCCAGCCCCAACGGGTAGTCCGACAGACGGCCGTCGGCATCGAAGGTCCGGCTGTACGTCTGGCCACTGACCCAGGTCCAGCTTTGCGGCGGACCGAACGGTTCGTAAACCAGATTGGTGAGCAGGGTCTGCCCGTTCAGATTGATGGCATTGACTCTCCCCTCGCTGTCATAGCCATACGTGATAACCAATCCCGACATAGGGGGCTCCCTCTGACTCGATGAATCCGGGATAATCAATGTCCCGATTGCCCCGGATTCCGCAAAGCTCCATCCGAGCTACTTGCTGTTTCTTAGGCGAAACTTATGCTCCATAAAATCACATTGAGTATTCTTTTTCGAGAATTTTGAATGTCTCGGGGCTAACTTTATAGCTTGCACCACCGCCTTTTACAGGGGCATCTTCAAAATTTTTTGGATGAAAATCAATTAAAATGCTCCCATCAGATTCTACGTCAATGAGAATTAAATAATTCCTTAAATCGGAGAGAAACAAACCAAGCTTAGAATGAGTATTATGAATCTTTTGTTGAAGGACTTGCTGAAAATCCATGGCAGCAACAGAAACCGCCTTAAAGTAATCTCCTGATAAAACCACCTGATCTTGGGGGCAATAAAGCCCTTCACATTTATTTGATGTATTTAGAGAATATCCTATATGAGGAATCACTCCGAGGACGAGACATAGCATTAATTTAATGCCAATAGTTTTTTTGCCATTCTCGGCAATATTGCCATCTTGGTACATATTATTTAACCCTACCTGTATAGCCCATATCATATCTGAATCTTGACGGTACTTCCCAATATGGTGGTGGCACATAAATGTCGATGCTGCCATCAGGTTTTATCAAATATCCGGTCGTTTGATTAAGAAAGTTGGACCATTTATCGTCTTTTGAAAAAATATTATATTTGTAACCATTTTTAGCCCAGTGAGTATGATAATCAGCAACAGGTTCACCGGGACAGATAAATTTGGAACCTGGAGAAACATGAGTCTCTTCATTATCAGTTCTCGGCTTTGTGTATGAAAATTTCCCATTTGTCATCTCATAAATCCATCCTCCCCACTCAATACGCTGCGGTCCCATATCTAGGATGTCTTTAGCAACCTCTTGCACAGCTTCATTAGCAGAGTCATATGGATCTCCGGGGGCTAAGCCAAAAGGATCGCTCCATCTAATCGGATTCCCATTAACATATCCATAAGTATTCAATCCACCCGCCAGCCCAATCGGATCACTGGCGATGTACTGCCCGGTGACCGGATCGTAATCCCTAAAATAATTGTAATGCAAGCCGGTTTCCTTGTCGTAAAACTGCCCAGGGAAACGCAAGTTGTATTCGAACAAAATACCGTCGCCGTCCGGGTCGCCATTAGGCAGGACGGTGCCGAAGGCATCGGCAGCATCCCAGCGCCAGACCGAGGTGTTGGCGCTGTTCAGGATTACCCGAGGTGCATTGAGGTGGTCGGCCTGGACGGGATAGAACTGGAATAGGCCGGCGGCGTCTTTCTTGACCGCCGCCACCGGCAGGTCGCCAAGCCAGACCGTTTCCTGCCGCAAGGCGTTGTTTTTGTCGTATTCGCCGATCAGATGGCCTTGAGGGTCGTAGATATAGCGATGGGGTTGCTGGGTGATGTAAGCGCCGGCCTTGATCACCCGCTCGCCCAGCCCGGTGTATCGGTAAATATTGCTCAAAGCGCCCGTCATCATTCTCGCCAATCGCCCGGCGGCGTTCCAGTCGAAAGTCGTGGTGCCGTTGCCGGTGAGATGGCCGGCCGCGTCGTAGCTGTAGGTTTTCATCATCGAGCCGCTGAGGCCGAGCAGGCGATTGCTGCCGGGATCGATCGTGTATAGAGCACTGTTCCCGTTCTGATTGAAGTCAGTACGGTTGCCGTTGGCGTCGTAGGCGAAGCTGCGGCTGGTCGTGCCGTCGCTGTCCAGGATCAGCCGGTCCACGAGGTCGTAGTCGAAGCTGCGGTCGTTGGCGGCGGTGGTATGGCTGTAGCCGGTGATGCGGCCGGCCGGATCGTAGCTGACGAAACGGGTGTCCAGCCCCAACGGGTAGTCCGACAGACGGCCGTCGGCATCGAAGGTCCGGCTGTACGTCTGGCCACTGACCCAGGTCCAGCTTTGCGGCGGACCGAACGGTTCGTAAACCAGATTCGTGAGCAGGGTCTGCCCGTTCAGGCTGATGGCATTAACTCGCCCCTCGCTGTCGTAACCGTAAACGATAACCAGACCCGACGGATAAGTCTGGCTGGCCAGACGGCCGTCGGCATCGTAGCTGTAACTCAGGCTGTGAGTGAGGCTGGCGCCGTTGAACACCGTGGTTTGGCTTTTGCCGGTCAAGCGGCCGTGGCTGTCGTAGCTGTTACACGGTGTTGCCGCTTTCATCGGCCAGCGTGGTCAGGCGGCCGAGGCCGTGGCTTCCCTGGTCGTAGGTCCAGTTCGTGTTCGGCGTGGCCGGCACGCCGGCTACGGGAGTGTGAACCCGCCGGATAGGCCGATTCAGGGCATCGTAGGTATAGGTGTGGAGGACGCCCCGGGCATCGGTTCGGGTCAGCACGTTGCCGGCGTCGTCGTAAGTGTAATCGATCGCCCCCCGGTCCGGAGACACTTCCCGAATCAGGTTATTCAGACCGTCGTAGGTGTATTGAGTGGTGTTATTTCTAGGATCGGTCACGGCGGTGACCCGGTCTTGGGCATCGAGCGTGTTTTGAGCGCTGCCGTTGGCCGGATCGACCGATTGAATCAGACGGTTCAGGCTGTCGTAGGCGTAGCTGTTCGTATGATTCAGAGGATCGATCCGATCGGTCAGGTTGCCTTCGCTGTCGTACCGGTACTGGACCGTCTGGTTATTGGCGCCGATGTCCCGGGCGAGCCGGCTCAGGGCATCGTATTCGCTGCGGCGGGTTCGGGCCAATTGTCCGGACGGATCCTTCACGTCTTCCTGAATCCGATGGCCCATCGCGTCCAGCGTGTAAACGATGCGGTTACCGAGGCCGTCGCTGATTTCGGTCAGGCGGTGCGCGGCATCGTAGCTATAGCTCAAGGTGCTGTTGTCCGGACGGATCCATTGGGTTAACTGGCCGACCGGATCGTATTGAAACTGGGTGATTTCCCCGCCGACGTTATAGCTGAGCAGCCGCTGGCGTGCATCGTAGGTCAACGCGATCGTCAGGCCGTTGGGGTCGATCACGGTTTCCGGCTGGCCGTGGGCAGTGTAGGCGGTGATTTGGGTCACTTGGCCGAGCGCATGGGTGATCTTCTGGATTTGGCCACGGCAGCCGACATGGCCGCCGGTACAGGTAGCGTCGGGCGCATAATAATCGGTCGTGGTCAGGTCGGCGACATCGGTCCGGGGGCCGTCCTCGACGGTTTGCAACAGTGCGCCGGGGACGGCGGCGGAATAGGTGTAACCGGTGTTCCAGGTGCGCATTCGGCCGGTGGCGGTGTCCTTGAGCGTTTTTTGAGTGACGTTACCCAGGCTGTCGTAGGTCCAGGCGGTTTCCCGTCCCGGCTCGGTGATCTTCGTCGGCAGGCGGAAGGTCGGATGCCATTCGGTGGTGATCGTGCGGGTTTCCGGCGTTGCAGCGCCGCTGGTGGTCAAGCCTTCGGTGCGGCCGGTTTCGAGGTTGCGGCCAAGATCGTAGGTGTAGGTCGTCTGATGGCCGTTGAAATCGGTCCGGCGGGCGACGTTGCCGTTGGCGTCGTAAGTGAGGGCGCTGGCGGAGGCATTGCAGCCAGAGCCGGCGGGCTGGTCGCTGCCGGTGCTTTTGACCATCCCAAGACCGTGGTGAAATAAGTGGTCCGGATTGATCCTAAAGGATCGGTAATCGCCGTGTTACTTCCATCGGAAGCATAATTTAGACTGTGCTTCTCCACCCCTTCCGCGTGTTCAGAAGAAACCGCTTTACCGGAGGCGTCATAGGTCCAGGTGGCATACCGTACGCCATTTTCGTCGATGAGACCGGTTAGGGCTTTAGGCTGACTGACACTCGCGGTATGAGCCAGCTCTCCATAAATATAAGTTCTATGTGGATTGTTGGTGAGGTCTGCCGGGGTATCGTCTGGGTAGGTGACGGTACTGAGGTTGCCGGAAACATCATAACCGTAGTTGGTCACCTTTCCTTCCGGGTCGGTCATCGTAGTCATTTGGCCGGAGCTATTGTAAGTAAAGTTAAGACTCTTGCCGAAATTATCGGTCACTTTAATCAGAATACCGGGGATAAGCGCTACCGAGGTAGGCGTGGCGACTGGGCACGTAGTGCTTACCGGGCTGCAACTATAGATTAGAGTGTGTTTAAGTCCTGATTTGAAAGTGATCGCCAAAAGACGACCCTCGGTATCGTAATCTTCCGTCGAGTTTTCCTTAGTGGTATAGCGCCAACCCGTCGGTATGTTTGATGCATCTACCGTCTGGATCAGCGTTTCGGAAATATCCGCTGTGGTTACCCATTGTCCGTTTACGTTATTGAAAAAGTAGACCTGTCCTTCAGGCCGGCGCAGTGCCACGGTTTTATTGTTGAATACTAAAGCGGAACGAGAAAATGTATGACCCCATTTTTCTCCCAGTCCCGTAGGAAGCGTAATACCGTTGTATACAACAGCGCTGTTGTAGTATCGGGTAAATGAAATATTTCCCTGGCCGGGAGAAGAGGTGTAATCAATTTCCGCTTGGTATTTGTTTCCTGTACCCCCATTGATCGGGTTGGTTCCATTCGGGCAACTGGGGCCGGCGTTTTTAAAAGGATCGGCGGAGACTAACTGGCAAATATTCCCGCTGATCAGCGTATACCCTGCTGGACATCCCGTCGTTCGGTCTCTTCTTATAGTTACTGCATCATTCCAAGTAAATCCAGAACATACTTGGGTGACGCTAACATGTCGTCTATTGCTAACTTCAATTCCACTAATAATACTATTAATCCGGCCGCTAAAAACCGCACACCTATGCAGCATAAGCTATCGGCTTAGCGCGGAAGTATGCACGAACGCGGTGCGGTCGGCTTTGAATCGATTTGAGATTTGACATGACTTTTTTCCTGAGATGATCGCCACCGCGAGTTGGCTCACTTGCATTCATTCGCGCCTTCAGCTCACCGTTCATATACTCGTCTGGGTTCAGTTCCGGCGAATAGCTCGGGAGAAAAAACATTTCGATCTTTTCGCTGTTTCTCTCAAGCCATTTTGTTACTGCTTTGCTGTGATGAACCCTGAGATTGTCTACAACCAGAAAGACCTTGCGTCCTGCATCCTTGATCAACCGTTGCATAAAGCGAATCATAATCTCGGCAGTCATATTCTCGCGGTACAGCATGAACCGCATCGTGCCTTGGTTGGTCACCGCCGAGATCAGATTGATTCGCTCCCTTTTACTCTGGGACAGGACCAGAACGGGTGTTTTTCCCTTGGGTGCGTATCCTCTCGGATAATGCTCAACGGATGACACGGCGGTTTCATCGCCCCAATATATTTCTGCACCCTCTGCTTTGGCACGTGCAGCAATTGCCGGGTAGTCCGTCTCCAGCCATTTTTTGACTGCTTCGGGCTTTTGTTCAAGCGCCCGCTTGAGGGGGCGCTGCGGCGTGAAACCCCAGCGGTTTAAATAGCGCCGGACTGACCGGATCGGCAGGTCAATCAGAAAGCACTGCTTGATGTGCGAACGAACTGCCTTGGCATTCCAGAGTGCAAAACTCAATTTCATCTGCTCCGGCGTTTTATCAATAATGTCTTTCTGGATTTTCACTTCCTGAGCCTCGGTCAATCTGCGAAATTCGCCTACAGTTCGGCCCCGCTTTGCTTCTTTTGTACTGTTTCCAAGGCGGCTCCGGCTAATCCACTCCACAATGGTGGATCTGCGGACGCCGAGTTCTTCGGAAATAGAAGTCTGGGTGCGACCTCGTTTATACATCCGTATCGCCGTTTTACGAAGCTGCTCGCGAGCGGATGCATCAAGTTTTCGGGTATCTATTTTCTCAATTTCCATGAAGAAATGATACCACGACTGTTCGGTTTATTGTGGCCTGGTTAATAGCACTGAAGGGACTAGGATAAAGATTCGTACTACCGCAAGGACCATATGTCGGATTCTCAACGGTGCCCCACGCTTTGGGATCAGTCATATAAGGCTGACAAGGAGGATAGTAGAAGTCGTTCATTCCTGCGGTAATAGCTTCGCTTTCACTAGTATATGGCCCACGCCACCTTTCACATCGGTTGTATTGATAAGTCCAGTCTGTGTTTACGACGAGAGAAATCTGAAATGGAGTGGCCTGTAATGACATGCTGGCTGAGCATAAAAGCAATATCATCAGATTCCGGACTATAGGACGTGACAGCCAATTGGCGTTTTGTACTGAATGATGTCTATGCCAACCGGGCGACAGGAATTGGTTTATGGAGAGCCCATAAGATTTTCGCATTATGAAAACCGGCAGGGTTAAGTTTAAAGACCGGAAAGAGAGTATACCCAATCTAATCAAATGCATGACCTGGCCTGAAAGCATTTTGCCAGCCGGTTTTACCGGTAGATTTCCTCATTATTGTTCCTCTTTGTCTTCCGTTGAAAATTGTGTAGTGCGAAGTCCCTAAATCGGAAAAAGATTTCTCATAGTTTCCCTGAATATCCAATTATTTCCATTAGTGAGATAGCGCAATACAGGGCATCTATACCAGCGGGCACGTAAATATTTACCGAGGTGTATCGGAGCTTTGAAACACTAACATCTTAGATTTACTGAAAAAGGATAGCCGCTCTTCGGCAATTGTCCAGAGAATGAAATCAGTGGATTGAATTAGAAATGAATTTTTTGAGCATTAGATATATCCTTGCCCACTACCTACACCCATAAAAAGGAAATTAAGCCCAGCGTTGACGCCTTTCTTTGTGCTATACTTTTTTCAAGGTAAGATCAATCACTTCGGGCCGGCTTGAAGCAGCCTTTCAAACGACTTCTAATAAACACCCTCTTTATCTACAATATATCCTGAAGCGACACCAATTTAGATTGCTTATTATCAAGGCGCAGACTAGTAGTCAGTCAATTTAAATCAAAAGGATATATTGGGCTTGTAAGTCACTCTATAGTGGCATTGATGGTTACTGATTGAGGTCAAGCAATGCCAGCTCTTAAATACAAAGTCAATCTGACTGAAGACGAAAAGCGTGGCTTGGAAGCCATGATCAACAAAGGAAAAGCCGCGGCACGCCATCTGACACGCGCGCGAATTTTATTAAAAGCGGCAGCGGGTATTCAGGATAAAGACATTATCCAAGCTTTGGGTGTCTCGGAATCAATGGTGTTGACGACGCGCCAACGGTGTGTGGAAGAAGGCCCGGAAGCCGCCCTGAAAGAACGCCCCCGTCCAGGACGTGCCCCAAAACTGACGGAGAAGCAGGCCGCCCATATTATCGCCTTGGCTTGTATGAGTGAGGCGCCGACAGGGCATGATCACTGGACCTTGCGGTTGTTGGCGGACAAAGTGGTGGAATTAGCGTATGCCGACCGTTGCAGCTATGAAACCATCCGTCAGCTTTTAAAAAAAACACTCTCAAACCCTGGCAGAAGCAAGAGTGGTGCATTCCCGAGGTGAGTGCTGAATTTGTCGCGGCGATGGAAGACGTGCTGGACCTTTATGAAGAACCCTACGATCCGTTGCGCCCGGTTGTGTGTTTCGACGAAAGTCCGAAGCAACTCATTGCGGAAGTCCGCCAACCTCTCCCGCCTGAGCCCGGTCAACCGGCCCGCTATGACACCGGCTATGAACGGAAAGGCGTCTGCGATTTGATGATGATCTGCGAACCTAAACGCGGTTTTCGGCAGGTGGACATCACCGCGCGGCGGACCAAAATCGAATTCGCGCACAGCATGAAGCATATCGCTGAACTTTATCCGGACGCGGCGGTGATCCGGGTGGTGCTGGACAATCTGAATACCCATAAAATGGCGTCTTTGTATGAAGCCTTTCCAGCAGAGCAAGCCCGTGAATTGGCGCGACGGCTGGAGTTCCACTACACGCCCAAGCATGGCAGTTGGCTAAACATCGCTGAGATCGAACTGGCCGTCTTGTCGAACATGTGTTTATCACAGCGGATACCGGACACAGAGAGCCTCCGGCGTGAGGTCGAAGCCAATATCCTACCGCGCAACACCAAGGCGACGCCCGTCAATTGGCGATTTACGACGCAACAGGCACGACGTAAACTGGCTCGCCTGTATCCTTGTGTTTCTTCGTGACTGACTACTAGCTTCCTTTTTCTAGGCGGAACCGCAAGACTTTGAACCGTCAAATCCCGCCCCCGCATTAACATTCTTCGGATATGGTCTACACTTAATCAAGAATTTTCCCGGTTAATATTTCAATAACTTCATTGACTCGTTATTTGTATTAGAAGGCTTGCCATGAGAAATGTGGAATTTAGAGAGCAAATGCACGAATATTCGCAATGGCGTGCGAAGCTGGTACAAGGTATTGAGATGTATCATGAATGGCGCAACCGCTACGGCATGAATGACGCCCATAGCACCAACGCCATCCTCAACATCATTAACAGTCTTCAATCCGACCGCATTACTCTGGCCTTCGTTGCAGAATTCTCCCGCGGCAAAACCGAGTTGATCAACGCCTTATTCTTCTCCGAAACCGGCACCCGTCTTTTGCCTTCCTCGCCGGGCCGCACCACGATGTCGCCCACCGAGCTGTTCTGGGACGAAAAGGGAGGCAGCTATATCCGGCTGCTGGATATTGAAACCCGTCTTGAAGACATCTCGCTTTCCGCTCTGAAGCAGCACCCCGAGCGCTGGCTTCAAATTGACCTGGACTGTCAATCCCCTTCACAAATGCAGGAAGCTTTCAAGGAATTGGTGGCCACCAAATCCGTCGACCGGGAGCTTGCCGAAAAACTCGGCTTATGGAATGAGCACGATGCGGCGGAACAAGGTCTCTTGAATCAGGACAAAGTCGAAGTCCCCCGCTGGCGGCATGCCTTGATCAGTTTTCCGCATCCGCTGTTAAAAGAAGGGCTGGCCATCCTGGACACGCCGGGATTGAACGCATTGGGAACCGAACCGGAACTGACGTTGAACATGCTGCCCAGCGCGCAAGCCATCATTTTCTTGCTGGCGGCCGATGCCGGCGTGACCAAAAGCGATCTGGAAATGTGGCGCCAGCATGTCTGTGTCGCCCGCGGAGGCGCGCGGCAAAGCCTGGCGGTGGTCATGAACAAAATCGATGCCATGTGGGATGACCTCGCCGGAGAAACCGGTTATGAGGAGTCGGTCAGATCCCAGATCAGATCGTCCGCGGCAACGTTGAAACTCGATGAAAACGCCATTTTTCCGGTTTCGGCCAAACAAGCTCTGCTGGCCAAGGTCAAGGGCGATAATCGGCTGATGGAAAAAAGCAAAATCTCCGTTTTGGAAGATTATCTTGCCAACGATATTCTGAAGCAGCGTCGCAACATTTTGCTGGCGGCCGTCGCCCGCGATATTGGCTTTATGGTCAATGAATCGTTGAGCCTGAGCGAGGCCTCGCTCACCAACGCTCTGGCGCAACTGGAAGAATTCAAGAAAATCGATTTCGAAAATAAGGATATGACCGGCAAGCTGATGGCCGAAACCAGGGACAAGCAAAATCTTTACATGGCCAATGTCGAAAACTTCCAGAATAGCCGCCAGGTTTTTCTGGTTCAGGCCAAACATTTAATCGATTCTTTCGACAAATCACGCATCGACCCCATCATTCATCGCACTCGCGAAGACATGTCCAGGAGTCTCACGACTTACAGCATGAAGCAGCACATTCGCAAATTATTCGACGACTTGCGAGACCTGCTTCAGGAGTCGGTCGATATCACCAACGAAACGAGACGCCTGGTGAAGGCCATTCATAAAAAGTTTTCCGAAGAGCACGGTTTTGCGGAAATCGAGCCCGATCTCTTTTCGATCAAGCAATATCAGTTCGAACTGGAGCAGGTGTTTGCCGAAGGCGAAGCTTTCCGGGCAAGTGCCAAAACCACCATGACCGAACAAAGTATCGTGATCAACAAGCTCTACAGCACGATCATCGCCAAAGCCAGAAACATCATGAGACAGGCGCATGCCGACGCCACGGCCTGGAGTCAGGGCGTGCTGACGCCTTTGATGCATCAGATCAAGGAGCACCGGAGGCAGATCGACAGCCGTCTGCAAACCTTGAGAAAAATCAACGAATCCAAGGGCAACATCAGTGAGAACATCGCGGCTCTGGAAGCTGAAATCGTTCCGTTACGCCGGCAACGGGACGAGATAGCGACCATCTCGAAAATTCTTTATCCCAAACAGGAAGTACGCCAAAGCCGCTCCGTTGAAGACGCGAGCCGCCGGCAGGAAACCCGCGTCTGACCTATCCGGAAGCTCGCCCCGTGATCAGCCCGGCCGGCTCTTCGTGGGGAGAATAAGAGGACATTTCCGAAAACCCGAGACAAGGAACATCCGGTTTCCTGATTACTTCTTGAAGAAAATCAGATCCCGGATGGCATGTCCCAGCCCTTCGCCCCGACGCTCGAACTTGGTCAAGGGCCGATACGCAGGCCGGTCACAATAATCCTCGGTTTTGCTGGCATTGATAAGGTCTTTTTCAGCCGAAAGCTCGGCCAACATGCTTTCGGCGTAATTTTGCCAGTCGGTCGCGGCGTGAAAATAACCGCCGGGCTTCAATTTCCGGACAATCAGCTTGACGAAGCTGGGCCTGACGATCCTTCTTTTGTGATGCCTTTTTTTAGGCCAGGGATCGGGAAAGAACAAATGGATTCCGCTCAGGCTTTGATCCGCAATCCGCTGTTCCAGAATGTCTATGGCGTCGTGGCAAAAGATTCTGACATTGGTTAAGCCCGATTCCGCCAGCTTCATCATCAAATGCCCGACGCCCGGACGATGCACCTCAATCCCGATATAATCCCGATCAGGATTTTCCGAAGCCATCCGCGCCAGACTTTCGCCATTGCCGAAACCGATTTCAACCAGTAACGGGGCATGACGCCCGAAAATTGCGGCAAAATCATGGTTCACGGCGGGATCGAGGCCGTATTTTTCCCAATGATGATCCAAAGCGTGTTGCTGTCCCTGGGTCATCCGTCCTTGCCGGCGAATAAAGCTGCGAATTCGTTTAGGAACGGTTTCTTCCGTTTGCAACATGAAACTTATGCGAACCGGTTTTTCTAAAAAAACAGTCCTTCAAGCGGCGACGAAGCGGAAGCGAAACGCTTTCTGGGCATGCGTCCGGCCAGAAACGCTTCCCGGCCCGCCTCGATGCCTTTTTTCATCGCGGAAGCCATCAACACCGGATTTTTCGCTTCGGCAATGGCCGTGTTCATCAGCACGCCGTCACAGCCCAGCTCCATGGCAATCGCAGCGTCCGAGGCGGTGCCGACGCCGGCATCGACCAGGATCGGGACGTTGGCGTTTTCGACGATGGTCAGAATATTGTAGGGATTGCGAATGCCCAGCCCCGAACCGATGGGTGCGGCCAAAGGCATCACCGCGACGCAGCCGATTTCCTCCAGGCGTTTCGCCGCGACCGGATCGTCGTTGGTATAGACCATCACGTCGAAGCCGTCTTTAACCAGGCGCTCGGCGGCAATATAGGTCTGGGCGACGTCCGGAAACAGGGTTTTCTGGTCCGCCAATACTTCCAGCTTGACCAAGGTATGCCCTCCCAGCAGTTCCCTGGCCAGTTGGCAGGTCCTGACCGCTTCGTCGGCCGTGTAACAGCCGGCCGTGTTGGGCAGAATAGTGTACCGATCCGGAGGCAGGACATCGAGCAGGTTCGGCTCGTCGGCCTTTTGCCCGATATTGGTCCGCCGTATCGCCACGGTCACGATCTCGGCGCCGCTGGCTTCGGTAGCCAGGCGGGTTTGCTCGAGATCCTTGTATTTTCCGGTACCGACCAGAAGCCGGGAACGGTAAGCCTTGCCAGCAATGATCAAGGGGTCGTCCTGACCGCCGCCGATGGCCTGGACGATTTCCAGCCGATCGTCGTCCTTAAGGCGGTATTGATCGTATTGGTTGAAAGGGACGATTTCCTTGTTGATTTCCACGGCGATGCGCTTGCCGGTCAGTCCCAGGGCAGCAATGATTTGCGCAATGTTGCTGTTTTCGTCGCAATTATGGGGTACGCCATTGACATAGATGTTCATGCGTTGAGGCTCCGGTTGCGGTCGACCGAGCGGCGCTCCTGCACCGCCGAGGCCAGTTTGTGCAGCAGCGGGACGGTGTCGTCCCAGCCCAGGCAGGCATCGGTGATGCTCTGCCCGTAGGTCAGAGGCTGCCCCGGCACCACTTCCTGGCGGCCGGCCTTCAGGTGGCTTTCCAGCATGACGCCGATGATCCTGCGGTCGCCGCCTGCGATCTGGCCGGCGACGTCGTCGCCGACGATCAACTGGCGCTGGCATTGCTTCAGGCTGTTGGCGTGGCTGAAATCGATCATGATGTTGGGCCTGAGGTTCGCCTTGACCAGCCCTTCGGCGACCTGCTCGACGCTGACCGCATCGTAGTTCGGCCGACCGTTGCCGCCCCTGAGGATGATGTGCACGTCTTCATTGCCGGTGGTCGAGAAAATCGCCGAATGGCCGGCCTTGGTCAGGGACAGGAAATGGTGCGGACTCATCGCCGCGCCGATCGCGTCGATGGCGATCTTGATGGTGCCGTCGGTGGAGTTCTTGAAGCCGATCGGGCAGGAGACGCCCGAGGCCAGCTCCCGATGGCCCTGGCTTTCGGTGGTGCGAGCGCCGATCGCGCCCCAGGCGATCAGGTCGGAGACGTACTGGGGCGTGATCAGGTCCAGGTATTCGGTGGCCGCCGGCATGCCCAGGTTGTTGAGATCCAGCAGCAATTGCCGGGCCACGCGCAGGCCTTTGTTGATGTTGAAGCTGGAGTCCAGGTCGGGGTCGTTGATCAGCCCTTTCCAGCCGACCGTGGTGCGCGGCTTTTCGAAATACACCCGCATCACGATCACCAGATCGTCGGCCAACTCGTCCCTGACCGCTTTCAAACGGCTGCCGTAGTCTTTCGCGGCGATCGGATCGTGAATCGAGCAGGGGCCGATCACCACCAGCAGCCGGTCGTCTTCGCCGGTGAGAATGCGGTGGATCGCCTGACGCGCTTTCACGGTGGTTTCGGCCGCGGCCTCGGTCATCGGCATTTCGGTATGGACTTGAATCGGCGCGATCACTTCTTTGGTCGCACAGATCCTCAAATCGTCGGTTTTGTATTTCATTTGCATCAATGGCACCACACAGGACGCTAATTAGCTTAAAATTCGATATTTTACCCGGTTTTAGCCGCGAGGGGGTACTTTTTGGACAATAAAAATAGCAAACCTCTACGTTTGTTTCGGGTTATCCGCGCTATTTTTTAACTCTCGGGAAAAACGGGGCAGCCCGAATCAATGCGGGCCGGTATCGGGAGATTCCCGATGTTTTCAAACCGGAATATTTTCCCTGCGCGACAGGAGTCGATGAATTCGCCCTCATCCACTCGCTGCCGTTACGCAGGGCAGGAGAGACAAATGTTATTTGCTGAGCAAGGCCATCATTTCTTCTCTGTTAATGGCTTCTTTTTCCTGCAGCAGGTTGGCCAGTTTTTCCAGCGCGGCCTTATTGTCGGTAATAATCTTGAGTGCGCGCGCCTCGCCTTCCTGGACGATATCGATGACTTCGGTGTCGATCAGCCGGGCGGTAACGTCGCTGTAGTTGCGGGTTTCGGCCACTTCGGTTTCCAGAAATTGAAGCTGCTGGCGCTTGCCGTACGTCAAAGGCCCGAGTTTTTTGCTCATGCCCAGACTGCATACCATGCTTCGGGCGATGTCACTGGCTTTTTCCAGGTCGTTGTGGGCTCCGGTGGAGATGGTTCCTAGCATCACCTGTTCCGCGGTGCGCCCGCCCAGTAACACGGCGATCTGATCCCTCAGCTCGTCTTCGGTCGACATGAATTTCTCTTCGCCCGGCAATTGCAAGGTAAAGCCCAGCGCCGACACGCCGCGGGGAATAATCGAGATTTTATGCACCGGCTGCGCGGTCGGGACATTTTCCGCGACCAGCGCATGTCCGGCTTCGTGATAGGCAACGCGGCGTTTTTCGTCCGGCGTCAAGACTCGGCTTTTCTTTTCCGGGCCGGCCAGAATCCGGTCGATCGCCGCCTCGAAATCGGACATCTCCACTTTGTCGTGGCCGTTGCGGGTCGCCAGAATCGCAGCCTCGTTGGCTATATTGGCCAGATCGGCGCCCACCAGTCCGGGCGTGCGTTTGGCAATGACGCTGATATCGACGTTATCCGCCATGATCAAACGTTTGGTATGCAGCTTCAGAATCTCGATACGATCCTGCAAATCGGGCTTGTCGACGATGATCTGGCGATCGAACCGTCCTGCGCGAAGCAAGGCTTTATCGAGGACCTCCGGCCGATTGGTCGCCGCCATCACGATGACGCCGACGGAGGTGTCGAAACCGTCCATCTCGGTCAGCAACTGATTCAAGGTTTGCTCCCGTTCGTCGTGTCCGCCCATGACGACCGGTCCGCCCCGCGAGCGGCCGATGGCGTCCAGTTCGTCGATAAAAATGATGCAGGGCGCCTTGTTGCGCGCCTGATCGAACAATTCCCGAACTCGTGCCGCGCCGACGCCGACGAACAGCTCGATGAATTCGGAACCGCTGATGTTGAAAAACGGCACGCCCGCTTCCCCCGATACCGCGCGCGCCAGCAAGGTTTTGCCGGTGCCGGGCAGACCCACCAGCAATATGCCTTTGGGCATCCGTCCGCCCAGCCTTTGAATTTTTTCGGGATTCCTCAGAAAATCGATGGTCTCGGTGAGTTCCTGCTTGGCGCTGTCGGCGCCGGCCACGTCCTTGAAGGTAATCTTGGCCTGGGTATCCTGATGAATGCGGATTTTATTGCCCAGATTAAGAAAAGACTGGGGACCGGCCGCCGTGGTCCGGCGCAGCAACCACGACCAGATGAAGACGAAAATGAATATGGGAATGATCCAGTTGAAAAGAATATTGGCCAGCCAGTTTTCCCCGCTTCGCACCACGAAATCGACTTTATTCTTGGCCAGCATCTCGGCCAGGCCGTTTTGCCATAGCGGCACCGTCGAAAAGCGCCGGCCCGGTTCATTTTCCTTTTCCGGTTTGATCAGGCCGGTTATATAACGCTCGGTCACGGTGAGCTTGTCCACCTTGCCTTCGTTTACCAAACTAAGAAACTGGCTGTAGGGAATTTCATCCCGGCGCTCCTCGGAAATATTGTTCAGCACAAACAAGGAAACCAGGAACAGCAGGACAAGATAAATCGTTTTTTTTTGTTTTTCCCTTGCCTCGTTGTCGGTTGACGGCTTGTTAAGCTCCAGCTCCGGTTCCTTTTTCGGTAAGGAGCTCAAATTATTGGAAAAAATTTTTTTCAAAAAGGCGATGACGTTGTTCAATAAATTCATCAGAAACTTCATCAGATTGTTTTCCGGCTTTTCCATTTTATTCATACCTTAAAAAAAGTCATGTGTTGTTATTCGAATCCGCCCCTTCAAGGAGGTGTTTTTTATTGCTTCTTTTATAAATAAAACAGCCATTTGTTTGTGATGCGTTTGCCGCTTTCCACCCCGGCCGTTCGGCATTCTCTCGCCCCCGGGATTCCGTTTATACCACGTATGCAACTCTGTCCGCGATAAAACCTGCTCCGGCAGGGTAAACCTGATTTCGCATCCGGGCCATTGCTCGGCCATAAAAAACGGAAAAACATTTTAATGCCGGTGCTTCTTCTTTAAAGATATTAAAACGTACTCTAATACAAAGGACCGCCGGACGTTAACAGCCTTTACCCAGACTGCCGGATCTGCTTTCACTCGACGTGACTGACCATAATTTCCAAAGATTGTGGAAAAGCGCCATACCCGATTTCAATTGACTTCCTGGCTCCAGTAATGGCACTGATTCCGGATCTCTTTTTCGGCTTCCAGCCAGTCGTCCATTTCATGTCCCGGCTCGAATCCCCTTTTTTCCGCTTTAAAAAAAGCCCGTTCCTTGACCATTTCATAAAACGTATCCAGATCCGGAATTCCGTTTTGCCCAAGGCTTAGAGATATGTTTTCTTCATTCATGGGGGCTCCTCGATCAATGGTAAACAGTGGGGTAGAGGATCGGCAGGCTCATCGATAAAATTTATTCAAAATAGCGGCATAACGAGCTACTACGATTCGCTCATTTTCATCAGGCAGATAGATAAAACGTCGGCTTTCTGTTTTTTGCAAGAGATCGAACAGGGCAAACCGTCCCATCGGTTTATTGAAAGCAGGATCTTTTTCATAATCTTCGATAACCGGCATAACATGAGTCAAGTCAACCCGTGCTCCGATACCTACTTAATAAATCAATGACAACGGAAATTTGAAAATTCTCCACGTTGAGCAAAAAATATTGAGGAGAACGGCTGAAGGAAGGACCGTATCGTCCTGACCTAATCCAATGAAAGTTTGCAAATCACATATCAGGTGCCGCGGTTGTTACGGTATCGGATTGGACGCGCCCTGTCCGGCCGAGCCTGCTTGCCGGCGATGCTTCGGAGGGGGATGAATTCTTGTTCATCGGGCGGGAGCTGGTGCGCCAGGATCGGCTATTGCCGAACCGCCGGCACGGCCAATCTAGATCACGACGATTCTGTTTTGATCGAAGCCGGGTACGGTTTTTTTACCGACGTAGCCTCTGGGATTGCCCAGTATTCTTGCGCCGGCAATCAGATAATCCGAGCGGCTGTGGACGTGTCCGTGAAACCAGGCGGCAATTTCGTATTCATGCATCAACGGTTTCAAATCGTTGCAGTAAGCCAGCTTTTTCACCGCATTCGGGGATTCGTTCCAGCTCCATTGGGACGGGGCATGATGAGTCACTACGACCGTTTTTCCTGGAAAAGGTTTGGCCAGTTCCTTTTCCAGCCATTGTTTCGAGCGGTGGAACATTTGGCTGTAATCGTTGACGTCCATGAATCGGTCGCCGAACTTTATTTGCCGGAAGTCGTTCAGCGATTCGCTGAGAGAGGCGACTTTCTCCTGGCCTTCCACGTGAAGATCCGTCCAGAGCGTACAGCCCAGAAAGCGCACCTTTTGAAAATCGAACCGGCCGTTTTCGAGGAAATGCACATTACTGCCGAGACATTGCTGCCGGATCAACAACAAGGTTTCGCGATAATCGCTGCCGTAGAATTCGTGGTTGCCGGCGACGTAAATTACCGGTTTTTTCAGCGATTTCAGCCATTCGACGCCTTGATCGCAAACTCCGATATCGCCGGCGGCAATGACAATATCGGCATCGTTTTTCGGAAGATCCAGATAACCGAACTCCAGATGTATGTCAGAAAAATAATTTATCCGCACAATTTAACTCTGCTCAACACCCGCCATTAGGCGTATAATTACTCTATTCTTATCAAATAAATATCCTCTTTTTTCATCCAGATTCAGCTTATGTCCATCAGTCTTAGAAAAATTACCCATCAGGTATCGGTCGGCAACGTCAAAGTGGGCGGCGGCGCACCTATCGTCGTGCAGTCGATGACCAACACCGATACCGCCAACGTGGCGGCCACCGTCAACCAGATCATCGAACTGTCCACCGCCGGTTCGGAAATCGTTCGGGTTACCGTCAACACCGAAGAGGCCGCCAAAGCCGTTTCGGAAATCCGCAATCAATTGGATAAAAAAGGTTATTCGGTACCCATTGTAGGCGACTTTCATTTCAACGGCCATAAACTGCTGGAAAAATATCCGGACTGCGCCGCGGCCCTCGACAAATACCGGATCAATCCCGGCAACGTCGGACGCGGCAAAAGCCGAGACCCGCAATTTCAGCAGATGGTCGAGTTTGCCTGCCGCTACAACAAGCCCGTGCGCATCGGCGTCAACGGCGGCAGCCTCGATCAAGCCGTCCTGACGCGGCTGCTGGATGAGAACCGCAGCCTGGCCAATCCGGAACCGTTGGCGGCCGTTACCCGCAAAGCCATTGTACTGTCAGCGCTGGAAAGCGCGGCCAAAGCCGAAGAAATCGGGCTTGGCAAGGATAAAATCATTCTCTCCTGCAAGATCAGCAATGTCCAGGAATTGATCAGCATTTACGAAGACTTGTCCAGCCGCTGCGATTACGCGCTGCATCTGGGCCTGACCGAAGCGGGCATGGGTTCCAAGGGCATTGTCGCCTCTTCCGCGGCCCTGTCCGTGCTGATGCAGAAAGGCATCGGAGACACCATCCGCATTTCCCTGACGCCGGAGCCCGGCTCTTCACGGACCCAGGAAGTGATCGTCGGGCAGGAAATTCTGCAGACGATGGGCTTTCGCTCCTTTACTCCGATGGTGATTTCCTGCCCCGGCTGCGGCCGCACCACCAGCGATTATTTCCAGAAACTGGCCATGGAAATTCAGACCTATCTGCGCGATCAAATGCCGGTATGGCGCACTCAGTATCCCGGCGTCGAATCGATGGAAGTTGCCGTGATGGGCTGCGTGGTCAACGGGCCGGGCGAGAGTAAAAACGCCAATATCGGCATCAGTCTGCCCGGCACCGGAGAGTCGCCCGTAGCCCCGGTTTATGAAGACGGCGAAAAAACGGTAACGCTCAAAGGCGACAGAATCGCCGAGGAATTTCAGGCCATTGTGCAAAGATATATCGAAACGCATTACGGTGCCGACGCCTGACAAGGCGCGAATGAAAAACCGCGCGCCGGCATCAAATTACCGGCGTGCGGTTTTCGGCCTTTACCCTATCGTTTCCGCCTGCATTGCGCTGAAGTTCCTAGCCGGCCTGATTTCTTTCGCGGGCGCGGATCATGGCCGGCCCGGAAACTATCCCCTTATCCGCGATGAAAGCCACTTGGACTGACCAAAGACCTGCGGCTTAACTTTTCGATCAACGGTTGAGTGAGCCGGAATATTGCCGGGCTTTGAGCTTTCTTGAGGAATAACTTTAAGTAAGCAGGGCAGGCGAAAGATAAGCAAGAAGTTAATTGCTTTGTAATATTTTTGTCGTAAGATGCTTATCAGGTATTATTTACCCGATAAATTTTATAAACTTCACAGTCCGCAATTCATCCCGATGCGGGTTGAACATTGCCCTCTTCATCCAAAATCTTATAGCTGATCGTTAAGACACGAATATGATGAAACAAATAAATTTGATCGTACGTTTTTTACTGAGTCTCTTATTGATTGTTTCTCTTGCCGGTTGTGCAGGAAGCAAACGATACGAAAGCACCGGCGAATACATCGATGATTCCGTTCTGACCACCAAAGTCAAAGCGTCTATTTTAGGAGACTCCAAACTCAAGGTCTTGCAGATCGACGTGGAAACGTTCAAAGGCATCGTCCAGTTGAGCGGATTCGTCGATACCCCGGAAGCGGCCGAAAGAGCCGTGCAACTGGCGCGGACCGTCAAAGGCGTCAAGCAGGTTAATAACAGTCTGATCGTGAAATAGACGGATCAATTACCGTCTGCGATAACCGGACCCCGGCACGGGAGCGATCTTTGTCCCGGCCGGGGACATCCTGAATCTTTCTTCCTGGAAGGCCCGGTTCCGGAGTTAAACTCCGGTACGGTTTCTGCGATGTTTCAATCCAGCTTCTCAGATAAAGTTAGAGCCCGCAGGTTACCTTATATTTGATCGGATAGCCGGAAAACTGCCGGCTTAGTGATTTTTCCTTTGAAGTCGCGGGCCAACCTCAGGCCGCCTGTTTTTGAGGCAGGGCCGGGTCTTCCCGGTCCGATTGCTCCAGCAACCAATGGCTTTCTTCCAGCCAGCGGATGATCGCCAATTGCCCCGTTGCATTCTCAACCAGAGCCGTACAGCTTTCCACCCAATCGCCGCAGTTGCAATAGGTCTTCCCGAATTCCATCTCGGTCAGATCGGCATGATGGATATGCCCGCAGATGACGCCGTCGACCTGCCTTTTGTGGGCTTCGAGACTCAATATATGCTGATAGTTGTCCATGAAACTGACCACGTTTTTGACTTTATGTTTTAAATAAGCGGAGAGCGACCAGTATTTATAGCCCAGCCGGGAGCGCACGGCGTTAAACCATCGATTGACCACCAGCAATATCTCATAGGCTTCGCTGCCGATATAGGCTAGATTTTTATTATGGCATACGATGCTGTCGAATTCGTCGCCGTGAAGCACCAGGAACCGGCGTCCGTCCCGGGTTTGATGGATGGCATTCAGTCGAACGTCGATTCCGTTGAAATGCATGCCGGCATGCTTGCGAAAGGATTCGTCATGATTTCCGGGAATATAAATGACGCGAGTCCCTTTTTGCGCCTTGATCATGACTCGCTGTACGATTTCGCTGTGCAGCGCCGGCCAATAAAAGCCCGATTTGAACTTCCACAGATCGATGATGTCGCCCACAAGATAGAGATAGTCGCATTCGACGTGATCGAGAAAATCTCTCAGAGCCTCGGCTTTACAGCCTTTCGTGCCCAAATGCGTATCCGAAATCCAGACTGACCGATAATGTAAAGTCATAGTAATCATCCCAATGAGTCATTGCCGATGATTAAAATAACGATTTTTTATGACAGTTTGTTAACTATTGGATGAAGATTGTATGAAATGGATTTCGCCGACAATGGGCCCGAAGCGGATCGGAGCAAGCCCGGAGCCGGTTCATCCGGAAAAGCCGATTTTCAATATCGGTAACGCGATTTTTCCGGCAGCCGAAGAAATTGGCCGGAGAACGGCCCGTTAAAAAAGATGAGATTCAGCCGAAGTCTCATTATTTTTTCCTGAACCCGGCCTAAAAGAAAACGGGCGGAAGATCCGCCCGTTCCCTTCCGCCAGTTATAAGCCTTACGCTTATTTAACGGCTTGAATATGGGTTATCGCCGCCTTGACGTGCTCGGTACCGACATCCGCATGGCCCATATTACCGTGATTGACGGCTTCTTCCAGCTCATTGGAAGCTGCCTCCAGGTGTTCCTTATTCATTCCCGTGTCCACTAAGGCGCCGGCCAAGGTATGCTCCAAAGCCACGCTCGCATGCTTCACCAATTCACTTGCCCGGCCTGCAGCTCCTTCTTTCGCAGCCGCATTGGCATGCTCAAGCGCCGCTTTGGCATGGGGATCTTCAGCCATTACCGCTGAACTAAATACTAACAATAAACCTGCAAATACGGATGTTGTTTTTTTCATTTTCAGTTCCTCATTAATATTTAAGTGATCGATACAGTTTATTTTTCAAGTTATAGCAGCCTTCAATTAACTTAAAGGCATGCCTTGTATCGATATAGTCAACCAATTTTGGAATTAACGATGCGATGCAGATGCTGTTACGAACATCGCGTGCATTAGACTACCATATTAAATTTACTTTCCCTATTTCAAAAAATAAAAATTGAGATGGAATTGAATGGCGGGCGGATTGACAAACAAATTAGTCCGCCACGGCTTTTCCGGTCCGCTTGTATCCTATTGCCGGTTAGGATGTATTGTTTCGACTTCGGTACCAACCGGACGAATGGATTCGCTCCCGTCGGCGATAGAAAAACGCTTTGGACCGCTCTTTAAGGTTGTTCCGAATTCAAAACCAAGGATCCTCGAAGTTTTCCATTTCCTGTCCGCCATGCTCGGGCCCGAAATTAAATCATTTGACCCTTCCCGGACATAAGATTACCATGCAATCTCCTGACCTTGGTGAAAGGTTTACCGCAAACGGCCAGGATTATCCATAACCATAAAAATGTAAGGGTGGCACTATGAAGAGAATCATGTTAATCGGTGCGGTTTTGCTGGGAATTTCAAGCTTTACGGTATTGGCCGAGGAACACGCCGATGCGGCTTTAAAACATACCCAAATGGCCATCCAGCAGGGCAAGGCCGGACACAATAGCGCCTTGACCACGCACGCCAAAGAAGCTTTGACTCATGCGAAAAAAGCGGCCGAAGTCGCTGAAGGCGAAGCCAAAACCCATATGGAAGCCGGGGTCAAATCTCTGGAATCGGCTATAGAACACGGCAAAATGAAGGGCAAGGAACACGGAAAAGCGGCCACGAAAGCGGCTGAAGAAGCGGCCGAACACATTAAAGCAGGCAACCGCTAATCCCGTTCTGTAAAAAATATTTCATCCGGCCTACAGCCCTAAAAGACGATAAAATAAACCCCGTAGGTTTATTGCCTATGGGGTTTTTTGTCGAGTACGGCCGTTTCCGCCCCGAATTGAAAAAGTCACAATCCGACACAAGTAAGTTAAAGGCCCTGCCGAAGCGCTTGGGCTGCGGCGATAACGGCCTGCCCCAAAGCCAAACCGCCGTCGTTCGCGGGGACTTTAGCGGAAGACAATACGGTTTTTCCAGCCCGCCTGATTGATCTTCCGGTCTCTTCCAGCAACAAACGGTTTTGAAAAACGCCGCCGTTCAGCACCACGGTATCCAGCCGGTATTGCCGGCATAACCGGATGGCCAGGCGTGCGGTGATGCGCGCCAGCCCGTGATGGATCCTTGCCGCGATGACGGCGGCGTCGGTCCTCCGCTGCAAATCCGTCAGAAGAGCGATCCAGAACCGGCGCCAGTCGATGACGATGGCCGCGCCGCACTGCTCCAAACCGGCCGGGTAAGCGTGCTCCCGTTGTTCGGCAAAAACAGGCGCGGCGAGACTTTCCAGTTGCACGGCGGCCTGACCTTCATAGCTGATTTGCTCCGTGCACAGACCGACGGCGGCGGCGCACGCGTCGAGAAAACGCCCGCAGGAACTGCTGGCCGGCGAATTCACCCGGCGTGCAATCATGGCTGTCAGAATCGCCCGGGGTTTGCCCGAAAGAAAACGCAGGATGTCAACATCGGCAAAGGATTGCCGCAACGCTTGCCAGTCAAAATAATGATGAAGCTGAGCGTAGGCATTCCGCCAGGGTTCGCGTATCGCCTGAACGCCTCCCGGCATGGGCACGGCCGGAAGATGCGCCAGACGGACGCAACGGCGGTAATCCACCCGCAGAAATTCGCCTCCCCAGAGCTCCCGATTCCAACCCATGCCCAGGCCGTCGAAAGCCACTCCCAGGACTTCGGCGCCGAGCGGCAAACCATGCTCCGCCATGCACGCGGCGATGTGCGCATGATGATGCTGTACTTCCGTAATCATCAGATCGCCGGAGCTCGCCCATTGTCGGCCCAGTTGCGTGGACGCGTAATCCGGATGCAGATCGACCGCCAGGATTTCGGGAGCCAAGTTGAACAGTTGCCGGTACTCCCCGATTTGCCGGCGGTAGTCCGTTTGCGTTCGAGCATTTTCCAGGTCGCCGAGGTAGTGCGACAAAATCGCCTGTCCTTCGTGAAGCAGGCAGAAACTGTTTTTCAGCTCGCCGCCCATCGCTAACACCGGGCGGGCCCGTTCAAAGCCGGCCGGGAGCCTGAACGGTTCCGGCGCAAATCCTCGGGCCCGGCGCAGTAAACGAGGTTGACCGTCGTTGATACGGACGACGGAATCGTCCAGGCGCCGCACGATGTCGCGGTCATGCATCAGAAAATAATCGGCGATCCCGTGCAACGCCTGCCGCGCTTCATCGTTATCGAGGCACTGCGGTTCCTCGCTGCGGTTGCCGGAAGTCATGACCAAAGGTCCGTCAAAGATCTGTAACAAACCGTGATGCAGCGGCGTATAAGGCAGCATGAAGCCCAGAGTCCGGCCGTCGGGCGCCACGCTATCGGCCAGTTGTTCGCCCCGGGCCGCCAGCAGCACGATCGGCGCCGCCTTGTCTTCGAGCATCGCTTGTTCCGGAATCGAAACTTCGGCATAGCGGCGCACCGTCGCCAGGTCTTTCGCCATCACGGCAAACGGCTTGGCGTACCGGTTTTTGCGCCGGCGCAGCCGGGCGACGGCATTTTCGTTATCGGCCGCGCAGGCCAGATGAAAACCGCCGAGACCTTTGACGGCGATGATCTTGCCTTGCTTGAGCAAGCCGACGGCCGCCTTCAACACATCCGGAACCGGTAGTTTTTCACCGTGGCTGTTTTCCAGCCAGAGCGTAGGGCCGCAATCGGGACAGGCATTGGCCTGGGCATGAAAGCGGCGGTCGGCCGGATTGCCGTATTCCGCCCGGCAACGGGGGCACAAGGCGAAAGGCTTCATGCTGGTGTGGACGCGGTCGTAAGGTACCGCCTGAATGATGGAAAAGCGCGGGCCGCAATGCGTGCAGTTGGTGAACGGATAAAAATAACGGCGATTGGCCGGCTCCAGAAAGTCGCGCAGACAATCAGGGCACGTCGCGGCATCGGCGGCGATGCCGGTTCGGCCGGCCGCATCGCAGCGGCTGTCGGTGATCCGGAAGTCCCGGTCAGGGCAGGGGCCCTGGATGGCTTCGACGTCGATACGATCGATGCGGGCCAGAGGCGGCGCTTGCCGGGGCAGTTCGGCGATAAACCCGGCGATACGGTCCTCGCTGCCCCAGACCCGAATTTGCAAACCCGCCGACTCGTTCCAGACCGAACCGCGCAGGTGAAAGGCGTGCGCCAGACGCCATACCGCCGGACGAAATCCCACGCCCTGCACGGCGCCGGCGATGCGGATGGCTTTGCCGGGCATCAGCAGATTCGGGGCAGTTGCTCCCCGGCCAGCCAATCGACGACGCGGTGGCCGCCGAAGCCGGTTGCCATCCGGACCAGCCCATCCGGATCCGCAACGACTTCGCCGATGATGGCGGCCTCTCGGCCCAAGGGATGACGGCGCATCACCGCAAGCAAGGCCTCGGCCTGTTCCGGCGGACAGAGACAGACCAGCTTGCCTTCGTTGGCGATATACAGCGGGTCCAGGCCCAGCAATTCGCAGGCGGCTTTGACCGAAGGCTTCACCGGAATGGCGTCTTCCCGGATCATCATCCCGACGCCGGACTGGCGCGCCAGTTCGTTCAAGGTCGTCGCCAGACCGCCGCGGGTCGGATCGCGCAAGCAGTGAATGTCGGGAACCGCCCGCACCATACAGGCGACCAGGTCGGCCAGGGCCGCGGAGTCCGACTGGATCACGGTCGAAAACTGAAGATTTTCTCGGCTGGCCAGGATGGCCACGCCGTGGTCCCCGATGCAGCCGTTGATCAGTATGCGGTCGCCCGCCTCGGCCCGATCGCCGGAAATACGGACGTTCTCCGGCACGACCCCGATGCCGGTCGTGGTAATGAAAATGCCGTCGCCCTTGCCCCGCTCCACGACCTTGGTATCGCCCGCGATGACCGGCGTGCCGGCCTGCCGGGCGGCGGCGGCCATGCTGATCACGATCCTTTCCAGATCCGCCAGCAAAAAGCCTTCTTCGAGGATAAAGCCGGCGGAGAGATAAAGCGGCTTGGCGCCGGCCATCGCGACGTCGTTGATCGTGCCGTGCACCGCCAGCGAGCCGATGTCGCCGCCGGGAAAAAACAGCGGCGAAATCACGTAACTGTCGGTGCTGACCGCCAGGCGGCCCGGCGGCGGCTCGAACATCGCCTGATCGTTGGCCTGGCGCAACAAGTCGTTATCCAGATGCCGGATGAACAATTCTTCGATCAACTGCGCCATCGCACGGCCGCCGCTGCCGTGGCTCATGTCGACGGCGCCGTGCCGCAAATCGAGAGTCGACCGGTAACGGCTCATGCCGGTGCTCTTTTTTGAATCGGCAGACGTCCGTAAGACCAATACGCGGCGCACGCGCCTTCGGACGACACCATGCAGGAGCCCATCGGGTTTTCCGGGGTGCAGACCGTGCCGAATAATTTGCAGTCGACCGGGCGTTTCAAACCTCGCAGAATGGACGGGCATTCGCAGCCTTTGACGTCGTGGGCCCGGACGGCCGGCAGGGTAAACCGCCGCTCGGCATCGAAGCGGGCATAATCGGGCTTTATCCGAAGCGCGCTGCCGGCGAGCAGCCCCAAGCCGCGCCATTCGAATGCGGCGCGCAATTCGAAGACGTCGGCAACCAGTGCCTGCGCCTTTCGGTTGCCTTCGGGGCTCACGGCGCGGGTATATTCGTTCTCGACCTCACAGCGCCCCTCGTTCAACTGGCGGATCAGCATCAAGGTCGACTGCATCACGTCCAAAGGCTCGAATCCCGAGATGACCACGGGCTTTCGATAATGGTCGGCAAACTCCCGGTAGGGCGAGCTGCCGATGACGGTGCTGACGTGGGAAGGCCCCAGAAAACCGTCGATTTCGACTTTTTCCGGAGAATCCAGAATCGCGCGCATCGCCACCGGCGTCAGCACGTGATTGCAGAAGACCGAAAAATTCTTGAGCCCTTCGCTTTGCGCCTGCCGGATGGCGACGGCCGTGGGCGGCGTCGTGGTCTCGAAGCCTATCGCAAAAAAGACGACTTCCCGTCCGGGATTGGCCCGTGCAATTTTCAGAGCATCCTGACTGGAATACACCATGCGGATGTCCGCGCCTTGCGCTTTCGCCTTCATCAGGCTTCTTTGGCCGCCGGCGGGAACGCGGAGCATGTCGGCGTAGGTGCAAAGAATGACTCCGAACCGCTCGGCCAGGGCGATGGCGTCATCGATGCGTCCGGTCGGCAACACACAGACAGGGCAGCCGGGTCCGTGAATGAATTCGACGTTGGCAGGCATGAAATCCTGAATGCCGTAGCGGTAAATGGCATGGGTGTGCCCGCCGCAGAACTCCATCAGTTTGTAGCGCCGTCCGGTATTGGCTTCCCGGGCTATCGCCTCGGCCAGCCCTGCCGCAAGATGCCGTTGCCGGAATTCTTCGATGTATTTCATGGCGGTGAACCGCTCAGGCCTGCTTCGGCGAAGAGCGCCAGCGTTTTTTCGGCTTCTTCCTCGCTGATTTTGTTCAGCGCGTAACCGACGTGGACCAGTACGTAATCGCCTACCCGGACGTCGTCGACCAAGGCCAGGGACACCTCGACTCTGACCTGCTCGACCGCGACCGTGGCCATGCCGGTCGCCGTATCGATCGCCTCGACTCGAGCGGGCAGCGCCAGACACATAAATTAAGCCTGGCCGCCCGCGGGCAACGATTGGCCGATCGCATTCAGCGTCCGGCCGGCCTGGAGCCATTGCAGCCATGCGTCCATGCCCTGTCCCGTTTTGGCCGACAGTTCCAGGATTGTGATGCGCGGATTGACCCGGCGGGCGTAGCGGATACATTGCTGCACGTCGAAGTCCAGATACGGCAACAAATCGATCTTGTTCAGAATCATCAGATCGGCGGCATGGAACATGTCCGGATACTTGATGGGTTTATCTTCGCCCTCAGTGACGGACAACACCACCACTTTGTGAGCTTCTCCCAGATCGAATGCCGCAGGGCACACCAGATTGCCGACGTTTTCTATAAAAACGACGCCGTTGTCCGGCAAGGCCAGATCTTCCAGCGCATGTCCGACTCGATGGGCGTCCAGATGGCAGCCCTTGCCGGTATTGATCTGCACGGCCCTGGCTCCCGTTTGGCGGATGCGCTCGGCGTCGAGGGCGGTTTGCTGATCGCCTTCGATCACGCCGACGGTAAATTCCGGTTTGAGCCGTTCGATCGTTTGCGTCAGCAGCGTGGTTTTGCCGGATCCGGGACTGGACACCAGATTCAGCGCGAACAGGCCGTGCCGGGTCAGATAATCGCGGTTGGCGGCGGCATACCGATTGTTCTTGCCGAGGATGTCCTGCTCTATTTTGACCAGGCGCGCCTGGCTCATCCCCGGAACATGCGTCTGGGTGGAACCCAGGACGTATTCGTGATGATGCGGATGGCGATGGCCGTGCTCATGGCTCTCGTCGGACGTTGCATTTTCGGCGCAGCCGCAGACTGTACACATTACTCTACCTCCAGTTCCTTGATTCGCATTTGTTCGCCGTTTTGTATCTGTAACGGATAACCGCCGCAGCGGGGGCATTCGTCATAGCGCTGCTGTATCTCTACGGTTTGCAGACACTGTGTGCAGCGCGCTTCCCCCGGTACTTCGACAATTTCCAGCCGGGCCCGTTCGGCTACCGACCCCTGCATGACGATCTCGAACGCAAAACGGATGGCTTCCGGTTCCACGCCGGAAAGCCTGCCGATCTCCAGCCATACGGTTTTTACCCGATGATAGTGCTGCAGCGGCGCCTGTTGTTCCAGGACCTGCCTTATATTTTCGCACAACGACAGTTCATGCATGACGGCGGATGAATAAGCTCGATGCGGTTGCCATACGGTTTACCCGGTCCCGATTGTGCGGAGGTCTCGGTTCCGAATAGTATCCGAACCTGCATGAAATGCCTAATGTTTTGATCCGAAACGCAACGGACAAGCGGTTTTCCCGATTGAACAGACTCTCTATTCGGATTCCGTTCCGATCATGACCAGCGCTTCGGCGTCCTGATCCATGGCCAACGTCTCCACGCCGCGCAATTTTCTTTCCATCGCATGGGTCCGGGTTGTTTGCAGGGTTTCCAATGAGTGGGACGCGGTATGGAGCTGTTTTTGCACTTTATCCAGTTGCTCGGCGTATTTGACGAATTCGGTTTTTACCTCGGCCAGCACGTTCCATACCTCGCTGCTGCGTTTTTGCACCGCCAGCGTCCGGAACCCCATGTGCAGGCTGTTCAACAATGCCGATAAGGTGGTCGGGCCGGTAATGGTCACCCGGTAAATGCGCTGCAATTTTTCGAAAATTTCAGGGTAACGCAGGACTTCCGCGTACAAACTTTCAACCGGCAGGAACATAATCGCAAAGTCGGTCGTATGAGGCGGATCGATGTACTTGCCGCTGATGTCCTTGGCGAAGCTTTCCACGGCATTCATCAACTGCTTTTGCGTCAGGGTAATTTTGCCGGTATCGCCGTCGTCCAGCGCCTGGAGCAAGGCTTGATAGCTTTCCAGCGGGAACTTGGAATCGATGGGCAGCCAGACGGTCTTGTCGTCGGCCTTGCCCGGCAATTTGACCGCATACTCCACGTTCGCCTGGCTGCCTTTTTTGGTGGCGACGTTGATGTCGTATTGTTCCGGCGACAGGATCTGCTCCAGAATATTGCCCAGTTGATATTCTCCGAGAATGCCGCGCGTTTTGACGTTGGACAGCACCTTTTTCAGATCGCCGACGCCGACCGCCAGAGTCTGCATCTCGCCCAGCCCTTTGTGCACCTGCTCCAGACGCTCGCTGACGTGCCTGAACGATTCGCCCAGGCGTTTTTCCAGCGTATCGTGCAGCTTTTCATCGACCGTTCTGCGCATTTCGTTGAGTTGCATCGTATTGTCTTCCCTGATGGCTTTCAGTTGTTTTTCGATGGTTTCCCTGATCTCGGCAATGCTGGCCCTGGCCTGCTCTGCCGTTTCCTGCTGCTGTTTGTTCAGATCGGAAAATTTCAGCCTCAGTTGTTCGCTGAAATCCTTGATGCCGTCGGCGAATTTGCCTTCAAACGATTTCAGCGCCGCGTTCAACTCCTGGCGATTTTCCTTGGCGTCGTTCCGGAGGCCTTCCTGAAAACTGTCGAGTTTTTCCAGCGTTCTTTCCCTGAATTCATCCTGCTTCTTGTTCAGCGATTCGCTGGAAGCCGTAAACGAAGCGCTGACGCTCTGCCTGAATTCGTTGGAATTGCCGATCAGTTTTTCGGACAAGGCGTTCAACGCATCTTTAAAGCCGTTCAACTGACGGTTTTGTTCGCTGCTGTTGGCCGCGACCCGGTTCAGCAAGGTGTCCTGAAAGCCCTTGAACGATTCGTTCATTTCGCGGCGGTTTTCCGCGCTGACCTCGCGCAGCTCCCGGCGTGATTCGCTCAGGCCCGCTTTCAGCGACTGGTCCATTCGTTCCAGCAGACTGATCAATTCGGCTTTGATTTGTTCGGCGTTCGACTGCGACAACGCATTCATCTTGCGCCAGATCAGGATCAGCATCAGGGTGATCAACACCAGAAAGGCGGCCGCCGTGCCGCTTAGCAGAAGAGGATCGAGCATTTTGTTTCCTTAATTGTTATTGATTTCAAACCACAGGGATCACGGACGGCCGCATGGACGCGAGCGGTAGGCATCGCCATCATAAGGGGACTTATGGACAGAGCGCTTGCCGAGAAACGCAGAGCTTGAAAATCATATCCTCTGTGAGCCCCGTGTCCTCTATGATTTTAAACATTTTCCACCATTATTGTTGATTTCGATTAAATCACAAGAATCACAGAGCCGGCATGAATTTTCTAAAGGCGCCGCTGCCGTCAGCGCAATGTTTTATCCGATGCCGTTGGCGCCGCGTGGAACGGTGGGCAGGCATGACGGGGGCGGCGGTTTACCGCCGTTTCGGTTCGTTATGTTAATTCATAAGGTCATAGATTAAGTCAGCGCCATTTCCGACCGGACCTGAAGTATTCGATCACTTGGTGGTGGCACCGGCGCTGTTCGAGTAAGCCGAATTACCGCTATTATTCGAGGCGCGTACCCGATAACGATAAGCTGTCTTGCTTCTCAAGTTGCTGTCGGTATAGTTAGTGCTATTGGCCCCGACCGCTTTAATCTGAACAAAGTTCGAGCAAGTGGAACCTTGGCAGCGTTCAATCTTGAACTGCGTTTCGTTGGTAGCATTGTCCGTCCAGGTTAGTTTGATTTGGGTCGTGGATTGGGCCGTGGCCGTCAGATTGCTGGGGGCGGCCGGCAACGAGGCGGTAACGGTAATGCCTGCAATATTGGAATACGCCGAATTGCCGGTCGTGTTGTAGGCTCGAACCCGATACCGGTACGTGCTGCCCGCAGTGACCGTGGTATCCGTCCAACCGGTCACGTTCTGGCCCACCGCGCCGATCTGGCTGAAGTTGGAGCAAAATCTGCCCAAACAACGTTCGATCTTGAATCCGGTTTCGTTCGTGCTTTGATCGCTCCAGCTCAAATTGACCTGGTTTCCCGAACCTATTACGGCGGTCAATGTTTTTGGCGCAGCAGGAATCGCGGCAGCCTGGAGAGTGATGGAGTCGCTTACCGTATCCGAGACGTTCAGAGCCGCGTCTCTGAATTGGGCATAAACCGTCTTCGTTCCGTCGCCGCTGGTCAACGTGTGGGAGGCGGTGGTGGCGAAGGTGAGCCAGGAGCCCCAGGTGACGTTGTCGTTTGAAAAGCGCATCGTGCTGACGCCCGAGCCGGTGTCGGTAGCCGAGAGGGTGAGCGTCACCGCCGTCGTGGTGGTGCTGGCGGCGCCGTTGTTGATGGAAATCGTCCCGGTGGGTTTGGTGGTGTCCGTTTGCGAGCTGAAGTTGACGTTGCCGGTTTTGTCCATCAGCGTCAGGGCGGTGCTGGCAGGCGAGAAGGTTAAGCCTGTCATGGTGGGCGTGATGGTATAGCTTTGGTCGCCTTCGAGATGAGGAAAGAAGAATTTTCCGTCCGGGCCCGAGGTGGCGGTGGTGACAGAGGTTCCGGAAAGGGTGAGGGTAACTCCCGGCAGCGGGGCGCCGGCCGAATCGGTGACCTTCCCCTGAATCCAGAAAGCCATCGGGAGAAAGTAGGGGCTGGCATCCTTGTTGAAATAAACCGAAAAGCTGTGAGTGGCGTCGGTGAAATCGGCTCGGAAACGTCCTCTGACAGTCCCCAGCGTATCCTCGGCGAAGGCGCCGTTCACCACGTTCACGGTGACGGGCGAGACAATATTGTCGAGCGAAGTCATAGTGACAGAACCGGCATTGCTTGCCGGCAGATAGCCGAAAACGCCGACACCGGAACCCAAACTGAGCATGCCGGAATCCGCTACCGGACCGGCGGGGCTTTGCGTCCTGGCCTCAATCCGCAACTTGTCCTGATAGTTGCCGGGCCAGCCAACCCCGGCGACGCCGTAACTGTTGGTGACTTCGCTGCCGCTCAGCAGCAGGGCGTCCCGGTAGTCATAGTCTTGCCACTCAATCGTCTTACCCGCCTGCATTGTCTCGGTGCCCGAAGTGCTTCGGTAGAAGTAGTCAATGTTGCCCTGGTTGATGCGTTGGTAGAGAAGGTAGCCTTGCGGCGGGTCCGCGTCGAAAACGCCCTGCTGGGCATACCATGTTTGGAACGGTTTCCCTTCGACGTTGGCCTGGACGGAGGCCGCCAGGCCGGTGAGTGCCGCCAGATTCGCAACCACGCCATGGTCGGCGGCCGCCGCGGAATACAGTAGGGTATTGAAATTGATGAAAAAACTGGAATTCTCGAGGAGCGCCTTGGCCCAGGCGTAGCCGGCCAGCTGGTAACGCACGAGAGCTGAAACGTAACCTGCCCAAACGTTTCCATTTTTGCTGCCGATGATAGGCAGATTGAGGCCTTCATAATATCTGTCATAGGCATAAGAGTGTTTATCATCCCACGGATGAGCCACCCCGGAACGGCTGAAAACCTCGATTTCGGCGGCGCGGGTCATCCCTTCTTCGTAGGTGTTGATTGCAAGGATATAGTCGTCGCGAAAGGCGTGAATGATTTCGTGGACCAGAACATCGACGTCGAGCTCGCTCAGAGTCAGCTCGTTGGTCGAGGACGAATAGGTGCCCGCGACATCGCTTCCGGTAAGGGTTGGGTCATACCGGATATTCATGGTATTGGAAAACGCCGGAGCACCGTACACTTCCTTGATCAGAGGATAGAAAGTATTGATGCTGGCCTGAAGCGTTGCTATATCCGACGCGCTCCAGGGGTGGTCAGGGGAATCGAAGGTGAAAGTCAGTTCGTTGTCTATCGCTGCGCCGGCAACAGCAGAAGCCGATTTTTTCCTGGCTTCCTCCGCATCGGGAAGAATGGGTTCTCCGTTTTCATCGAGAAACACGACGACTCTGTCCAGCCGGCTTCCTTCTCTCTCGGGAACGGCGGCATTACCAGGCTTCGGCTTCTTTTCGCGAAGGCGTTCGGCGATGAGTGCGTGAGCCTTGTTTCTCGAGGGTTGCGTCCCGGAGCGCACCTCTGCCGAGGAAAGCTTCGGCCCCACCGGGATATAGAGCAGATTGCCCGCAGAGTGAATTTCGCTGTGGCCGGTAGAGCCGGGAATAACGCCGTCGGCAGCGAATGGCTGGTCAGGAGGCACGGAAAGATCGTCTTGAGCCTTAACTAAAATTGGCGCGGCCAAAGCCAATGCGGCCAGAATCCAAAACCCGGCCTGCCACCAGACGGATTTTGGCAATAACGGAGCGAGTTTTGATCGCGGTTGAATAATCAAGCCATCATTCATGACCTTCTCCTATCCCGTTAACGGAAATTCGTTTGACGTTTGAGTCAATGAATCTGCCGAGTGGATCTGATTTCGGCTGGGTAATTAAATCGGTCGTATCTCACGCCCGCTTATCATTCGGAAGCCGGCGCTCAGGTTATTCCGTAAAGGCGCCGGTAATCCTTTATCGCTTCAAGAAAAGGGCCGCCCTCATTGCTCAAATACTCGATAATATCGGCCAGAGTAACGATGGCGATGACCGGCATGGCAAAGGTTCGGGTGACTTCCTGGACGGCCGAGATATCGGCTTGTCCTTTTTCCTGCCGGTCCAGTGCAATCAGTACGCCGGCCGGGGTGGCGCCGCAGCCCCGGATGATGTCGACCGATTCCCTGACCGAGGTTCCCGCGGTAATGACGTCGTCCACGATAATGACCCGTCCCTTCAAAGAAGCGCCCACCAAGGCGCCGCCTTCGCCGTGATCTTTGGCTTCCTTCCGGTTAAACGCAAAAGGGATGTCGGACGATTTTAGTTGCGCATAGGCGATCGAGGCCGCGCTGACCAACGGGATGCCTTTATAGGCCGGACCGTAAAGGATATCGGCTTCCACTCCGGAATGGATCAAGGCCTGGGCATAAAACTGCCCTAATTTGCCCAACCGGGCGCCGGTATTGAACAAGCCGGTGTTGAAAAAATAGGGGCTGATGCGGCCTGATTTCAGTTGGAATTCACCGAATTTCAGTACGCCGCATTCCAGGGCGTAGGCGATAAAGTCTTTTTGATAGTCGTGCATGGTGAGTCCGTATCGAAATGGGGATCGGGTCGGTTTTCAGTTGACGAAGCGTTGCAAAACGGTATCCAGAAAATTCCAGCCCAAGTCCGAGCAATGATAACGCTCGTTTTCCTCGATTAACAACCGTTGTTTCAGATTGGAATTCAAGCCCGGTTCAAGAGCCGCTAGAGGCAGGCCGGTGGCCGAGCGGAACGCGTTCGCGCTGAAGCCTTGCTTCAGCCGCAACTGGTTCATCGCGAATTCCAGCGGCAGATCCTGAGGGGCGATGATGGTTTCGATGGCATCGTCCCCGGCGGTTTTCAGATACTGTTCGGGATGCCTGGGCTTGACGGTTCGAAGGATGCGGCCGGGCAAGGCCAGCGACAGCTTGCCGTGAGCGCCGGCGCCTATGCCCAAATAATCGCCGAATTGCCAGTAATTCAGGTTGTGGCGGCACTGCCGACCGTCGAGGCTGTAAGCCGAGATTTCATATTGCCGGTAGCCGTGATCGGCCAAAATGCTCTGGCAAAGGCGCTGGGTTTCAAAGACGATCTCGTCACCGGGGAGCCTGGGCGGAAATTTATGGAAATAGGTATTAGGCTCCAGGGTCAACTGATATAAGGAAATATGGGCCGGTTGCAAGCCGATGGCGGTTTCGACATCGATTCTGCTCGTGTCGGGAGTTGTCTCGGGCAAGCCGAACATCAAGTCGAGATTGATGTTGTCGAAGCCGGCACGATGCGCGATGTCGACCGCCGTCACGGCTTCTTTCGAAGAATGCACCCTGCCCAGTCTTCGCAATGGCCCGTCGTGAAAGCTTTGGATGCCTATCGACAGGCGGTTGATGCCCAGCCATCTGAAATCCCGGAATTTTTTGCTCTCGAAAGTGCCGGGGTTGGCTTCCAGCGTGATTTCCGCATTCTGTTCAAGAGTCACCTGCCGAGCGATGCCCTGCAGCAGCCGGTCGATCGCTGCGGTCGAGAACAGGCTGGGCGTTCCTCCGCCGATAAAAATCGTAGCGATCGGACGGTCAATTCGGTAACGGCGCACATCTTTGGCCAGATCGGCCAGCAGGGCATCGACGTAAGCGGTTTCCGGCAGATCGGATTTCGCGGCGTGGGAATTAAAATCGCAGTAAGGGCATTTTTTGATGCACCAGGGGATATGAATATAAAGGCTGAGCGGCGGCAAGACGGCAATAATCGAACGGATAAAGAGGTAGTTTAACACGATTTCCGCCGGTTACGGCCATTTGACATCGAAAGCCGATTCTTTATAATGGCCTCCGCTTTCAGGTTCCATTCGGATGTCATTCCCAATGGTTAAACGGGAAGTCGGTCAGGTTTCAGCCAAAGCCGACGCTGCCCCCGCAACGGTAGATAAGTCAAAGAATCGTCGAAATGCCACTGTGCTCTGCATGGGAAGGCGGCGATTCAGGCGCCAGCCGCTTATAAGCCCGGAGACCGGCCTCGAAGCATTATTCGGCACAGCGGAGGGCTGTCTGCGAAAAGGACAGTCATTTTCCGTTTTTCTCGTCTTCTTCGTCCTCCGTTGTTTTATTAGCTAATGCACCCTGCGCGGGCGGCGCAGAGGACGAGGAGACCATGCAAAAATTCATTTACGGCTCGCTGTTGCTGGCCGGATTCCATTCTTTCCCTTTGCCGGCGGCCGAACCCATCCCGGACGAACCGGCCGATTTACCCGAAATGGTGGTTACCGCCACCCGCTCGGAAATAGATAAAAAGCAGCTTGCCACCGCGACCACGGTCTATACCCGCCAGGATATCGAGCGCCTGCAGAGCAAAACCCTGCCGGAACTGTTGAAGGGCACCGTCGGCCTGGATCTCACCCAACAGGGCGGCGACGGCAAAATCACCAGCGTTTTCATGCGCGGCACCGATTCCAGCCATATCCTGGTGCTGGTCGACGGCATCAAAGTAGGCTCGGCGACGATCGGCGCCACCGCATTTGAATTCATTCCCATCGATCAGATCGAGCGGGTGGAAATCATCCGCGGCCCCCAGTCCAGCCTATACGGCTCCGAAGCAATCGGCGGCGTCATCCAGATTTTCACGCGGAAGGGCAGCCGGAGCGAAAAGCCCAGCGTGACGCTGGATGCCGGCGGCGGCACTTACGACACGATCCGCACGGCCGGCACGGTCAGCGGCCAATGGCAAAATTCCTGGTACACGGTCGGCGCCTCTCATTACAACACGCAGGGATTCGATTCTCGCGAACCGGTGCCGGGATTTTTCGGCGTCGACCAGCCCGACAAGGACGGCTATTACAATACCGCGGTCAATGCCCGGCTTGGCCACCGCTTCGACAATGAGGCCGAAATCGAAGGCTCGTTCATCAGAGCTCAGGGAAAGACCGAGTACGACGGTACGTTCCAGGACAAAACGAAATTCATCAATCAGGTGGCCTCCCTTTCCGGCAGCATGGATCTGCTCGACAATTGGCGCTCCACGTTGCGCCTCGGTCAGAGCCTCGACGACAACGATAATTTTGCCCCCGGCGGCGCCTTTTCCACCCGCTTCGATACGACGCGCTGGAACGCCACCTGGCTGAACCGGATCGACTTGTCCGACGATCATCAGTGGGTGCTCGGTTCGGATTATCGTCTGGATGAAATCGACAGCTCGGAAAATTTCAGCAAGACGTCGCGCTACGACGTCGGGATCTTCGGCGAGATGCACAGCCGTTTGTTCGACGATCATTTCATCAATGCCTCGCTGCGCTGGGATGAAAACGAGGCCTTCGGCGACTACGTCACCGGCAACGTCGGCTGGCGTTATCGCTGGAAGTATGGCCTCAGTCCGTTCGCCAGTTTCGGCAACGCGTTCAAGGCGCCGACGTTCAATGATCTGTACTGGCCCAACGACGGTTTCAGCGCGGGCAATCCCGATCTGGAACCCGAACAATCGACCTCGTTCGAAGTGGGTCTGGCAGGTGACCACGGACGGCTGCAATGGGAATTCAGGGCCTATCACACCAATATCGACAATCTGATCAGTTGGATGTTGGTCGATCCGGTGCGTTTCCAATACCGTCCCGAGAATGTCCGAAAAGCTCAGATCGACGGCCTCGAAGCGGAAATCAGCGCTCAGTTTTTCGGCTGGAACGGCAAGCTGGGCATGAACCTGTTGAATCCCGAAGACCGGGAGACCGATCTCCGGTTGGTGCGGCGTTATCAGAAGAGCCTGTCGTTTGATTTGTCCCGTTCGTTCGGGCCGGTCGACGTGGGCGCTTTTATCCTGGCTCAGGGCGACCGCTACGACGATCCGCAGAATACGGTCCGGGTGGCCGGCTATGCCACGGTCGATTTACGGGCCGCTTATCACTTCGACAAGCACTGGATGCTCAGCGCCAAACTGAATAATCTGCTGGATAAACAATATCAACTGGTGGATACTTATAACACTGCGGACAGAAATTTTTTTGTTTCCGTCCATTATAATAACTGAAGAACGGCCGGGAACGGCTTCGCGTCAAATTCGCTCATTTTGGAGATACTCGATGAAAACCCTATTCTGGCTGCAGACCCGTTATTTGCCAGTACCTCTGATACTATTGATGGTGCTCACCCGTTTTCACCATTTCGGTGATGCCTTGCATCTTCCCGATGCGTCGCTGGCGGTGTTCTTTTTTGCCGGTGTTTATCGCAAAACCCTTCTTTTCGTCTTCTTGTTGGGCTTGGCCGGTTTGATCGATTATCTCGCCATTGCCAACGGCACCAGCGCTTATTGCATTTCTCCGGCCTACGTCTTTCTGATTCCGACCTATGGCGTGATGTGGTCGGCAGGCCGCTATTGTGCGCGATTCAAATCCTTTGCCGGAGCTGAACTGGCGTTGTCGTTCGGCTTGCTGACCTTGGCGGCCACCGCGGCCTTTATCATTTCCAACGGCAGTTTCTATTTGTTTTCCGGGCGCTATGACGATCTGGCATGGAGCCGCTACATCGTGCAGTCTGCCGGTTATTTCCTGCCCTACACCGGAGCGGCTCTGGGCTATGTGGCGGTGCTGTTCGCCGCGGTCAGGCTGATCAAAGCCACGCTCGGCGTGCAGTCCCTGCGCAAGGAAGCGTGACAGGAAAACGGTTGAACGCCTCCGTCCCCGGAATTTTTGCAATGCGATTCCGGGACGGCTTGCAAAGACAGGTTTTTGGCCCGCATTAAACCGGGTTTCTGGCGTTCTATTCCACGATCCCGGCCTGCTGCAATTGTCGCCTTAACGCTTCCATTCGTCTGCGGTTAACCCCCAGATCGCTGTACCCGACCCTTGAAGCCGAACGGATATGAATGAGTTTCGCATCGGCATCGAGCACCGCATCAACATCGTCGACAAAACGGAAGACCAGCGTGGTGGCTTCGGCGTGCAGCGCGCCGTTACCGGCTTCGGTGATCACGGTCCGTTTTTGGCCGGCCAGCGTCCGTTGCAACGCCGCCCAGGCGTCTTCAACTTTACCTTTGATTTTAAACGGTGCAATATAATGGCCGCTGTCCTTGGGCGCCTGGCTGGACACGCAGTTGGGCGTGTTCGGGCAGGGCGCCAGTTTGACAGCGGTATCCGCTGCCTGGGAAGGGGTGGATAAAGTCATCGCAATCAGTCCTGTAGAAACAAGCAATTTGAAAATCATGGAATTTCGCCCGGTTGTTCATTCCAAGCAGAGCATCTCATTTTTCAGGCGGAAAAACCAGCGCGGTCTTTGCGGACGCGGAAGACGCCGAGCCGGATTTTTTGCGGAAGCGGGGCGGAGCGAGTCCGCCGGTCCTGTTTTCCGGAGCCATTCGGTATGACTATGAAGAGAATTCCCATCGGCATCAGCAGTTGCCTCCTCGGCCAGGAAGTGCGTTTCGACGGCGGCCACAAGCACGACGCCTACATTACCGGAACCCTGGGGCAGTACTTCGAGTTTCATCCCTTTTGCCCCGAAGTGGAAATCGGCCTGGGCGTGCCGAGGCCGACTCTGCATCTGGTCAGAATCGGCGGCGAAATACGCTGCGTCGGGGTCAAGGATCCGGAGCGCGACGTGACCGACCGTTTGCGCCGGCACGCCGAGCAGCTCAAGGATCGGCATGCCGAACTGTGCGGTTATATTCTGAAAAAAGACTCGCCCAGTTGCGGCATGGAACGGGTCAAGGTTTACGGCGGCGGCCAGCCTCGGCGGGAAGGCGTCGGCATTTATGCCGAAGCCTTGATGAAAGCCAATCCGTTGCTGCCGGTCGAAGAAGAAGGACGGCTCGGCGATCCGGGCCTCCGCGAGAATTTCATTCAGCGCGTGTATGTTTTTTACCGATGGAAAAAAATGCTGGCGGAAGGATTGACTCCCGGCAGACTGACGACGTTCCATGCCCGGCACAAGCTCATCATCATGAGCCACGGCGATTACCGGGATCTGGGCCGGATGCTGGCCGACGTCGGCTCCGATACGCTGGCCGACACGGCCGAACGGTACATCGTCTCGCTCACGAGCCTTCTGAAGCAGGTGCCGACGCGCAGCCGGCACGTCAATGTCCTGCAACACATCCAGGGTTATCTGAAGAAAGAGCTGAGCGCCGACGACAAGGCGGAAATGGTCGACGTAATCGAGCGCTACCGGCGCGGCGACCTGCCGCTGATCGTTCCGCTGACCCTGCTCAAGCACCATTTTCGAAAATCACCCGATCCTTACATCGATGAATCTTATTACCTATCCCCTTATCCGCAGGAATTGCGCCTGCTTAACGAGTTGTAGCGATGGCTGACGTCTTAATCGTGGGCTGCGGCGACATCGGCTCGGGCCTGGCGCTGCAATTGTCCGTTCAGGGCCACCGGGTCACGGGGCTGAAACGGCGTCCGCCGCCCGGGCAAAGTGCGTTCGCCTATGTCGCCGCCGACGTCACTCAAGCCGAGACGTTACAGGCTGTCGGAACCGGATTCGATCAGGTGTTTTTTATCGTTTCGGCGGATGGCCGCTCCGAGCAGAGTTACCGGGACGTCTATCAGACCGGTCTTAATAACGTGCTGGACCGATTTGCCGGGCGGCCTTTGATTTTTGTTTCGTCGACCAGCGTCTACGGCCAATGCCGGGGCGAGTGGGTCGATGAAATGTCGGAAACGGAACCCGAACCGTTCAACGGCCGATGGCTTCGACAGGCGGAGACGCGGGTGCTGTCGGCAAATCCTGAAAATATCGTGGTGCGCTTTTCCGGAATTTACGGGCCCGGCCGCGACTATTTATTAAGGAAGGCGGCTTCAGCGCCCTTAATCCAGAAAACGCCTCCCTATTACACCAATCGGATTCATCAGCAGGATTGTATCGGCGTGCTGTCGTTCCTGCTGGCGCGGCGTTTGGCCGGAGCGGCGCTGGATTCCTGTTATCTGGCCAGCGACGACGATCCTGCGCCGCTTTGGGAGGTCGTCTCCTGGCTGGCTGAGCAGTTGCATTGTCCGCCGCCGGCGGCGCAAGCGGTTGCCGGCGAAGCGCCGATGAACAAGCGTTGCCGCAATGCCCGCTTGAAAGCGTTGGGCTACCGTTTTCTTTTTCCGAGTTACAAGGACGGCTATGGGGAGCGGCTGAAAGAAATGTCGCCAACCGGGCAATGAAGTCAATGATTGAAATTTTTTCCGATAGCGCAACCGGATCCGAAGGCGGATGAGCATCGAAGTGTATTGGGGCTGCGGCAGCCCGTATTCGTGGCGGGTGCTGCTCGCCCTGGAAATCAAACGGATGCCTTATAAAAGCGTGCGCTTGGGTTTTTCGGAAAAGGATCTCAAATCGGACCGGTTTTTGGCGATCAATCCGCGGGGCCAGGTGCCCGCGATACGTGAAGGCGGCTTCACGCTGTATGAATCGATCGCCATTTTGTGTTATCTGGAAGCGAGGCAGCCGGAGCCGGCCCTGTTCGGGCTCAGCGCGGCTGAGCAGGGCCGGATCTGGCGTTCGATCATGGAATGCGTCTCTTATTGGGAGCCGCACATGACCCATTTCGTCGGCACCGTTTTTTCCGGAGAGCTTCCGGAAAAACGCGAGGAAGCCGTTCGGTCCAGGCAAATGGTCGAAAAAGAAATGAGCCGCCTCAACGACGAACTGGTCCGTGCCGATTTTCTGGCGGGCAGAGCGCAAGTTTCGGCGGCCGACGTGGCGTATTACCCCGTCGTCCAGTTGCTGACCATCGCGGCGAAACGGGAAAATACCGAGGAAATCGGCGGAACGCTTCGAGAAATCGAAAAACATTATCCGGCGGTGCAGGCCTGGTGCAAGAAAATGGAAGCGATACCGGGATTCGAGCGGACCAACCCGCCGCACTGGCGGCCATAGGGACCCGACGCGGCGAATCCGCCGCAACGCTTTCTTCTTCGCGGCGCTAGTCGAGCTTCAATTGCTTGCCCTTCACTTCGCTTTTCAGCTTCCGCAAGGCTTCGGGATTTTTCCGCAGTTGTTCCAGCGTGTGCTTTTGCTCGGGAGACAGGGCAGATTTGAGTTGTTCCGGGTCCGTTTCTTTTAGCGTCTGGATTTTGTCCTTGTTGGCATGCAGAAGATGCTTGATTTTGGATTTTTGATCCTCGGTCAGCCCCAGTTTTTTACTCAAACGATCCAGTTTGTTTTCATGAGGTTGAACCGCCTCGGGTTTGGCTTCCGGACCGGCGGCAGCCAAAGGCATGTTCGACATCAGCAACATCAAGATAAAAAATCTGATCATCGTGTAGTGGTCTCGTGATTGTTGAATGTAAGTTCCCGCGTTGAAGAGCCGGATAATTCCGTTCATTTCAAAGCGGCCGTACCGGTTTTCCGGTTTCTTGACAGGCATTATACCCGTGATCCCGCCCGCTCGGGTAAAAGAGAGCTTCCACCGGATCAGCCGGTTGACTCACGGCCGGGAAGATGCCGTGATAAGAAAGGCTCAGGGCGCTATTTCAGGAGGTTTCCGATTCGCCCGCGTACGTTACAAAAAACGCTCGACCGGAAAATGGAGTTAAATGGGCAGCGCGGAAAAGGCGTCCAGATCCTCGACGGCAGCCGCTGTCCGGCGGATCAGCTCAAGATTGCTTTCCGTATCCATCATGCCGCCGATGGCGAGGGTGACCAGCATGGCTTCAAAAGGATAAGCCAGATGCGCCCGATAGCGTTGCAGCAGGCTGCCGAATTCGATTTTGGGAATCTTGTGCTCGAGCAGCACCTGAAAATAACCGGCCAGGAGCTCCGGTTCGTGGCGGCGCCGGATTTCGGGATCGAGCGCCGTGGCTAGAAAGTACGCCACGTCGCCGATGCCTTCGCCCAGGCGGACGAGTTGCCAGTCGAGAAATCCGGGCAGGGATTGGTTCCAGAATAAATTGCCGGAATGGCAATCGTGATGAACCAGCGTCTGCGGGCCGGAACTCAGATAACGCATGGCCAGCCTGCGCTTTTGGGCATACCGGAGAGCGGGCTCGTACAGGCCATGGGGAACCAGGCTTCCCGCTTTGGTCAGACCTCGCTTCATCAAAGGCACGGCCAGGGCTGTGCCCAAACCGTCTTCCAGGCGCCGAACCGGGCCGGAAAGCCAGCGGTAATCGGGATCTTGATGTACTTTATTCCAGAAATGGGCATGCAAGGAGGCCAGTTGCCTGATCACCAGAGAGGCTTCGGCCGCCGTCAGGGCGTCTTTGGTGCAGCCCGGCCTTGCGCCGAATTCGGTCACGTCGGACAGAACCAGCGTCGTACCTCTGCCTATTTTGCTGTGTGCGGCCAGACTATGGGGACGGGTGACCGGAATGAAGCTGGAAAGCTCGTTGTAGAAGCGGACTTCCATATGGAGCAGCCGGGACAGTGCCGTTATCGATCGGGCGCGCCAATGCAGCGAAGGCAATTTGACAAACCAGCGCCGGGGCCAAAGGTCCGGACCGTCGTGTTCCACCAGGAGGCGGATGCGGGTGGTGGTCCCGATATCGACGGAAACGATGTTCACTCCGGAGACTTTGGCATCGATGGAATGTTTTTCAATAATCCGCTGTGCCCAATTGATCGTCAGTTCACGAGGATCCCGGGCGAGAATATTTTCCTTCATTGATGGTAGCGAGACCTTGATTTAAATTTTCTCAATGGCCGTTTTTGTGCCGCTTGCGGTAAAACGAATTCGGAACCGATTCTTGCGTATTTTAGTTCAATCCCGGCTTTTTAAAAAGCCTCGTCAGGAATAGTGCAACCGGCCGGCGCGTCCATTAAGGCAAAAGGCGTCAGCCGGGAATGCCGGACCCGTCGTTAAGGAAAAGAAAGACGCCGGGAAGGAACAGGCGAGGGGAATCAAAAAGATTAATCGTCGCTTGCGAACAGTGATTTAAAAATCGAGTGATTTTTATTGCGGGTGAAATGTTCGAAACACGATGAGAATTGGGCGCGCGTCTGCCATTTTTTTTCATCCAGAATCTGGACGAGCACGCCCATGGCCAGGAAAGTTTTAGCCGAATTGGCGCTTTGGATCATTTCTTCGCTGAATTGCTGAATGGCCTGTTCCTGAACGGTGTAATCCTGAAAGTCGCCCAATACGGTCTGGAGTTCTTTCAGGTCTTTGAGTAAATGTTTGATGTGGGATTCGGAATACAAGCTCTGGAAAAATTCGATCAGATACCGCAGTTTTTTACAGGTCTTTCTGAGCGTGTGCAAATTCTCCGCGGGCGACTCCGGTGTAATCGCTTTGCCCTGGCGCAACGCCCGGTTATACATTTTCCAGATGCTGCGATTGGCCACGGTTTTGGCGGCCGGAGCCGGAGAGGCGGGCTGGACGGCCTGGAGCGGCTGTTGTTTCAGGTACTGCTCCCACTCGAGCAGGGTCGTCAGATATCTGGGCGATTTTAACTGTTCCAGCATGTCCTGCCGGGCTTGCTGCTTTTTTTTGAGCAGAAAGTCGTAAAGAGGATTCAAATCGTCGCGGATGTTTTCCGGCAGCACCGACTTGTAATGCTCGAACTGGATCAGGTGGACGTCCAGGTCGCGCGTCGGGCAGGTAACTTGTCCCAGCCAGGAAAAAAAATCGGAATAATAAGCGGCGACTTCCTCCGGCAGAACGCCTTTGAGCTGCTTTAATCCGGTGCGGGTCCGGCGCACGGCAACCCGGAAATCGTGCAGGAATTCGCTGTCGATGTCGGCCAGCATGCCGTGCTCGTTGAGTTTGATCGCTTTTAAAAGATGGCCGAATATCGTTTTTACCGCCATGTCGGCCGGCAGGGCCGGATCCAGCGTCAGTTTCAGTTTGGATGAGTAGTCCTTGGGGTGGCGGCCTTGCAGTTCCAGGGCAATCAGCAATACCGGCTTGTCCGTAACGGTTAACCCCAGTTCCCCGGTGAGCAGGCGGGTCAGATTTTCGGCGGCCTGTTCGTAACCCTTGATCGGTTGCAGCAGCAGGCGATTGTTGCACAGTTCGTATTCTTCGAGATCGAGCCTTACCAGGGTTTTCTTGTCCTTGTTCAGCAGATTGAGTTGATAGGCTTCGTAGTCGAGCGTGCAGATCGCCAGAAGTGCCCGTATGCCCAGCAAGGATTGCAGGGAATCCTGAACGATTCCCGCTGTTAATTGCCTTGGAAAAGGAGGAACTTCGGCGATTTCCGAACCGGCGAGGATCCGGCCGTTCTTGAGCGTCCGCAGCGACAAGGAAGAGCAGACTTTGGAACGGTTGAACTCGCAAACGATTCCGTTGGACCATAAGCGCCAGTCGAAACTGTCGTAATAGGTCCTGAGGCAATAATGCCGGGAAATAAGCTGGATATCGGCTTTTTCGCTTAATTCGGCGAGAAATTTTTCGGCCGATAAATTGGCGGGTAATTCGAATTGTAAGGACATGGTGCTGGATGAGTGAGTTTTAAGGCGAGCAACGACCTAAATCCTTAATTTTAGCTGTGCCGTATTAACGATTCATGACAGGCATTACATGTTTCCGTCATAAAATCATTGCATAATCGCCGAAGTTTGATAACGGAAAATGCATCGTAGACATCTTTTGATATTTCATATAGCGTCATAGATTGGAGAATATTACCATGGCTAGAGAATTATGGTTGCTTCGGCACGGCAAATCCGATAGGCACGGCTCGGTTTCGGACATCGACCGTCCGTTGAAAAAACGGGGAAAACGCGCGGCCCGGCAAATAGGAAAATGGCTGAAAGAGCGGAACCTGGTTCCGGATGAGGTACTGACCTCGCCCGCCGAAAGAGCGGAACATACCGTGCTTCTGGTATGCGAAGAACTCGGAATCGATGAGGAAAGCGTACGCCGGGACATCCGTTTGTATGCTTCCAGTGCCGACCGATTGAAAAACGTCCTGGCGGAAATTCCTGCCGAATCGGAACGAGTTTTGCTGGTCGGCCATAATCCGGAGCTGGAACGGCTTCTAATTGAACTGGTGGGAATTGCCCATCTTCCCGGCAAGGAAAAGTTGATGCCTACCGCGGCGTTGGCGAGAATGGCCATGCCCGAGGACTGGACTCTTTTGCCGCCGCAATGCGCGAAGCTGATCGAGCTCGTTCATCCCAAGCAGTTGTCTGGCGGGAATTGACAAGCCGAATAAAAATATGACATTGTCATAATAATGTCATATAAAATGAATACTCTTATTGCGATCGTTGTACCTACCCGTTCTATTTTAATTATATCGAGAGTTGATAATGAAATTATCCGGTAATACCAAAACCCTGCTGATGGCCATGGGCTTCGCGTCCACCGGCTTGTTCAGCCTGAACGCTAGCGCTGTAATGACCGTTGATGAGAACATTCCCGAATACCAGAAAGCCAGCGGCATTTCCGGCAATCTGTCCAGCGTGGGTTCCGATACCCTCGCCAATCTGATGACTTTGTGGGCGGAAGAATTCAACCGTAATTATCCCAACGTCAATATCCAGATTCAGGCCGCAGGCTCTTCCACGGCGCCTCCGGCTCTGACCGAAGGTACTTCGAATCTCGGGCCGATGAGCCGCGAGATGAAAGACGACGAAATCGAAGATTTCGAAGACAAATACGGTTACAAGCCGACGGCGATTCCGGTCGCGGTCGATGCCCTGGCGGTTCTGGTGAATAAGGACAACCCCATCAAAGGATTGTCCATGGAACAGGTGGACGCGATTTTTTCTTCCACCCGCAAGTGCGGCGGCGAGGCCGACATCGAAAACTGGGGGCAGGCAGGCGTGGCGGCCTGGGGAGCCAAATCGATTCAATTGTACGGACGTAATTCGGTATCGGGCACCTACGGCTATTTTAAAGAGCATGCCTTATGCAAAGGCGACTTCAAAAGCAACGTCAATGAGCAGCCCGGTTCTGCATCGGTCGTTCAGTCGGTGACCACTTCGGTCAACGGGATCGGCTATTCCGGTATGGGATATTCGACTTCGGGCGTAAGACTGGTGCCGTTGGCCAAGAAAGGCAGCAAGGACTATGTCGAGGCAACTCCGGAAAATGCACTGAACGGCACTTATCCGCTGACCCGTTATCTGTACGTCTACGTCAATAAAAAACCCAATGAGCCCTTGGCTCCGCTCGAAAATGAATTCATGAAAATGGTGTTGTCGAAAGCCGGTCAGGAAGCGGTCATCAAGGACGGCTATATTCCTCTTCCGGCCAAGGTGGTGGAAAAAGCATTGACTCTGATTAAATAAAGGAACACCCGTTACCTCTGTGAAAAACCAATTAACGAGCAGGGACGCAAGACAGTGATGTCGGTCTGAATAACCCGTTATTTTCCCCCTCATGAAGTAAGAGCGGTTATGGACAGGTAAGCGGCTGGGATTCGGAAATCGAGCCCCAGCCGATTTTTTTCGTTATTAATCTTTAACATGTCGCTTTCATATTTCAGATTTCCTGCATGTCGGCAATAAATTCTCAAAAAAAATATGTTTCAGCCATCCCCGACGCTGCCGGTGGCTATTACCAGCAATGGCGATTAGTCAAGGACTTGCTGGCCCGGTATGGCGTGGTGGCGGGCGGATTGGGCGTGATTGTCGCCATTGTGCTGATTTTCTTTTACCTGCTCTACGAAGTCGTGCCGCTGTTTATACCGGCGAGCGCCGATCCGGCCGGCGTCTATCAGGTTCCCGAGCAGGCTTCCGGCAAAACCCTGTTGCTGACGATCGAAGAACAAAACGAAGTGGCGGCCCGTTTTACCGACTCGGGCCAAGTGGTGTTCTTTGAGGCAGCCACGGGCAAAACCCTCTCAAAGCAATCGGTGGCGATTCCGGAAGGAGCCAGGATCACCAGCTTTGCCGAAGGAAGCCCGCTCGGCGAAGGCGTGGTTGTTTACGGCCTGTCCGACGGACGGGCGCTTCTCGTAAAACATCAATACCGCATCACCTACCCGGAAAATAAGCGGGTCATTACCCCATCCCTTGCCTATCCCCTGGGCGAGCAAGCGCAGGTCATCGATGCGACGGGCGCCCCTGTCGAGGAAATCGCGGCGCGGGCGGCAGATAACCGGACCCTCATCGTAGCCAAGGCCGGCGGTAAGATTCATCTGGTCAACCTGGAAAAGGAACAATCCTTGTTCGCGGACGAGGCGACCGTCACCCGGACCGATTCGTCGCTGGACATCCCGGCCGCGGGCATTTCGGACATGCTCATCGACAAGGACGGTTCGCGTCTGTATCTGGTCGACAAGGACGACAGCCTGATTTTTTATGACGTCGACGATATCAGCGCGCCGGTCCTGCGGGAACAGAGAAAGGTGGTCGAGTCGGGACTCAAGATCACCAGCAAGGCTTTCCTGAACGGCGATCTCTCCCTGCTGATCGGAGATTCCAGCGGATGGGTTGCGCAATGGGGCATCGTCCGGGATTCGCTCAATCATCTTGCCCTGCAAAAGATTCGTGCCTTCAAAGTGTCCGACAAGGCGGTCGTCGGCATCCAGCCGGAGCAAAGGCGCAAAGGCTTTATGGCGATCGACGCCGAGGGTCTGATGGGCATTTACCATTCCACTTCGGAACGGGAATTGGTCAAAGAAAAAATAGGAGAAGCGGCGCCTACGATCGCGGCGCTGGCTCCGAGAGCGAACGCCATGCTGATGGAAGCTCAAGACGGGAAAATGCACCGCTGGAATTTGAACAATCCTCATCCGGAAGTTTCTTTAAAGTCTTTATGGCAGAAAGTCTGGTACGAAAGCTATCCCAAGCCGGATTATATCTGGCAGTCTTCTTCGGCAAGCAACGATTTCGAACCGAAATACAGTTTGACTCCGCTGGTTTTCGGCACCCTGAAGGCCGCGTTTTACGCCATGTGGTTCGCCATGCCGCTGGCCTTGATGGGGGCCATCTATACCGCTTATTTCATGGCTCCCAGAATGCGGCAACTGGTCAAGCCGGTCATCGAGCTGATGGGCGCTCTGCCGACCGTAATTCTGGGTTTTCTGGCCGGCCTGTGGCTGGCGCCTTTTTTTGAAAAACACCTGGCCGGAATTTTTGCGTTATTGCTGGCGCTTCCCGTGGCGGTCATGTTGTTCGCCTATCTCTGGCAATATTTGCCGAAAGCGCTTCAGCAGAAAGTGCCGGAAGGCTGGGAGGCCGTCCTGTTGATTCCGGTGATTGTGGTAAGCGCCTGGTTGGCTTTTGTCGTCAGCGTACCGCTGGAATCCCTGCTGTTCGACGGCTCTCTTCGGGAATGGCTGAGCCGGGAGTGGGGCATCGGCTACGATCAGCGCAATGCGCTGGTGGTCGGCGTCGCCATGGGCTTTGCGGTGATTCCGACGATCTTTTCTATCGCCGAAGATGCCATCTTCAGCGTGCCGAAACATTTGACCGTGGGCTCCCTGGCCTTGGGCGCCACGCTTTGGCAGACCATGACCAAAGTGGTGTTGCTGACCGCAAGCCCAGGAATTTTTTCGGCGGTCATGATCGGTCTGGGCCGGGCCATCGGCGAAACGATGATCGTCTTGATGGCGACCGGCAATACCCCGGTCATGGATTTCAGCATATTTCAGGGCCTTCGCACGCTGGCGGCCAATATCGCGGTGGAAATGCCGGAATCGGCCGTGGACAGTACCCATTACCGGGTCCTGTTTTTAGCGGCTCTGGTCTTGTTTCTGTTCACCTTCATTTTTAACACGCTGGCGGAAATTATCCGGCAGCGTTTACGCGAAAAATACAGTTCATTATGATCAACGCATGGATTAAAAGCGGTAATCCCTGGATATGGCTGACCGCCGCGGCGGTCAGCGCGTGCCTCATCATGATCGTGGGGGTTTTGCTCCTGACCGCCGTGCGCGGCGTAGGCCATTTCTGGCCCCACGATGTGATCAGGTTCAGCTATCAGGAAGATGGGAACGCCGCTCCCCAGACCTTGTTCGGTGAGCACATCGATACCACGGTGACTCCCGCCGCGATGGCCAGAGCAAGCGGCTTCAACATGGCCGAAGGCGAGGACGCGCTGGTGCAATATCAACTGAAGACCGGCAACCGCGACGTCACCGGCGCCGATTTCCGCTGGATTCAGGAACGCAATATCAAACGGCAGGACGCTCCTGCAGATCTTATGGTGGTGGAGCGCCGGGAATGGGGCAATTTCTATGGAACATTGGCCGCCGTCAAGGAAAACGGCACGGTTCTGGCCGGCGGCGAGCAAGCCTGGCCGGTGCTGGAGAAGAAACTGGCGGAAGCTTTGGCCGTATTTGACAAAATAACGTATCTGGAAAAAAAGGAAATCGGAGCGATCAATTACGGGCTCGAACAATTGCGGCTGAAACAACGCAGTCTGGAACTCAAAAATCTTCTGGACGAGAACGCCAAAAAAGAGATCGACGCCGAAAAAGCCGCTTACGAACTGGAGTATAAAAAGCATCAGGCCCAGTTGAGCGAGTTGTATCAACAGATTAGAAAATATTCTCTGGTCGCCGTGACCGACAGCGGCGTGGAACGCGAAATTCCGCTGGCCAAAGTAGTCCGGGTTTACCGGCCCAACGCCATGAGCATCGTCGACAAGACCGGGCATTATCTGAGCAAGCTCATGGAGTTTTTCAGCGACGACCCGCGCGAGGCCAATACCGAAGGGGGCATCTTCCCGGCCATCTACGGAACGATTCTGATGGTGATCATCATGTCGGTGATGGTGACGCCTTTCGGCGTCATTGCCGCGGTCTACCTTCGCGAATACGCCAAACAGGGATTTACTACCCGTCTGATCCGGATCGCCGTGAATAATCTGGCCGGGGTGCCTTCGGTCGTGTACGGCGTTTTCGGCCTCGGATTTTTTGTTTATATCCTGGGCGGCAACATCGACCGGCTGTTTTTTCCCGAAGCGGCCCCGGCGCCCGTTTTCGGCACGCCCGGCCTGCTCTGGGCATCGATCACGCTGGCCCTGCTGACGCTGCCGGTGGTGATCGTGTCGACCGAGGAAGGCTTGGCGCGGATTCCCAAATCGATACGCGAAGGCAGTCTGGCTCTGGGCGCGACCAAGCTGGAGACGCTGTGGCGCACCGTATTGCCGATGGCCAGTCCGGCCATGATGACCGGGCTGATCCTGGCGGTGGCCAGAGCCGCCGGGGAAGTGGCGCCGTTGATGCTGGTGGGCGTGGTCAAGCTGGCGCCGGCGCTGCCGCTCGACGGCAATTTTCCGTTTTTACATCTGGAAAGAAAATTTATGCACTTGGGATTTCATATTTACGACGTCGGTTTTCAAAGCCCTAACGTGGAAGCCGCGAGACCTTTGGTGTATGCGACTTCCCTTCTGTTGGTGATGGTCATCATCGGGCTTAATCTGGCGGCCATTTTGATCAGAAATCATCTTCGTGAAAAATACCGGGCATTGGAAGGATAAAAAATGACAGCACAACCTGTACGCACCCATGCGATCGACATGAATTCCATCATAAGAAGTCAGGAACAAACCAAAGGCCAACAGGAAATTTGCATCAGGGTTGAAAATTTAAATCTGTTTTATGGAGAAAAACAGGCATTGCACGGCATCAATATGGAAATGCCCAAGAAAAAAGTGACCGCCTACATCGGTCCCAGCGGTTGCGGCAAATCCACGTTGCTGCGCTGTATCAACCGGATGAACGATCTGGTGGACAGCGTTCGGATCGAAGGCAGCATCCTGCTGGACAATGAAAACATTTACGATAAATCGGTGAATGTGGCGGCCTTGCGGCGGCGCGTCGGCATGGTGTTCCAGAAGCCGAATCCGTTTCCGAAATCCATTTTCGAAAACGTGGCGTACGGGCTGCGCATTCAGGGAATCAACGATAAAAGAATTCTCGAAGAAACGGTCGAAAACGCGCTGCGCGGGGCAGCGCTGTGGGATGAGGTCAAAGACCGGTTGAACGATAACGCCTTGGGCATGTCCGGAGGCCAGCAGCAGCGGCTGGTCATTGCCAGGGCGATCGCCATCGAGCCCGAAGTCCTGCTGCTGGACGAACCGGCTTCCGCCCTGGATCCGATTTCCACGTTGAAGATCGAAGAATTAATCAACGAACTGAAGGAAAAGTACACTATAGTTATCGTGACCCATAACATGCAGCAGGCGGCGCGGGTGTCCGACTATACGGCCTTCATGTACATGGGTGAGTTGATCGAAATGGGGACGACCAGCGAGTTGTTCACCAATCCAAGAAAAAAGCAGACAGAAGACTATATTACCGGCAGGTACGGGTAGTCAGGAGTAGAGAATGGACAACAGCAAAATCGGACATCACATATCGGGCCAGTTCAATAAGGAACTGGAGGACATACGCAATAAAGTGCTCACCATGGGCGGCCTGGTCGAAGAGCAACTGGACCTGGCCGTCTCGGCGTTCATGACCGGCGATGCCGAAAAAGCGGATCTTGTAATCAAGCAGGACAACCAGGTCGACGCCCTGGAAATGGTGATCGATCAGGAATGCATGCAGATTTTGGCCTTGCGGCAGCCGGCGGCATTCGATTTGAGGCTGATCATTACCGTCATCAAGGTGATCAACGAACTGGAAAGGGTGGGGGATCTGGCCGAAAAAATCGCTCTGATGGCCATACGGGTATCCGACGTCGAAGGCAACAAGATCGATCAATACTACGAACTTCAGCACATGGCCGATTTGGTCAAGGAGATGCTGCACGGCGCGCTCGACGCCTTTGCCCGGATGAGCATCGAAGAAGTAGCGACGATTACCAAAGGCGACGATCATGTGGATCGGGAATACGCCAGCATTATCCGCCAATTGATCACGCGAATGATGGAAGATCCCAGGAACGTCACCCGCACCCTGGACGTCCTGGGGACCGCCCGCTCCCTGGAACGGATCGGCGATCATTCGGTCAACATCTGCGAGTATTTGATCTATATGGTCAAAGGATTGGACGTACGCCATATTACCCAGGAAGAGTTGGAAAAAAAAATTAAAGGATAAACTTGTCGCAAAGAACCGTCTGCGGTTCGGTAGGGACCCGTCCAGGAGCCGTCGAACAAAAAAGAAAATGCCTCCTCCGAAGGCCGGCGAACGAAACGTTTTCTCGCGATTCTCGGCCTTATTTGAAGACGCTGTTGTTAGGCAATTTTGCAGGCAGGACAGGTCTTTTTCAAAAGGCCGAATTTTAGCCAAAGCGTTTTTATATCGAGCGTTTCGTTGACAACGTCCATGACCTTTCCGGCAAAAAGCCCATGATCAGGGAGAATCTGACCAAGGCGCTGGCCGGATTGCTGATTCTGATCATTGTCCTGAGCCTCTTGGGCTTCTGGTTCGAGGAAGAATTGGTAGCGGCGACCAACGCCGTGGTCGATCGCATCGGATTTGCCGGACTTTGTCTGATTTTATTGATCACCGATACGCTGGTGACTCCGGTATCGCCCGACCTTTTGCTGGTGATCATCGCCAAGAGCGATCTTGCCGACCATTGGGCACGGTACGTTTTCATTCTGAGCGTCGTATCGGTGGTGGCCGGCATGTTGGGCTGGAGCATCGGCCGCAGGCTGGGGCATTTGAAATGGGTGAGCCGGTTTTTCGACCAATTCGATGAAAAACAGCGCCGCTTCATCCGTCAATACGGCTTCTGGGCCATCGTACTCGGCGCCGTGACGCCGTTGCCGTATTCCGTCACCTGCTGGACCGCCGGCGCCGTGGGCGTTTCCGCAAAAACCGCGCTGACCGCCTCGGTGCTGTTTCGGATTCCGCGCATGTTTCTCTATTATCTCATTATCGCCTCCACCGGTACGTGGTTCGGCTGACGACACGGACCGCCCCCACCGTTCCGGTTGCTGTGTTTACTGGAGAGCTCACTCCGTATGCCAATATCTTTTTTCCGACCGGCGCATCACATCCACGTTTACGGAACGATCTTTCAGCGTGACCCGAATCGCGCCGCTGTCGGCGCTGTTCAGCCAACGGCTTCCGAGCAACCGGTAGCGCGTTAGGACCTCCGGATGCGGGTGGCCGAACTGATTGCGGTAGCCTGCCGGTATCAGCACATACTTTGGCTTTACCGTTTGCAAAAATGCGTCGGTCGAAGAGGTCTTGCTGCCGTGGTGCGGTGCGATCAGGACGTCCGCCCGCAAAGCTTTGCCGTAGGCGTTCACCAATTGCGATTCCGCTTCCGCTTCGATATCGCCGGGCAAGAGCACGGCGCCCTGTGCGGATTCAATCTTCAATACACAGGAGTTGTTGTTGTCGCTTCCGGAGCCGGGCTGTTCGGGCGACAGAATCGTAAACACGACGCCGTCCCACTGCCAGGACTGTCCTGCCGCGCATGAGATCGGAGCATAAGCCTTAAGCTGCGCCGGCACGCTGGTGAGGACCGAATCGGTAAGGATGTCTTCGAGCAAGGAAAAGGCGCCGCCGATGTGATCGTTATCGCCATGGCTGACGATCAGGCGATCGATCTTATCCGCTCCCTGAGTGCGCAAATACGGCAGCAGGACTCTCCGACCCATGTCGCTTTCTTCGGAAAACCGGGCGCCGGCGTCATAAACCAGCCAGTGGTGGGTCGTTTGCACCGCCGCCGCCAGCCCTTGGCCCACATCCAGCAGAGTCAGCCGGATTTCTCCCGGCTGCGGCTTGGGGGCTTGCACGAAAACCATGGGTAAAAACAGAGTCAAGCCCAGCCATCGGCAGGGCGTGCCCTTGGGCGCCAGCAGCAGAAGAAGACCGGGAACTGCCAAAAAAAGAGCCCAGGGTGAAGGTTGCGGATGGTCCAGTGTCGCCGAAGGGCATGCAGCCAGTACGGCTAAAAGATCGGTAAGCGCTTCAAGGCATCGCTCGACCGGATAGAAGATGGCTGCCGCAAGGCTCGGTGCGATGAACAGAAGCAGGGTAGCCAACAGCGACAGCGGCACTACCGCCAGGCTAATCACCGGCACGGCGATCAGATTGGCCAGCGGCGCTATTAACGACGTCTGTTGAAAAAACAGGAGCAGCAGCGGCGTCAAGCCGACGGTGGCATACCATTGCAATTTCAGAGTGCCTCTAATCGGTCCGATTTTCCCCAAGCGTCCGGCCATCGCATAAACAATCAAACCCACCGCGAAAAAGGACAGCCAGAAGCCGGCCGATCCTACCGCTAACGGATCGGCCGCCAGCACGGCGATCAGAGCCACAGACAAGGTATGCAGGGGCCGGATCTGACGCTGTAGAACGACGGCCGTCATCACCATCGCCAACATGACCAGGGCGCGCGAAGTGGGTACTGAAAAACCGGCCAGGGCCGAATAAAAGAGCGCCGCCACCATCGAAACGATAGCCGCTACTCGGGGCGGCGGCCACCGCAACAGGCCGGTTCGGGCTGAAATCTTCAATACCAGATAATAAATGAATCCGGCTACCAGGCCGATGTGCGAACCGGAGATGACGACCAGATGGGTGGTCCCGGTTTCCCGGAAAAGCCGCCATTGTTGCTGGTCAATACCGCTGCCGTCGCCTATCGTAAGCGCCTTGATCAGCCCCAGTCCGGAATGACCGGCCAACTGACCGGATAAGCGGTCGGAGACGGCCTGCCGCCAGGTATCCATTCGGTACCAGGGCGGCTTGATCTTCAATAATTCGGCTTGCGGAAAGCGGCGCACGTAGCCGGTGGCCCCGATTCCTTCACCCAACAGCCAGCGTTCGTAATCGAAACCGCCGGGATTCAACGTGCCGTGCGGTCGCTTCAGCCGCACGGTCATGGACCAAAACTGGCCCGCCTTGAGCGGATAGGGCGGGTCGTGCCAGGTCAATCTGACGTTGTCCGGTAAAGAGGGCTGCAAGGGAATGACTGCCAAATTGAATCGTACGCTTTTGTCCTTGACTTCCGGCAAGCCGGAAACAGAGCCTTGTACCCGGATGTCGCTGCCTTCCAGTGTTGCGGGAAGGCGCTCCGACAGGCGGATCCCGGCAAAGACCACGGCCCATAAGGCCCCGAGCATGAACAAAAACCCCATCCCGCAACGCCGCCATGCCAGCAGGCCGGCCAAAAGCACGCCGGTCAACAGCGCCGCGTCGCCCGGAAGCGAAGGCAACTGCTGGATCAGAACGATGCCTGCTAGAAACGGCAAGGCGGCAAGAGACATTTTTGTATCATCGTCTTGAAGTGGGCAGAAAATTATCCGGTTACCGGACCTGGCTGGAGTAACGGCCGGTCTGAGTAGTTTAGACCGAATTTGGAGTTTGCCGGTTTTTGCGAGGCTTCCGCCTGGTTTTTATCCTGGTTGACGAAAAGTCAAAGTTTGCCGGCAGAATGGCTTGCCTGAATCTCCCTCCAAACCTGTTCCAAGGGCTTCGTAGGCAAGACTCAAGGCGTCGGACAAGTCTCCGCCCCGAACCGTGTTTCAAAACAGAAATTCGGATATTTTATCAAGGAGAAAATAGTTATTTTTTACAAGAGATTAAGCATGAAGTGCTAAAATAGGCAGTCTTGCTTTTTTAAAAGCGTAATCAGTTCTTGTACCATACTTGGAGTCATTTTTTATGCGTATCATTCTGTTGGGAAGCCCCGGTTCGGGAAAGGGTACACAAGCCCAATTCATTACTGAAAAGTACGGTATTCCGCAAATTTCGACCGGAGACATGTTGCGCGCCGCGGTCAGGGAAGGAACTCCATTGGGTGTGGAAGCGAAAAAGGTGATGGATGCGGGAGGGCTGGTTTCCGATGCCATTATATTGGGTTTGATTAAGGAACGCATTGCCGCCGAGGATTGCAAAAAGGGTTTTCTGCTCGACGGTTTTCCTCGAACTATCGCTCAGGCGGAAGGTCTTGAGAGGATGGGAATCGACATCGACCATGTCATTGAAATTGTGGTCGAGGACGAAGAAATCGTCAAACGGATGGCGGGAAGAAGAGTTCATTTGGCGTCCGGCCGCAGTTATCATGTCGAGTTTAATCCGCCCAGGGTGGATGGTCTCGACGATATGACCGGCGAACCGCTCGTGCAGCGGGACGACGACAAGGAGGAAACGGTGCGCAAAAGGCTCAATGTCTATCATAAACAGACCAAGCCTCTGGCTGCCTATTATTCCGCGCCCGGTCGAAAGGTCAAATTCAGTTCGATTACAGGCAAAGGCAGCGTCGAAGACATTACGGCAAAAATTTTCGCCATTCTGGGATAACATCATTTTTTGAAACCGCCGCGCGTGCGGCTTGAACCTAAGAAAAGAGCTATGTCGGGTAAAACTTTATATGACAAATTATGGGAAGACCACGTCGTTTATACTGAAGAAGACGGGTCTTCGCTGATTTACATCGATCGCCATTTGGTGCATGAGGTCACCTCGCCTCAAGCATTCGAAGGCTTGCGTCTGTCCGGCCGCAGCCCCTGGCGGAAATCGAGAAATCTGGCGGTGGCCGATCACAACGTGCCGACGACGAATCGGGACAAAGGCATCGAAGATCCGGTTTCCAGGCTGCAGGTCGAAACCCTGGAGAAAAACTGCGAGGAATTCGGCATTACCGAGTTCAATATGACCGACGTGCGGCAAGGAATTGTGCATGTCATCGGACCGGAACAGGGCGCGACGTTGCCCGGCATGACCATCGTTTGCGGTGACTCTCACACGTCCACTCACGGCGCTTCCGGTGCTTTGGCGTTCGGTATCGGCACGTCCGAAGTCGAGCACGTTCTGGCCACTCAATGTCTGGTGCAAAAAAAGGCCAAAAACATGCTGATCCGGGTCAACGGCAAAACCGGTCTGGGCGTGACCGCCAAAGACATCGTGCTGGCCATTATCGGTAAAATCGGCACGGCCGGAGGCACCGGTTATACCATCGAATTCGCCGGAGAGGCGATTCGCGAGTTATCGATGGAAGGCCGTATGACCGTATGCAATATGGCCATCGAAGCGGGTGCGAGAGCCGGTTTGATCGCCGTCGACGAGATTACCATCGATTATTACAGAGGGCGGCCGTATGCGCCCAAAGGCGGAGACTGGCATATGGCCGAGCGTTTGTGGCGCAACCTGCATTCGGACAAGGATGCGGTCTTCGACAAAGTCGTCGATCTGGATGCCGCCACCATCAAGCCGCAGGTCACCTGGGGCACTTCTCCGGAACTGGTGGTCGCCGTCGATGAGAAAGTTCCCGATCCTGCGCTGGAAACGGACGCGGTAAAGCAGCAAAGCATGATTCGCGCGCTGGCCTACATGGACCTGAAAGCGGGCCAGGCGATTACCGATATTGCCCTGGACAAGGTGTTCATCGGTTCGTGCACCAATTCCAGAATCGAAGATTTACGGGCCGCCGCCGCCGTTGCCAAAGGCAAGAAGGTGGCGTCCAACATCAAACTGGCTTTGGTCGTGCCGGGATCGGGGCTGATCAAACATCAGGCAGAACAGGAAGGCCTGGACAGGATTTTCACCGATGCGGGTTTTGAATGGCGCGATCCCGGTTGTTCCATGTGTCTGGCAATGAATGCGGACCGGTTGGCCGAAGGCGAACGGTGCGCTTCCACTTCCAACCGGAATTTTGAAGGACGTCAGGGCTATGGCGGACGCACTCATCTGGTAAGCCCGGCCATGGCGGCCGCGGCGGCCATCGCCGGCCATTTTGTCGATGTGAGAACCTGGGAGGGGCAACAATGAGAGCATTTACCACGTTAAACGGACTGGTCGTACCATTGGATCGAGCCAATATCGACACTGACGCCATTATTCCGAAACAGTTTTTAAAATCGATACGCCGAAGCGGCTTCGGGCCGTTTTTATTCGACGAATGGCGTTATCTGGATCGCGGCGAGCCCGAAATGGATTGCAGCCACCGTCCGTTGAATCCGCATTTTATTCTGAATCAGACGGAATATCAGGGCGCGGAAATTTTGTTGACTCGGGAAAATTTCGGTTGCGGCTCGTCGCGCGAGCATGCGCCGTGGGCTCTGGCCGATTACGGCTTTCGCGCCCTCATCGCGCCCAGCTTCGCCGACATTTTCTACAACAACTGTTTTAAAAACGGCTTGTTGCCGATTGTATTGGCCACGGAGGAAGTCGATGCTCTGTTCGGCGAATTGACGCCGGGCTACCGTTTGACGGTCGATCTGGCGGCGCAGAAGATTACGACGCCCGGCGGCAGAATCATTTCCTTTGCCATTGACGAGACCCGGAAACACCGTTTGCTCAACGGTCTGGATGACATTGCCTTGTCGCTGCAGCATGCCGACAAGATCAGGGACTATGAGCGCGAGCGGGCGAAACGGGCTCCCTGGCTGTTTACCGATTGACCCGAAATTGACGGGTAGAGTACAAGATTGTCCGCTTTCGAACCGAATGCTTTCTATTGCAAAATAAGCGGTGAAAAAGCGGATGTTTCCATTCGGCGCGTTGCCCGGTGCATGCGTCGGTTACAGTTTTAATGTAGGTGCAGTGAATGACTAAGGTTTATAACGTTGCGGTGGTCGGCGCTACCGGAGCGGTAGGCGAAGCAATGCTTTCCATTCTTGAAGAACGCAATTTTCCGGTGGGCGAGGTTTATGCCTTGGCCAGCAGCAAGTCGGTAGGAAAAAGAATACCCTTCAAAGGCCGGTCGTTAGTGGTTGAAGATCTGGCCACCTTTGATTTTTCCAAAGCGCAGATCGGCTTGTTTTCGGCGGGAGGCGCCGTGTCGGCGGAATACGCTCCGAAAGCGGCGGCGGCAGGATGCATCGTCATAGACAACACTTCGCACTTCCGCTACGACGATGATATTCCATTGGTGGTGCCGGAAGTCAATCCCGAAAAAATTGCCGAATATAAAAACCGGGGAATCATTGCCAACCCGAATTGTTCCACCATTCAAATGTTGGTGGCGTTGAAACCGATTTACGATGCCGTCGGTATCGCCCGAATCAATGTCTGCACTTATCAGGCGGTGTCGGGAACCGGCAAGAAAGGCATTGACGAAGTGGCCACGCAAACGGCCAAGCTGCTGAACGGCCAGCCGATCGAATCCCGGGTTTATCCGAAACAGATCGCTTTCAACGTATTGCCGCAAATCGACGTTTTTCTAGACAACGGCTATACCAAGGAAGAAATGAAGATGGTTTGGGAAACCCAGAAAATTCTGGGGGATGCGGCCGTCAAGGTCAATGCTACGGCGGTTCGGGTTCCGGTTTTTTACGGGCATTCGGAAGCCGTCCATATTGAAACGTTGAAGAAAATCGATGCACAAGCAGTCAGGTCATTGCTGGAAAAAGCGCCGGGCGTCAAGGTTCTGGACGAGCGCAAGAACGGAGGCTACCCTACGGCGGTGACCGAGTCCTCGGGACATGACGATGTGTTTGTAGGCCGCATCCGGGAAGACGTTTCCCATCCTCAGGGAATCGACCTCTGGGTGGTCGGAGACAACGTGCGAAAGGGGGCTGCCCTGAACAGCGTGCAAATTGCAGAAGTGCTAGTAAAAAATTACATCTAGTCTAAGCTTATCCATATATTATTTTTTGGCGGTAAGAGCTTGAGGTAACTATCGTGAAAGAGAGCAACGTGCGCAATTTGACCAAGGCATTAGCGGTTTTGTCGTTGTTGGCTCCGGCAGGTGCTCATTCCTTGGGTATCGGCGGGATTAAATTGCATTCGGCCCTTAATCAAAACCTCAATGCCGAAATTTCTCTCGTGCTCTCGCCCGGTGAAAAACTGTCCGATGTTAAGGTTAATCTGGCGCCACCCGATAAATTCGACGAGGCCGGAGTTCCCTGGAGTTATTTCTTGTCGAAAATCAAGTTTGAACCCGTCGTGCGCCCGGACGGCTCCGTCGTTATCAAACTGAGTTCGAGAGAAGCCTTGAAAGAGCCTTTTCTCGGTTTATTGCTGGAAGTGAGCTGGCCCAAAGGCAGCTTGTACAAAGAATTCTCGGTCCTGGTAGATCCGCCTGAAGTGTACGAGCAGGCCACGGTTCCCGTGGTTAATCTGCCCGAGCGGCTGGATACGCCCCCGGTATATCCGTCTCCCGGCGAAACCGCGGTTTCCGACAGTCCGCGGAAAATCCGGCGCAGCGCCGAAGATACGGACAGCTACGGTCCAACAACAAGAAGAGATACTCTCTGGAAAATTGCCGAACAGACAAGCAGACAATACGGCGTTTCCGTCGAACAAATGATGATTGCCCTGTACAAGGAAAATCCCCGGGCTTTTTTTAAGGAAAACATAAATGCCTTGAAGGCGGGGAAGACTTTGAAAATTCCTCCGCAGGAAGCGATTGTGAAATTGTCGCGCAAACAGGCTTTGGCCGAATACGACCGGCAAACCGAAGCGTGGAAAAACCGTTCCGCTCCGGCTCCGGTCGAGACGGCGCAGACAGCCCCTCAGGAAACCGGCGAAAAACAGGATCAAGCGATCGATAACCAGTTGACGCTGGTGGCTCCTGCCGAAGCCACGGTTTCGGAAAATGCCGTCATTACACCCGGTCAGGAGCAGGCAGCCGCCGGGCAAGATAACAGCACTCGGTCGGCAACCAGTACTCAGACTGTAACCAGCGCAGGCGAGAACGGCTCCGAAAACGGCACGGGGACGAGTTCGGAAATCGCCGCATTACAAAGCAAGATGCTGGAAATGCAGCAGCAACTGGCGAAAATGCAGGAAGTGATGGCGTTAAAAGACCAGCAAATCGCGGCGCTGCAGCATTCTGCCGAGCCGAAACCGGCGGTGCAGGCTCCGGTGCAAGCGGCGCCGCAGCCGGCAGAATCCACCTCTTCCGCCGCGCCGCAGCCTGCCGCTCAGACCCCGCCGGCGAATCGGCAACCGGCCGTCGAAACAACTCCGGCGCAAAAGGCACAGGCCAAAATTGAGCGTGCTCCGGTTCAGCAGCCTCCCGCTCGTAATGATGCGGCGGCCTCGGATTCCGGCTCTTTTTATCTGACTGCCGGCGGCATCGGTTTCGCCTTATTGTCGGGCATGGGCTGGTTATGGTGGCGGAAACGCAAGACCGATGCCAAAACCGACACGGAGAGCATGTTTGCGCCTTCGATCATTACCAGAGCAATCGAAACGGAAAGCCCGAATCGTTCCGTTGCCCCGGCAGCCGCTCAGTCAATCGACGACAGCAACATCTATCAAGTGGATTCGGTCGGCGAAAGCTCGTTTTTGAGTGAGTTTACCCCGAGCGATTTTGACGCTTTCGATACCGATCAGGGTGAAATCGATCCGGTTTCCGAAGCCGACGTCTATCTCGCTTACGGACGCTATCAACAAGCCGAAGACTTGATGCGTCAGGCCATCCTGGAGCAGCCTAATCGGGATGAATGCAAGCTGAAATTGCTGGAAATATTTTTTGCAAGTGAAAACGGAAAGGCATTCGAAGCTTATGCGATGGATCTGGCCGCGGCCGGTAAACAGGGCGAAAAAGGATTTTGGGAAAAAGTGGTCGAAATGGGCGGCGAGATTTGCCCGGGTTCCGCATTGTTTGGCGCAAGCGAGAAACGTCTTTCGATCAGAACCGAAAAGGAAGCCGAACAGCCTGCCGTCCAATTGAACAAAAATGTTGAAAGCGATCTTCCGGCATTGAACGTCTCCGATGTCATGGAGCTCGATGGCCCTGTCTTCGATGCGGCGCCTTTGATGGACGGCCCTGTATCCGAATCGGCGAAATTCGAAAGCGGCGTAGCCGATTTTGATTTTTCATTGAGCGATCTGGCGGACAGTTTCGAGGAAGAGGGTACGCAGCGGAATAACGAGGCCATTGATTTTGATCTGGACTCATTGTCGACGTTACGTGCCGATTCCCTGGCCGGCGGCCGTGATGAAAACCCTGCGGAAAGTTTGATTGAAGCCGAAGAAAGCAATAAGGACTTTGATTTTAATTTGCTTGATTTCACTTTGGAGCCTCGCAAATCTCCCAAAGAAAACTCCGAGGTCTTTGCTTCCGATTTAACGGCCGGCAAAGACGGCGATCAAGCCCGGGAAAGCCTCTCTCTTGACGGCGATTTCAATTTCAATTTTGATTTATCGGAAGGGGAAGCGAAACACAGTGAGTTCTTCGGTGTTTCCGATTTGACCGACATGGACGAGTTTGAAACCAAACTGGATCTGGCCAGAGCATACCTGGACATGGGAGATGAAGCATCGGCCAAGGAAATAGTCGAGCAGGTCATCGAAAAGGGCTCCGAGGAACAAAAAAAGATGGCTCTGAAATTTTTTGACGTGTTAAGTTAAATTTAGCGGGCGAGGCGGCGCAGAAAGGAATTTCTTAAGTGTCTATGGGCGCCGCCTTTTTAGTAAACTCTTCTGATCTTCGCAAAAGAGCCGCAGTCCGATCGGCATCGGATTCAGCTCTTTCATCCGACAAGAATGCCTTTCCTTATGAAAGTGCAATTGAATTTCGATATTCTATTCATTTCACGGATATTTTTTCGATAATATCGATTTTTCCATCATTGATTCCCAGTAACAACTTACCCTCCAGAAAACCGGTCAATTCTCGTCCGGCCATCGTATAGCGCCAGCCGTGCAGCAGCGGGCAGGACTCGTCTGCTTCAATCAGCAGGGTCTCAAGATCTTTCCGTGAAGCGAGGATCATCGGATTGAGCGAGTTTTCCTCGGCCCGTAACCGGACGATGGCGGTCAAAATGTCCAGAATGGCTTCTTGCTGTTGCGTCTTTTTGGCGAACCGGTTTTTTTCCTTCAAAGGGATGGGAGGCCGATTTTTGGCCTCCGTTATTAATTGGCACAACATGGTCCCGTATCGGTTCACGATCCGTTCGTTAATGCTGCGCACAAGAGCCAGCTCGCTGACCGTTTCCGGTTGCAGTTTGGCCAGATCGAAAATCGACTCGTCGCGCAATAGCCAGTTTTTGGGGCGGTTTTCGGATTGCGCCGTTTTTTCCCGCCATTCGGCAAGAGATTGGACGATCGAAAGCTGCTTCCCGGTCAGCTTGTTTTTGCCTTTGATCTTGTACCAGGCTTTGTCCGGTTGTATCCGATACAGATCGGGATTGGTCAGATCGATAAAATCCTGCTTAAGCCAGTCCGCACGGCCCAGAGCGCTTAATTTTTGTATGATGATCTGATAAATCCGGCATAAATAGATGACGTCGTCCGCCGCGTACTGAATTTCCGCCTCGCTCAGAGGCCTCTTGCTCCAGTCGGCCCGGGTATGAGCCTTGTTCAGATTGATGTTGAGAAAACTGGAAACCAGCATGGCGTATCCGGGATTATCCTGGAATCCCAGCAAAGGCGCGGCTACTTGCGTATCGAAGACGGGCTCGGGCAGTTGTCCGGTCAACTGATAAAATATTTCCAGATCCTGACGGCTGGAATGAAATACTTTAACGATTTTGGGATTGTAAATGGCTTCGAAAAGAATTTTCAGATCGGGCAGCGCCAAGGGATCCACGCAGGCCACCCAGTCGGGTGTGGCTATTTGCAACAAACAAAATTTCGGATAATAAGTTTTTTCTCTCAAAAACTCGGTATCGAGGGCAATCCACGGCTCTCTATTGATCTGTTCGCACAGAACGGCGAGTTGTTCGATCGTATCGATGTATTGAATGGGGGTCATAGAATTTTCACTGTTCAACTGAGAGACTGGGTCTGCCCGACTTCGGGACTTCCGGAGAAAGATTGGAGAACTTTTATAATTTAGATTGTACGGAAAAGAACGGCATACCAAATTTTATTCATATCCTATGCCGGTCATTATTCGTAAACCTGGGTTGGCTGGCAAACGTCAAATTATTGCTGCATTCCGATTTTTTTATAGGCTTGTCAGGCTCTGGGCCATTTAAGTTTCTACGAACGAAATCGTCGTCCTAGAACTCATGAGACGATTTCGGTTTTTTCGGGCGCGTTTTCCTGGAACGGTTACGGACTCTTTTTTTTGAGTGATGAGCTTTAACCCGTTTGATGTCCAGTTTCTGTTGATTGATTTCCACCGACTTTAAATGCAGAAAAATGTCATGAGGCATCTCGTCGGGGAGTTCAATAAACGTATAAAGATTTTGGATGTCCACATTGCGGATATAGTTTTTATCGACCCCCGATTCTTCCACCAGCACTTTGGTCAGCTCTTCGAGGGATACGCGATGTTTTTGTCCGACGCTAAGCTTGTAGCGGACCATTTTGATTTCCGGATGGACCGGGCTGTCCAAGTATTGCCCCGGTCTTGTCGGCTCCGGGAGAGAGCTCGCAAGCGGAGGCGTGTGCTGTTGATAAAGATAGAGCAGCGCTGCGGAAAAATCCAGAAAGTCGACGCCAAGTTCGGTGACGAGATATTTGGTTAAGGCGCGCTGGTTCTCCAGATTTTCCCCGTCGAGTATCCGCTGCAAACTCGTTTTCAGTGCTTCGTCATTCTTTGACCGAGCCGTTGGCATGGTGCTGATGATGTCCATCTTGTTCCGGGAATAAGAAAGTGTCTAAAGTCGGTTGGTAAAGGTTGTTGTCCGGTCTCGACAGGAAGAAAAATCATTCATGACAGGAGCGGAACTCCAATCGGTTGTGCCGATAAACTCGACCGGGATCCGTTACAGCCTGTCCTGGTAAATTTCCACGTAGGCTTCATCGCGCAATCGGCGCAGCCACAGTTCGGTTTCTTCTTCAATCTTTCTTTTTCTAATGGCGTCTGTGGCCATGTTTTTACGGTATTCTACGCTATTATCCTTATTTTCTCTGCCCAGCACCTGAATTAAATGCCAGCCGAACTGGGTTTGTACCGGATCGCTGATTTCATTGATCGACAATTTCTCCATGGCTTCTTCAAAAGGTTTGACCAAATCGCCGGGGCTGACCCAGTCCAGCGAGCCGCCTTTAAGCGCCGATCCTTTGTCATCCGAATGAGAGCGCGCAAGAGCGCCGAAATCCTCGCCGTTGTCGACCCGTTCTTTCAAGGCGAGCAGCCGGTTTCTGGCTTCATTGTCATCGACGAGTTCGTTGGTCTTGATCAGAATGTGACGAACCTTGGTTTTGGTGACCATCTGGTGATCCATGGCGCCTTTTTTGTCCAGCATCTTGATAATGTGGTAACCGCTCGGGCTCCGGATCGGACCGGCGATGTCGCCCGTCGCCATGGTTTTTACATGATCGACGAACAGGGTCGGCACATCGCCGACCGAACGCCAGCCCAGATCGCCGCCTTTCAGGGCATTGCCGTCATCCGAGCTGCTGATTGCGGTTTGAGTAAAGTCTTCGCCGGCGCGCAGCTTGGTGACTAATGACTCGGCCTTGCTGCTGGCCTGCTGGATTTCTGAGGATGACGCTCCTTCCTTGACAGCGATCAGGATATGTCCTAAATGATACTGTTCCGCTTCCGTTCCGCCCTGATCCTGAGTTTCGAGATAATGTTGAACTTCCTGATCGGTTACTTTGATGCGCCCGCCTATCTCGCGGCCCCGTAATTCATTGATGATGATTTCATTACGTACGTTTTCCAGAAAGCTTTCATACGACATGCCCTGCCTTTCCAGCTCGATCCTGAACTCCCGAGCGTCCATATTGTTTCTGCGGGCAATTTCTCCGACCGACCGGTTCAGCGTATCTTCGCTGACGGTGACGCCGGCTTTTTCGGCCAGTTGCCGTTGCAGTTTATCGACGATCATTTTTTCCAGAACCTGCTTGCGTAACACGAAGCGGGGCGGCAGGGCGGTATTGTTGTTCTGTATTCTTTGCAGAATGACGGACACTTCCTGTTCCAGCTCCCGGTCAAGGATTACGTCGTCTTCGACGACGGCGATTATTTTATCCAGGACTTCGGCCTGAGCTACAGGAGAGCAGGTAAAAAAACAGCTTATGAAGACAATGATGAATAAGTTTTTCATATTGATAAAATCGATCATTTTTCCGGTTTCTGATAACCATAAATGCTTTGTTCGAAGAATTTGTCCAGTTTTTCCCCGATTCCGGTCAATCCTTTCAGTTCAACCTGAAAGAAGATGCCGGTCTGACTGCTTGCGTTGGGAGAATTGGCGGCACTGAAATTGGTGACGTTGACGTTGTTGACGTAACGCCTTCCGATGACCCGGAATCGCCAGCAACAGTTTTCTTTTTCCAGGCCCAGAAAAGTTTCCTGAGTTTGGTTGTACAACCAGGAGTATTGCCATCGGCCTACGGCGAACCAGTTGTTGATGATCGGCCACCGGAACGAGACGTCGCTTTGGATGATGTCGTTGCTTTCGAGAACGCGCTTGTCCGTTAACAAGGTGGTCGGGTTCACGTGGGAAGGATTGACCGTCGGACTGCTCAGGAATCCGAGATTATGCTCGATCGTGTCTTGAATGAGCTGGTTTTGCCGGTACAGGAAACCGATGTTGAAAATTTGCTCGGGTTCGTTAATAAAATGCAGCACAGCCTTGCCTCTGACGATCGAGTTCGTGGACGGATCCCATTGAATACCGGTTTCGGCAGACCAATGGTCCGCGAACTCGCTGCTGATTTCCGCCACCAAAGGCGACAGCGAGTTGGTTTCGGCCGGAGTTTGCAGGTAGCCGTTAGTGCTTTGCAAGTTAAGCCAGCCGGGCAGATAGTTGATAAGCAGCGGAGCCGTCACCTCTCTGTCCTGAAAATAAAATATTTCGCCCAGGCTCAATTTTAGCCGCTCTTTGCCGGTAGCGGAATCGATCAGGCGCGAAGTCAAGGCGGCCGTGACCTGATTGGCGTCCTGTAACCGATCGCTGCCGCTGAAGCGATTTTCTCTGAACATGGTTTGATACCAGAAATCGTACCGGGAAGTATCGAAAAGCGGGATGTCGTTCTGATCTTTTCTGGGGATGTAAAGGTAAAACAGACGCGGTTCCAGAGTATGCTTGATTGATGCCGATTGAAATTCCTTTTCGAAAAACAGCCCGCTGTCCAGGGAGACGATCGGCAAGGTCCTCGTTACCGAGTTCGGGAATGGGCTGACTTGCGTGGGGTCGTTGAGTTGATAGACGCCATTGTTGTCGTTGCTGAGCTGGTAATCGGTGTGTTGGACCGAGATTTTAGGCGTTAAATAAGCCGCTTCCGACTTGATGGGAAAGCTCACCGAAGGTTTGATATTGAAACGTTGGGCATTTACGATCGAGTCGTGCTGGAAATTGACGAAATTGCCGTCCAGCGCCGTATTCAGCGGCATGAATTCGAAGGCGTGATTCAAGTTCAAATCGATTTCGGGCAGCCTCGTATAGGGGCGGCGGTAACCGGTCAAAGATTCGTCGATGGTCTGATAATTGACCATTCGGCCTACCAGAGAAATGTTCTGGTCGTTGTAACCGAGATCGGCCGAGCTTCTGACATAGCTGAAATTGGGAAAACTGAGCGCACTGCCCAACTGAGCGAAAAATTGATTGTCGGATACATAGTTCAAATCCATGTTTGAGCTGATGTTGGGCGTGAAATGGCTGGTATTCTTGAACGAGCCGTAGAATCTCGACGTATTGCGAAGATTGTCGTTAGGCATGTACTCCAGGTTGGCGATGCTGTTCGAATACTTGGTCAAGAGCCGGAAAATCCCACCCAGCATGAGACCCCGGTCGGTATAATATCGAGGATTCAAGGTGGCGTCGTAGTTGGGAGCAATATTCCAATAATAAGGTATCGAAAAATTGAAGCCGCTTTGTTGGGTATTGCCGAAAGAAGGCGCAAGAAAACCGGAAAGCCTTCTCTCGTCCATCGGGAACGACAGATAGGGCGAATAAAATACCGGCAGTCCTTTGAATTCGAGCCAGGCATTTTTGGCGGCGCCTTTGCCGGTTTCGTCGTTCAGTTTCAGGTCGGTGGCATGTACGACCCAGTCCTGGTTGTTGGGAGGACAACTGGTATAAGCCACTTCCTTGTAGCGCGACAGAAATTTATTGTCGCGGTAGACGGTCTTGGCCCGGCCACGGAGCGGCGTGGACGGCGAGATGAACATCACGTTTCTTAATTTGGCCTGATCGGAAGCCAGTTCCAGCGTTGCGGTATTACTGTACAGGGCCAGTTCGTCTTCGCTGTAATAGACGTCTCCTTGCAGGTCCAGCGTTTCCGAAACGGTATCGTAAGTGGCTGCGTTGGAAAGGGAGCGCTGATCGGCCCGGGTGATTTCCACGTTGCCGGTGTACCGGCTGATTTCATTTTCGAAGACTTCGGAATAGTCCGACGTGACTTCCAGCGGTGAAACATCCCGCAAATGCCGTCCGGGCACGTAAGCGGGACGGGCGCTCATTTCTATCGTGCAGTTTGCCCAGGGGTCGTATTTCAACTGCGCCGACAGGTTGTTGAAAATTTGCTCCTGTTTGTAATCGAAGGCCGGATTCAGCAAGCTGAATTTATGTTCGTCCGACTCCACGATCCGTGCCTCGCCTTTGGGATCGGGGCCGACCAGATTGCAATTCCAGTCGGTGTCCTGCCCGCCGGCCTTGCAGGTCCACCCTTGAGGACGGGACGTATCCTTGACCTTGGCTTCCTCGGGCGAACGTTTCCGGGAAACCGGAATGATGGGCTTGCTGCCCGCCGGTTCGGAGACCGTTACCGTCGGCTGAGCGGCTGCAACCCCGGGTTCGGCGGATTGTGCCGTTTCGGGCACGGGAGCGGGCGTTCGAGGTTCGGGTATCGGCAAGGCCGGTTTCTCGACGACGACGGCTTCGGGTCGGCCGGAAGGCGCCTTTTCGGCCGTTTTCTCGGCTTGTTTTTTTTCGCCGACACAGCTCCACTCTTTGCTGGCTTTATCCTGTTGGCAATTCCAGACTGCGTTGTTGGCTATACTTGTCCTCGCAAAAAGAAGGAGAAAAAGCAGAAATAAAGGACGATGCATCGGGAGTGAATGTATGAGTAGCTTAATGTGTCGCAATTGGAATAAAATGCCGGATTCCCATTTTACCTTAATTTACTTCGGCAGAATAACTAAACTGGCCCCGGACATCATGCTGGAAGACATCAGAATATTTACCCTTATGGACTGGCTCGAACACGATCTGCTGCTGGCGGTCGTCCGCTGCGAGCCTGCTTCGAGCGACGCCAGTTTCAGACGTTACTTCAGGATTAGGGTTCCCGAAGGAAGCTTCATCGTTATGGATGCGCCGCCCGAGAAGGAGAACGTGGCCGCCTTTATCAAAGTCGCCCGTCTGTTGAGTGCTTCGGACGTGCATGTTCCGGCTATTCATGCGCAAAACCTCAAGGACGGCTTTCTATTGCTGGAAGATTTCGGCAGTCAGAGCTTTCTGGACCGGCTGACTGCCGATACCGCCGACGACCTCTATCGAAGCGCGTTCGACAGCCTGTTCAGGCTACAGGCTCATACGCCGGTGCCGGACTGCGATTTGCCCGTTTACGACGAGCCGTTTCTAAGGCGGGAGCTGGCCATTTTCGACGAGTGGTTTTTACAGCAATTGCTCGACATAGACCTGCCGGCCCACATTCGCGAATCCGTGCATGAGCTGCTGATCGGATCGGCGCTGGCGCAGCCGCGCGTCTGCGTGCACCGGGATTTTCATTCCCGCAACCTGATGGTTTTGGCAAGCGGCTCGACCGGGGTGCTCGATTTTCAGGATGCGGTCGTCGGGCCCATTACTTACGATCTGGTGTCCCTGCTTCGGGATTGTTATATTGCCTGGCCCGATGCCAGGGTAGAGCAATGGATGACCGCCTATTATCGGCGCCTTTTGGCACATCGCCTGCTCGATTGCAGCCCGGAACAATTCAAGCGCTGGTTCGATTGGATGGGCATGCAGCGTCATTTGAAGGCCATCGGCATTTTTTCCAGACTTAAATTAAGGGACGGCAAGCACGGTTACTTGAACGACATTCCCCGCACCTTGAATTATGTCATCGAACAGACGCGAGTTTATCCGGAGCTGGCCGAGTTTGGCCGGTTTCTGCAAAGCCGCGTTTTGCCTCTTCCGTTTCAGACCGCATGAAAGCAATGATTTTAGCCGCAGGGCGCGGCGAGAGAATGCGCCCCTTGACCGACCATACCCCCAAGCCGCTGCTGCCGGCAGCCGGCAGGCCTTTGATCGAACATACCATCCGGCAATTGGTCGCTTCGGGGTTTAACGACATCGTCATCAATCACGCGCATCTGGGCCAGCAAATCGAAGACGTTTTGGGCGACGGACGCCGCTTCGGCGCCAGGCTCCGGTATTCTCCGGAAGGGGAACAGGCTCTGGAAACCGCCGGAGGCATCATCAACGCCTTGCCGCTCCTGGACAGCGAAGTGTTTTTAGTGGTTAACGGTGATGTTGCGACCGACTTTCCTTATGCCGAACTGGCCCGGGTGAAGGTCGATCTGGCCCATTTGATTCTGGTCGACAATCCCGAGCATCATCCCCGGGGAGACTTTAGCCTGAGCGATGACGGCGAAGTGACCGAAAACGGCAGGGAACGGTTCACCTTCAGCGGGATCGGCCTGTATCGGCCCGAATTGTTCAAGGAAACTCCGCCAGGCATCAGAAAACTGGGCCCGCTATTACGCCAGGCCATGTCCGACCGGAGAGTGACGGGTGAAAAATATTCCGGCTTCTGGATGGATGTCGGTACGCCGGAACGCCTACAGCAGTTGAGCCTTTACTATCAACAACAGGAGAGCAACGATGTCTGAGCATGTTTACAAAAAAATCGAACTCACCGGTTCTTCGACCGTGGGGTTGCAGCAAGCCATCGAGAACGCCATCGAAAGGGCTGCCAAAACCGTCAAGAACATGCGCTGGTTCGAAGTGGTCGAAACGCGCGGGCACATCGAAAACGGCAAAATAGCGCACTGGCAAGTCACGATCAAAGTCGGCTTTTCCCTGATCGAGTAATACTCCGGTCAGGCTTAACGGGTAAAAGAAATGAATTTCCGATACGGCGAATCCCCTTTCCAGGTCAACGATTCGGTATAGTAATGCATTAAGCCCAGATAGCCCAACAGGCCCAGCGTAACGGCTTTCGGTATTGCCATGCCGAATAAATGCTGTGCCGTCCAATTCACCACCGCATCCCCGTATCCCTGTAGGATGAAGGCGAGGCTGAAGGAAATCAGCGGCAGCACGATGAAGTAGTGGATTCTATAGCGCCGGGCCAGACGATAGATCCAGTTTTGCGGTTGCTGGCGGTGCTTGTTGTAATCGTGGGTGATGTAGAAGATATAGGCGGTGGCGTCGTGGACCAGTCTCGGCACCAGGATGGCGAAAAAATAATACTGCTGAACATAGAGATAAAAGCTGCTTAAAACCAGAAGAGTGTTGCTCCACAAAAACCATTTGCCGTTTCGGGTAGTCACGTGGCGCTGGGTTAATCCGGTCGCCAGTACCAACGTCCCGCTGAGAATGGCCGCCATCTGTTGGATTTCGACTGCTTGATGGGCGTCCAGGCCGTTTTTTAGAAAAATGCCGAGATAAATGAGAATTCCCGCCGCGATACTCAACCACAACAATAGATGGAATGCCCAGGAAGGCAGCCGGCACGCTCCACGGGCCACTCCATGCTGCTGCTTCAGGACATGAAAAACCGTCCAGCAGGCCACCAGGACATACAGAACCCGGTAGGGGATGAACAGGCTGCCCAGGCCGAAGAAAACAACAATGGCGGCGCTCATCCAGAGCAGCCGGCGTTTGTAGAATCGGACATAATCCTTGTTGCTGGTCAGCACGATGGCACTGGCGATGATGTGAGGCGTGCCGAACAGTATCTGAAAGAGGAGAAAATGCGTCGGGCTGCTCGGCAGGTTTTCCTTGAGATAACCCTGCCAGAATCCGGTATCGAGCCATTGCAATATTAGGCAGATCGGAATGATCGAGTATAAACTCAACAACAGCCGGAAAGAGACGGCGAGCTTGGTTTGATCGGGAAATGGCCGGGTTGAAATTAACTGAGCTGACATAATCGCATATCCTCTCGTCGGTAAATTAACTGGTCAAATAGATCCGCCTTGGTTTTGTTTCAATAATACTGCCGTGAAGAAGCCTTCATAGAAGGATGCGCCGGACAACGTGAAGCGCATCGTTAGGGATGATGTGGCACATCCTGTGTATTTTCATATTCGGCGTGACAAGCCTTTTCATGATAGCCAAGAGATATACCACGGCCGGTTAAATCAGGTGTCCCCACAAGTCGTGCTCGTCGGCTTCTTCCAGCTCGACCTCGACCAGGTCGCCCACGCGCAAATGGGTCGCGCCGTCGATAAACACCTGGCCGTCGATTTCCGGCGCATCGGCCTTGCTTCGCGCCACCGCGCCTTCCGGAGCCACTTCATCCACCAGAACGGTCTCTATTTTACCCAAACGCCGTTGCAACCGTCTCGCGCTGATTTCGGCCTGATGCGCCATAAAACGTTCCAGGCGTTCCTGTTTGATCTCTTCGGGCACCGGATCCGGCAGTACATTGGCTGCCGCGCCTTTTACCGGCGAATAGGCAAAGCAACCGACGCGGTCCAACTGGGCTTCGGTCAGGAATTGCAGCAGTTCTTCGAAGTCCCGTTCGGTTTCGCCGGGAAAGCCGACGATAAAGGTGCTGCGCAACGTGATTTCGGGGCAGATGTTTCGCCAGGACTGGATCCGGTCGAGATTATTCTGCGCGGCCGCCGGCCGTTTCATAAGCTTGAGAATACGATGGGACGCGTGCTGGAAAGGAATGTCCAGATAAGGCAGAATCTTTCCCTCCGCCATCAACGGAATCACGTCGTCTACGTGCGGATAAGGATAGACATAATGCATCCGGATCCAGATGCCGAGTTCGCCCAGCGCTTCGGCCAGGTCATGGAACCGGGTGTCGAGGGACTGACCGCGCCAGTCGAAAGCCTGATATTTTAAATCCAGGCCATAGGCGCTGGTGTCCTGGGAAATGACCAGCAATTCCTTGACGCCGGCATTGGCCAGACGTTCGGCTTCCCTCATCACCTCATGGATGGGCCGGCTGACCAGATCGCCGCGCATCGAGGGAATGATGCAAAAAGTACAGCGGTGATTGCAGCCTTCCGAGATCTTCAAATAAGCGTAATGGCGCGGCGTCAGTTTGATGCCCTGGGGCGGCACCAGGCTGATGAAAGGATCGTGGGGCGGCGGCAAATGCTCGTGCACGGAAGCAATCACTTCCTCCAGAGCATGGGCGCCGGTCACTTTCAGGACTTCCGGATGGCGAGCGCGGATTTCCTGTTCTCTGGCGCCGAGGCAGCCGGTGACGATGACTCTGCCGTTCTCGGCCAGGGCTTCGCCGATGCTGTCGAGCGATTCTTCCACGGCGGCATCGATAAAACCGCAGGTGTTGACGACCACCAGATCCGCATCCTTATAAGTCGGGGAAATGGCGTAACCTTCGGAACGCAGTTTGGTCAGAATTCGCTCGCTGTCCACCAGGGCTTTAGGGCAGCCCAGGCTGATAAATCCAATTTGGGGGGTAGTCATTCATTTCTCGGGTAACGTAAAACCGAAATAGTTTAGCCGAGAGGCAGACAAAATAAAAATACAAAATAACGACTTAGAGAAACGTCCGGACGGCGGGAAGGAAAAAGGCGCGTTCCGCCAAAAGATTCGCCCGCCTCGGAAAAAATAATCCCTGAGTTTTTTCACGTCTCCTCAACCAGGAACCAAACAATGGTTGGGCAGTCTCAATTTTGGTATTGCCGGAAATACGATAATGCTAAACTGTATAGTTCTAATATTGCAGAATAGAAAGCGCTCTTGTCCCAAGGGCGGTCTGCCGTCGAGCCGACTGAAAGGCATCTTGAACGATTAGGAGGAAACGATGATGAAAAAAATAGCAATGATCAGTGCCGTTTTGCTGATGTTTTTAAGTTCGGCCGTGTTCGCCGAAGAACATGCCGATATGGCGTTGAAACACACCAAGATGGCGATTGAACACGGAAAAAAAGGCCATGCTCCGATGTTGGTGGAACATGCCAATGAAGCCCTGACTCATGCGAAAAAAGCCGCCGAAGTAGCCAAGGACGACTCGAAAACCCACATGGATGCCGCCGTCCGTTCTCTGGAATCTTCCATCGAGCACGGAAAAACGGCCGGCAAGGAGCATCTCGATGCGGCGGTGCAATCGGCCGAGGAAGCGGCCGGGCACATTGAAGCCGGGAACAAGTAACCGACAGGACGCACGGACGGCCTGTCGCGTCCGTTTATTTCCATCTTTCATCCCTGATCCTGACTCCTGCCATTCATTTTCTCCTCAATTTTTTGTTTCATCTTGAGATAATGAATGGTCTGGAGTTCTTCCCGGCAAGTCACGCCGAAAGCGGAAACCGGCAGATCGATGTCGGTGAGATGGACGGGATGATTCGGGTGCTCCTGCCGATAACGGATAATATGTTGATAAACGGCCTGAAAGATTCGGGCGCCGTGATCCTGGGAGGAAAATACCCGGTCTCCGCAACGGATGACGTATCCCGGATGGTTTTCGTGAATCAGGCCGGCAATGCTCAGATTGAGCGAATCAGGATCGGTGTCGGATTTGACCGTGACCGGATGGCAGGAAAAAAGTCCCGAAGAATTTTTCCGGACTTCATAATAGTCGATGTCGGCGGCGGCGTCTTGAAAAATACGGCCGAGCGTCGACGATAAAAATGCCGAATAGTGACGGATCAGGTGATCGGAATCCGCTTCGGCGTGTTGCCGGCAAAACAGGGCGCCTCTTTCATCGAGAATATAAACGGTAACGGCATTTCGGGCTTCAAAATAAAAAAACTGGAGGCTTCGAGGCCGGTTCAAGCGGTAGATCAAAGCAAGCGGCGTCTCGCCGAGAACTTCTTCATCGAAATGCAAGGGGCTGAAATGCCGCTGAGGATGCGATAATTCGGCAAAAACCTGTTCGTTTGATTGCAGGGCGCAAAAGCTCAGGCGCTGGTCGACCAGTTGAAAAAGATAATGGCCTTTGCCGCCGGCCAGCAGGTAGCGAGGAGCGTCCGTAGCCTGTTTTCGGGAGAACAGGCTGACCAGCGTGGCGAAGACGGCAGCCACTCTCCGGATGATGCTTTTGGCCCGCATCGGAGTATGGCAGAGAATGGTCAAATCGCTCGGCAATAAACGCCGGTCGTGTCCGTTGATGATGCCGGTCAGGCAGTCGAACAGCCCTTCGAGGCCTTCGTGATGGCTGCTGGTGATTTCGTTCCAACTGCTGATGGAAATTCGATCGACGGCCTGGATGAAGCATTTCCGTTCCGAGCCGTAGCTGAAGACGTCGGACCGTTCGCTGATCAAACACAATCCCTTCCCGGCGTCCTCGGGGATGGCCTGGCCCATATTGATGATCAGCAGGGACTTTTTGAGGGTATTGGCGGCATAGTAATGAGTCAGGGAAGTATTTTCGTCGAAATTGTTTTTAATAAAACCATACATTTGTTCCAGAATACTTTGTAATTCCTCCCTGGAGAGATGAAGTCTCCTCGAGCCTAAATGAATCTGCTGCTCGGGCAGATAGAACCGGTTGATCATCAGCCATCCCAGAATTTCGATCAACGTCCCGCGTTTGAGCACCGGCTCTCCGCTGACTCCGCCGCTGCCGGAGACGTCTTCGAGATACAGACACCAGACGGGCGGGGCGGCCGCATACCGGTTTTCCGCGATAAAGATTTCCCGCTCTCTGTTGTGAACCGCGGCGCGAGTGGTCATGATCTCGATTTTGCCGGGTTTCTTGTCCAGAAACGAATAGAGCTTGCGGCCTATCAGTTTCAGATCCTGGCTTTGGCGGTAGTTCCGGTGGATATGATCGCCGGCAAAGCCGCGGATCATGCGAAAACAGTGGGTCAATTGCCGCAAAATGACGTCATGCTCGGCGATTGCCCGCTTGATGTCCCAGTATCGATGCTGCTTGAGCTCGGCCAGGGTATTGATCGGCCAGCGGCAACGCTCGGCAATATCGCGCAGATATTTTTCCCTGTAGGCGAGGGCCTGCGGCGTGATGGCTTCATCGGAGGACTCGGTGATTTTACGGTAAAAGTTCTGGCGGGCCAGAGCTAGCCGATTCACGCTGTGCGCCTCCTGAAGATACTTTTCGACTTTCAGATAAATGAGTACATAAGGGTCGAGATCGGCCGAAGAGAAGTTGCCCCGATAAACGGCTTCTTTAATCTGTCGGCAGATCCATTTCGGCTCCGGATATTCGCTGGCATAGCATTCCATCAGCAGGAGCTTCAGAAGAGACTTGTGCGGCGAGTGCAGCGATTTATAAATATGCCAGATCGTGGCGCTGATGAATTCTTCGGCGGGCACCGTCTCCAGTCCGCCGAAATCGATGAAATCGTTTTCGTTGATAAAACGCTGCGTGACCAGGTGCTGTAGATAGTCGCTGTAACGGTGCTCCTGGTGCGGGGGAACCAGCCACCAGGCCAGAGCTTTGCCGGCGATGTAGATCGAGGTTCGATAAAATTCTTCCAGCAGCAGGTAATGCTGCGTTTCTCCGCTGCTTTCCGAAGAAATCGGCGCATCCAGACCCAGCCGAAACTGTTTGCTGTTCATCAAAAAGAAATGGACTTCGAGGCCCAACGTGGCCGCCCAATCTTCCACGGCATGGGCTTTGGCCGACAGTTCCTTTATTTCGCCGGGCAGCAAATCGGGGTGGTGACACAGCCAGATGTCCATGTCGCTGGTTTTCGAATAAGCGATGCTGCCGACGCTGCCCATGAGATACAATCCGTCGATCGCTTCTTTGCCGGCAGCGCGGCCGCCGTCGAAGGCGAAGTTTTTAATGAATTTTCCGGCGGCTTTCAGCGTGCGGGGGCCAGGCCTGTATTGATACAGGCCGGAAGGCGTGCCGAAGGAAATATAGCCCGGCAGCAAGGGGGAGTTGACGTGAAAAATAAGCGGCAGCAGATCCAGAAATATCTGCTGACGGGGTTGAAGAAAGTCGTAAATGTAATGGATTCGAACCTGATGCAGTTTTTTGAACCGCAATTTGACGGTTCGCAGATCCTTGATGCTGATCTCTTCTCCTGGCGCACCTAAATGGATGGGGGGATATGATTTGGTCACGGTACTTCTTTGCTCGACTCCAGAATTAAGTATAGAGCACGGCGTCCATTGTTAAAGACCCGGAACGGGCCGCCCCCTGCCGGGGGCTTTTCTTAACAAAATGGCTGGAGCGATACCGCGCTCGCCACGGTCTGTTCCTTAACAGAGTAATGAACCCTATAATGGCGGTCTTTTCCGAAAGAAGCGTTGTCTTCGGCAGAGCCGGAAAAGGCTGCCGAAAGGCGAAGCGTAAAACGCTTCTATGAACCCGCCCCGAATCATTCCGAGGTTTGAAGATGTCCGATAATTTTCCCTGTACGTTACTGACCTGGGAGCAGATGTACGAGCTGTGCCGACGCCTGGCGCGGCAGTTGCGAACGGCCGGCGCCCCGATCGATGTCATCGTGGCGATAGCGCGGGGCGGATACATACCGGGACGGATATTGTCGGACATGCTGGGCGTCGACGACCTTGCCGGCTTCAAGATAGAGCATTATCGGGCCACGCAAAAACGGCAGCAGGCCTTAGTCAAGTACCCGCTGAAGGCCGACATCGACGGACGGGCCGTTTTACTCCTGGACGACGTGTGCGACAGTGGAGATACGTTTGCGGTCGGCGTCGAGCACGTTCGGCAATGCGGGGCGCCGAAGCGGCTGATGACCGCGGCGCTGCATCTTAAAACCGTGTCCCGGTTTGTCCCCGATTTTTATGTCGAGACGGTTTCCGAATGGCGCTGGATCATTTATCCCTGGGCGGTCAATGAAGATTTGTCGAGTCTGATCGCCCGGTTGCCGGAAGGCGGCCGGGATGCCGTCTGGCTGCGGCAGGAAATCGAAAAGCGGCACGGTATCGAGGTCACTCCTCGCCAGATAGAGGATGCCTTGCTATTGCTTCAAGGCGCGGAGGCGGAATTCGGCCATCCGCACCGGCAGGGAGAGAACCGTGAACGGCCGGGCTAGCGGGAGGGTTCGCTTCCGTGCCGGAGAGCATTTTCCCGGCAGGGCCAAAACCTGCCTTTAACGAATCTACGGCCTTGAAGCTCATGATCGAAAATAAAGCCATTGCAGAAAAACTTCGCGAAATCGCCGACTTGCTCGAACAGCAAAAAGCCAACCCCTTTCGCGTCAATGCTTATTGGAGCGCGGCCAGGACCATCGAAACCCTGCCCGAGCCGGTCGAGGAACGGCTGCGGCGCGACGGCTTCTCCGCCTTGCTGGAACTGCCGGGCGTCGGCGAAGGCATTGCCCGGTCCATTAGCGAATACGTGATGACCGGCCGCATGAGCCGGCTGGAAAGCCTTCAGTCGGGTCATGACCCGGTCGCTTTGTTCGAACAGATTCCCGGCATCGGACCGAAGTCGGCGCACCGGATCATCGAAATCCTGCACATCGATTCGCTTGAAGCGCTGGAAATGGCGGCGCACAGCGGACGTCTGAAAAAAGTCCCGGGCTTCAGCGCGAAAAAAATAGAACTCGTGCAAACCTGGCTCAGCCATGTGTTGGGGTACCGCAAGCCGCGTCTCGAGCCTCAACAACAAACGGAAGAGCCGCCGGTCGGCCTGCTGCTGTATATCGACCGGCAGTACCGTAAAAAAGCGGAGGACGGCGAATTGCCGACCATCGCGCCCAGGCGCTTCAATCCCGGCGGCGAAGCCTGGCTGCCGATCATGCACGTGACGAAACAGGGCTGGCATTTTACCGCGCTCTATTCGAATACCGCCCGCGCCCACCAACTGGACCGAGTGAAAGACTGGGTGGTCGTTTATTTTTACGACGACCGCCATCACGAAGGGCAGCATACCGTCGTTACGGAAACGCGCGGCGCGGACAGCGGCAAGCGGGTCGTACGTGGGCGGGAAAAGGAATGCGGCGATTTTTACTCGGAACAGGGAGAAACCTCTGAGAACGCCGATTAAACCGGGCTGCTTGCTTGGACAGCCCGGTTTAATCGGCCTGAGGGCATTAGTGCGTTTTGTCGTAAATGGCTTTCATTTCTTTAAAAGAAGCCAAGGCTTCTCTTAAAGATTGCTCGCCGGGCTGCATGTTGCCGTTTTTAATCTCGGAACCCGCGCGTTTCAGTATGTTAACGGTTCTTTCGCGCTGACGTTCGGTCACTTCAAAGCGAAACTCCTTTTGCTGTTGGCGGGCATTGGCGATGGCTTTGATAACCGCGTCGTTATCGCCGCCCTTTTCCAATAGGCTTAACGCGCTTTCCAGACTGGAAATGGTGTTTTCGATGGCGGAAGTGACTACTTCCTGGCCGGCGGGTTTGGCCAATGCCGTGGCGGATGCAGAGACAAGAACCGCCGCCATGACCAGGGAAATCGAACCTTTTTTAATAGAATTCATGTGTTTGTTAAACCTCAAAATGAAAATCGGAAATTATTTTTATATAACCATTAATGTGAGATTTTAAGCAACAAAGCAGGAATTCAGATTAACTGACTATATAAGTCAGTTATTGTATCACGGATTTTTTGAATTGATGGATAATATCCCCGGAATCGTCTCGCGCAATTACGCCAATCGCAGCCGGCGATTGGGACGACACGTCTTACCGCTTTAACTAACGAATTGAATCTCTTTTTAAATGGCCAAACAAAAACTCGAACTTACCTGGATCGGCAAAGACAAACGACCCCGCCTGGAGCCGCGGATTTTGTTGGAAGACCCGGAGAAATCGTATTACGCCAAGTTTCGGCGTTTTCCCTCTCCCCCGGCCCCTCTCCCGCACACGGGAGAGGGGAGCGAAAGCCTGACGCTCCGGCAAAGTGAGGAGCATGTAAGCCCCTCGCCCCAGCGGGGAGAGCACCCTGAAGAGCATAAAGGGTTGGGGAGAGGGGAGCAAACGGATATTTTCGACAACCGGCTGATTTTCGGCGACAACCTGTTGGCGTTGAAGGCGCTGGAGCAGGAATTTACCGGCAAGGTCAAGTGCGTGTTCATCGATCCGCCATACAACACCGGCAGCGCGTTCACTCATTACGACGACGGGCTGGAGCATTCGATCTGGCTGGGCTTGATGCGCGACCGGCTGGAAATCATCCGGCGCTTGCTGTCGGACGACGGTTCATTGTGGATTACCATCGACGACAATGAATGTCATTATTTGAAGGTGTTGTGTGATGAGGTGTTTGGGCGGGGGAATTTTGTTGCGAATGTGTTTTGGCAAAAGACACCAACTCGGGAGAATCGGACTGACTTTTCCGCTGTGCATGACCATGTGTTGGTCTTTGCAAAATCTCGCGCTATCTGGAAAGAGATACGAAATCCATTGCCTGCATCCGAGAGTCAGCTTGAGCGATTTACAAACCCAGACAACGATCCCCGTGGCGTGTGGGCATCGCTGCCGGCCCATGCTAAGGCCGAGAAAGGCCGCCGGCAAGCCCAGTTTTTCACGGTGACTACGCCTTCCGGCCGTAAGGTTGATCCGCCTGCTGGTCGGTGTTGGCTCTACACCGAGTCGCGTTTCAACGAAATGGTTGCCGATAATCGTATTTGGTTTGGAGCGGACGGATCAAATGCACCTAGTAGTCAGTCACGAAGAAACACAAGGATACAGGCGAGCCAGTTTACGTCGTGCCTGTTGCGTCGTAAATCGCCAATTGACGGGCGTCGCCTTGGTGTTGCGCGGTAGGATATTGGCTTCGACCTCACGCCGGAGGCTCTCTGTGTCCGGTATCCGCTGTGATAAACACATGTTCGACAAGACGGCCAGTTCGATCTCAGCGATGTTTAGCCAACTGCCATGCTTGGGCGTGTAGTGGAACTCCAGCCGTCGCGCCAATTCACGGGCTTGCTCTGCTGGAAAGGCTTCATACAAAGACGCCATTTTATGGGTATTCAGATTGTCCAGCACCACCCGGATCACCGCCGCGTCCGGATAAAGTTCAGCGATATGCTTCATGCTGTGCGCGAATTCGATTTTGGTCCGCCGCGCGGTGATGTCCACCTGCCGAAAACCGCGTTTAGGTTCGCAGATCATCATCAAATCGCAGACGCCTTTCCGTTCATAGCCGGTGTCATAGCGGGCCGGTTGACCGGGCTCAGGCGGGAGAGGTTGGCGGACTTCCGCAATGAGTTGCTTCGGACTTTCGTCGAAACACACAACCGGGCGCAACGGATCGTAGGGTTCTTCATAAAGGTCCAGCACGTCTTCCATCGCCGCGACAAATTCAGCACTCACCTCGGGAATGCACCACTCTTGCTTCTGCCAGGGTTTGAGAGTGTTTTTTTAAAAGCTGACGGATGGTTTCATAGCTGCAACGGTCGGCATACGCTAATTCCACCACTTTGTCCGCCAACAACCGCAAGGTCCAGTGATCATGCCCTGTCGGCGCCTCACTACAAGCCAAGGCGATAATATGGGCGGCCTGCTTCTCCGTCAGTTTTGGGGCACGTCCTGGACGGGGGCGTTCTTTCAGGGCGGCTTCCGGGCCTTCTTCCACACACCGTTGGCGCGTCGTCAACACCATTGATTCCGAGACACCCAAAGCTTGGATAATGTCTTTATCCTGAATACCCGCTGCCGCTTTTAATAAAATTCGCGCGCGTGTCAGATGGCGTGCCGCGGCTTTTCCTTTGTTGATCATGGCTTCCAAGCCACGCTTTTCGTCTTCAGTCAGATTGACTTTGTATTTAAGAGCTGGCATTGCTTGACCTCAATCAGTAACCATCAATGCCACTATAGAGTGACTTACAAGCCCAATATATCCTTTTGATTTAAATTGACTGACTACTAGGGTTAAGAAATTCCTGTCTGAAGTCCAGGCGGGTTTAGTTCCCTCATCTTTTTGGTCTGCGCAAGAGGTCGGCACGAATGGTCAAGCGAAATCAGAATTGGTAAACCTGTTTCCTGGAGAAACTCCATTTTCCACTCCCAAGCCCGAGGCACTAATCAGCAGAGTTATTCATATCGCTACAAACCCCGGCGACCTCGTCCTCGACTCCTTCGCCGGTTCCGGCACCACCGGCGCGGTCGCCCATAAAATGGGCCGGCGCTGGATCATGGTCGAGCTGGGCGAACACTGCCACACCCACGTCATTCCGCGCCTAAAAAAGGTCATCGACGGCGAAGACCCAGGCGGCATTACGAAAGCGGTCAACTGGCAGGGCGGCGGCGGTTTCCGTTATTACAAACTGGCTCCCAGCCTGATCGTCAACGACCGCTGGGGCAATCCGGTCGTCAATCCCGAGTACAATGCGGCGATGCTGGCCGAGGCCTTGTGCAAGCTGGAAGGCTTTACCTATGCGCCGTCGGAAACGCGCTGGTGGCAGCACGGCCATTCCAGCGAACGCGATTTTATCTACGTCACCACGCAAAACCTGTCTGCCGAACAATTGCAGGCTCTGGCCGATGAGGTGGGCGGTATTGCCCTCTCCCCCGGCCCCTCTCCCGCAAGCGGGAGAGGAGAGTCTGAGCCGATGGCTCCCGGCTTCTCTCTCGGAGATGGGAAAGAGGAGTTTGAGCCGATGGCCCCCGGCTTCTCTCTCGGAAGCGGGAAAGGGACGGATGAGCCCCTCTCCCAGTTGGGAGAGGGGTTGGGGAGAGGGCGCTCAGGCTACTCATTACTCGTATGCTGTTCGGCCTTTCACGGCATTACTGCCGCACAAGCCATCGAACGCTGGCCGCATCTGACCCTGAAAAAAATCCCCAAGATGGTGTTGGCGCGTTGCGAATGGGGGCATGACGATTACAGTCTGAATGTGGCGAATTTGCCGATGGCTGAACCCTCTCCCCCGGCTCCTCTCCCGCTCGCGGGAGAGGAGAGAAAAGGCAACATGCAAAAAAATTCGAAGACAATTGATTTGTTCGAGGATGAATTATGAACACGAAATACCCTTCAAATCCATCAACTTACTGTAATCGCGGCGGGAACAGTTCAAGCCCCTCTCCCCGCGGGGAGAGGGGGTGGGGAGAGGGGGCTAGCTTGCTCGAACACGCCAAGTTTCTCCGCTCCAATCAGACCGAAGCCGAGCAGCGGCTTTGGTATTACTTGCGCGCCGGCCGCTTCATGGAGCTAAAATTCAAGCGTCAAAAACCGATAGGGCCATTTATTGCCGATTTTGTTTGCCTGGAATTGCGTCTGATCATAGAAGCCGACGGCAGCCAGCATGGCGACGAGCAAGACGAAAAACGCAATGCCTGGTTTCGAGCCAACGGCTTTACCATCCTGCACTTTTGGAATAATGACGTTTTGGCTCAAACGGCAGCGGTGCTGGAACAAATTCGAATGGTGGCCGGCAACCTGTCCAAAGCCGCCGATGAAAACAAAAAGCCATAATGTAGGAAACGGGAGAAAAGTCATGACAGCGCACGAATCGATCCTCACCAAGGACAAGGATTTAGTGGCGTCTTTACAGGCGATCAAACGAGCTGCCGAATCAGCCCGGAAGCAGGCAATACAAACCGGAACCGCAATTGTGATTTTGAAAGACCGGCAAATGGTTCGTTTGACGGCGGAACAACTCCGGCAAGAAGGACAAGTATGAATTCAAAGGTTTTAAATGCCGTAACCGGGCGCTTGTCGCTGCGTCCGCCGCAAGCCGAATCGTTGTCGCGTTTGGCGCATGCGTTGAAGATGGCGCCGGAATTGTTGCAGCACGAGAAAGACGTGCCCGCCGTGTTGTCCAGTTTGAAGTCGCTGTTTCCGACGCTGGAGGATTTTGAGCGCGACTTTCCTTCGCTGTGTTTTGCCTTGGCCACCGGCGTCGGTAAAACCCGCTTGATGGGGGCTTTTATCGCTTATTTGCATCTGGCGCACGGCATCAATAATTTCTTCGTGTTGGCGCCGAACCTGACGATTTATAACAAATTGATTGCCGATTTCACGCCGAATACGCCGAAGTATGTGTTCAAGGGCATCGCCGAATTTGCTCAACAGCCGCCGATCGTTATCACTGGAGACAACTACGATCAGTCAGGTGCTGTCGTTCGAGAAAGCCTGCCTGGGGCCTTTGAAGATGTCCGCATCAACATATTCAATATCTCCAAAATCAACTCCGAAGTGCGCGGCGGCAAGGAGCCGCGCATCAAGCGCATGCAAGAAGTGCTGGGCGACAGTTATTTCAACCATTTAGCCGGTTTGACCGATCTGGTGCTGCTGATGGACGAGTCGCACCGTTACCGCGCCAGTGCCGGGGTGCGTTCGATCAACGAATTGAAGCCTTTGTTTGGATTGGAATTGACCGCGACGCCGTTTGTGGAATCGACGCGCGGACCGGTGCCGTTCAAAAACGTGGTGATGGATTACCCGTTGGCACGGGCGATGGAAGACGGCTTTGTCAAAGAACCGGCGGTGGTGACGCAACGTAACTTCGATGCCAGAGCGCATACCCCGGAAGAGCTGGAGAAGGTCAAGCTGGAAGACGGCGTGCGCCTGCATGAGACTACCAAGGTCGAACTATTGACCTATGCCCGCGAGAACGGGGTAAAGGCCGTTAAGCCGTTCATGTTGGTGATTGCGAGGGAGACGGCGCATGCCGCGCAGCTCTTGGCGCTGTTGGAGTCCGATGCGTTCTTTGAGGCCCGTTATCGGGGCAAGGTGATTCAGGTCGATTCCAGCCGCTCGGGCGCCGAAGAAGAAGCGATGATTACCCGGTTATTGGCGGTGGAAAGCGTGGACGAGCCGACCGAAATCGTGATTCACGTGAATATGCTCAAAGAAGGTTGGGACGTCACCAATCTGTACACCATCGTGCCGCTCAGGGCGGCCAATGCGCGGACTTTGATCGAGCAATCGATCGGTCGCGGTCTGCGTCTGCCGTACGGCAAGCGTACCGGCGTGGCGGCAGTGGACCGCTTGAACATCGTCGCGCACGATAAGTTTCAGGAGATTATTGATGAAGCCAATCGCGGCGATTCGCCGATTCGGCTGAAACAGTTGATTTTGGAGGCGCCGAGCAGCGACGATAACAAAGTCAGCGTGCAGGTGTCGTCTGGGGCGATGACGCGGCTGGGTTTGACAAACCTCTCCCCCGGCCCCTCTCCCGAATTCGGGAGAGGGGAGCGAGAGCAAGATAAGCCCCTTTCCCAATGGGAGAGTCCCCTGAAGGGCATAAAGGGTTGGGGAGAGGGCGGCGCGCCTGTGTTTACCCGTGAACCCGAATTGCAGGCCGCGCGTATGGTGATGGAGGTCATCGGCAAATATGAGATCAAACGCGACTTGGTGCCGACCAGCGCGGCATTGCTCAAACCGGAAGTGCAACAGGTAATCCTGCAGGAAGTGGCCGAGCGGCTGAAGCCGGTGCAGTCCAGTTGGCTAGCCGGCGAAAGCTTCAATTTGGCGGACGTGGTGGCGAAGACGACCGCGGTGGTCGTCCAGCAAACCATCGATATTCCGCGCATTACCGTGGTGCCGAATGGAGAGGTTACCACGGGTTTTCATCCGTTCAAACTCGATGTTGCTCAGTTACACCTGCAACCCGGCGAACGTGAAATTGTTGGGCAAATGCTGCGCACCAACGAACAGTTCACGCTGGCGTCGGAAATCGGTCTGGTTGAGCGGCGTTTGGAGGATTACATCGTTCACGCACTGGTGGACTATGACGACGTCGATTATTTCACCCATGCCGAATTGCTGTACGGCCTCGCCGGGCAAATGGTGCAACACTTGTCCGGCTATCTCCCGGAAGCTGAGGTGCGGAGCGTGCTGGCTCGTGATCGGCGCTTGATCGCCCGTGAAATTCATGCCCAGATGATGGCGCATTTCTGGGAGGAAGCGACCGAATACGAAGTCAAAGTCAGCCGCGGCTTTACCGAGTTGAAACCCTGTAACTACACGGCTACCGCCGGCCGCGCCGCCATCGCTCCCGGAGATTCCGCGGTATTCAGCCCATCCCTGGGGATTGCCGTGCGCCATTTCCGCGAAACGGTCACGGAAACCGGCCGCATCAAACAAATGCTGTTCGGCGGATTCGAGCGCTGCTTATATCCGTTACAAAAGTTCGATTCCGACACCGAGCGGCGTTTTGCCGTCATTCTGGAGAGAGACGCACGGAAGTGGTTTAAGCCCGCCAAAGGCCAATTCCAGATTTACTACAAACTGGGAACCGAGCAGCCCGAATATATACCGGATTTTGTCGCGGATACCGATACACAGATTTTCATGGTGGAAACCAAAGCGAAGGGCGACATCGATTCCCAAGAAGTGCAGGCTAAGGCCGCCGCCGCAGCACGGTGGTGCCGGCATGCTTCGGATTACGCCGCAGAAACAGGCACCAAACCTTGGACTTACCTGCTGTTGCCGCATGATGAGATTGTGGAGTCTAAAAGGCTGGCGGATTTTCAGCGATTTAAATTGACCGATAGTTAATGGGAAAATTTTTCCGCATCCACTGAGTATTGTGTTCGGCAAGGGCCGTCAATTCCGGGCCCTTTTCCGCTAAGGTCTATCACAGCACGGATGAGGAACCATCCTTATTGTGGCAATTCCGAACGATCGCGCACGATTTGCCGGGCCAACTGGTTTCCTGCCTCGACCAGTGGATGAATCATCAGGTTTGCGCCCAATCGCTCCAGTTGCGCCTTTTCTTCGGGAAGATAGCAAATGGTGCCGATCTGGCCCTGAAAGCCGCGCTTTCTGAGTTGTCGTGTCGCCGAGCAGCGGGCGTCGAATTCGGGAAGGGTAAGAATGATGCCTTTGACCCGGTCCAGCGGCAGCTCCGACCATAGCTCCGGATCCTCGGCGTCGCCGTAAATCACGCGCTTGCCTTTAGCCAGCAGGCTTTCCAGAACGGTCGGATCGGCGTCCAGGCCGACGACCCGTTTTTCCTGCCGATACAAGGCCTGATAGGCGGAAATTCCGGTGCGCCCCATGCCGACCACCAACCATTCGGCGCGGCCGATGGAGTCGGGCAACCGGTCGGGATGTCCGCTTCCGGATGTTTTCTCGAAACGGATCAAAAAGGGCTCGCACCAGGAAAACAACCGATGGGAATAGCGGTTCAACGGCGCCGCGACGGCAAGGGATCCGGCGACCGCCAGGGCGATCACGGCGTTCCAGTCGGCGGGCAAAAGATTCGCCTTGACCACGGCGCCGGTGGTGATCAGCGCAAACTCGCTGTAAGTCGTCAAAGCCAGCGACGAGATGAACGCGGTGCGGGCGCGCAAGCCGGCCAGGATAAACAGAGTGAAAAAGACGATGCCCTGCAACGGCAATACGGCCAGCAACCCCAGCGCCTGAACGATCTGGTCGCGGTTCGGCAAATCGGATAGGCCGATTTGCAGAAAGAAGGCGACCAGAAAGACTTCCTTCAGGCTCCAGAGCTTGTCGGAAAGATCGTCGATCTGTGGATGAGCCGCGAGCATGATGCCCATCAGCAAGGCGCCGATATCGGGGGAAATCCCGACGCTTTCGGAGGACACGCCGCCTGCCAGCGCCAGCGACACGCCCAGGAGCAGTCTCAATTCGTCCGCCCGGCTGACCGTGAGCAGGCGGTGGGCCAGGGGGCGCAGCAGCGGAAGCAGTAACAAGGCAAACGCCCAGTAGGACGGCTGTCGGCCGTCCGCGACCGCCAGCAGCGCAATCGCCACGACGTCCTGAAGAATCAGGATGCTGAGTACGTCCCGGCCATGCAAGGAAGAAAGCTCGCCGTTGTCTTCCAGCACCTTGATCGCCAGCACGGTGCTGGAAAATGCCAGGCTGGCGCCCAGGACCCAGCCGCCGGCGCTCCGTTCGCCGAGGAGCAGAAAAATCAGTCCGGAAACTCCGGTCACGAACGCCAAATGCAGGCCGCCTACGCTTAAAACTTCCCGGCGCAGCAACGAACGCAATCTGATTTTCAAGCCCACGGTGAACAGCAGCAACTCGATGCCGACGTCGGCCAGATGAGTCAGGGTCCATGCCGATTCCACGCCCAGCGAGTGCAGAATATAGCCGGCGATCAAGTAGCCCACCAGAGGAGGAAAGGACAAATGGCTGGCGATCAGGCCTATGAGATAAGCCGTACCAACCCAGACTAATTCCATCATGTGTCAAATGCCTTGTTTAGAAAGATTGATTCCGGAAAGTTGCGATAAAGGCACTCGTCGGATAATGGCACGCATCCTGGGGCGGGATGCCGGGCGCCGCTCGGGTTTCAAAGCAGCCGTTTTGGGTTTTATCCTCGTTTCTTTTTGTCTTTTAACGCGCAAGCCATGAAGCTTGTCTTTCCGGAAAAATAGAAGAAAAGATTCTTCAATCACTATAACGGGAACCGTAGGAAATTAAAAGCCGGGCGGATGCCTGGGGTTTGGTGCTTTTCCTGCGTTCGGTATTTATCGGCGCCGGCAGGACTCTGTTATAATCGGACTACTGCCGAAAATCCGATGTCCGGCAATCACTCGTTAACTTCGTATGGCAGATCTATCTTCAATTCGTGGCTTTCTGTGCGATCTCGACGGCGTTCTCTACGTCGGCCGAAACGTGATCGACGGCGCCAGGGCGGCCATTACCGAGATAAAACGCCGGGGCTACCGCTGCCGTTTCATTACCAACACCAGCACGTTGTCCCGCGCTTCGCTGCACGATAAACTGACCGGCCTGGGATTCGATATTGCCGGGCACGAAATCATCAGTGCTCCCCAGGCGGCTTTGATCCATCTTCGGCAACTCGGTGACCCGGTCTGCCATTGGGTGCTGTCGGAGGACGTCAAACAGGATTTCCGGCATTTGCGGCAAGCGGACGACAAGGCCGACGTCGTCGTTATCGGCGACATCGGCGAGGCGTGGTCTTATTCGCTGCTGAATAAGGTTTTCAACTTGCTGATGAACGGAGCCGAGCTGATCGCCATCCATAAAAACCGCTTCTGGCAGACCGAACACGGTCTGCAAATGGACATTGGCGCCTTCGTCAGCGCTCTGGAATACGCCAGCCGGAAACAGGCGACCGTGATCGGCAAGCCTTCGCCTGCCTTTTTCCGGGCGGCTCTGAGCGAAATGGATTTGCCGCCGGAAAACGTGGCCATTATCGGCGACGACGTCGACTCCGATATCGGCGGCGGACAAACCGCAGGTTTGACCGGCATTCTGGTAAAAACCGGCAAATACCGGAAAGCGTATGTTGACGACAGTCCGATCGTGCCCGATCTGACCATTGCTTCCATCGCCGACCTGCCCGGGCATCTGCCGGGCTGAAGACAATGGAACCTGCGGCGGACAAAAAATGTCTTTCGAACATCAATCCGTACGTGAAGCTGTTCATCAGACGCAATTCACCCGATAACAAGGAGCCCCTATGAAATACGTATCCCTCATCTCGATCGGAATTTTACTCGCTTCCTCGGCGGCGCTTGCGGCAGAGCCGGCCGGCTCAGGACGTGTGGAAAAAGTGCAGCAGCAAAGCCGCGAAACCGTTCCTTATTCCCTGGATCAGACTTTGCAATCGTTCACGAAAACGGTTCACGGCGGCGTGCAGCACGTGGTGGTCAAACCGGAGGCCGACAAGGAGCAAATCAAGCTGGTCCAGGAGCATCTGCGCGAGTTGACCAATCAGTTCAGAAAAGGAGACTTTTCCGCGACCCAGCGCGTCCACGGCGCCGACATGCCGGGGCTTGCCCAGTTGAAAAAGGCGGCGCTCGACGACATCAGATACGAATACGAGTCCCTGCCGAACGGCGCGCAGATCCATTTTTCCACCGAATACCCTCAGTACGTGCAGGCGCTGCATGAATGGTTCGACGCGCAGGAAAGCGATCACGGCAGCGCCGAAGTACCGGAGCATACGAAGCACCATTCATCGCCTTCGGAATAAGGCAAGCGGCTTCGGAGCGATGAAAGGCTCCGATGCAATCGGGTGAGCGGTGAAAACCCGGCCCGGCCGGAGAAAGTGGAAGGTACTACGCCAGGGCCTGCCGCGCCGCCCGGACGGCTTTTCTGACCGTATCGGGCGCCGTGCCGCCGACATGGCTGCGGGCCGAGACCGAGCCTTCCAGCGTCAGCGAGTCGAACACGTCGGCTTCGATCAGCGGAGAAAACGCTTGCAGTTCGGCCAGGGTGAGCTCCGATAAATCGCGGCCGGTGTCGATTCCCAGTCGAACCGCCAGACCGACCGCTTCGTGCGCGTCGCGGAAGGCCATGCCCTTGCGGACCAGATAATCCGCCAGATCGGTGGCGGTGGCAAAGCCGCGTTTGGCGGCCTGATACATCCGGTCTTTTTTCGCGCCGATGCGTGGCACCATGTCGGCATAGGCGCGCAGGCAATTGATCAGCGTGTCGACGGTATCGAAAAGGGGCTCCTTGTCTTCCTGATTGTCTTTGTTGTAGGCCAGAGGCTGGCTTTTCATCAGCATCAGCAGCGACACCAGATGTCCGGTGACCCGCCCGGCCTTGCCGCGCACCAGTTCGGGCACGTCCGGATTTTTCTTTTGCGGCATGATCGACGAACCGGTGCAGAAGGCGTCGGGAATGTCGATGAAGTCGAACTGGGCGCTCGACCACAGAATCAGCTCTTCCGAAAAACGCGACAGGTGCATCATGATCAGGCTGGCGGTGGCGGTAAATTCGATGGCGAAATCGCGGTCGCTGACCGAGTCGAGCGAATTCGCCGAAGGGCGGCTGAAACCGAGCAGTTCGGCGGTCAATTCGCGGTCGATCGGATAGCTGGTGCCGGCCAGCGCGGCGGCGCCGAGGGGCATCACGTTGAGCCGTTTGTTGCAGTCCTGAAGCCGTTCCCGGTCGCGGGCGAGCATTTCGAACCAGGCCATCAGATGGTGGCCGAAGGTGATCGGCTGCGCCACCTGCAAATGGGTAAAGCCGGGCATGATCGTGTCGGCGTGCCGTTCCGCCTGATCCAGAACGGCGGTTTGCAGACGCGTCAGTTGCCGGGTGATTTCCCGGATTTCGCTGCGCAGGTAGAGCCGGATGTCGGTCGCCACCTGATCGTTGCGGGAGCGGCCGGTGTGCAGCTTCTTGCCGGCCACGCCGATCAGGTCGGTCAGCCGGGCTTCGATGTTCATGTGCACGTCTTCCTGTTTGATCGACCAGTCGAAACGGCCGTCCAGGATGTCCTGTCCGATTTCGGTGAGCCCCCGGACAATGTCCTGAAACTCGGTTTCGGTCAGGATGCCGCACTCTTTCAGCATGGCCGCGTGCGCCAGCGAGCCTTCGATGTCCTGCATCGCCATGCGCTGATCGAACGTGACCGACGCGGTAAAGACTTCGACGAACGCGTCGGTGGCTTCGGCAAAACGGGCGCTGGAAAGTTTTTCGGTGTTGACGTTGGTCATGGCGGACGATCGGAAATGGCTGAAAAAGCCGAATTATACAACGTTAAGAAGCAAAGCCATAAATTACGGGAATAACCGTTCTTTTACCGCAACGGCAAGCACGGCGGTTAGTAAAAGACCCTGAACGACCGCTGGATTTGTTCGAACTCGAACAGATAGGGCTGCGCCACGTCCCGGCTGTTGACCACGACCACGAGATCGTGGGAAAAAACCGAAGTATTGTACCAATTGAAGCTGCCTTCGATGACGATCGAGTCGTCGATGACGCAGTATTTGGAATGGATCGGCGAATACGGCACCGGATGGTCGTCCTGCCCGTAGACCAGACCGACCGGGATGCCCGCGGACTTCAGCCGCTGCACCGCCGGCAGCAGGGGGCGGTTCAGCTCGTCGGCCATCGAACGCTCGACGCCGACGCGGCCCTGCCGCGCCAGATGGCCGTTGAAAAGAATGTGGACGTGGACGCCACGGTTCCGCGCATGAATGAGGGCGTCGACGACGCTGTCGTGATGATCGCCGACCAGATCGCCGATCAGAAACAGGCAGAGCTTGAGCGAATGCCGGGCGCGATGAATTTCGGCGAGGATGGCATGGTGCGGGCGGTAATACCCGCCGCTCAGCATGACGTGCCGGCCGAAGGTATAGAGCAGATTGAAAGGGCTTAACGGATCGATGCCGTATTTCTGGTTGACGCCGCCGCGCTGGCTCTGAAAGATGTTGTCCAGCAGCCGGCAGATGCCTTTGGAGTGGAAGGTCATGCCCGACTCCCAGTTGGCCCACCAACGGTCGAAAGTGATGTTGAACGAGCCGAGTATGCAGTCTTCGTCGTTGAAGATGACGAATTTGGTGTGCATGTCCGGTTCGACTTCGATCAGATGGTGCTTGGGCGTGCAGAACACGCCGAGCAGCTCGATGCCGGAACGTTTCAGCCGGGCGTAGTTGTGGCTGTTGGTCAGGGTCATCTTGCGCCAGTCGACGATGCACTGGACGCACACCCCCTGATGATGGGCATGAATCAGATGGGAAACGAAATCCGCATCGTCGATGCAGTCGACGCTGACCTTGATCGTGCAGAAACGCGCAGGGTTTTCATATTTGCTGCGAATCACCTTGTCGATGTGATCGTGAATGAACCGCTTGGGATGATAGGGATGATACAGAAGTCCTTTGGTGAATTTGGGAGTCAGCCTCAGCGACTCGAGATGATGGTTGTACCAGTCGACGTCGCTTTGCAGTTCGGCCGCATTGAGCTCGTGAGTCCGGTAGCCGTTGGGCGTAGCCCAGTCCGAGCTAATGCTCCGGTATTGCGGCTGATCGTCCTGCAGTTGGTACCAGTCCATGAAGATGTAATCGTTATGGGAAGGTATCGAATGCTCGTCCAGATGCACGATGAAGGAAAACTTGATGCAGTTGATCTTGCCGAATTGGGCCGAATGCGGATGGATGTAAAAATCCCGGGTGCGCCGCTTGTGCCGATCCCACTGGACATCGTAAGGATCGGTGTCGACGATGTAGGTTTCCCGGATTTCGTCGCGGTACACTTTCAGCACGACTTTGACGTTGGCCTGGACGCCGAAATGAACGTCAAAGTCGATTTTTCCCCAGCGAATGTAGAATTTATCCTTAAAGTCGTTGATCCGGGAAAAAAAGCCGCCCAGATTGCCATGAGTCGGCATGGCGTGATGTTCAGCAAACGTCATATTTTTACCTCAAAAGGCGTCGTGCGATTGTATAAATTTAAGGAAGCTCTGAATAAGTCCCTTCTTCCTGAGGGAGGAAGGTGATCGACTGCCCAGGTGCACCCAAATAGCCCAGGCAGCTTCGTACTGATGCCGTGGCGCCACGGCATCAGACTTTGGGTACGAACGTCATCAAATAGCCGCAGTGATCCGAGACCCGGCCGTAATCCTCGTCGGTAAACAGAACACGGCCCGAAGTGACGGATAGATCGCTGGCTTTATTCAAAAAAATATAATCGATGCGATAATCGTCGGCCAGATGGTTTTGCCAGTGGGAATCGTTGACGCGGAAAATTTTTTCGAACACGCCCTGAGCATTGGCCGCCAGAAATTGATCGTCGTATTCATGCGTGTCCACCACCAGATGGTAGCCTTCCGAGCCGGCGGTGACATTAAAATCGCCGCAGAGCAGGGTGCCGGCCAGATGGCCGCGATGCCTTTCGGCCGCCCATCGGCGCAAGCGGTGGAACTGTTCGGCAAACCCGTCTTCCCACCAGCTCAGGTGCGCCGAGAAGACGTTCACGGTGCCCATGTAAGGCAGGTGGATTTGCGCCATGACGACTTTTCTTGCATGAATGTCGTAGACGTCGTGGCTGTCCGATACATAGCGCGATTCCTGTTTCGTCATCGGATAGCGGCTCAGGATGGCGACGCCTTCCCGGTACCGGTTGAAGCCCAGATGCGACCAGTCGGTGTAAAGGTGATAGGGCTGCTCGAGGAGCTCGTTGATGATTCTCGCCGAGTTGGATTGCCAGTCGCCGTTGCCGTCGTTCCATAGCTCGGCGACTTCCTGGAAACAGGCGATATCGACGTCGAGTTCGTTGATGGCCTTGGCGATCTGGTTGAACTTGAATTCCTGATTTTCTTCCTGGTAACAATGAAGATTGAGAATCATCACGTTGAGCGGCCTGCGGCTGGCCGAGTAATTCCGGCCGTGATTGTTGTCCCACAGGATCTGCCCTCGGCTTTCGCAGGAAATGCTGTACTGAAGGCGAAAGGCATCGGCGATTTTGACCCAGCCTTTCCAGAGCTCGACCCCATACTGGTTGGGATTCCGGGCGTTGCTCTGGAACTCTTTGTCCCAATAGTTTCTTTTGAAATGGCAGGCCGTTTTTCGGGTGTGCCGCCAATTGTCCGTGGTCCAGTGGACGGTGACCTTTTCCGCATGCAGCGAACGATCGACCGCAACGCAGACCGGAACGTATTTCCGGCGCTCGTCCAGGCGGTCGCTGAAGTCGATGTTGAGCACCCGGCGATGATCGAAGGCTTCGATGCCCGAATCGGCTTCGCTGGAATGATTTCTTCCGAGGTTATTATCCCAGTATTCCTTTCCTAACGTCCGGTACCTCAGGGCGAACTGAATATTTCCGGGCAGAGAGTGGTCGCTTGTCGGTTGCAGTTCGGTTTCCGCCCGCCAGTATTCCCGGCCGGGTTCGCAGGCGCTGTGGTAAGCGGCCGCCAGGGTGTGCCATATGCCATCCTCTCCCGCCCAGAGCACGTCGACCTCTTTGTGAGGACTCAGGTTTTCCAGAAGCATGAAAAACGACAGGAGTTGTCGGACGCCTCTTTTTTTTCGGGTAATGACGTTTTTTACATAAATCAACTGGATTTTGTCCATCCGTTATTTCCCCGAAGATAGGCGCCGGAAACCTGAAGTCGTGAAGTTGTGCGGCCGGGCAAAGCTGGCCGCAGAGAAGCACGTCATCTAAAACAAAGCAAGGTCCATACCGAAAATGGTTCTTTTTAAAGGTTTTGGTACAAGTCCAGATAATGCCGGGCGCTTTGCTGCCAGGAAAAATCTTTCTGCATGCCGTTCACCTGCATTTTTTTCCAGGCCTCGTGATTGTGATACAGGATCAGGGTCCGTTTGATTGCTTCCATTAACGCGCTGGCGCTGGCTTCGTTAAAGACGATGCCCGTCGCCGTACTGTCCGTAAGCGTGTGAGGCAGGCTGTCGACGACGGTGTCCGCCAGTCCCCCGGTTTTTCGAACGATGGGAATGGTGCCGTAGCGCTGGCTGTACATTTGATTCAAGCCGCACGGCTCGAACCGCGACGGCATCAGAAAAACGTCGGCGCCGGCTTCGATCAGATGGGCCAACGATTCGTTGTAGCCGAGGGTAACCGCGATTTTATCGGGATACAAATGGGAGAAATTTTTCAGTTTGTTTTCAAACCCTTTGTCGCCGCTGCCGAGCAGGACGAATTGCATGGGCATCGACACCATGTCGGGCAGGCAGTCCAGAATCATGTCGATGCCTTTTTGTTCGACCAGCCGTCCGATCACTCCGAATAAAGGAATGTGGTCGTTAACCGGCAGTTCCATCCGCCTTTGCAGTTCGGATTTGTTGTACTGTTTCTCGAGAAGCGATACCGACTTGTAATTCCGGGCGATCAGCGGATCCGTTTCCGGATTCCACTGGTCGGTATCGATGCCGTTAAGAATGCCGCTCAGGATCTCTTTGCGATAGGCCAGCAAGCCTTCCAGTCCGTAACCGAAATCCGGCGTCTGGATTTCCATGGCGTAAGTGGGACTGACGGTGGTGATGTGATCGCTGTAGACCAGGCCGCCTTTGATGAAAGACAACATATTATGGAACTCCAGCCCCTCCGGATGAACCAGTTGGCCCGGCAGATTCAGCGCCGTTGCCGCAGCGATCGGGAACAGGCCCTGATACGCCATGTTGTGAATCGTGAAAACCGTGGCGGGCGGACCGAATTCCAGCGAGAGCAGCGCGGGCACCAGGCCGCTTTGCCAATCGTTGCAATGAACGATGTCCGGCTTCCAGTGCTGATTGATCCGGTCCATCGCGACTTCGACGGCGACCCGGCAGAAAAGCGCAAAACGCTCCGCATTATTGGGCCAGGGGCTGCCTTCCTCATCGACGTACGGATTGCCGGGAAAATTGAAATAGGCCGGATAATCGACCAGCCAGACGGTGACCTTGCTGTCGGGCAGGCGGGTTTCCAGGATATTGATATTCCGATTGTCGATGCGCAGGGAGCAGACATAGCGTATGTCTTCCCCGTGCGTATTGAGCGCCTGGTATTTCGGAACGATCAGCCGGATGTCCTGCTCCAGTTCGGCCAGGGCCTTGGGCAGGCTGCCGGAAACGTCGGCCAGTCCTCCGGTTTTAATCAGGGGATGGGCTTCGCTGGTGACGAAAAGTATTTTTTTCATGCGTGCATCGGCCCGGTTATAACTTTAAGATTATCCCGCCCAACGGAGGCAGGGTCATGCTGACGGAATGAGGAAGATTCATCCAGGGCATCGGCTCCGAGGTCACGACCCCGTTACCCATGTTGCTGCCGTCGTAATATTTGGAGTCGGAATTGAAGATTTCGGCATACGTGCCGGCTTCGGGCAGGCCGATGCGGTAATTCTCCCGTGGCACCGGAGTAAAATTCAGGACCACGATCAGTTCTTCGAATTCGCACTTGCGCCGGAAGCTGATCACCGACTGCTGGATGTCATGGCAATCGATCCATTCGAAGCCCTGATGCTCGAAATCGTGAGTGAACAGGGCCGGATGGGTTTTGTAAAGATGGTTCAAGTCCTTGACCAGGCTTTGCACGCCCCGGTGATGGGCGTAATCGAGCACGTACCAGTCGAGCGACTTGTTGACGTTCCATTCGGTGCCCTGGCCGAACTCGCAGCCCATGAACAGCAGCTTCTTGCCGGGATAGGTGTACATGAAGGTCAACAGCAGGCGCAGGTTGGCGAAGCGCTGCCATTCGTCGCCGGGCATTTTGTTCACCAGCGAGCCCTTGCCGTGCACGACTTCGTCGTGCGAAAAAGGCAGCACGAAGTTTTCGGTAAAGGCGTAGAGCAGGCCGAAAGTGAGCTGATCGTGGTGGTGCATCCGGTGCACCGGATCCAGGCTCATGTAGGCGAGCGTGTCGTGCATCCAGCCCATGTTCCATTTCATCGAGAAACCGAGTCCGCCGGTCCAGGTGGGACGCGTGACCTGGGGCCAGGCGGTCGATTCCTCGGCCATGATTACGGTGCCCGGATGCTGATCGTGCGTGACCGCGTTCAGCTCCCTTAAAAACTCGATCGCTTCCAGATTTTCATTACCGCCGTATTGGTTGGGAATCCAGTCGTTGGCGCTGCGGGAATAGTCCAGGTACAGCATCGAGGCGACCGCGTCGACCCGGAGTCCGTCCAGATGGAATTCTTCCAGCCAGTACATCGCGCTGGACAACAAGAAGTTTTTGACTTCGTTGCGGCCGTAATTGTAAATCAGCGTTCCCCAGTCGCGGTGTTCGCCTTTGCGGGGATCTTCGTGTTCGTACAGGGCGCTGCCGTCGAAGCGCGCCAGAGCGAACGAATCCTTCGGAAAGTGCGCAGGCACCCAGTCGAGAATGACGCCGACGTTGTTTTGATGACAGACGTCGACGAAGTAGCGGAAATCGTCGGGCGTACCGAAACGGCTGGTGGGCGCGAAATAACCGGTGGTCTGGTAGCCCCAGGAAATATCGAGGGGATGTTCGGTAACAGGCAGGAGTTCGATGTGGGTGAAGCCCATCTGTTTGACGTAATCCACCAGTTGCCGGGCAAGTTCCCGGTAGCTCAAAAAGTTGCCCTGAGCATCGCGGCTCCAGGAACCCAGATGCACCTCGTAGATGCTCATGGGCTGGCGCAGCCAGTTGTGATGGATGCGGTTGTTCATCCATTGGTGATCGAGCCAATGGTAGGTGTTTTCCTTGAGGACGATGGAGGACGTGCTGGGGCGGAATTCGAAATACTGCCCGTAGGGATCGCTTTTGATCAGAATGTCGCCGCTGTCCCGGTTCGAGATTTCGAATTTGTACAAACAGCCTTCTTTCAAGCCGGGAATAAAGATCTCCCAGATGCCGCAGCCGCCGAGATTGCGCATCGGATGGCAACGGCCGTCCCAGCGGTTGAAGTCGCCGACGACGCTGACGCGGCCGGCATTGGGCGCCCATACCGCAAAAAACACGCCGTCGATGCCGTCCACCTGGTGCAGGTGGGCGCCCAGTTTCTGATAAATGTGCCAGTGCTTGCCTTCGCCGAACAAATGGATGTCGAAGTCCGGCAACTGCTTGGCGAAATCGTACGGATCGTAGTTTTCGTGACGATGCCCGCTTTTATCCGTCCATACCAGTTTGTAATGCGGTGGCAATTCATCCTTTTCGGCTTTATAGATGAAGAAATCGGTGCCGTGGATGCGTTCGAACCGAGGGCCGTCGCTGCTTCCCAGATGGACTGTTTCGGCGTGAGGCAGAAAAACCCGGATTTCGATACGGTCGTTCTTCGGATGGCGTCCGAGGATTGAAAAGGGATCGTGATGGCGGGCCTTGATGATTTTTTCGTAATCGTCGGTCAGCCGGACGGGGGCCTCGGCTGGTGGAGACGTGGCGTCAACGGACGCGGCCGGCTCCGATGCTTTGGGCGTTTTTCTGGCTTTAGCCGGTTCCGCCGCCGGGGATTTTGCCGTAGGGGCCGCGGCCGGCGAGGCCAGGTCGGCATCGGCCGTAGCGGCGGCCGTTACTTTTTCTTTTTTAGAGGCGCTCTGTGCAGCCGGCGTGGCTTTCACAGGTTCAACAGTCGGGGTGCTTGCGTCAGCGGTAGCGGTAGAATCGGAAGCGGATGAATTTTTTGATCGTCTTTTCACTGTATCAGCCTCAATGTAGTAGAATAACTTCCGCTCAATGTTACCAAACACCTCAATCATTGTGAATCTATTCTACCGGGAGAAAAACCATGCCAGATTTTTTAGTGAGCCATTTAACCCGCAAGACGATAGCTTTAATCCTGGCAGGCGGACGAGGGTCCCGATTGATGAACATGACGGATTGGCGGGCCAAACCGGCCGTTCCTTTCGGTGGTAAATTCCGTATTATAGATTTTCCGTTGTCCAATTGTTTGAATTCCGGAATACGCAAGATCGGCGTGCTGACGCAATACAAGGCCGATTCGTTGATTCGGCATCTGCAATTGGGATGGGGTTTTCTGACCGGCGAATTCGGCGAGTACGTCCATTTGATGCCGGCGCAGCAGCGTCACGGCGAAGACTCGTGGTACAAAGGGACGGCCGATGCCGTGTTCCAGAACATCGACATCCTGCGCAACCGCGATCCGGAGTTCATCCTGGTGCTGGCCGGCGATCACATTTATAAAATGGATTATGCCGCAATGCTCGCGGATCACGTCGAACGGAAGGCCGATCTGACCATCGGCTGCATCGAAGTCTCGCTGGAGGAAGCCACCGCTTTCGGAGTCATGGGCGTCGACGAAAACAGAAGGGTGAGGTCTTTTATCGAAAAGCCGGCCAATCCGCCCGTGATGCCGGGCCGTAAAGACACTGCGCTGGCTTCGATGGGGATCTATGTTTTCAACGCCGCCTTTTTGTTCGAACAGCTCATCAAGGATGCCGACACCAAAAATTCGAATCACGATTTCGGCAAGGACATCATCCCGTCCGTTATCGACAAATATATCGTCAATGCGTATCCGTTTCTGGACATGCAAAGCGGCGTGCAAAGCTACTGGCGGGACGTGGGTACGATCGACGCCTACTGGTCGGCCAACATGGAACTGGTCAACGTCAAGCCCGATTTGAATCTGTACGACACCTACTGGCCGATCTGGACTTACCAGGAACAAACGCCGCCCGCCAAATTCGTGTTCGACGAGGAAGAAAGAAGAGGGCATGCGGTGGACTCGATGGTATCGGGCGGCTGCGTGATTTCCGGCGCGACCGTAAGACATTCTCTGCTGTTCTCGAACGTCCGGGTGAACTCCTATACGACCGTGGAAGATTCGATTGTCTTGCCGCAGGCGAACATCGGCCGGCATTGCCGGATTACCCGAGCCATCATAGAAAAAGGCTGTGAAATTCCGGAAGGCACCGTCATCGGCGAAAATCTGGAAGAAGACAAGAAGAAATATTATGTCAGCCCGGGTGGGGTGGTCCTGGTCACTCCCGAAATGTTGGGGCAAAAACTGCATTTTGTAAGATAATACACCCTGATCCTGCCGCCGGCCTTTCGTTCGGCGGCGTATTTCATTTCCCTGAAAATGTCCTGCCGCCTCGGCCAAGCTGTTTTGCCATTGCCGGTTGGGCGACTGCGGCCGTCATGTCCGAAAGAAAAAAATTAAAGCTTGTTTTGTGCTGGCACATGCACCAGCCCGAATACAGGGATCTGCATTCGGGAGAGTTCGTTTTGCCCTGGACCTACCTTCACGTCATCAAGGATTATGTCGATATGGCGGCGCATCTGGAAGCGGTTCCGGAGGCGAGAGCGGTCGTGAACTTTGCGCCGATTTTGCTGGAGCAGATCGAAGCGTATGCCAATCAGGTGAGCGGCTATCTGAATCACGGCCGTGCCCTGACGGATCACTTGCTGGCGGCCTTGGTGGCTGCCGATCTTCCCGAGGATCCGGAAGCGCGCTCGCAATTGATCAAGAACTGCATGCGGGCCCATCGCGAAAGGCAGATCGATCGATATCCCGCCTTCCGGAAACTGGTTGAAATGGCGGAATGGCTGGAACAGCATTACGGGGCGCTGGCATACGTCAACTCCCAGTTTATTGCCGACATGCTGGTTTGGTATCATCTGGCCTGGATGGGAGAAACGGTTAAATTAACGGATAACCGCATCAAACACCTGATCGAAAAGGGTGGCGGCTATACGTTGCACGACCGGCTGCAAATTCTGGAAATCATGGGCGAATTGCTGGCCAACGTGATTTATCGCTATAAGACGCTGGCCAAAAAGGGTCAGATAGAGCTTTCCGTTAGCCCCTATGCCCATCCGATCCTGCCTTTGCTGCTGGATCTGAAATCGGCTCACGAAGCCATGCCCGGCTGTTCCTTGCCCGAACTCGACCTGTATCCGGGCGGAGAAGAACGCGCGCTATGGCACATCGAAAAGGGCGTTGAGACGTTCAAACGATTTTTCGGCTTCAAGCCCAAGGGCGTCTGGCCATCCGAGGGGTCGATCAGTCAATATGCTCTGAAACTTTTGGGTGATTTCGGGTTTAAATGGGCGGCCAGCGGCGGCGCCGTGTTGAGCCACAGCCTGAATTTGCCGGAAAATCATCGCCCTGTCAGCCTGCACCATCCGTTCAGGCTGAAAAAAAACGGCATCGCCTGTTTTTTTCGCGATGACGGCTTGTCGGATCGGATCGGTTTCGAGTATTCGAAATGGCACGCGGACGATGCCGTGGCCGATTTGATTCATCATTTGGAAAATATTGCCGCTCACGAGTCTGGAGACGCCGTTGTCTCGATCATCATGGACGGAGAAAATGCCTGGGAGTATTTTCCGTATAACGGCTATTATTTCTTGCGCGGCTTGTATGAACGGCTGGCCGGACATCCCGATATCGAGTTGACTACTTTTTCGGCCTGCTTGAAGGAAAAAGTGCCGGTCAAACCGTTGGTCCGTCTGGCGGCAGGCAGTTGGGTCTACGGTACCTTTTCGACGTGGATAGGATCCACCGACAAGAATCGCGGCTGGGACATGCTGGGCGACGTCAAAAAGGAATTCGACCAGGCCGTAGCCGCAGGAAGGCTTGGCGATTCGCAGTTAAGGCAGGCCGAACTTCAGTTGGCGGTTTGTGAGGGTTCCGACTGGTTCTGGTGGTTCGGCGACTACAATCCGGAATATGCGGTCAGCAGTTTTGAAAAACAGTACCGCCTAAACTTGACCAATTTATACCAATTGCTGGGTAAGGAGCCTCCGCCTTATCTGGCCTTGTCATTTACCCAGGGGACAGGCGCTCCGGCGATGGGTGGAACCATGCGCCACGGCGTAGAACAATAACTTGAGATCACACAACTTGAATAATCTTCTAAACAAACGCCGTGCCGGTATTCTGCTTCACATCACCTCGCTGCCGGGAACCGGCGAACAGGGAGACCTGGGACAGGATGCCTACTATTTCGTCGATTTTCTTAAAAACTCCGGACTGACCGTCTGGCAAACGCTGCCTTTGGGCATGACCCACGCGGAAGGCTCGCCTTATGCCTGTCTATCGGCTCATGCCGGCAATCCTTCGCTGATCAATATCGATAACCTGATCAAGGTCGGCTGGTTGAATGTTCACGACCGCGTGTCGGAAGCCTCGAAAGAAGATAAAAGTTTTCTGATCAGAAAAGCTTATCAAGGATTTCTGGCGCGTGCGGAAGAGCATGACAAAGCCGACTTCGCTCATTTTTGCCGGGCAAAAGCCTATTGGCTCGACGATTTTGCCTTGTTTATCGCGCTTCGCGAGGAATTTGGCGGGCAATGCTGGAATCAGTGGCCCGAGCCCTACAAGGAACGGGACGTGCGGGTAATCAAGGAAGCCCGGAAACGTTTAAAGGATGCGATCGACTGCATCAAATTCGAGCAATACGTATTTTTCCGGCAATGGATGGAATTGAAAGCCTACGCCAATTTGCGCGACGTCCTGCTGTTCGGCGACATTCCCATTTTTGTTTCTTACGACAGCGCCGACGTTTGGGCCAACCGGGACGTTTTCAAACTCGACGACGCCGGGGAAATGACCGTGGTGGCCGGCGTGCCTCCGGATTATTTTTCCGCAACCGGGCAGCGCTGGGGCAATCCTCATTATAACTGGCAAACTTTGATAGAGAACGGTTTCGATTGGTGGCTGAAAAGAATGGAAACCCTGTTGGAACAGTTCGACATCATTCGAATCGATCATTTTCGTGGCTTCGAGGCGGCCTGGGAAATACCGGCCAATGAAGAAACGGCGATCAACGGCAAATGGGTGAAAGCGCCCGGCAAGCCGTTGTTGCAGGCCATCCAGGATGAATTCGGCCAGATCCCGCTGGTCGCCGAAGATCTCGGCATCATCACGCCGGAAGTTGAGGAGTTGAGGGACGAATTTAATTTGCCCGGCATGAAGATTCTGCAGTTTGCTTTCGGCAGCGGTCCCGATAATCCTTATCTACCCGACCATCATGAAAAAAACAGTATTGTCTATACCGGAACGCATGACAACGATACCACGGTGGGCTGGGCCGACAAGCTCGGCGATCATGAAAGGTACCATGTCTACGAATATCTCGGATTTCCGTCGACGACGCTGAACTGCGCGCTGATCCAGGCGGCTTTCCGGTCGGTGGCCAACCTTGCCGTCATCCCGATGCAGGACATCCTGGAATTGGGCACCGAACACCGGATGAACATTCCCGGCACTTGCCACGGAAACTGGCTCTGGCGCTTTCAATGGGAGCAATTGACCTCCGAACGCGCCGAGAAACTGGCCCACTGGGTGGAGCTCTACGACCGCAAGTGACGGGAACGGGCGCCAAGGGAGGCTTTGGCTCTTTGCCTCCCTTGCCGAAAAAGGGGCAGACAGCAAAACTCAGTCGTCGTCCTTCGGGATATCGTGGGCCTTGATCTCGGTTAATGGAATGTTGTAGGAAGCGATGATGGCCCGGATCTTCTCCTTATTTTCGGCAATCAGCCGATCCAGCATCTCTTTCCGGGCTTTGTCGCCGTTGCGCACGCCCATTGCCATCGCAAATTCCATTTTCAGTCCCGGCGTCGACTTCATGGGTATCATCGTATAGCTGTTTTTGGGGCTCTGCGAGATGACGTAGCCGGCCAGCGGACCCCATAAAATTACCATATTGATCTTTTTTGCCTTCATGTCCCTGGCAATCTGCATCGCCACGTTGTTTTCGCTGTCTCCCGACATCGATTGATAAGGAATGCCGACGTCGAGCAAGCCCTGCTGTTGCAGCCAGGCAGTACCGGGTCCGCGGTCGAACATCGCGATTTTTAACTCTTCCTGGCGCTGCAAAGGCAGACCGGCCAGCTCCGAAGCCTCCTGGACGTCGTCGAAGCCGCGTCCCTTGGCGATCAGCAAGACATAAGTCGACTGGTAGTAGGGCGCGGTGGTCAATGCCAGGTCGAAGCCCGCCGGCACGCCCATCACGACGTCGCACTTGTATTCGTCGCTGTCGACTTTGCTCTCGTCGACCGGTGCGTTCAACGTATTGCGAATAAAGCCGATGCGTTGAGGAAACCAGGTGTACTCGATGGTCTGCCCGAGTTTTTCGGCGAACAGTTCGGCGATTTTGTTTTCGAAGCCGTCCTGCTTTTTTGTCGAGTAAGGCGGATTTAACGGATCGGCGCAGACCTTGAATTTATCCGCCGCTGAAGCTGAAAACGTGCTTGAAGCCAGCAACAGGCCGGCCAGTATTGTATAAATTAGAGGTGCAGCCCTCATTAAATTCTCCCGATGTATAGCCGATAATGGAATAGTTTACTAGAAACGGAACCGCGATTTAATTAAAAAAATCGCCGCTTCGGTAAAACCTCTCGGCTCGCAAAGGTTTGCTCCGCACAAAAAAAGCCCTGGCTGATTATCATCAGCCAGGGCTTTCAGCGATCAATCCAACTCAATCGGATCGTTTTTAATTGGGCAATGCAAATACAGTCAGGGTACCGCCCAATTTGGTGAAGGAACTCAGGCTTCTGTATGCACCCACGGCACCCAAACCTTCGGATTCACCTTCGAGACCGGCTGCGATGCCGATACCTGCCCAGCCGCCGATACCCGACAGTACGCCGACATATTGTTTGCCGTTATAGCTCCAGGTGTTGACGTTGCCGATAATGCCGGAAGGCGTTTTAAATTTGTACAGTTCCTGCCCGGTCTTTGCGTCGACTGCTTTCAGGTAGCCTTCCAGCGTACCGTAAAATACCACACCGCCGGCGGTGGCAACAGAGCCTGACCAGACGGAAAACGGCTCTTTGTTGGACCATACGATCTTACCTGTTTTTGCATCATACGCAGTGAACTGGCCGAGGTTGGTCGAACCGTCGGGTTGTCCTGTCATGACGTCCGCACCGGCAGGCATCATGGTCAGGGTCGCGCCCACATAAGGCTGACCGGCTGTGTAGGAAACTTCGAACGGCTCGTAGTTCATGCACAGGTGATTGCCTGAAATGTAGAACAGCCCGGTTTGTGGAGAGTAAGACGTAGGTGCCATGTTTTTGGCACCCAATGCGGCAGGGCAGGCGCCTTCGGTAGTGACGTCTTCACCGTTGTGCTCGGTGCTGTATTTTGGCACGCCTACCGGACGGCCGGTAGTCATGTCGACATGGGTCAGCCAGTTGACCGACTTGTCGAATTTTTCGGCAACCAGCAGTTCGCCGTTTTCACGGTCCAGGGTATAGCCCACACCGTTACGGTCGAAATGTACGATGGTTTTGTGCATCTTGCCTTTGACTTCCTGGTCGACCAGAACGGTTTCGTTGATGCCGTCATAGTCCCATTCGTCGTGAGGCGTCATCTGGTAAACCCATTTCACGGCTCCGGTATCCGCGTCGCGAGCCCACAAGGACATGGACCATTTGTTGTCGCCTGGACGTTGAGTTGGGTTCCAGGTGGACGGGTTGCCGGAGCCGTAGTAAATCAGGTTCAATTGAGGATCGTAGCTGTACCAGCCCCAGGTGGTGCCGCCTCCGATTTTCCATTGATCGCCTTCCCAAGTGCCGGTGCTTGAGTTAGGACCGACCGGAGTGACTTTGCCGTCTTTCCAGGTGGTGGTTTTGCTCGGATCGATCAGCGTGTCGGAGTCCGGACCCATGCTGTAGCCTTTCCAGGCCAATTGGCCGGTCTTGATGTCGTAAGCCGCCAGGAAGCCGCGGACGCCGAATTCGCCGCCGGAGATGCCGGTCAGCACCTTGTCTTTAACGACCAACGGCGCGTTGGTGTTGGTCATGCCCAGTTTCGGATCGCCGTTTTGCACGCTCCAGATCCGTTTGCCGGTTTTGGCGTCCAGTGCGGTCAAAACGGTATCGGATTGTTGCAGGAAGATTTTGCCGTCGCCGTAGGCCAGACCCCGGTTAACGGTATCGCAACACATGACCGGAATGGTGACGTCCGCGTCTTGAGTCGGAGTGTATTCCCAGATCACGGATTGGGTCTTTTGATCTATCGCGAAAACGGTATTGGGAAAAGGTGTGTGAATGTAAAGAACATCGTTTACGACCAATGGGCCGCCTTCATGACCACGTAAAACACCTGTAGAGAAAGACCAGGCCGGCTGCAGGTTCTTTACGTTAGAGGTATTGATTTGATCGAGTTTGCTGTAACGGGTACCCGAGTAGTTGCCACCCCACATAGACCAGTTCGCAGGGTTTTGTGACAGTTGGTCAAGATCGCTGTTAGCAGTTGAAATAGCTGGCGCGGCCAAGATTGACGCCACACTTGAAGCAAGCAGCCAACTTTTTAAAGGCTTCTTCATATTTTTTTCTCCTGGTATTTTGTTATGCCACAAAATACTGATTATGTTTTTTTGACTAATATTAGTTTTGGGTGATGTTTAATGTTCTGCTCGTGATCAAAACAGGTCACTCCAGCTGCGTAGATTTAATGATTTTCCTTAAAAAGTCAACCCTTAATAGACTCGGACCGCAAGGCAAAAAGCGAAAGGCCAAAAAAATTATTATCTTGCGGATTCGGTCCGGGGCTATTTGAAGAATGAATCGCCGAACACCCTTACCGGAAATTCCGGAAAATCAGATTCGTTCGATCCTGTAACCTTCGCCGTTCCAGCATAAAACCTCGGCCGCGTCCTTTTTCCAGTCGGCCAGCACGAAGCGCTGGGCAGGCTGTTCGTCGATGCTCAAACGATGTACGGCGGGACGGTGCGTATGGCCATGGATCAGCCGCAAGCAGCCGTGTTCGCGCATCGTCCGAACCACGGTATCCGGATTGACGTCCATGATTTCCCGGCTTTTCTTCCTTTTGTGCAAAAAGCTGCGGAAGCGGTACCAGCGCGCGCCCAACAAGCGCAGCGCCAGCGGCTTCGACAGGATCGAGCGCCGCCATTCGGGCGTTCGGGATTTGGCTCGGAACGCCTGATAAGGCAGGTCGTCGGTGCAAAGAAGGTCGCCATGGGTCAAGAGCGTGGCCACGCCGAACAGATCGATCACCTCGTAATCGCCGAGCAGGACTACGCCGGTGTCCCGGCAGAATTTTTCGCCGAGCAGGAAATCGCGGTTGCCCAGCATCAGAAAAACTTTCGTTCCCGAAGCGGTGAGCCTTCTCAACTCTGTTTTGACGGCATCGTTCGGTGGCGTCGAGTCGTCGTCTCCGATCCAGGAATCGAACAGGTCGCCCAGGATATAAACGGCGGCGGCCTGGGGTGCACGCTCTTTCAAAAAACGGAGAAAACGCCGGGTGATCTCGGTTTTTTCGAGAGAGATGTGGAGATCGGAAATAAACAGAATTTCGTTGTTCATGGACAAGCGAGCGAATTGAGAAAACGGAAAGGCCGATCGTGTTGAATAAGGCGGGCCTATCATAATGGCTGCGTCCGCTTTTACCAACCGGAGTTTGTGTTGAAGATAAATTTGATCGTATAGTATGGAGTTCTTTCAATAGCAGGAATCTTTTGATGGATACCATCAGCATTCGCGGCGCCCGTACCCACAACCTGAAAAACATCGATCTCGATCTGCCTCGGGACCGGCTCATCGTCATTACCGGACTTTCCGGTTCGGGCAAGTCGTCGCTGGCTTTCGACACGATTTATGCGGAAGGACAAAGGCGCTACGTCGAATCGCTCTCCGCCTATGCGCGCCAGTTCCTGTCGATGATGGAAAAGCCCGACGTCGACCATATCGAGGGACTGTCGCCGGCGATTTCCATCGAGCAAAAGTCGACCTCGCACAACCCCCGCTCCACCGTCGGCACCATCACCGAAATCTACGATTACCTGCGCTTGCTCTATGCCCGGGCCGGCACGCCGCGCTGCCCGGAGCATCAGGTGTCGCTGGAAGCGCAGACGGTCAGCCAGATGGTCGACCAGGTTCTGGCGCAGCCGCAGGACCAGCGCTGGATGCTGCTGGCGCCGGTGATCAACGAGCGCAAGGGCGAGCATACGCAACTGCTCGACGATCTGCGCGCCCAGGGCTTCATTCGCGCCCGCATCGACGGCATCGTTTACGATCTCGACGAAGCGCCGGCGCTGGAGCCTAAAAAGAAGCACACCATCGAAGCGATCATCGACCGCTTCAAGATCCGCGACGACATCACCCTGAGGCTGGCGGAATCCTTCGAGACCGCGCTCAGGCTCGCCGACGGCAAAGCGATCGCGGCGTGCCTGGACGACGGTGCGGAACTTCTTTTCTCCGAACGCTACGCCTGTCCTCATTGCGGTTACAGCCTGACCGAGCTGGAGCCCCGCATCTTTTCTTTCAATAATCCCAAGGGCGCCTGCGGCAGTTGCGACGGCCTGGGCATCCGCGAATTTTTCGATCCGGAGCTGGTCGTGCACAACCCGGACATCAGCCTCGCGGGCGGTGCGATCCGCGGCTGGGACCGGCGCAATGCGTATTACTATCAAATCATCTGCTCCCTGGCCAAGCATTACGGCTTCGATCCGGAGCAGCCCTTCTCGGAGCTGTCCCGGGAGATCCAGGCGATCATCCTGTACGGCAGCGGCGACGAAGAGATCGAATTCAAGCTGCTCAGCGAATTCGGCTATTCCAAGAAGAAGCGACACCGCTTCGAAGGCATCATTGCCGTCATGGAGCGGCGCTATCACGAAACCGACTCGCAACTGGTCAGAGAGGAACTGTCGAAGTATTTATCACAAAAGCCGTGCAGCGTTTGCGACGGAGCGAGATTGAACATTTCCGCGCGGAACGTGTTCATCGAAAATCTGCCGGTCCATCATCTGACCGCCTTTCCGATCCGGAAGGCGCTGAATTTTTTTCAGCAGCTCAGCCTGCCCGGTAAGCGCGGCGAAGTGGCGGTCAAAATCATCAAGGAAATTCAGGAGCGGCTGGAGTTTCTGGTCAACGTCGGCCTCGACTATCTGACCCTGGACCGCAGCGCCGAGACGCTTTCCGGCGGCGAAGCCCAGCGCATCCGTCTGGCCAGTCAGATCGGCGCGGGCCTGGTCGGGGTCATGTACGTGCTCGACGAGCCTTCGATCGGGCTGCACCAGAGGGACAACCAGCGACTGCTGAATACGCTGTTCCGTCTGCGCGATCTCGGCAACACCGTGATCGTGGTCGAGCACGACGAAGACGCGATCCGTTCGGCCCAGCACATCGTCGACATCGGTCCCGGCGCCGGCGTGCACGGCGGCCGCATCGTCGCGCAAGGCAGCGTCGAGGACATCGTCAATACGCCGGAATCCCTGACCGGGCAGTATCTGTCCGGGAAAAACGGCATCGACGTGCCCGCCGCGCTGAAGCCTCCGGACCCGGACAGGCGGATCGTCGTCCGCAATGCCCGGGGCAACAATCTGAAAAACGTCGACATCGCCTTTCCGGTCGGCCTTTTAACCTGCGTGACCGGCGTTTCCGGCTCCGGCAAATCGACGCTGGTCAACGACACCCTGTTCTGCCAGGCCGCGCGCGTGATCAACCGCGCCGGCGCCTTGCCTGCGCCCTGCGACGGCGTCGACGGGCTGGAGCATTTCGACAAGGTGGTCGACATCGACCAAAGTCCGATCGGCCGCACGCCGCGTTCGAATCCGGCGACCTACACCGGGCTGTTTACGCCGATCCGCGAGCTGTTCGCGGCGACGCCGGAAGCGCGCTCCCGCGGCTACACGCCCGGACGCTTCAGCTTCAACGTCAAAGGCGGGCGCTGCGAGGCCTGCAAGGGCGACGGCGTGATCAAGGTCGAAATGCATTTTCTGCCCGACATCTTCGTCAACTGCGAAGTTTGCCACGGCAAGCGCTACAACCGGGAGACGCTGGAAATCCGCTACAAAGGCAAGAACATCCACGAAGTGCTGGCGATGACCGTCGAAGACGCGGCCGAGTTCTTCAGCGCGATACCGGCGCTGGCCCGGAAACTGCAAACGATGACCGAGGTCGGCTTGAGCTACATCACGCTGGGCCAGAACGCCACCACGCTGTCCGGCGGCGAGGCGCAGCGGGTCAAGCTGTCGAAGGAACTGTCCAAGCGCGACACCGGCAAAACGCTGTACATTCTCGACGAGCCGACGACCGGGCTGCACTTCCACGACATCAAGCAGCTCCTGGCGGTGCTGCATACCCTGCGCGACCACGGCAATACCGTCATCGTCATCGAGCACAACCTGGACGTGATCAAGACCGCCGACTGGATCGTCGACATGGGACCCGAAGGCGGCGATGGCGGCGGCCTTCTGATCGCCGAAGGCACGCCCCGGCAGGTCTCGGCAAACCCGGTCTCCCATACCGGCGTTTATCTAAAGCGGTTTTTCGAGACCGATCAGCCTGCGCAAACGGTCAAGAAAAGGGCAGCGAGTGAAGGTCACAGCGCCAGTAGCCAGTAGCTTCGCTCGGAGTGGTTGGCGTCGGTGACCGGCAATTCCCTGAATCCCAGCTTTTGATACAGATTGCGCATGCTGATCATCGAACGGTCGGTGCGCCCCAGACGGTAAGAAAATCCCTGCCGGCGCAGCTCGTCGAGCAAGGCCAGCGAAAGCCGCTCGGCGATGCCTCGGCGCCTGAAGCCGGACCTGACCGCCAGCCCGCTTACGTAAAATACCCGCCGCCCGTTCTCGCAGAGATAATCCAGCGCCGCCGTGCCGGATATGTCTTTTAACGTCTGCTGATGCCCGTTGCCTTCGCCTGCGGCCAGTTCCTTGCCCAGCACATAGCCGACGATCCGGCCGGCGTCCTGCTCTTTGGCTGCGTACAGCAGCGCGCCCTGCCGCATCAGCTCGACGCCCAGACCGAAATGGATTCGCGACGCCGAAAAATGCTCGTGCCACGGCGGCTCCCGAAACGCTTCGACGATCAGTTCGGCCAGTTGTTCGATCGCCGTGCCGGATTCGTCGGCTCGAAGGTCGGCCAGAGTCAGGCGGGTAATTTCGATGGGGTTGTTGTTTAAGGACATATTGGGTTACCTTCAGAATACAACTATTTGCCGCTGATAGTAAGGCAATGATTCCGGTTCAGAATAATATCTGGATCGGCATATCTTCCAATTTAGAACGATATGCCGTTAGCAACTGACTAACGTTACAAATTTGTTGCAAATAAGATGTAGAGTCAGGAAGATATACAGAAACTGTATAATTATTTGTTGAACTAAACCGCTGCGCGGTGCCTTGGCACAGCTCTAAATTTCCCTTTCGTAACAATAAGTCGCACACTCCTGATTGACCGCTGTTGGTCAGTCTTTAGAGGAGAAATGTGATGACTCCGTTACGTCAAAAAATGATCGATGCCATGCTGGTACGCGGCATGGCTCTGAGAACCCAGCGCAGTTATCTGATGGCTGTCGCCGAGTTGGCGAAGTATTATCATCGTTCGCCGGCTCAACTGTCGGGGGAAGAACTGCAAGGGTTCTTCCTCGCACTGGTCAAAGAACGCCACCTCTCGCCGGCCACTTGCCGCTTGTATCTGAATGCGCTCCGTTTTTTCTATCTGCACGTCCTCGGCCAGGACAGCTTTGGCGTCAAGCTGCAGGTGCCTAAACAAGAACAACGCATTCCGGAACTGCTGATGCGCAGTGAAGTCAGCCGCATCCTGGCGGCCCACGGCAACCTCAAACACCGCATGTTACTGTCGACCTGTTACGGTTGCGGACTTCGTGTCAGTGAATTGGTGTCGATTCAGATTCGCCACCTGGATGGCGAACGGCGACTGCTGCGAGTGGAACAAGGCAAAGGCGCTAAGGATCGGGCCGTGATCCTGTCGCCTACTTTATTGCAGCTATTGCGTGCCTATTGGCGTGAACTGCGGCCGCCGCAATGGCTGTTTCCCGGTGCCGATCCCCACTCGCCGTTGAGTATTGCCAGTGCGCAAAAGCTTTTTTCGGAGGCCAAACGACGCGCCGGGGTCGACAAGATCGGCGGCATTCACAGCCTGCGTCACGCCTATGCGACCCATCAGCTGGAAGCCGGCATGCCGCTGCATCAACTGCAGCATCAGCTGGGCCATCAGAATATCCGCTCGACCTTGCGTTATGTCCATTGGGTGCCGGGTTATCAGGAAAGCCGAAGCGGCGGCGACCTGTTGGCCCAACTGGAGCAGCCGTTATGAGCGGCGACGTCGGCTTGCAGGCGGTCTTCGAGCGATTTCTGCCCGCCTATCAGACGCAGCATGCGCTCACCCCGATTCAGCAAAAAGCCTGCCGGCATATCGAACAATGCCGCACCGAAGCCTTGGGTGGCCTGCGACGGCGTTGCGGGCAGTGCGGCTTCGAGCAGCCGCAGTATCATTCCTGCCGTGACCGCCATTGCCCGCAATGCCAGGGCCAAGCCCAACAAGCCTGGTGCCAACAGCAGTTGCAGGCGGTTCTGCCGGTGACCTACTATCACCTGGTGTTCACACTGCCGCATACGCTCAATAGCTGGGTCGAACTGCACCCCGAAGTGATCTACCGGTGCTTATTCCAGAGCGTTTGGGAAACCTTGGATCATTTTGGCCAAGACCCGAAACGATTGCACGGCACCCTGGGGATGACCGCGGTCTTGCATACCTGGGGGCAAAATCTGAGTCGGCATGTGCATCTGCACTGCCTGGTCGCCGGCGGCGCCTTGACCGAAGCAGGCGACTGGCATCCGGCCAAAAGCAATTACCTGTTTCCGGTCCGGGCCTTGTCCCGATTTTTTCGGGGTCGAATGGTTTGCCGCCTGCGGTACAGTGCGCAACGCGGTGAACTGCAACGGATCACGCGTCCTGCGGAAATCGATACGCGACTCCGTGAGCTCATGCAAACAGACTGGGTGGTGTACACCAAAGCCTATCTCAACCAAGCCGAAACAGTGGTCCAGTATCTGGCCCGCTACAGTCGCAAAACCGCACTCAGTAATGGGCGGATCCGGCAGATAGACGAAGACCAAGTGCATCTGCGCTACAAGGACTACCGGGATCATGACCGCAACAAAGTCATGGTGTTGGGCGGTGAAGAACTGATTCGACGCTTCTTATGGCATATTTTGCCGATCGGGTTCATGCGCATTCGCCATTACGGCTTTCTCGCCAACCGATGCCGGCGACAAAAGCTGGCGCAAATCCGGCATACTCTGCAAGCCATAGCCGAGCAAGAGATCGTCGAGCAGGAAGTTGTAAACAGTCAGCCCGTTACCGCGCCGATCATTGAAAAACCGCAGTTATGTCCGCAATGCCAAACAGGCCGTATGATCGTCGTCGGAGAGATAGCGCCCAAGCGCATAGAGTATGGCTAAGCGATAAACCGATCGGAAGCTTAAGCCAGGAACGGCACAGCCCGTCCACAGGCGCCAAAAGGCCTGGGATACCGTGCGGCCGAGAGAAAGAAAAAACCGAAAAACTAACAAATGAAGCGAACAAAATTGAATAAATCCTTCCCTCGACGGACCTATCAGAAGCTAATCGGTCAGTTACAAACAAGACTAACGTCCATAGAAAGCCGATAAATCTTGGACAACCCTGCTCGAAAACAATACAATCCCCATTAATAAAGAAGGCGGGCTAAGCCAAACATCCAGAGCGGCTTAGTCCAACACACATTTATCTGTCATGCTTGCGCACGACAGATAAAATGCTTATTTGTTAGGAGTGAAGATGTCAGACGACAATTCGACTTCATTAGTTAATCTTGGAGACTTATCCAAGCCTGCGGACACTTTGATTCAAAAAGTTTCATCCGCAATTGGTGGGGTTTTTGAGCCATGGCAAATAAAGCGTGTTGCCAAGGCCGAAGCTGAAGCCAACCTCATAAAAGCAAAATCTGAAATTGAAATTACTGAACTTCATCGTCGCGCGATGCATCGGTTTGTTGAGGAAGAAGCAAATCGACAAGAAAACATGGAGGAAATTACAAAAAAATCTATACCGCATTTGAAACAAGAATCAAAGCCGGAGCAGATGGAAGATGATTGGATTGCGAACTTCTTCGATAAGTCAAGAATAATTTCTGATGACGAAATGCAAACTCTTTGGGCAAAAGTATTGGCTGGTGAGGCTAATTCACCAGGTACATATTCCAAGAGAACAGTTAACCTATTTAGCGATTTAGACAAAAAAGATGCATTGCTATTCCAATCTTTATGTCGGTTTGGTTGGTTTATCGGAAACTTTACCCCGCTGGTCTTTGATCCTCAGGCAGAGATATATAACAAAGTAGGAATAAATTTTGAGAGTTTGTCACATTTGGATAGTTTAGGCCTTATCCAATTTAATGGAATCGCGGGCTTTAGTAGGCAGCGCTTGCCAAAACAATTTGTCGTAGGTTACTGTGGGCAGCCATTGGCTTTAACAATGCAGAAAGATACAGACAATAATCTTGAGCTAGGAAATGTGCTCCTTACGCAAGCTGGAAAAGAGTTGGCAAGTATTATTAACGCTCCCGGCGTGGAAGGCTTTGCTGACTATGTTAAAGAAAAATGGCGTGCGTATCTGCCAGAAGCGCAAATCTCCTAACATGGCGCTCAATCCGAACCGCTTCCGCCCCGCTCCAGCGGTCGGCTTAGCTTTACGTTAGACACATCATAGATATAGGAACAAAATGGTATCTCCAAAATTTGTAGCCAAAATTGAATCGGAAGACCCCACGTTGAGATTAGCGGTTCTTATTGATGCCGATAATGCACAAGCCACCGTCATTGAAGGACTTTTAGCCGAAATAGCCAAATTTGGTGAAGCCACTGTTAAACGAATCTATGGAGACTTCACGGCACCAACCAGCGCATCATGGAAAAAGGTATTACAAAAACATGCAATAAAGCCAGTACAGCAATTTGCCTATACTACAGGCAAGAATGCAACGGATAGCACATTGATAATTGATGCTATGGATTTACTTTATACACGCAAATTCGATGGGTTTTGCCTTGTTACCAGTGACAGCGATTTTACCGGTTTAGCAATGCGACTTAGAGAAGAAGGGCTAACTGTGCTTGGCTTTGGTGAACAAAAAACACCAGACGCATTCAAAAATGCGTGTCACAAGTTCATTTTCACTGAAGTGCTACGACCTTCCGCTCAGACTGAATCTACTGTATCTTTAACAGAGAACGTGAATCAGCAAAAAGCCTCCGCTTCTCCCGTAATTAGCGAATCCCCTAATCCACTACAGCCAGTTTTCCCAAAAGAGTTTGTATTGGATGCGCTAGAGCAATCAAGTGATGATAGCGGCTGGGCGCATCTTGGAACTTTTGGAAGCTATCTAAATAAACTGAAATCAGATTTTGATTCGCGCACATACGGATATAAAAAACTTTCTGATCTCGTAAAAGCAATGTCGGATATTTTTGTAACTGAGGAACGAGCCGTAGATGGTTCTGACTACAAAAATTTATATGTCCGAGCAAAGTCCGAGACGAAAGTTAACTTAAATACCTAACCCAACGCTCCAGTTGACCGCCGCTAACGCGGCGGCAACTGAGATTTAAGTTAGGTGCGAAAAACAGAGGGGGGCCTGTGAGTTCAAGCGGCAAAGAAGTCACATTGCAGATATCAAATGTCGTTGCCCATGTCGATGGCCATTGGCTAAGGAATTACGCAGCAGATTTCCTCGCCGCTGCTCGAGCTTTTCAAGCTCCTGAGCATCGGTTTTCCCCTGTTCGGTATTACTTGATCTGTCATTCCATTGAACTGGCGTTGAAAGCATTTCTTTTCACTGCCGGATACAAGAAGAAAAATCGGAAGAAGCTGAATCATGATTTGGTGAAGGCGCTAGATGCCGCAGAAGGAAACGGCTTGGCGCAATATTTCGAAATTTCTCACAAAGAACGAGAATCGATCGAAAAGGCGAACAAGCTGTATCCAAGAAAAGAGTTTGAGTATTTCGAAAGTCTGGAAACTATCTACGATCCACACGATTTCGAACTCGATGTGCTTGAAGGGTTAGCACAGAGGCTTATTGAGAAGATCGAAGCGGCGATCAAAGTAACAATCTTTGAATAACTTGCTCAGCTTGAAGGCGTGAATGAGGGAAATGCACCTAACACATCGCTCAAAGGGACACTCCGCCGCGATGCGGCTCCGCGCTCCTTAGCTCGGCGTTGGGCCTCATGAAAACAGAACGCAATCGGAACGAATGGCTAGATGAGTATCAAGGGTTCAAGAAGTACTTGAACCAGTGTGTCATGTGCCAAACAACCGGATACGACCCAGTCAAGATTGAGGTTAAAGAGGGGCTGTATTTCAAGCCAGATAGTCTAACTAAAGCTCAACTTGTGGGTCAAGATTGAGGTTAAAGAGGGGCTGTATTTCAAGGACAAGGCCATGGAGTACTTCCATCCACTCACCGTCAACGAGATTGGGCTTTGTCCAGACTGCGCTGAGCGGTTTGAGTCAACACAGGGCTTAGCGCCGTGAGGCCTAACAATTCATTCAAGCCGACGCCGCTTCGCGGCGCGGCTTAATTCAAGCGTTTTCAAGGGATCGAAATGTCATTAGAAAAACCTGAACAATTTGAATTAAAGGTTCTCGAACAATTTCTCAGAGAATTTGAGCGGTTGGAGAACCCTGCAAAAAATTTCATAAGCCCAAGAGTTTGGTGTCTTATCGCTGCAATCTTATTATTAGCGGCGAGTTTTTTACTGAATCGAATTAATCTTTTTGGAGCATATTGGCAAGGAGCCCTTTGCGTAATGGCGGGAATTTTTGCTGCTTACGCTGGAATTCTTGGTTACTCGTCGGCGAGTATGCGGATAATCCGTCCTTACATTGACATTGAGCGATTGCAATTACGCCAGAAAGCTTTGGAAGGTTCATTGAATGAAAAAACATAACAAGCGCATAAACACGGACCACAAAAAGCTACGCGATGCTTCGCTTTTTGTGTTCGGGTATGCTTTACGTTAAATTTCCTCGATTCGGCCTGTGTTGACAGATGAGTATAACCAAGGTTATACTTTGACTCATGAAAACTGCAATATCTATCCCAGACCCAGTATTTCAGGCGGCTGAAACCTTAGCCAATCGGCTAGGGGTATCTCGTAGCGAGCTGTATTCAAAGGCCGTTGAAGCCTTTATAGAGAAGCATAAAAATCAAGGGGTCACTGAAAAGTTGAATGAAATTTATTCTGCTCAGAGTAACTCTCTTGGCGAAGACTACTATCAACTCCAAAGGCGTTCTATAGACCAGGATGAGTGGTAGTGAAAAAAGGTGAAATATGGTGGGCTTCGTTAGGTGAGCCACGAGGTTCCGAACCTGGTTTTCGTCGTCCAGTCGTTGTCGTTTCTTCCAATGAATTCAATAACAGCAAGATCAACACCGTTCTTGCTGCCGTAATTACTTCAAATGTTCGCCTCGCAGATGCGCCAGGCAATGTGTTGCTAGAGAAAAAGCACTCAAAGCTGGCAAAAGATTCTGTTATCAATGTCAGTCAAATTATTACGCTAGACAAAAAGTATCTAACTGAGAAGGCATCCAAACTAAGCACTCAACACATAAATGCGCTAAATGACGGCCTAAAATTGGTTATGGGGTTGTAAAATTCAACAATGTGTTTCAAGCCCGCAAGATAATGGTATGGACTCCTCCCTTTCCCAAACGGCATCGCGGATTCAAGTCGACCGATTCCGTTGTTACGAACCGGAGCGAACAAAAATCAATGGCGGGGGTCGTATTGATAATCGCCCGGTCTCTAATAAATCAAGCAAGTAGCAAGTAGGTGCCATCGGGACTTCGATTATCCGGCCTGTGCGAAGCCCGGTGAAGCGGTGCCAGAATGGTACGAATTTTGTCGCATATTGACGCGGAAATATTGGCCGAGCCAATGCCCTTCGGCTGCGAGCGCGTCATTGACTCCGGTTTCGGGCGGCTCATCAAGATGGAGAACTGGCATGATGAAGCAAGCAAAGAACACGGTTTGCCTTTGGTACGATGGCGGCGCCGAGGAGGCGGCGCGTTTTTACACCAAGACCTTCCCCGATTCATCCGTTGGCGCGGTACACCGCGCACCGGGAAATTTTCCGTCCGGGAAGCAAGGGGATATGTTGACGGTCGAATTTACCGTGATGGGAATTCCCTGTCTCGGGCTCAATGGCGGACCCAATTTCAAACACAACGAAGCCTTCTCGTTTCAGGTCGCAACCACTGACCAGGCCGAAACGGATCGTTACTGGAATGCGCTCGTCGGCAACGGCGGCGAAGAGAGTGCGTGCGGCTGGTGCAAGGACAAATGGGGCTTGTCCTGGCAGATTATGCCGCTGGCTTTGACGGAGGCGGTAACCGATCCCGACCGCGCTGCCGCCAAGCGCGCATTCGATGCAATGATGCAGATGACAAAGATCGACATCGCTGCAATCGAGGCGGCGCGCCGCGGTTGAGATTGCGTCTTCGCAGGACCGTAGAGCTATAAGGAAGGGCTGCGGCACGAAGCCCATCAAACAATGCGATGAGCTTCCTTCGTCGGCCCATCCTGCACAAAGCCTGGTAGGGTACGCATCGCGTACCATTTTCAAATTTTACTCATGAATCAAACAGCAAGAAAGGTACGCGGTGCGTACCCTACGATTGTTCGACATCGCAGGATGCGGTCAAGCATCAACCTCGTGCGAATTGAAGTTAACGATTCCGTTGTTACGAATCGGCGCGAACAAAAGCCAATGGCGAGGGTCGTATTTGTAATCGCCCGGTCTCTAATAAATTCAGAGGATCAGGTTTTTAAAGCTGCAATTTTTCGGCTCACGCCCGGCATTCGAGCGTTTGGTCAACTCAGGGGGACGCGACATGATCCTCGAATTCAAGCAAAAACGACTCCGCGTCGATCTTAACGAACAGGAAGAAAAGCTGTTTCAGGTATCGTCGCCTTACCTTGACAATACCGACGACGAATTGGTCGTCAAAAACTCGTTCTTCAGCGATGAGCGCGTGGTCCGGGATGCGCACCGGTACGACTTGCGCTTTCAAAACGGCGGGTGGCGCTTTACCGCTCCGGGCGGGCATGCGCTGTCCAGATTCGCTTCGAATCAATTCGATCAAGAGCCGAAAAGGCGGCCGAACCAGATCCTTCTCTTGCTGGAGTCGCCCCACAAGGACGAATACTCCGCCCAGGTCGCTGCAGGTCCCGCGCTCGGCGCTTCCGGCCGCAATATCTTCGTGTACTTTCCGACTCATGTGCTGCCGATTCTGATGAGTCTTGGCTTGGTGCTGGACCGGGATCACGACTACAGCTTCTGCCTTGTGAATCCGGTGCAATATCAGGCCTCGCTGGTAGACATCCACAAGGAAAGCCTGGTCAAGAACCTGCGCGACAAGGTGTGGATGGCGCTGTGGCCCGAATGCAGGGAAGAGTTTATCGACCGGCTGGAACGGTACCAGCCCGCCATCCTCGTCAACGGCTGCACTTCGACGGTCAAGGCCGAGCTGAGGGGCTTGCTTTCATCTCTTGAGTCGGCGGCGCAACGTTTCGAAGTGACCCATCCGGCCGCCTGGCAGAACGCCTTTGCCGGCTTCAAAAGAGCCTAACGACCACTCAAGCCATTTTGTCCAGATGCTTGAACAACAGCAGGATGATCGCGGCCGGGATGATCGCCGCGGTCAGCTCCCAGTAACCCATCGCCACCAGAACGAGCTGGTTGATGATCAACACCGCCGAATACAGCAGCGCCGCCCAGCGCTTCAGCAGCCACAGTCCGATAAGGCAGATCAGGCTGATCGCCACCGAGCCGGAAAAATAGATCGGATAAACGGCGCCGGCCTGTTTCGCCATCGGCGACAGGATCAGGTTCAGCATCTGCACGGCGTTGATCAGGCCGATGACGCAGATGGCGGTAATAATGAAGGGTTTGTCGGGATTCCAGCGGGTGGTTTCGGTCATGACAGGATTCTCCAGGCTTTTTGGAGCGGATTGTTCACCAAAATGTTCGCGCTGGCAAGGGGGGGCGTTGATTTAATGCCGGCGAGAAGGAAAAGCGGAATCGAGAGAAGAAAAGCCGGAGATTGACAAGGCCCGTCCCCGGCTTCAAAGAGCTTGAGCGTTTTTTCCGGTCAGACGTACTGCCGTTCCAGAGCCGCCGGCTGCGCCATGAAAAACTTTTTAAACCACGGCATGAAGCTCGCGGTGATCGGAATCGAATAAAAACAGTAGATCGCGGCCGCTTCACCGGTGCTGACGCCGAACAGCCATTGCGGCATGAACAGCGTCAGAAGCGCCATCACGCAGTGGTAGCTGGCGATTTTCCAGTTGTTTTTCCAGACGAAGCCGCTGAACGCCAAACCGAACAGGGAGCCCCAGGTAACCGCCAGGCCGAAGGCGCTGGGGATGGAGTAGCCGATATGGTATTTGCCCATGAACAGGCAGGCGATCATGTTGCCGATGAAGTTCGGTTGAATTGAGCCCAATTGCCATTCTTTCGGCAGAAAGGTAAAAATCAGGAAAGGTCCGCTCAGCGCCAAACCGAGTTGAAAGGCGCGTTTCAGCGCGGTCGGGTCGGAGGAGTAGGTCGCCAGCGCCGGCATGATCGCGAGCGCCTGAAGGCTGATATGGTAAGTCGACAGCTCGCTGAGAAACAGATTGGTGCCGTAACCGCACTCGTTGGCGACGGGGTAGGCGAAATACTGGATGAGTTCCATCAGCGAAAAATGGAAGATCGCATAAGCTCGCGCCGTTCTGACCCAAAACGCTTCCTCTTTGTCGAGAAAAGTGATTCCCGAGGCGGCAAAGCCGATAATGCCCAGCCCCAGCGACATGTTTGCACTAAAACACATAGCTAATCCTATAATTTTGAACGATGATCGACAGAAGACGCCGGCCTTGCAGCCGGCAGACAGTTATTCTAATTGTTGTTTCAGATTCTGGAGAAACAATGGCCGTTCAAGAGCGGCTGTTCCTATTTCAATCGTTAAAAAAGGCGTGAGGAAAATTCGGCACGCCTTTAATAAAATCGCGGTGTCGCCGGGAAAGCCGAATCGGAAAGAAGGCGGCTTCGGCAGGAGATTCGGAATGACTGGATCAGGCTTTTACCGCGTTAACAATTTCATTGAAAGCTTCGACTTTGGCCTTGCCGATTTTAGCCAGGTCGATGCCGGTGTCGACGATCATTTTGCAAAGTCCGGGAGTCTTGTAGACGATCATGCCCAGATAGCCGATCACCGGAACGGCGATGACGGCGCCGATGAAACCGTGCAGGCCCACCAGACCCATCAATTTGATCAGCAGGGCTACGGCATCCAGAGGCAATAACACCATCGCTCCGAAATAAGTGATGACGACGAATGTGAATACCACAAAAACGACAAACTGAAGCAGTCTGACCAACGCGACGTTAACTTTTTTCATATACCTTTCAATTTCCTGAGAGAATTTCAAGTCCCGTTTAAACAAAGAAAGACGTTCGGCCGCAGGGTAATGGCCGATAAGTCCCGAATTTTATTGGGGCAATTATATCGAAAGCCGGCCGATTGATCCATCTTTATTCCTCGGCTTGTGGTTTGATGAAATAACGGTAGAGCAGAATGCCGGCTATGAAACCGCCCAGATGCGCCCACCAGGCGACGTCGACCGAGACTCCCTTGAACACCACCGACGTGGTGGCGTTGTGCAACTGGATGATGACCCATATGCCCAAAAAGGCAATGGCCGGCACGTTGAAGATGAACGGAATGAAGGGGATCGGCAGCAGGATCACCCGGGCCATGGGGTAAAGAAAAAAATAGGCTCCCAGCACGCCGGCCAGGGCGCCGGACGCGCCCACGACCGGAATCTCCAGGGTCCGGTCGAAATACCACTGTAGATAAGTCGCGAACAGGCCGCACAGGATATAAAAAATCAGAAAACGAACCCGCCCCATGCGGTCTTCCACGTTATCGGCGAAAATCCACAAAAACCACATGTTGGTGATCAGGTGCAGCCAGTTGCCGTGCAAAAACAGGTTGGTCAGGAAGGAGAGATAGCCGTCGAACGGCAAACCCTGCGCCAGGGCCCAATCCGGATTGGAATAACGCAGCGGCACCATGCCGTACAAATGGATGAGCCGGTAGCTCACCTCGTAGGGTAGCCATTGCATGACGATGAAAATGACCGTGCAAACCACGATCAAAGACCAAGTGACGACAGGTCGGGAATGGCAGGGAGCGGTATCTCGAATCGGTATCATGGTTCCTTCTTGGTTACCCGGTTGCAGTGAGGCGCGCCGGAAATCGATCCGAATCCGGCCGATGCTCGTCGACTTAGCTTAACATCATAAATTTAAATGGCAATTCATGCATCTGTAAATCGTTTTTACCGGGCCCGGCCTTCGGGAATTGGGATACAATAACGCGCTTTACCCCGTTTTCTCCAATTTTAATCATACATGCAAACCGAAACCTTCGACCGGCCGCTTTCGTTTTCCGCGCTGTCTTTGCATCCGTCCTTGTTGAAGGCGCTTGATGAAGCCGGAATGGCTTCTCCCACGCCCGTGCAGCAACAGGCCGTTCCGCCGGCCCTGGTCCATAAGGATCTTTGCGTCAGCGCCGCCACCGGCAGCGGCAAAACCGCCGCCTTTCTGCTGCCCGTGCTGCACCGTGCGTTGGCCGAGGCCGCCGGGAAGGCCGGCCCTTTCGCGCTCATTCTGGCGCCCACCCGCGAACTGTCCCGCCAGATTTACGATCAATGCCGGCAATTGTCGGCATGGACCGGGCTCCGGACAGAACTGGTCACGGGGGGCGATGATTTCAAAAGCCAGCAGAAACGGCTTCGGCAAAAGCCGGACCTGATCATTGCGACTCCGGGACGCCTGCTGGAGCTGGCGAGCCAGGACACGCCCGACCTAAGCCGCCTGCGCATGCTGGTATTGGACGAGGCCGACCGCATGCTCGACATGGGTTTTAGCGACGAGGTGCTGGCCATCGTCGGCCGCTGCAATCCCGAAAGGCAAACCCTGCTGTTTTCGGCTACGCTCAATCACCGGGGCGTCAAGGGGATCGCCGACCGGATTTTGCAGGCTCCAGAGATCGTCGCCGTCAACACCCTGCACGAGGCGCACGCCCATATCGAGCAGCAGATCGTGCTCGCCGACGATCCGGTGCACAAACAAAAACTGCTGGCCTGGCTGTTGCTGAACGAGCCTTACGATAAAGCGCTGGTCTTCGCCAACAGCCGCCTTCAGGCCGAACGGCTGCAGGGGCCGTTGCGGGGGCAAAAGCTGCGCGTCGGCGTTCTTCACGGCGAAATGGAGCAAAAAGACCGCAACCGGGTCATGACCCTTTTGCGCGAGGGCGCGATTTCCGTTTTGCTGGCTACCGACCTGGCCGCACGCGGTCTGGACGTCGCGGGCATCGATTTGATCGTCAACTTCGACGTGCCGAGAAATGCGGTCGATTATACGCACCGCATCGGCCGTACGGGGCGCGCCGACGAAACCGGCCGCGCGATCACGCTGGTCGGTCCGGGCGAATGGAATTTGATGGCGGCGATCGAGCGGTATTTAAAACAGCGTTGCCAGCGCCGGACCATCAAGGAACTGGAGGGCGCCTATCAGGGGCCGAAACGGGTAAAGGCTTCCGGAAAGGCGGCCGGCAGCAAAAAGCCGGCCGCCGTGAAAAAAGCTGTGGCCGAAAAAATCAAAAAAAGGCACAGGGATACGAAAAATATCGGAAAACGGCGGGCGCCCAGCCGCAAGACACCGGAGTCAGCGGCGGAATGACGGCCAATCCGGAGCACATGCCTTCATGCTCTTCGGCCTTGCCCAGCAAAATGCCCGCCTATTTCCGCAAAAACAAATTGATCAGAAGGCTCAGGACGATGCTGACGATCAGCATCGACACGAACGGAATGAATACCACGCTTTTTTCGTTGTCGATACGGATATCGCCCGGCAACCGGCCGAACCAGTTCAGAAGGCCCGGTGCATAAGTCAAAATCAGCCCGACGACGATCAAAACGAGGCCGATCGACGTCAGTAATTTGCCAATGGTCATAAGACACTCTCCTCTGTCCGGTTGATTACGTTTTAAATTGATTAGATCGGGGAATCAGGCGAATGACTGCATTTTATTTAAATTGCGCCCACGGCGTAACGAAAAAGACGCCTATCGATCGTTGCCGACAGCGTATTCCGGCTGGGTATATCGAAGAAGGGGTTCGGATAGCAACGAGATAAGATGGGCCGGAAACAACAATGTCCAATGCTTTGTTTTAATGCTTTTCAAGGGTGGCTGTCATGCTCGAAATCGTTTCGCTGCCGGTGTTGACCGACAACTACATCCATATCCTTCATGATCCGGCGTCTCTGGAAACCGCCGCGGTCGATCCGGCGCTGGCGCCGCCGGTGCTGGAGTTTCTGGAGCGCAAGGGATGGCGCCTGACCGCCATCTTCAATACGCATCACCACTGGGACCACGTCAACGGCAATCTGGAGCTCAAACAGCAGACCGGTTGCACGATCATCGGGGGATACGAAGACCGGGACCGGATTCCCGGCATCGACCGCGCCGTTCGGGAGGGCGATACCGTTTCGCTGGGCCGGCACCGGGCCGGCATCCTGTTCACGCCCGGCCACACCCGGGGGCACATCGTTTATCATTTTGCCGAAGACCGGCTGCTTTTTTGCGGCGACACCTTGTTCGCCATGGGCTGCGGCCGCCTGTTCGAAGGCACCGCCGAACAAATGTGGCATTCTTTACAGAAGTTGAAAGTCCTGCCCGGCGATACCCGGATCTATTGCACTCACGAATACACCCAGGCGAACGGACGCTTTGCGTTGACGGTGGAGCCCGAAAATCCCGCGCTGCAAAGACGGATGGAAGAGGTCGAACGGCTGCGGCGGCAAAACCGGCCGACCGTGCCGACCACCGTGGCGGAAGAGCTGGCGACCAATCCGTTTTTCCGGGAAGACAGCCCGGAATTGCAAAAACACGTCGGCATGAGCCGGCGGCCGCCGATGGACGTTTTTGCCGAAACCCGGCGGCTGAAGGACCGTTTTTGAGCGCTTGTCGGCAACAGGCAAGGATTCGGGCGATGCCGGTATCGTGGACGGTTCCAACTGTTAGGGGGCTGGGCCGTAGAAGACCTGCCCGGTTTCAAAACCGGGCAGGTCTTCCTTATCGTAGTGGTAGGGTACGCACCGCGTACCATTAGGAGCTTGATATTCAGTATGTCTTGATAAAGGTACGCGGTGCGTACCCTACCACTGCCATTCAAGGCTTCATGTTCAAGAGCTCCTGAACGAACGGAGAGACGGACTGCAGGACCACGCCCTGGTTCATCAGCCGGTGCAGCAGCCTGATGCCTCGGGTATCGACGAAGCTGACCGCGGCGACGTCGATGTACATGCAGCCGGGTATCGTACCTAGGCCGCTGACGGCGGTTTCCAGTTCCTTGACCCACGGACCCACCAAACGCCCCTCGACGACCAGCAGTCTTTCGGCCGACGCATTCTCTACGGAAGTAATTTTAAGCATGATTGTCTGGTTTCCTATCGTTCATAACATAACAATCGACAGGCGAAATGCATGCCAGGTGCCCCGGTTGAATAAAATTAAAGAACAATCGCTTGTTTTTTCGTCACCTTATCGGTTCCAACTCGTCTGTAAGGAGAGTCTTTCGGCAGCGCTTGTCCTCAATTATTGACGGCCTCTGCAACTATTGGCGGGATTCTCTGGCAATGTTCAGTTTTTTCATCCGATAGCGGAGCGTGCTGGGATTCAGGCCCAGTATCCTGGCGGCGCCTTTTTCGCCTTCGACGATCCAGCCGGTCTGTTCCAGCACGGCTTCGATGTGTTGTTTTTCGACCGCTTCCAGCCGGCCGTCTTCCGGCATGGACAGCGGAATTCCGGCGGCCGGAGCCGATCCGGGCAGCAGGCCCGAATCGATTTCGAGGATCGGGTCGTCGCAAAGAATGATGGCGCGTTCGACGACGTTTTCCAGTTCCCGGATATTGCCGGGCCAGTGGTAGGCGTGCAGGCGGCGCAGCGAGGCCTCGCCGATGCCTTCGACACGCTTGTCCAGCCGCCTGGAAAACTTGTTGATCAGATAGGACACCAGCAATGGAATGTCTTCGGTTCGCTCCCTTAACGGCGGGGTGAACACCGGAAAAACGTTGAGCCGGTAATAGAGATCGTCCCGGAAGGTTTTTTCCGCAACCGCCTGCAAGAGATTGCGGTTGGTGGCGGCGATGACGCGCACGTCGACCTTGATCGGCGCGTGGCCGCCGACGCGTTCGAATTCCCGCTCCTGAAGCACGCGCAGCAGCTTGACCTGGGTTTCCAGCGGAATTTCTCCGATTTCGTCGAGAAAAATGGTGCCGCCGTCGGCCAGCTCGAACCGGCCCGTGCGTTTGGCGATGGCGCCGGTGAAGGCGCCTTTCTCATGCCCGAACAGCTCGCTCTCGACCAGGCCGGCGGGCAGTGCCGCGCAATTGATCTTGATCAGCGGCTTATCGCGGCGTTTGCTGGCCGAATGGATCGCGCGCGCAATCAATTCCTTGCCGGTTCCCGACTCGCCCTGAATCAGCACCGAGGCGTCGGTGGCCGCCACCCGGCGGACGTAATTCAGCACCGCCTGCATCGGCGCGCTGCGTCCGACGATTTCCTCGAAATTATGGACGGCCTTGATTTCTTCCTGCAGATACTGGTTTTGCGCCCTGAGCCGGGCTTGTTCCTGTTCCATCAGCACCCGTTCGGTAATGTCGATGAACATCGTGCGGGTGTACTGGCCGCCGGGATCGGGCTTCGACCACCACTGGATCCAGACCGGCTTGCCGTTGTCCCGCCGGCGAAGTTCCAGCACCACGCCGCTGGTGTCGGTGCCCCGGCCCACCGAAGCGAAAGCCTCCCTGACCCGCCGCTGCGCATCGGGCGTATCGGGAATGAACGAGAGGCCGACGGTGCCCGGAACCTGCTCCGGAGTAATGCCGAGAATCTTCATCGCCGCCCGGTTGGCGCTGATGAACCTCGATTCAAGGTCTTCGTGAACATAGGCGATCGGCGCTTCGTCGAACAGGTCGCGGAAACGCTGCTCGCTGAGCCGCAGTTGTTCGGCGGTTCGCAGCCGGCTCAGTTCGGCCGAGGCTCGGGCGGCGAATATTTTGAAGGTATACAGAAGCCCCGGAGCTGGGGGCATCTCACGCTCGTCGAAAATCGCCAGATGCCCCAGCACTTCGCCGTCGTTGTTCATCAAGGGAACGCCGAGATAGCTTTCCACGCCCTGTTCTTTGGGGAACCGTTTCCAGACGCCGACGGGATGATGGCACAGCCGTCCCTGAACGACGTCCTCGCAGGGCGTGCCCGCCAGATCCCATTCCCGGTTCTCGACGAATTCGCCGTTCATCCAGAGCGCCAGGGTCCTGACCCTGGACTTCGACTCGGCGAATTCGGCGATAAACGCGTTGGCCACTCCGGTCGCAAGGCTCAAGTTGCCGACCAGCGCATGAAAAAACTCTTCCCCGGTCGCCTGCGCCGTGCCTTCCACAATGGCCCGCAATACTTCCGGTTCCACTTTATCCATGACCGGTTCCGGGCCGAGGACGGAGGAAAAAAGGTCCGTGGAACTGTTCAGCATCGAGCGTCACCCGGGAAATAAAAATAAAAAACAAGCCGTAGGCTCTTTTTGTTCAGGGAATCGGGGCATCGGCTTCCTACGGTCCATGGGATCATGCAGACCGTTCGGACAACCGTAAGGATTTTCGATTCATCTTATGCTTTAACCCGCCGGACATCAACCCGCAATTATTTGCGGCGGCCACGACAAATGGCGGCTCGAAATACATCCGGGCATTGGATTTGAGTCGTAAGTATTAGTGCAAGCCATTGTATTTAAGCTAAAAAAGGCAGTTTTAACCGGATTGGCACAGCCGTTGCTTTATCTTGTTTGCCCGGTTTAAAACCGGGGTTCCCTTAAATTGATCACTAACGGAGAAAACTCATGAACAACGTAAAAAGCCTCATCACCACCTCTCTGGCGGCCGTTATCGCGGCCGGCGCCGTGGGCGGCTTCTCTTCTTCGGCGTTGGCCGCGGAAAAGGCAGACCTTGAAAAATGTTACGGCGTTGCCCAGGCGGGCAAAAACGATTGCAAGACGTTGTCCAATGCCTGCGCCGGCCATTCTTTAAAGGACGGCCAGGAAGATGCTTTTATCGCTTTGCCGAAAGGAACCTGCGAGCGGATCGTCGGCGGCCGTCTGGAAGCTTCCCGGGCGGAAGCCCAATAGGAGCGGGCCATGGCGCAGCCCATCCCTTCCGCTCGCGCCCGCACGTCGGTTCCGGCTTCGGCCGGAATCGGATTGAGGCCTTCGCATTACCAGGAAATTCTCGAGCAAAGACCGGCGGCAGCGGCGTGGTTTGAAGTGCACAGCGAAAATTATTTCGGGCGGGGCGGCGAGCCTCTGTTCTTTCTGGAAAAGATCCGGGAAGACTATCCCATAAGCCTGCACGGCGTCGGCATGTCGCTGGGTTCGACGGATGCCCTGGACCGGCCGCATTTGCAGAGGCTAAAGCGTCTGGTCGACCGGATCGAGCCGGGGCTGGTGTCGGAACATCTGTCCTGGAGCTCGTTCGGCGGCGTGTTCCTCAACGATCTGTCGCCTTTGCCCTACACCGACGAGACGCTTGGCCATCTGGCCCGGCGCATCGACCGGGTACAGGAGTTTCTGGGCCGGCAGATCTTGCTCGAAAATCCGTCGAGTTATCTGGAATACCTGGATTCGACCTATGCGGAATGCGAGTTTCTGTCGGAACTTTCAAGGCGAACGGGTTGCGGGATTCTGCTCGACATCAACAACGTGTACGTGTCCTGCCGGAATCACGGCAGGAACGCTCTGGATTATCTTCGCCGCATTCCGCCCGAACGCGTCCTGGAAATCCATCTGGCGGGGCACGCCGTTAACCGTTGGGCGGGAAGGGAAATCGCGATAGACACGCACGATCGTCCGGTTTGCGAGGACGTCTGGCGCCTGTATGAAGCCGCCCTGCGGCTCATGGGACCTAAGCCGGTGCTGATCGAATGGGATGCCGATCTGCCGCCGCTGGCCGTTCTGCTGCAGGAAGCGGCGAAAGCGCAAGCATTGATGGGAGGCCGGTATGAACAGGTTGCATGAATTGCAGCGGGAATTTACCGGCTTCGTGTTCGAAGAGCAGGAGAGTGTTCCGTTCGGCGTCCGGTCGAACGGAATCGAGCCGGCCCGGCGGCTGGCGATCTACCGCAACAATACGATGCAGGGTCTGACGGAAGCGCTCTGCGGCGTGTATCCCGTGATCCACAAACTGGTCGGCGGCGATTTTTTCCTGCGCCTCGGCCGGGATTATGTCCGCCGGCATCCGCCCCGTTCGGGCTGTCTTTTGACCTTCGGACGGAAGTTTCCGGAATTTCTGGAAAGCTATCGGCCTGCCGGAGGTCTGCCTTACCTTGCCGATACGGCGAGGCTGGAGTGGTATCGGCACGAGGCTTACCACGAAGCGGACGGCGTCGGGCTTAACGCCGACGCGTTGGCGCAGGTTCCGGAGACGTCTTACGGCCGCCTCGGCTTCCGGCTGCATCCGGCGGTGCGCCTTTTGGCTTCCGATTATCCGATTGAGCGCATCTGGCGGGCCAATCAGGAAGACCGTCCCGACGACGGCCCGATCGACCTGAACGAGGGCGGCTGCCGGCTGTTGGTGTTCCGGCCGGTTTGGGCGGTGGCGATGGAGACGCTGGACGTCGGCCGATGCCGTTTTCTGACCGGATTGCAGTCGGGGCTGCCGCTGATGCAGGCCGTTTCGGAGGCGTGCCGGAAAGATCCCGGGTTCGACGTGGCGGAAACGCTTCGGTTCTGCTTCGAGAAAGGGCTTTTCACCGGTTTTTATTCGGTTTAACCAAGAGGATATGCCAATGAATACGTCTATGTATACTCCATTTGCAACCCGCACGGCCTTGCTGGCGGGAGAGCTGAAAAAAGTGATCGCCTGGCTGGATTTTGCCGCGCCCGTCGCCGATCTGTTATTGAGAGTCTGGGTAGCCTATGCCTTCTGGGTGGCGGGCACGACAAAAATTCAAACCTGGGACAGTACCCTTTATCTGTTTGAAAACGAATACGCCGTCCCTCTGCTGCCGCCGGACGCGGCCGCTTGGCTCGGCACTTTCGTCGAACTGGTGTTTCCGGTGCTGCTGGCCCTGGGACTGGCGGGACGGTTCGCCGCGCTGGTCCTGTTCTGCTACAACGTCGTCGCGGTGATTTCCTATCCCGATCTCGGCGCGGCGGGGCTCGAGCAGCACAAGGTCTGGGGCCTCATGCTGCTGGCCGCCCTGCTGCACGGACCCGGCAAATTGTCGCTGGATTACTGGATCGGCAAACATTTTTTCGATAACGGCCGTTGACCGCCCGAGAGCGTCCGGCTTCATTCCATCGATCTTAACAGGAAGCCATTGTATGAACATTCCTAACGATTATCGGCCCCTGACCGGCCAGCGGGCCATCGTGACCGGCGCCAATACCGGCATCGGAGCGGCCGTCGCCGAAGCCCTGGCCCATGCCGGCGCCAAGGTCGTCATCAACTATTTGTCGGGGCTGGATCAGGCGGAAACCCTGGCTCGCCGTATTCGCGGCAGGGACGGGGATGCGATCGTCTTCGAAGCCGACGTCAGCCGGGAAGATCAGGTCAAAGCCATGTTCCGGACGGCCGTGGAACATTGGGGCAGTGTGGACATTCTGGTCAACAACGCCGGTTTGCAGCAGGATGCCGCCCTGGTCGACATGAGCCTGGAACAATGGAACAAGGTCATCGAGGTGAATCTGACCGGTCAGTTTCTTTGCGCCCGGGAGGCGGCCCGGGAGTTTCTCCGGCGCGGCCGCGTGCCGGAACTTTCCCGGTCGACGGGGAAAATCATCTGCATGTCTTCCGTGCACGACGTCATCCCCTGGGCCGGCCATGCCAATTACGCCGCGTCCAAAGGCGGCGTCGGCATGCTGATGAAAACGCTGGCGCAGGAACTGGCCGTGCATAAAATCCGGGTGAACGGCATTTCGCCGGGCGCGATCAAGACGCCGATCAATTACGAGGCCAGGGATACGCAGGAAGAAGTCGAGGCTCTGCTGAAGCTGATTCCGTACCGGCGCATCGGCGAGCCGGAAGACGTTGCCAGAGCGGCGGTCTGGCTGGCTTCCGACGAGTCGGACTATGTCACGGGCGCCACTTTGTACGTCGACGGCGGCATGACATTGTATCCGGGCTTTGAAGGCGGAGGATGAGATGGACAGCGTCTCGAGGCTTCCGTATGAACGGCAAGGTCAGATTAAGGCGTTTCCGGTGAATTACGACGTTATCGTCATCGGTTCGGGCGCCGGCGGCTGTGCGGCCGCCTACCGTCTGGTCAAAGCCGGAAAAAAAGTGCTGCTGGTGGAAAAGGGGAAGGCTCTGCCGAGTGACGGCTCGACTCTCGATTTCAGAAAAGTGATCGAAAGCGGAGTCTTCAAGAGCAAGGAGCCCTGGCTGGACAGAAACGACCGGCGCTTTGTCCCGGAAGAATATTTCAACCTGGGCGGGAAAACCAAATGGTACGGAGCGGCCCTGCTCCGGTTCGACCGCAGCGAATTCGAACCTCAGACGGGCTTTAAATGCCTGGGTTGGCCCTTGTCCTACCGGGATCTGGAGCCTTACTACGCCGAGGCCGAAGCATTGCTTGGAGTGCGCTGTTTCGACGTCGAACCGGACCTGAAAAACTTGCTGGACCGAGTCAATCGGCAAGAGAGCGGCTGGCGCAGCCGGCCTCTGCCGCTGGCGTTAAAGCCGGCCATTCTGGGCGAAGCCCACGAAGTCAGCCATTTTGACGGGTTCGCTTCGTGCCGGGGGCTGAAAGCCGACGGCGAACACGTTTTTCTGAAACAAATTCAGGGAGCCGGCAATTTCGAATTGATCACCGGCCAGGTGGTAGCCCGGTTGATCGCCGACCCGTCCGATCCGCTCCGGATAGCCGGAGTCGAGCTCGAAGACGGCCGGCACTGCCGGGCGGGCGGCGTCGTGTTGGCGGCCGGCGCCCTGCATTCGCCGAGGCTGCTGCAGGATTATCTCGAGTTCCACGGTCTGGCGGCGAGGCTGCCTTGTGCGAAAAGCGTCGGACGTTATTTCAAACGTCATCTGCTGACCGCCATGATGGCGCTGTCGCCCGGAAAAAAGAGCGACAGGCTGCGGAAAACCGTTCTGTGGCTGAACGACGAGTTTCCGCACGGCAGTATTCAGCCTTTGGGATTCGGCGAGGACGTGCTGAGCGCATTGATTCCGGGCTTTCTGCCCAGGCGGATGGCACGGCCGTTGGCAGCGCGCGCCTATGGCTTCTTTCTGCAGACCGAGGACGGTTCGGATGCGGATAACCGGATTTATGCGGCAGGAAGCAACGGCGAGGCCCGCTGGCCGAAACTGGACTACGATCCCGAACGGTTTCCCGAGTTGATGCTGGAGCATGAAAGGATGATCCGGAGTTTCCGCCGGGCATTGCGCGGGGCGGGCTGCCTCAGCTTCATCCAATCCGTGCCTCTGGCCGGCACGGCGCATGCCTGCGGCACCCTGCTGGCCGGTGAGGATCCGGCCCGCTCCGTGGTCGACCGCAACGGGAAAGTTCACGGTCTGGATAACCTGTATGCCGTGGACGGCAGCATCCTGCCGCGCAGCAGCCGCGTCAATCCGGCCTTGACGATTTATGCCTGGGCCTTACGTACGGCCGATCACATCGCCGGGAGAATTCCGGCATGACCGGCTGTCCATTCGATGACTTTGGGCGCGGGATCGGCGATGTTCCGGCCGGTCCCGATTCGACGGAAGGCGACAAGGCAATTCCGATCCTAATCAGAACAGCGGAGTATTACCATGATCTTTAACAGCATCGACCCAGAACGGCAACGGCTTGAAAATCAACGGCTGGGCAGGCAAAACTGGCGTCTGTGGGGGCCTTATCTGGCGGAACGGGCCTGGGGCACGGTCCGGGAAGATTACAGTCCGGACGGTTCGGCCTGGGAATATTTTTCTCACGATCAGGCCCGCTCCCGCGTCTACCGCTGGAACGAGGACGGGCTCGGCGGCATCTCGGATGAAAAACAACGGCTGTGCTTCGCCCTGGCGCTGTGGAACGGCCAGGATCCGATCCTGAAGGAGCGCCTGTTCGGCCTGACCGGCGCCGAGGGCAACCACGGCGAAGACGTCAAGGAATATTATTTTTACGACGAGGCGACGCCGAGCCACAGTTATCTGAAATATCTCTACAAATACCCCCAGGCCGCCTATCCGTATCGGCAACTGGTGGTGGAAAACCAACGGCGCAGCCGGCACGACCCGCCGTTCAGCCTGCTCGACACGGGCGTGTTTGCCGGCAACCGGTACTGGGACGTCGCCATCGAATACGCCAAGGCCGCGACCGATAAAATCCATATCCGGGTGTCCCTCTTCAATCGCGGCCCGGACGATGCGGTTCTCCACGTGCTGCCGACTTTGTGGTTCCGTAACACCTGGAGCTGGCAAGCGGCGGAATCGGACAAGCCTTGCCTAGAAAGGGAAGATCCCGAAAGCGGCGCCTGGACGATCAAGTCCTCGCATCCGCACCTTGGCGAATATCGGCTGCACGGCCTGCAACCGGCCGAGCTTCTGTTTACCGAGAATGAAAGCAACGGCCGGCGCTTGTGGGGCTGCGCCGATTCATCGGCCTTCGTCAAAGACGGGTTTCATCGCCGCGTGATCGAGGGCGAGACCGGAGCCGTGAATCCGGCGCTGACCGGCACCAAAAGCGCCGCCTGGACCGTGCTGACCGTTCCCGCAGGCGGCATGCGCCGCATCGATATGGTGCTTACGGCCGGCCTTGAAAGCGATCCTTTCGAAGGCGCCGCCGCGGTATTCGCACGGCGGCTTAAAGAAGCCGACTGCTTTTATGAGAGTATTCTGCCGGAAGCGGACGAACATGATCGGCGCCTTTTTCGCCAGGCCATGGCCGGCATGATCTGGTCCAAACAGTTCTTCCATTACGACGTATTGCGCTGGCTGCAGGGCGACCGCGTGCCGGCTCCGGACCGCCGCAAGTCCGGCCGTAACAGGTGCTGGACGCATCTTCGGGCCGGCGACGTGCTGTCGATGCCCGATACCTGGGAATATCCCTGGTTTGCGGCGTGGGATCTGGCTTTTCACTGCATGGCGTTCGCGCTGATCGATCCGGACTTCGCCAAGGACCAGATCGAGCTGCTTCTGAAGGAAACCTACTTCCATCCGAACGGCCAGATTCCCGCTTACGAATGGGCGTTCGAGGACGTCAATCCGCCGGTGCACGCGCTGGGCGCACTGCAGGTGTTCCGCATGGAGCGGCAGCAGCGCTGCCGGGGCGATCGCAATTTTCTGCAGCGGGTTTTTCATAAACTGTTGATGAATTACGCCTGGTGGATCAACAGCAAGGACAAGGACGGGCTCAACGTGTTCGAAGGCGGTTTTCTGGGGCTGGACAACATCTCGGTCTTCGATCGCTCTTTGCGCTTGCCCGAAGGCTACGCGCTGAAGCAGTCCGATGCCACCGGCTGGATGGCGATGTTCGCGCTGAACATGACCGTGATGGCGCTGGAGCTGGCGGTCGAAGACCCCGATTACGAAGATACGGCGATCCAGACCTACGAACAGTTTCTCAACATCGCCAATACCATCGGCGGCCATACCGGCACCGGGGTTTCGCTCTGGGATCCGGAAGACGGATTCTTCAAGGACTTGCTGGTGGCGCCCGACGGACGTTATCATCGGCTCCACGTGTACTCGTGGGTGGGGCTGATTCCGTTGTTCGCCTGCGAGGTCGTGGACGAGCGTCTGCTCGGGAAGGTGCCGCGCTTTCGTGCCTTGCTTGACCGGCACGGAGGCGGCGTGTTTCACGGCCATGCCATCTGCGCCTGCCCGGCGCACAAAAACGAGCGCGGCGAGCATCTCTTGTCGCTGGTCGATCATACGATGCTGCCGTCTATTATCCGGCGTTTGTTCGACGAACGGGAATTTCTGTCGCCTTACGGCATCCGCAGCGTCAGCCGCATCCACGCCGAACGCCGCGATCTGGGCGTCTTGCCGGGCATCGGACAGGCTTTGATCGAGTACGTGCCGGGCGAGTCCAACTCGGCCCTGTTCGGCGGCAATTCCAACTGGCGCGGGCCGGTCTGGCTGCCGACCAATTACGTGTTGATGCTGGCGCTGGAAAAATTTTACCGGTTTCTCGGAGACGGCTTTACCGTCGCCGCGCCCGATCTTGGCGAAAAAGAGCTGACCCTGAGCCGGATCGTCGACTGCCTGGCGCGGCGCATGACCGAGCTCTACCGGCCCGATGCGGACGGCCGGCTGCCGGCATTTGCGGCGGACAGCCCCTGGCAATCCGATCCCCATTGGCGCGGCCACTTGCTGTTCTACGAATATTTTCACGGCGACAACGGTCTGGGCCTCGGCGCATCGCATCAGACCGGCTGGACCGGACTTCTGGCCAATCTGGTCATGCGCTGCCACGGTTACGACATCGCCGGCTTTGATACCGGGGCTGAAGCGCATCCCTTATTATCTCTTGTTGACGGAGGAAAGCCTTCATGAACGCTGCCGTTTCCATGTCTCGAAACGGCGTTCCCGAAAGGAGCGCCGGCATCGCCGTCTGTCCGTGTTGCGGCGGCGAGAATGCCGAGCACGCCGCATTCTGCGGCAATCCTTACTTCATTACTTTGCCTCTGGTCTGGTTTATACTCTGGATCGTCCAGAATCCGGAGCTGTCCAGTCCGATTAACCGTTTCGACGAATATCCTTACAGCCTGCCGGGCATCATGCTTTCCATTGAAGCCATCCTGATTGCCGGTTTTGTATGGATCAGCCGGAACGGTCAGACGGCTTGTTCGGAAAAACGCGCAGAAACGGACGGCGAGGTGATCGTCCGGACTTGCCGGAAACTTGTGGAACTGGAAAGGCACCTGGAGAGACTTAGTAACATAAACCCTCAAGGAGATTGAAGCCATGATCCATCCTGCTCAAACAAAAATAAAATCGGCTGAGATTACGCCGCGCGAGTTGTACTGTTCCAGGCGCAGATTTCTTCAATGGTCGGCCGGCGTTACGGCCGCGGCAATCTGGCCTTCGGGGCTTCTGGCGGGAGAAAAACTGGCGGTGGCCCAATCCTCGAATTATGCCGGATCGGAAGAGTCGACTCCCTACGATAAGGTCACCCAATACAATAATTTCTATGAATTCGGCACCGGCAAAGAAGATCCCGCGGCAAACGCGGGCCGTCTGAAAACCAGGCCGTGGACGGTGGCCGTTGAAGGCGAAGTACACAAACCCGCCGTATTCGACATCGAACGGATTCTCAAGATGGCGCCCCTGGAAGAAAGGATTTACCGGATGCGCTGCGTCGAAGGCTGGTCCATGGTGATACCCTGGATCGGGTTTCCGCTGGCCGAGCTGATCAAACAGGTCGAACCGACCGGCAACGCCAAATTCGTCGAATTCATCAGTCTGCACGACCCGGAGCAAATGCCCGGGCAACGCTCGTCCGTACTGAACTGGCCTTACCGGGAAGGACTGCGCATCGATGAAGCGATGCATCCGTTGACTCTATTGACCGTCGGCCTTTACGGCGAAGTCCTGCCCAACCAGAACGGGGCTCCCGTGCGCATCGTGGTGCCCTGGAAATACGGCTTCAAAAGCGCCAAGTCGATCGTCAAAATCCGTTTCGTCGAAATGCAGCCGATTTCCAGTTGGACCGAGGCCGGTCCCGACGAATACGGGTTTTATTCCAACGTCAATCCCGACGTCCCCCATCGGCGCTGGAGCCAGGCCAAGGAGCGGCGCATCGGCGAATTTTTCAAACGGAACACGTTGCCTTTCAACGGCTATGCCGAGCAGGTGGCGCATCTTTACGCCGGCATGGATCTGATTAAAAATTTTTAATGTTATGACTCACAAATCACCGAACAATAAAACGATGGCCCGCCTGAAGACCGGGCTGTTCATTCTGGCGCTGGCGCCTCTGGCCAATCTGGTCGCGGGCGCCTGTCTGGACGGTCTCGGCGCCAACCCGATCGAAAAGATCACCCGCTCGACCGGTTACTGGACGCTGGCGTTTCTTATGATCACGCTCGCCGTGACGCCGCTGAGGAAGCTTTCGGGCTGGAACTGGCCGGTGCGGATGCGGCGCATGGTGGGTCTTTTCGCTTTTTTTTACGGCAGCCTGCATTTTTTGACTTATCTCGCACTGGACCAGTTTTTCGACTTCCCGGCAATCCTTGCCGATATTGTCAAGCGACCCTACATCACCGTCGGTTTTTCGTCTTTCGTGTTGATGATGCCTCTGGCCGTGACTTCGACCGATCGCATGATCCGCAGGCTGGGCGGCAAACGCTGGAAATGGTTGCACCGCCTGGTGTATCCGATTGCCGCCGGCGGCGTTGTGCATTACTGGTGGCTGGTCAAGAAAGACGTTTCCGAACCGCTGACGTTCGCCGTGATCCTGGGCGTACTGCTCGGCATTCGGCTGATCTCTCCGGCCGTGAATTTTATAAGACCGGTCATGGACCGGCTGGCGGCGGGCCTAATTTGCGGCATCGATTACTTGAGGGATCGCCTGACGCCGTTTCACGATTAAACCGGATCAGCGGAAAGGCGGCCAGCTTTTATCCAGTGCCTGCCAGATGCCCAGGGTCGACGCTTTCCGGACCCGCTGAATCGCGCGCCGTTTTTGCAGCATGTGGGGCAACCCTTTAAGCGCGTCGCGTTTGGCTTTCAGCATCACCCGTCCCCGTCCGCGCAAGGCAAAATAGGCCACCGAGACGAGGTTGAGCAACATATGCAACGGCAGCAACCCCCAGAACAGCAGGCCGGGCATGTTTTTGACGAAGGTCCAGACCAGATTGCGGTGACCGTGATACACCGAAAAATCGCTGTGCTGTCCGCCGGTGGTCGCCGAGCCGACGTGATGCACGACGGCGTCGGGCACGTAGAGCGCCTTGTAACCGGCAAGACGCAGGCGGAAGCCCAGATCGACGTCTTCGACGTAGCAGAAAAAGTCGCCGTCGAAGCCGCCGACGGACAGCAGCGCTTCGCGCCGGTATAAGGCCGCGCAGGCGCACGGGGAAAAAATTTCGCACGGCAACTCGTCCTGTTTCCGGTAAGGCTGCCCTTTGCCCCGCCGCCAGACTTTGCCGCTGAGATGATAGACGTCGCCGGTGCCGTCCAGAACGTCGAAAGAGTCCGCCGCCATCTGCCGGGAGCCGAAAGCGGCAAACTCCGGGTGGAGACGGGCGGCGGCGAGCAGTTTTTCGAGCCAGTCGGGCTCCGGCAAGGCGTCGGGGTTCAGCAAGGCGACAAAGTCCGTGGCGCAGTCCTTGAACGCCTCGTTATTGCCGCCGGCAAAGCCGAGGTTGCGTCCCATTTCGCGCAGCTCGACGTTCGGCCATTGCCCGGCGCCTTCGGCCGAGCCGTCGCGGCTGCCGTTGTCGACGACCAGAATTTTGTCGGGCGGCACCGTTTGCCGGGCCAGAGCGCTCAGACACCGTTTCAGCAGATCGCCGCTGTTCCAGTTGACGATTACAACGGTAACGCCCGGAGCGGAGTGAGCTTGCCCGGATGGCTTCAAGAGCGTCCCCAGACGGCCAAGAGCTCGTCCACGTAAACCGCTGTCGATTTGGGCGGTTTGGCCTGGGCGCTCAACGCGACGGTCAGTCCGGGTTCGTCGATCAGACGACGCAGCCGCAAAGCCAGGGCTTCGGCATCGCCTGCCGCAAAGAGCAGGCCGTTTTTGCCGTCTTCGATGTAGCCGGCGATGCCCGGACAATCGGAAGCGACGACCGGGCAGGCGGACGCCTGGGCCGAGTACACCACCAGCGGCGTATTTTCGTGCCACAGCGAAGGCACGACCAGCGCGTCGAGCTCGGCCATGACTTCGGCGACGGCCGAGTTGGGAAAGGTGCCGAGAAATTCGATGTCGCGGCGGCCGCCCGCGATGGCCTTCAGCTCGGCCGTATAATCGGCAAACTGCCCGGTATCGCCGTAAATTCTGAGCACGGCCTGCCCTTCCGGCAGCGCATGGAAGGCTTTCAATAGAACGTGACAGCCTTTGTGCGGGATCAGCGTGCCGATATAGCCGATCCGGAAAGGCCGCCTCGGCGCTTTCCGGGCCGGTCTCGAAATCCCCTGCCGGTCGGCGATGCCGTAGGCGGATTCGACGATCAGCTCCGGCCGCACGCCGTAGCGGATCAGCAGGTCCTTCATCAGCCGGTTGGGCGCCACCAGCGCCCGCAGACGGTTGAGTCTTCCGACGTTGGTTTCCAGGCGCAGGCTCAGGGCGGCCAGTTCCCGTCCGTAGCCGCCTTTCGGCAGACATCCTTTTCCGGCGAGATAGCCTATTCCCTCCATGCATGTATCGGGAATCCGGTCGACGGCCGCGGCCAGCATTCCGCCGGTCTGTTGCAGCGCCAGATGCTTGATGCAGTTGCCGGCGTAGCGGCTAGGTCCAGGGCAGGCTTGGCCGTTCGGAAGGACCATCTGCGCCGTTTTGCAGACGGTCCAGAAATCGGTCGGCGTGAAATAGGCGGGAATGCCGGCATTTGCCGCTTCTTCGATCAGGCCCGTGCCCAGCCGGTTGAAATGGAAAAAATGCACGAGGTCCGGCTTGAATCGCCCGAGAATCCGCCCGAAGCCCCTGGCCGCCAGACGGTTGTCGTAACTCAGCGCCAGCAGCGAGCTTTGTCCGCCCATCGGCCGATAGGCATGACGGAAACGGTAGACCGGAATATCGTCGAAAAGATAGTCGTCGAACCGCTCCTCGTCGGCCAGTTCGGCCGGATCGGGATGAGCCGCAAGAATCCGCACCTCGTGGCCGCGGCGTTGCAGCTCCTTCGCGACCGAATGGGTGAGCACTTCGGTTCCGGAGCCGTACGCCGGGAAGAACTGATGAACCGTCAACAAAATCCGCATCTTTAAATTCAGCTCCGCCGGCCTTCGGCTATTTCGTTCTCCATCCAGGCCAGGGTCCTGACGATGCCGTCGTGCAGCGGCACGGCCGGCTGCCAGCCCAGTTCCTGCCGGGCCAGGGCGTTGCTCAGAATGCTGACCGGCACGTCGAAACTGCGGCCCGGCAGATAGCGGCGTTGAATCGGCCGGGCGAGCAGGTTTTCCAGAAGGTCCAGCAACTCGTTCAGGCTGGTGCCTTTGCCCGAGCTGATATTGAAAATATTTTTGTCGCCTTGGTACTCGACCGCCTTGACGAACGCTTCCGCGACGTCGCTGACGTACAGATAGTCGCGAACCACGCTGCCGTCGCCCCAGATTTCGATGGGCCGGCCGCTGAGCGCCCGGTGCAGGAAAACGCCGACGGCGCCCTGGGCGGTCTCGACGCGCTGGCGCTCGCCGAACGGGTTGGCCACCCGGAGAATCACCGCTTTAATGCCGTGCATTTTCTCGTACAGCAACAGGTATTTTTCGATGGCGAGCTTGGTGATGCCGTAGGAAACGTTGGGATTGGTCGGATGGCGTTCGTCGATCGGCAAATACTCCGGGTTTCCGTAGATCGTGCCGCCGGAAGAGATGAACACGATTTTTTTGACCCGATGCGTCACCATCGTGTTGAGCATCTGCAGACTGCCGACCAGATTGCTCTGGACGTCGTAGATCGGATCATCGCTGGAGTTTTTCGGCAGCGTCGTGGAGACCAGGTGCAGTACGACGTCGGCTCCCTGAATTGCGTCGCTCAGATCGTGATTGCTGAGCAGGTCGCCGGTGATCCATTCCACCCGTTCGTGGGCCTCGAAGGAGCGGTACAAGGGAATGCGGGGCCGTTCGAAGATCCTGACCGAATGGCCCGAGCGCAGCAAATGGTCGGCGATATGCGAGCCGATAAAACCGCCGCCTCCGAAAATGACGCATTTCAGTTGTGTGTCGGCAGTCTGGATCGTCATCTCGGAGCGGCTTTATTGTTTATGATTGGGCGGCAGGTGGGTGGTCGATTCGGTGTTTCCGCAAGATGGATGGAACTCGCAAAGACTCATTTTTTCACATATTTCCTGTTAAATGAAACAGGGATTAAGAATATATTTGAAAAGTTTCCCGCGCCATCATTTCGATCGTGCGCTCGTAGCGGGTTGTTTCCGACAGCCGGGCCAGAGTGTCGGGCTCTTTCAGCAGGGCTCGCAGCCTGGCTTCCAGATCGTCGACGCTGCCGCGCCGGAAATGATGGCCGTTGACTTCTTCTTCGACGAATTCAGTCATTCCCGCCACGTCGGCGATCAGAACCGGCGTGTGGGTGGCCAGCGCATTCAATAAAACCAGAGGGCTGTTTTCGTACCAGCGCGACGGAACGACCAAAAGATCGACGTCGGCCAAAATGCCGGCCATCGCTTCTTTGGCGAACGTGCCCGGGAAACTTATGGGCGCGCCTGTAGCCGAAGCTCTCAGCCTGGCCATGTAAACGGGGTCCAGATTTTCCGGGCCATAAATTCTCAATTCGGCCGAACCGGGCGGAAGCCGGAGGAAAGCGTCGATCAGAAGATCAACGCCTTTGTGCGGGGCGATCTGGCCGATGAATCCGAGCACCGGCAAGCGGCCTTCGGGGCGCTTGGGTTTGGGGCTCCGGTCGATGTCGACGCCGAACCAGAGGGTATGCAAGGGGACTGTAAACCGGTTGTTCCGGTAGGCGTTTTCGAGAAACCGGGTGGGCGCCACGGCGGCTCGATAAGTTCGGTTGTACAGCTCCGTCAGAGTATCGGGTCGCTCGGCAATGTCTCCGACCAATTGAGTCAGGCGTTGGCCGAAATCTCCCGGCCACTTGCCGGCGAAAGGGGCCAGCCGAGCAATGACGGGCGCGAGCTCCGGAAACGCGGCAGCCCGAAGCCAGGGCTTGGCGGAAGAATAGCGGCGGATCGCTTGCAAATGGCACGCCAGGCAATTGATCCGGGACGGAGAGGGCCCCAGGCAAAGCTCGCCGTCGGCCGCTTCCAGCTTGTTGTTGAGGCAGAAGCCGAAAAAATCGGTCAGGGTCGCATACGTCGGTATGCCGCGCTCAGAGGTGACGTCCAGCAAAACCGCGGTATGGTTGATCAGATGGGTGACGTGGACGACGTCGGGCTTCAGCCCGTCGAGGATTTGTTCCAGTACGGGACGAAGAGCCGGCTGATGGTAGGTGTCCCTGACCCGAGCATCGGGCAGCCTGTTTTTGTCGATGCAAATGACCGGAACGCCCCGGTATTCGTATCGCGTGATCAGTTCGGTCTTCGCCGGTTCGCCCGGAAAAACGGCGGATACGACGGTCACCTGATGCCCCCAGTTTCGGTAATGCCGGGCCAGCTCCAGGGTATAGGTTTCGGTGCCGTAAAAATGATCGGGAAAGAAACAATGGACGAAAAAGGCGATGTTCATGCGCTCTCCTTGCCGAGGGTGCGGCCGATCTCAGCGTAAAGATCGCCGTAGGATTTGATCATGGCCTGCACGCTGAATAGCCGGCGGGCGCGTTCGCGCTGCCTGCGGCCGATGCGCTCCCGAAGCTCGGGGTCGTCCAGAAGGGCCAGCGCAATCCGGGCCAGTGCCTCGGCGTCGCCCGGCGACGCCAGCAGTTGCGGGTCGTCGATGATTTCGCTCAAAGCGCCGGCATCGTAACCGATCACCGGGATGCGCATGTTCATCGCGAAGGAGCTGACCTGGCCGAAACTTTCCTGCCGGACCGGCGCGATGAACAAGGACAGGCGGCGGTAGAGTCCGGGCAGTTGTTCGTAGCCGGCATAGCCGGTAAACTCGAAGCGGTCGGCTACCCGGGCTGCCGTGACCGCCTGCCGGAAGACGGCCAGCAAGGAGCCGCCGCCGACGATCAGGATGCGCGTCATCGGACGTTTCCGGGCGATACGGATGAACGGTTCGATCGCCTGGGGACCGAGCTTGTCGTTCTCAAGCCGGTACACCATGCCGACGCAGTCTTCCGGCAGGGTTTCGCCGTCATTCCGGTCGAACAGGGAAAAGTCCGAGCCCGGATAGATGGTGACGTGCCGGGCGCCGTTTTTGCCATAGGTACGCCGGACGAAGTCGCTGACGTAGACGTAGCGGGCCACCGCATCCGAGAGATAGGGCGCGACCGGCGTATTGATGTTTTCGATGACCGGCAATCCCAGGATTTCCGCTGCCCTGAGGGCTTTGTGATACCAGGGCTCGTCGCGGTTCTCCCAATAGTGAACGTGGACGAAATCGGTTTTGCTGCGCTTAAAAAATTCCAGGAACGGCTTTTCATCGACCGGGTAGCGGTACTCTTCTATTTCCAGGCTCACGTAGGCCGGCGGATCGGGAATATGGCGGGTCATGACGTTTTGCCGGTAGCCGCCCAATTGCTCGATCAGGTCGACCACCAGCCGCGACGAGCCGCCGGTCATGAAATTGGCGATGACGTGGCTAACCCGAGGCGCGTCCGGAGAATCCGTTTCCTGCCGTTTCACCGTATAAGGCGCGGCGGCGTCCTTATTCTTGCTGCTGAATCTGCGAAGGATCGCCCTGCCTTTTTTCAGCCAGGGATACAATCGATTTTTGATCAGCTCGACTGCCGTGATCAGCATGGCCGAGCCTGATCGCCTTTTTTTATTGATGATGGGTTTCATTTTTTTCGAATTCCGCGATGTAAACCCCACTCTCTAAAAATGGGTTCGTCTTCTTGAGTGGCAGGAAAGTATCTATTGATTTTACAAGCGGAAAAGACAGAGAAAGAATGAGACAAAAGCAACAGGACTGATGAGCGTGTCCGATTTTCTCAATGCGTTTTTGGGCCCGCTTGTGATGCGATCGGTTCACCGGTATTCTGACGGGCAATAACAGCGGGTTAACATTTTAGCCATGCTTTTAGCGAAAGGACCAGCGCTTGTGACCGATATAACTGGTAAATACGGGGACCGCCACGCCGACCGCATGAGCGATTTCCTTTGCGAACAAGGTTATTCCCCAGCGGGGCAGAAGATAATAGGCCAGGCCCATGCTGATGGCCCAGGTTTGCGATACGGCGACCAAGTTCACCAGAATGAAAAAGAAGGCCGAACGATGCACTGCTTGCCGGCTCTCCCGGAATACAAACAGTTTGGCCAATACGAAGGCGGTGGTCATTCCGGTAAGGTAGGCGCAGATTACCGCGGTGGAAAACTCCAGCCAGTGGCTATAGACGATTCTGGAGCCGAAATTGACCGCCGCGGCGGTTCCGCCGGTCAGTAAAAAGATCAGAAATTGCCGCGAAAAAAATTGCCGAATCACGCCGTTGCTTCCCTTGCCATTTTTCTGCCGAAATCGATACTTTCGGAAATGCCTCTGTCTTCCGGATAATAATAAGAAGTATCCGCGGCCCACAGGCCTTCGACCGGCAGCGCGGCCGGGGGCAGCTTGTCGAGATAGCCCGGATCGCAAATGGGCTGAGCATAACGGTAGCGGCTTGCGCGCAGCTCAATGAAGTCCTCGTCGCTTAACCGGGGGTTGATCTTCTTCAAATAGCGGCGCACTTTGTCGAGGAATATTTGATCCGGCTCGGCAAATTTAGGGTGTTCCCCCGGCATATAAAAAGGGACATAAACAATGTGCCGATCCAGGGGTCTTAAATTGGTGTACTCCACCAAACCCGGAATGTCCATGTCGGGATCGTTCGTGTTCAACCAGAAGTTCTCGGTTACCGCTTGACGCAGTTTTACGATTACGCAGACCACCGCGATGTTGTTGACCGATCGGTAACTTTGCAGTATCGAAGAGGGTAAATCAGGCATCAAACTGGGCACGTAAGGCAAAGGGACGGTGCTGATGACCTTGTCGAAGGCTTCGAATCGTCCGTCCGTTTCTATGCCTCGCACCTTCGCCTCTTCGATGACGACTTTGCCGACCGGAGAGTTGAGGCGAATTTCACCGCCGTGCTTTTCAATATCCGCGCGCAGGGCCCGGAGCAGCGTTTCCGAACCGCCTTCCAGATAACCCAGTTTTTCGCGGAACAGACTGTAGCGCGAACGTCCGATTCGCCGTATCCGGCTCCAGATCCAGGCCGCCGACAGGTTCGTGGAAAAATCGTAAAACTTGTAGTCGAATAACCGGCGCCACAAGACTTCGTAAGCTTCCTCGCCCACCCAGCGTTTGATCCAGCCCGTCGCTTCGACTTGATCCAGCGGTTGCCAGTCGTTGCGTCGGGTCGAGAGGAAGGCATGGAGACCGTAACGGAATTTGGCGGCGAGGCTCAAGCCTTGAAACTTGAGTAACGCCATGGGGTTGCCCCAGGGCTGCAATTGTCCCTGATACCAGTAACCCATTTTCGTTTCGGTCCAGCGCATTTTGTCGGCTATCGCCAATTCGTCCAGCACCTTCAAAAAAGCCTCGTCGGAGATGCAATGAAAATGATAGTAACGCTCGATGGTCAAGCCGGAAAAATCGAACGAGGCGGTCATGCCGCCTATGCGATCATCCGCTTCGAAAACAACCGGCTGGTGACCGTCGCGCGCCAATTGAAAAGCCACGGCCAGGCCCATGGGTCCCGCTCCCAGCACGGCAATGCGCTGCTTCATCGTCAGAACTCCAGGATGACCGTGCCATAGGCCGGGTCATTAAAGGTTTCATTGATGGCTTCGATAAAAGGCGTACAAGGCACCCCGAAAATACCGGGCCAGTCGATCACCTCGAACTCGTCCTTGGCAGTGAGGGCGGCCAGTTGCTGGGTTGTGAACGGCGGGTTTTTATCGAACAGCTCCCAGATCCACAGCAACGAGTAAAACAATCCATAGGGAATCCTGGTGATCAATGCGCGGGCTCCCGTCGCACGTTTGATTTCGCGAATGATGTCGATGTAATCCACCTTCTCATGGCCCGAGATGTTGTAAACGCCGCCGGCGATTCCGTTTTCGATGCAACTGATAATGATGTTGCAGAAGTCGCCCACATACAGCGGCTGGCGCATGTAGCGGCCGTCTCCGGGGATCGGGAAAATAGGCATTTTTTTCATGAACCGCGACAACCAGCCCAAATGCTTGCGGTCGAACCAGCCGAACATCAGGGTCGGGCGCAATACAGGGCAGGGGATGCCGCTCTCCAGCACCATCCGTTCCTGTTCCTTTTTGGTATTGGTATAGAAATCGTCGGCTACCGATTCCACCACCGAAGAACTGATATGGACCAGGTAGGGTATCTGGTTGATTTTGACGGCGTCGAGGATCAGCCGGGTCGATTCCAGATTGTTGCGGACGAACTCCTGATAATCCGTGCCGCCGATCTGGGCTTGCAGCATCACGACGACGTCAGCCCCTGCAAAATGCCGCTGCCAGTCGCCCGGATAAGCCAGATCGGCATATTCTGCGATAATATCGGGCTGAACCCGGTTCAGGACGGCCAAATTGCTCCGATGTTTGTCGAGCACGACGATCTCTTGGTATCCCTTTGCTTTAAGGCGGGCGACGAGATTTTGGCCGACCAGTCCGGCGCCGCCGGGAAGTATTATTTTTTTGTGTTTTAATTGCATGATCTATCCAGTTTAATGACTGCTTTGCCGAACGGCTATGGCGGACCATTCTCCCCAGCCCGCGCCATTGTCCGAAAATTTCACTGTAAAAGTCCCCTCCGGCAATAGCGCATTGTTCAAATCCAGAAGAGCCCATGCTTTGGCAACGGGGAGTTTAATCGGAGGAATGGCACTGCCGGATATTTCGAGAACCTGCTGTCCCCCTTTCGGGCCCGATCGGTAGAAAAGCCGATCCCCGCGTTTGACCCGTAATGAAATGCTCCCTATGTTCGCATCGGAGTCGATATGGCTTCCGTAAACCTGCAGGCCGTCGATCATTGACCTGTAGTAATCGGAACCTATCCACTGATTTCCGGGCAGAACGGTTGATCCGTCAAGAGTGGCGTTCTTCACTGACTGTTCGGTGAAGAAAAGCGATGCAGTGATCTTTCCGGCAGCCGAAGTAAGGGATATGATAGGCGCCGGAACTTTTACCTGCAGTTGGCAGGCAGGATTTTCTCCCAGCAGAGTGAGCATCTTGCCTCTCTGATTCGCCAGCAGATAGCCTTGGAAGCCGGCACGGAACGCTTTTTTATCGATGGCCTTGGCGAGATCGGGCCTGGGTTGACCCGTGAGCCCATAGCCTACGACCTTTCCCTGGCTTCCCAGGAAGCGAATGACGTCGGGATAGTTTTTACCGGCGACGTTAAACATCCATCCATAGACATGGATAAGACGGCCCTCCCCATCGATTTCCTCCACTGCGTCCAGATGGCCCTGGCAGGCCGGCAACGTCTGCTGTGGCACTGTCAGGCCCCATTGTTCTCTCATATCACGGGAAGGATAGTCGCCGAAGATGGAAAGATTTCGAACGGAAGCCTCTTTGGCTATTACCAAAGCTCGCCGAGGATCCGGATAAACAGTTTTAATCTGTTTTTCATCCCTCGCTTGAAGATCAAGCGCGAGGGCAGCTATTTTTCGTTGGAACACTTTCGCATAGTCCGGTTGCATTGCTTCCGTCTGGAAAATGGCCATGGGCAATGCAAGCATTGCCAACGCGAGTAGAACTGTTGCGCTCTTCGTTTTTAAAGCGGCCAGCACAGAGGGTGAGTACAGAACCAGTAAAGCGGCCCATGCCATTAAAGGAGGCGTGGTATAGCGGCTGGCAAAGGCATGATCGAGCCCGAAAACCAGGCGTCCCCCGGCCGTGCCCAGAGCGCTGCCTCCTATGTAAAGAATAAAGAACAGCAGTGCCAGTGTCAGCGTGTTTTCCTGAGGCCGGCGCAGAGCTTTGACGGTGAAGCCGACGGAACTTCCTATCAGAAACAGTGCCGCTCCATTCATCATCAGTTTGCCAAGTTCTTCTTTTCCGAAAAGAAAATAAAATGGACCGCCGAGATAGCGCAACACGAATTGAAGCAGGCCGAACGGATTTTCTCTCAAAGCTTGCGATAGGGTGCTGTGTGCAGCCGGTGAGCGATAGTCGTGAAAATACAGGAAAAGCATGGCGGCGGAAAGACTGAGCAATATGCCGGTGCGCAGCCGGTTTTGCCTCGCGACAAGCGCGTAGCATGTCATTAAGGGTAAAGCAAGAACGCCGTTGGCCATGGTGCCTGCAGAAGCCAAACCAAAGACGCATGCAGTAAGAAAATGGCGCTTTGCATGAATTCCGGCGAGCGACTTGTAGAGCCAGTACAAACCGCACAGCGGCAACAGTTGAGCCAGGATGAACTGGCTCTGGAAACCCCACGTCATGTTTTCCTTTTGCGTCCACAGGAACAGCCAGGCGGTCAGGAAAAGCCCCAGCAAAACTTCTTCCGTGGCCGGTTTTTCCGTGGCGGCTGCTGCGCGAAGTATTCGATAAAACACCCACGCGCTTCCGCCGATCAAAAAATAATTGAAAGCTGTTAAAAACCAGTTGGCGCCATCAAAGAATTTAAAATCGGCCCAGAACAACAAACGAGCCAGAAGAATGCGGTGTTCATTATGCTGCATCCACCATTCATTATTCTCCCCGTCCAAGCGCATAAAAAATCCGAGGGTGCCGTCCCACATATCCCAAAACGGTACGGGCGAGTAGGTACGAACGGCGCCGACGACGGTCAGCCCAACCATCCATAGGGCAAAACCTGCAAAGGCCAGTATTAAATTTTTTTCTTTTAATACCGTTGATGTCTTGTTCATATATCCATTTTATTAAAAATAAAACGAGGCAAGTGCCGAATGATCATCATGATCAATAGCCATTTGGCCGGTACATAGATAACAGGCTTTCCCTGATCGATTCCCTGAACGATGGACTGAGCCACCGCTTCTACACTGGCGAGATCACCGCCTTGTTCTTTAATGTGTGCGGTCATCGGCGTATCGGTCGGTCCGGGCTTGATCAGAACGACTTTTACGTCGGTATTTGCCAGACGATGTTGAAGTCCCTGTGCATAACGCGTCACCAATCCCTTCGCGGCGCCATAGACGTAATTCGACTTGCGTCCTCTGTCTCCGGCCACCGACCCGATAATTGCCAGCGTTCCTCGATTGTTCTTTTCCATGGAGCCGGCAAACGCCTCTGCAAACAGTACCGGAGAGATGGCATTAATAATCAGCGCTTCCTGGCATGCAGTCAAGTCCTGTTGGCATGCGGCCTGGTCCGGCAGCGAACCGTGGGCAATCAGCACGGTATGAACGGGTCCTTCGGCGGTGATCTCATTCACCAGTTGGCGGATGGCGACGGGATCGGTGAAATTGGCTGCGAGAACGCGTATGGCGGATTGTGGGCTGCGAACCCGAAGGTCAGCGGCGACTCGCTCCGTTTTGTCCGGGTCACGGCCGACCAGGGTCAGATCCACCGCGGCATTGTGGGCCCATAAACGGGCACAGTGTTCTGCAATTGCCGAGGTTGCGCCGATGATGACGATTCTTTTATGGGGACGGGACATGGTATTAATTTCCTATGAGTCTTCGGGACAGCGCCGAGCTGATGCCGGGATCGCGATATGGCAGAAATTCTGAGAGGCGAGGGTAGCCCGATTCGAATAGATCCCGAGGCATGCGAGCGTCTTTGGCCGGATAAATTCGCCCGCCGGCTTCGCGGACAATCGCATCCAGCCGATCGAAGAGCTTAAGCGTCCGCTCTCCCCGGTTGGGAAAATCCAGAGCCAGAGTGACGCCCGGCTGCGGAAAACTCATCATGCCGAGGGGCTGACGATTGCCGAAGGTTTTCAATACGGTCAGGAAGGATCCTTCACCGGCGCCGGCAATTTCATTCAGCATGGCCTGCACGGCATCACGTCCAACTTCACGCGGCACCACACTCTGGTACTGATAGAAGCCTTTAGGGCCATACATCCGGTTCCATTCCAGCAGATTGTCGAGCGGATAGAAGAAAGGCTCATAATGGACGATGCTTCTGCCTGATTGCTGCTTTTTGGCGTTGAAGTAGGCCGTATTGAACGCTCTAAGCGAAAGGCCGTTAACCAGAGATACGGGGGGGACGAACGGAATCGTCAGTTTGCGGGGTGACGGCTCCGGACGGGAGGGTTCGTTCGCCGGCTTGGCCCGCATGAAAAGCCCGCGTCCTTCACCTTTATGAATACAGTCGATCCAGGAAACGGTATGTTCCCAGCCGCTTTCCGAATCGTCGCACAAATGGAAAAACTCGTCCAGATCGGTATAGGGCAGGGTCTCGGCGTCAAGCCATGGGCCGGCTATCCGGCGCAGTTGAATTTCGGCTTCGGTAATGAGGCCGGTAAGACCGAGACCGCCCACGGTGGCGGCAAACCAGTCGGGTTTCCGGTCAGGTCCGCACTCAATGCACGTCGTGTCCGTGCGCGCCAGTTTGATCCTCCGCACATGATCGCCGAAGGAGCCGAATGCGTGATGATTCTTTCCATGCACGTCGTTGGCAATGGCTCCGCCCACCGTTATCAACTGGGTTCCGGGGGTAACGGGAAGAATCCAGCCTCTCGGAACAACCAGGCGTTGAATATCGCGCAAGAGCAGGCCGGATTCACAGACCAGTCTGCCCGTGTTCTCGTTGAAGCCGATAAACCGGTCCAGGCCAGTCGTGTTCCATAATGCGCCGCCCGGATTGAGACAAGCGTCGCCATAACTGCGTCCCATGCCGTAAGCCAGACCGGGGCGTTTGTTTTTTAGCTGATTGATGACTTGATACCGATCGGTCAGTACTCGAACTTCATGTTCGCAATGGTCCAGTCTTCCCCAGGATGAAACTTTTACCATGGCCATCCCAGGGTACCGATAGCCAGAACGATGGAAAAAGCCACGCCCGACAGCAGGCTGGCTTTGTCTTTAACGGCGAAGACCAAAGGGTCGTCATGCATTTTGCCCCGATGAGCCTGCATCCACATCCAACTGACCCAGAACAGCATAATGGGTACCGCTCCCCATACCCATTCGGGGGTACGATAGAGCTTCAATATGGCGTCGCTGTTAAGATAAAGCGCCAGCACCAGAACGGCGGCATAGCCCGACGTGATGCCCATCGTTTGCAGCAAAGAGGCATCCGAAGTGTAATAACCGCGACCGTGAGCTTTTTGCTTTCCGTGCAGCAGTTGCACCTCCAATTCGGCATACCGTTTGACAAAAGCCAAGGACAAAAATAAAAAGACGGAAAACGCCAGCAGCCAGAAAGACAGACTCATTTCAACAGCGGCGGCGCCCGCAACGATGCGCAAGGTATAAAGCATGGCCAACGTCAGGCAGTCTATCAGCATCACGCGCTTAAGCATCCAGGAATAAGCGCAGGTCAAGGCAAAATAAAACAGCAACCAGGAAAAGAAGGCCTCTCCTACATGCCGGGCTAATGCCAGGCTGCTGAACAGCAGTACGGGAGCCAGAACCACGCCCATCCAGGCCGGAACCAGACCGGAGGCAAAAGGCCGTTTGCATTTGCGAGGATGTTGCCGGTCGCTTTCCAGATCCAGCAGATCGTTGGCGATGTAAACCGAGGAAGCGCACAGGCTGAATGAAAAAAAAGCCAGAATGAGCTCCAGCCAGATATCGGGGTTGGTCAATTGGTGAGCCGCCAGGATGGGCACGAATAACAGCAAGTTCTTCAGCCATTGGTGCACCCGGAACACGCGGCGCCAAACCTTGAATTCTAAAGCGGGGGAAGGAAATACCCGCTCTACTTCGCAATAAGCGCTTGCTTTTTTGATCAAGGCGTCAGAAGCATTGACGACTACTGCTTTATGAGCTTGTTGCCAGACCGCCAGGTCGGCATTGGAGTTTCCGGCATAATCGAAACCGGCATGACCGAAACACTGCACGAGCAACTCCGCCTTGTGTTTTCCCGCCAAGTTCCTGACGCCGTCACTTGCCATCACTTCATCAAAAACGCCCAGGTGTTCCGATATGGCGGTGGCTATGGAAAGGTCGGAAGCGGTGCATAAGACCAGTTTCCGGCCTAAAGCCTTTTGTTGCCTTAACCATTCCAGTAACTCCTTGTTGTAAGGGAGGCTGCTTGGGTCAAAATCGGAACGGTTGGCTAAATTCTGCTTAAGTGCAGCCTTACCCCGTGACAACCAATAAGGGATATGCAATGTATAAAGCGGGCTATCGCGCAGAACTCTTAATGCCGATTCGTGGAGCATGTCTGTGTGAATCAGTGTGCCGTCGAGATCAACTACAAGAGGATACAAGTTCAAAATAAGAAGTCCTTACTATTCATGTTTAACCTATTTCTGAATAGCGAAACAGCCAGAAGGAAAAATTAACAGGGATATTAAGTGGGCGGTACGGTTGAGATTATCAATTACATGCCTTATGAGGCTGCCGCGTTTTATAGACGACGATTTACGGATATTTTTGATTGCTTACGATAAAGGCATAATGGAGTTTTGTTTCCTGTCCGCCGATAGCGGCCCGTATCAGTATCTCATTGATAAGGTTGTGCAATTTATTGGCTGCCAAGGCAATAATTGCAAAATTCAAACCAATGCCGTAAACCCGAAAGTACTATAACAGATTGTCAATACGTTGCCCAACCTTATCGATATTCGGAAACGAGCGGCGTCTTGTCGGGTTAACGTCTCGTTCTTCCGGTCGTCGTCAATTCGTATTTTGCGCGGCTTCGGCAGGCCTGCGGCCGCGGCGCTGCATCGACGCCAGATAGAAGGGCAGGCCCATCAGCCGCGACAGGGCGCCGATCGTTTGAAACAGCAGCCCGATCAGCGCGCCGTTTTGCACCATCAACAGATGGGAGAGCAGAAAATCGAAGGCCGCTGTGCCGATGCCGAAGCCGCCGGCCACGCCGAAAATTCCGCCGAAGATCGCCAGCGGAAACACGATGAATCCTTTCAGAGGCGAAACCTCGTTGCCGACCGCGAAGGTAATGAACAGGAGCGCCGTGCACCAGAAGACGTGGTTGAGCATGGACAAGCCCAGGGCGGCGAACAGTACGCCGGCGTTTTCCCGCAGAGAATTGAACGAGCCGATCATCTGCCGCAAGCGCAGCCCCCACGTATGCGACTCCAACCAGCGGTTCAAGGTCGGGTTGTGATAAAGCCGTCGCGATCCTAGAACGGGAAAAGCAATCAGCGGCCCGATTCCGGCGGCCAGCGACAGGCCCGCCACCACATGCCGCGCCGGCAGATCGCTTAACATCTCCCAGCCGAGAAGGCAGGCCAGGCTGGCCAGCAAAAACAGCCCGAGCAAGCCGATGATCCGGTCGAACGCCACCGCCATCACCGCGCGGGTCCTGAGCCCCGCGCCGACGTGTTCGACCACGTAGCCCGCCTTGACCACGTCGCCGCCGTTCGAACTCGGCATGCCCAGGTCGAAGAAGGAACCGACCATGGTCCAGCGCAGAGCCTGACGGAACGGCACGTCGATGCCCTGGCTGGCGAGGAGGATCCTGAAACGGAAAGAGACGATCAGGAAAGGCGGCAGCGACAGCAGGAACGCGGCCAGCAGCCAGGGCCAGGTGTGCCTGAGCGACGCCAGTACGTTGAAATCGATGCGATTGTAATAAATCAATAGACCGATCACGCCGGCGGCGATCGCCAATTTGAACCAGAGGGAAGACACGGTTCGGCGCAGCCGGCCTTGAGGTTTGACCGTTATTACTTGCTCAGTCATGTCGTCTCAGCTCGTACCAAAGATAAGCCAGCAGCCGTTTGCCCGTCGGCCATATCTTGAAATGACTCTCTCCGTAGTCCCTGGCGGTTTCCCGGGTCGGAAACTCGACGCGCGGAATGCGCAGCTTGTAGGAACGGATCACCATTTCGACGTCGATCGACAAGCCGGTTTCCAGGATGTTCATGCGTTCGAAGGCCGAACGTTTCCAGCCTTTGACGCCGTGCAATACGTCCCAGACCCAGGCTCCCTCGCGGCGCCAGACCAGGCCGGCCAGGGCAGCCAGCCCTTTGACGGCCCATTTGCGCGGGCGCCAGAAATGAGCGTCTTCTTCGTTTCGAGAGCCTTTGATTTGCCGGCTTGCGATCACCAGTTCGCAGCCTTGCTCGAAAAGCGGGCGAAACTTGCGCAAGTCGCCGGTGGGCAGGGTGCCTTTGGGAAAAAACACGACCACGGCATCGCCGGCCGCCATGCGGTCGGCGTGCACGTAGGCCGCGTTCAGACCGCGTTTGGGCTGGCGGTACACCGGAATGCCGCAGCTTTCCAGATACGCCACGGTGCCGTCGGTACTGCCGCCGTCCACGGCAAAGATTTCATCGAATTCCTCTCGAGGAAGCGTCGGCACATCTGTTTGACACCCTTGAAGCTCGTTCCATACGATCAGGCAAAGCGAAATTTTCATGCAACCTCTATGTTTAATTCGGCGGCCATCTGCAATGCTTCGGCGACCGCGACGTCGGAATTCATGTGCTCCCACCGGCCCCAGCGCCCGAGCCCGAGAATGCCGTGGCCGCGCGCCCAGGCCAGAATTTTCCGGACGGCTTCCGGCTTGCCGAGCGTATTGACGGGATAGGCGAATTCGTTATGGAAACGCGTGCTTTCGCTTTTGGGGGAGCGGGCGGCATTGGTCTCGGTCCAGTAGCCTCGCGATCCCATGGCAAAATTGGCGCGCAGCAGCAAGCGGTGATGGGCGATCGACTCGTTCGGTTCGTAGATCCAGTGGGCCCGGCTGTCCAGCGTTTCGGGGTGGTAGTCGACGTCGATGGGCGCGTTTTTCAAGACGGCGACGGCTTCCAGAATGTCGTTGGGTAAATCGCAGCATCCCGGCCACAAAGTCCACGGAATCGTGGAGATGATCGTCTTCGCCCGCCACTGCCCGTTGACGGTGCGGGTAGACAAATCGATGTGTTCAACCTTGCAGTTCGCCACGAGCGAGTCGCCCAATGCTTCGCCCATGCGCCGCCATACCTCGCCGTAGCCGAATTTTTTCGGGTACAAAAACGTGCCGTGCGCGGGCAGGGCGCCCATCGGCTTTCCTTCCAGGCAGCTTAACAGCGTTTCCCGGAACGAGACGTCGGGAAGCTTGTACAGCCAGTACGTGCCGAGCCGATCGGGATCCATCGACCAGATCTTGCGGTTGTAGGGCAGCATGTATTCCTCGGCGATGCGTTCGCCCAGCTTCCATCGGATCCATTCGGCGAACGATTCGGGCATGGGCTCGCCCCGCACGCACCCGGCCTCGGCGATGGATTCGAGAAAATCGGCCTGGGTCTCGACCGGAAGCTGCCAAAGGTTGGCTTCCAGCGGATGATCGATTTCCATGCCGCGAATGCGAATCTTCGACACGCGCTCGAACAGGTTCCATTCTTCCTGCGGCATGAAGCGGAACACGAAATCCAGAACTTCCTTGCGTTTGACGTCCAGAAAGTGGCCGCCTCCGACGTCGAGCGGCGCGCCGTCCACGGTTTCGGAACGGCACAAGCCGCCGGCGACCTCGTGCTGTTCGAGGACGGCGATCTCGGTAGGAGAACAGCCGGCGTCGATCAGGGCATGAGCGACGGTCAATCCGCTCGGTCCGGCGCCAAGCACCAGGAATTTGAAATTTTTCATTAGGTATCAGGAAAAATGATCGGCCAAAGGATGATAAGACGGCTCTTGTTTCAGCAAAAGGATGAAGCAAGCGGCGTATGAGCCACGCAGGCCCGATATTCGATATGCATGGGAATAGAAAAACAACGATTGCAAGCCGGTGGATTATACCAGTATTTGTAAAGTAATGAATTCAAAGGAAAGCTTCCGGGTGCGATTCAAACGGATGTAGAATGTATCGATGGGGCGTAGGATGTGCCCAGCGACAATTCGGCTTTGGGGTTTAATTTGTGGTCCGGAGCCGAACGTCGGGTATTTTCAGCGGCTCAGTCCCTCTACATGGGTTGCCGCCCAGCGTAAATTTTCCAGCGGCAGACTCAACGAAAGCAGTCTTTCGAGTGCATGCAGCATCGTACCATCGTACGGCAGGGGTTCTTCCGGGTAATCTTCCCAGTCCAGCTTTAAATTCAGCAAGGGCGTCAGGGCCGAAGTCCTGGCCCAAAACATCGCTCCTACGGGAAAATTAAACTGTTCGGGTAAATTTCGAAGCCCCATCCGTTCAGCAAGCTGCTCGGCAACGCTCCGGTTCGCGCTCCAGCCGACCGTATTGGGATCGTCCGGGAAGACCATGCCGAGTGTCGCATCGCCCTTCATTTCGGCCAGAATACGGTCGGCCATGGCGCCGGATAATTCGCCCCCAAGCAGATTTTCCAGCAGGAACCGCTGCCACGACCGGCCTATGGCGGCTTCCTCGACGTCGGCGCTTTTTTTGGTATGGAGATGGCCGACAAAGTCGTAATGGTCGGCGATGTCCCGGCCAAAGGCCGTAAATAACGGACCGATATCCCGGCCCCGGTTCGGGACCAGCCGGATATCGGCTATCGTGCCGGAATAGTCTTTTAAATCGCTCATCACCGATGGCCGGATTTGCTCGTCGGCAATGCTCACGAACAGGTCGGGGCGTATCCGGTTGCGCGAAAGCCGGGTCATGATGTCGGCGAGCAGTTCCGGATAAAAAACATGCACGTGCAGAGCCACGCGGTGACCGGAGGGTAGATTCCTGCCGTTTGTTTTGGGCGGCCCGATCACCGGATAGCGCCAGGGGCCTTCGGGTTCTCCCGCCCGCAAATAGTCCGCGAAAGGGTTGGCATTCGGGACGGCCAGTCCGTGTTGCTCCAGGTAAATGCCGGGATGAAAGCCCGGCAGGGGTTTTCTGCGGACCATGCCGCTGGCCCAGGTGCGGACATACCGGCGGATTTTCTTTTCGGCCGTGGCCTCCTGCCATTGCGGAGGACAGGCAAAATCGCTTCGGAACAGGCCGGATTCGAGGATGATCCGGGCGTCGGCCCGCTCCTGCCGCGCTCGCTCGGACGCGTCTTCCCCCAGTGCCTGAAGACGGACGACATAGTTCCTCATATCGAAAAAATCTGCCGCGGCTTGGCGGCACCGGTCCGCCGTCTGCCGGCGCAAGGTCCTGGAATCCGCCAAGGCCAGAATCTTTGCGGCCATGTCGGCCGAGTCGAGATAATCCGCAACGCACAGGCTGCCAAGACCGCTGCCGTTCAGAAAATCGGCGATGCCGGTGGTCTTGTCGAAGCAGAGTACCGGCACGCCGTGAGCCATCGCATCGATCGCGACGTTCGGCAACGGATCCAGCCGTGACGGCAGCAGCAAAAGATCGGCTTCCTGATACGCGGTTTCGATGGCGCTCGTTTCGTCAATGAATAAAACATGCTCCTGAAGTCCGTCCCGCCGGATCCGGTCGGCCAGAAAGACCGAATATTCGGGGTCTTTGTCCGGCTCGAAGCCCTTTCCGATCCAGACGAAACGGCAAGTGCGGCGCGACGGCGCACGGATGACGCGTGCGGCGCAGTCGAGAAAGAGGTCCACGCCCTTGCGGAAATTGACGTATCCCGCGCCAAGTACAATCACGTCTTCCGCCGAATTGCCGGAACGCATCAAGCGGCGGATGCGGTCCTGCTCCGTCTGAAGCCGCGCTTCATCGATTTCTTCCACCGGAGGCAGGCACCGGCCCTGGGGCAGGATGTGGCAATGGCGGTTGTGCAGTTCGGGGTAAGCGGCCAGCGCATCTTCCAGAGTGGCCCGTGCCGAGAAAATCATTTCGTCGGACCAGAAACAGGCTTCGCCGATCACCTCGCGCGGGCGGGTGTAGCACGAGGCGAATTCATGAACCAGGCAGATCGAAGGGACGTCCCGGTCGTACAAGGCCGGGAGCGCGGCGCGGGATTCCAGGCTATTGACCAGGGCGAACTTGAAGCGGAAACGCCGGCACAGCCGGTCTACGGTGCGATACACCCGTTCGGGTCTGTGCTTTAAGTCCGGCGCCGACATCACGACGGCGCCGGCATCCCGGAACGCCGGCGAAAGCGGGCCGGGGCCCATCAGCAGCGCCACCACGTTGTACTGTCCAACAAGCGCCCAGACCAGATTGTAAGCCAGCACCGGTGCGCCGGATCTCGAGGCTTCATGGCTTACGATCAGGATCGTTTCCCGATCGGCTTTGAGATGATGTTCTCCCGTAAACGTGTGTGCCGGAAACAGACGGTCCTTGATCAGCCGGGCCAAAGCCGGCCAGCCGTTCTGTTGGGCGTAACGCAAGGCGTTCAGCCCTTTGCTCAGCATCGTAAAACCGCTTCAGTTGCCGGATCTTTTGCCGTCTTTTCGAGTGCCGGGATCATCGTAAAAAAATGGTCGCCATTATGAAACCAGACCGCGGCCATAGTAATAGTCGTCCAGGGTAACGGCGGCCAATGAGGCTTTTTCATTCTCCGAATGGCGGGAAACGAACGACTCGTACAGAGACTTCGCCACGGCCAGGGACGGAACGAAATCCGGAATCATCGTCTCCCGGAGATTGCGGGCATCGCTCACATAGCTCATCACTCCTTCCGTCAGCAATTTCCGAAATTCACAAGATCCGCGCTCGTCGTCCGACAGCGTTCTGAATACCGCGGCGGCATGGCCGTTTTCGTCCGCTTCATAGCGGATGATCTGCGGTTCGTCGGCGCTTAAAAATTTCTCCAGATCGAAACTGTATTGGTACAGTTTGGGAAGAGGCTGGTTCAAGTTGATTTGTTCCAGAAAACAACCGCGGGTTACGATGTCGTACTCCCGAACCACGTCGCCGATCCTTTCATCGGTCATCATGTAGTACCCGTGGATGTTTCCGTCCAGAATCCGGTTCAGATATTTTTGGATCGTGCCGCCGTAACCGACGTCGACCACGGCGTATCGGCCTTTATTGTTTAGTCCGCCGGCGGCCAGATAGGCCAGAAGGCCGGCGTGTTCCGATTGTGCATTTTCCAGAATTTCCGGGGTTAATGCTTCCAGCAGCGGAGCGAGAGAAGCAATCTTTTTATGCGCGACCTCGACGGTATCCGATCTCTTCCAGCCGGTGGCCCGGGTAATTTCTTTCCAGCGCCGGTCTTCCAGATTCAGGCCATAACGCTCCAGCAGAAAGTTTTCTATCGTATTGGCGCAATAATTGGTTTTCGCAATCTCCAGAATGTCGTCGAGGCCGGTACAGGCGGGCACGCTGACCGCTCTTCTGGACAGCACCAGATAGTCGGAAGGCGCCGCGTCGGCCAACCCTTGCGTCCAGAAATCGTAGACCTGCTTGATGAGCTTTCCTTCGCGCGACAGGAAATACAGCTTTTGCATGCCGTCCTTGCGGGACGTCCGGACCAGCCATTGCGCGAAGCCGGCGAGCAATGGGCCGACCAGGGAATAACCCAGATTGAAAGGCGCCGGATCGACCAGTGAGTGCGGATCAAAGCCGGGATGGGCGATGCCTGCGAAATTCTTTCGCACCACCAGCCCCAGAGTCGCTTCGGCGTCCAGGTCGGATTTCTCGTATTTCCGGATCAGGCCGCCGAATCGCGGCAGGCTGCGGGCAATTTCCACCGGCTTCAGCATATAAAGAGAACGGGCTCCCAGATCGCAGGGAATCTGGAAGTCGGAACGCTCGTTGTCTCCCACCATCAGAAATTCGGAGGGTTTGATGCCGTACCGGGCAAACACATGCTCGTACAATTGGCCCGAATCCTTTCTCAGGCCGACGTCATTGGATAAATACAAGGCCTCGAAGCCTTCGATGCCGTGACGCGCCAACATCGCTTCCACCACGGAACGGGGCAGAAACATGTCCGAAAGCAACAGCACCGGCTTGCCGGTGGCAAGCGCCTGACGATAAAGCGCCAGGCATTGTTCACGCGGCCCGACGCTGGCCATTTCAATTTCTTCCTCGAGGCGCCTCAAATCGGCCAGAGTCTCTGCCGGGAGCGGGACAAGCTCTGCCATTCGGGCATAGATTTCGTCCAGGCAAACGTCCGATCCTTTCTTTTCTCTCGCCAGATTTTCCGCTTCGAAGCGGTGCTTCAGGTAGAGCCGGCCGGCTTCTTCTTCGCTGCGGCGGCCGACGATGGCCTTGACCGATTCGGCATCCAGCAAAGGTCGGCACAACAGCGTATCGAAGATGTCGAAGCCGATGACCTTGACTTCTTTCGCATAAAATTCCCTGACCAGGTCCTGAAAGGTCCGGTTCATGTAATGGTCGAATCGCCACGCCGACCAACTGGGAAACTGGACGTCTTTAATGATGCCGGGGGGCAGCCCCAGGCTTGCCGGAACCACCCCGAACAGGCGTTCGATGCAGTGCGCCAGGGTGCCGTCGGTCTGGCCGGCTTCCTCGGGAAAGTCGTTCAGTTGGATTCCGGCCTTGAACAGCGGCGCCAGAGCGTCGCCGCGCGCCCAGAACATCGAGCCCGCCGGAAAGTCGAAGTAGCCGGAGGGCATGTCCCGGATGCCCAGGCGGGCGCACCAGTCCGCGCCCATCGCCCGGTTGGCCAGCCAACTGTTGGCCATGTACGGCAGGCGGACGAAGTTTTGAGGATAAACGATGCCGCGGCCGTAGTTGTCCTGCATGAGGCCGATGATTTTTTGCACCCGCTCCTTGCTTCCCATCAGGTGGGTGCACAAATACTCGCGCCAGCCTTCGGTGGCGCCTTTATTGTAATGGGATTTCTTGCTGTGCAGGTGACACAGATAATCGTACTGTGCCAGTTCCTCGCCGAAGGCGCAAAACAGCGGCGCTATGTCCCTCCCCCGGTTCTCCACGATCCTGACCGTCAGTTTCCGGCAATGGATGAGCTTCGCAAAAGCTCGCTTGCAGATGGCCTGTCCTTCTTTATCGACGACCGAAATGAAAAGATCGAACGGGAAAGGGATGTTCTTCAAATAGCCCGCAAATTCGTCCGCGAGGTCCTGATAAAAGATATGAACGTGGACGCCGATGCGGCCGGCGGATGCGGCCGGCGGGACGGCGTCGACGTCCACGAGATGGCTGTGCCATTCCGGGCCGAATCCGGGAGCGGAGTCTTGGGTCAATAAATGGGATTTATTCTCCGGAAGCCGTTTGGGAAAAAGAAAATTCAGAGGGCCCAAATGCCTGGTCAAGCCGTCTTTAACCGCCAGCCAGTCTCCTTTCAGGATCCGGGACAGAAAGCGCATCGGCCGAGTCACCAGCCAGGAGGAACTGTTCAGCAACTCGGCAAGCCGGTGTTCGAGAGCGGCATTGTGCACTTGCAGCGTTGAAACCGCGGAGGCCAATTGGTGAATCTGAAGATCTTTTTCCGCGTTCGCTTTCTCCAGTCCGGCGCAGTGTACGTCTTGCGCGAAAGCCGCCTTGCGCAAGGCGCCCATCTCCTCCGAAATCTCGTCCATGGCCTGATTGAGGCCGTTGATTTCCAGATCGCGGGTGCCGAGCAGTCGGTTCGATTCCGCTATCTGACATTGGCATTCTGCAATCGCCTGCCTGAGATTTGCGATTTCCCGGTCCCGGTCCGAGACGGCCTGATGAAGCTCGGTCAGCGTTTGGGTCAGGGCAGACAGGCGGCTTTGCGCCAGGTTTCGCTCCAAGCGTTCCCGTTGCAGCGCGCCGAGCGCGGCAAAATAATGCTGCATCTGCCGCTGCGCCGGAGACTTTGGGTCCAGCCAGGGCAGCGGCCGGGCCTCGGCGCCGTCGATCTGCACCACGCCCAGGCCGTGGGAGTGGGTAAACTCCAGATGGCCGGCATAGCGGGCCTGAAGTTCGTGCCACAGCTTCCAGACGCCGAAACCGTGCTCGCGCACGTTGGTGTCGTGGAACAGCACCACGGCGCCCGGAGCGAGCTTGGGCCGCCAACTGTCGAAATCGTGTTGGACCGCTTCGTAAGTGTGCAGGCCGTCGACGTGCAGCAGATCGATCGAACCGTCGGCGAAATAGCCGAGCGCTTCGTCGAAAGTCATCCGCAGCAGGTTGGAAAAGCCGGCGTAATGCGCCCGGTTGTGGGCATGGACTTTCTCGAACACGTCGTCGCCGTAGCGTCCGGCATGGTCGTCGCCGCGCCAGGTGTCGACGGCGTAGCAGCGGGTCGACAGGCCGGCTTCGCGGACGGTCTGGCAGAAAGCGAAATAGGAATTGCCGGAATGGGTGCCCAGTTCGACGAAGAGTTTGGGCTGCAACGTCCGGGTCAGCCAGTCCGCGAACGGCAGATGGCCGCACCAGGCGCCGGGCGCTTGCAGCGAGAGAGGCGTAAATTGAGCCGATTCCAGCAAACTGTCGGTGAAGCTATTCATGCGGTTTTTAGCGCTCAGAGGGATGTCGTTCATGGGGATGCCTGTCAGTCCGCCTGCTACACTGGTTGGTTCCGATTTAAAAAACAGGGTTAAAAATGCGAGATTGTTGCAAGTTGCTTATATTTATCAGCATTGGCCGACCTGCGGCCGCATTCGGGCATAAAAAACCACCTAGTCGTGGCAGAAAACAGCCGATCAGGGTGACGATCAGCTTCATGTTGAATGGGCTGCCAGTAAATCCCGCAGCCGAAAATTCAAAATTACCGGCCGCTATTTTAAACAATATCCGGTCTGCCGACAGCGTCAGCACCGTCAGTATCGTAAACGTAAACTGCGGTAAAGACATAAAATTTCAGTCAAACGAGTTAGAAATAGAAGGAAGGTTTAGCCGGATGCCGTGCTAACGGCAACCGTCGGCGACACGGATTTCAGAGCGCCTGGGCGCTGGACTATTGTAGATCGGGATTCCGGCCTCTTTGCCGGAATCCGGAACGAGAGAGCAAGGCTTGCTGAAACTCTCCGAACAGATGAGTTCTCGGTCCGAAATGCATCAAATCTGCTTCGAGATAGCCCATCTTTGATTGTATAGTCGTTGTTTTTCGTTTCAGTACGGCTCCAATTTTACACTACCTTGTTTGAAAGTCGAAATTTTGAGTAAGTCTGAGCGAACAGGATCGTGGAGGATGGAATAACAAAGTGCGAAGCGTGAAAGGATTTGTTCCCTCTGATTCGGTCGTCCGTTTGATTTTTTCTTCGGACGCGCAAGATATTCTGGTTAACCATGTTTATCAACAAGTCGGACGTTTTGTCCTGTATCCGGCTTCCGATCCGACACAAAGGTGTAACGTCGATTGATGCTGAAGTTGCCTATCATGATAACCGCAGTGGCTATCGATTGAGCTGCCAGATAATGCAGCGACAGTTTGCTGTTCAAAGTCCAGAAGAGCAAGGTATTTAATGCCAGCATTGCGAAGGTGACGAGAAGATAGCGGAAAAGAATGACGGAATGCGGCCCTTGTGCCCTGAAGGTACAGTAGTATTGGAGCGAATAATTGACCAAAATAGCGGCGCAAAAACCCAATATACTTGCGACGGCTGCATTGAAATCAACAAACTCGATCAATATTGCCAATACACTGAAATGGGTAATGGCAGCAGCACATCCGGATAGTATATAGCGGGAAAAAAGCCTGACTTGTTTATTTCTTCTCATGGCAACAATTTCAATAGGTCAGCGGCTCGACCAGTTTGTGCAGAAATGGAATGTCTATGACAAACAACAATGATACTACCAGGCATAGAAAAATAAGATATATCATGAAGTTCTTCTCTTGATAAAATTTCTCCGGACTCTGAGTCGGAGACAAGGGCTTCATGCCAATTCCCAAATACCATACGAATAATAAAGCAAATAGCGGAAAGCTCAGCAGAAATTCAATCCTATATTTAATTAAGAATATACCGAGAAAAAAACAGGATGTGATGGCATAGAAGAAAGAAGACAACAGTAAGGTCTTTTCCGTATATACCTTAAACGATCGACGGTACGAACCTGCCTTTTTCGGATCGTTGATGAAACGGTATTCTGCATAACGCTTGACGGCCATTAAAAATCCCCCGCCCATCCAATATGCCAAAAGTATACTTGACGGTGGAAAAACCTGACTGGTTATCGCGGTCCAGCCTAACAAAAAACGTAAAGGGTTGTTAAAGGATTCTGATAGCACGTCCAGGTAAACCCGGTCTTTGGTGCGGAATGGGCTTACATTGTATAGAATCCCCATGAATAACAGGGATGCGCTAAAAATGAGAAAAACTGAAGATAACTGCAAAGCGAGTCCAAGTCCTAATATCGAAAATAGCGCGTACTCCAGGTAAACGTATTCTGCCTTCATGTTTCCTGCAACTGCGGGGCGATGTTTTTTGACCGGATGATGCTGGTCGAACTCGGCATCCAGCCATTCGTTTATTACGTAGTTGGCTGAAACGATGAAACAAGTGGAAAATATGGCAATAAGAGAATGCGTAATCGCTTGTAAAATATCGGGGTGAGTAAATATTATAGCCAAAGCCAATCCTGGCAGCATGAATACGTTTTTAAACCAGTGGTCTATTCTGGCAATAAAGAGATAATTTTTTATCATGAGTAAATTGATTGACTTGGTGTTTTTTTCTTGAACAGGATGTAAATGGAGTCGCCAAGATTCAGGGATACGACAATCCTGTCCAGTGAATCCGGAAACGGTATTCTTAGAATACTCGGAAGATAACGGTAGATACGCTCCAATAAATATCCGGCACTGAAATACCAACTTGGCCGTCCAATCTTGACCGGCTCCAAGCCGGCGCGATCCAGAGCTAAAAGTAGATTTCTGCGTGTGAAATAACCGATGTGCGCTATTCGATAATGCCACCATTTCCACCCCATGATTCGAGGAATCAGCGTGCCTCTGTCAGGCGTCACCACCAGTCCAAAACCGTTCTCGTCAAGTTGCAGTGCCACATGAGCCAATAACTCGACGGGATTAGGCACGTGCTCAATAACGTCTACCAGTGTAACCAGATCGAAAGTATTTTTAATGTCGGGATGAGGATAAGTTCCAAGATGAACTTTAAGGCCGTATTCCGTCGATTTTTTCTGCGCCCAACAGGAAGGCTCCACTCCTTCAGCGTCATATCCCATGGAAAGAGCCTGTTCCAACAATATGCCGGTCCCGGAGCCAATATCCAGCAAGCGGCCGCTGCCTTGGAGCGGGCGTAACAGTTCCAGCAGTTTGCGCGCTTGAATTCCCCGCTCTTTACGTCCCAGTTCATATTGTTTATCTTCAAGGTCCTGATAGTAAGAAGCCACGTCGGACAATTCGGAGCACTGGATGAAGCCGCAACCTTCGCAGCGATATAATCGCCCGGTGCTTCCGTAATTGCTATCGGTAATGGCAAAGGAACTGCTGTTCAGCGTTTCTGTTATGTTGCTAGGCTTGACGAAAGTCATGTCGTCTGAATTACAAATCCAGCACGTATAATGTTCTGTTTTCACGGTGTTGGTACGCCACTTTGAGTATTCTTGCGCAAACTAAATAAAAGCGCTCGCAGGAATTCGAGCATTTTATTCACATACGCATTAATTGATAAATGCACTCAACCACAGTCAGGGTGAGAGCTCACGCAAAAGACGGGGAGTTACAACATAAATATTTGGCATGTACGCAAGAAAATCCATTCATTCATTTTCCGGTCCCGATATAACAAATTTTGACCATCCCTTATTCTCGCTTACGAACTTTAAGCTTTGATTCAATTTAAGAGCGTTTGAGTCGGTAGAAGGCGCAACGAAAATGCCGGCCCCCGTCTTTCTGAAATCGAAGTAGGTCGGGTCCACCGTCACTTTAACTACGTCACCTTGCGGAGTTTCAATCCGGTAGTAAGGGGTAGCTACGGTACTTAATGTAAAAACCAGATGTTGGTACCGATTGTAGATGTTTTCTTGTGATCCATCCGAGTCTAAACGCTCCCACATTCTTTTTTGGGGGTAATAGAATATTCCGTTCGATACGGGTCGACCGCTTGCCAACAGCAGCATTGCGGGCGTGTAATTACCGGCGACGAGGGCACGGAAGCGATTCCCGGAAAAATCGGCAACGGGGGTAACGGCAAGGGGGGAAATAATCAACGGGTTGAAAGGCAAAACCGTTGCTATCGACAACATCAGGTTAAGCACTAAATATTTTCGATATTCCCCAATCGCCAGCCACCAGGAGCCGAATAAAATGACCAGGAATATAACTACTAAAATACTGGGTGAAAAACCGGATAGCGTTTCGGGAGGTATTTTGGAAATGGCATAAACAACAATCAACCCCCACGCCAAACTGGCAATTCCCGCAAAAACCATGATCAGTATTTTATATAAACGATTGGTGGCGTTATTTGGAACCAATAACGCCCCCGTCAGCAGCAGGCAGGCCAAACCTAAAGACAAATCCGCTCTACTATCCGGTACGCGCCCCCATAAAGTGGGCTTGGTAAAGTCCTTGGGTAACCCTACTAACATATACGTTACTATGAAGGCTATAAATAACAATAACAGGCAATGAACAACATCGATTTTTTTATCCCAAAGGCGTACGCAAAACAAAACAAAGAGCGCGGGAAACATAAAATAGAACGACGCAATTTCAGTCTGGTTGGAATAGCCCCCATCCATTCGATAAATCGTTATCAAGTTGGTAAAGCCGCGCAGCAAGTATGAAACAGTAAAGCTCCCGCCGGTCAAGCTGTCTCGATGCCCGGGATAGACTGTGTCCATCATGGCAAAGATTGCGGATTCGGCATCCGACCACCAATTCCAAAGAATCAGTATCGCCAAGCCGAAAGCGAATGCAAAAGAAAGCAATTTAAATGGATTGAACTTTTTGTACAGCTTGTCACGTAACACAAGACCTATTCCTATAAAAAGAAATAAGTATCCCAAGGAAATCTGCCATGGCGGATACAATAAGAGGACAAATCCAGCCAAAGACAAGCCGAGCGCTATGGTCGGGACAAACAGCGCAACGGTATTTCTGTTGCGCAATATCGCTATGAATGAGTACAACATTAAACTGGGAAAGAAAACTGCATAGGCCGGCCAATACGACCATGCAGCGACATAGGCGCTTGCACAGAATGACAGAGAGAGAAGAAAACCTATGCGCCAATGATTGGGCGAGATCAAACCAAAAACCGACCAAAGGGCAAATAAACAGCCGAAAATGGGAAACCACCAGTACCAGGCTAAAGCACGCCTCAAATCAAACAAGTGGAAACCCCAGGTTGCGGGTTTTGCCAAAGCTGAAACGTGATTGACAGGCATTCCCGTGAATCCTATAACGAGCATGTTTTGCCCTTCTTCGCCAATATTTTTATTAATTATTGGAAATCCAGGCGAGTGGTTGGCTTGAGATATCGCCAACGGAGTAAAAACCAGCCACTCGTCGGATCGAATGGGCTTGGGTGTTCCCCATACGGAATGAAAACCGTCTGAGCTGACAAAAGCGGAAGATTGTTCGGAACCGATCTGGAATGACGAGCCGGACGTCCCCATGCCCACAAGACAGGCAAAAAGAAATATTAAAGCGGACGTTGGAATAACGATAGGATGTATGTGGCGCTTAAGCCGTTCGGAAAGTTTCCTTGCCGCTTTTTCCGCAAAAATCAACGCAGCAACAACCAGCGATACGGCAAACCCAAGCAAGCCGAGCACAATCGTTGTTCGCGCATGCCCATCCGGGTTAACTTCAATCACGGATGTGGGACCGTTGACCGATAATTTAATAAGTTCCCCATTCTCCATTCTGGCTTTCGCGGCTACCGCATATTTTCCAGCCTTCAAATTCGAGGGGAGTGCCGATTTCACTCGCCAACCGCTGTTCAGCCAGTCTTTCCGCGCCATTGTTGCGGCTACATCGGGGCGTTCGAACTGTTCAAATCCTCCTTCATAAAGGGTTGTGCCGCCGACTTTAATGATTATCGCAGTTATTTTTCTAGTTGGGTTAAAGGGTGCCACCCAACCTTGCGCTAAAAACTCGTTTCCCGATAGGCTGATGGTATCAAGACTACCCAGAGCCACCGGTTGCCCTGTACTTTGTGCATAGGTGCCGGCGGCCGCAAATAAGGTTGTCAACAATAGCATGGCCATCATGGCTTTGACGTGCAACGCGCGCAACAATAAAACCGCCTTGGATGCGAACGCCCTCTGCGTGATTCGAAAATAGTTGGAAAATGTTGTCATTCTTACAATTCAACTCATAAGCGTATTATTATCAGCAAAACAGCCCGGATGAAGTTTACGGAATCCGGGCTATTCTTGACTTCGATAATCCCCGCATTACGCACAGCTCCATGCGGGCTACCTGCTGCTTTTTTCATCCAGACAGCATACCGGTTTTAGAGGGCTGTACGTAACGTCAGCTAATATAACAAAGTTTTCTGCTTTCACGAATTCGGCGTTCATTTGCCCGGGAAGGGAACCGAACAACCGGTAGCCGAGCCAATTTCAAAGCTGGACTCCTCGCTCCTCGCCATGAAAAATTTGCGGAAAGCAAATTCCGATTAGTTTGCACGAGCATTCAACTTCAGCAATTCTACGCTGTTCAGGCGCAGCTCGCGGCAAGAGTTGGGGTCCAGAAGATCTAGACGAAAGGAAACAATGCGTTCGGCCAAAAGCCACCTGGGCTGCGCTCCCATGGGTATGAGCGCTTTTTTTCCGGAGCCGAAGAAACGGAGTACGGTTTTTTCGCTCTGGGGATCGTTCTCGGTATTCCAGTAAAGCTCCAGAATCGGTTCGGGCGCGGCCGGGTTTCTCGCACAGGCATAATCGATCAGAAGGAAGTCGGCCTCTTTCCCGGCCAAAGGGTACGGACTGATGTCGAACATGAAATAAGGATCATCCCCGGTTGGCCGGTAAACTCCCGTTTCGGTCCGGGTAAAATGATAGATTGCCGTTGGCTTCATTGGCCGAATCGTAGTGAATCTGTCCTTTAATTGTCTCCAGGAGCGTCCCCACGCATTCGGAATGGCCTGCAGGTCGCCGGCTCTGAACACCGGATCGAGAATATCCAGGGACTCCGGCAAAGTCTTTCGGTCAGCGGTGCCGATACGGTCGGCCCGGATAAGAAAAGTATACTTCCCGATGACCCGGGGAACATAAGAAGAGACCAATTCCTTATAAAGGAGATAGCTCCTGAGGGAGGCGGGGCCGCCGTCGTAAACGAGCCGGGGTGCAATGAGCGCGAGAGGCGGCGGATTTTCCTTGATCTGCTCGATCATCCGGCCCAGCGACTTGGTATTGGCTGCGACGTAATCGGCCGAATAAACGACCGGCACCGGCAAATCCAGATAATAGTATAAAGCCGAACGGTTGCTGAGATCGAGGAAGGTTTCGCCGGGTTCGAGATAGAGGGCTATTGCTTTCCGAAGCGATTGAAGATCCTCTATCCGCTGCGGATCCGCAAACAACTTGCCAAGACGCGGCAAGCCGATCTCCTTTCCGGATACCAGGCTGTTTTTGTCGTCTATGGCCTCAGTCACGGTGGGATTCACGAGCAGCGCACGATAATCCAGAGTCACTCCCGCGACACTGGTCGTGATGCCGATAATCAGAGCCAGGGCGAGATGCCTGCGGGACCGGGTTGACTCGGTGCCGAAGCCGCCCTGGAGCAAAGGCAGAAAGAAAGTCAGGGAAAGAAAGGAAAGCGCGCCGTCTCGATAGATAAAATCGCCCGGCGAAATCCTTTCCATGGACCACTTGCCGATGACGAAAAAAGTCAGCGGAATCAGGGCGAGCAATACTATGTATCTCGGCTCGGGACGACGGTTTTGTTCGACCAGGGTGCGGAGCAGCAGCGTTACTGCGCCGATGATGAAAATGATCCAGGACAGCTTTAAAAAAACCCACTGGAATTGGGTTGCGGCAAAACCGATATCATGCGGGCGCAAATCCATTTGCAATATTCCGACGCCGTTAGCGGCCGTATTGGTCGAGGCATTGTCCAGGATGAAGTGCAGGAAACCGCCGGCTATGTGCCGCAGAGGGGTAACCAAGACGATTCCCGGGACTGAAGCCGATGCCAGCAGAAGAAAGAACTTTATCCATGCTTTGTTGTCGGAAAAATCCAGCCAGCCACGGTAAAGCACGAGCGGAAGGCTGCCTAGGATCAGACCGGCTCCGACCGGAACATTGTACAAAACGGAAAGCAGGGCAAAGAGAAGCCACAGAGGCAGCCATGCGGCCACTCTGCGATTTCCGGAAAGCAATCGGGAAAACAGCAGCAAAACAGGCACCAGGCAAAGCAGTCGGTTCGGGGCGATGCCGAGCAAAGGCGACAACAAGAGCGCCGGCCAGGGGCCCTGGAAACTGTAGATCGACCAAAAACTCAACCCGATGAACAGAGCCGTCAGCAACAGCATGGCTTGAGGAAAAGTGGCCACGGTGCCGTCGTAGAACCAGGCATTGAGGCCCCCGTAGGCTAATGCCATCAGACCGTGAATCGGTGCAAAATCGAAATAAGGAAGCTTGCCGAAATCGACGATCTGCTGCCAGGGCAGAAGCTGCTCCCCGATATGGAAATCATCTATGGCAAAGGAAAAAGTCGCCCAGGAGAAAAAAAAGCAACCGGTGTACACGGCGATCGGATACAGGGAAGCCGGCGACAACATGTCCCTATAGCTGAGAAGTTGCCCCGAGCGTTCCGCTTGAAGCCAGCGCTGATAATGCCGATAAAGTCTATGCCAGGAAAAAAGAACCAGGACGCAGACCGTGAAAATCAGCCCGGAGCTTTGATACAACCTGATCATGCTTCCCTGATAGAAACCGTATTGCGACACCAGGACGAAAAGCAGCAAGGGAGGAGTGATTTGAAGCAGTAGCAAGCTCCGATGGAACCCTCTTTTCAGGCGCGGCAATGATCCGGCACGGACCGTATTCCAGCAGATAAATCCGATGGCCGCCAGGACGGCGGCGAGGATAATCGCGCCGCTCCCCTTATTCAGCAAAAGGAGGCGCAGCGGAATCGAAAACTGAGTTACGGCAACGATGACGGCAACAACGGAAAATACGCCGAGCATCAGGATCAACACGGAAGACAGGCCGGCCTCCGCCACGTCGCCGGCCGAGACGGTCTCAGGATTTCGAGCGAAGGCCAGGGCGATGAAGGCGAATAAGAGGACCAGAAAACCCGAAACGTTGAGCAAAAGGAACGGCATGTCGGGCCGCATGAGCGCGGTGCCGAGCCAGAATACGGCCGGCAGCCAGGCCAGCCGGAACAACTGCTGCACCGCGCCGATCCATGTTGCGGAAACATCCTTTTTCCGCAAATGATGGAACAGCATGAGCATGCCCATGCTAAAAATGACGAACCCGGCGAAGAGCAGGTTAAGAGCTTTCCATTCCCGGTCCTTGTCGTAATCGACCCAAGTCAGGGCGCCGATCACCAGATCCTTGTATTCCTGGCCGTCGCTGAGACAGGGGTACAGGTCCCAGACCATCAAAAAGGACAAGCCCGCCCCCGTCAGCAAGGAAAGCGTCACATCTTCAGGGGTAACTTTCGGTTTTGTAAAAGCTATGGCCGTCATGACCTTGATTAATTCCAGCGATTGATTAAATTGTCCGGTCAAGCCGCTCGTTGCCGGCGGGTGACGTCTACAGCGACGACGCGCCGTCATCCATTTTTAACCATGGCCTCGACGTAACGGGAAATGGTCGTGCTGTCGGCCGGCCCGTACAGGTTTCCGTTAAAGGAAGGCTGTCCTTTAGGCAACGTGAGCGCCAGCTCGATCCGGTCGAGCAGATTTTCCCTGACCGGATCGTAGGGAACGAGGTTACCGGAAATGGACCTCAGCAATTCCGCATCCCGATTCTCGAAAATATTGGTCACCGTGGGAATGCCCGAGGCCGCCGCCTGAAAGGCGATGACTCCGGGGTGAGCCGAATAAATCATCGAGACCACCAGATCGCAGGACGACAGCAGTCCGACGTACTCTTCCTTCGCCACTTTCGAATTGACGAAGATCGAATTGCCGTTGATGCGATAGGAATAACAGGTGTCGATGGTGCCCATCATGTAAATCTCGTAGCCCGTGTATTTGTCGCAAAACTGTTCGGCGGCGCCCATCAGGATTTCGGGAAGATTCCGGGACTGGAAGCTTTCGGGCCGGAAATAGAAGAACAACCGCCGGGTTTTTTCGGGCCTGACGGACACCGGCTCGATTTTGGGCGTGGTGATCCATATATGCTGGGAATCCGTCAAGAGCCTTTTGTCTTTCAGGAAACGATACAGGAGCGACGTCGAAACGATGATGTTGCGCGAGCTGGCGACCGCCTGTTCGCTGCGGACGTAGCCCGTTCCGAGCGGGCCGAATCCCGCCTCGTAATCCTGGCAATAATAAATGGTCCGGTCCAGATCCTGAAAAATGTCCCGTGCCTTCAGGAAGAGCTCGCTATTGAAGGAGACAATCACGGTAGGACGGCATTCCAGCGTGTTCAGCTTGCTTTCATGGATCACCTCGATGCGGTCCGAGAAGCGCGCGGCGAGTTCCGGGTTGAAGGTGTCGCATTCAACGGAAAGGACGACTCGGTCGAAGCTGTCGATGATCGGTTTGAAGTCCCTGAAGAATTCGGTATAACCGGCAAAAAACAAGTCTTCTTGCAGATGCGAAAAGAAAATGAGCAGGAACGGGTCCTTGGATCTTGGCAACGCGCTTAAATCGGGTTTATAGATGGGCGCCGGACGCAGATTGGCCGGACGCGTGAATCCCTTGGACAGCCTGGGCGCTTGCCCGAACCGCCGCATGATTTCATAATTGCTCCAGACGCGTTTTTCGAATTGTCCGCATAAACAATAATGAACGTATCCGTTCGGAAGGGTACCTTGCTTCATCAACTGAGCGACGTCCGGATTGGCCTGAAGATAAAATTTCTCGTCGAACTCGATCAGGCTGGCCTTGTTTTCGACCAGACGCTCCACTTCTTCGATAAAACGGGTCAGATCGAGCGTAGTGTTGTAATCGGATTTTTCGTAGGCTTCCCGGTAGAGATTTTCTTTTTGCGTGTCAAGATAAGCCTGCCATTCCTGCTCGGTAGAGATGCGTTTTTCCGATTCCCCGAACAGGCAGAAATGGACGTACCCGTTCGGAAGGGTTCCTTTGGCGATCAATTGCGCCACGTCGGGATTGACCTTTAGATAAAAGGCTTCGTCGAACTCGATCAGACTGTCTTCATTTGCAGCCAGACGGTCGACCTCCGCGGAGAAGCGGGCGAAATCGAGCGTGTCCTTATAGGCCGATTTTTCATAGGCGCGGCGGTAAAAGCTTTCTTTCTGCTTGAGCAGATGGGCCTGCCATTCCTGCTCGGTATGAATGCGCCCCTCGAACCGGCCGAACAGGCAGTAATGAATGTAGCCGTTGGCAACGATTCCTTTCGCTATCGACTGCACGACGTCGGGGTTGGCTTGCAAATAAAAGGCCTCGTCGAAGTCGATCAGGCTGTCTTCATTTGCGGCCAAGCGATCCACTTCTTCGGTAAAGCGGGCGAAATCGAGCGTGTCCTTGTAAGACGATTTTTCGTAAGCCTTGCGGTAAAAGTTTTCTTTCTGCTTGAGCAGATAAGCGCTCCGTTCTTCTTGGTTGCGGAAACGGCCTTCCTTTTGCCCGAACACGCAATAATGAACGTAGCCGTTGGCAATGATGCCTTGCGCCACCGATTTTGCGATGTCCGGGTTGGCTTGCAGATAAGCTTCTTCGTCGAAATCGATCAGGCTGTCCTGGCGGCTGGCCAAGCGGTCGACCTCCTCGGCAAAGCGGGCGAAATCGAGCGTGTCTTTATAGTCCGATTGCTCGTAGGCCTTCCGGTAGAGTTTTTCTTTCTGTTCGGAGCGGGCCGACGGCGCCGCCTTGGCCGCCGTTTGCATTGCCGCCAGCTTGTGCTTGTGGTCTCTGCATGCCCGTCCTTCGAACTGGCCGAACAGACAATAATGAACGTATCCGCACGGGAAGCGCCCTTGCGCGACCGATTGCGCAACGCCGGGGTTCGCTTGCAGATAAAAGGCCTCGTCGAAATCGATGAGGCTTTTTTTATTAGCCGCCAGGCGATTTACTTCATGAACGAAGCGGCTGAACTCGAGCGCATCGCGGTAGGCGGATTTTTCGTAGGCCTGTCGATAGAGGCTTTCCTGGCCGTCAAGCCGGGCCGCATCCGTTTGTCCGGACGGAGTTTTGGGAGGATTGGCGCGTTTGGCGATGAGCGCCTGCATATCGTCCGGGTTTTGGATAAGGACCAGTTGGTCGGAGGACTGGGAGAATCCCAGTTTGTGCCGGCGGTCTCTCCAGACCCGGCCCTCGAACTGTCCAAACAGGCAGTAATGATAGTAGCCGCTCGGCATGACGCCTTGCGCCACGGCGTGAGCCACTTCGGGGGTGGCTTGAAGATAGAAGGCTTCATCGAAATCGAGGGCGGGATCTTTCGCGTCCGCCAGAAGCTTTTCGTCGATATCGAAGCGGTTGAAATCCACGTGCCAGGCCGGCAGGGAAATTTTCAGCCAGCGAAAACCGGCTTTCTCGCAAATCGCAAAATACATCCTCTCGATCAGATGGCCCAGGGTACCGTCGACCTGGCCCAATTCTTCCGGAAAATCCTTGAAGGAAAGTTTGAGGTCGAGCAGGGGCTTCAGCGCCGCAGAACGCGCCCAGAACATCGAGCCGGACGGAAAATCGATCGTTTTGTCATGGGTCAGCGTAATGCCCAGGCGGCGGGCGAACAGCTCGGCGTTGCCGGTATTGCTGTCCTTGCCGAGATACTGGCGGATCATTTCGATATGTTGCGGGGCGATCATGCCGAGTTTCGGGTCCAGCCTGAACGCTTCGAAAACGCTTTCGACAATGGCGCTCGACCCCATCAGCGTTTCCAGCAGGTACGTGCGCCAGCCGTGCGCATCGCCCCAGTTCAGGGATTTCTTGGTATGGACATGAAGCACGAATTCGTAACGGTGATAAACGTCACGGCAGGTAATGAGCTTGGGCGCGATGTCCCGGCCGCGGTTCTGCGCGAGCCTGACGTCGACTTTGCCTTTGTTCCAGCCGGAAAAGCTTTGTTGAATGCTTGATTTTTTTGCGTCGCTGTCGGTGGTGATGTACAAGTCGAAACCGAACGGGATATTCGAAAAATATCCTTTGAATTCATCCGCCATGTCGGGATAGAACATGTGACAGATGACCGCCAGGCGGGGCGGCGTTTCCCAGGACACGAGGTCGTAGGAAAAAGGCACGGCTACGCTGTAATCGCCGGCCGCGGGGGCGAAATGCGGGATAACCGGTGGAAGCTCCAGGTGCAGGGCGGCGCGCCTTTCTCGCCAGCGCCGGAATAATTGAAATGTCAGCGTCCACCAGATCAGTTTCATCGTGCGGCGAAGGAACCGGCTCAATCCGGGCGATGACGCTAGGACGGCGTGCAGCGGGGCGGTCAGCCGCCAGCTCAGGCTGCCCTGGATGGCGTGCAATTGGTTGTCGCGCTCGGCCAGCGCCTGACGGAGGCCGGCGATTTGCCCGTCGCGCTCGGCCAGTGCCTGATCAAGGCCGGCCATCCGGTGGTTGCGTTCCGCTACCGCCAGATTGAGGCCGGCAATTTGCCCGTCGCGCTCGGCTACTGCCTGATTGAAGGCGGCGATCTGCCCATCGCGGTCGAGTCTGGCTTGGTCAAGCGCGGCAATGCGCCCGTCGAAATCCTTTACCGCATGCTGGAGGCCGGCAATCTGCAAATCCCGGTCCGACAGGGCCCGATGAAGTTCGGCCAGTTGTTCGTCGCGCTCGGTCAAGGTTTGGGTCAGGGCAGACAGGCGGCTTTGCGCCTGGTTCCGCTCGAAGCGTTCCCGTTGCAGTGCGCCCAGCGCGGCAAAATAACGCTGCAACTGCCGCTGCGCCGGAGAGGCTGGGTCCAGCCAGGGCAGCGGCCGGGCCTCGGCGCCGTCCACCTGCACCACGCCCAGGCCGTGGGAATGGGTAAACTCCAGGTGGCCGGGATAGCGGGCCTGAAGTTCGTGCCACAGCTTCCAGACGCCGAAGCCGTGCTCGCGTACGTTGGTGTCATGGAACAGCACCACGGCGCCCGGAGCGAGTTTGGGCCGCCAACTGTCGAAATCGTGCTTGACCGCTTCGTAAGTGTGCAGGCCGTCGATGTGCAGCAGATCGATCGAGCCGTCGGCGAAATAACCGAGCGCTTCGTCGAAAGTCATCCGCAGCAGATTGGAAAAGTCGGCGTAATGCGCCCGGTTATGGGCATGGACTTTCTCGAACACGTCGTCGCCGTAGCGTCCGGCATGGTCGTCGCCGCGCCAGGTGTCGACGGCGTAGCAACGGGTCGAAAGGCCGGCCTCGCGGACGGTCTGGCAGAAAGCGAAATAGGAATTGCCGGAATGGGTGCCCAGTTCGACGAAGAGATCGGGCTGCACCGTCCGGGTCAGCCAGTCCGCAAACGGCAGATGGCCGCACCAGGCGCCGGGCGCTTGCAGCGAGAGAGGCGTAAATTGAGCCGATTCCAGCAAACTGTCGGTGAAGCTATTCATGCGGTTTTTTTACACTCAGATGGATGTTGTTCATGGGGATGCCGATCAGTCCGCCTGCCACGCTCGTCGATTCCGATCTAAAAAACAGGGCGTCATGCACCCAGTGCTGCTGGATGTGCTCCTGCTGGGTGCCGTTGGCTATGGCTACGGTCACCGAGTAATCGCCGGCCAATAAACGCGGCATCTGAAACGAAAAGTCGGCGGTCAGGAATTGGCCCGGACCGCAGACTACCGGAGAGTCCATATAACTGAGATAGGTATTGTCTCCGAATAAACACTGGCCCAGTTTGTCTTTTATGTAAAAGCCGACGATCGGCGAGTCGAGGGACGAGTTGGCAAGAGCTTCCACTCTCAGGACGACTTCTTCCCCGCCCACCACCCAGGCAAGAGGGGCGCCTTGTCGGTCGAAAAATTTGACCGAAGTGATCTGCGCCTCGCCTTTGCCGAAGGAAGGCGCATCCGGATTGAATTCGAACAAGCGAAGATCGTTGCGCAAATTGCTGGCGTTGATGAACGCCAGCCGCGGATCTTTGGCCTGAGAGTCGGAAGAGTCGATAAAGTTCTGTTTGATGCGGGTGGTCGTGCTTTTGCCTTGTTGCTCTTCATAGAAGGCTTCGAGGTAATTTTCACTCACTTCTTTGGGCGATCCTTGTTGCAGCATCCGGCCTTTTTCGATCCATATGGCGTGAGTGCACAAGCTTCTGACCGATCCGGTATCGTGACTGACGAACAACACCGTTCCCGTTTTCATGAAGCGGCGCAGGAAACGCATGCATTTTTGCCGGAAAAAAGCGTCGCCTACCGCCAGGGCTTCGTCTATGACCAGAATGTCCGCATCCACGTGGGCGATAACGGCAAAGGCCAGACGCACCATCATGCCGCTGGAATAAGTTTTAACCGGTTGTTCGATAAAATTGCCGATATCGGCAAAGGCGATGATGTCATCGAAGCGGGCTACGGTTTCTTCCTTGCTCAACCCGAGCAAGGCCGCGTTCATGTAAACGTTTTCCCGTCCGGTAAATTCCGGATTGAATCCGGAACCCAACTCCAGCAGGGCCGCGATACGGCCCTGGGTCTGAATGCGTCCGCCGGTCGGATTGAGAGTGCCGCAGATGAGTTGTAACAACGTGGATTTGCCGCTGCCGTTGCGTCCGATAATGCCGACGGTTTCGCCTTTTTTGATTTCGAACGAGACGTCCCGGAGCGCCCAAAACTCCCGAAAGTAGTTTACCGGAGCCCGGCCCAGAATACGCCGGATTCTCGGCATGATCGATTGTTTCAACCGGTCCTGCGGCTGATCGTAAATTTGATAGCACTTGCTGAGGTTTTCTACTTTAATGGCAACGCCGGTCATTTGGGTTTTGTTTTTGGATACTACGGATGGAAACTGGGGGACTGGAAACGGGATCGCTTTTTAGCCGACAACTTGTTAATGGCAGAAATGCCGGGCGATCAAGACGGTGCGTATTGAGCGAAGGCCATCGTCATAATAATCAAACTTCGTTAGTAATGATTCTTCAGAGTACCCTGTGTCGGATGCTTTTGAGAAGATTAATCGATAGAAATTTTTCATTATAACACGTCGGCAAAGCCCTTCCTGGTTTTCTGAAACCAGGCGAAACCCAGCCAGGCAATGGTTCCCGAGGCCAGCAGCGACAGAGAATAATAATGCCAGTCGGGCAGTTTGTTCCAAATCAGCACGTCGCGCGCCTGTTCGATCACCGCGGAAAGAGGGTTCAGCAGCAGCAGGCTCCGATAGTCGGGCGGCAGGGACGAGACCGGGTAAAATATCGGCGATAGGAACAGCAAAGTGGTCGTCAGAATGCCGGTGATTTGCGCTATGTCGCGCAAATAGACGCCGAGGGACGCCAGCAACCAGGACAGTCCCATGGTCAACAGGATCAACGGCAGCAGAATTAAAGGAAACAACAGGGCGTTAAGATGAGGCGGACCTATGTAAATCAGATAGAAGATGAACCAGACCGTCAGGCTGATGAAGCCGTGAAAAATCGACGAGCCCATCGCCACCCAGGGCAGGACTTCCAGCGGGAATATGACTTTTTTCACGTAATTGACGTTGGACTGGATCAGATTGGGCGCGCGGTTGATGCATTCGGAAAACAGGTTGAAGACCATCAGGCCGGCAAAGAGCACTACGGCAAACTCGGTCTTTGATTCGCTCTCTACGTTCCAGCGGGCTTTGAACACGACGCTGAAAACAAAGGTATAAACGGCCAGCATGAAGATGGGATGCAAAAACGACCAGAGAATGCCCATGACCGAACCGCGGTAGCGGCCGACGACTTCGCGTTTGACCAGGCTGGCGACCAGGTTTCGGTTGCGCCAGAGACTGAACGCCATTTCCTTGGGGGCAATGGAAAATGGTTGCATCAGGCGAAGACCTCGGCCGCCTTGAACGAAGCGCCCCGGGCATCCTTTGCGGACAGCGAGGGTTCGCCGTTGAAGGGCCAGTCGATGGCCAGATCCTTATCGTTCCAAAGGATGCAGCGTTCGGCGTCGGGCGCGTAATAGTCGGTGGTTTTGTAGAGAAATTCGGCCCGCTCGGACAGCACGACAAAGCCGTGGGCAAAGCCTTCCGGAATCCAGAGCTGATGCTTGTTGTCCGCGGACAACACGACGCCGACCCATTGCCCGAAGTGAGGGGAAGAGCGGCGAAGGTCCACGGCGACGTCGAAGACTTCGCCCTGCACGACCCGGACCAGCTTGCCCTGCGGCTGCCGGATCTGGTAATGCAGGCCGCGCAGCACGTGCCGGGCCGAGCGTGAATGATTGTCCTGGACGAACGTCACCGGCCGGCCGACGAGTTCGTCGAACCGGCGCTGGTTGAAGCTTTCGAAGAAAAAGCCGCGTTCGTCTCCGAACACGGCCGGCTCGATCAGTATGACGCCGGGGATGGCTAAGGTCGTGGCTTTCATCAAAAAATATTTTCGTTGAGGATCCGTTGCAGGTATTGGCCGTAACCGTTTTTGGCGAGCGGTTCGGCCAGTTTCTCCAGTTGCTCGGCGCTGATCCATTGTTTCCGGAAAGCGATCTCCTCCGGGCAGGAGACCTTGAGGCCCTGGCGATGCTCGAGGGTTGCGATGAACTGGCTGGCGTCCAGCAGGGATTCGTGCGTGCCGGTGTCGAGCCAGGCGTAGCCGCGGCCCATGATTTCGACGCTGAGCTGGTCCCGGTCGAGATAAAGGCGGTTGAGATCGGTGATTTCCAGCTCGCCGCGCGGGGACGGTTTGAGGTCCTTGGCGCGACTCACCACGGTGTGATCGTAAAAATACAGCCCGGTGACGGCGTAATTCGATTTCGGGCTCTTGGGTTTTTCTTCCAGGCTGACGGCTTTGCCTTGCTCGTTGAATTCAACGACGCCGTAGCGTTCCGGATCGTGCACGTGATAGGCGAAGACGGTGGCGCCTTCGGAACGCGTCATCGCGTTATCGAGGAGATGATGAAAATCGTGGCCGTAGAAGAGGTTGTCGCCCAAGACCAGCGCCGAAGGATGATCGCCCAGGAAGGCTTCGCCGATCAGAAAGGCTTGCGCCAGTCCTTCCGGCTCCGGCTGGACCGCATACCGGAGATCGAGCCCCCATTGGCCGCCGTCGCCCAGCAATTGCTGAAAGCGCGGCACGTCCTGCGGCGTGGAAATGATCAGAATGTCTTGAATGCCGGCCAGCATCAGCGTGCCGAGGGGATAGTAAATCATCGGTTTGTCGAAAACCGGCAGCAATTGCTTGGACAGGGCCAGCGTCGCCGGATGCAGGCGAGTGCCCGAGCCGCCGGCCAGGATAATGCCTTTACGTTTTATCGGGGTCATGACGATTAACCGGAAAGTGTGAGTTGATCGACGGCGCGATTGACGTGAACCGTCCAGTCGGGAAGCTGCAAGCCGAGCGTTGAGGAAAGCAGCGCGGTATTCAGCCGGGAGTTTTTGGGCCGCTTTGCGGGCAGCGGGTAGTCCTCGGTACCGATCGGGCGAATGGCGGACGTCTCCAGTGGCAGCGGGATGCCGTTGGCCAGCGCCCGGTCGACCGTATGGCAGGCGAGATGGTGCCAGTGGGTTTCGCCGCTTGCGGTCAGATGGTAAATGCCGCCGGCAAGGCGTCCGGCCCGGTACGCGGCCACGGCCAGCGCCGTGACGTCGGCAATCAGTTCGGCCGAGGTGGGCGCGCCGAACTGATCGGCCACGATGTTCAGATGGTTTTTTTCCCTGGCCAGACGCAAGATGGTCTTGATGAAATTGCTGCCGTGGGAGGAAAAGACCCAACTGGTGCGGAAAATCAGGGCCTGGCCGCCGCTTGAGATAATCGCCTCCTCGCCGGCCCGCTTGGACAGACCGTAAACCGATAACGGATGCGTGGGATCCGTTTCCAGATAGGCCTCGGTTTTTTCGCCGTCAAAGACATAATCGGTCGAATAATGAACCAGCAACGCCTCGTGGCGCGCCGCCCAGCCCGCCAGCACGGCGACCGCGTCCCGGTTGATCCTAAAGGCGGCGTCCCGGTCGCTTTCGGCCTTGTCGACCGCGGTGTAAGCGGCGGCGTTGACGATCAGATCCGGTTTGAGCCGGTGCAGCAAGCGCTCCAGTTCGTCGAGATGGCCGAGGTCGGCCTGGTGCCGGTTGAGCGCGGCGACGTCTCCGAACGGCAGCAATGTGCGCTGAAGTTCGCGCCCGACCTGCCCGTCCTTGCCCAGTAAGAGGATGTTCATGCGGCGTAATGCTGGTCGATCCAGTCGCGGTAGGCGCCGCTGGTGACGTGGGCTACCCAGTCCGGATGGTCCAGATACCACTGAACGGTTTTGCGCAGGCCGGACTCGAAGGTTTCGGCGGGCTTCCAGCCCAGTTCCCGGGCCAGTTTCGAGGCATCGATCGCATAGCGGCGGTCGTGGCCCGGACGATCCTTGACGAAGGTGATCTGGCGGCGGTAGGACTGGCCGTCGGCGCGGGGGCGCAGTTCGTCGAGAAGGGCGCAGAGCGTGTGCACCACGTCGAGGTTGGCTTTTTCGTTCCAGCCGCCGATATTGTAGGTTTCGCCCGATTGCCCGGCGGCGAGCACGGCGCGAAGGGCGCTGCAATGATCCTTGACGTAGAGCCAGTCGCGGATTTGTTGGCCGTCCCCGTAAATGGGCAGCGGCCGGCCGGCCAGGGCGTTGTGGATCACCAGCGGGATCAGTTTTTCCGGGAAATGAAACGGCCCGTAATTATTGGAACAATTGGTGGTCAGCACCGGCAGGCCGTAGGTGTGATGGTAGGCACGCACCAGATGGTCGCTGGCCGCCTTGCTCGCGGAATAAGGGCTGTTGGGTTCGTACCGGTGGCTTTCGCAAAAGGCCGGATCGCCCGGGTTCAGGGAGCCGTACACTTCGTCGGTCGACACGTGCAGAAAACGGAAATCCGCTTTCGCCTCTTCCGTAAGGCCGTCCCAGTAACGGCGCACCGCTTCAAGCAGATGAAAGGTGCCGACGACGTTGGTCTGGATGAAGTCTTCAGGGCCGTGAATGGAGCGGTCGACGTGGCTTTCGGCGGCGAAATTGAGCACCGCCCGGGGCCGGTGGCGCTGCAACAGTCCGCTGACGAGGTCCTGGTCGCCGATGTCGCCCCGGACAAACTGATGCCGTTCGTCCCGGGCCAGGCTTTGCAGATTTTCCAGATTGCCGGCGTAAGTGAGCTTGTCCAGGTTGACGACCGTTTCGTCGGAATGGGCAAACCAGTCCAGCACAAAATTGGAGCCGATAAAGCCCGCGCCTCCGGTAATAAGAATGCTCATGTTTCTTTAATTTTTTAAAGTTAAAAGAAAGCGGCCTTTATATAAGGCGGATACCCAAAGGGATTGATAACTCAAAACGGAAGTCTGAATAAGTCGGTCGATAATTCCGGTGTTCAGTAAATCCGAATTCAGGCTCAAACGAGAAAGATCAAGAATCGAAAGCTGCCGTCAACAAAAACCATGTTCTGTAAAGCAATTGTTTTCCGCTAGGCTTCTATAGTTTAAGATTGATATTTAACACAGTTATGTTAATAATGAATCGCATCGATTATATCGTCTCCAATAAAAAGATCAAAATTTTTATGCTTTATGTCCTTAATGTCCGCCGGTTTTTCCGAGATGGCGTTCCGGCCTACCCAAGAGGCACAAGTGGATTGCCGGAATCCGGATGCCGGAGACGACAAGGCTTTATACCTTCCTGTCCCTGGATGCCGGCAGTGCGTGCCGGTACGACGGCTAATTGAGCAAAGTGATGAATGTTAAGGTCTTATGCCCAGAATCGTGACGGTCCCGGCGAGATAGCCTAAGCCGATCGGGCTCCGGGCAAAATAGCCGATCCGACGAAGGAATCAATGCTTCTCGAACAGTTTTGATTTCAGAGCTGACGGAAAGCGGCTGAACCGGAATCGGATGCCGGCATCTTTCCTTTGCCATATTCAAAAGAGCTTTCCCGATTCAAAGTCGACAATTTATTTTCCAGGTGAGCGTTAAACGCAAGCGTATTTCTATATGACAGCCTCCATAATCAATGAAGTGAATAGGCTTGGACGCCGGAATTTCCTCTCTTTTTCCAGCCCGGTTGGTATCCTGCTCGTGATTTTATTGCAGATTCCGGCGATGGGCGAAGGGTTTGCCGCGCCGATCAAGGTTTCGGTGGACCGTAATCCGGTCGGACTCGAGGAGTCCTTTCAGATCGTTTTCACTGCGGCTGAAACGCCGGACGACGATCCCGACTTCAGCCCGCTCGAGCAGGATTTCGACATCATCAGCCAAAGCACCGGCAGCAGCGCCACCTGGCATAACGGAAAAGCCAGCAAGTCGATGCAATGGACGCTGAACGTCATGGCCAGGCAGGCCGGCAGTCTGATTGTGCCGCCGATCAAATTCGGTAAGGACGTGAGCCAGCCCATGGTGGTCGTGGTCACGCCCGGTTCGACTGCGAAAAATCTGAGCGCCGAAGACGACATCATGCTGGAAGTGGATGCGGCGCCGAAAAATCCTTTCATACAATCCCAGGTCATTTACACGGTGCGTATTTATTCGCGAATCGAAATCGTCAGAGCCAGTTTGAACGAGCCGCAGCTCGCCGATGCGGTGATCGAAAAACTGGGCGACGACAGTACTTATACGACGCAAGTCAACGGAATCGATTATGCCGTGACCGAGCGCAAATACGCCGTGTTTCCGCAAAAAAGCGGCCGGATGACGATTCAGCCGCTGATCCTGACCGCCGAAGTGCTGACCGGCAGCCGGCCGAATTTCAACGGTTTCTTCGGTTCCCAACTGACCAGAACTCAAAAAGCCGTTTCAAAAGCCGTAGACCTTGAAGTCAGGCCGGCGCCCGCCGACTATACGGGAGCGAACTGGCTGTCTGCCGAGCATGTGGAGCTGGCGGAGGAATGGTCGGGAGACGTTCAACAAATGAACGTGGGGGAACCTCTGACCCGAACCCTGACGCTGCAAGCCCGGGGGGCGACGGTCGGCCAGTTGCCCGAGCTGAATACGGCCCGGACGGACGATCGGATTAAGGTCTATCCTGATCAGCCCGTGCTTCAGGAACAGAAAAAACCGGACGGTCTGGTTGCGGTAAGACAGGAAAAAATCGCTTTGATCCCCGCCAAGGCGGGCAGCTATACTCTACCGGCCATAGAGATTCCCTGGTTCAATACGGAAAAGCAGGCCATGGAGACCGTTAAAATCCCGGCCGTCACAATCACCGCGAAGGCGGCGGGAGAAACCGAGGCCGATGCTCGGACGCCGGCCGCAACGCCCGTAAAACCGCCGGAAAATGCACCGGCTATCAGGACTCAGGCCGAACAAGCCGGCCTTTGGCTTTGGATTTCGGTTTTTCTGGCGGCGGGCTGGCTTCTGACCGTGGTTTATTTTCTACGGAAGCGGCCATGGGCCAAGCCGGCGGAAACCGTTCGGGAAAAGGAGGAAGAAACCGCCGTTTTTATCAGGAGTCTGAAAAAAGCCTGCGAGAGCAACGATGCGGGTGCAGCTAAAAACGCTTTGATTAATTGGGGTAGACAGACGTACGAAGCCACCAGTTTGGGCGCCGTCGCTTCCTGCTGCGAAGCGCGGCTGCGGGATGAAATTCTGGAACTGAACCGTATCCTGTACAGCAAGGAATCAGGTCGGTGGCAAGGAAAAAAACTGTTTCAGGCTTTTTCCGAACACAGGGCCCGGCGGCAACTTGGAGCTCGAGAAGAGCATAGCCTGGAGCCGCTTTACCGATTATGAAACCGGGCCGCATGCCGCTGCAAACAAATTTTCAACGGCATGAACTTTATCACCTTTGGCTCAATCTTCAGTTAGAGCAACCTTGTTAAGGCATGGCGGGAGATAAGGCCGGCCGCCGATAAAGTCCCCAGGCCATTGAAGCGAGTAAGATTTTGTGACGACGTTATATTACAGCCACCCGGATTTTCTTCTGCACGATACGGGCGCCGAACATCCCGAATCCGCCGAGCGTCTGAAAAGCATAGCCGATGCTCTGGCCGCGTCCGAATTCTCGGCGTTGGTCCGGATGTCGCCTCCGATGGGCCGCGAGCAGCAAATCAGGCTGATTCATTCGCAGCGCCATATCGATACGGTGTTAAAGGCCGTGCCGGAACAAGGGCATCATTATCTGGACGCAGATACGGTGGTGTCGCCCGGTTCGAGAAAGGCCGCTTTCAGGGCCGTGGGCGCCGTTTGCGATGCGGTGGATCACATCATGACGGGCCGCGCCGAGCATGCTTTTTGTGCCGTGCGTCCGCCCGGACACCACGCCGAACCCGACCGCGCCATGGGTTTCTGCCTGTTTAACAATGTGGCCATCGCCGCCGAATACGCGCGGACTCACTACCGGCTCGAGCGCATCGCGATCGTCGACTTCGACGTGCATCACGGCAACGGCACTCAGGCCGCTTTTTATCGCCAGCCCCGGGTGCTGTATGCTTCCAGTCATGAGATGCCGCATTATCCGGGGACCGGTTATCCTTCCGAAACAGGCGCCGGCAACATCGTCAACGTGCCGCTCTCGGCAGGCGACGACGGAGCCGATTTCAGGCGAAAATACCAGTCTCTCATACTGCCCGAACTCGATCGCTTCAAACCCGAATTCATGCTGATTTCCGCTGGGTTCGATGCTCATCGGGACGATCCTCTGGCCGACGTCAATCTGGTCGAAGCCGATTACCGCTGGGTTACCGAAGAATTGCTGGCCATCGCCCGGCGCCACGGCCAAGGCCGCATCCTCTCCGTACTGGAAGGCGGCTATCATCTGAAGGCGTTGGCGGCCAGCGCCGCTATCCACGTAAAAGCCCTGTTGGACGCCTGACCTTTTTTCGAGCCGATTGGAGGAAGCGTCAGAAAGCCGCGGCGGCACCGATAAACAGTCCGAATCACTCTTGCCGTCTTGCAGTCCGGAGTTTCCCGGTCTTTGACCAATGAACGGGCGCAAGAAAGCATTTCGACATTCATAAAGAACTTAACTTAAGGAGCCAAGATGACCGCTCAATATATTTATTCGTTCCAGCAAGGCGACGGCAAAAACAAAGTGTTGTTAGGCGGAAAAGGCGCCAATCTGTGTGAAATGACCCAGATTGGCCTGAACGTACCGCCCGGCTTCGTCATTACGACCGAAGCCTGTCTGGATTATCTAAAAAACCATCAGCTTCCCGACGGCTTGATGGACGAAGTCAAACGCCATATCCATGAAGTGGAAGAAGCCACCGGCAAGCGCTTCGGATCGAGTTCCAGGCCGCTGCTGGTCTCGGTGCGATCGGGCTCCGCCATCTCGATGCCGGGCATGATGGATACGATTTTAAATCTGGGTCTGAACCGGGAAACTCTGAAAGGATTGATCGAAGAAACCCAGGATCCCCGTTTCGGCTACGATGCCTACCGGCGCTTTATTCAGCTTTTCGGCAAGGTGGCGCTCGGTATTGCCGACGAAAAGTTCGATGCTCATTTCAACAATGTCAAACGGCAGGCGGGCATCAAGGCAGACGTGGCGCTGGCTGCCGATCATCTGAAAGAAATCAGCGAACTGTTTCTGGACGTGGTTAAGGAAGAAACCGGCCGGCCTTTTCCGGAGGACGTTTACGAGCAGTTGGAACTGTCCATCAAGGCCGTCTTCAATTCCTGGATGGGTAAACGCGCCGTCGATTACCGCCGGGAGTTCCGGATTACGCCGCAAATGGCCAACGGCACCGCCGTCAACGTGGTCACGATGGTGTTCGGCAATATGGGCAACGACTGTGCGACCGGGGTCGGATTTACCCGTAACCCGGCCACCGGAGCCAACGAAATGTACGGCGAATACCTAGTCAACGCACAAGGCGAAGACGTGGTGGCCGGCATTCGCACGCCCAAGCCGGTGCAGGCTCTCGTCGAAGAAATGCCCGATTTGTACCGGCAACTGGTCGAGTTGCGCAACAAGCTGGAAAACCATTACCGGGAAGTCCAGGATTACGAGTACACCATCGAACGGGGCGTGCTTTACTGCCTGCAGACGCGCAACGGCAAAATGAACGCCGCGGCCATGGTCAGGACCTCGGTGGAAATGGTCGGCGAAGGTCTGATCGACAAACGGCGGGCCTTGCTCCGGATTAATCCGGAACTGCTGGAGCAGTTGCTGCATCCGCAACTGGATCCGAACAACAAGATTCCGCCGCTGGCTCAGGGGCTTCCGGCTTCGCCGGGCGCTGCCTGCGGAAAATGCGTTTTCGATGCCGATACCGCGGCGATGATGGGGCGGGCGGGAGAAAAAATCATCTTGCTGCGTGAGGAAACCAAGCCGGAAGACATCCACGGTTTTTTTGCCGCGCAAGGCATTCTGACCAGCCGTGGCGGCAAAACGTCCCACGCTGCCGTGGTCGCGCGCGGCATGGGCAAGGCTTGCGTTGCCGGCGCCGAAGACATCCGGATCGACGTCAAGCTGCGGCTGGCGGTCGTCGGCGAAACACAGATCCGCGAAGGCGACATCATTACCATCGACGGGAGCACCGGCCTGATTTATCAGGGTAAAATCGCCACGGTGACGCCGTCCGTATCCGGCGAGCTGCAAACCTTGCTGGCCTGGGCCGACGATCATGCGGAACTGAAAGTGCACGCCAACGTCGATACGCCGGAGCAGGCGCGCGTGGCGCTTTCCTACGGGGCCGTCGGCATCGGGTTGTGCCGGACCGAACGCATGTTCAATGCGAAAGACCGTCTGCCGCTGGTCGTGGACATGATTCTGGCGGAGGATCCGGACAGTCGCAAGGCGGCGCTGGACAAGCTGTTTCCGATACAGCGGGAAGACTTCGTGCAACTGTTTACCGCGATGTCGCCCAAGCCGGTTACTGTGCGCCTGCTCGATCCGCCGATGCACGAGTTTCTGCCGAGCGAACATCAACTGGAGGACGAAATTGCCGCGTTGCAGCAATATGAAGTCGTCATCAAGGGTCAGCGCGTTACTCTGGAAACGGTCGGGGCCCACGACAGGCTGCCGGCGCCCTTTAATTTGCTGAACGAAGAAGTCGTCAGCAAGGCCATCGCGAAAAAGCAGGTCATGCTGAAGAAGGTGCGCGAATTGTATGAAGTGAACCCGATGCTCGGCCATCGCGGCGTGCGTCTCGGCATGTCTTATCCCGAAATCTACAAGATGCAGATACGCTCCATTCTTGACGCGGCGGCGATCTGTACCCGGCAAAACGTGCCCATCGCTCCGGAAATCATGGTGCCTCAGGTCATAACGGCCGAGGAATTGAAAAAAGTCAAGGAGTATGTCGACGAAGTGCAGCGGGAAATAGAAGATCAGTACGGACTGAACGTCAAGTTCAAATTCGGCACCATGATCGAAACCGTGCGCGCCTGCACTCGGTCGGGGCAACTGGCTCAATACGCCGAGTTTTTCTCCTTCGGAACCAATGACCTGACTCAGGCGACTTTTTCCTTCTCCAGAGAGGATGCCGAAAACAAATTCCTGCCGCTTTATAACGATCTGGGCCTTCTTGAGGATAATCCGTTCGAAGTGCTGGATATTAAAGGCGTCGGCCAGTTAATGAAAATGACCGCCGAATTGGGTCGAAAAACGCGGCCCGAGTTGAAAATAGGCATCTGCGGAGAACAGGGCGGACATCCGGAATCGATCCGGTTTTGTCATCAGATCAAGCTGGACTACGTGTCCTGTTCGGCGCTGCGCATTCCCATCGCGCGATTGGCCGCAGCCCATGCAAAGCTGCTTGAAGGCGAAGTTCTTGTCTGAGCTTCTCGTCCTTTGCCTGCGGCGATGGATGCGTGAAACGCCGGCAATGCGGACTCAGGCTTTCTGAAAATCATTCCGGTCAGAATTTTATTATTCAAAGAAGAGCCTCCGGGTTGCGGAGGCCGATCGGTTTACCAGGCCCTTGCTTTTGTGCCGGAAGGAAGCAGGATGGCCTGGATGAAATGGAGGAAAAAACTGAACCTGCTTCCGTGCAAAGCAGGGAATCCCTGCCGATTGCAATTACACCTCGAATTCGGATAAATCGTGTCCGGCATTCAACAAGGCGCGCATCCATTTAGGCGTTACTCCGCGGCCTGTCCAAGTTTTATCGGGATCTTCAGGATGGCGGTATTTGACGGGCACTTTGACGCCTTTGCGGACGGATTTCTTGTCGTGTTCGACAATTTCGACGGTAACGTCTATCGATGCTGCAAGTTCCCTGATTTGGGCAAGGACTTCCTTTCGTTTATTGGCCTGTTTCAACCTTAGCGCTTTCTCGGCGGATTCGATAACCGCCTGTAATTCATTTTCGGAAAGATTTTTATAATCTGTCATATAGATATTACCTGCCATTAAAATAAAGATATTATATCAGCATTGATTGATAGGCGGTATTATTTATTAATTGCAAACGGCAAAGATTATAATAACCGGCTTGACGAGGCGCCGCTTTAATTTAAACTTCGTTGTTTTCAAGCGATTAATATCTATAGTATGGTTTATATTGCCGGATTGTTTCTAGGATAAAAAGGAAGCCGGTTCATATAATAATTAATTTAACGATCATGAAAAAGCGGTTTTCATTCCTCAGAATGAAAATAGGTTTTCACGGTAATAAAGCATTATCTATTGCCGGCAAGTGCCTCGTCTTATTCGACGGAACTAACGTTCCTGAATAATTTTGAATTCCTTCTGATCGAGCAAGCGACCTTTCGTATCAACCGTTCTAACCAGCCAGACCCCAGCGGACCCGGCATTGAATAGCTTGCGGCTGGCGGCCCGCCATCGGTTGGAAGCGATGTTGAATCTTTGCCTGTAAGTGACTTTGCCCTTGCTTAGCCACTCATGATAAACCGCTTTATTATTCATTCCTTTGAGCTCCGTAAAATAATTGATCCATACGGCTTTGGTCTTGCCGATTTTAACTGTGGAGTTGACTATATGGACCGGCTCCTTGTTAACGATTTTATGCGCCAGAAAAGATCTTGCGACCCGTTCCTGGCTGCGTTTTTTAGGTATCGTCGATGGCTTTTTTTCAGATACTGCGGAGGCGGTTGCCGCCGTTTTCTGAACGGCTTTTTCCCCGACTGCTGCCGTTTCCGCCGGGGTAGATTTTTTGCCTGCTTCGGGTGGATTGATTGGTAATGGCGGACTTGATGGCCTATCATTAGGAACGGAATCGCTCAAGGATCTTTCCTCGGTCCCGGCCGCTTTTGCCTGTTCGGGAGCGGCCTCTTGCTTGATTTCCGGGTCGGGTTGATTTTCGGAGAGCGATGAAGGCATGTCCACACTGTCATCGTCCGAAACCGTAAAGTAAAGAACCAGCGAAAGAAGAAGGACAATGACGGCAAAGGCCGATACTATCCGCTTGACATTCCATTCTGTTATTATTTCGGGAGAGGAAGGGGTATCTTGAGTCTGGCCTTCGGACGAGGGGTATTTTACTTTGATTACAATTTGTTTTTTGTTCGCCATTTTGTAATAAATCCTATTCTTAGGTGAAACGTTGTGACCGCGTTTGCTGTCGGAATACTTCTTGTTCTAAGGAAAACGCCGTACTCACTTATCCTGGTGAGTCAACGATCTCCTGTCGGTAAATCCGGCTTGCCGAGATTAAGCAAAAATCAATACCTTATAATAACAGATTACGGCAGTGCCCCACTGAAATGAAAGAACCCGCCGGGCCGGCCGGCGATTCCATTGGGAGATAATGCGTTATAGCTTGGTAATATATCACTTAGAAAGTAATATAAAGCCAAAATACTTGCAGATTTTTTGGGACGTCGATTATGAGTGACCTGCTTAAGCTTTTTCAAGACTCTTCCTCTTTATACGGCAGCAATGCCTGGTTCGTCGAAAACCTGTACGAACGGTTTCTGCAGGATCCCGAATCCGTCGAGCCCAGTTGGCAAAAAAAATTCCTGGAAATTCATAACGGCGCCACTTACGAAACTCCCCACAGTCCCATCGTGGAACGATTCGCGCAGCTCGCGGTTAAATCCCAAGGCAGGCTCGCCCAATTGCAGGGATTTACCGAAGAAAGCGTAAAAAAACAGGCAGCGGTCGCCAGGCTCATCAATCAGTACCGTGTCCGGGGTCATCAAATTGCCCATAACAATCCGCTGGGCAGCACCATTCCCGCCCAGCCCGACATGGATCCGGCCTTTTACGGATTGTCGGAACCGGATATGGATACGTTGTTCGACACCGGCATGCTCTTTGGCGAAGACCGGCTGCCTTTACGCGACATTATTGCCCGGTTAAAAGAAATCTATTGCGGCAGTATCGGTTCCGAATACATGCACATCGTCGATACGCACATCCGGCGCTGGCTGATCAATCGCATGGAAAACAACCGGGCTCAACTCAATCTGGATCCCGAAAAAAAACGCAGCCTATTAAAACTGCTGACCGCTGCGGAAGGCATCGAAGTGCACTTGCACAACCGGTTTGTCGGACAAAAACGCTTTTCCCTGGAAGGCGGAGATTCCCTGATTCCCATCCTGGACGAGATCGTTCTCGGCGGAGGAGACAAGGGAGTCAATGAAATCGTCATCGGCATGGCGCATCGGGGCCGCCTGAACGTGCTGGTCAACATATTGGGCAAAAGCCCGGCGACACTGTTCGACGAGTTTGCCGGCACTTCGCTGCTGTCGCCCGGCGTCAGCTCCGGCGACGTGAAATATCACATGGGCTTCTCTTCCGACGTGGCTACGCCGGGAGGGCCGGTTCATCTTACCCTGGCGTTCAATCCTTCCCATCTGGAAATCATCAATCCGGTAGTGGAAGGCTCGGTAAAAGCGCGTCAGGACCGGGCCGGAAAGAACGGCATCAATACGGTCATCCCGGTATTAATCCACGGCGACGCCGCTTTTTCCGGACAAGGCGTCGTCATGGAAACGTTGAACATGTCGCAAACTCGTGCGTTCACTACCGGCGGCACGATCCACATCGTCATCAACAACCAGATCGGCTTTACCACCAGCAATCCTCTGGACGCGCGTTCCACGCTGTATTGCACCGACATCGCCAGCATGATTCAAGCGCCCGTCTTTCACGTCAACGGCGACGATCCGGAAGCGGTCATCTTCGTCACCAAGCTGGCGCTCGACTACCGGATGAATTTCAACAAGGACGTGGTTATCGATCTGATCTGCTACCGCCGGCTCGGCCATAATGAAGCGGACGAGCCGGCCGCCACCCAGCCTATCATGTATAAAAAAATCCGCAAGCTCAAGACGACGCGGAAATTATATGCGGAAAAGCTGATCGAAGAAGGCGTCGTTACCGCCGAAGAAGCGGCCGCCATGGAGCAAGACTACCAGAAATTGTTGGAGGCCGGGGAAGTCGTCTCCAGGCCGATGGCGACCGACGCCCATTATTCCTATACTCATCAATGGAACCAATTTCACGGCAGATCCTGGGATATTTCCTGCAAGACCGCCGTATCCCTGGACCGGATCCGTTTTTGCAACGACCGCATGCAGCGCTTGCCGCCCGGTTTCGAGCTGCATCCGAGAGTGGCCAAGGTCATGGACAATCGCCGGAAAATGGCGGCGGGGGCTTTGCCCTTGGATTGGGGATTTGCCGAAAACATGGCTTATGCCACCTTGCTGATGGAGCAATACCAAGTCCGGCTGACCGGGCAGGACGTAGGGCGCGGCACTTTCGTGCACCGCCATGGCATTCTGCACAACCAGATCGACAACAGAACGTATATACCGCTCACCCATCTGGATAAAGACCAGGGACGCATGCAGATTTACGACTCTCTGCTGTCGGAAGCGGGCGTGCTGGGTTTCGAATACGGCTACAGCACCACAATGCCCAATACCCTGGTGATCTGGGAAGCGCAGTTCGGCGATTTCGCCAACGGCGCTCAGGTGGTGATCGACCAGTTCATCAGCTCCGGAGAGACCAAATGGGGGCGGCTATGCGGCTTGGTCATGCTGCTGCCGCACGGTTTCGAAGGGCAGGGTCCCGAACATTCCTCCGCCCGCCTGGAGCGCTATCTGCAACTGTGCGCGGAACATAACATGCAGGTATGCTGCCCGACGACGCCGGCCCAGATTTTCCATTTGCTGCGCCGCCAGTTGCTCAGACCCTACCGAAAACCTCTGATTGTGATGAGCCCCAAAAGCTTGCTGCGTCACAAGCTGGCGGTTTCGACCCTGGAAGATCTGACGGCCGGCCAGTTCCAGCCCGTCATCGGGGAGCAGGACGAGATCAATCCTGCGGAAGTGACCCGATTGGTTTTCTGTGCCGGCAAAGTCTACTACGATCTTCTGGAGGCGCGCCGCCAGGACAATCTTCGGCATGTCGCGATCGCCCGCATTGAACAGCTCTACCCGTTCCCGACGGAATTGTTCAGGGCGGAAATAGCGCGCTATCCGAAACTGGAAGAGTTCGTCTGGTGCCAGGAGGAGCCTAAGAATCAAGGCGCCTGGTATCAGTCCAATCATCATTTCATCGACAATCTGGCGCCTCATAACATCAAAGTGAACTACAGCGGGCGCGAGGCTTCCGCGGCGCCTGCGGTAGGCAACTTCCACGTCCACCTCGAACAACAAAAAGCGGTTGTTGAATCGGCTTTATACGGCAAATTTTCAGGAAAATAACATGAACACTGAAGTCTTAGTCCCCACTCTCCCCGAATCCGTTGCTGACGCCACTCTCGTTGCCTGGCATAAGAAGGCAGGCGACAGGGTGACTAAAAACGAGAATCTGGTCGATCTTGAAACCGATAAGGTGGTGCTCGAGGTGCCCGCTCCGGAATCGGGCGTGCTCACCGAGATCCGGAAGGAGAACGGCTCGATCGTTACCGGGGGCGAATTACTGGCTTTAATAGATACTCAGGCCACGGCAGAGCCGTCCAAAGAAGGCAGTAAACCGGCCGAAGCCCAAGCGTCCGAGAGCAAGGAATCGGACCGGCCTTTGAGTCCCTCGGTACGGCGTCTCGTTCACGAAAAAACCATCGATCCGTCGTTGATCACCGGCACCGGAAAAAGCGGACGCATTACCAAGACCGACGTGTTGGACCATCTCAAGAAACAGGCTGCTCCTCCCGACGAAAACAAGGCTCAGGAGGCTGAAGCCCGGCAGCCGCCGTCCGCTCCGGGCGAGCCCGCAGGACACCCGTCAAACCTTCGGCCCGAGCAGCGCGTGGCGATGACGAGACTTCGGGCGAAAGTCGCAGAACGCCTGCTCCAGGCCCAGCAGAACGCGGCCATGCTGACCACTTTCAACGAAGTCAACATGCAAAGCGTCATCGATTTGCGCAATCAGTATAAAAACCGGTTCGAACAGAAACATAACGTGAAGTTGGGTTTCATGTCCTTTTTTGTCAAAGCCTCGATCGAAGCATTGAAGCGTTTCCCGGCGATCAATGCCTCCATCGACGGCAACGACATCATCTATCACGGTTACTACGACATAGGCATCGCCGTCAGTACGCCGCGCGGGCTGATCGTGCCGGTATTGCACGACGCGGATCAACTGGATTTTGCCGGCATTGAAAAAAGCATCTCCGATTTCGGCGAGAAAGCCCGTTCCGGAACCTTGAGCTACGAAGATCTCCAGGGCGGAACGTTTACCATTACCAACGGCGGCGTATTCGGATCGATGCTGTCGACCCCGATACTGAATCCGCCGCAGTGCGCCATTTTGGGAATGCATGCGATCAAGGAACGGCCCGTGGTGGAAAACGGCCAGATCGTGATCCGGCCGATCATGTATCTGGCCTTGTCCTACGATCATCGGCTGGTCGATGGACGGGAAGCCGTGCAGTTTTTAGTGACCATTAAAGAATGCCTGGAAGCGCCTGCTCACCTACTTCTTAACATCTAACTCATGCCGAAAAAACAGAAACATTACGACGTCATCGTAATTGGAGCGGGTCCCGCCGGTTACATCAGCGCCATCCGTTCCGCCCAGCTTGGGTTGAAAACGGCCTGCATCGATAACTGGAGAAATAAACAGGGCCGGCTCAATCTGGGCGGTTCTTATCTCAACGCCGGCTGCGTGGCTTCAATGGCCTTGCTCGAATCGGCGAAGCTTTATCATGCGTTTATCCATAACGGCGCCGAGCACGGCATCGTCGCCGATACCGTGGATCTGGACGTCGGCCAGATGATTCGCCGGAAAGACGCCATCATCGATGACATCAACAGCAAAATTGTCAATCTGTTCAAACATCACAAGATCGACACGATTCATGCGCGGGCCAAACTACAGGCGGCAAAGCAGGTAGCGGTTTTTCCGGTGGACCAGGCCGAGCCTTATCTGCTGAAAGCCGAGTTCATCATTCTGGCGGCGGGATCTTCTCCCATTGAGCTGCCTTGCGCCGCCATCGACAACGACTCTATCATCGATACCGGCGCCGCTTTGAATCTCGAAGAAGTGCCCAGGCGTCTGGCGATCATCGGGGCCGGCATCAAAGGCCTTGAAATCGCCGGCATATGGAATCGATTGGGCTCTGAAACGGTATTGCTCGAAGCGCAGGAAACGTTTTTATCGTTGCCGGACCAGCAGATTTCGCGGGAAGCCTATCGGTTATTTACCGAGCAAGGTCTGGAGCTGCGGCTTGGCGCGCGGGTCATTTCGGCGAAGAAAAGCAATAAAAAGGTTGTCATAGAATACCAGGATCACGAAGGTACGCACGTGTTGCGCGTGGACAAGCTGATCGTCGCCACCGGCAGGAAACCCAACTCCGAAAATCTGGCGGCGCCCGAGGCCAATTTGCTGCTCGATGAATCGGGTTATGTGCACGTCGACGAAAACTGTCGAACCAATCTGCCCGGCGTTTATGCCATCGGCGATTTGACTTTGCTCGGACCGATGCTGGCTCATAAAGGCATCGAAGAAGGCGTGTTCGTTGCCGAACAAATTGCCGGGATTCACTCGCCGATCAATTACGACCTGCTGCCCAGCGTCGTTTATACCGATCCGGAAATCGCCTGGGTCGGCCAAACCGAGCAAACGTTAAGAGCGCTGGGCGAGCCGATCAAAGTCGGAGTTTTTCCGTTTCATGCCTCTTCCAGAGCCTTGGCCATGGGTAAGAGTGAGGGGCTGGTCAAAATTATCGCGCACCGGGACTCGGACAAGATACTGGGCGTGCATATCATTGGCGAACGCGCTTCCGAACTGATTGCCGAAGCCGTGTTGGCGATGGAATTTTCCGCCAGCAGCGAGGACTTGGCCCGAACCATTCATGCCCATCCCACGCTCTCCGAAAGTCTCTATGAGGCCGCGCTGGCGCTCAAGAAAAAAACCCTGCATTTACCCCGCTGAACCGATATTTCCGACATTTTCCTTTCGCATGAGGCCGTTGCCGAATGCACCGGGCGACGTTCCGCGCCAAAATCTTCAGGCGGTTTTCGCCCGGCCCGCAAGGCAAGCGGACATCGCCTGTCGTCTCCCAAAGAAAATTAAGCCGGTACTTGAATTAAAACACGTCACCGGATCGTCTGCCGCAGAGAGCGGTGGGTTCGATTCGGCTGATCGCCGATTTTCGCTGCATCGGAAGGTTAAAATATTTTCATATCGCGTATAAGGGGGAATGAGTTCGTCTCTACCGCGGTAATCCGGACATATAAACTGAAAATGCTCTAGAAAGAGAAAAGTCGGAACGGATGTCTCACAGATAGATAGTCGTCCCTGAAAAAGTCATTTTTTTGAAAAAAACAGCTCATTAGGAAACATAAACAGATTCCTGAACCGTTTTATTTTGTAAAAACCGGCAGATGGCTTCCCCGATTTCCGGCCAAAAAATCCTCAACCGCCTGAGGATTAAACGCATGTTGTGTCCAGCGGCGCAGAGAACGGCATTCATGGCATCACCGAGTTGGCCTTTCAGGTAATTTCTGCTCAGCAAGCCATCGTTCTTCATGTGTCCAATCACCGGCTCGATGGCATTGCGCCGTTTTAACGCGGTTTTCAACCGTCGGGTATGGACTCCCCGTTTTTGCCTTGACTTGTACAGGGTGACACCGGGTATTTCTCGCCCCCGATAGCCCAAATCCACAAAAGCTTCTTTGGCTCGGGTACCGCTCAGGATTTCAGCTTGTTCCAGGCAGGAGTACAAGGTATCGCCGTCATAAGGATTGCCGGGAAAGCTCCTGGCGCCCAGCACGAAATTACTTTTATTGGTCACCGTGATGCCGACTTTGACGCCGAACTCGTATTTTTTGTGTGCTTTCCCTTTACTGATGCATTCCACTTCCGGTGCATGAAAGCTGTAGAGTTTGTTTTTGTCGGTGTGTTTCTGATTCAGTATCCGCTGGGTTTTGGCCAGGGCGTCCTGAAGCCCCCTTTGCGCGGCCAGCTCCTGTTGCGGCAGTTGCCGCAGGATATCCCGATAAACACGACCGACCAGGGTTTTCAGTTGCTTCAGGGCTTTTTGCTTACGCTTCATTTGCTTGGCATGATGATAACGATGCGATTGCACTAACAGCAGCGGTGCCTTTTTATTGTAGTTCTGTCGCAGGGGCAGCCCGTGTTGTCCAGCCAGCTTGACCAGCTCCCGACGGCATTTTTCGTACAACTTGCCGTCCGTCGGAAAGCCAACCGCTTTTTCCTGAACGGTAGTATCGACGGTGACCGATTGAAAATCTCGTTTCTTCACGGTCCGGGTAGCGACGCCCGCCTCGATCGTCAATAACAACAGCCACTCACAGCCGGCTTCACCGATCCGTTGCCGCCATTTCGTCAGCGAGGTCGGATGACAGGGAACCTCATGCTGAAAAAAGGTTTCGCCACAAAAGTACTGCCAATAACCGTTTTCAACCCAGCGTTTAACGACCGCTTCATCCGATAAACCTTCCGCATGTTTCAGATAATGCAATCCGGCGATCAAACGGGTCGACAACGCCGGGGCGCCTTGTTCTGCTTCAAAAAACGGGCCGAATTCTTCGTCCAGCCGAGCCCAGTCTATTTTGCTGGCCAATCGATAAAGTTCATGTTTCGGGTTCAAAAACTCGTCCAGGCGAGTTTTGAAAAGGTCATTTTGCACAACTTCCTGAGGACGTTTGGGCTTCATTTTTCGGTGAAAATTTGCAAGAAAATAAAACCCATTTTAACATTTTCTTGCAATTTTTGACCTCATAAATATCCATTTATATGATATTAATCAATTTCTTATGAATTAATCAGGGACGACTAGATAGTAATCTCTATCTAAACAAGAATCATTTGCAACAATAAAAATATTAAGACTATAATAAAAATAAATTATTCTTAATAAATGGGGGACTTAAGCAAATGAACAGCAATAAAAAGCTGCTGAAAAGCAGCATCCTGCCGGCGCTGATGGCCGTGGCGAGCTCGGCCGGTGCGTTGGAAAAACCGCAGACGATGGAAGAGATGTGGAAAATTATCGAAGCGCAGCAAAAGCAGATCGATGAGATGAAGGCGGCCATGACCGCGGCGCAAAGTCAGCAAGCGGCGGCTCCTCAAAGCAATGTCAAAACGCTGGAGCGCAAGACCGACGTATTGAGCCAGGAAGTGGAAAAACTGCGCACCAATCTGGTCATTCCCGAGGAACCCAAATACAAAAGCGCTTATGGCTTGGGTCCTGCGGCCTCCAAGGTCTATCAGGTCGGCAAGGGATTGTCGATCGGCGGCTACGGCGAGGCCAATTATCAGGCGATCGTCGGCAATGAACAGCCTATGTCCATCGATAACGAAAAAAATGGCAAGAAGGATAATGCCGATCTTGAGCGTATGGTCATGTATCTGGGCTATAAATTTAACGACCACATTCTCTTTAACAGTGAAATCGAGTACGAGCATGGCACTACGGGCGAAGGCAGTGAGGAAAAAGGCGAGGTTTCGGTCGAGTTTGCGGCGCTGGATTTCTTCATTCACAGGATGGCCAACGTCCGCGCGGGTATGGTGCTGCTGCCGATGGGCTTCATCAACCAGATTCATGAACCACCGTTCTTTTTCGGCAATAATCGCCCCGAAGTCGAGCGCCAAATCATTCCAAGCACCTGGAGAGAAATCGGCGTCGGCATGTTTGGCGAGTTGGCGCCTAACCTGACTTATACCACTTACGTGGTCAACGGTCTCAATGCGGAAGGTTTTGAATCCAGTGGTATCCGCGAAGGCCGGCAAGGCGGAAGCCAAGCGAAGGCCGAAGATTTGGCGTTCGTCGGTCGTATGGACTATGCCCCTGACTGGGTGCCGGGACTTTCGTTCGGCGGTTCGGCCTATCTCGGTAATTCCGGTCAGAATCAGTTGTATGCCGGGCAGCAGGTTGACGTGTTTACTCAGCTCTACGAGGGACATGTGCAATGGAAATACCGAGGGCTGGAATTCAGGGCGCTGGGTTCATGGGGTCATATAGGCGATGCCGGTGTGTTGAGCGAAGCCAAGCAAGAGACGATCGGCAGCAGCAACTATGGCTGGTATACCGAAGTCGGTTACGACGTTCTGCCTTTGATGTTCGAGGATACGGCCCAATATCTTGCGCCGTTCTTCCGCTATGAACAATTTGACACAATCGCGACCGCTCCTACGGGATGGTCCGACGATAGCTCGATGGAGCGGTGGATATATCAGTTCGGCTTGCAGTATAAGCCGATCCCGAACGTCGTCATCAAGGCCGATTATCGCAACTTTACGTCGAAAGCGGGCGATCTGCCGGACGATTTCAACCTGGGCCTGGGCTTTATTTTCTAGCCTGAGGATGCGGTCATCTATAGTATGATATAGCCGAGCGGTCATATAGCGCGGGCGACGGAAACCGGGTAGAAGCCGCCGCCCGATTTTTTCCACCGGATTTCTCGCCGTGCACGGGATTCTGCCGGAGGCGAAAGCCGCCTATTTCAAGACACCACGTTCGGGCCTTATCATCTTATGGAGAGCATTTTGAAAATCATCCGGCCATGCGGCTTTTTTCTTTTTACCGTATTATTTCTGGCCGGTACGGCGCCAAGCCAGGCCAAAATTTTTTACAGCAAGAGCGAGGCTCTGGAGCTGGCCTTCGGTCAGGGCAAGCAGGTTGAATTGCTGTCTTTGTTTCCCGACGATCAGCAAATCGCAAAAATCCAGGAACTGGCCAAGGTCAAGCTGGACTCGGCGATGTTTACGTTTTATGTGGGCAAAGACCAGGGCAGGATTCTCGGTTACGCGGCGATCGAATCGATTACGGTCCGGACTAAGCCGGAAACCTTGATGATCGTGCTGACACCTGAAGGCGAGCTTCGCAGTGTCCATACGCTGGCTTTTCATGAACCGCCCGAATACATGCCGCCGGAGCGCTGGTTCGAACAACTTTACAAGCGCCCGCTCCAGGACATGGATTTCAATAAAGGCGTGGACGGCATCAGCGGTGCAACGTTAAGCACGCGCGCGGGTCTCAGCAGTGTCCGCAAGGTCATGGCAATGTATCAGATTATGGTCAAAGGCAAGAGCGAATAAACATGCGTTATTTTGTTACCGGCGAGCAGCACCGCAAATCGTTGTTAAATGCGCTGGTGCTGATGTTTTTGGGCTATATCCTGCTACTGTGGGTCAGCAACGGCCTCATGTACTTCCACCGCATGGATCTGACCGCCGACTCGGTAAAACTGTATTATCTGGGCTCGGAAGAGCAGTTCGTGCCGCCGCGCAGCTACGAAGGCATGCTGGAAGTATCCCATTTTCACCTGTTTTCGATGGGCATGCTGATCGTCACGCTGACTCATCTGATGCTGATGACCGATTTTTCGGTTCGGCTGAAAATCTGGCTGAGCGCCGCTACCTATGTTTCCGCGATTGCGGACGAGGCCGGAGGCTGGCTGGTCCGGTTCGCGCATCCCTTGTTTGCTTATTTCAAGATCGCGGCATTTCTGATGCTGGAGCTTTCTCTCGCGGCTTTGCTGGCGGTCGTGATTTTTTCGATGATACAGGCCCGGCTGCAAATGCGTGGAAACATTGCCGGCTAAAAAGGCCATGCCGCGCATTTTTCGGCGCGGCCCGCCGACTACATGTTAGAATTTTCGGCAGTCGATAGCCACATTTACCGCGGAGGCGAATATGAAAGCAAATATCGGTCTGATAGGGCTGGCCGTCATGGGGCAGAACCTGGTCCTCAACATGAACGACCACGGTTTCCGGGTGGCCGTTTATAACCGCACTCTCAGCACCGTGGACGAGTTTCTGGCGGGGCCGGCGAAAAACACTCAAGTCATGGGGACGCATTCGCTGGAAGAACTGGTCGACAGTCTGGAGTCGCCGCGCATCGTCATGCTGATGGTCAAGGCGGGAGAAGTGGTCGACCAGTACATCGGCAAATTGCTGCCGCTGTTATCGCCGGGGGATATTATCATCGACGGCGGCAATTCGCTGTTTACCGACACGACCCGCCGTACTCAATCCTTGCAAGAAAAAAGCATCCATTACATCGGCGCGGGCGTCTCTGGCGGCGAAGAGGGCGCCAGGCACGGGCCGTCCATCATGCCCGGAGGCGACAAGGCGGCCTGGACCACCGTCAAGCCGATATTGCAGGCAATCAGCGCCAAGGTCGGCGGGCATCCCTGTTGCGAGTGGGTCGGCGACAACGGCGCCGGACATTACGTTAAAATGGTGCACAACGGCATCGAATACGGCGACATGCAGTTGATCTCGGAAGCCTATCACTTGCTGTCGGAAGGACTGAAGCTTTCCGCCGACGAAATGCACGACATCTTCGCCGAATGGAACCTGGGCGTGTTGAGTTCCTATCTGATCGAAATCACCGCCAATATTCTGGCGTATCGGGATGAAAACGGGCAGCCACTTCTGGAAAAAATTCTGGATACGGCCGGCCAGAAGGGCACCGGCAAATGGACCGGCATCAATGCCCTGGAACTGGGCATTCCCCTGACGCTGATCGGGGAAGCGGTCTTCGCCCGCTGTCTTTCCGCACAAAAGGAAGAACGGGTCAGGGCGGCCGGACTGTTGCCGAAACCGCCGCGGCAGTTTAACGGCGACAGGAAAGCCATGATCGACGCCATACGCGATGCCTTGTATGCGGCGAAAATCATTTCTTACGCCCAGGGTTTCCGGCTGATGCGCGAGGCTTCGGAAGAATACGGGTTTTCCCTCAATTACGGCGAGATTGCGCTGATGTGGCGCGGAGGCTGCATCATTCGCAGCCGGTTCTTGAACGACATCAAGCAGGCTTACGATACCAATCCCGAACTGAAAAACCTTTTGCTGGCCGATTTCTTTATCGAGGCGATGGAAAAGGCCGAGGCGGGCTGGCGCAAGGCCGTGATGCTGGGGGTTGAACTGGGCATCCCGACTCCGGCCATGGCTTCCGGTCTGGCTTATTACGACGGCTACCGCAGCGAGCGTTTGCCGGCCAACTTGCTGCAGGCGCAACGGGATTATTTCGGTGCCCATACCTATGAACGCATCGACCGTCCCCGAGGCGAATTCTTCCATACCGACTGGACCGGCCACGGCGGCAAAACGGCTTCCTCCACCTATAATCTCTGATCCAGCCCTCTTTCCAATTATTGAGCGATTCCCGGATATGAAAGCAGAACCTTGTGCCTATGTGATCTTTGGCGCCACCGGGAATCTTTCCCGGACCAAACTGATGCCGGCGCTGTACCATCTCGATGCCGCCCGGCATCTTCCCGACGGCACCCGCATCATAGCCATCGGCCGCCGTCCCTGGGATCAGGCGACCTGGCTGGCCCAGGTCAAGGAAATGATCCAGGCGAAAACTCGGGAAGCCGTCGACGAAACCGTTTTTCAGCGTTTTTGCGAACGCATGTATTATCACCGGGGCGATCTGGAACAGGAGGAATGCTACCGGGAACTGGCCGACGTCCTGACCGGACAAAACCATTTTTCGAAGAATATCGCTTTTTATCTTTCGATCAGCCCGTCCGATTTCGGTACGGTCATGGAATCGCTCAGCAAGCACGACCTGTTCGACGAAGAATACGGCTGGCGCCGAGTGATCATCGAAAAGCCGTTCGGCTACGATCTCGACAGCGCTCAGGCGCTGCAAAAACGCATCAGCCATTATCTGAACGAGGAACAGATCTACCGCATCGACCATTATCTGGGCAAAGGCATGGTGCAGAACGTGCTGGTGTTCCGCTTCGCCAACGTGATGCTGGAACCGCTCTGGAACCGCAATTACATCGACCATATCCAGATTACCCATTCCGAGGACATCGGTATCGACAGCCGCGGCGAATACTACAACAGCGCCGGCGCCCTGAGAGACATGCTGCAAAGCCATCTGCTGCAATTGTTGACTCTGGTCGCGATGGAGCCGCCGGTTTCGATGGGCGCCGAAGCCTTGCGCGACGAGAAAGTGAAGGTTTTGAAATCGATCCGGCCGATTCCCAAAGAAGCGGTGCATGCGCATGCCTTCCGTGGCCAATACGCCAGAGGAACGATCAAGGGCGAAAAAGTCGACGGCTACCTCCAGGAAGAGCACATTCCGCCGGACAGCGTCACCGAAACCTATGCCTCAATGAAATTGTACATCGACAACTGGCGCTGGCGCGGCGTGCCGTTTTATTTGCGTACCGGCAAACGGCTGGCCAAAGCGCAGTCGAGCATTTCCATCTGTTTCCGGCATCCGCCGCTGCAATTTTTCCGGGACACCAATGTCCAGTGCATGAACCCCAACTGGGTGCTCTTGGGCATTCAGCCGCAGGAATGCATCCGCGTCGAAATGACGGTAAAAGAGCCCGGACTGGAGATGAGCACGCGTACCACCAGCCTGGATGCCAGTTTCCGGAATAGCGACGAAAAAGCGATCGACGCCTATGAAGATTTATTGCTGGAAGTACTCAAAGGCGACCGGTCCTTGTTCCTCCGCTTTGACGAAGTGGAATACGCCTGGCGCATCGTCGATCCCATTTTGCAGACCTGGGCCATCGAACGCGATTACATCGCCACCTATTCCGCCGGCTCCTGGGGGCCGGAAGACAGCCGTTTATTCGATAAAGAAAGCCAATCCTGGCGCAGCACCCTGACTCCGGAGTGTCAATAGATGCAACCCAACAGCCGCTGGCATTTAATGGAAACCGCCGACCAGGTGGCCGAAGCCGCCTGTCGCCAGATACTGGCCGCCGCCGCACGGGCCCTGGCCGAGCGAGGGCGGTTCAAGCTGGTATTGGCCGGCGGCAGCACGCCGGAAAAAGTCTACCGCTTGCTGGCGAAGGCCGAGACGGACTGGTCGAAATGGCATATTTATTACGGCGACGAACGCTGTCTGCCGGAGGGTCACGCCGACAGAAACAGCGTCATGGCGACGCAGGCTTTTCTGGCCGAGGTCGCCATACCCGCTGCGCAAATTTTTACCATTTCTGCCGAGCTGGGTCCCGAAACGGCGGCCGAACGCTATCGGCAAACCGTTGCCGAAGCGCTGCCGTTTGACATGGTTCTGCTCGGCATGGGCGAAGACGGCCATACCGCCAGTTTATTTCCGGGGCATGTCCATCCCCGGAACGAACTCGCGCACGCCGTATACAACTCGCCGAAACCGCCGCCGGAAAGAGTTTCGATCAGCGCCGGAGCCTTGAGTGATACCCATGAATTAATCTTTCTGATTACCGGCAAAAGCAAACAGGATGCGGTAAGGCAGTGGCGGCAGGGTCTGGAGTTGCCGGTGGCTTCGATTGCGCCGAACAATCCGGCTGATGTTTACATCGACCGAGACGCATGGCCCGCCTGAATCGCTTCTCTTTTCCCACGCGGCAAGAACCTCTGGCTGTTGCCGCATCACCGCTTTTTCTACTTCATTCTCTGTAATAAAATAACTCCCTCGTTGACCGCGCTGATTTTTTGCAAAAATTCTCCGGAATTTCCGGATTCCTGCATTTCTTAACGTGTTTGCGAGCATGAAATTGCAGGATTTTTACCACATCGGCGCGTCAGCGAATTGAGGAGGCTATACAGCTTATTTAATAACTATTATAAAAAGTAAGGTTCAGTATTATGTGTTGGAGTGGAGAAGCGTCCGGCGTTCTAGCTGCTGCCGGGCTCAGCACCGCGGCTTACGTCGCGGCCAAGGGGGAATCCAGAGAACTGTGGATTCCGTTGACTTATTTCGCGCTGATGGAATTATTGCAGGCTGCGACCTATGTCTACATCGATTTGTGCGGTAATCCGAAAAATCAGATTCTGACCTTATTCGGTTATCTGCACGTTGCGTTTCAGCCGTTTTTCGTCAATATGGTCGCCATGTACTTTATTCCGGAAGGCGTCAAACTCAAAATCCGCACGACCGTTTACGCCATCTGCGCGATCGGCTCGATTACCATGCTGGTCAAGATGTACCCTTTCGCTTGGGCCGGCTCCTGCATCGTCGGCGTCGAAGGCTTCTGCGGCCCGACCGTTTGCTCGGTTTCGGGCGACTGGCACATCGCCTGGCAGATGCCGCTGAACGGCCTGATGTCCGGCCCCCAGAGCTGGCTGTTCGGCTTCGATTGGGGACTTCATGCGTTCACCTATATCCTGGTATCCTTTTACCTGCCGGCGATATACGGCTCCTGGCGTTTTGTCGGCTTTCACTACCTGATCGGACCGTGGATTTCCGACATCACCACCTCGGACCCCAACGAATACGCGGCGGTCTGGTGCCTGTTTTCGATCGCGCTCTGCGTGTCGGTCATCAAAACACCGATCCGAAAACATCTGCACGTCAAAAACTGGTTTTTTTACAAGAAGATCGGCGTTCGCGAGCTGGAGCCTCTGGAGCAGACATAACCAACTGACGGCCCGCCCGTTATCGATGGCTGAAAGTCATCGATAACGGGCGTAAGAAAGACTGCACAGGATCGGTGCAGACGCAGCATGGCCGTTTGTGCTGTTTTGAAGGGCGCATGGCAGGAAATGCTTTACGGTACGACAGGTTACGGTGCCACCGGACTCCGGCCTCTTCCGGAACGGAAAAACCGGATTTTTTCAAATCCTGAATTCGACGTGCGCCAAGCCCGGAACATCGTTTGCCGGTACCGGTCGACTGAAGAAGTGGCCCTGAAAGAGGCGAAAACCCAAGCCATGCAAAGCCGATGCCTGCTCCCGGGTTGCCACGCCGCCCGCGGTCAGTTGGTAGCCCAGAGCATTGGCCAGGTCGACGACGGTGCCGAGCAATAACGAAGTTTGCCGGTCATGCACCAGCTCGTCGACAAAGGCTTTATCGATTTTCAAGCCATCCAGGGGCAGATGTTTCAATGAAGACAACTGTGAATAACCGGTGCCGAAATCGTCGATGGTTATTTTCACGCCGAGCGATCGAAGCGCTTTGAAGTTTTCGATGTTGGCCGGGCTGAGCATGGTGTTTTCGGCCACTTCAAGCTCCAGACAGCCGGGCGGCATGCCGGTTTGTTGCAGAATTTCCCGAACCTGATCCGGCAGCGCGGCATTCAGGCAATGATAAGGCGAAATATTCACCGCCATCTTGACCGGGGGCAGGCCGGCTTGGCGCCATTGCAGCCATTGCCGGCAGGCGGTTTCCAGTACCCAGTGGCCCAAATCGACCGTCAGTCCCATTTGTTCGGCGAGAGCGATAAAATCGGCCGGATACACGAGACCCGCTTCCGGATGATGCCAGCGGATCAACGCCTCTACCCCGATCATTCGATGGAGTTCAAGTTCTATTTGCGGCTGATAGCAAAGGCTGAACTGGCCTTTTTCGAGCGCTTCGCGGAGCAGGCGCTCCTTTTCCAGACGCTGATTGACGTGCCGGGCCATGTCCGCGTCGTAAAAGCAATAGCGTTGCTTGCCGGCTTGTTTGGCCGTATACATTGCGGCATCGGCGGCTTTCATCAGATCGGCTTCATTATTGCCGTCTTTCGGATAAATCGCGATCCCGATGCTGACTTTCGGACTCAACGGATGGCCGTCGACCATCAGCGGCTGATTGACTTTCGATAAACAGCGTTCCGCGACTTCGGAAACCGAATCCTGGTCCAGAATATTGTCCATGATGATGCAGAATTCGTCTCCGCCCAGTCTGGCGATGAAGTCGATGTCGCGCACCACGGCTTTCAGGCGCTGGGCGGCGGCTTCCAGAAAATGATCGCCGGTACGATGGCCGAAGCGGTCGTTGACGGTCTTGAAGTCGTCGAGATCCAGAAACATGAAGGCGAACTGTTCCTGCCTCCGGGCAGCGGCTTTGATGAAGCCGTCGATGCGTTCTTCGTAATAGGCCCGGCTGGCGAGGCCGGTCAGCGTGTCGTAGTAGGCCAGGCGATGAACCTGTTTCTCGATCGTGGCTTTATGGGTGATATCCTGAACCGTGCCGGTAATGATGGCGGCCTGATCGTCTTCGGGCACCTCGATTTCCTGATGAACAAGCAGTCCTTCGGGTTGCGCCAGGCGAAATTCGGCGTGCTGTACGGTCTTGCTGTGGCCGGCGGCATTGATGACGTTTTTGACCAGATACCGGTCATCCGGATGAATCAACTTCATGAAACCGTCGAGGGTTCCGTCGAAATCTTCGGGCGTGATGCCGCACAACTCGGCCAGATGCTCCGAGATTTGAAAGCGCTGGAGCTTTTTATCCCATACCCAATAGCCGAGCCGGGCGATCCGTTGCGCTTCCGCCAGTTTGAGCTTGCTTTTTCTTAACTCGGCGGTGTTTTGCCCGGCCCTCAGGATAAACGAGAGGCGGCGGATCAGAATGCGGTAGTTGAGCGGCTTGACGATAAAATCGGTGGCGCCGACTTCGAACGCTTTGTTGATCGAATCGACGTCGCTGAGTCCGGTGATCATGATGACGGGCACGTCGGCCATCGCCGGATTGCGCCTTAATAACAGGCAGGTTTCGAAGCCGTCCGGAGCGGGCATCACGGCGTCCAGGAGTACCAGATCGGGGCTGTGCTCCCGGATTTTTTCCAGAGCTTCGCGGCAGTTGCCGGCTTCATCGACAATAAAGCCGGCGGAGCGAATCACGTCCGCGGAGATATAACGAAAGTCGGCGTCGTCATCGACCAGCAGGATGCGGCTTTTGAGTAGACCCGCGCCGGCAAGTTCGTTGAACGTCACGGTATCGGATTGGACCATTCTTGATTCCAGTGCCGCCAGGCATCCGGGCAAGACCGATTCCATGGCCGTGATGAAGGCGTCGGCGCCGTCCGTCCGGCCTTGTTTGCCGAGAAGTTCGAGGGCATGGGCATGAGCGGCCAAAGATTGCGCGCCGAGATTGGCGCAGGAAGACTTGAAATGATGAGCCAGCGCGGCCAGCGCGGCGGAGTCTCCGGTGGCGACGGCATGTCGCAGGCGGGCGAGTTCATCGGGGGCCGATTGCTTGAACAAAGCGATCGTTTTGCTCAGCAGGTTTTCGCCGGTGGCGCTGGTTAATGAATGCAACTGGTCGAGAGCGGCCTGGTTTAACAGGGGCGTGTCCATGCCGTCGGACGGTTCGGCCGGCGGAGGTGCTTTGCCGGGCTGAGCCGAGAGCTGAGGACGCGACTTCGACAGCCATTTGGTCACCATGTCATGGAGTTGGTGTTTGTTGAACGGTTTGCTGAGATAGTCGTCCATGCCGGCGGCGAGGCATTGTTCGGCGATGCCTTTCTGGACGTCGGCGGTCAAGGCGATGATCGGTATCCGGGATTTTCCGGCAACGGCCTGTTCCGTCTGACGGATCCGGAGGGCCGCTTCCATGCCGTCCATGCCCGGCATGTGGCAATCCATCAAGATCAGATCGTACTGCTTCGACGAGCAGGCAGCGATGGCTTCCTGGCCGTTGTTGACCACGTCGGCCCGGTAGCCCAGTGCGTTGAGAATGCCGGCGCCGACTTCCTGGTTAATGAGATTGTCTTCCGCTAGTAAAATGGTGCCGGTCAGTCCTTTGGCGGACGGCGCCGGTAACGTTTTTTCCCGGGATTCGGGTTCGACGGCGGAACCGCCGGTCAGTTCGGACAAACAGTGCCACAGCTTGTTTTGGCAGACCGGTTTGCTCAGGAAATAATCGATGCAGTGAAAATGCGCCTGATATTCCCTGGCTTCCATCAGGATATTGTCCGGGCTCAACAGAACGGTGGACAACGGCGGTATCCTGGGATCGTCGGCAATCGCACGGGCCAGATCGACTCCACTCATTCCGGGCATTTGCCAGTCGGCCAGCACGAGATCGAAAGGCTGTTGCTTACGGGCGGCCTGGATCAGGCTTTCCAACGCCTTTTCTCCGTTTTCGGCGGCGCGGCAAGTCAATCCCCAATGAGTCAGCAGCTTGTGCAAAACCGCCCGGCTGCCGGCGCTATCGTCTACGATCAGTGCCGACAAATGTTTCATGCCGGTCAGCTCGGCCGGGGCAAGGGAAGCTTGTGCATTCTGCTCCGGGCACAAGGTAAAATGAAAGCAACAGCCCTGACCGAGCCTGCTTTTCAATTCCAGCGTGCCGCCCATGAGCTCGACCAGTTGCCGGGAAATGGTCAGGCCCAGGCCGGTGCCTCCGTAGTGACGAGTGATCGAGCCGTCGGCCTGGGTAAAACTTTCAAAAATACGATGTTGCAGAGCGGGCGCGATGCCGGGGCCGGTATCGACGACTTCGAAAAGAAGAGGCACGGAGGCGTCCGGGGCGGGTGGAGCAAGCCGGGTGACTTTGAGCTTGATTTCCCCCTGCTCGGTAAATTTAACGGCATTGTCCAGCAAATTGACCAGGACTTGACGCAGCCGTTCGCCGTCGGTTTTGACCGGATGAAGTTCATAGGGTAGATCCAGGATTAATTCCAGTCCCTTGTGATGGGCTCTGAGGGAGAACATTTCGACCGTTTCCTCGAGCAATTGGCGCAAATCGAAGCTGTAGTCGGTCAATTCGAGCTTGCCCGCCTCGATCTTGGAAAAATCCAGAATATTGTTGATGATCCCGAGCAACGACTCGGCGGACCGAAAGGCCGTGGCCGCCAGCTTTTGCTGGCGCGAGTCGAGGCGAGTGTCCAGCAACAGTTCCATCATGCCCAGCACTCCGTTCATCGGCGTGCGAATTTCATGGCTCATCGTAGCAAGAAATTCACTCTTGGCTTTATTGGCCGCTTCCGCGCCTTCTTTTGCGATCAAGGCTTCGGCCGTGGTTTTTTCGAGCTGGCGATTTTTATCCCGCAGTTCGGCGGTCCGCTCCATCACCTGTTTTTCCAGTTGGAGCCTGTGTTCGGCCAGTTGATTGTCGCGCCGGTCGATTTCGGAAATCATGCTGTTGAAGACTTGGGCCAGTTGTCCGAACTCGTCTTTTCCGGAATCCTGTACCCGGCTGGCGTAGTCTTTTTTGACGGTGACCTCGTTCATCACCTGCATCAACTTCAGCAAGGGCGAAGAGAATATTTTCTGAAGCTTCGTCGAAAGCAGCAGAATCACCGAAAGAGTGGCGCCGAGGATGAAAGCGACGATGAGGTAATAACTGTTCAAGTTTTCCCTCAGCTTCGAAAGGTTGTTGATCAGGTGCAACGTGCCCAGATTCTGGTTGTTCAACGTGACCGGATAGCTAAGATGCAGCAAGCCTTTCTCGTCGTATCGAAAAAAGCCGCCGGACTGGTCGGCTTCCCGAGGCTCTTTCGAAAACAGGTCGGTTAACCGGCCGGTCCGTAAAAATTTCGAAAAGCCGGGTTTTGCCGGTAATACGCCGGTATTTCCGGGAAAGCCCTGGAGGCTTTGTTCATTACGGACGTCGCGTGCCGAAGCGGATACGAATTCGGCAAACACCCTGGCGTCTTTCGTATAAATATGAGCGGCTACGATGTCGGATCGGGAACCCAATACGGCCAGGGATTCGTCGGCCGTCTTGCGGTCGTTGAAGGCCAGAGCCACGGCGGCATCCCTGGCCAGCACGCTGGCCAGGGTAGACATTTCTTCTTCGACGGCGTGCCGGCTGCTGTAGTATTGAAAGCCGACCATTGCGGCGGTGATCAGAAACATCGCCAGGATGGCCGTTATCGACAGGATCAGGCCAAGCTTGGTGCGGATCGAGATATTGCGGAGATTGAACATAAATATCTATCCGTTTGGGCGTCTATGGAACGATATGGGCCAACTTTAAAACGCGCGAGCTGATTTTTAATCCGGCCCGTTCGGCCAGGTTCAGGTTGATGTACAGTTCCATCTTGTCGTCGCCTTTTTGCAGATTGACGATGCTTTTGAAGGTCGACAGATGCTCGACGTCGTCGATCGTCAAAATAGGCTTTCCCACCGTGGCGTCATAGACCTGAGATAACCGGATTCTATCCTGAGTGCCATGGAACAGGATATGGCACTGATCAAAATTTCTGGAGCGGGTCACGTCCGAAACGATAAGCCCCCGGCTTCCCACCTTTTTGTCGGAAATTCGACTAAAGGCTTCCTGGACGATCGTATTGCCGATAACGCAGAGGTTGACGGGTGAGTCGGACCTGGCAAAAGTTCCCTCCGGCCATTCGGTCAAAACGGCGAGATTTAAAGTCAGAGCCGTCTTGACGTCGTATTCTTCCATGATTTCCACGGATTCGGAAGCAGCGGAAATCATCAGAATAAAGACAAGAAACAGCAGAAAATGCAATGGGCCGAGGAAATGCCTTTTTCCGCCCGATGGAGCGCGGTCTTTGCCTGACCTTGGAGTCCATAGCATGGCGGCCGTCATTCCATACGGCAGGATGGCATGGAGCCGGAACCGCCGGGCCGGCATGACGTTAGAATTTCCATTCGATTTTTCCGTAGACTCCGCGCGGCACTTCCGTAGCGCCGACGAACGTTTCGCCGACCGACTCCAGATGACTGCGCTCCAGGAGATTCTGTCCGGTGACCGAAAACTCTATGTTTTTGACGGGAGTCCAGCCGAGCCTAAGGTCGAGCGTTACATAGCTGTCGATATTGACCGGGCCTCGAATGGTGAACGCCGTGCTGCTGTCGCAATAGCGCAGCCACAAATCCAAGTTGACCGTTTGCCACGGCGTAAGAGAGCTGCGGAGCGAAACCTTTTGCTGGGGAGCAACGGCTTCCGTGAACAAATCATTGGTTTTCAGATGGGTTTTAATGAAGCTGTAGCTCAAATCCCAACGCCACCAATCGGTCATGGTCCAGGAGACCGAGGTTTCAAAGCCGTAGGTCTGGCCCTTGCTTTTATTATTGGCCAGGATCGGCTGTTCCAGCACGGAGCCGTTCAGTACCGGCATGCCCGCTTCGAACGACCGAAGCCGCTCGTAGTCGTTATAGAAGAGCGCTGCGTCCATCGAAAAAAGATTCGAAAAGGTGAATCGATAGCCCATCTCGTATGCCAGCAGAACTTCGGCTTTGCCTTTTTTGTTGCCGTAAACGGTGACCGCAACGGGCAACGGCGTAGGATTGCCGGCCGAAGCCGGCGGCAGAATCTCGGCAAAAAGCTGCAAGTCGCTGTCGATCGCGGAAGGCGTTCTGACGGCTCTGGAGACGGCCGCCCAGAGGCGGTGTTGGCGATGAGGCGCCCACAATAGTCGGGCGGTGGGTTGAATTTCAAAGCCCGTGTAATTATTGAATTCGAATTTGGAGCCGGCATTGAACCGCACCGAATCCTTGAACAACGGTATTTCGTCTTGTAGAAAGGCGCTGTAAAGAGGATCGCCTCGACTGACCGGATCGACGTAGAAAATATCGGAACGGATCAAGTTATTCTGCGAACGGGTGTAACGGTAACCCAGCCCCCAAGTGATCTCGTGCCGGTCGTTCAGGTAAAAGTGATGCAAAAAATCGAAATCGATCGTGTAGCGCGTTTCCTTGTCGAATCCTTCGGTCCGATGATAAACGTCGTAGTAGAGTTGTACCGTGGCGTCGGAGCCGCCGGCAAAGGCATGATGAACGCGGCCTAAAACATTGCCGCCGTAAGTTTCGCTGGTGTCGTCGAAGCGTTCGATAAAATCGGGGCTTTGCAGGGAGGCCAGCTCCAGTTCCTGATTGATGTTTCCCTGGTAGAGATCGCCTTGAAAAGTGGCCTCGTCCCGGTCCGTCCACAGCGAGTCGACCCGGAACCCTCCCTGTACCTTGTCCCAGCCGTCGCCGGCGTCGGTGCCGGACGGACGATGGAATTCGTTCCGTTTAAAACCTTTCACGTAAGCCCTGCCGGTCGTGTCGTCGCCGAGCCGGGCGCCGTAGCGGAAGGAGCCGAAGCCTAACTCCTGGGTACCGCCGCCGGCCGTCGCCAACCGGCCCTGGGTGTCGGCGGAATGTTTGGTGATGATGTTGATGACGCCGTTGACCGCATTGGCGCCCCAGAGGGCGGCGCCGGGACCTCGGATGACTTCGATGCGGTCGACGTCCTCCATCAGGACGTCCTGGTTTTCCCAGTACACGCCGGAAAACGATTGGGTATAAATGCTGCGTCCGTCGATCAGCACCAATAATTTATTGGCGAAGCGTCCGTTGAACCCCCGAGAGCTGACCGCCCATTTATTGGAATCGATGCGCGCCACGTCGATGCCGGGCGCCATGCGCAAGGCGTCGGGCAGATTGGTGGCGCCCGAGCGCTTGATGTCTTCGTTGCTGATGACGAAAATGGCGGCGCTGACGTCGGACAACGGCTGAGCTTTTTTAGCGGCCGAAGTGACGGTGACGTTCATCAAGTCCTCTATTTCCATGTCGTACACGGTCTTCTCTTCGGCAGCCAGAATGGCGGGCATCAGCGAGCCCGCCAGGAAAAAGCATAGAAGAGGTTTGAGAGTCATTACCGCATTGCCGGAAGTAGCCGCTTATGATGGGTGTAGTGTAAATAATTTTGGGTTAAATGGATACAAAGAGTGAGGATATTGTCGTTTCGGTCAAACTTAGGGCCTGAGGCCGAGTTTGCGATGGCTCGGAGGCGGGCAAGAAACGGCAATCATGGGGAAGGCGGCACCGGACCGGTTGCCGGACGAGTCCGTACCGATTCGGTTTCGGTTTTTTCCTTATCCGTCAATCACTCGCTTCGCTGCGGTCCGGGGCGTCCGAGCCGGAAAATTTGGTCATGGTAACGGGCGATCAGGCTGTCGGCCCGGATTTCCTTGAGTTCCACCGAATCTCTGGTGAACTGGCCGGTTTTATATTTCTCCATGTTGATGACGACAAAGCTTTCGGTAACGTTTGGAGAATAGACGAAAACGTTCACCGTCATTTTCGGAATCGACTGGCGGACGTCGTACGGCAGCTCCTCCAGGAACGGAATTCGTTGAGGTTCGGCCGGTGCCGCTGCGGTTGCTTCGTTCGCGCCGGGATTCGCTGGAGGAGGGGTTTGTTTTGCCGCCGGCTTGATCGGGTCCGGCCGGGTCATGAAGCCGTTATTTCCGGCTTTAGCCGCTTCCGGCGAGCGGGCGGCAATGGTTTTTCTGGCATTGCCCGCTTTCGAAGGCAACGGATTCTTCGGCGGCAGATTGACCGCCGCCTGTTCCGCGATGGAAGCCGAGGCCGGCTCTTTCGCCGGGGCCGGCGGCGCGGAAGGTTTGCCCGGATGAGCTGCCGAAGGCTGAGGCGGCGTGCGGGCGGTCGTTTCCTCTCGAGCGGTGGCCGGTGCCTTGGGAGCGGCCGGCGTGGACGCGGTTTTGCGGGAGCTAAGCCAGACAAAACCGCTGATTATCAGCAAATTACTTAACAGAATGGCGGCAATCCAGAGCGCGGTTTTGCGCTTTGGCTTGCGCTGCGGCAGAAGGATCCGTTCGGTAGCCGTTTCAGGCTGCCTGGCCTGGCGTTCCTGCTCCGATTTGCGTAAGGCGTTAAGAATATAGGACATGGCGTTAATGGCTGGTAATTAAACGGGGTATGGATTTGGAGTCCGATTGGTTATCCAGATAGAAGATGGTTTGCAGTCCCACTTTGCCATCTTCGTACAAATGATGGGCGCGCTGAAAGTTTCTTATCCGGCTGATCAACCCCCTGTCGAAAAAGCGGGGTTGTTTGACCGGCGGGTTGAGACCGTCGAAAGCGGCCAGTTGCTGGCGAAGCCAGAGCACGTTGTCGGAGGTTTGTCCCAGATAGATCATCTTCATGTCCGGAATCGGCGACTGCCAGAGGATCAGATAATAACCGTTCCAGTAGCTGAGCAGATCCGCCAGCGGAAAATTCAGATCCTTGTCGTGATGGATGACCGGTTGGCCGTCGCGAATGCCGGCGAGCAAGGCGTGGCGCTTCGTCTCGGCATCGATGGGAAACTCCAGAATGACGGGACGGTTGATCGTCAGCAAGTCCTTCCAGTTGGCTCGGCCGATCAGGCAGTTGAAACCGATGGCCGCGAGCGATTCGCAATCGAGCGGAACCGGCGCCGGAGACGTCTGCCCCAGCAGTTTAAGCGCGTTTTTCATGGCCGCATTCAGCGTCAGTTCCGGGTTGGTCAGCCAGGCGTCGAATTTGACCGGAGGCGGCGCAGGTTTGGGAACTACGGGAACCGCCTTGACGGCCGCTTTCACAGGCACGGCCGGAGACGATGGCATCGCTTTTTGCGGCGATTTTGCGATGGCGACGAGGCTCGATTTCGACGTCGCCAGATGCTTCAGGGCGTCTTTGTAGTGGTAGACTCCGAAGACCAGTCCGCCCAGCAATAACGATGCGAGCAATGCAACCGTCCGTGTTCTGGTACGGTTGTCCTGCGGCAGGGTTTCGCGAGCGGCCACTTCCACGATGCCGGGGGTAATGACCGGGGTATCGTTGGCGTAAGCGCCGAGCAAGGCGCGATCGCACAGAATGTTGATGATTCTGGGAATGCCCGAAGACAACCGATAGATTTTGCGGATGGCGCTGTCCTTGAAGAGATCGGGGCTGCCGTTGCAAACCTGAAGCCGATGGCGAATGTAGGCCCGGGTTTCCGTCAGGGTGAGCGGCAGCAAATGATAGCGGGCCGTAATTCTCTGGTTCAACTGGCGCAATTCCTTGCGTTTCAGCAGCGTTTTCAGTTCGGGCTGGCCCACCAGGATGATTTGCAGCAATTTGGCTTTCGTGGTTTCGAGGTTGGTCAGCAAGCGAATCTGTTCCAATACTTCCATGCTCAAATTCTGCGCTTCGTCGATCAGCAAAACGGTGCGTCTGCCGCCGGCGTGCGCGGCCAGAAGATGCTGGTTCAGAGCGTCGACCAGCGTTTTTAGCGAGGTCCGGCTTTGGTCGTAAGCGATGGCCAGTTCGTCGCAAATGGTCGCCAGCAATTCGATGGCGTTCATCTTGGGATTCAATATCAAGGCGATATCGATATTTTGAGGCAACTCCTGCAACAAACAGTGGCACAGGGTGGTCTTACCGGTACCGACTTCGCCCGTTAACGCGACAAAGCCGCCGCCGACCGTGATCCCGTAGAGCAGGTGCGCCAGTCCTTCCTGATGGCGGGCGCTCATGTACATGAAGTGCGGATCGGGCGCTATGGAAAACGGCAGTTCTGTAAAATGGAAATATTGATTGTACAAGGCTAAAAATCAGGTGGCTCGAAAACAATTTCGGTTATTGTAACCCAACCTCCGGAGAAGGTCTTTAAACATGAGGCGTTATCGTCAGACTCAATTCAATTCCGGCCGCTATCATCCGGTTGGAAAAAAGAAGTCGCGCGGACTGCCGGCGCTCATGATCATCGTATTCTTGATCCTGCTGGTCGCCGGATGGATTTATTTTAGTCTGAATTTTAATGGAAAGCAGACCGTTCGTCCGATGGAACATGAAACCCAAAGCCTGCCGCTGCCGCCTGAGTCCGATGTTCCGGACATGGCCGAAGGAGGGCCGGAACCCGTTCCCGAAAACGTTCCGGCCGATTCGGAACAGGAAGAAGCCGCCCTGCCGGCGCTCGACGACAGCGACGGCTTCGTTCGCGAGGAACTGCTCAAATTGTCCCCCTCGCTGCTTCCCTGGTTTGATACTCCGCAGATGCTGAGAAAATTCCTGCGGATTGTCAACGATTTTTCTCAGGGATCCCGGCTGGAAAAACACATGCGCTTTCTCAAACCGGCCCAGCCGTTCGCCGTTGCCCAGGATGCGGACGGCCTGTTTATCGCGCCGGCCGGCTATCATCGCTACGATGCGCTGGCGGCGGCGATCGCGGCCGTGGACGAGCAGGCCGCCCTGGCGCTTTACAAAAAGGTCCGGCCGCTGTTGCTGGAGATTTATGCCGAATTCGGCTATCCCGAAGGTTACCAGTTGGAGGATCTTTTCAGAAAAGCGGCAGCGGAGATGATCTCGGCACCGATCATTACCGAACGCATCGCCGTGGTCCGGCCGTCGGTACTGTATAAATTTGCCGATCCAGCCCTCGAAGCCCTGAATCCGGTGCATAAACAGATGCTGCGTCTGGGGCCGGAGAATACCCGTATCATCCAAAACAAGGTGCGGAGGCTGGCGGAAGCGATGGGCGGACAGGGCGATTAAATACGCAAAACTCTGAATGTCAACACGATAGGATGGGCCGAGGAGCGAAGCCCATCCTATCGATGCGATGGGCTTTCGCCGTCAGCCCGTCCTCTAAGCCTGATAGGTGACGGGTGAGAATTTTTTGGCCTATTGGCATGGACAGGCTAGCCCCCGTTATTCTTCATAATAAATAATAATAAACGAAGAACGATACAGGATACCATCCAGACGAGGGAAGCGCGGTGCTGTATTTTACCAAGGAGTATCGGCTGATCAGCCCCTTTCTGAATTGCCACGCTAAGGTCTGCCCATTATAGGTATTAAACCAGAATACGTCTGTGGTGCCATCGCCGTTGAAGTCGCCAAAATCTGCGATTATCCAGTCAGGCCAGTCGGATCCCTGTGATGTGGGGCCGTACTCCTTGTATTGGACATTCTCCCCATCGATCAGCCACGCCGAGGTCTTTCCGGTATTGAGATTATACCAGAATACGTCTGTGTTGCCATCGCCGTTGAAATCGCCGAAACCTGCGATACGCCAGCCGGATGAGTCTGGCACGGTACCGTACTCCGTATATTGGATGACCTGTCCTCCATCGATTAGCCACGCCGAAGTCGCTCCGGTATTGTAGTTATACCAGAATACGTCGGTGTTGCCATCGCCGTTGAAGTCGCCCACACCCCAGATTTCCCAGAAGGATGAGTCTGGCACGGTACCGTATTGCGTGTATTGGATGACCTGTCCTCCATCGATTAGCCACGCCGAAGTCGCTCCGGTTTTGTAGTTATACCAGAATACGTCGGTGTTGCCATCGCCGTTGAAGTCGCCAAAACCTTTGATCGACCAGTCATCGGACACAGCTTCGTACTCCGTGTATTGGATGACTTGTCCCCCATCGATTAGCCATGCCGAGGTCGCTCCGGTATAGAGATTATACCAGAATACGTCTGTGTTGCCATCGCCGTTGAAGTCGCCGAAACCTACGATATACCAGCCGGATGAGTCTGGCACGGTACCGTATTGCGTGTATTGGATGACCTGTCCTCCATCGATTAGCCACGCCGAAGTCGCTCCGGTATTGTAGTTATACCAGAATACGTCTGTGTTGCCATCGCCGTTGAAGTCGCCAGCACCCCAGATTTCCCAGCCGGATGAGTCTGGCACGGTACCGTACTGCGTGTATTGGACGTTCTTCCCATCGATTAGCCACGCCGAGGTCTCTCCGGTCAAGGAATTTCGCCAGAATACGTCCGATTTGCCGTCGCCGTTAAAATCGAGCTTTTCGGCATTCGCGGTCAACGGCTTCATCATGACAAAAAAACTTATAATGACAGTGATTGCGTAAACCGACAGATTGAGCGTGAATGGATTTTTAGTTTTCATTTTCAGTTGCCTCCCGTGGGTTGATCAAACCTTGCACAAGGATGTGAAGGATCCCGCTGCCAGAATGACAGCCTAAACAACTAACAAATAGTATCCAGGGCTTTATATACGCTTAACTTGATTCGACCGCAAGCGAAAAATCAAAGTAAGAGAGAACTGAATTGACCAAGCTGGGTGACTTACATGAATGCATGATAATAAGGATAGGGTAACGCTTCCCAGGCGCCCTTGTCAGCCGATCCGGTCAGGATCGACACGGCCTGTCGATGCCGGATTTACCCGAACGAATTTTCGAAGTCGTCGGATAAAGTCCAGGTTTTTACCGATGGTCATCTCGCCGATGACTTGTCTTCAGGCAACAGCGGCCGGATGCGCCGCCTGTCAGCATCCGGATTGAGTGGCGCATTTGATGCACAGATTGGAGTAGGGCAGGGCTTTCAGGCGTTCTTTCGCGATCGGTTCGCCGCAGCTCAGGCAGATTCCGTAATCGCCGCGATCGATCCGGGCGATCGCCAGCTTGATCTTTTCGATTTCGGTGCGGGTGGCGTTTCCTAAGTAGTCCAGAACTTCGTCGTTTTCCGTTTGCGTCGCCTTTTCTTCGGAATCTTTCGCCAGCGGCTCGTCGGCATGCTTCACGTCGTCGGTGATGCGGGCCAGGCGGTCATTCAGGTCTTCCAGCATTTCAATCAAGTTGCCGCGTATCTCTTCATATTCTTTCACAATCGTACCTGCTCCGGTCATGGTTTGAGGTGCACCGGTTCCCTAAGCTTGCTCTATAATTGGAGCGAACATTCCCTTAATCGTGCTCCCTGTAAGTTAGGCATCCTATCATTCCCTATGCAAAATGCAATAAACCGTCTATTGGACTCGGCCAACCGGGTCATACTCGGCAAACAGCGTCAAATCCGCCTTGCCTTGTGCTGTCTTCTGGCGCGGGGCCATCTGCTGATCGAAGACATTCCGGGCGTCGGCAAAACCACGCTGGCGCACACGCTGGCGCGGCTTCTGGGGCTGGATTACCAACGAATCCAGTTTACCAGCGATTTGTTGCCGGCCGATATTCTGGGCTCTTCCGTATTCGACCCCAAGCAGCATCAATTTACTTTCCATCCGGGGCCTATTTTTAATCAGATGATTCTGGCCGACGAGATCAACCGGTCGACGCCCAAAGCGCAAAGCGCGCTGCTGGAAGCGATGGAAGAGCGCCAGGTGACCATCGAAGGCAAGACCTATCCGCTGCCGCGGCCTTTTTTCGTGATCGCCACCCAGAATCCGTCACATCAGATCGGTACGTTTCCTTTGCCCGAATCGCAATTGGACCGCTTCCTGATGCGGATCGAATTGGGCTATCCCGATCCCGAAGCGGAAAGGCGGTTGCTGACCGGTCAAAACCGGCAGCATTTGATCGATTCCCTGACGGTGGCGCTGGCGCCGGAGCTGCTGGGACGGATGCAGGAAGCGGTGACCCAGGTCCATGCTTCCGAGGCTTTGCTGGATTATTGCCAGGCGATCATCCGTTATACCCGCGAATCCCCCGACTGCCCGGCCGGCCTTTCGCCGCGGGGCGGACTGGCTCTGCTGAGGGCGGCCAGAGCCTGGGCCTTCATGGACGGGCGCAATGCCGTGATTCCGGAAGACCTGCAAGCCGTTCTGGCGGCCGTCGCGGGCCACCGGATCCGTTCGGGCGGCGGCAACGCCGAAGCGGCGGTCGCTCCCATTCTCGCTAAAGTGCCGGTCCTTTGACTCTTTCTTCGTTCAAGAGCTTTTTCCGGAAGAGCCGGTTTTTTCTGGTCGAGCCTGCCGGCGAGGCCCCCGTCACGCTGGATCACCGGGTCATCTTTATTTTTCCGACTGTCCGGGGGGCGGGATTTGCGTTTTTATTGTTCATACTGCTTTTGGTGGCGTTCGTTTATAACAACAATCTGGTCTATTTGTTGACCTTTTGGCTGGCCAGTATTTTTTTTATCAGCATCTTGCATTGCTACCATTCGCTGGCCGGCCTGATCCTGGAGAAAGGCTCCGCCCGGCCTGTTTTCGCCGGAGAGCCGCTCAATTTTAGCCTCTATGTCACCAACCCGGCCTCGACGGAGCGTCCGAATCTGGTGGTCGGCAAGCAGAGGCCCGAACCGCTGATGATTCAACCGAACAGTAAAACGCGCGTCGCCGTTCCTTTGCCGACGCACACCCGGGGCTGGCATGAAGCCGGTACGATCACGATTTCCAGCACGTACCCCCTGGGACTTTTCCGCTCGTGGGCGCATATCCGGTTTGACATGAAGGCGCTGGTGTATCCGAAGCCTTCGGCGCTGCGGCTGCCATTTCCCGAAGCGGCATCGGACGGCCCTGATCAGCAAGGAGCGGGACCAAAAGGCGACGAAGATTTCTACGGCTTCCGGGAATATCAGGCCGGGGATTCCGGACGGCGCATTCACTGGAAAGCATTCGCCAAAGGTCAGGGGCTGCTGAGCAAACAGTACGGCGTCGAAAGCCCGGCGCAAATCTGGCTGAAATATGAAGAAGCGCCGGGGCAGGACGTCGAACAGCGCTTGAGCCGGTTGTGCCGCTGGGTCATCGATGCCGACGAGGCCGGTATCGCCTATGGCTTGTCGTTGCCCGGACTGCATCTGGGGCCCGATTGCGGCGAGCGGCACCGGCAAAAATGCCTGGAGGCCCTGGCGCTGTTTTAGCGAGGTCTCGGCCGGATCGATTTTTGCTCGCCGTGAGAAAAAGCTTGTCAAAACTTAGTCGCACCCTTTGGCAAATAACCGTTAAAATAGGCGGATTACATTTCTCGGCAGCGCTCGATGACGGTTTTTCCGGCTTTAGCGCCGTTTGCTTCAAGTACCCTTCAGGTTAATCATGTTGTTTCGTTCTATTTCCGCTTTTCCTTTCTTTTTATTGTCGGGCCTTTTGCTCAGCGGTTGCGCGGGCAGCCGGCAGCTTGCCATCGATCACCCCGAATACAAGCCGCAGCCGTTTCAACCCCTGCCCGGCTTCAAAAGCATCGATGGCGATGATTATTATGTCCGTCTCATTTCCGAATTCGATTATCGGGGCGACGACATATTAAAAAGCGGCTGTAACGAAAGAGCGCCTTCCTATGAAAAAAAGGACTCCTCGGCAGCCTTAATCTATAACGTCCGGAACGACAGCCTGAAGTTCCAGGGGGAGGCGGCCGGTTTTCTGTATCAGGCCGCGGCAGGAAAATGCAACTTCACCTTCGATGCCAAAAAACTGTATCTGACTCCGTGGATTCGTCTGGATACGGGAAGACAGACCCAGGTCGATTACAGTTTTTATACCAATGCCCACAGCGATCTGGACGTCTCGGCTCTGGTGGGTGACGTCAATGCCGCCGGCGGTTTGCTGGCGCTGACCGGCGCCGGCATGGGCGTGGCGATGATGGGCCAGATGGCCGGCCATTGGGTCGAAAGCAGCCAAAAGGCACAGCCCGTGCCGGCCGAGCCGCCGGCCGCCAGACGCAGTTCGGAGTCCCATTCCCTGTCGGCGCTGGCGTCCTATGCCGGATCGGCCGGAACACTGAAACAGGCCGTCTTCAACGTGTATGAAGTCGTCGAAGGAGGCCTCGGCATTTCAGGTCCCGAGACCCAACAGATCGGCGAATTAAAGATTTACCCGGAGACGACCGCCACGCTGCTGCTGAAAACGTCGAGCGACGGCACGCCCGACGCGCGCGATCTGTCGCTGGAAGAGCTGCTCGATGCGCCGATCAAATCGGCAACGGGCGACATTTCCCTGCAACAGTTGATCGAGCAATCGAAGCAGACGTCGAGGCCCAATTTAAAACCGGACTGGAGCCAATACGCCGAAGTCGAAAGCCAGTGCCGGAACTTAAAGAGGGTCATGAAGGATTTGGGTTTCAACAAGTTCGACCGCAACGCGCTGCTTTATTATTTTCTTGCGAAGAGCCCCGACTGGAAAAACTTCAATATCGGCCGCCAGAAAGCCCTGAACGAAGAGCTTTCCCAGAAAATCATCAAGTCCTTTCGCAGCAGGGATTTCGGCAATTGCCTGACGGAAGACGATTATGTCGTGATGAAGGCGATGGCCTTGCCGATCAATACGGCGGCGGATTGGGATCAGCTCGGCCAATCGAGCGAGAAAAGGGAACAATGGCTGACGCCGCTCAAGTCGATTGAAAGGCAATGGCTGGCCGTGTTGAAAAACACCAACGTCACCGAAATGGAGCGGCAGTTGTATCCTCTCCTGACGACGGCCCAAAAGGGCGACGGCACCGTATTGCTGCAGAATCATCTGGGGAACTTCGGCCTGGAAAAACTGTTGAATCCGCCGACTCCAATTCCGGCTCCGGCACAGGAAGGCGCTGCGAACGGGGCCGCTTCCGAGGAAAAAACGGCGGTTTCTGAGGCGGTCAAAGACGTGCCCGAAGCGGCCAAACCCCCGGCAGTCCCGGCGGCGGTGACCGAAATTCCGGGAGAAGGGCTGATCGTAAACGCGCGCCAGTTGGCTCAGGCGTTATCGGGCTTGATGATCGACGAACTGAGTTGCGCCCGCCCCGTCCCGAGACAGTCGAGCGACAACCCGGCCGGCAATGTCGGCATTCTGTTGTTTACCACCCAAGCCGGGAGCCCCAGGGACAAAGGCGGCGCGATGGAGTTCGAGTTTGTCGGCGGCAAAATTACCCGTATTGCCTTCCAGCTTCCCACTTACCGGGATTTCGCGCAGGACGTTCTGGATCGTCCCGAAGTGGGCGGCTGCCGGATCGATGCTTCTTTTTTGTCCGGATTGTCTTGATCGGCGCAGAAAACGCGCGCGCCCGGCCGTGCGGAAGGGGAGCTTCGGTACTCCCCACGGGCGGCCTATCGGGCAGAAACTGCTCCTAAACGCCGGACTTCTTCCGCGATCTGGCAAGAAAAATAGAATATCTGGACAATACTTTTCAATTTAGGCAAAATTACCGCCCTAAAATTGCATCATTAGAAGGGTTTTTAAAAAAGCGAATGGCGACGATTATCGTATTGAATGGACCGAATTTGAATTTATTGGGTATCCGCGAACCTGGCCACTACGGTAACAAGACGCTGACAGACATCAGGCAATCCCTGGAAAAAATGGCCGGGGAGCTGAATCACTGCCTTCATTTCCATCAAAACAACGCAGAGCACGAAATCGTCGAGTTGATCCATCAGGCTTATCACGACCGGGCCGACTTCATCATCATCAATCCGGCGGCTTTCACCCATACCAGCGTCGCCGTTCGCGACGCCTTGCTGGCGACAAAAATTCCTTTTATCGAGGTTCATTTATCGAACGTGCATGCGCGCGAACCTTTTAGAAAACATTCCTATTTTTCGGATATCGCCAAAGGCGTTATTTGCGGATTAGGTGCAACGGGATACGAACTGGCCTTACAGGCCGCTCATCAGATATTAGCCGAGAGACCATAACCCATGGATATTAGAAAAATAAAAAAACTCATAGAGATCATCGAAGAATCGGACATTGCCGAGTTGGAGATTAAGGAAGGAGAAGAAGCCATCCGTATCAGCCGTTATTCAAGCGCCGCGGCGCCCGTCGTCTATGCTTCGGCGCCGGCGCCCGCCCCGTCGGCCGCGCCGATGGCCGCGCCGTCTGCCGCGACCCCGGCCGAGGAGAAGATTAGCGGTCACGTGGTCAAGTCGCCGATGGTGGGAACGTTTTACCGGTCCGCCTCACCCGGCGCCAAAGTGTTCACCGACGTCGGTCAAAAAGTTCAGGTCGGCGATACCTTGTGCATCATCGAAGCGATGAAGATCCTCAATCAGATCGAGGCGGACAAAAGCGGCATCGTGACCAAAATTATGGTCGAAAACGGCCAGCCGGTCGAATACGGCCAACCCTTGTTCATCATTGAATAAACTAACCGGGCGAGGGATTCATGTTTGACAAGATCGTGATCGCCAATCGGGGCGAAATTGCTTTACGTATTTTACGGGCCTGCCGCGAGTTGGGCGTCAAGGTCGTGGCCGTGCATTCGGAGGCGGACCGCAATCTGAAACATGTGCGCCTGGCCGATGAATCGGTCTGCATCGGACCGGCGCCGTCGGCCGACAGCTATCTGAACATTCCTGCCATCATTAGCGCGGCGGAAGTCACCGACGCCGAGGCCATCCATCCGGGCTACGGCTTTTTGTCGGAAAATGCCGATTTTTCCGAAAAAGTGAAACAGAGCGGTTTCGTTTTCATCGGTCCGAATGCCGACACCATCCGTATGATGGGCGATAAAATTTCCGCCAAAAAAGCCATGCAGGCGGCAGGTATTCCCTGCGTGCCGGGCAATGGCGACCCATTGAGCGACAATCCGGAAAAAAACCTGAAGCTGGCCGCGGAAATCGGTTATCCGGTGATCATCAAGGCGGCTGGCGGCGGCGGCGGCCGGGGCATGCGCACGGTCCATACCGAAGCGGCTTTGCTGAGCGCGATCGAGATGACCAAGGCCGAAGCCGGTAGCGCTTTCGGCAACGCCACGGTCTATATGGAAAAGTTTCTGGAAAATCCGCGCCATATCGAATTTCAGGTGATGGCCGATGCGCACGGCAACGCCATCCATCTGGGCGAGCGCGACTGCTCGATGCAGCGCCGCCATCAGAAAGTGGTGGAAGAAGCGCCGGCTCCGGGTATCACCGAAGAGCAGCGCAAGCTCATGGGCGAGCGTTGCGCGAAAGCCTGTCTCGACATCGGCTATCTGGGCGCGGGTACCTTCGAATTTCTTTATGAAAACGGGGAATTCTACTTTATCGAAATGAACACCCGCGTCCAGGTCGAACATCCGGTCACCGAGATGGTCACCGGTTTCGACATCGTCAAGGAACAACTTAGGATTGCCGCCGGCGAGCCTTTGTCGATCACCCAGGACCAGGTCGTCATGCGCGGCCATGCGATCGAATGCCGCCTGAACGCCGAAGATCCGAAGACGTTCATGCCGTGTCCCGGCACGATCGAGCAGTTCCATATGCCGGGCGGGCCGGGCATCCGCTGCGAAACGCATATTTACAATGGGTACAAGGTGCCGCCTTATTACGACTCGATGATCGGCAAGCTGATCGCGCACGGCGAGAATCGCGCCAGTGCGATTGCCCGAATGAACACGGCGTTAAGCGAAATCATCATCGACGGCATCAAAACCAATATTCCGCTGCAGCATGACATCATGAACGACAGCGCGTTCGCGGCCGGAGGCCAGAACATCCATTACCTGGAAAAGAAACTCGGCCTGAGCTGAGGCTTTTTGCAAACAGGGTGACGTCCTCACCCTGTACTGGCACCCTCTGAAAATTCATCTTATGACCTGGCATCAAATTTCCGTCATTACCGATAAAGACACCGCGCCCGCGCTGGCCGACCTGCTCAGCGATCTGGGTGCGGTGTCGGTTACCTACATGGATGCCGAGGACGAGCCGGTGTACGAGCCCGGCATCGGAGAAACGGTCATCTGGAGCCATACGGAAGTGATTGCGCTGTTCGAAATCGATGCCGAGCCCGATCTGATCGCTGCCGCGGCACGCGCGAAATACCGGCCGGAGCTCCTGCGCGAATGGCGCCATGAGCGGATTGAGGATCAGCCATGGGAGCGGGCCTGGATGGAGCATTACCATCCGATGAAATTTGCCGAAAGGCTCTGGGTCTGCCCTACCGGCCAGGAGCAGGCCGAGCCCGGCACCGTGTGCCTGACTCTCGACCCCGGCCTTGCTTTCGGCACCGGCACCCATCCGACCACGGCTTTGTGCCTCGAATGGCTGGCCGGCCACGACCTGACCGGTAAAACCCTGATCGATTACGGCTGCGGTTCGGGCATTCTGGCGGTCGCCGGCATCCTCCTGGGCGCCCGGTCGGCTTACGCGGTGGACATCGATCCCCAGGCCCTGACCGCCACCGAAAGCAATGCCGTCAAGAACAACGTGCAGGATAAGATCCACTGTTTTTTGCCGGAACAATTGCCGGCGCTTCAGGCCGACGTCGTCCTGGCCAATATTCTGGCCAAGCCGTTGTGCGAGTTGAGCGACAGGATTTGCGCCTTGCTCGCGCCGGGAGGGCAGTTGATTCTGTCCGGCATCCTCAAGGAGCAGTCCGCGTCGGTCGTTGACGCCTACCGGAACGCCGTGCGCTTCCAGGCGCCGGTGCAGCAGGAAGACTGGATCTTACTGGCGGGCACCCGAAGCCGAGCCCGATGATCACGCGCTGCCCCGAATGCCGGCAACCGCTCGCGGTGACCGTAGCGCAACTGCGCGATAATCGGGGCATGGTGCGCTGCGAACAGTGCGCCTGCCTGTTCGATGCCTTGCCGTTCATCAGCGAAGGCGATGAGAAGGCCGCCGGCGCGGACTTGCACATTCCTAACGAGCCGTTGCCTTGGGAGACCGGCAAACGGCCCGTTTCCCGCTACTGGACGATCGGAGCGATTTTCGGGATGCTGCTGCTGACGGGGCAGTTTTTTTATTTCGAAGGGGCGTCGCTGCTGCAAAAACCGTCTGTTCGCGGTTGGGCCGAAACCCTGTGCGGGCACTTGAGCTGCAAGCTGCCGGTCTACCGCAATCTGGACGATTTCGAGATATTGCACCGGTCGTTCGAGTCGTTGCCCGACGGCCATTATATTTTCAAGATCGTGTTCAGCAATCAGGCGGCGTTCCGGCAGAATTATCCGAATCTGAAGCTGACCTTGCTCGATTTTGCCGGAAACCCCGTGGCTCGCCGGGTGTTTCTTCCGCCGGATTATCTGGCCGGTTCGTCGGAGGAAAAATGGATGGCGGCGAACAAGACGGCGGAAATCAGCCTCAACATCGCCGCTCCGCAAACGAAAGTCGGCGGTTACGATTTCGAATTGACCTATTGACCCATGTCCTATCCCGAAATTTTTTTAAAAAAGAACGAAGACAAGCGTTTGCGCCTTGGGCATTTGTGGGTGTTCAGCAACGAAGTCGACACGCAGCGTTCCCCGCTCGACCGTTTCCGCGCGGGCGAACTCGTCCAATTGACCGGGCATGACGGCAAAGCGCTCGGCACCGCCTACGTCAACCCCAACGCCCTGATCTGCGCGAGATTGCTGTCAAGAAAAGCCAATCTCAAGGTCGGCACTCATTTCTTCAAGGAACGGCTGGCTACGGCCTTGACGCTGCGGGAAAAGCTCTTCGATCGACCGTTTTACCGTCTGGTTTTCGGTGAAAGCGACGGCTTGCCGGGCGTGGTCATCGACCGGTTCGGGACGGTGTTTTCGGTGCAGATTACCACCGCCGGCATCGAACAACGCAAGGACGTCCTGGTCTCCGCCCTGACCGAATTGTTCGATCCCGAGGCCGTCGTGCTGAAAAACGATACCGGACATCGGCAACTGGAGGGTTTGGGCATGGAATCCGAAATCGTTTACGGCAGACTGCCCGAGCCTCTGATCATCGAAGAAAACGGCGCCCGCTTCAAAATCGACGTCCTGGGCGGCCAGAAAACCGGCTGGTTTTACGACCATCGCGACAGCCGCAAGCGGGTGGCCCGGCTTGCGCAAGGGCGGCGCGTGCTGGACCTGTTCTCGTATACCGGCGCCTGGGGCGTTCCGGCGGCGATGGCGGGAGCGCTCGAAGTCACCTGCGTCGACGGGTCGGAAGCGGCCCTCGGACTGGCGGAGGAGAATGCCGGACTCAACGGCGTTGGGCCGAGCATGCGTTTCGTTCATGAGGACGTGTTTGAATTTCTGAAACGGGCGCGCCGGGAAAACCAACTGTTCGATCTTGTCGTACTGGACCCTCCCGCGCTGATCAAGCGCAAGAAAGATTTCAAACAGGGTTACGAAGCCTATCGGCGGCTGAACCATCTGGCTTTGCAGGTGCTGGCGAAAAACGGCGTACTGGTCTCGGCATCGTGTTCCTTTCATCTGGGCCGGGACCACCTTCACGAATTGCTGCGTTCTTCGGGACGGCACATCGACCGCCATCTGGTCTTTTTTGCCAGCGGCGGCCAGGGGGGGGACCATCCGGTCGATCCGGCCATCCCGGAGACCGAGTATTTGAAGACGTTTTTTTGTGCGGTTTCATCGAGTTTATAAAGTCATTGAGGCATCTTGATGGCCAATGTAGAATACCAATCCCCTTGCGCTCTTTGCGGCCAACTTGTCGAGATTGAAGGATTTACGTTACAAGGGCCACAAGGCGAACTGAAGTTTTGCTGCGCCGGTTGCCAGAGCATTTATCAGCTCCTGTACGAAAGCGAAACCACGCCAACAACCAACCACCCATCACAAAAAGAGGAGGAAAGAAAAAAATGAAAGCATGCGAATCGTGTTCCGTCCGGGCTGAAATCGGCAAACATCACAAACAGGTTCCGGTCTGGCGGAGAGCGATCGGTCTGGTTTTCGTTTATCTGCCGATCCTGACGCTGCCTTTCGTCTTCATCAGCGCCTATTTGAGCTATTATCATTTACGGCTGATCGGCGGAAAAAACATCAAGACCCTGTCCGATTTTCTTCCGGACCGTGCCAGCCACCGTTACAATCTGAAAAACCAGATCACCATGGACGGCTCTTTCAAGTTGAGCCTGTCCCAATCCAAATTGTATTGGATATTGAACTGCACCTGGTATTGCCCGGTCAGCGTGGCCGTGTTCGAGTGGCACGCGTACATGGTCAAAATCATCGAAAACTGGTGGTGTCCTTTTGCTCACGAGAAGAAACCGGGCTACAGCAATGCGCCCATCGATCAATCTTTCTGGCATATTTATCCGGAAGACAGAGTCAAGCTCGCTCCGGAAGATCTGAACAATCCGATCTGGAACGATTCGGTTAAACCGGCCGAGCCGGTGGCGCCGGTTGAGCCCGCCAAGGCGGTCGAGCCGGCCGAATCCTGACGTTTCCGTGAACCTCGGGATGACTAAAACAAACGGATAGTCGACGTTTTCAGGAATTTTTGCATAAAGTTCATGCAAATCGGCCCTTATACATTGGCTAACAATCTGATTCTGGCGCCGATGGCGGGAATCACCGACCGCCCGTTCCGGGAACTGTGCAAACAGTTCGGCGCGGAGCTGGCCGTTTCGGAAATGGTGGCGTCCAACCCGGCTTTGCGGGGGCACGGCAGAACGTTACTGAAAGCCGATCATAGCGGCGAGGTCGGCCTGCGCTCGGTGCAGATCGTCGGGACCGATCCCCGACACATGGCCGAGGCCGCCCGGTTTAATGCCGGGCGGGGGGCTCATCTGATCGACATCAATATGGGCTGCCCGGCCAAAAAAGTCTGTTCGGTGGCCGCCGGCTCGGCTCTGTTAAGGAACGAGAAACTGGTCGGCGACATCCTGGAGGCGGTGGTCGCCGCCGTCGACGTCCCGGTCACGCTGAAAATACGCACCGGCTGGAATCTAGAGAATCGTAATGCGGTGGCCATAGCGCACATCGCCGAAAACGCCGGCATTGCCGCGCTGACCGTTCATGGGCGTACCCGGGCCTGCAAATTCAACGGCCAGGCCGAGTATGAAACCATTAAGAAAGTGAAAGAGTCGGTCCGAATTCCGGTGATCGCCAACGGCGATATCGATTCCCCGGAAAAAGCCCGGTACGTGCTGGCCGAAACCGGAGCCGACGCCGTCATGATCGGGCGGGCCGCCTGCGGCAATCCCTGGTTGTTCGGCCAGATCGATCGTTTTCTCAACCATGGAATAAAAGCCGAAAAGCCGTCTCTTGCGGTTTTCCGCGATACGATCGCGAATCATCTGGAAAAGCTATATATTTTTTACGGTAATGCAATTGGTGTTAAAATGGCCAGAAAACACATAGGCTGGTACTTCGGACCTTACGCCTCGATCGGCCAGGATATTCGAAACCGCATCAATCAAGCTTCCATTCCATCCCAACAAATAATGCTGGTGCATTCGGCATTGGATCTTTTAACATGAAAGTGCTGGAATTTAATATGGAAACATCTAATAAAAGCGCTGTAATCATCAATCTGGAACGTAGGGAAATGGAATCGGCCGAGCTGGCGGATGCCGATCCGGACCATAAAAGTGCCACAGCCGTTCCGTTATCGGCCTATGTTCGGCAGGCGATCGATCTTTATTTTGCGCAGTTGAAGGACAGCGAAGCCGAGGGGCTTCATGCCATGGTCATCAGTGCGGTGGAAAAACCCTTGCTGGAGGCCACCTTGACTTACTCCGGCCATAACCAGACCAAGGCCGCCAAGGCGCTCGGGCTAAGCCGCAGCACCTTGCGTAAAAAACTGGAGCAGTACGGCCTCTCTTAAGGCGCGGTGACGATGCCGCCGCGGTTTCTTCCTGTGTTCCTCTTTCATTCACTCAAGATTACATGAATAAAAAAGTTGCTCGCGCTCTGGTCAGCGTTTCAGATAAAACCGGTATTGTCGATTTTTGCCGCGAACTCGATCGGCTCGGCATCGCTATCCTGTCCACCGGCGGTACCGCCGTAACGCTGATTCAACAGGGCATTCCGGTGACCGAGGTGGCCGACTATACCGGCTTTCCGGAGATGATGGACGGGCGGGTCAAAACGCTGCATCCGAAAATTCATGGCGGCATTTTAGGCCGGCGCGGCGTGGACGACGAAGTCATGGCGGCCAACGGCATCCAGCCGATCGACATGGTCGTGGTCAATCTTTACCCGTTCGAACAGACCGTCGGCAAAGCCGATTGCGACCTGGCCACTGCCATTGAAAACATCGATATCGGCGGTCCCACGATGATCCGTGCCGCCGCGAAAAATTACCAGGACGTGGCGGTCGTCGTCAATGCCGGCGATTACGCGGGCATTCTGGACGAATTGAAAAACAACCAGAACATGCTCAGCCGGGAAACCCGCTTCAAACTGGCCCTGACCGGCTTCGAACATACCGCCCGTTACGATACGGCCATCGCCACGTATCTGGCCAATCTGCGGCAAGACCGGTTTCCGGAGACGCTCAATCTGCAATTCTACCGTAAACAGCTCATGCGTTACGGCGAAAATCCCCATCAAAGCGCCGCTTTTTATCTGGAAAAGAACCCGAAATCCGGCACGATCGCGGCGGCCGCCCAGTTGCAGGGCAAAGAGTTGTCTTACAATAACTTGGTCGATGCCGATGCCGCACTGGAATGCGTCAAATCCCTTCGCGGCAAGCCCGCCTGCGTCATCGTCAAACACGCCAACCCCTGCGGCGCGGCCGAGTCCGACAACCTGCTCGACGCCTACGACAAGGCATACGCGACCGATCCGACGTCGGCTTTCGGCGGCATCATCGCCTTTAACCGCGAACTGGACGAAGCTACAGCCGCGGCGATCATCCAGCGGCAATTCGTGGAAGTCATCATCGCCCCCGCCGTCAGCGCCGGGGCGCAGGCCGCGCTGGCCGCCAAACAGAACATTCGCGTGCTGGCTTGCGGCGCCTGGCAATACGACAAGGAAGGGGCTTTCGATTACAAACGCGTCGCCGGCGGATTTCTGGTTCAGGACAGCGACTGCGAGGACGTCGGCATCAACGACATCAAGGTCGTTACCCGGCGAGCCCCGACGCCGCAGGAGCTGGTGGATTTGTTCTTTGCCTGGAAAATCGCCAAATTCGTCAAATCCAATGCGATCGTTTATTGTAAAAACAGCCGGACCGTCGGCATCGGCGCCGGCCAGATGAGCCGGGTTTATTCCGCTAAAATCGCCGGCATCAAGGCCGCCGACGAAGGTCTGGCCGTGCCGGGATCGGTGATGGCCTCCGATGCTTTCTTTCCGTTCCGGGACGGCGTTGATGCCGCCGCGGAAGCCGGCATCTCGGCGATCATTCAGCCGGGCGGCTCGATGCGCGACAACGAAGTGATTGCCGCCGCCGATGAGCATGACATCGCCATGGTCTTTACCGGCATGCGGCATTTTCGTCATTGATCTTTCCGCGCGGTTCGGGAAGACGGCCGATCCTATGGCTGTCTCCCGCCTCGCGCCTTCAACCTGATTCGAGATTTCATCATGAATATTCTTATCGTTGGCAGCGGCGGCCGCGAGCATGCCCTGGCCTGGAAAGTCAGACAATCCCCCAGAGCCGAAAAAGTCTTTGTCGCGCCGGGCAATGCCGGCACGGCACTGGAAAAAGGAATCGAAAACGTCGCCATCGCGGCCGACGATATTGCCGGGCTGCTGGAATTTGCCGAGCGGGAAAACATCGGTCTGACCATCGTCGGTCCCGAAGTGCCTCTGGTGCTGGGCATCGTCGACCGTTTTCAACAGGCGGGATTGCGCTGCTTCGGCCCCGTCGCCAAGGCCGCGCAACTGGAAGGCTCGAAAAGCTTCTGCAAGGATTTCATGATGCGGCACCGCATTCCGACGGCCGAATACCGGACCTTTGCCGATACGGAGCCGGCCATCGACTACATTCGGCAACAAGGCGCTCCGATCGTCGTCAAAGCCGACGGCCTGGCGGCCGGCAAAGGCGTGATCGTGGCGCAAAGCATTGAGGAAGCAATTGCCGCGGTGGAGGACATGTTGTCGGGCAACCGTTTCGGCGAGGCCGGCAGCCGGGTCGTCATCGAAGAATTCTTGGCCGGCGAAGAAGCCAGCTTCATCGTCATGGCGGACGGCAAGCACGCGCTGGCGATGGCCACGTCCCAGGACCACAAGGCCCGCGACGACGGCGACCGGGGTCCCAATACCGGCGGCATGGGCGCGTATTCGCCGGCGCCGGTGGTCTCCCCGGACATTCATCGGCGCGTGCTGCGGGAAGTTATCGAGCCGACTCTGAAGGGCATGGCCGAAGACGGTCTGCCTTACGTCGGATTCCTGTACGCAGGCCTGATGATCGGCCGCGACAACTCGGTCAAAGTACTCGAATACAACTGCCGTTTCGGCGATCCTGAAACCCAGCCGATCATGTTGCGGCTGAAAAGCGATCTGGTCGAACTGTGCGAAGCGGCCCTGGACGGGCGGCTCGACGAAGCGGTCAGCGAGTGGGACGAGCGGCCGGCGCTGGGCGTGGTCATGGCCGCGGGCGGCTATCCCGACGCCTACGAGAAAGGCGCGGTCATAACCGGCTTGCCTACATCTACAGAAGAATCGACTGACAACAAAGTATTCCACGCCGGCACCTCGCTTTCTCCGAGCGGCGATATCGTCACCTCCGGCGGCCGCGTCCTGTGTGTGTGCGCCCTCGGCAACGATATTCGGGAGGCCCAGGCCCAAGCTTACCGGCGGGTGAATGCCATTCGCTGGGACAAGGTCTATTACCGCACCGACATCGGCTTCAAGGCGATCAAGGCTCAATAGCAGGCCAACGTCATCGATATTGACGGCGAGGATGACCTCGTTCCGTTGGGCATCTTCTTGAAAAGGCCTGCGAGGCTTACTAAAACCTCGCTGGCTTTTTCTTTTGCTCTCCAATCGGCAAGCCGGTGCTAAACTTGACCTTTGATAAGGGCTGAGAAGAACGGCCGAACCGGCGAGTCCGAAATAGATCAAAAAGACATTACGTGGACGTACAAGGAGATGCCTTCGTGGTAACTGTCGATATTTTGCTGCAGATCATGCCCAACTTGAAAAGATCGGTAGGCGAGAATTATTTTCCGTTTCTGGCGCAGGCCATGGTGGAGTTCGAAATCATTAATCCCTTGCGGGAAGCCGCCTTTCTGGCGCAAATCGCGCACGAATCGGGCGAATTCCGGTTCCTGGAAGAAATCTGGGGTCCGACCCCGGCGCAAAGAAATTACGAACCGCCCTCCCGGAAAGCCCGTGAACTGGGTAACGTAGCGCCGGGAGACGGCAAACGGTACAAGGGGCGCGGGCCGATCCAGATTACCGGGCGGGGAAATTACCAATTATTCGGCCAAATGCTCAACCTGGACCTGGTCAACGAGCCCGACCGGGCGGCGGATCCCGAGGTGGCTTTTCGGATCGCCGGCGCTTTTTGGAAGTCGCGCGGACTGAATGAGCTGGCCGACCGGCAGGAGTTCGAAAGGATTACAAGGCGGATTAACGGCGGCCTGACCGGCATCGAGGAGCGCCGCCAATTTTACAAGAGAGCTCGATCCTTATGCGCCTCGTAATATTATCGGATCCAAAGCGGTTTGAACGCCTCCCTGAGCCACCGGTGGTTACCCGAACCCCGTCCCTGTCGTTATGAACCGCGACTTCTTCTATGGATTCCTGCTGTCGGCCGTATTGCTTTACGGCAATACGGCCGCCGCGGCATCGTCCGGTCCTGCGATCGACGAATCCTGGATTCCGATCGAGAGCGCGCGGCCGGCCGATTTTGTGCCGGCCGGATGGTCGATCGAGGAGTCTCTTCAACAGGATCTCAACGGCGACGGCAAAACCGACGCCGTGCTGGAACTGATCGAAACGTTGCCGCACGGGACCGAAGAAGAAACGCCTCCGGAGCGGACGCGCGCATTGGCCGTATTGCTGCAAACGCCGGTGGGCGGCTACCGGCGAATCGCCCTGGCCGGGCGACTGCTCCGATGCACCGCCTGCTTCGGCGCGCTGGCCGGACCCGAAGGCGGCGGAGCCGAAATCAAAGTGGTCAAAGGCGTGATCGTCGTCGAGGAAACGTGGGGATCGAGAGAAACTGTGACGACCCGGCTCCGCTTCCGCTACGACGCCGCCTCGGGCCGCATCGTCCTGATCGGCGAGGACATCGAGACATTCGACCGCGCAACCGGAGCCGGGCGGCGCGAAAGCCGCAATTGTCTGACCGGCGTCCAACTGACCGAAACGCTTCGCTACGATCCAAAGCGGGATCGCCTGGTCGCCGTGAGCGCGAAAAAGCGGCGGATACCCAAGGTAAAGCGGTTTATTGACGAGATCGATTATCGGTCTTACGAACGATAACAAGGACAAGCTTTTCGGAAAGAGCCTTTTGGGCTGAAAGCGGTCGAATGAAGTGTAATAGCTCAAACTCGACCTGGCACTTTTAGTCACAATCAGTTCATATTCCGAAAGGCCGTCATCGACCCACATCAGTCAGTCGCCTAGATATGTTAGAATGTCTCCTTGTCGGCCAAAAGCGGACGGTAGCAACTATTCTTGTTTTCTGTAAGGAACTTCAATTTACTAAGCGCCTCTTAAGAAGTTCGCATGTAGTAGAGTGGTCCATCATTAGTAAACAAGGCATCCCATCCTGCTATTTTTATCAGAACTGTAAATAATCAGGTGGGTCTTGACAATTATGCCTTAACTCTCGGAGGCATAGATAAAAAGGAGCATATGTGTCTACGCTAGTGATGTTAATTGATTTTGATAATGTAGAGCCTAACCTTAAAAGTGCAGGTGCTGTGGGTTTAGCAAAAACGCTAATACCTGTTATACCCTCGTCTGTTCTAGATCGCCATAATTCGATTCAGGCTCGCCTTTATGGGGGTTGGCGTAATCAAGGCACTCTGACAACATCCGCCCAAAGGCTAGTTCCTGATATTAGAGTAGGCTCACCAACGGTGGTCGGTAATCCGAACCCTGGTCAGAATAATCCTTTACGCCTGAAAGTGGAATTGGCTGACGGCCCAATGGGCTGCGTTACTCCCTTGCAAGAGACTCTTGTTCGTGATCGGGGACTACGTAAGTTTCGGACCCGTTCACTACCCTGGTCAAACTGCGTTGATCCCAGTGCAAATTGCGGTCTGTCTCAATATTATTCGTTGTCGCACGTCACCAGTTGCTCCACGATGGGTTGTTCTTGTCGCGTGGACGACATACTAGTTCGCGATGAACAAAAGATGGTGGATACCCTGATCGTGGCTGATATTGCTCACCAAGCATTAGTGCAACGAGCGTCTGACATAGTGGTAGTAGTCAGTCAATTTAAATCAAAAGGATATATTGGGCTTGTAAGTCACTCTATAGTGGCATTGATGGTTACTGATTGAGGTCAAGCCAATGCCAGCTCTTAAATACAAAGTCAATCTGACTGAAGACGAAAAGCGTGGCTTGGAAGCCATGATCAACAAAGGAAAAGCCGCGGCACGCCATCTGACACGCGCGCGAATTTTATTAAAAGCGGCAGCGGGTATTCAGGATAAAGACATTATCCAAGCTTTGGGTGTCTCGGAATCAATGGTGTTGACGACGCGCCAACGGTGTGTGGAAGAAGGCCCGGAAGCCGCCCTGAAAGAACGCCCCCGTCCAGGACGGTGCCCCAAAACTGACGGAGAAGCAGGCCGCCCCATATTATCGCCTTGGCTTGTAGTGAGGCGCCGACAGGGCATGATCACTGGACCTTGCGGGTTGTGTTGGCGGACAAAGTGGTGGAATTAGGCGTATGCCGACCGTTGCAGCTATGAAACCATCCGTCAGCTTTTAAAAAAACACTCTCAAACCCTGGCAGAAGCAAGAGTGGTGCATTCCCGAGGTGAGTGGCTGAATTTGTCGCGGCGATGGAAGACGTGCTGGACCTTTATGAAGAACCCTACGGATCCGTTGCGCCCGGTTGTGTGTTTCGACGAAAGTCCGAAGCAACTCATTGCGGAGAGTCCGCCAACCTCTCCCGCCTGGAGCCGGTCAACCCGGCCGCGCTATGACACCGGCTATGAACGGAAAAGGCGTCTGCGATTTGGATGATGATCTGCGAACCTAAACGCGGTTTTCGGCAGGTGGACATCACCGCGCGGCGGACCAAAAATCGAATTCGCGCACAGCATGAAGCATATCGCTGAACTTTATCCGGACGCGCGCGGTGATCCGGGTGGTGCTGGACAATCTGAAATACCCATAAAATGGCGCCTTCTTTGTAGAAGCCTTTCCAGGCAGAGCAAGCCCGTGAATTGGCGCGACGGCTGGGAGTTCACTACACCGCCCAAGCATGGCAGTTGCGCTAAACATCGCTGAGATCGAACTGGCCGTCTTGTCGAACATGTGTTTATCACAGCGGATACCGGACACAGAGAGCCTCCGGCGTGAGGTCGAAGCCAATATCCTACCGCGCAACACCAAGGCGACGCCCGTCAATTGGCGATTTACGACGCAACAGGCACGACGTAAACTGGCTCGCCTGTATCCTTGTGTTTCTTCGTGACTGACTACTAGGTGCAACATTATCCATCTGCATCCTAGACCAGGTTGGAAGACTCAACGGCACCTCATGAGTACGCTTAGTACAGACAGTAAGCGCTTTTATCAACAGGTTAGTGTTTAAGGTAATAACATGGATATCAACGAGTTCAGAAGAATTTTAACTGCGTTTGCTGATGAACCATCAGACGTCGACATCAGAGCGGGAAGGGTCGTGGCTCAAATTCGTGACGATGTAATCGATGCGACCGTCCGATATTCAATGGGAGAAGATAGGCAACTTTCGATTGTTGAAAATGGTCAAGAATACTCGGCCAGATCCTGGATCATTAAACGTGTGGCGCGCCTTCCACAACTAGCGGACCGAATTATTACCAATACCGAAGTAGCTGCAAAGTCGCCTTTTGTTACACCCTCAGGATTGATTTCTCCTGATTTATCTGAAGGGGATGAAGCAGATGAAAAGGTGAACGATGTAGTTGAGACGCTTCTAAAACAAGTAACAAATGCTGTTCCGGGTGCAACGTCTGTCCTGTACTTAGTCGTCCCTGAAAAAGTCATTTTTTTGAAAAAAACAGCTCATTAGGAAACATAAACAGATTCCTGAACCGTTTTATTTTGTAAAAACCGGCAGATGGCTTCCCCGATTTCCGGCCAAAAAATCCTCAACCGCCTGAGGATTAAACGCATGTTGTGTCCAGCGGCGCAGAGAACGGCATTCATGGCATCACCGAGTTGGCCTTTCAGGTAATTTCTGCTCAGCAAGCCCATCGTTCTTCATGTGTCCAATCACCGGCTCGATGGCATTGCGCCGTTTTAACGCGGTTTTCAACCGTCGGGTATGGACTCCCCGTTTTTGCCTTGACTTGTACAGGGTGACACCGGGTATTTCTCGCTCCCGATAGCCCAAATCCACAAAAGCTTCTTTGGCTCGGGTACCGCTCAGGATTTCAGCTTGTTCCAGGCAGGAGTACAAGGTATCGCCGTCATAAGGATTGCCGGGAAAGCTCCTGGCGCCCAGCACGAAATTACTTTTATGGTCACCGTGATGGCCGACTTTGACGCCGAACTCGTATTTTTTGTGTGCTTTCCCCTTTACTGATGCATTCCACTTCCGGTGCATGAAAGCTGTAGAGTTTGTTTTTGTCGGGTGCGTTTCTGATTCATAATCCGCTGGGTTTTGGCCAGGGCGGTCCTGAAGCCCCCTTTGCGCGGCCAGCTCCTGTTGCGGCAGGTTGCCGCAGGATATCCCGATAAACACGACCGACCAGGGGTTTTCAGTTGCTTCAGGGCTTTTTGCTTACGCTTCATTTGCTTGGCATGATGAATAACGATGCGATTGCACTAACAGCAGCGGTGCCTTTTTATTGTAGTTCTGTCGCAGGGGCAGCCCGTGTTGTCCAGCCAGCTTGACCAGCTCCCGACGGCATTTTTCGTACAACTTGCCGTCCGTCGGAAAGCCAACCGCTTTTTCCTGAACGGTGGTATCGACGGTGACCGATTGAAAATCTCGTTTCTTCACGGTCCGGGTAGCGACGCCCGCCTCGATCGTCAATAACAACAGCCACTCACAGCCGGCTTCACCGATCCGTTGCCGCCATTTCGTCAGCGAGGTCGGATGACAGGGAACCTCATGCTGAAAAAAGGTTTCGCCACAAAAGTACTGCCAATAACCGTTTTCAACCCAGCGTTTAACGACCGCTTCATCCGATAAACCTTCCGCATGTTTCAGATAATGCAATCCGGCGATCAAACGGGTCGACAACGCCGGGGCGCCTTGTTCTGCTTCAAAAAACGGGCCGAATTCTTCGTCCAGCCGAGCCCAGTCTATTTTGCTGGCCAATCGATAAAGTTCATGTTTCGGGTTCAAAAACTCGTCCAGGCGAGTTTTGAAAAGGTCATTTTGCACAACTTCCTGAGGACGTTTGGGCTTCATTTTTCGGTGAAAATTTGCAAGAAAATAAAACCCATTTTAACATTTTCTTGCAATTTTTGACCTCATAAATATCCATTTATATGATATTAATCAATTTCTTATGAATTAATCAGGGACGACTACTTAACATCAGATGCAGGGGAAGGAAAAACGACAGTAATCAATCGTGCGGCGCAGATACAAGCTCAACGGTACAAAGAGAAGAAAGTACAATCCCTTTTGGTTCCGATTCCTTTAAGCGGTAGGTCCTTCCTAACTTTTGATGACTCCGTGATTGCTGCACTGGTCAATAAATTACGTTTCAATTACCTATATTTTGACGCCTTCATCGAACTCGTGCGAATTGGGGCTGTTGTGCCCGCCTTCGACGGATACGAGGAGATGCTTGTCGAAGGATCTAAGGGGGAAGCAATCTCGGCTCTCGGGAATCTTCTTCAGAAATTAGACTCTTCTGGTTCCGTTTTCGTTGCCGCACGTAAAGCATTTTTCGAGTACTTAAGCTTTCGCACGCAGGCAAGGCTCTTCGACGCTATAGGTGATCGCTCCGTCGCTTTCTCGCGCCTCGCAATTTCGCGATGGAGCGAAGACCAGTTTTGTGAGTATGGAAAGCTTCGGAAAGTTGACTCGCCCGATGCCATATATGAAATCGTTTCGGCCCGCTTGAGTCCTGATCATCCCTTACTTACGAGGGCGGTGCTTGTGCGGCGTCTGTTCGATGTCGTTGAGGGAAATGGCCGAGCAGAATTAGTTGACTTACTGGGAACGAATCCGCATGACTATTTCTTCACTTTCGTAGATGCCATTGTAAAACGTGAGGCTTCTGAAAAATGGCTTGCCAGAGTATCCGGCGACGTGATGGAGCCCTTGCTTAAGCCAAGTGAACATCATCAACTTTTGTCCCAGATTGCACTCGAAATGTGGCATTCGTCTACGAACTCATTACGCTATGATGTCCTGGATATTGTCGTCGATATCTATTGCGAAGCTCTGAAAAAGGGAGGGTCTGTAACACGACAAATAAAAGAGAGAATCAAGCAGCATTCCCTTTTGTCAACCGAAACATCTCGTGGCCAAGGCGTTGGCTTCGATCATGAAGATTTCCTGAGTTTTTATCTAGGGGAAGCTCTCGGACATATTCTGAGTGGTAGTTCTCGTACAGAACTTCATACTTTCCTTTCCGTAAATCTTGTTCCGACGGCAACTCTTGAGCAGTCGATTCAATACATGGTTAGGCATAATGCCAATTTAGAAGAAGCGTTGCAAATGATAGTAAGTATCAACCAGTCGGAAATCAGCTTTTCGTTTTGTAAAGAGAACTGTGGTTCTTTGGCAATTCGTCTTGCAGAGTGCACACAGACAAAGGAAAACGAAGTAAACCTTAAAGGAATGATATTTTCTGTTGGGGCGCTTACCGAACGTGCACTTCGGCACATTCACTTTGATAGCTGCCATTTTCAGCCAACGCTACTATCAAGAAATACCCAATTAAAGGTTGAGTTCACGAATTGTGAGTTTGAGCGCCTTGAACTAGACACTTCAGAGTCTTTAACAGGGTGTACCTTCGTTGAATGCAAGATTAATTCACTAATAACGAGACCCGATGAAGAGCAAATATTCGATCCAAAACTTATTTTAGAGACCTTGCGAAAAGTCGGCGCATCTCTTGGTGAGAATGACGAAAAAGTTGAACCTTTAGAGGCACCGGATAACCGTGTTAAGTTACTAGTAGTCAGTCACGAAGAAACACAAGGATACAGGCGAGCCAGTTTACGTCGTGCCTGTTGCGTCGTAAATCGCCAATTGACGGGCGTCGCCTTGGTGTTGCGCGGTAGGATATTGGCTTCGACCTCACGCCGGAGGCTCTCTGTGTCCGGTATCCGCTGTGATAAACACATGTTCGACAAGACGGCCAGTTCGATCTCAGCGATGTTTAGCCAACTGCCATGCTTGGGCGTGTAGTGGAACTCCAGCCGTCGCGCCAATTCACGGGCTTGCTCTGCTGGAAAGGCTTCATACAAAGACGCCATTTTATGGGTATTCAGATTGTCCAGCACCACCCGGATCACCGCCGCGTCCGGATAAAGTTCAGCGATATGCTTCATGCTGTGCGCGAATTCGATTTTGGTCCGCCGCGCGGTGATGTCCACCTGCCGAAAACCGCGTTTAGGTTCGCAGATCATCATCAAATCGCAGACGCCTTTCCGTTCATAGCCGGTGTCATAGCGGGCCGGTTGACCGGGCTCAGGCGGGAGAGGTTGGCGGACTTCCGCAATGAGTTGCTTCGGACTTTCGTCGAAACACACAACCGGGCGCAACGGATCGTAGGGTTCTTCATAAAGGTCCAGCACGTCTTCCATCGCCGCGACAAATTCAGCACTCACCTCGGGAATGCACCACTCTTGCTTCTGCCAGGGTTTGAGAGTGTTTTTTTAAAAGCTGACGGATGGTTTCATAGCTGCAACGGTCGGCATACGCTAATTCCACCACTTTGTCCGCCAACAACCGCAAGGTCCAGTGATCATGCCCTGTCGGCGCCTCACTACAAGCCAAGGCGATAATATGGGCGGCCTGCTTCTCCGTCAGTTTTGGGGCACGTCCTGGACGGGGGCGTTCTTTCAGGGCGGCTTCCGGGCCTTCTTCCACACACCGTTGGCGCGTCGTCAACACCATTGATTCCGAGACACCCAAAGCTTGGATAATGTCTTTATCCTGAATACCCGCTGCCGCTTTTAATAAAATTCGCGCGCGTGTCAGATGGCGTGCCGCGGCTTTTCCTTTGTTGATCATGGCTTCCAAGCCACGCTTTTCGTCTTCAGTCAGATTGACTTTGTATTTAAGAGCTGGCATTGCTTGACCTCAATCAGTAACCATCAATGCCACTATAGAGTGACTTACAAGCCCAATATATCCTTTTGATTTAAATTGACTGACTACTAGAGCGTTTTCTTCGAGTATTTCTTCGGCATACCTATGTTGATGAAGACTTCATTCGCCTCAGACTCGGAAATAGATATTCAACATTGTTTTTCGATGAACTTCTGCCTTTATTGCTCTCGGAGAAAGTTTTGGAAGAGGAGCCGTGGCGAGGACAAGGTGTAAAACGGCGATTCAAACTGATCAAACCGATGTCAGAAATTGGAGATGCACTCGAGAAGTCGCAAGGTCAACTAGACACTTTCTTTAATGAATTACGATGAGAAATGTGGCCGTTAATTCAAATCCTAAGGTTGACCACACCAGAATGGATTATTATTTGATGCCGTCAAAAATAACACTGATGCGCGGCGCGGTTTGGCCAATTACCGGCCACCCGGCACAACGTACCTGAACGGCTGCAATTGGCCGAAGCCGGCTGTTCAGCGAATTGTACGGCTTGGTTGCGATCGATTTTGAAAATTGTACGATCAAGTTTGAGCCAATACGAATAAAGCCGGCCTGAACTTAACCCGTCCCTTTTACTCTCAGCCATGTGTTCAGCTTCTGGGGAACAACGTGAATCCGGTTCTTTGGCGGCCTTCGGCCGGGCGGCGGGACAACGCCAACATCACCCGTTTCATGACTTCGGTGCGGGACAGGTACGGGGTCAACGTCAACGGCTATCCCGAGCTTTACCGCTGGTCCATCGAACATTCTGCCGATTTTTGGGATTTGCTGTGGGACTTTGCCGGCATCCGATCTTCAGTGAAAGGATCGGTCGTCCTGGAGCATCCAAAGCGAATGCCCGGCGCCCGATGGTTTCCGGAAGCCCGGCTCAATTACGCGGAAAATCTGCTGATTCCCTGCAGCCGGCGCCGGTTTTCCCTCGTTTTTCGCGGCGAAAACGGCGAAACCCGCCGGTTTGACGACAATGAACTTTACCGCGAGGTTGCCCGGCTCGCTCAGGCGCTGCAAAAAGACGGCGTCAGGCCCGGCGACCGCGTGACCGGCGTCCTGCCCAATCTGCCCGAAACCCTGATCGCGATGCTGGCGGCCGCCAGCCTCGGCGCGGTGTGGAGCGGTTGTTCGCCGGATTTCGGGGTGCCGAGTATTATTGACCGTTTCGGCCAGATCGGACCCAAAATCTTGTTCGTCTCCGACGGCTATTTTTTCAACGGCAAGACTTTCGATCGAACCGACCGGATTGAACCGCTGCTGGACGCGCTGCCGTCGGTGCAAAAAACCGTATGGGTTCCTTATCTTAACCGCGAGCCGGGCAGAATAGAGCGGCCCGCCGTGCTTTGGCAGGACTATCTGGCCGGTTTTCCGGCGGACCGGCCGATCGAGTTCGTGCCGAGGGCGTTCGACGATCCCTTGTTCATCCTGTATTCTTCCGGCACCACGGGGCCGCCGAAAGGCATCGTCCACGGCGTCGGCGGCACGCTGATCCAGCACCTGAAAGAGCATTTGCTACACGTCGACGTACAGCCCGGCGACCGCCTGTTTTATTACACCACCTGCGGCTGGATGATGTGGAACTGGCTCGCTTCGGGACTTGCGTCCGGCGCGGAACTGGTGCTGTACGACGGCTCGCCGCTTTATCCCGAAGCCGGCGCGCTGTTCGATCTGATCGACGAGTTCGGGATCGGCGTCTTCGGCGTATCCGCCAAATACCTCGACGCGGTCAAAAAATCCGGGATTCATCCCAAACAAACCCACGATCTGTCGTCGCTCAAGACGATTTTATCCACGGGATCCCCTTTGGCTCCGGAATCGTTCGATTTCGTCTACGGCTCGATCAAAGACGACGTCTGCCTGTCGTCGATTTCCGGAGGCACCGACATCATTTCCTGTTTCGTGCTCGGCTGCCCGATCCTGCCGGTGCGGCGGGGAGAAATCCAGTGCCGCGGGCTCGGCATGGACGTTGATGTTTACGACGAGAACGGCCGGTGCTTGCGTGGAGAGAAAGGCGAGCTGGTCTGCAAGTCGCCGTTTCCGTCGATGCCGGTCGGTTTCTGGAACGATCCCGATCAGAAGCTGTACCGCGCGGCCTATTTCGACAACTATCCGGGTGTCTGGCGGCACGGCGATTATGTCGAGTTGACCGAAAGCGGCGGCATGATCATCTACGGCCGCTCCGATGCGGTGCTGAACCCCGGCGGCATACGCATCGGCACCGCCGAGATCTACCGGCAGGTGGAGCAGATCGACGAGGTTCTGGAAAGCCTGGTGGTCGGACGGGAAATCGACGGCGACTGCCGGATCATCTTATTCGTGATCCTGCGTCCCGGAGCGGAGTTGACCGAATCGTTGGCGATGAAGATCAGGCAACGGATCCGGCAGAATGCTTCGCCTCATCACGTGCCGGCAAAAATCCTTCAGGTGACCGACATTCCCAGGACCCGGAACGGCAAAATCGCCGAGCTGGCGGTGCGCTGCATTCTGCATGGGCACCCGGTAAAAAACCGGCACGCTCTGGCCAATCCCGAAGCGCTGGAGCAGTACGAGCGGTTAAAGGATCGGCTGGATTGATATTCCTTTCGGTGGGCGGCAGCCCGTCAACAGAGCACGACGAGCAGGATCAATCCGGGGATAATGCCCAGAATCAGGCCGATGACGATGGCGATGATTTCTCCGGTGGAATAATTGCATCCGGCATCTCCCACGTTCACTTCCGCGGCTTTGTCGTCGTCGAGCCAGGCGACCATGAGTCCGGACAATTCGTCGGCCACCTGGTCCGGCGTTCCGGCCTGCTCCATGCGCGAGCGGGCATCGCCGAGCCGGGATTCGGCCAGCCGCAGGTCTTCGTTAAAAGGCAGCATTGCGCGGGCGTTGCGCAGCGCGTCGAGGGCTTCGTCGGTAGGTGCCAGGGCCAGGCTGCGAGCCTCGGCGAGCGTATCGGCCGCCGATATGTCACGACGCAAGCGGGCTAGTTCCGGGTAAAATGCCGAAGCGGAAGCGCGTCCCATGATCACGTCCAGAGACTCTCCGGTAGATAATGGGCTTGCCGAGGCTGTTTTCGGCATCATAACCATGTTTATGAAAGTGATCGCCACGATCATAAACACGAACAAAAAACTTTTAGTCTTAGCCATGATTTCTCTCCTTTTTAGCGCACCTGTCGCGCAGTCTGCAAGCTTGCAGTCCGTCCAGCCGGGCTGGTCGCTTGTATCTCCATTAACGTAGGGTTTCGATTAATGATTAAGAAACTTAATGGATATTACGTAAGACAGGGGAGAATGAAGATAAGTTACAAATAACTTACAAAACGGAGCGGGCGGGCGCCGGTTTGCAGGCCGGGGCGGTTTTCGGCAAGACCCGCTTTCCAGACCTGGGAAGCTCAACGGACGGTTGATCGAAAACAGTTTCGTCCTCAATTAAAGCGGGTCTTGCCGAGGTCCGGACGGTGATTCCGGACCGGGCGGCTCCTACCCGATGGGCCGTACACCCGAACCCAAAATGCTCTAAAACTCGGCATCGTGATAAACGTTTTGCACGTCGTCCAGATCATTCAACAGATCCAGAAACTTTTCGAGCATCGCAATGTCGTCTCCGCCGATCGGCGTGCTGCCTTTCGGCACGAACTGGATTTCATCGGCTTCGAAATCGATCTCGCCCAGGGAATCCAGTAACGCTTGCTTGGCCTTGAAATAGTCGCCTTGAGGCGTGAACACGGTGATTTTTCCGTCCTCGTTTTCGATGTCGCCGACGTCGACGTCGGCCCCCAGCAAGGCTTCGAGAACGGCGTCCTCGTCGTTGTGCTTGAACGCCAGAATCGCCAAATGGTCGAACATGTGGCTGACCGTGCCGGGTGTGCCGATTTTGGATTTGGTTTTGGTGAAACACAGGCGCACGTCGTTAAACGTACGGGTGGGGTTGTCGGTCAGGCAGTCGACGATCACCATGCAGCCGCCGGGGCCGAAGCCTTCGTAGCGCGCCGGCGCGAAATCCTCGCCGCCGCCGCCTTTGGCCTTGTCGAGCGCTTTGTCGATCACGTGGCTTGGGACCTGATCTTTCTTTGCCCTTTCGATTAATCCTCGTAATGTCAGATTTGCGGCCGGGTCGATGCCCCCGGCTTTGGCGCACACATAAATTTCACGGCCGTATTTACTGTAGACCTTGGTCTTGGCTGCGGCCGTTTTGGCCATGGAAACCTTGCGGTTCTGATAAGCTCTACCCATCGGGCTGCTGCTCCCTTGAAAACAAAAAACGAAGATTTTACCGGCAAGTAGCCATAAAGGGAAACGTTTGGCTTGCTCTTCGAAACCGAGATGGTGAATAAGGCGTTGTGCGTAGGATGCCGCTGAGGTACGAAGCGCATCCATCGCGAACGGGTGCGGTTCATGTGCCTTACTGCATCATAAGGCCCTTATTGCTAAGTAAGTAGCCCGGATGGAGCTTTGCGGAATCCGGGGCAAACGGGCTTCGATTATCCCGAATTCCACGGCGTTTCATCCGGATTACTTGCTGATAGGCAGGCGCATTGAAACGAAAGAACAAAAACCTCACAGGTCTTTTTAATAGAACGCCAAACGGAATGCGGCGACTGTAATCCCCGCGGTCTATGCAACTCATGTCGACCGGCTGCCGGAATACTCAAGCATCGGCGCCGGAACATGGACAGTAGACAGCATTATTCGGATTTTAAATATTGACAATGTTTTAAAAGCTGTTTGAATAACAGCAACTGATCCAAGGTTTTAGTATGATCTTCATAGAACTCTTTTTGTCGAACACCCCATGCGGATAGGAAACAGGCAACGCAGAAAATTTTCGTACAAAGTCGGCGGATTCGCGATGGTCGCTTTATTGTCGGTGTCGGCCCTGTTTTTCGCGCTACAGAATCAGCATAAGCATCTTTTGGAAAACCAGTATTGGGTGGAACATACTTTTTCCGTGCAGGACGGATTGAATAAACTCCTGCAGACGGCCATCGACGGCTCCAACGGCATGAGGGGCTATCTTCTTTCGGGAAAGGCCGATTATCTGCCGCCTTTTCAGACAATGCTCGATACGCTGTGGCCCCAGCACGACCGCCTTCTGCAATTGACCGCCGATAATCCGGCTCAGCAAAAGAAGCTGGCCGAGCTGAAGCCCGTTCTGGAGCGGCGCCTTCGGGAGAGCCGGCTTCATTACGAGCTCTATGCGCAAAATTCCGGGAAAGCGGAAGCGCGCATGGCCGAGGGGCACGGCTTGCAAATCAATCAGGTTCTGCGCAAAGCGATCGACGAGCTGATACAGGAAGAGCAGCGCTTGCTCGCCGCTCGCGAAAAAAAGCTTACGGATAGTTACCGGCAGACCTTTTACTTCGACGTCGGCGTGCTGGTCTTGCTGGCGCTGTTAAGCGTTTTTTTCATCCGGACCATGAACCGCGAGCTGATCGTGCGCGACCGCTACTCGGAGCAATTGAATCGGCTGAATTCGGAACTGGAAACCAACAATCAGAATCTCAAACTGGCCAATGAAGCCATTCAGAGGAGCGATCGCCTGAAAACCAACTTTCTTTCGGCGATGAGTCACGAATTGCGCACTCCGCTGAATTCGATCATCGGCTTTACCGGCGTGCTGCGCATGGGCATACCGGGGCCCTTGAACGAAGAACAGCAGAAGCAGCTCGGCATGATCAACGATTCCGCCCAGCATTTGCTGCATCTGATCAACGATTTGCTGGATTTGTCGCGCATCGAAAGCGGGCGGGACGAGCTGTCGGTCGAGAGCTTCGATCTGGCCGAGGTCATTGCGGAAACCTTTCGGGTGGTATCGCCGCTGGCTTCCCGGAAATCGCTCCGTTTGCGTGCGGATTGCTCTGCCGGAGCGGTCCTGTTAACGACCGATCGGCGCAAGATTTTTCAAATTCTGCTCAATCTGGTCAACAATGCGGTCAAGTTTTCGGAGCACGGCGACGTCGTCGTGAGTTGCACGCCGTCGGCGCATACGGTGCAAATCACGGTCAGCGACCAGGGCATCGGCATTCGGCCCGAAAACATCGGCATGCTGTTCCAGGCCTTTCAGCAAGTGGACGGTTCGGCCCGGCGCGCTTATGAAGGCGCGGGCCTCGGCCTGTACTTGTGCAGGAAACTGGTGGAAATGCTGGGCGGCGAAATTTCGGTCGACAGCGAATACGGTAAAGGATCAAACTTCCGCTTTACCTTACCGTTGCCACCGGCAGAGGGATAAAATCCCGGTTTTCAAGACCCGGTTGATTCGCCGGAAAGAACCGACGCCTGCGCGTCAGTTTCCCGCTTTGCCGGCACCGGCGGCAACGCTGCGGTGAAAAGTGTTATCCGGCCGGTCTGCGGGTATTCCATCCGGACGGCGGATTTTTTAGTGCTACGAAAAGAGACTTTAAACATATGGTTGAGACCGTGCTGATCATCGAGGACAACGAGAAGAATCTGTATTTGATGGAATATCTGCTCAAACACGCAGGGATGAATACGCTCAGCGCCAACAGCGGCGTTCAGGGATTGGTCATGGCCAAAGCCGAACGGCCGAGCCTGATTTTGATGGACATCCAATTGCCGGAAATGGATGGCTTCGAAACGACCCGGCGTCTCAAACAGGAGCCGGAAACCTGCGGTATTCCGATCATTGCCGTCAGCTCTTTCGCTACCGAATCTTCCCGCAGGGCCGCTCAGGCTGCGGGCGTGTCGGCCTATATTGCCAAGCCGATTCAACCGGAACAGTTTATTGAACAAATCAAGCAATTTTTGCCATGAAGATTCTGTACGTCGACGACAACGAGCAAGCCCGCTATTTGCTGGAAACCCTGCTGAAGGCCAAAGGACATCAAATCACGACCGCGACGGACGGCGAGGCGGCGCTGGAGCTGCTCGATCGGCAGTCCTTCGATATGATCGTTTCCGACATCATGATGCCGCAGATGGACGGTTTCATGTTCTGCCACCAGGTCAAAAAAAATCCGCGGCTTGCCGGCATTCCTTTTATTTTTTATTCGGCCACTTTCACGCAGCCCGAGGACATCAAGTTTGCCTTGCAAATCGGCGCGGACCGGTTTTTGATCAAGCCCACGCCGCCGGAAGAATTTTTACTGGAACTGGATGCGGTGGCGTCGAAAAGTTCCGGACGGAGTGGGGCGCCCCGTCTTTCTCTCGACGAAACGGCGTTTCTGTCGGGCTATGCCGGACGCCTGGGCAAGAAGCTGGAAAGCGCCAGGCTCCGCCTCGACCGCGCTCAGGCTTCCCTGACAGGAGTTCGCCTGGAACTGGAGGCCACGCAGCGCAAATTGTTTCAGTTGGCCGACCACAGCAGCGACGGCATCATGATCGTCAATCGGGACGGCCGCATATTATTGAATAATCCTGCGCTGTTGAAACAGTTTAACGTCATTTCCGGAGCGGCCGGTCAAATGCAGCTCGGCGATATTTTTCCGAAGGAACAATGCGACCGATTGCTGAGTCTTCTGGACCTGCAAGCGGAGTTTTCGTCGCAGGATTTTCCCGATATTGTGTTGACCAACGGCGCCTGCGTTACGGTGACGGCATCTTACGCCACTTATCGGGGACAACATGCATTGCTGATTCTGCTGCGTAACGTCCAGGCCGAAAAGCAGCTTAACGAGCAACTGAGGTTGCACTCTCATATCGTGGAAAACCTGGTCGAAGGCGTTTTCGTGACCGATGCCGAAAACCGGATCATTTCCGCCAACGCCGCCTTTACCCGAATCACCGGCTACCGCCTCGAAGAAGTGTCGGGCAAAAATCCCCGTGTATTGAAATCGGGCAGTCAGGATTTAACTTTTTACCAGCGGCTATGGAATGCGTTGCTGACCCAGGGGCAGTGGCAGGGCGAAATCTGGAACCGGCGCAAGAACGGAGAGATTTTTCCCGAATGGCTGTTCATCAGTCTGGTGCGAGGAACGGAAGGCGAAATTTTGTTTCACGTCGGCATTTTCAGCGACATGACCGAACACGAGCAGGCGCGGAAAAACATCGAACATCTGGCTCACCACGATCCGTTGACCGATCTGCCGAATCGGACCTTGCTGCGCTACCGTCTGAACGAGGCCATCCACCAGGCTGGCAGGAACCGGTACAAAACCGCCTTGTTGTTTCTGGATCTGGACCGCTTCAAACTGATCAACGATTCTTTGGGGCATTTTGTCGGCGATGCTCTGCTCAAACTGTTGTCGCAGCGTCTTCGGGATTGTGTTCGGCAAACCGATACCGTGGCCCGCCAGGGCGGCGATGAATTCGTCATCGTTCTGGCGGAACTGGGCAAAAAGGAAGACGTCTACCGGATTATCAATAAAGTTCTGGCTACCGTCGGCGAACCTGCTTTTATTGAATGTCATGAAATCAACGTGACTTGCAGCATAGGCGTCGCCTTGTATCCGGACGACGGCGGCGACGACGTGACTTTGCTGAAACACGCGGACAGCGCGCTGTATTCGGCAAAGAACGAAGGTCGGAACAACTACCAGTTCTATTCGGCCCAACTCGACAAGGAGCCGGAACGACGGCTGATCATGGGCAATGCGCTGAATAAGGCGGTGGAGCGGATGGAACTGCGGCTGGTATATCAACCGCAGGTTCGCATGTCCGATCGGGCGGTGGTCGGCTGCGAAGCCCTGGCGCGCTGGCAGCATCCCGAACTGGGGGTCGTTTCTCCTGCCGTTTTTATTCCGCTGGCCGAAGAGACCGGGCGCATCAATGCCATCGGCAACTGGATCTTGCGCACGGCCTGCCGGCAGGCCACCTTATGGCAGCGGCCGGGCGGGCCGGCGATCCGCGTTGCGGTCAACCTGTCCGCCATTCAGTTCCGCAATCCGGCGCTGTTGCAGACCATCAAGGACATCCTCAAGGAGTCCGGTCTGGAATCGAAATGCCTGGAGCTGGAGCTGACCGAAGGCATCCTGATGCGCGAGGCGAACAATACGCTCGACATGCTGCACAGTTTCAAGACGATGGGCGTGCGGATGTCCATCGACGATTTCGGCACCGGTTATTCCAATCTGGCCTATCTCAACCGGTTTTCGGTCGACAAGCTCAAAATCGATCAATCCTTTGTGGCCGGTCTGCCGGAGAGCAGGCACGATGCCGCCATCGTTCATGCCATCATCCACATGGCGCACAGCCTGGGGTTGCAGGTGGTGGCCGAAGGCGTGGAAACCGAAGAACAGCATCGTTTTTTGCTGGCCCACGGCTGCGATTTAGGCCAGGGCTATTTTTACGCCAAGCCGCTCGAAGCGGACGTATTTGGCCGAATGCTCGAGAATTCCGTTTAAAGGCCGGCGCGAATTTCGCCGCCACTCTCTCGTTGAGGGCGCAGGAATCAGCGGCCTGCCGTCAGTTCGCGCCGTTGCGCGTCGAGACCGTCCCAAAACGCGGCGACGCCGTCCAGCATTTCGTTGCCGTAACGGATAAAGCCGTCTTCATCCAGATCGAGCGTGAAATAAAGCTCTTCCAGCTCTTCCTGGGTATGCGCGGCGTGCTGGGATTCGAGCTGGTCGTGCCAGACGAAAAAACCCAGCGGCAGGTGGGTGCCGTTCTTTTCGTTAAACCGCCGGAAACCTTCGATCAGTTGCTTCCAGAAGCCGGCCGCGGCCCAGTTTTCGACCGCGTAGCTGGCGGCCTGGGAGACTTGATAGTCTTCGCCTCCGTACAGCCGGATCAGTTCGTTGCAGAAAAACAGAGTGGCGTCGGTACCGTGTCTGGGCTGGCCGATGTCGGCGAACGACAGGCCGAGTTTTTTGGCCAGATGATACAGCCATTCGAAATGACCGGCGCCGAAATGAAAGACGCCGCCCTCGATGCTGCCTTCGGTCGAGCCGAGATTTTCATCGTCCTGGCAGGAGGCGTTCGACTTGAAGCGCACGCCGATCTCGTTCGCGAGGATTTCTTTCGAAGCTCGCATGCTTTCCAGCGTGTCCGCATGAATCATCTTGTTCAACTGGGCGATCAGAAACTGATTGGAAAAGACCGAGAATTGAATGACGAACGCCTTGATCTGCGCCAGACTCTGTTCGCCTTGCTCGAACCAGGCCGTGTACGCGTTGCCGGTAATGATGCGGTGTTGGAGCAGTTCCCGGTCGATGCGGTTTTGAAAGCGGAGGAAGCGTCTGGCTTTTTCGATGGAATATCCTTTTTGTCCTTCGCTGAGCGCGATCAGGGACGGCGCGGTCAAGGTTTCAATTTGATGCCGTTGGGCAAAATCGGCTAACAGTTTGTCTGGCATGATGCGCCTCCGGTACAGGTTGCGGAACGATTTTTTTGACCGTGTCGGAGGCGATAAGTTTCTGGTGTCGAGGCTCCGTCCGCCGCTCTCCCGGTTAATGGCGCTCCTGTTGAAAACCGAGATTTCGCTGCAAGGAGTCGGGCAGTGCCGGCAACTGAGAGCGGGGAATCAGGTAGGTCGACAGGTTGAACAGATCCGCGAACAGCCGTTTGCCGCTGACGGTCGATCTCAGGTAATCGTGGCCGCTGGAGCCGCCGGTCCCGATTTTCGTGCCCAGCATCCGCTGCGCCATCAGGGCGTGGCTGCTGCGCCAATGAGTCAGTTGCTCGTCGAGGTCCATCAGCCGGGTCAGCGCCCGAAACGGGAGTTGCAGCAGGGGCTCGTCGCGGTACAACTGGATGAACAGGGCGGCCAGCGTGGCTTTGTAGCTCAATTGAAAATTCCCCTGTCGACGGTATTGCTCATAAAGTTGCGGGTCGAACAGACAGGCGAAACTCTGCCGGGTCGCTTCGAGTTCGGCCAGTTGCTGCGCTTTTTCCGGCTCGCTCAAGAGCGGATTGTTGCCGATGATGTCGGCGTCGCCGGCCAGCATGTTTGCCACCGCGACTCGGTAGCTGTGCCAGAAACTGAAATCCTCGGATTCCAGAAACGGCGTCCGGGCCAACCAGGCGTCCACCCGTTCGAACAGCGATGGTTGCTTTGCCACGCGTTCGAGATGGCGGCGGTCTTCTTCGGTGAAACGTCCGAAACCGAAATTTTTCAAATGATGCGACAAGCCCAGGCGCAATTCGATCTCGCGAAACTGCCGGCTTTGAAATCCGGAAGCCGGCACCAGGAAATTCCGGAAATCCAGAAAATCCAGCGGCGTCATCGTTTCCAGGATGCCGATCTGCTGGTTGATCACCTGCTGGATGCGGATGATGCGGTCCAGCCGCCGGACAATGACGTGCAGCTTTTTTTCGTCCAGAGGAACCGCCGAGAACAGCTCAAGCACCGACAAAAGTTCGTGCAGAATCTGTTTGAACCACAGCTCGTACGTCTGATGGGTAATGATGAACAGCATTTCATCGTGCGCCTCCCGGCCGTAACGGCCGCTTTCCGGAAATTGCGCATTCAGCAAACTGCTCAGCTTCAGATAATCGCCGTAATAAAGGGGCTTCGCTGGGGTGTTCATGGCCGGGTCCTCCGGGGTTCGGGATGGAAGGATGCAAAGTTAAGACAGTGAGATCCCGTAAACAATCCATGGTCCGGCTACGGTTTAAGATTCCCGGAGAACACCGCCGCCAAACCGGCCTCTTCGAATCCGGCCGGCGATCGGTGAAACTAAATAAAAACAACGAAGTCTCATCATTTACAGAATGAGGCGGAGGGGAGGCAATGCAATGAATGCAATGATCAACGCATCGAACCCGGTCGGAACGGATGGTTTTGAATTCGTCGAATACACCGCGCCGGATACCCGGGAACTGGAAAAGCTGTTTGTCAGCATGGGTTTTGCCGCCGTGGCCCGGCACCGGTCGAAGGACGTGGTGCTTTATCGGCAAGGCCGGATCAATTTCATCATCAACCACGAGCCGGCCAGTTTCGCACAGGCGTTCGCCAGAGTGCACGGGCCGTCCATTTGCGCGTTTGCGATCCGGGTCAAAAACGCCGCGGAATGTTTCAAGCGCGCGCTTGAACTGGGTGCGGAGCCCCATCGCGGCAATGTCGGGCCGATGGAGCTTAACATTCCCGCCATCCGGGGGATCGGCCGCAGCCTGATCTATTTGGTGGACCGCTACGGCGAGGAGCATTCGATCTACGACGTCGATTTCGTGCCGCTGCCGGGAGCCGATTTAAAACCGGAAGGCGCCGGGTTGACCGAGATCGATCACCTGACCCACAACGTTTATCACGGCGACATGGACCGATGGGCCGAATTTTACCGGAGGCTGTTCAATTTTCACGAAATCCGTTATTTCGACATCCACGGCAAAATGACCGGCCTGAAATCACGGGCCATGACCAGTCCGTGCGGCAAGATTCGCATCCCGATCAACGAGCCGACCGACGCCAAATCGCAAATTCAGGAATATCTGGCCGCCTATCACGGCGAGGGGATTCAGCACATCGCCCTGGCGACCGACGACATCTACGGAGCCGTGGAACAATTGCGCGCCAACGGCGTCCGCTTCATGGACGTGCCCGATGCCTATTACGAAACGATCGATGTCAGGCTGCCGAGGCATCGCGAGCCGGTCGCGCGGCTCAGACAGGACGGCATCCTGATCGACGGTACGCATGAGCCCGGGGGCGGCCTGTTGCTGCAAATATTCACCAATACCGTGATCGGCCCGATTTTCTTCGAAATCATTCAGCGCAAGGGCAACGAAGGCTTCGGGGAAGGCAACTTCCAGGCTTTGTTCGAAGCGATCGAGCGCGATCAAATCAGGAGAGGAGTCATCTAATGCCGTGGATTCAGATACCCAAAGTGGAAGGCACCGCTTCCCGGCAGGCGCACGCCGATCTGCCGGCGAACACTTACGAACGGGAACTGGGCAAGGAAGGCTTTTACGGCCCCGCCACCCAGATGCATCACCGGCATCCGCCCACCGGCTGGTCGGCGATCGAAGGCCCGCTCAAGCCCCATGCCTTCGATACGCAGAAACTGGATGCGGCGGGCGAGGGTCCCTGGCAGTCTCCGCTGCTGTTCAGTAATCCCGCCATTCGGATTCGTTTCCTGAAGCTGGCAAATAACATGGATCATTTGGCGCGCAATGCCGACGGCGACGAATTGCTCTTCATCCATCGCGGCGCGGGTGATCTGTACTGCGATTACGGCCGTTTGACTTTTCGCGAGGGTGATTACCTGATGCTGCCGCGCGGCACGATGTGGCGCATCGACGTGAAGGAAGCCGTCGGCGCGCTGATGATCGAAGCGACCGAGGACAGCTACCGTCTGCCGGAGAAAGGACTGGTCAGCCATCAGGCCATTTTCGATCCGGCGATTCTGGATACGCCGAAAATCGACGAAGCCTTTCTCGCCCAGCAAGACGAATCCGCCTGGCGGGTGGTCGTCAAAAAAAAGAACGACCTCAGTACCCTGACTTATCCGTTCAACCCGTTGGATGCGGTCGGCTGGCACGGCACGCTGATGCCGGTGCGTCTGAACTGGCGCGACATCCGGCCGCTGATGAGCCACCGGTATCATGTGCCGCCGTCGGCCCACACCACGTTCGCCGCCGGCCGCTTCGTCGTCTGCACGTTCGTGCCGAGGCCTTTCGAATCCGATCCCCATGTCCTGAACGTGCCTTTCTTTCACAGCAACGACGATTACGACGAACTGATTTTCTACCATGCCGGCCAGTTTTTTTCCAGAGACCACATTTATCCCGGCATGATGACCCTGCACCCAGGCGGCATTCCGCACGGTCCGCACCCGAAAGCGCTGCAGAACGCCGAAAAGAAACGCGGTACGATGACCGACGAAGTGGCGGTGATGGTCGATACCCGCGATGCGCTGGACGTCACCGACGAGGCCCGGGCGATCGAATGGGCCGGGTACGTGGATTCCTGGAAATGAAACTCGCCACGCTCAAAACGGCCGGCCGCGACGGCAGTCTGGCCGTGGTCAGCCGCGACTTGAGCCGGGCCGCTCCGGTTCCCGAAGTGGCCTTGACCCTGCAGTACGCGCTGGACAACTGGACTGCGGTCGAACCCCGGCTGGCCCATGTTTACCGGATGCTGAACGCCGGTGAGTGCGGCTCGGTCCCGTTCGATTCCCGCCGGGCGGCGGCGCCGCTGCCGAGAGCCTATCAGTGGCTCGACGGCAGCGCTTATCTCAGCCACGTCGAACGAGTGCGCAGGGCGCGGGGCGCCGAGTTGCCGGATCGCCTCAGGGACGATCCTTTGATGTATCAGGGCGCTTCGGACGTAATGCTCGGCGCCTGCGATCCGATCGAAGCCGCCGACGAAGACTGGGGCATCGATTTCGAGGCCGAGGTCGGGGTGATCACCGACGACGTCGCCTGTGGCATCTCCGTGGAGGAAGCGGCTTCGCGCATCCGGCTGATCCTGCTGATCAACGACGTGTCGCTGCGCCATCTGATTCCCGACGAACTGGCCAAAGGCTTCGGCTTTCTGCACGGCAAGCCGGCCAGCGCCTTTTCGCCGGTGGCCGTGACGCCGGACGAGCTGGGCGCCGCCTGGACCGATTGCAAAGTCCGTCTGCCGCTGACGGTGCACTGGAACGGGCGCTTGTTCGGTCAGGCGAATGCCGGCGTCGACGTGCAGTTTGATTTTGCAAGGCTCATCGCGCATGCCGCCAGAACACGAAAACTGACCGCCGGCACGATCATCGGGTCCGGCACGGTCAGCAACTACGATGCGGCGGCAGGCTATTCCTGCATCGTCGAAAAACGCGTCGTGGAAATCATCGAAAGCGGCGCGGCCGCGACCGGCTTCCTGCGTTACGGCGACCGGGTCCGGATCGAGATGCGGGATGCCCGCGGCAATTCGGTTTTCGGCGCGATCGAGCAGGAGGTCAGGCCGTGCGGTTGATTCTGTACAGCTATTTCAGAAGCTCCGCGGCGTACCGGGTGCGGATTGCGTTGAACCTGAAAAACGTCGACCATGAAATCCGCCCGGTGCATCTACTCAAGCACGGCGGTGAGCAATTCCGCGCCGATTTCCTGGCACTGAATCCGCAGGGGCGGGTGCCGGTGCTGATCGTACAGAATCGGGCGCTGACCCAGTCGTCGGCCATTATCGAATATCTGGAAGAAGTGTTTCCGGAACCGCCCTTGCTGCCGGAGAATCCGCTGGACCGGGCTTATGTCCGCTCTCTGGCCCAACTGATCGCCTGCGACATTCACCCTTTGAACAATTTGCGGGTGCTCAATCATCTGAAAAACGCGCTTCAATGCGACGGCAAACAGGACTGGTACCGCCATTGGGTGGAAGAAGGCTTTGCCGCCCTGGAAACACGGCTGCAACAAAGCGAGCGGCGCGGCCGCTATTGTTTCGCTGATACGCCCGGCCTGGCCGATGCGTTTCTGGTGCCGCAAGTCTACAATGCTCTGCGTTTCGACTGCGACATGCGGCCGTTTCCGCTGATCGACGGCATTTATCGGCAATGCCTGAAAGAGCCTGCTTTTGTTAAAGCCGCTCCGGAAAATCAGCCCGATGCCGAGACGTGAGCCGTAGGGTACGCACCGCGTATCTTATTTATGACAGGCCGATTAATCAAGCTCCTGTGCGGTACGCGGTGCGTACCCTACCGAATTTCGGCCAGTCGGTCGACGGCGGCCGCCAGCTCGTCGTAGGTATTCAGAAGGTCCGGGCACAAGCGGAGCAGCCCTTCGCGGGCGTCGCAGACGACGCCGGCGTGCCGGAGCCTTTCGGCGATCGGCTGTGCGTTCGGATCGGGAATGGCGATGAAAGCGCCTCTTTCCTGGGGATTTCCCAGAAAGGGTATTCCCTGGTCGGATAATAATTCCTCAAGAAGCGACTGCTGTTGCAAGGAGTGGCGGCGCAAGCGGTCCACGCCCACGGCCAATGTGAAGGTCAGGCCCGCCCGCGCCTGGTAAAAAGGCAGCACGGCCGGCGTCGACTCCAGAAAACGGTTGCCGCCCGGCCCCGGCTCGGGTGAAGGCGGCCTGGTAAAGGCAAAGGGATCGGGCGATGCGAACCAGCCGGTATCGAGCGTGTCGAGAGCGCCTTCCAGATGGCGGGGGTGAAGATAAAGCCAGCCGGCGCCGGGGCCGCCGCGCAGGTATTTGTAGCAGCCTCCTATCGCAAAATCGGTATCCAGCTCGGCGACATCGAGCGGCACGGCGCCGGCCGCATGGTACAGATCGAGCAGCACCCTGGCGCCCCGCTCATGGGCGGCGGCGATCAAGCAAGGCAGGTCGGGCAGCAACTGGCCGGTTGTAAACAGAACCATCGACAGCACGACCAGGTCGGCGCCTTTCCGGAGCGCGCCGAGAAAGTCTTCGAGCCGGTAACCGCGGCCGGCTGTCGGACGGATGAGGTTGAGGTCAATGCAGCCCCGCCGCGCGTAGGTCTTGAGGATGTGGTCGACGGAATTGAATTCGTCGGCGCTGGTCAGCACCCGGATGGGGCGGCCGTAGCTATTGAGCAGGGCGCGCAGGCCTTGTCCGGCGCTGGCTTTGGGCACCACGCAATCGGCGCGCGGGGCATGAATCAGCCGCGCCACCCTCGTGCGGAAGGCCGTCATTTCGCCCAGCCATCTCTCCCAGGCGTGTTCCCGTTCGGTATACCAATAGCTCAATCCTTCCAGAACGTCGCTTTCGGTTCGGTCCAGGGGCCGGCCGAGCGAATGGTTCGCGAGATAAATAAGGTCCCCGGATGCGCTCAGGGCCCTGGAAAACAACGGTCTTATCCGGCGGACGATTTGCGGTGCTTCCAGTTCTCCCGGACCCAACGCCAGGACAGTTTGTTCGATGCCATCACACTTCATTGGTTCATGCCTTTAATTCCGGACGATCCAAGAGACCGCCGATCCCTTCATTTAATTCAAGTTTTGAGCCCGTGCCTTCGATTTTATCCGATGCTTTTCCGGATGAACTTGGCCTAAAGTCCAATAGCTGCGTATCGAGGAAAAGGTTACATTGGCCACCTGCCTTTAAGCGGAGGGCTTCCTCGAGCATCAGGAAATAGACCGGCTATGGCACGCATCGCAGGTTTCCGGTGAGGATGTGAAGGAACTGGAAGACAGGGGAAGCGGCCGTTATTTTCAGAAAACAATGTCTTCAAGCCAAATTATGAAAATGAACAGGATCGATATGAAACGTATTGTCTTGCTTGCCTGGATCTGTACAGCAGTCGGCGCTTGCGCCGCACCGCAACCGAAAAACGCTGCCGATGCCGCGCCGTCCGGCCAGGGCCCCCTGGAGACTTTTTTGCAGGGTTGCCAAACCGAACTGGAGGCTTATTGCAAGGACGTCACGCCCGGCGCAGGGCGCATCCTCGCTTGTATCTATGCTCGTGGCGACAAACTGTCGGGCCGCTGCGAGTATGCGCTGTACGATTCGGCAGTGCAACTGGAACGAGCGGTGGCGGCGCTTTCCTATGCGGCCAACGAATGCGGCGACGATCTCGAACAATACTGTTCCTCGGTCGAAGCCGGCGAAGGAAGATTATTGGCCTGCCTCGAAGACAACGAGAAAAAAATCAGCGGGCGCTGCAATCAGGCTTTGAAGGATTTGAATTTGAAAAAATAGCCGGCATCCGGTGCCGGTTTGAATGAGACAAGTCGGGAATCGGTCCGAAAGAATTCGCCCGACCGGATCCCCGGTTTGCATCCATTCAAACCCGATACCGGAACGGCATGGATTATCAATTCCGAACGGTCAGGCAACCAGTGCGTATGACAAATCGAGACAGGTTAAAAAAAACCGGGTTAACCGTTTTACTGATGAGCCTGCTGGCCCTTGCAGGTTGTCAATCGGTGGGCGGCAATCCCGGCATTTCGGGAACGGCCGCCGAAATCGACCGGAACGTCGATGCGGCTTTGCAGACTCTTTATGCGACTACGCCGGAGGCTAAAAAGCTGGCTACTCGGGCGAAAGGCATTCTGGTGTTTCCGACCATCGTCAAAGCCGGTTTCGTGTTCGGTGGGCAATACGGACGGGGCGGCGCGTTGCGGGTCAGGGGCCGGACCGCCGGCTATTACAACAGCATCGCGGCGTCTTACGGGTTGCAGGCCGGGGTGCAGTCTTACGGATATGCGCTGTTTTTCCTGTCGGACGAAACGATGAAGTATCTCGACAGCAGCCGCGGTTGGGAACTCGGCGTCGGGCCCAGCATTGTCGTCGTCGACGCCGGCCTCGCCAAATCGATCACCACGACGACCGCGAAGCACAACGTCTATGCCTTTATCTTCGACCAAAAAGGATTAATGGCGGGACTCGGCATCCAAGGCTCCAAGATTACCCGCATTCATCCCGATTAACGATCGAAGCAAATTTTTTAAGATTCTGGACGATTGCTTATGACAATTCATTTTCGGAGAGGTTTAGTCGAAACTCTGTTGTCCCTGGCGCTGGCAATCGGGGTGGCGACTGGCGCCCCGCTGGCGGCCGAAAAAGCGACCGAGCAGGAAGCCTACGAGATCGGACTGGAGGCTTATGTGTATCTTTATCCCTTGATCTCGATGGAAGTGACCCGCCGCGTCGCCATCCATCAGGAACCCGGCGAGAAAGCCGGCATGGGGCCGATGAACGTCTTCCACCATATGCGTGCGTTCCCGGCTGCGGATTTTCGGGAAGTGGTGCGCCCAAATTTCGACACGCTCTATTCCAGCGCCTGGCTGGATCTGACCGAAGAACCGCAAATCGTCTCCGCGCCGGATACGGCCGGACGCTATTATCTGCTGCCGATGCTGGACCTGTGGAGCGACGTGTTCGCGGTGCCGGGCAAACGGACCAGCGGCACGGCCGCCGCAGATTTCGCGGTCGTGCCGCAAGGGTGGAAAGGCCAACTGCCCAAAGGCATCCGGCGCATCGACGCACCCACAGCCTACGTCTGGGTCATCGGCCGCACGCAAACCAACGGTTCCAAAGACTACGAGGCCGTGCACAAGGTGCAGGACGGATACCGGATCACACCGCTTTCCCGATGGAGGAAAAAGCCCCGGCCGATGAAGGCCAAGGCCGCGGCCGATCCGGGCGTGGATACGAAGACGCCGCCGCTGGTGCAGGTGAATACGATGCCGGCCGGCCAATATTTCAGCCTGGGGATGGACCTGATGAAGCACAACCCGCCCCACGTCACCGATTGGTCGATGGTCGAGCGCATGCGGCGGATCGGTCTTGAACCCGGACCACGCTTCGATTGGAACAGGATCCCGACCGCCGTCAAGGCGGGGCTGGAGCGCGCCGCGGCGGACGGCTTGAAGTGGATGAAGGAAAAGGCGCCGACCCTGGCGCGCGTGGTCAACGGCTGGCAGATGAATACCGATACGATGGGCGTCTACGGCAATTATTACCTGAAACGCGCGATCGTCGCCATGGTGGGGCTCGGGGCGAATCAACCCGAGGATGCCGTTTATCCATTGGCCTTGGCCGATGCCGGAGGCAAAATGCTGGTTGGAGGGAGTCGGTATCGGCTTCATTTCAAGAAGGAAGAACTGCCGCCGGTTGATGCTTTCTGGTCGGTTACTCTATACGATGGGGACGGCTTTCAGGTCGCCAATCCGCTGAACCGCTTCGCCATCGGCGATCGCGACGCATTGAAATTCAACGCCGACGGCTCGCTCGATCTCTATATCCGGCACGACTCTCCGGGAGCCGACAAGGAATCCAACTGGCTGCCTTCGCCGGGCAAGGGAACGCTGGGCGTGACCATGCGCCTGTATGCGCCGAAAGCCGAGGTGCTGGACGGGCGCTGGGTGCCGCCGGCGGTAACAAGAGTCGAGTGAGTCGGCGGTAATAGCGAAACGTGCTCTGGATTGAGCGGTTTCGATTGAAAAATTTAAACTCATTATTGAAGAGAGAGTATCATGAAAACCCGGACAAGACAGTTGAAAAATCTTTGGCCCCTGTCGATCGCGGCTTTGGTTCTGCCGCTGTCGGTGTTTGCTCAAAATCCGATCGTCTATCCGGCGAAAGGGCAATCGTCGCAGCAGATGGCTCAAGACCGTTTTGAATGCCATACCTGGGCCGTCCAGCAGAGCGGCTTCGATCCCAGCACCGGCGCTTCCGCTTCCCAACCCAGCCAGCCGCAAGAACGCAAGGGCAAAGAGTTGTTGAGAGGCGGAGCGCGCGGCGCCGCCGCGGGAGCCGCGATCGGCGCGATTGCCGGCGATGCCGGTAAAGGCGCGGCCATCGGCGCGGCCGCCGGCGGCTTAAGGCGCGGCTTCGCGCAACGGGACGCCGACAAAGCGGCGTCCGCGGCGCCCAACGAGGCCGCCGTTAACTACAACCGCGCCTTGAATGCGTGTCTGACGGGTCGGGGCTATACCGTTCAATAGATGAGAATGAAACTTTCATGAAAGCGAAGACGGCTGCGGACGAGCAGGACTTATCGGGCGAGGTCGAACTCGTGCGTCTCGATGACTCGGCCTTGCTGATTCGCCTGAAAGGCCACTGGGTGCAGGGCGCCCGGATAAAACCGGCGGAAACCCTGCTCGAAAGCCTCAAGAGTTTCGGTTCTTTCAGCCGTATCCGTCTGAATGCGGACGAGCTCGGCCAATGGGACAGCCGCCTGCCGACCTATCTTCTGAAAATTCTTGACGAATGCCGGGCCAACGCCGTCGAAGCCGACGTCTCCGGCCTGCCGCCAGGCGTTCAGGGCCTGCTCCGGCTGGCGCGCGCGGTGCCGGAAAGGGCCGGCGCCCGGCGCAGCGCGCAAAAACCGCCGATGTTGGCGCAACTGGGCAAGGCGGTGTTGAATGCGCTGGCCGACGCCCGGGGACTGATCGGCTTTATCGGCGAGACGGTGCTGGCGAGCGTCGCCATGTTGCGCGGCAGGGCCAGGTTTCGCCTGCACGATTTGATGTTGTGCATCCAGGATGCAGGGCCCGGGGCTCTGGCGATCGTGACGCTGATCAGTTTGCTGGTGGGCCTGATTCTGGCTTTTGTCGGCGCGGTGCAACTGGCGATGTTCGGCGCGCAGATTTTTATCGCCGACCTGGTCGGACTGGGTACGGTGCGCGAGATGGGCGCCTTGATGACCGCGGTGATCATGTCCGGCCGCACCGACGCCGCGTACGCCGCGCAACTCGGGACGATGAACGTCAACAGCGAGATCGATGCGCTCAAAACCATGGGCATTTCGCCGATGGAGTTTCTGGTCATGCCGAGAATGCTGGCGCTGATCCTGATGCTGCCCTTGCTCTGCCTTTACGCGGATCTGATGGGCATCCTGGGCGGAGCGATGGTCACGATCAGCGCCTTCGACGTTTCGCTGGTTCAGTACGTCAACGAAACCCGCAAGTCGGTGCATTTGCCCGATTTCGGCATCGGCTTGTTTAAAAGCCTGGTGTTCGCCGTGCTGATCGCGACGGCCGGCTGCATGCGCGGCATGCAGTGCGGACGCAGCGCTTCGGCGGTCGGCGACGCCGCCACGGCCGCGGTCGTCAATAGCATCGTCTACATCGTGGTGGCCGATTCGATCATCACCCTGATCTGCAACCGGCTCGGCATTTAGAGACGGCAGGGAGAGCGCATGGCCACGCCCCATATCACGGTAACCGATCTGACCATGGCTTACGGCGACTTTTTGATTCAGCGCGATCTGAACTTCACCATCAACCGGGGCGACGTGTTCATCATCATGGGCGGAAGCGGCTGCGGCAAGAGCACGCTGCTGAGGCATCTGATCGGCTTGCAGCAGCCCGCCCGAGGCGATGTTTTTTATGGACGGCAAAGTTTCTGGCATGCCGACCCCGAAGCGCGCGTGAACATGATGCGGCGCATCGGCGTCCTGTATCAGTCCGGGGCCTTGTTCAGTTCGCTGACGCTGGCCGAAAACATTGCCTTGCCGCTTGGAGAGTTTACCGATTTCAGCAGGGGAGAAATCGCCGACGTCGTTTCCTACAAGCTGGCGCTGGTCGGCTTGGCCGGCTTCGAAGGGTATTATCCTTCCGAGATCAGCGGAGGCATGCAAAAGCGCGCGGGCTTGGCGCGAGCGATGGCGCTGGACCCGGAAATCCTGTTTTTCGACGAGCCGTCGGCCGGACTCGATCCGGTCAGCGCCAGGCTTTTGGACGATCTGATCATCAGCCTGCGCGATACGCTGGGCACGACGATTGCGGTCGTGACTCACGAACTGGCGAGCATCTTTGCGATCGGCACCAATTCGGTGTTTCTGGATCCGGAGACCAAAACGATGCTGGCGACCGGTTCGCCCAAAACGCTTCTGGCTGAATCCGACAACCCGAAAATCATTCAATTTCTAACTCGAGGCGAAGGCCGTGCGAGCAATCAGACGGAAACGGAGCGGCAAAACTTATGAGTAAACCCATCAGTCCTGTGGCCATAGGCGGCTTTACCGTCGGCGCTCTGACGCTGCTGGTGGCCGGCTTGCTGATGTTCGGCGGCGGGCAATTGTTAAAAACCGACAAAGCCCGGTTCGTGATTTTTTTCGATACCTCGCTGAACGGTCTGGACATCGGTGCACCGGTCAAAATGCAGGGTGTCAAAATCGGAGAAGTCATCGAAGTTTCGATACAAATCGACCCGGTCAAGCTCAAAATTTATAAACCGGTCGTGGTCGAGATCGACCGAAATTCTTTTACCGGTACCGGCGGAGTTAAATTTCCGACGGCGCTGACGCACGGGCAGCAGGAGAAGAACCGCGACGATCTGGTGAAAGCCGGATTCCGCGCCCGCCTGGAAACACAAAGCCTGTTGACCGGCCTGCTGTACGTCGACATCGACCTGCATCCGGACAAGCCGCCGTTGTTCGTGAATCTGAATTACAAAGGCATCGTTGAGTTTCCCGGCATTCCGAAGACCACCGACGAGCTTCGCAACACCGCCGAGGAAGTGGCGAAGAAACTGCGCGAATTGCCGCTGGATCAAATCGTTCTGGATTTGTCGGAGAGCCTGAAGGAAATTAAAAATCTCCTGGCTTCCGAAGACGTCAAAAAATCCAAGGCCGCCCTGGCCAAGACCCTGGAAGAAATGGACAAAACGGTGACGACTCTGAACCGGAATCTTGAGCCGATGCTCAAGGATACCAACACGGCCATCCGGAATACCAATCTGTTGATGCAGGATTCCCGAGCGATGGTTCAGGACATCCATAGCGACATCAAGCCTGTTTTGGCGTCCACCGATCAGACCTTGAAGGCCGCGACTCTCGCCTTGAACAGAGCGGATGAATCCATGGCGAACGTCAATGAGGCGATCGGGCCGGAATCGGCTTTGAATGAAACGCTGGAAGCGCTGAGAGATGCTTCGCGTTCGATTGAGAGGTTGACCGATTATTTGGAACGCCATCCGGAGTCGTTGATTTCCGGCAAGGAGAATTAGAAGATGTTGATCATGCGTGCAAACCGTTTCGTTTGGATTCCGCTGTGGGCCGGTTTGCTCGGCTCTTTGACCGGATGCATCGGCGGAGCGACGCCGCCTTCACAGTTCTATCTGCTCGAGCCTCTCCGCGAGAGCGAAAGCGAGGCATCGGCCGTTTCGGAAAAGCCCGCGGTTGCCCTGAGTCCCGTGAAGATTCCGCGCTATGTCGATCGTCCGCAGATTGTGGCCGCGACCGGCCCGAACGCTTACCGATTGAGCGAGCTGAACCGCTGGGCCGAATCCCTGGACGACAATATCGGCCGTGTATTGGCGCAGAATCTGTCGCGGCTGGCCTCGGTCGACGTCGTGCCGACCAACGGATCCGGGCTCGCCCGCCAGGCCCGGCTTCGGGTATCGGTCGCCATCCTGGAATTTCATGTGAATCCGGAAGGGCAGGCCGGCCTGACCGCGCAATGGCGGATCGCTCGCGGCGAGGACGGAATCCAGGTCCGGCAGGTCTCGTACCGGACGCCGGCATCGACCTCGGATTATCAGGTCATGGTGGCCGCGCTCAACGACTGCTTGAACCGAATGAGCCGCGAATTGGCGGCTGCGGTGCGGCAGACGCTGGCGGCAGGAAATCGCTAAGCAGTAAATTCCGGAAGCGTTGCCACTCATTTTCAAACCGAGGCCTACAAATGAAAATCCGATCCTTATTCGTGCTTCTCCTCCTGGTTTCATCGGCAGGCATTGCCGAAAATAAGCCGCTTGATCTGGAGTTGGACACGTCGTCTTTTTATCAGGAAAACGCCAAAGACTCTTCCTGGATGCGGGATGAAAATTATCAGTCTCCCGAGAAGCAGTCTGCCAGCCGCTGCGAGGAAATGAGCAAGGAAATCGAGTCTCTGAAAGGCAAGCCGCAACGCAGATTCGCATTAGAGCAGCGTTACGAGGCCGAATGCGTGGAATAGGAAGAAAGGTTCAAAGCGGCTCGCCCCTGGAAAGCAAGCCGTTCGGTGCATGGCCTCAGGCGAATTTCTTCTTCAATTTCCAGAATGCAATGGCGGAAGCCAAGACCATTGCGCAGGCGGAAGCGATCAGGAGCAAACCCAGAAACAAGGTCTGCCTGAACGCGTAGTCCACCAGTTCCTTGCCCCCGGCCTGGGTTCGCCGGAGCATGGCGTCCAGTCGATTGGACAGGACGTCAAGATTGTCGGGAGACAGCGTCCGGTTAAACATATGCAAAAGATGGGTTAAGTTTTGGGCGGAATCACCGATCTGTTGGGCGGCAACGGTATAGTCGTTGATCCGGAAAGGCTCGCTGTCCGGGTCGGACGGGCTGGCCTGGAGTTGCCGCACCACTTCCTGAAAAGTCTGTAAGGTGGCGGTCGAGGCATTCGACATTTGGCTGCCCGCGGCCAGTGTTTTCTCGATCTGTGCAGCGAGCCCGTTCAGTGCCGGCTGTTGCTTGTCCAGGGCATGGACGATCGCCTGGCGCTCCGTGCTGATGAATCCCGGAAGGCGCTGCGCCGTCCGGCTGAAGCGGTCCGCCGATTCGGACAATCGGGTCGCATCGGCCAGCAGTTTCTCCAACTGCGGCACTTCCGCTGCGTTTATAATCAACAGCTCGGTTTGCCAGCGGATCAAGGTCGGCATATGCCTGGCCAGAAACAATCCGCGTTCGGCGAACAGTCGGGTGTCGGCCAGTTCGCGAGTAGCGGGGTCGAGTCCCGCCAAGGGATCGATGGTGAGCAGATTAAACACGCTGGCGGTTATCATTGCGTCGGAACTGCGGTTGCTTTGCGCGACTTCGGCCGCGAAACCGATCGCTCCGACGTCGCTGGGAGAGCGGACGTTCGGATGTTTCTCGTGCCAGGAGCGGATGGCGGTGCGCAATTCCGAGAGCTGTTCTTTTTTGAGCACGGTTTCCGCGATTCGCAAAATCTGCCTTTCCACTTCTTTGGCGGCCTGGAGATAGGGTTGGGCCGATTCTCCATAGTATCTGGACGTCCAGTATTCCTCGACGTTCATCCGGTTCAGGCTGGCCAGGATGACCATGTCGAGCAGATTGGCGTTGATGTTGGCCCCGGTGGCCACAGCCAGTATATCCTGAGTCGTGCTAATCCGGCGTATCAGCAGCGAGCGTTTTCGGGTGGCTTCGTCTTCCTTTAATTGCAGCTTGCCTATGGCCAGATTGAGCCTTTTGATGGAGTTGTCGGCAAAACGGAGCAGTTGGGATTGCAGTTCGACAGGATCGGACGCTTTGTTTTCCCGGTCAAGCGAAAACAGGGAGCGGATACTTTTTTCCGGCAATTCCAGCGTGTTTTTGAGCAGAGTGCAGCCGCTCAACATCAAGGCCAAGATGAGGAGAAGCGCGATTTTCCGTGCCTTTCCCGGAGGACGTGGATTGTAAGGCCGATAGAGTGGGGGCATGAAAAGACCGTCTCCTTTAAAAATAAATTAATAAGTTGCTTGACAAAGTAATTAACTAATGGTAAGGCCGATCGGCATTTCAGTTATTGGGTTCCAAGACAGCGTTAGCGTTGGTTTTCGCGCTATTCTATGTGATCTTTCCATTGGTTAATACCCAAGGTGGACCGCCATGAACTTTACTAACGTCATAAAGCCAACTCATCTCTGCAATTTGGCATGCAGATATTGTTATAACGATGACGTGAGGGATCCAATCATGCATGACGACGTCCTGCACCGTACAATTGAGCAGACGTTTTCTTATGTACGGCGTTTCGAACAGGATCGCGTTGTATCCTTCGTTTGGCACGGCGGCGAGCCGCTTCTTGCAAAGCGGACCTTCTATGAAAGAGCATTGCAATACCAAGCCAAGTACGCGGAAGGCGTCCGGTGCGAAAACTCAATCCAGACAAATGGTACTCTGATCAACGATAGTTGGCTTGATTTCTTCAAGCTGGCGAACTTCAGTGTTAGTATTAGCATTGACGGTCCTAGCTATTTACATGACAGCAACCGGGTCGATCACCAAGGTCGCAGCACATATCAGAAAGTTGTCGAAGCGATTCAGAAAGTTTAGGCCGCAGATATCCCATTCGGCGTTTGCGTTGTGATCTCCCGCAGCAACAAAGACCATGTCGGAGAGATCTACGATCTCATGGCCGAGCACAATTTACCTTTTAACATTATCCCGCTCAACCGTTCTGGAATTGCCCGGGATAATTTTAAGGATGTAGGACTCGGGTCGGATGAGTATGCACCGGCATGGATCGAGATGTATGACCGCTGGTTCGATGCCTCAGAGGATTATGTCTATTGCTCGGATTTTGTCTATAAGACACGTGCCATCCTGAGCGGGCGACCAGCCGATTGCGTCGCACTGGCGCAATGTTCGTCTTCGAATATATCTGTCGATCCAGTTGGAGATGTCTATCCTTGTGCTTCCTTGTCAGGACATGCGGACACGCGTTACGGCAACATCCTGGAGCATTCGCTCGAGGAACTTCTAAATACCGACACAGCATCCGACTACCGGAACCGCAAGACAGATCCGCAATGCAGCCGATGCAAGTGGCAACATGTCTGTCATGGTGGATGTCAGGCTCGAGCCTATAAGTTTTTTCAGGACCATCATGAGCGAGACTATTACTGTCCTAGCCTCTTTAGAATTTACGAGCATATCGCTCAGCGACTCGGCGAGAAGTTCGAGATTTCAGAGCCGCGTTATGAATTGATGCCACCAACTCTCGATACCACCCGATTAGCCACTCATCTCAACCATCCGCAGCCTGTTCAATTTTTAAAACGACGAGGGGGGTAACAATATGGATACCAGCAAACTTAAACCAGGTGACCCTGTAACTCCGTGTACTGAGGCACCAACGATACGTGTACGTGATCCAGGATGTAAAGAAGCAATGGATGACCTTTCAGCCAGCGAAGGCTATTCCAGTCGCGGCCATATACGGCATTTCCTGCCCGATCGGGAGGTGAACCTTGCGAAGTTAAATAAAGCCCTGGCCGACGTGTTCGGGGAGCCCGCACTGCGAGTTACGGATTTGTCATTGCGAATTGATGAGGAATATTGGCGCCAGGTATGCGGTGATCCGTGGTCTGGCAATGTATATACCTATCGCTTCCGTTCACCCGACTCCCGTATATCAGAGATTGAGGATCTCAGGAATGCTGTGAAGCAACTGTCATCCGAAGTTGATAAGCTGAAGGGAGGTAAATAATGTGTCCTGAAGGAGCGTGCCGGCCGGGAGGTAGCCTTCCTGCCGCATGTAAGCTTTAGCTCGTCAGGTGAGACACATGGAATCGCCCGAGGTAAGCCACATGGATGTCTAATTGTTGGCTGCCTTCTGTTGAACCATCGTGAATAATGTTTTGTACTGGCGCTATGTAGGCTTCACCAGGCGCTACACGGATCTTAATTACCGGATATTCGGGAAATCGCCGCATGAACTCGTCAGCAAGCCCATCTGCGTCGGGCGGGAGGTCCGTGAGAAGAGCCTGCATGATGTTCATGCCAACGTTTACGAAAAGGAAGTAGCGGTCTGAACGTCCTAAGTTGATTAATAGGATGTTTCTGGAAGAAGCGCGCGCGTCGAGATCCACGTTATCCCATGTGTCCAAATGAAGGCCGACACGACGCTTGATGTCATGGTCGTACGAGACGGTCCGCAATCCTCCGGGGTAAGCGGACAGACCGAGACAAGTGAATTGATCGGATACCATAGAGAATTTATCGGCTAAGTATTCGGCTAACTCGATAAAGACTGTTGCCAGTTGTGGATGTTTTCTGACTTCCTCAACCTGTCCAATGGTTGTTACATTCTGTAGATCAAAGCGGTTAAACTTTGTTATTTGCGTGACATCTATAGGGAGGATCGCCACGCACAGGTCTGGACTGCCGGGAGGGGAGTCGTACAAAAGCAGACGTTGTTCCATTGCATTCGGCGCCCGCCAAGGCCCTTGCGGTACGAGAGCCTCTCGGCGGTAATAAGGGGGATTCGATTCTAAAATCGGAGATTCTGTTGTCCCTTCACTGATCAATATCCTGGGAATCTTCGAAGTTCCGATGCCAACTGGCAGAAAAAGTTTGGTTATTGGCAGATCTTTGGTGTCGAAAAGCGATAAGCGATTTCGTGATAATTGATGTGCTAATGTATCGCCAGAATGCTTGGGTTTCGCCTTATGCGGAATTAAACTATCTCTCACTTCCACATTGAAACAAATATCCCGTGTGTTTTTTCCCAGGCAATGTATGGAGACACTGCTGAAAACCTTGTGGCCGGATTTGACCGCTATTTTTCTTGCACTTTGGAAAGCGGCTTGTTCGGCGCAGTCCAATTTTAAAATACCGTGAATGTGATCAATGGGTACTTCAGGCACTTCGAAAATCACCGAAACTTTGTTGTCATCATGGATTTCTACGATGATCGTAACAGCAGGCTCAGAAGATACCGATGTTTCTAACAGTGGCACGACTTGATTCCAAGATTGCGCCATTTCTCCAGGTCCCAACCTATCGATGGCTCGCATAAGATCATCCTGACTGCTCCCAATGCAGTCGTAAATACATAGGCTCAAATTGCCATTCCTCGATGCTGTGATCTCGAAACCGCAAGGAAACCGGTTCAGGTTTGAGAAATAGTCGAGAGCCGGACTGTTGGAATCGCAGCCTAATGCTTCCGCCATTGGTCGTATTCCCGTGGGAGGTAAATTGGATTTGAACAATAAACCAATTGTCCCTTGAAGGTCGACACGAACGATTTGACGTTCGCTTGGAACTCCCAGCAGCAGGGCTTGAAAGATATCCGAGCACGCAGCAGGAATTGAAAAGGTCGAGAGGAGCATTCTGCATTGTTCGGGTTGCAGGTGGGTTTTTAGGTGAGCCGATACTCTTGATTCTGATTTACCGGAGATACGGTATTCGGCTCGTATTTGTGCAAGGTCGAGATTCAGAGCGGATTGGAGCTGCTCCAAGCTAGCGCCTAGCTTTGACGCTAAGGCTGTGTTTTCCATGAATTCCTCCTAATGCCTAGGATAGACGATCATTGGATATAGTTTAGCAAGCGTAGCCTGGATGGAATGAAATGGAATCCAGGATGAACGCTACAGTTCGTTTATCGATTGAATAAATACCAAGTTTAAGGCAAAGCTTCCTTTGTTTTTCGGAATGCCAAGATTGGGTCCATCTTCTATAAAATGGCCTTTTCTTCTTCCCCTTGTTCGTAAACCACATGAGCGCGGCCGACCAGTAACGGATCCAGAGGGCCTATGTGCTCGAGATTCTTATTAGTGTACGGTAATTTATGCAGCACGTAGCGCATGGCGTTCAATCTCGCCCGTTTCTTGCAGTCGGATTTGATCACCGTCCACGGGGAGTCGGCGGTATCGGTATAAAAAAACATGGCTTCCTTGGCTCTGGTGTATTCATTCCATTTGTCCAGGGAGGCCATGTCGATCGGAGATAATTTCCACTGTTTCAAAGGATGGGATTCTCGTTCCTTGAAACGGCGGCGCTGTTCCTGCCGGGTTACGGAAAACCAGAACTTGATCAGATGAATGCCGCTGCGTACCAGATTCCGTTCGAATTCCGGAACCTGCCGCATGAATTCGTTGTATTCGTCATTGGAGCAGAACCCCATGACCCGCTCGACTCCGGCCCGGTTGTACCAGGACCGGTCGAACAGGACGATTTCGCCTTCGGTGGGCAAGTGTTGAATATAGCGCTGAAAATACCATTGACCGCGTTCGATCTCTGAGGGTTTTTCGAGCGCCACGACTCTGGCTCCCCGTGGGTTCAAATGTTCCATGAACCGTTTGATCGTGCCGCCCTTTCCCGCAGCGTCGCGGCCTTCGAACAAGATGACGACGCGTTGTCGCTTTTCCTTAACCCAGGCTTGCAATTTCAAGAGTTCGACCTGCAGCAGGTATTTGTTTTTTTCATAGCTCTTTCGAGTCATCAGATTCTTATAGGGATAACTTCCCTCGCGCCATTCTTCCGATAACTCATCATCCGGGTGCGCTTTGCGTTTTAAAATGACGGGCTCTATCTGTGCCAGCAAGGCATGGCGCAATTTTACGGCATCGTCTGGGGAAGCGCCCGCTAAAATGCTTTCCAGGGTAAGCGCAAGGGTTTGGGTATCGCCTTCCTTGATATTGGAGAGAATGTCCTGAACCGCTATTTCTTTGGAAGATTGCGCCGCTTCGATGGCCTGGCCGACCACGAACGACTCGATGCCAGCCGGCGTCAAGTTCGGAGGAATATCCCCTTCGGCCGACCTGCGGCTGCGGCTCCTAGGCAATGCTTTCCGAGTCGACCGGATGGGGGAAGCAGGAGGATCTTGATTTTCCATTCTTGAATACCTTGGGATGGATGAAATATACAGAGAAAAGGGGCACGACCCGCAGCTTCGGAGCGGCCGTCCTGCTCCCGCCGAGCCTTTGGAAAGCATTAGCGCTTATCTATAATAAATCCAAATATTTTATTATTATGATCGCTTTTCGCTATTGGACTTTAGGCCAAGCCGGACGCCACTGTAAAGGATCGGTTTGAACGCCGGACCGGAGGGAAGAATGAATCCAGAGTTTTTAAACCCACTATTTTCTTGTTGAGCGCCAAAGCCGAAAGCCCAGTTTTCGCCTGAGTAATCAGATGGATTGCCATGAACCAAGTGGTCAGCGGCAGTTTGGTTTGCTCAAAAATAGTACCGCTGATCACGGAGGTCTGGTGATGACGCTTTGAGCATTGGTACAGGCTGCGGGTCTTGATGACCGTATAACGGTTTGACCCTCAGTCAGGACAACGGAATCCGTCAGGCCAACGCCATTTAAATAGGGCTTGGCGGCATTGTTCTTCTGTGCCGTAATCCTTGATAAAACCGGTAAGGCTGTATCCCTTTTGGAATTGCACTTTGTTCTTGCTCATGGCGCTTCTCCAATTGAATCAATGACCTTTCGACAACAGAGAGCGGCTAACGTTGCTGAGCCTCATGGGTAATCAGATAATATTTTGACAACAGGGCTCAGTAGATAAAAGACGATCGCCTTATTTCAATCCGGAAGAAGACAGGCCGTAATCGAACGCGCGCACCTCACCGAGGCCTTCGCGCACCGGTAAGCCAATCGCATCAAGCCGCCAGATTGTGAACGCCTAGCTCGCCTCGCTTGGATTCGAGCTGCCAAACATCGTAGGCGGCCTGGGCCGCCAACCACGATTCAGCACTCTTGCCAAAAGCCAGCTCCAGGCGCACCGCCATTTCTGCACTTAACGCTGTCTTGCCGTTAACCAGCTCGGATACGGCCTTGCGCGATACATTTAAATGCCGCGCGGTCTCGGTAATGCTTAAGCCCATTGGCTCAAGCCATAAGTCAGCTAGAATTTCTCCCGGATGGGGTGGGTTAAACATACGCATAACGCAATTTCCTCAGTGATAGTCGAGATAATCAACAACGTAAACGTTACCATCTTCGAAACGAAAGACGACTCGCCAGTTAGCTTGTACTGTTACCGCCCACAACCCTGCCAGATTGCCTTTCAACTCGTGCAGTTTCAATGCGGGAGCGTTAAGATCACTCAGGCTACGAGCGTCATTCAGTAACGACAAGATCAAGCGCAAACGCTGGGCATGGATGGCTTGGATCCCGGCTAAACTGCCGGTGGTAAAAAATTTTTCCAGGCCTTTGTGCGTGAAACTCTTAATCATGGAACAATTGTAACCTTGTAGGTTACATGTGGCAAATTGGTTAGCATTTTTCTGATAGAGAAAAGCAGTGCCATGATTTGGAGGATAAGAGCAAAGCTGGCAAAACTAAGGTGCTGGTTGCCATGCCGGAATAGATATTTAAAGGTCCTCCCCCCGGGGGCTGTCGGGCAGGATCCTCGGGGGAATGGCTCCATTGTTTTTAAGCCAACGAATTTCCCGCTGATTATCTTTCCTCTTCATTGGGACTATACACCCAGGCCATGAACAACTGATATCCCAGAGCCAGCATGACCGATCCCAGAAACAGGCCGATGATGCCGCCGCTGGCCATGCCGCCCAATGCGCCCAGTAGAATCACCGGCATCGGGGCGTCCACGCCGCGGCCCAGGACCAGGGGTTTGAGGATGTTGTCGGCCGAACCGGCTACCAGGGTATAGACCGTGAACAGGATGGCCGCCGGCGTCGAACCCTGGGTGGACCAGATATAAACGATGGCCGGCACCGAGACCAGTGCGGCGGGGATTTGCGCGATTCCCAGCAATAATACCAGCAAGGCCCAGATGCCGGCCGCCGGCAAGCCTACCACGATGAATCCGGCTCCCAGCAAAAGGGCTTGCACGCAGGCAATGCCGATGACGCCCTGCGCCACGGCGCGGATGGTCGCAGTCGACAGCGCGATCAAGTTTTCGCCTTTCGCAGGTCCCGCCATGCGATTGGCGATGGCTTTGGCCGCTGCATGGGCGGAGGCGGCGTAGGCCATCCAGATGCCGGCCAATACCATGGCGGCCAAAAAAGTGACAACGGCCGTGCCCGCGGTGGCGGCATAGCCCAGTATCTGTCTGGCGAAAGTCGCGATGGCCGGCCGGTGTTTCGCTATGACGGCGCCGAGGTCCGTATGAGCCGAACTCCATAGTTCGTATACTTTTTCCCCGACCAGCGGCCAGCCGGCGACCGATTCGTCGGGTGCGGGCACCTGCCAGGTGCCGCTTTGGACTTGTTTGACCAGGCCGCTGGTCGATTCCGCGAAGGAAAAGCTCAACGATGCGGCGGGCGCGAGGACGCTCAACAGGATGAACAGCACGACGGCGACGGCGGCATAGCCCTCCTTGCCGCCCATCTTGCGGGCGATCAGGGCATTTAAAGGATACAGCGCCACAGCCAGTATGATCGACCACAGCAAGAGGCCGATGAAAGGTTTGAATATCTGGTAGCAATACACCACTAAAAAGCCGATCAATCCGATCTGGATGAAGAGATCGATCAGTTTGCGCGAGATAAATTTTTCCAGCGTCTTGTCGGATGTCGGTTCATTTTCATTGCTCATCGGCGCTGCTCCGGTGATATCGTCGGTAATGGCTTGCCTTGGGGCTTTTCGGTGGAGAAGCGGCGTAGGGGAAGGCGAAAAGCTCGCTTTCTTTACTTCAGATCCGCTTTTCCCTGATCCGGAAGGCAAAAAAAAGGCAGGAAAGCTGAAGCTGTCCTGCCTGATTCATCCGAACCCTTACGAGTGCTTAAGGGGCGGATTGAGGCTGGCCATTGACCTCGAGTTGTACACGCCGGTTATTGGCGCGTCCTTCCTCGGTGTCGTTGGTGTCGATGGGCTGGGTCCAGCCGTAACCGCGCGCGGTAATGTTGGGGAAGTGGTAGCCGCGGATCAGATAATCCTTAACCGCGTTGGCGCGGCGTTCGGACAGCTCCATGTTGTGCTTGAAGCCGCCGGTTTTGCTGGTATGGCCCTGAACTTCGATCATCAGATCCGGATGGTTTTTGATCGCCTCGGCGACGCTGTCCAGATTCGGGTAATACTGGGGCTTGATGATCGCCTTGTCGTTGTCGAACTTGACGTCGACGATCCAGCAGCCGTGCTTGCTTACTTTGGTGTCGCTCAGCGAATTGGGGCATTTGTCGTCGCAATTGTTGACGCCGTCGTGGTCGTCGTCGAGCGCCGTGCAACTGGTGGCCACCGGAGCCGGCGCCGGCGCTGGCGGTTCGGCCTGGGCGGCCGGTTGCGGCTTGGGTTTGTCGCCGAACGGAATGACGAATCCGACGTTGACGGTCATGTCGTGAAATTCGTCCGTGCCGGGCTGAAGCTGCGCGTTGAAGTTGTGGTTGTAACGATAGCGGACGTCGCTGCGAAGCATGAAGTTGTCCATGAGCTCATAGGTAAAACCGACCCCTGCTTCGCCGATAAAGCCTGTGCCGCTGTCGCCGCCGTGGCTGGTGTTCATCGCGCCCAGGCCCAGAACGGTGTATGGCGAAAAGGTGTCGCGGAACAGATAATATTGCAGATCCGCGTTGCCGCCGGTCATGTCCCAACTGCCCGAATCGCCGCCCAGGCGTTGGTAAAAGCCTCTTGCTTCGACATTGAAATGGTCGTTAATCATCTTGCCGATGCCCATGCCGCCTCCCCATTCATCATTGGCTCCCCGGTCGCCGCCGGAGTTGATGAAAGTCCCGAAAGGGGCAACGTACCATCTGTCGTCCTGATATTCATCGGCTTGCGCCTCGGCTACCAGGCTCATTGTCGATAGCGCGGCCACAGCCAGAGCGATAGGTTTCAGCATAGTAATCTCCTGTTAATTGTTAATCGAATTCTATCAAAGGGTTAATCTTAACGATTAAAACCGTCCTTCATTAAAGACACTTAAATAGCTCATTGTTTAGGAAAAGTAAAGCATTTGTCGCCATTATGATTCGGGACTTACAGTATTTTCCTAAAGTTATTTGTTATTCAGGTCCATCTTCAAGATCGCAGCCTTGGCTCCGATTTATTCTTCTGTTCCGGGCAGGCAATTGCCAATGCCGGCTTCAACTGAAAAGGCATCGGTGGTTGGAAATGTTTTGTCTTGCTAAATGAGCGGCGCGTCTTTCGCGGTCACTCTCGAATCGAACGGGGACGGAAATAGCCGCCGATTTCAGTCGTTCGCTCATCCTTCGAAGAAAAATTAAAGATTTCGGTTGAACGGCTCTGTTGTTGGTCGACGTTTTCCTAGCCCGCCCACGGAATGGGTCGAACATTCCATAGCCGACAACCGTCAAAATTTTTTCTTCCGGGAAAACGACAATTTTAGCAAGAAAGCTACTTATTTGAAGACATGTTGCTAAAAATACACCAATTGTCGCATAAAGTCCATTTTTAACTGAGCAGAAGCTGTATTCGGAGAGGATTTTCCGGTCACGGCAGCCCGTCGCTCTCTATCTCGAGGAGATGGCTCCTTGTTCTGCCTTCGCAAGGTAGGAGGCAATGGATCAACCTCAACCAGGACAGGGTTCCCTGTTATCCCGCTGTTCGGGACCGGTTCGGCTATCCATTTCCTCTAGGTCCAAAGTCCAATAGCCGGATTCGTTCGAGCCTGCCTACAATGCATTTTCGGAATGAGCTGACTTTCGGCTTCGGGCGCGGTAAAGATGGATTTCGCTTTTCCGTTGGCGACAGCTTGTATCAATGCGATATGGCTGAAATTGACTCTTGGCTGAAGATCAGCCTTCGACAACAAGGTTGGATTCACTGCCCCTGCCGTGCCTCGCAATGCCAAGCCAGCCCTTGACCGGAGGGAATTGCCGCCATCCCTGGCTGAAACAGGGCGAACAGAGCGCAACGGTAAGGAAGCGCACTGTTTGCCGGGAAAGGAAAGTCTTCCAGAGCCCTCGGTTAATGACCGGCGCGCCAAATCAGATCAAGAGGAGAAAGCCAATGAGAGTAACAGAGAAATTGAATGACGGGATCAATGCCTGGAATGTGCTTCGGCCGGGTCTGGCCGCTCTTGCCCTGCCTGTCCTTTTGAGCGCTTGCGCGACCGAGGCCGAATTTCTGGCAGAGAATGCTCCTTCAGCCCAAAACACGGCGCTGACCCGCGGACGCTTCGAACTGAACTGTCCCGAGGCGACGGCGACGGTGCTTTCGCAAAAAGTCACTTACATTAACGGCATTGCCGCCGGCGGCTATGAATGGACCGAATACACCATCGGCGTCAGGGGCTGCAACAAGCAAACCGTCTACATGGTGGCCTGCCGTGACCGGAATAATTGCAATGCCTTTTCTCAGACCGCAAACGTTCTGGAAAGCGGCCAATAAAAAAAACAACGGCTTCTGGTTTTGCCGGAGCGGTCCCGTCGGCGCTGTTGAGAGTCAGGAGACAGCAGGCCTTGGTCCAAAGTCCAATAGCAAGGCCGGCGCGGGCAAAAATACAATGGTATTTCCCAACCCCCGGCTTAAGAGCCCGCCGGTGGATGAGACCGATGTTAATGCCCACCTTATGTTTCAAGAGGAGTGTTCAGCATGAACGATGATCGATGGAGTCTGAAGCGCTCCGTTCTATGTGCCGTAATTCCTTGGATGATAGTGGGTTGCGTCCGGGAACAGGCGGTCACCCGAACGCCACCTTCGGCGGTCCGGGCGCCGGCGTCGGTCGCCGCAACGGAGCGCGATGCCAAAAAAATACTGACGAGCATGGCCGGGTTTCTGGCCAAGACGCCAAGGTTCAGCGTGAATTTGACGGGAAACTACGAAGTGCTGCAGGCGTCCGGGCAGAAGATTGAATTCGGCGAGAGCCGGAAGATTCTCGTGAGCCGCCCGGATGGACTGCGGGTCGAAGTGGGCCACAGCGACGGCGAAAGGCATCTTATCCTTTACGACGGCCAGCAGATCACGGCGTTTACCCCGACCGGAAACGTCTACGCCCAGATAGCCAAGCCGGGCGGCATTGACGAGGCAGTGACTTATTTCCTGAAGGATCTGCATATGCGGCTGCCGTTGGCGGCACTTCTGCTCAGCCGCTTTCCGGCCGAACTGGAAAACCGCACGCAGTCGCTGGAGTATGTGGAGCAGAACGTAATGCATGGGACGCCGGTCCATCACCTGGCCGGCCGTACCGACACGGTCGATTATCAGGTCTGGATTCCTGCCGGAGCCCAGCCGCTGCCCATGCGCGTGGTGTTGACCTACAAAAATGCGGAGGGTCAGCCGTCCTATCGGGCGGACTTTGCCGACTGGAATCTCGCGCCTGAAATCCCGGCTAATCAATTCGTCTTCACTCCTCCGGAAGGGGCTCGGAAAATTGCCTTCGCTGCCGAATTGCCGCAAGTGGCGCTTGAGACGCCGGCAAAACCGGATCCATCGGGAGAAAAGAAATGAAAACCCAACCTAAATTAATCGTTAAGGCCATGGCGGTTTTTTTAATATTGCCGCTAGGCGCCCTGAATGATTCCCAAGCCCGCGGTTTTGGAGGAGGCGGTTGGGGCGGAGGAGGCGCGGGAGGTTTTTCCCGCTACGGCGCCGCCTCCAGCGGCAGCTTTTCATCCGGCGCCGGACGATACGGGTCGATGAGTTCGGGAGGCGGCTGGGCGCAAAGCGCCCAATCGATTTCCGCGAACCGGACCCAGGCGTTTTCGACCGCATCGGCGAACCGGGCGGCGACCCAACAGGGCTGGCAATCGACGACGACCGCGAACCAGGCGCAGCGCCAGTCCTCCATGTCGCAGAATCAGGCACAGCGGCAGCAATATTCGAACGAGAATGTCGAAACCCGCCAGCAAGGCTATACGAGCCGCACGCAAAGCCGGCAGCAAACGGCGCAGTCCTATAAGGGAAGCTATCCGTCCGGTTATTATCCGCCACCGGCCGGAGGCTATTACCCGCCGCCTCCGCCAGTCTATTACAACAACAGCAATAACTGGGACGACGGCGAAGTCGCGGCCGTGGCGGTCGGTGCGGCGGCGCTCGGAGCCGTCGGCGGCTATGCGGCCGGCCACTCGTCGTCCTCGCAAAGCTCGTCGGCCGCTCCGCCTCCTTCTACGACCGTCGTTTACAGCGCGCCGCCTCCGCCATCCGGAGGGCTGCCATGCAACCCCAGTACGGCGGTCGTTAAAGGAGTAACGTATTATCAGTGCGGCTCCAGTTGGTATACTCAGGCCTACGGCAGCACGGGCGTCATTTACATGCCGGTGGCGCCGCCGTAGGAAATGGATTGATGCCGGTGACGGCGGTTGCTTCTCATGCCCCGGAAGATGTATTCTGGCCCGGAAGAGCAACCATCAAGCATTATTTTTCGCCGGATTTCGTTAACGAGATGATCCAATGAAACGACTGAAAAAATTGAAGCACGAGTTTCTTCTCATTCTGCCGCCTACGCTCTTTTTTTTCTTCGCCTTCCTTTTGCTTTCGATCACCCAGCGTCTGATTCAGCGGGAATACGGGCTGCCTCTGAGCGGATTCGGAGGGGCGGTGGTCGGCGCCCTGATCGTCGGCAAGGTGGTGTTGATCGCCGACAATCTGCCCTTGATGAATCAATTTCCCGATAAGCCTTTGCTCTACAACGTTGCCTGGAAAAGCGCGATTTATTTCGTGTTCGCGTTTTTGTTCCGCTATGCGGAGCATCTTTTTCCACTGCTTCGGGAATACGGCGCCTTTGCCGAAGCCCACCGTCATCTCATGGCAAAAGTCGTCTGGCCTCATTTCTGGGTCATCCAGATGTGGCTCGCGGTGTTATTCTTCCTCTATTGCTCCTTGCGGGAGCTGGTGATCGTCATCGGCAGGGATAAAATCATCCGGTTGTTTCTTATAGGCAATGCCGGGCAAGGATAAAAAATCGGAAACGGCCCGGGGACGGTTCGGCGGAGGCGGAGAGACAATGAAGTTCGGATGGCTGTTGTGGTGGGGGCTTTTCTGGTTCAGTCCGTGGCCCATGATGGAGCTTGCCGGCGCGACGACCGCGCCTGCGGAGCCGGTGGCGGTGGTCGTGGACGGGGAGACGCTGTTTTACGTGCGCCGTTTGAAAAGCCTTCCTGCGCAATTTCGGGCCGATAAAATCGCCGAGCGCATCCGGCAGTTGGCGGAGGATCCCTATCTTGACGTCGACAGCATCACGGTTACCGACGATGACATTTCGTCCGATGTCATGGCGGGGGATACGATCATCCTATCGGTATTGGATCCGGATGTGGCCGGGGAGGCGGTTTCCAGGCATGAACGGGCCACGAAATTAGCCGAAAAAATCCGTGTTGCGATTACTCAATACCGCGAGGCGCACAGTATCGGCAATCTGCTTCAGGGACTGCTCTTCGCCTTACTGGCGACTGCTGGATTGATCGCTTTTATTTACGGGCTTTTCAAGTTTTTCGACAAGGCCCAGGTTGATCTTTGTGCGAGAGTTCGCCGCTGGCTGTCTCATACGCGCATCGGAATTTTCGATTTCGTCATTCAAGGAATGCTCACCGGGATACTCAAAGTGTTTCGGCTACTGATGGTGATCGGAAGCCTCTATCTGTATTTCAGTCTTATCCTGAGTTTCTTTCCCTGGACCCGACCGTTCGCCGAAAAACTGTTCGAGTTCGTGGCGGAGCCTATCAGACAAATCGGCCACAACATCTGGAACGGCCTGCCCAACATGATTTTTCTGATCATTTTTGCCTTCATCGTTCATTGGTTCCTGGGCATCTTGCGTTTCTTTTTTTCGGCCGTGGAAAAAGAAGAAATCACGCTCGCCGGATTTTATCCCGATTGGGCCATGCCGACTTACAAGATATGCCGCTTCATGGTCATCGTTCTTGCCGTTACTGTGGCTTATCCGTATTTACCCGGATCCGATTCCCGTGCTTTTCAGGGCATTTCCATTTTTCTCGGCGTGCTGTTTTCATTGGGGTCGACCTCGCTGATCGCAAACATGGTGGCGGGCGTCGTGCTGACTTATATGCGCGGCTTCCGGATCGGGGATGTGGTCAAGATCGGCGATACGTCCGGCAGGGTAACGGAGGTTGCCATGCTGGTGACTCGCCTGCGCACGCTGAAAAACGTGGAGATCACGATTCCGAATTCGGTATTGATGACTAATCAGGTGACCAATTACAGCTTTGCCGCCACAGAAGGGAGGCTAATTTTGCCGACCACCGTTACCATCGGCTACGACGCGCCGTGGCGGCAGGTTCATGGACTGCTCTTGCTGGCGGCGGAAAGGACCGGACAAGTGCTGCACGAGCCGGCGCCGTTCGTGCAGCAAAGCGCGCTGGACGATTTTTACGTCAGGTACGAGCTGAACGTGTACGCCGCGTCGGCCGACAATATGCCGAAGCTTTATTCGGAACTGCATCAGAATATCCAGGATGCTTTCAACGAGTACGGCGTACAGATCATGTCGCCGCATTACATGACCGATCCGGAATCGGCGAAAGTCGTGCCCAGAGAGCGCTGGAGCCAGGCCCCGGCCACCACTTCATAGCCTTCTTTTATTCAGTCGGGTTGAATCGTCCGGATGAACCTTCGTAAGACGCCCAGAACAGCCCGGACCGCGGTTCCGTTGCCGTCTCGGACACGGACCGCAAGGAAGCGCCGTTGGCGCATTCTGCCCGCTTTCGTCCTGATCGCGGCATTAACCGGAGTATGGTTTTATGCCGGGCAGCCGGCAGGACCCGCTTCGGCGATCGTCAGGACGAAATCGGTGCCGCCGGCAGGAGAGCCGGGCTATGTCGGCGCGGAGGCCTGCCGAGATTGCCACCGGAACGAGGTTGAAACATGGCGCGGCTCGCACCATGCTCTGGCGATGCAGGAAGCGGCCGGCGAGACGGTGCTCGGCCATTTCGATGAGGTGAAATTCAAGCACTTCGGTGTGGAATCCGTTTTTTTCAAGCGCGACGGCAAATATTGGGTGCGCACCGGCGGGCCTGACGGCAAGCCGGCCGATTATCAGATCAGATACACGTTCGGCGTCACCCCGCTGCAACAATATCTGATCGAGTTTCCCGGAGGACGCTATCAGGCGCTTGGCATCGCCTGGGACAGTCGTCCGAAGTCCGAAGGCGGACAGCGCTGGTTTTCTCTTTATCCCGGAGAAAAAATGGATGCCGGCGATCCACTGCACTGGACCGGGCGCTATCAGAACTGGAACATGCAATGCGCCGAATGCCACTCGACCGGGCTTAAAAAAGGCTACGACCGGACGACCGATATGTACCGAACCACCTTCAGCGCCTTGAATGTGTCCTGCGAGGCGTGCCATGGCCCCGCTTCGCGCCATGTCGACTGGGCCGGACAGGGGAAGGCGCCGGCCCCGAATGACGACAAAGGGCTTGTGGTGAAGCTCGAGAGCCGATGGCGGGAGGCCTGGCGATTTCCGGCTCCGGACGCCCGGTTCGCGCAGCGCGACCGGCCGGCCGGCGATACCCTGATGAATGTCTGCTGGGCCTGTCATGCGCGCCGCTCGACGCTGGCCGAAGGCGGCTTGCCCGGCCGGCCTCTGGAGGAGACGCATCGTCCGGCGCTGTTGATGCAGCCGGCCTATTATGCCGACGGCCAGCAGCGCGAGGAGGATTACACCTGGGGCTCGTTCCGCCAGAGCAGGATGTACTCGAAAGGCGTGACCTGCCTGGATTGCCATGAGCCCCACGCGCTGAAACTGCGCGCCGAAGGCAATGCCTTGTGCACGCGCTGCCATCAGGCGGCCGCCTTCGATACCGGCCGGCATCATTTCCACAAGGCAGGCTCGACAGGCGCCCAATGCCTCGATTGCCACGCGCCGAAACGGAATTACATGGTCATCGACGGCCGGCACGATCACAGCTTCCGTTTGCCCAGGCCGGACCTGTCGAGCCGATTGGGCAGCCCGAACGCCTGCACCGAGTGTCATCAGGACCGCAAGCCCGAATGGGCGGCTGCCGCGCTGGACCGATGGTACGGATCCTCCTGGCGCAAACGCCCGCATTACGGAACGGTGCTGCAAGCGGGCGTTACGGAGGGGACCGGGGCAGTCCCCGCATTGCTCGATCTTGCTCAAGACCCGATGATTCCTGCCGTGATTCGGGCGACCGCGGCGGCGCTGGCAGAGCCCGGCCTGCGCCCCGAATTCATCGACGAGGCGCGGCAGCTATTGCAAGATATCGACCCCACTGTCCGTGTGGCCGCGCTGGGCCTTGCCGAAAGGTTCGAGCCGGCCTTCCGCACCGAGGCGGCGAGCCCGCTGCTGTCCGATCCCATCCGTGGCGTTCGCATCGAAGCGGCGCGCATTCTGGCCGATGTGTCCGACGACTTGCTGCCGTCGGCCCTGCGGGAAGCCCGGAATAAAGCGAGCCGGGAATACCGGGAGGCCCTAGCGCTGAATGCCGATTGGCCCCAGGAAAATGTCAACGAAGGCAATTTTCTGTTGCGTCAGGGCCGGATCGATGCCGCGACGGCGGCCTATCGCCGGGCGCTCGAACTCGATCCGCTCTTGATCGGCGCCTACGTCAATTTCGCCGATCTGTATCGGCAACAGGGTCGTGACGACGAAGGAGAAAAGCTGCTTTAGAAAGGGTTGATCCGGTTGTCGAACGCGGCGGACCTGCACCATGCCTTGGGTCTGCTCCGGGTGCGCCAGGGCCGGACGGCTTCTGCGTTGCGGGAACTGAGGGCTGCGTCGACGCTCGCTCCCGAGAATCCCCGCTATGCATACGTCTATGCCGTGGCTTTGCATTCATCGGGTAAATTTCGCGAAGCGCTGGCGGTCTTGAAGAAGGCTGAAGCAAAACACCCTTCTGATCCCGATCTTCTCGGCGCGCTCGTTGCCATGCTGCGTGAAGCCGGAGAGGATGAGTCAGCGCTGGGCTACGCCAGGAAAGCTGCCGAAGCTTTGCCGGATGACGAGGGTATGCAACGGTGGGTGAGGGAATTGCAAGGAAATAAATAATCCGGACGGTCATTCGCCAGCATGACTTAGCCGACCTGCTGAAAAACGAAGTTCCGGTATTAGGCTAAGGTCCAATAGCGCCGCCGGGCTGAAATCGATAAAGTAGGTTCATGACGAACAGTGGGAAGACAGTGATCGCCATCGTTGACGATGAAGAAACGATCTTGAAGGGGTTGGAACGGCTGTTGCGTTCCGCCGGACTTGCCGCGAAAACCTTTGCGACTGGGGTCGATTTCCTGCGGTCTCTGGAAAACGGCACACCGGACTGCCTGGTGCTGGATCTGAACATGATGCCGATGAACGGTCTTGCGGTGCTGGATCGGCTGGCGCTGTCCGACCGGAAACTGCCGGTGATCGTTATCACCGGAGACGACCGCGAGGAAATCCATCAAGCCGCGGTCAGCCGGGGCATTGCCGCATTTTTGCGGAAACCCGTGGAAGACGAGGCATTGCTGGACGCCATCGATAAGGCGATCCGTCCGATTGAACCGTAAGCGGACGTACCGTTACCCCTAAAGTTTTTCTGGCTACAACAAGCAAACCAAAACTCAAGGAGAAAAACGATGAAGAATGATAACACTGCCGAAAAATTCGGAATGACAGCCTGGGCTCCTTTTTCGGCGATGGCTTTCGCCGTTCTGTTGAATGCGTGTACGACGACGCAGAAAGCGCCTATTGATCAGACCTCGGCCAATTGCGGCCTTTTGAGCGACGTCTGCGGACAACTGACCCCCGGCGGTAAGGATCAGGCGAGCCTGCGTTATATCAATCCGGCCGCACAATGGACCCGCTACAGCAAGGTCATGATCGAGCCGGTGACTTTTTGGGGCGGTTCTTCCACGTCGGTTTCGGCTGCCGACCAGCAAATGCTGATTAATTATTTTTCTCAACAGCTCAGAGAGCAGCTCGGCAAGAAATTTGAAATCGTCGATCATCCGGCTCCCGGAACGATGAAATTGACCGTGGCGATGACCGATGCCGAAACGGCCACGCCGGTGCTGCGCAGCGTATCGATGATCGTTCCTCAAGCGCACATGCTGGCCAATCTCAAGTATCTGGCTTCGGGCACCTTTCCTTTTGTCGGAGGCGCTCAAGCGGAAGCAAAAATCACCGATGCGGTTTCTGGCGATTTGTTGGCTGCGGTTGCCGATAAGCGCATCGGCGGCGGCAGTTTCACGACCGGATTTCAATGGCAGTGGGGCGACGCCGAACACGCCATTGACGAATGGTGCGAGAAAACCGCGGAACGTTTGTCTTCATGGACTACCGGAGCGGCGACCCCTTAGTGAAGTGCGTTGACGGAAACGGAACGAGGGCATGTTTCATCGCTCTCATCCCGTCCCGATCCTTAGCGAAGGATGTATATGAACCGCTTGCTTTACCGAAAATTGACCCTGGGTGCAAGCCGGTTTCCGCCTTTCAAGCTGTTGATTTTTCTTGCGCCGTTAAACCGGCGGAGCCGGAGGAGGCGCTTGCCGCGATTTCGCCAGTAAGCCTGCTTTGCTCCTTTGTCATTCATCAATCAAGAGATTCCGCGATGACCATTGAATCTATTAAAACGCTTGACAGCGAGCACTGGATCCGAATCGGCGGGCAGCTTACCGTCGGCGACTTTCACAAGCTTCAACGCCTGGGCGAGTCGAGTCTGGAACGGTTCGGCCGGTTCCGGATATTGATCGAGCTGGACGGATTTCAGGGCTGGAGCCGGGAACCCGGCTGGGAAGATACGTTCTTTTTATCGGAGGACGAGCTGCAACGCGTCAGGATCGCCATGGTCGGGGACGAGAAATGGAAAGACGACGCGTTGATGTTTATGGGAAAACCGATACGGAAAACGGCTATCGAGTTCTTTCCGGCCTCCCGGCTTGCCGAGGCGAAAGTCTGGTTAGCCGAAGGCAGCGTTCAGTCCCTTTTTCTTGAATAGATTAAGAACATGCCCAATCCAAATCATACCGCTGTATCGAAAAAATGGCGAAGCGCCGCCCTTGCGCTGGGACTGATCGGCGTTATCGAGCTTCATGCCGCCGAGCTTCCGGACACGGAGGAATTAGGAAAGATACTCGGTATCGGACAGAATGAACTGGCCGGTCTGGAGCAGGGGCAAACCGTTTCCTTCGAGGTCGCGGAGGATAAAGAAAACGAGTTGGCGGCAGGCGTGGTCATGTATCTGCCGGCTGCGCCGTCCAAAATTATCCGGTTCATCAGTAAAAAAGGCCTGGCCACGGTCGACGGCGATATGATCGCGCAAGGCACGCTCCCGGATCAGGCAACGGCGGACGCGTTCAAAGGCTTTGCTTTCAAATCGGATGAGGATGCCCGGGATTTTCTGGAGGCCAAGCCCGGAAGCCAATTCAATCTGTCGTTTGAAGAATTCCAGAGCCTTCGGCAGGCCGGAGGCGGGAAACCGGATGCGGCCGCGCCAGCCTATCGGAAGATTCTGTTCGATCGTTGGGCCGGTTATCGCAAAAACGGTTTGAAAGGAATCCCGGCCTATGACCGGGGCAACGGCACCGAAGCCGATCCGGCGGCGGAACTTAGGGACGCGGCCAAGGCCGGCAAGGTGCTGGCGCGTTACTTTCCCGAGCTTTACCGGGCCTGGCTCAACTATCCGGCGGCGTTGCCCGCAGGGGCCGAAGATCGGTTTTTCTGGCTTAACCGCAAGGTGGAAGGGCGGCCCACGGCCATTCTGGGGCATCGGGTCATCATGAGCGCCGGGAACATGGGCGAGGTGATTCTGTCCCGCCAGTTTTACGTGGGCCATTCCTATAACTCCAATCAGCTCAGCATCGCATGCCTGCCTTACCGGAGCGGCTCGCTGATTTTCTACGCGAACCGTAATTTTACCGACCAGGTGGCCGGCATGGGCAGCAGCCTCAAGCACGCGATCGGGCGAGAGCAAATGAAAAAGGCAATCGTCGACAGGCTGACGAACTTGCGCAATGCTTTCAAATAAATCGAGCCGGTCAGCGCGGCCATCAATACCGGCTCGGAGGCTTCCTGCTTTCAGTTTGCTACTTCTTGTGAGCCGGCGTAATGCCGGCGCGCTCCGCCAGACGCACCAGGTCGGCCACCGTGCGCACCGCCAGTTTGCTCATCAAATGGGCGCGGTGGACTTTGATCGTTTTTTCGACGGTGCCAAGATCCGCGGCGATTTGTTTGTTGAGCCTGCCGGAAACCACATGGCTCAGCACTTCCCGTTCACGCGGGGTGAGCAGGGCCAGTTTTTCCCGGATCTCGGCCAGTTCGTTGCGCGCCCTTCGGTTCATACGGTCCTTTTCGAGGGCGGCCCGGACCGCTTCAAGCAAGTCGCCGTCATGCACCGGTTTGGTCAGAAAATCGACGGCGCCTTGTTTCATCGCTTGTACGCTGGCCGGAATACTGCCGTGACCGGTGAGAAAGATCACCGGTAATTCACTGCCCAGAGCCGCCAGTTCCTGTTGCAGCTCGATGCCGCCGAAGCCCGGCATTTCGAGGTCGAGCACCAGGCAGCCGGGTGCGCCGGGGTCGAATTGGTCAAGGAATTCCCTAGGCGAGGCGAAAGGGGCGGCCTCCATATCCACGGAGCGGAAAAGACGGGTCAGAGCTTTCAAAATGAGGAAATCGTCGTCGACGACAAAGACGGTGGGAACGGATGGTTTCATGCCTTTTTTTCCGGAAAAATCGGCAGCGTGAAGTGAAAGACGGTGCCGTGAGGAAGATTCTGCGTGGCCCAGATGGTTCCGCCTTGAGCGGCAATGAGGGTGCGGCAAATGGAGAGCCCCAAGCCCATGCCGTTCGCCTTGGTGGTAAAAAACGGCGTAAAGACGGTTTTTCTGTCTTCAGCGGGAATGCCCGGTCCTTGGTCGGCAACGGAGACATGGATTTTGTCTGCGTTGTTCCAGGTCGTGGCGATGAGCAGCCAACGTTCTTTCACGTCGGTTTGAATCATTGCTTTGCAGGCGTTCATGACCAGGTTGAGCAGCACTTGCTGGATTTGTATGCGGTCGGCCAGAACGGAGGGAAGCGTCGGATCGAGAGCGAGATGGACGGTCGTCGTGTGATTCACCAGGTCGCTGTGCACAAGCTTCAGAACGTCGTGCACCGTTTTATTCAAATCGATGGCCGATCGTTGAGCCTCGCCCTTCTTGAGCAGCGCGCGCAGGCGGCGGATGATCTCCGCGGCGCGCCGGTCTTCCTCGACGATGTCGGTGAGAACATTCCGGACTTCGGCCAGATCGGCCGGGTCGCGGGCAAGAAAGCGTTGCGCGGCCTGGGCGTTGCTGAGGATGGACGTCAACGGCTGATTCAGTTCGTGCGCCAGCGAACCGGACAGTTCGCCCAGCAGCAGGGCGCGCGAAAGGTGGGTCATTTCGTGACGTAGCTGCTGTGCCTCGAGTTCTGCCTGTTTGCGCCGGGTAATGTTGATGGTGACGCCCAGCATTCGGAGCGGTTGATGATTTTCGCCGAACTCGACGCGGCCTCTGGAGTTGAACCAGTGTAATCGCCCTTCCGGTATCCGGATGCGGTACTCGCTTTCGTAATGGCCGTTATTGGCGAGCGCTCGGGCTATTTCACCCCGGACCCGTTCGCGGTCTTCTTCATAAAGCATGTTCAGAAAATGATCCAGGCCGATTTCCTGGTAGGGGAGAAGACCGTACAGGCTTCGAATTCCATCGGTGCTCCAGATGCGATCGCGCACGATGTCCCATTCCCACAACCTGAGATCCGCAGCTCTTGCCGCCAATTTCATCCGCTGCTTGTTGTTGCGCAATTCGGCTTCGCTCAAGCGCAACTGGTCGGTAAGCTGCACGGAATGCAGCATGTCGCAGCTTAACTCATAGAACATCGCGAGAAGAATGGGCACGAAGGAAAAGCCGGCGATATAGGGAGAATCGATCGCGCCTGAGTTGACAAGCCAGGTATGGCCGACTGCCGTTATCAGGAAGAAGAAAATGGTCGCACTGAACAGGACGGCTCGACGGCGGTCGCTGTCTGTTCCACGCCGCCATAAGGTGAAGGCGCCGTCCAGAACGAATGCGGCGAGCGCCAGGACGCTGAGCGGACCGACGAAATACCACGGATTGAGTGAGCCGAGAGGGAGTGAGACTGTTTCGCCGTCCAGAACCGTTATACGCTTAAGGCCGAGGACTTTCTTAAAAAACAGGCTCTGTCCGGTGGTCAGACTCAGAATCAACGCCAGACAACGCAAACCGATGGCCGTCACGGCAAGCCACCACCGCCCCGAGGCCAGGTAGCCGCGGACGAAGTAAATGATTCCCACGCTCAGCACGAGAACAGGCAGGTGGACCCAGCGGAGAAGGGCCGCCATCTGTTCGGGAGACGCCGTCTTCATCGCCATCAGTTCCATGATAGTGATAACGGAAGCGGCGAAGGCGGCCGCCGCAAAGGATAAATTCGCCCGCGGCTTGATTTCCTTGGCCCAGAAGAAAAGATGCAGCAGGGCAAAGGTCAGGGAGAATGCCGCGACCATCGACCAGATTACCGTAAGCCAGCTCAACGGAATTCCTCTACTTTTACTCGATCAGTGCTTAATCCAACGACCGGGACCGGAACGGGACTTGACGGATGGAATTACCATTTTCGTTGTTCGGAAAATCAATGGGCAAATTGTTATGCCTTGCAAGCTTCCTTTCGAAACGATAATTACCAAGAGAACACGCGACTGTATGATTTGTCCGGTGCGAACTTCGCATAAACTTAGCCTAAGGTCCAATAGGAACGAATGGTTGTGGCCCGTAATATACCATGAAAAATTTAAGTCATTAATTGACTGAAACCCGACCTTCCCGATTGATCGTGAAAACGGCTTCATGGAGAACGAAACTTCGACTGCGTTTGTGCCGATTTGCCGGCAGATACGGTCGGCTTAAAGGCCGCCGGCAATGCAAGGACGCGCCTGGGAGCGGGGTCTTTTTAAACGTTCACCAACGGACAAAACTGTTCTATCAGCGGATCGTGACGATGCGTACGATGATACCCATGGCGATATTGGCCACGCTGGCGTTCGGTCACGGCGCGCAGGCCGCCGATATTTCGAGCGAGGGGATCTATTCCGGAGATCTTTTCTCGCGGCCCAAATTGTCCGGCGATTGGGGCGGGGTCCGCAACGAAATGGCCGAGCATGGCGTCACGCTGGATCTGGAGGCGACTCAGGTAACCCAGCACGTGGCCTCGGGCGGATATGACGGTTCGTTGTTGAGCCGGTTCCCCGGCAACCGGGTTAGCCAGCGCTTTCCCGGCTTGAGCGAAACGGCAAGCGATGCGATGTTCAATATGCTGCTGAAGATTGACACCGGCAAAGCCGGGCTTTGGCCGGGCGGCTTTCTGACGGTGCGGGGGGAGGGGCGAGTCGGCGATTCGCTCGGCCTTCGCCCCGGCAGCCTGATGCCGGTCAACGGCGATGCCCTGTCGCCGCAGGTGCCGAAGCATGCGAATCAGGACGTGCTGGCGCTGACCGAACTGAATTATGCCCAGTTTTTGTCGGAACGGTTCGGCATCGCCTTCGGCCTGTTCAATATGGCGGACGGCGATAGAAACGAATTCGCGGGATCTTTGCGCTCCCGTTCCCATTTCATGAACGTCGGCATGCGGATTTCGCCGGTGATCGGCGCGGCCGTGCCTTTGCTGACGACCCTGGGCGTTTCCGCCCTCTTCCTGCCGACCCGAAACATTAGCGGACAGATCGGATTGATCAATGCCGAGGAAACGGCGGGCTATGATCCTTTCGAGCGGGACCACGGCACGACTTTTCTGACCGAATGGCAATTCAAGCATGCTCTGGCCGGCCTGCCCGGCAAGCAAACGGTCGGCTTCGTTTATGGTTTCGACCGGAAAAAACTGGACTTCGGCGCCGATCCCCGGTTGCAGTTGTCTTCGCTGCTGACAGCGGGAGAGGCGATCAAAACCAATGCCGACACCTGGGCTCTCTTTTACAATGCTCACCAGTATCTTCAGGGCGATGCGAAAGGCGGCTGGGGGCCGTTCCTGCGTGCCGGCGTCTCGGACGGCCATCCGAACCCGGTTAAATGGAACGTCGCTTTCGGCTTCGGAGGTATCGGCGTGGGCTCGTGGCGGTCTCATGACACCTGGGGTGTCGGCGGTTACGCTTTGGGCGCCAGCAACGAAGCCGTGCTCAACCGGCTGGGAATTCACGACGAAACCGGCTTCGAAGCGTTTTACAATGCCGCGGTGACGCCCTGGCTGCAAGTGACCGCGGACGTTCAGTACATCAATTCCGCCCTGACCGAAGCGGGCCTGCCCGCTCTGGGCCCTTTTCCGGCCGTGAATCTGCCGGGTCCGAAGGATGCCTGGGTAGTGGGCTTCAGAACCCGTCTGGATTTTTGACAGGCTGAATAGCGCAACGGGACGAGCGAGAACTGTTTTTTCCGGTAGGGAACACTCTCAAAAGCTTAAACAGGAATTTGATGAAATTGATTGACTCAGAAAAAATAAAAAACGCTTAATGCCGAATGCCGTTGGGTGATCAATTGTTTTGAAAGCCAAATCTCGGGAATGCGCAGAATCGGGCAGGCCATTGCTTGATGACATCTTATGAGTGAATACCAATATTACGAATTCAGAGCGGTCGACCGGCCGCTCACCCCACAACAACAAGCGGAACTGCGGAGCCGTTCTTCCCGCGCGACCATCACGGCGACCAGCTTCATCAACGAATACCATTGGGGCGATCTCAAAGGCGATCCCCTCGATTGGATGCGGCGTTATTTCGATGCACACGTTTATTCGGCCAATTGGGGAACGTGCAGTTTAATGTTGCGTTTACCCCTTTCGGCATGGGATAAGGCTGTGCTGGCCCCCTTCACTCAGCCATCGCGATGCGGTACGCAATCCGGCTTTAGCGAGGCTTTCGGGGCAACGTCCACGGTCGATCATTGGATAGTGTATTGGGGCTTTAACGACGATTCGGGCGAGTTCGAACGTTTTTGGAATCACGATGACGGCCCGGGCTGGATAAGCAGTTTATTGCCGTTGCGGGACGAGTTATTGCGGGGCGATACCCGGCCTCTTTATATAGGCTGGCTGGCGCGGCTGGGTAATGAAGAATTGGGCGACGACGATATCGAGCCGCCCGTTCCGGCGGGCTTGCAAATATTGACCCCTGCACAGACCGCCTTGACGGAATTTCTTGAGATCAATCCCGACTGGCTGGCCGCCGCGGCCGGCGCCAGTCCTGCGTTGCTCGATCGTGATACCGTCAATTCGGATCTGGGCGACTGGCTTGCGTTGCAAACCCAGGAGACTATGCAAGCAACGATGCGTTTGCTGTTGGAAGGACGCAGCCTGGAAGCGGAGCGAGCATTGCGGCAACGTTATCTGGCCTGGCAACGGGAACGCTCATCCCACCTGCCATTCTCTTCGCGTCGCACGGTGGCCGAAATCGATGCCGGCCGGGAAAGGGCAAGGGCCCAGCGTCTCGAGATCGAACGGCAGAGGCGTGCAGCCGAGGAAGCCAAGCGCCGTGCCGAGCGCAAACAACAACTGGAACGTTTGGCGGCTCATGCGGACAGGGTTTGGGCGGACATCGACCAAACCTTGCAACGAGGTACCGGCCATGCCTATGACCAGGCCTTGCAAGCAGTGAAAGACTTGGCCGAAGCCATGGCCCAAGCCGGGCGAGAAGCCGAATTTCAAGCCGGTTTAGTCAAGTCGCTCGGCACCCATGGCAAACGCGGCGCCTGGGTGAAGCGATTGGTCAAGGCAGGCATCCAGGCAGGAGAAATTTGACGGTACAACAAACATAACCTCATTTTATCGGCACTGGGCGCCTATTGGAAATGGAGGCTTGGGATGCGGATGATTTCGATAGGGAAGCACCGGATTACGCCTCCCATCGTGAATGTCTATACGACTCAGCCTGTTCCAAAGCTATCGCTAGCGGTTAATTTTGTTAGTTGGAAGACATCGGTCAGAAGCAGACTATCAACAATTAAATTTCAAAGGAAGCTTGTGGCATCAAAGCTGACATTCGCTCAGGGAATCATGCTACTGGCAGGTAAATCGTTAACCTCTTGCCCTTGCTCGTTGACGTTGTTGTAAGCGACTCTGAATTTGACTGTATAGTTTGGCTTGCTGATTCTCACGGTCACGTAAACAAACAACCAGCGAGTATTCCTCGGATGTATTGGTAATAGCCTCACCCCAAGGATGATCATTTCTAGTAACGACTACGAAGAGCTTATCGGTTTTTAATTTGGAATTGCGGTTGATTTGCTTAAATTGCCACATTGCACTTTGAACCGTACCTTGGCTTCTACGTCTCCAACTAACACTAGCTTTGGGTAATTCTGGTATATTTTTAAAGTCATCCTCGCTGGTTGCCTTGCTAAACATTTTGACCGCATGATCGAGATCCGACGCAGCAATTAATTGATAATACAAGCGAGTAGCTTTATAGGCTACGCGAGTTGATCGAACCAGCGGCGTATGGGCTAGGCTGACTACTATTTCGCGTACCCGTTTGCCTGATGAGACAAAGTCGTCCGGTATCAATAATTCGTAAAAATGATGCCGCTTGTTCTCGATCGCGCCTTCGGCAATCAGGTTTACTTCATTTTCCAATGATTTGAATAGTGCCCGTGCATCGACGTGACCGTAGCCCAACACTTTTCTGACATAGTCTTGATCATCAAAAATATCCAATGAAGCGTTGGGTATCGCAGCATGGGTTACCAATAAAGCACGTATTAAATTGGAGCTGGCTTCCGGATGCTCAGATAGCACTTTCCCTGCTATATGGGCAATATGCGGAGCAGCAAAGCTTGTGCCGCATTTAACCCCGAGTAGACTTTCTTGTGCAAAGTCTAAACAGGTGGATAACTCGCCTAAACCCTGTTCGATTATATGATTGGCGCCATTACGAGCATTCAAGGCCCAGTTGCCGCCGAAGGCGACCAACTCAGGCTTTATGGCGCCACCAACGGAAGGGCCATGACGAGTAAACGGTGATGGTTGTTCGGTTTTAGCTACGGGCAATTCAGCGGGGTCATGACTATAACGCTGAGCATTCAGACTAGCCTCCCAGCGAGCCATACTGCCAATGGTCAGCACATTGAGTGCTGTGGCCGGATCGATAATCGCCCACTCATCATCGACTAAATACTGGGGATAATTCTGTTTCCAAGCCAGACCATCCATCTGTCCGGGCAGGACATTACCAGCCGATACAATGAATAAAACGCCTAATTCACGCGACAGCCTGTCCAGGGTATATGCCAAACCGCGTAAGTGTCCACCCAGATAAGGCTTGCGGCTGTCGCCGAAAGACAGGTTGAAAACCTGACAATTGTATTGATCGACAAAATATCGAACAGCATCGTCAATATGGTTTTCTATCAGGCCATCATTTTCATTGTTTTTATCCAGAATACGGCCGCTAAAAAGACGTAATTCCGGAGTAAACGAGCCAGCCTCTATTGACTTAGTCAAGTCGCCATAAAGAGCAATACCTGCGACATGTGTGCCATGCCCCGTTTCATCTGCTGCCATGTGACCGGGTAAAAAGCTTTGCGCATCGCCCACCGCTGGTCCCAACAACGGGTGCCCGCTTGCCAGTCCACTATCTAAAACCACAACCCCAGGTGCATTGGGTAATGGCGAAGGGGGGATGGGGAACTGCTGAATATCTAAACCGAGATGCCTCAAATTTAGGCCAAAACGCGGCGGTAAATCAACGATCCGTATATCGCGGTGATGCAGCAATTTTTCTGCTTGATTACGATCACAACGAACACGATAAATAGTCAGGCCAGGTTGTTTAACGCTGTCAGGAGATTCGATGCTATTTTCTCTTAGCCAGGATTCGAAACGACTTAAAAGCAACTGACGCTCTTTGGGGTTATCCTCAATTGGCCAAAGTTCAAGGTCGAGGTAAAAGCTTTCCGTTTCTGGGAATCCTTCCTGTTTTAATGACCAACCGATTCTATCGTTCGGAGTCCATCCACTCATCGCATGCAATGCGTAATAGATTTGTTTGTTGGTAACGGTTTCCCCTTTAGCTATTGATGCTAATCTGGCCTCGAATGATTGCAGAGCTGAGTGGCTTATAAAGGCAACCACTATTTCGTCGTTCTCTTGACTAACGAATTCAATTTCTTTGGAAATCTTCCTGAGTTCATCGGGATTGAAGCCTTTTTCTATCTGAAAACGAAACAGTTTGCGGTCATCAAAACCACCAATATCTTTCTCTGTTTGTTGGATTGTGTGTTTTAGCTGTAATCCAAGGTTTTTTGCATGTTCTGCCGGATCGGCAGGCTCTTTAAAACGCGGTGGATTACCAGGCCTTTTCTCTGTGATTGGTTCTTCACGTTGCAGCGGCAAATGTGGATAACTTGATGTCATGAATAACTATTCCTGTTTAGAAACTCGATTCCTTCTTGCATCTTCACGGCGGATGGCTGATTGAATGTGACGTTCGGTTAAAAACTCCTTACCTGATAAAACTTTTTCTTTAATGGCACGACGTAAAACCCGTTCGACATCGGCATGTGACATTCCTTTGAGCAATCCAGAAATTTTGCCGTTGTCGATCTCGAATTCCCTCCGTACACCTTTAAGTTTGATGCTAAGTAAGCGTTTGAGCTGTTCCAAATTGGGAGCTTCGAAAACTAACACTTCGTCAAAGCGTCGCCAAATTGCGGAATCTAAAATACCTTCATGATTGGTGGCTGCGATTAACAGACTTTTACCGTCATAAGCGTCCAACAGTTGTAAAAAAGCATTCACAACGCGCTTTAACTCGCCATGTTCAGCACTGTCGGCACGCTCTTTTGCCAATGCATCAAACTCGTCGAATAAAACTACCATAGGAACAGCGGCGATAAAGTCGAACACCTTACGCAGGTTTGCAGCGGTCTCGCCCAGATAAGAAGAAACAACGCTGTCGATTCGGACAATTGCCAAAGGCAAACTTAATTCTGCGGCTACAACTTCTGCCGATAGCGTTTTGCCGCAGCCTGGGGGGCCGCAAAAAAGTAGCCTGTCCGCAGGAAATAAGCCATGCGACTTAAGAGTTTCTACACGATGATGCTCTTCTAGGATTTCGTCCAACAGAGAACGATTTTCATCAGACAAAACCACATCATCAATTCGGCGTAAGGGTTCCTTTATCTGCAATAGCGCCAAGCCGCGCTCTTTGTCTTCAGGCAGTTTCGAGAATACAAACCGCTTTGCTTGTTCGGAAGAGCTGCGTCGGCCGTAAAGGATTTTTTCCAAGTCGTTGGCCAAAAGATGGTGCTGTTTATCCCGTTCTTCCTGAATGATTTTTTCCGAAACACGACGAAAAGATTCCGAGTCGCCCTCTGACCCTGACTTAATAAGTTGTCTTAATAGTGCCCCGGAAGCCATTTTTGTGCCTTAAATATGCTGAAATCTATATATTTCCAATGGTTAAAGCATAAATGCGGGACTTCATTTTGTCCAACTCTGCCTAGATGTGGGGCTATCTTCGATTTGAACGTCTGTTTGGGAATTTTAACCTGAAATTAAAAATATTTCCGTGACTTTCCGTTTAGGATCGATAACAGCCAGCCAACATTATGAGATTGGATAATCAGCTAAGCGCGATTTCACAAAAATGGCTGTGTGTGGCCCAGATCTTATCGAGGCGCTTAACCCTCTTCAGCATGAGGACTATCATAAATATATTCGGGCTACCTCCTTCTTTGAGACGGTTGATTCCATCGAAACGGAATTAGCTTAGCGCCAAGAACTACTTTCGAAAGCAAAGATGTAAACCGGAGTTGATTATTTTCCATCAACCGGTAAGTTGGTAATCGGCTCAAGGCATTTTACAATAGTTGGTTGGTTCACTCCTTTGGAAAAAGGTGACGCTGTCTTTTAGGGGAAAACAGCAATACGTCAAGTTCTTTTCACTCCCAGAGGCCTTAGTTCAAGTCAAAGCCCTATGGGCCGGCAACGGCTGCCATTGGCAGACAGATCGGTGGATCGCTACTTTGGCTAGGCTCGGCGACGACAGAATTACCGATGAATTAAGTCCGGTAAACTTCTAGCCAAGGCATTAGTGGTCGGAACGTTAACGTCAAAGATTGCCCGCAATGAATTGCATTTGCGCACGGGTAGCTGAGGGAGCGAGCTATAGTGTCCGCACATCAAATTCAGTTTTATTAAACCCTCACCCCAGCCCTCTCCCAATGTGGGAGAAGGGGCATACTGCCGAATTTTGAAGTGCGAAAGATATAATTTGTGGTTTTTAATGAATTTGAAGCCAAAAATCGACAAAATCAGTCCAATTTTTTGAGCAAATTGAAGCGCCAAAATAATTAAGAATACTCAGAAAATGTTTAAAAATATCGACAAATATCGCATGTTGAGCTCAGCCGACAAAGCGGCTAACGATCCAGAACCCAATCAATTCAAGGCTCACAGGTTCTGTATAGCCCCGATGCTGGACTGGACCGACCGGCATTGCCGTTATTTCCACCGCCTGCTGACCCGGCATGCTCTGCTTTATACCGAAATGGTGACGACCGGAGCATTGATCCACGGGGATCGCGAGCGCTTTCTGGCGTTCGATCCGGCCGAGAACCCGGTCGCTTTTCAACTGGGTGGCAGCCATCCCGACGATCTGGCGACGTGCGCCCGGATGGTCGAGGATCACGGCTACGACGAGGTCAATCTGAACGTCGGTTGCCCCAGCGACCGGGTGCAAAACGGGCGTTTCGGCGCCTGCCTGATGGCCGAGCCGCAACTGGTGGCCGATTGCGTGGCGGCGATGCGGGACAGTGTCTCGATACCGGTGACGGTCAAGTCCAGGATCGGGATCGACGAGCGCGATTCCTACGAAGAGCTGGTGAATTTTGTCGCCACCGTGGCCGAAGCCGGCTGCGAGACCTTTATCGTCCATGCCCGCAAAGCCTGGCTCAAGGGTTTGTCGCCCAAACAAAACCGGGACGTGCCGCCGCTGCGGTACGAAGTGGTTTTTCAATTGAAAGAGGATTTTCCGGATCTTGACATTGTTCTGAACGGAGGCATTACGTCGTTAAGCCAGGCGGAAGAGGCGCTGACCCGCGTGGACGGCGTCATGATAGGCCGGGAAGCCTATCATAATCCTTATCTCCTGGCGGAAGTCGACCGGCGTATTTTCGGCGAAACCGACGCTCCCATCGTTAGCCGCGAGGAGATCCTGGAGCGGTTGATTCCCTATGTCCGCCGGCAACTGAAGACCGATACCCGCCTGCACAGTGTGTCGCGGCATATTCTGGGCCTATTTCACGGCGCCGCCGGCGCCCGGGCCTGGCGCCGGCACATCAGTGAACAGGCGGGCAAACGGGGCGCGGATGAGTCGGTATTGCTGGAAGCATTAAAATTCACTTGGCAATGAGGTATACTGCCTTGTATTTTTCTCAATTTAGGATCAGCTCGTGGAAGAACATTTTGCCAAAATTATCGAAGCCATCGGCGAGGATTTGAACCGTGAAGGTTTGAAGGATACTCCCGCGCGTGCGGCCAAGGCATTCAAGTTTCTCAATAACGGTTATGCAAAAACGCTTGATGAGGTGCTGAACAACGCCATTTTTACCGCCGACACCGAAGACATGGTCATCATTAAAGACATCGAACTGTATTCTTTGTGCGAGCACCATTTGTTGCCGTTTATCGGAAAATGCCACGTCGGCTATCTGCCCCGCGGCAAAGTGCTGGGCTTGTCCAAAGTGGCGCGCGTGGTCGATATGTATGCACGGCGCCTGCAGATTCAGGAAAAGCTGACCAAACAGATCGCCGACGCCATCGAGCATGCGGTAGACGCCAAGGGAGTTGCGGTCGTTATCGAGGCCCAGCATTTGTGCATGATGATGCGGGGCATCGAAAAACAGAATTCGGTCATGACCACGTCGGTGATGACCGGCATTTTCCGTAAAGAGCTCAGCACGCGTTCGGAATTTCTGAATCTGATCCGACGCCGCTAGGCCATGTCCGCTAAAAAAACCGGCGTTCTGCTGGTCAATCTCGGTTCTCCGGAGGCGCCGACGGCCAAGTCTGTGCGGCGTTTTCTCAGGGATTTTCTCTGGGACCGACGCGTCGTCAATCTGCCCAGGCCTGTGTGGTGGGTCGTTCTTCATTTTTTCGTGCTGCCGTTTCGGCCGCGCCGGTCGGCCCTGGCTTACCGCAAAATCTGGGATATTAAAGGTTCGCCTCTGATTTTTCTGACCCGGCAGTTAACCGGGAAAATCGCTTCCAGGCTTCAGGCAAAAGGCGTCATAACCGATTACGCGATGCGTTACGGCGAACCTCAGGTCGGCAGCCGGCTGGCCGCTTTTAAGGCGCAGGGCATGGAAAAACTGATCGTATTGCCGCTCTATCCGCAGTATTCGTCGACCACGACGGCTTCCGTCTACGACGCGGCGGTCAGCGAATTGAACGGTTGGTTCCATCTGCCCGATCTGCACTTCATCAGCGATTACCATCGCCATCCCCGCTATATTGCGGCGGTGGCCGAATCCATCCGGCAAAGCTGGCGCGAGCACGGCAAAAACGATCTGTTGTTGATGTCGTTTCACGGCCTGCCCGAAGTATTAACCCGGTGGGGCGATCCTTATTTTTATCATTGCCGGGAAACGGCGGAGCTGATTGCGGAGCAATTGGGCCTCGGTGAAAACGAGTGGCTGATGGTGTTTCAGTCGCGTTTCGGCAAGGCCGAATGGCTCAAGCCGTACTGCCTGGAGACTTTGCAAGGACTTCCTGCGCAAGGCATCAAGAAAGTGGACGTCGTCTGTCCCGGTTTTGCCGTGGACTGCCTGGAAACCCTGGAAGAAATCGCGATGGAAAACAAAGCGGTCTTTATTAATGCCGGAGGATCCGTTTATCATTACATTCCGGCGCTGAACGATTCGGAAGCCCATGCCGACGCGCTTGCCGGTATAATTGATTCTCGGCTTTAAGGTTCCGGGCATGAAGGCCGGGATTCCGCTTCAGCCTACCGCTTATCAGGCAAGATAAAACGGTCGGGCAGGGACTTCTTTCGGCAAACAAGCGGACAACCGGAGCGGGATTTTTTAAAATTAAACCGATGGATTTGAGTTGCATTCCTTTTTTGTCTCCAGACGATCAAGAGCGGACATCATGAAAGAAACCCTATTACAAAGTTGGACAGAGGCCTGGCCCGCCGTGAAGTCCAGTCAGCCTTTAGGCACCGGCGAAGGCGTCGTCGATGAAAGCGCTTTCAATACGATCGAGCTGGACAAGGTTTTCGAAACCGTTAACTCCGCACAGACCACCGTCGGCCAGGCGTTTCTTTATCGCTCCTTGACGCAGCCCTCGAATGATCTCGATCATCTCAAGGCAAAGCAGGCGGCGGCCGAGGAAATCAGAAACAATCCGGAGCTCCGGGAAAGCATCGAACGCCTCCTGAAACACGCCGCCGCCGGGGAAAACCATTTTTATATGCTGTTGTACGGGCTCTTCATCGGTTCCCTGGGGACGGCCAGGGGCGAGCATGAAATCGAGGGCTACGGCTATGCTCAATACCGAAGAGGCGTCCGTTTCATGCTGGAGCTGGTGGAAGGAGTGCAGCGCGCCGTGCCGCCCGAAAGCCGGTATTTGAGCGACGTATTCGGCCGGATCGCCTCGTTTGCGAAGACCCGGGAATATTCGCTGATGAAGGGGCCGGTTTATGTCACCGAAGGCGTCATCCAAAGCAGGGAGGAGAAGAAAGGCCTCTTTCCTTTTTCAGTGATTTTCAAGCCCCGGCTATTCAAGCCGCTCATTTTTATTCTGCTGGCGGTCATTCTGGCTTTGTTGCCGATGGCCATGAACATCACGACGCCGGCTCAAATCATTTTCTTCGCGCCGTTGTTGCTGGTGTATTTTCCGATCGTCGGCGGCTACGACCGGGACAACTGCATTATTCCGTTAAGAAATCTGTTCAAAAATTCCGAAGCGGTGGGCGAAGCGCTGGACGCCCTCGGTGAAATCGATGAGTTGCTGTCTTTTGTGACGTTTGCCGAGGATTTTGGCAGCGACATGGTCCTGCCCGAACTGGTGGACGCACCTCATCACCGCATCAAGCTGGTCGACGCCAAGAATCCGGTGCTGGGCAAAGCCAATCCCAATTACGTCGGCAACGACTTCGTGCTCGAAGACGACAAGCTGGTGCTGGTTACCGGACCCAACAGCGGCGGCAAGACGGCTTTCTGCAAGACCATCACCCAGATTCAGGTGCTGGCCCAGATAGGTTGTTTCGTGCCGGCGAAATCCGCCAGTCTGACCGTGGCCGACCGGATTTTTTATCAGGCGCCCGAAATCAGCCATCTGGTCGACGGCGAAGGGCGCTTCGGCACCGAATTAAAACGAACCAAGGACATTTTTCTGGCGACGACGGCGAAAAGCCTCGTGGTTCTGGACGAGTTATCGGAAGGAACGACCTTCGAAGAAAAAATGGAATCGTCCGCTACCGTGCTGAACGGCTTTTACCGTAAAGGCAATAGCACCGTGCTGATTACCCACAATCATCAGTTGGTCGATCATTTCGTCGCCGAGGGCATCGGCATTCCGAAGCAGGTCGAATTTGCCCACGAGGCGCCGACTTATCGATTGATTCCCGGCATTTCGAGGGTCAGTCATGCCGACCGCGTGGCGAAAAAGATCGGTTTTTCCAAAGAAGACATCGACAACTATTTATCCGGTTCAAAATGAAAATAGGCACGGCATTATCCAATGGTTCCACCAAGGCTCTGTTGCTCGGCAGCGGCGAACTCGGCAAGGAACTGGTCATTTCGCTGCAACGCTACGGCATTGAAGTGATCGCCGTCGACCGCTATGCCGATGCCCCGGCTCAGCAGGTTGCTCATCGCAGCCACGTGATCGACATGACCGACGGCGAAGCGGTAAAAAAACTGATTGCCCTGGAGCAGCCCGACTTCATCATTCCCGAAATTGAAGCGATCGCGACGGAGGCCCTGACCGAGATAGAAAACGAGGGCGGTTGCACCGTCGTTCCGAACGCCAGAGCGATCCAATTGACCATGAACAGGGAAGGCATCCGGACGCTGGTGGCGGAAAAACTGAAACTTCCGACGTCGGCTTATGCTTTTGCCGGGAGCTTTGAAGAATTAGAGCTGGCGGTCGGAAAAAATATCGGCTATCCTTGCTTTGTTAAGCCGACGATGTCGTCTTCCGGCAAAGGTCAGTCGCGGGTAAAAAGTCCTGAACAGCTTAAAGCCGCGTGGGATTACGCCAGATCCAGCGGACGCGTCGATACCGGCAAGGTGATCATTGAGGCCAGCATCGATTTCGATTTCGAAATTACCTTGCTGACGGTGCGGGCGCTGAACGAACAAGGCGCCGTCCGGACCTATTTTTGCGAGCCTATCGGGCACGTTCAGGAGCAGGGCGATTACCGGGAAAGCTGGCAACCCCAAGCGATGAGCCCGGCCGCGATTGAATCGGCGCGGGAAATCGCCGAAAAAGTCACCGACGAAATCGGCGGATTGGGTGTATTTGGCGTAGAATTGTTCGTAAAGGGAGAAAAAGTGTGGTTTAGTGAAGTAAGTCCCAGACCACACGATACAGGTATGGTTACAATGGTAACTCAGAAACAAAATGAATTCGAGCTGCACGCCAGGGCCATTTTGGGGTTGCCGGTAGATACCTCTCTGATCAGAGAGGGTGCGAGTGCAGTTATTCTCGGAAAATTCAACGGCCGCGATCTTGTTTACGAAGGTCTGGCCGACGCATTGGCCGTACCGGACAGTGAAGTCCGAATATTCGCCAAGCCTGAGTCGTTTGTCAACAGGCGCATGGGAGTGGCTTTAGCAAATGCCAAGAGTATTGAAGAAGCTAGAAAAAGAGCTGTTAAAGCTGCAAGTTTAGTAGTGATCAATCCTGCTGGATAGGGGGAATAATGAGAATAACATTAATTTTATTGGCCTTTTTCATCTCGAAAGGGGTTCTGGCCGATATCTATCGTTATACCGATGGCAATGGCCAGACCCATTATACTAATGTTAAGCCTCTTCAGAGCGGCTATAAGCGTGTCCTGGAGTCGGCGCTGCCGCATTATTATTCGTCGCGTTATTACCGCACCGGAACTTTTTCGGGCAAACCTTCCATAATGTCCCGGCTGCGCAATAAAAGCAAGTTTGCCGACCTGATCAATCAGGCGGCGTACAAACACCGGGTTGACCCGCGGTTGGTGCATGCGGTGATTCAAACCGAATCCGCCTACAATGCCCATGCCGTTTCCTCGGCGGGCGCCGTGGGCCTGATGCAGCTTATGCCGGACACCGCGAAACGTTACGGAGTGACCAATCTGACCGATCCCGATCAAAATATCGAGGGCGGCACCCGTTATCTGAAAGACTTGATCGAAATGTTCACGCCGAACCTGGAGCTGGCCGTGGCCGCCTACAATGCCGGCGAAAATGCGGTGATCAAATACAACTACAGCATACCGCCTTATCCTGAGACACAGAATTATGTCAAACAGGTGCTGTCGTTGTATGACAAAATGTCCTTGTAATCTTATCGGCGCTGTATCTCTTGCTGAGCCGAACGGGTGGAGACAGAAGACGTCTCGCCATAGGCTTCTGTTGTTGACCTAGTTGATCATAGAACGCATCGATTTTGAAGAGGTTCATCCTTCGGAGAGAATCTCTTCGAAATTTCCTACCTAATCCGATGGCCTCTCTAAAGGCTCCTCATTTCGGTTTTTTCCGGAATTCATTATCTTGCCTGAAAAAATCTTTCCCGTACGAATTATTGTTTCCGTTAATGCCCCGGTTTTTCGGCCATTTCTTCTTGATTTTTAAAAGAACCAGGATCTCTTCCTTCCGATTTAATTTGACCCGCTTCAAATAAGCGATACACTGGATTTCATCGTCGAATGGAATCCGTAAGAGCCGGTGTTGTTTTATGAAATTGCTTACCGTGACCGATATCCGTGAGCTGGTACATATTATTGGCCTGGAAAAATTTTTCGATCGCATCGTCCTGGCTCTGGAAGAGGATTTCGGTCGATGGCACGAATTTAATCTATCGCCGCGCCATGCGACTCACTATCCTCACGGCGTTATCGAATTGATGCCCTGTTCCGATAATAGCCTGTATGCCTTCAAATACGTCAACGGCCATCCGGGCAATACTCTGAAAGACAAGCTCAGCGTGATCGCTGTCGGTCAATTAAGCGAGGTCGAGGCCGGCTATCCTTTGATGATCTGCGATATGACTTTGTTAACCGCATTCAGAACGGCGGCAACGGGAGTATTAGCTGCCCGCTATCTTGCCCGCCATGACGCGGCTTCGTTGGCGATCATCGGTACCGGAGCGCAGGCGGAATTCCAGGCGATAGGTTTTTCCCGCTTTTTCGGGCTGAACAGCATCCGGTTTTACGATTGCGATAGCCGCGCCATGGCAAAATTTTCCGCCAATCTGAAACGGCAAAGATGGGCTTTGATGCCCTGCCGAAGCATTATCGAGGCCGTCTCTCGTGCGGACATCGTCATCACCGCCACCGCCGCCAAGAAGCGGCAATCCTTGTTTGAGATCGGCGACATCGCTGCGGGTACTCACATCCATGCCATGGGCGGAGACTGTCCGGGCAAGACCGAATTTTCCGAAAACTTGCTGCGGCAGGTCAAACTGGTGGTCGAATACATGCCGCAAAGCCTGCAGGAAGGCGAAGCGCAACAGGTCGGCCCCGGCCAGGTCCATGCGGAATTATGGGAGCTGATAGCCGGGAAAAAAGCCGGGCGAGAGAATGCTGAGGAGATTACTTTATTTGACTCGGTCGGCTTTGCCCTGGAAGATTATTCGATTCTTCGGGTCGTTTACGAACTGGCGAGTGTTTACCGGCTGGGCACGGAACTGTCTATGCTCCCCGAACCCGAAGATCCGAAAAATCTGTTCGGTTTGCTGGATTTCTAGAAGAGGCCTTCACAACTTACTTTCGCTACCGGATCAATAACGCGCATCAAGGCATGACCAACCCAATTGCAAACGATCGAACGGACAGGCTGCGGCAAGCCGTGGCCGATGCCCTGGCTGAAAAGACGCCGTTGACGATAACCGGCGGTGGGAGCAAGGTTTTTTACGGGCGGGAAACGACCGGAAAGGTCCTGAGCGTCGAACAGCATCGAGGCATTGTCAATTATTATCCGTCGGAACTGGTCGTCACCGCGCGCGCCGGCACGTTATTGTCCGATTTGCAAAGCGAATTGGCACAAGCGGGGCAGATGCTTGCGTTTGAGCCGCCTTCCTTCAACGCCGGGGCGACCCTGGGCGGAACCGTAGCCTGCGGTTTTTCCGGACCGCGAAGGCCCTTTACCGGCTCGGTGCGGGATTTCGTCCTGGGCTGCAGGATCATCAACGGCAAAGCCGAAGTGCTCTCGTTCGGCGGGGAAGTGATCAAAAACGTGGCCGGTTACGATGTTTCCAGATTAATGGCCGGGGCGCTGGGTACCTTGGGCGTATTGCTGGAGATTTCGTTAAAGGTATTGCCCTTGCCGGAGGCGGAATTGACCTGTTGCTTCGAGCTCGATGCCGAAAAAGCTTTCGACAGAATGACGAAGTTGGCGAACAAAGCATTGTCGATTTCCGGGTTGAGTTACGACGGAGGCAGGCTCTACGTCAGGTTTTCTGGCGCCGAAAAGGCGGTCAGGGCGGCAGCGGCTCAAACCGGAGGCGATGCGGTGACCGCCGAACCGGACTATTGGCGGCAGTTGAACGAGCAGCGGCATGAATTTTTTCAAACCGGTCAAAACCTTTGGAGGCTGTGCCTCCCCTCGGCAACGCCTCCGCTGGCTCTTGAGGGCCACTGGTATTACGACTGGGGCGGCGGATTAAGATGGTTGAAATCCGAAGAGCCGGCGGCGCGAATCTTTGCTCTTGCGGCCCAAGCTCAGGGTCATGCCGTACTTTTCAAAGGTCAGGATCGAACAGGCGATGTTTTTCAGCCTCTGACAGGCAAGTTGCAAGAGATTAACGCTCATCTCAAGAAGGCGTTCGATCCCGCCGGCCTGTTCAATCCCGGAAGAATGTACAGGGAGTGGTAATGCAAACCAGACTGACCGACTTGATCGGTGAATCACGGCAGAAAGACGAAGTGGAAGCCATCTTGCGCTCCTGCGTGCACTGCGGTTTTTGTAATGCGGTCTGCCCGACTTATCAACTGACGGGCGATGAGCGCGATGGCCCGCGCGGCAGAATCTATCTGATGAAACAGGCGCTGGAAGGCCGGCCCGCTACCCGGTTGACTCAGCGGCATCTCGACCGCTGCCTGACCTGTTTGTCCTGCGAAACGGCATGTCCTTCCGGAGTCCGGTATGGACAATTGCTTGAGGCCGGACGGGCGGTGGTGGACAGGGAAGCCGGGCGTTCCTTCCATGATGCGCTCAGGCGGCGCCTGATCGTTCGAATGTTTTCCTACCGGCGCCGTTTTGAGGCGTTGCTGAATCTGGCAAGAAAGACAAGGCTTCTTTTACCCGAGTCCCTGCGGAGCAAAATTCCGCCGAAACCAGCCGTGGCGGCTTGGCCCGAGCCTCGGCATGGCCGAAAAATGCTGATTCTTCCGGGCTGTGTGCAGCAGCCTCTGGCTCCGGCCATTGATGTGGCTGCCGCGAGGGTTCTGGATCAATTGGGCGTGACATTGACACCGGTGTCTGCGGGAGGATGCTGCGGCGCATTAGCCTGTCACTTGTCCGAGCCCGGTCTGGCTCTGGCTTTCGCGCGTCAAAATATCGATGCCTGCCGGCCTTATCTGGAGCAGGGCGCCGAAGCCATCGTCATGACCGCGTCCGCCTGCGGCGTTATGGCCAAAGATTATGGCCGGTTATTGCGGCACGATCCGGTTTATGCCGAGGAAGCCGCCCGGTTCTCGGCGGCGGTCAAAGACGTCGGCGAAGTGTTGGCTTCGGAAGATTTGAGCAAATTAAAAAAAACGCGAAAGAAGATCGCGTTTCATTCCCCTTGCACTCTCCAGCACGGGCAAAAACTGATCGGCGTGGTGGAGGGCTTGCTGGAACAGGTCGGTTATCAGCTCACCGTGGTGGCCGATCCGCACCTTTGCTGCGGATCGGCCGGAGCGTATTCCTTATTACAGCCGGAGATATCGAAGCAATTGCTGACTAATAAACTGAAGACGCTGGAGGCGGGACGGCCCGACCTGATTGCGACGGCCAATATCGGCTGTTTAAGTTACTTGCAATCGGTCCGCCCAGGAAAAATAGTGCACTGGGTTGAATTATTGAGTTAGCTCGAGGCTCTAATTGCTCGACAATTTAACGAAGATTTAAGAACTGAGCTGATCACAAATGCTATTCTATTCCTGAGCAAGGTTATGGATTTTAAGGCAGGAGGCACAGGTCTCCGTCCGTTCCCGTCGAAACAATTGCAATCCTCTTTCTAATGAATCGAGCGATTGGAAGAGCAAAAAACCATTGACCGCCGCCGGCAACCGGAACCGATCCGAACAATTAAATGAGGGTAATTTAATAATTTTCTTTACAAGTTTGTGACTGATAATTATAAAGCACTTATTTTTTAGGTTGATTTTACTATGACTAAAGAAGCATCTCCATCCGTACCGAATAATCCTTCTGTTGAACCCGAAGTTGACAAAGCCAAGCACGAAAGCGACATCGACATCGAAGATTTCGATTTGAATCTGATCGATGAGTACACCGCTTTTCCTGCCGAGAACGAGGAAGCGGTAAAAAAAATGGCGGCTCGCCGGAAAATAGAAATGTATTGGGAGAAGAAACGCTTAAAAGAGCAGCTTGGGGACTTTGAAGATTTTGATTTCGATTTTTGAGCGGTTTGAGCTTGGGCTCCGCCAAGCCTTTTATCCGAAAGTTGCGCCTCGCCGATGACTGTCGCTGCGGATCGCTCGGTAAATGTCCGATATCGATGCGATTTTTCCAATATTTAATGGAAGGCTGGAGTCGAGTCTGTCCGGTTCCGTTGATTCATCCGTCAACCAGGAAGGAATATTTCCGGGCAGGAACTTGATCCATTACCTTCCAGAAAAGACGTTAAACCTCCATTTTATCCATCTCGGTAAAACCTCATACTGTCTGCACAAAAAAACGGGCTTGCGGAGTTTATTGAGGATTTTTCCTATCGCCGGTGGCGACGGCGCCGGAAGCTCCCGGCCTTCAAGTCAAGCCAGGGCAAGCATGAGTCTAATGAATTTCCTTTTATAGAAAGGTATGCAGCCCGGCATCTCGATAAGCTCAATTCTTGGCGAGGCCCTTGCAATCGCCGGAATTTTTTAATGACGGCTTGAAATAATCGATGACTTCCGGTTCGAGAATATTTCAGGCGGTCGCCGGTGTAGAGGTCATTGCCGATTGTTACAGGTCGCTTGGGTAAGAAGATGCCTGTCTTCAACGGAAGAAGTGTGTGACTCACCGCCGTTTTCCGGTTTATGGCCAACATTTGAATTCGTGGTGTTAAATTTCTTCAATTTCTACTATAAAGTAAAAGCTCTTGAAGATGATTTTGAACTAAGCTTAACCTTATAATAATTTTTCCGAACTTCTTTGTACCGCATCCATTAAAATCAGCCTCAGTCCCGGCGGAAAAATTCACTGAAAAATTGCTTGTGTTGCCCGGTTTTTTCTCCGGTTGGAGAAAAGGCTCGAACGCAATGCGGCAAGCGGTACGAAAGCCGGATTTATTGATAGCGGGATTGGACAGGAAGATGCTTTTGTCGTAGGGTTTGTAGTTCGACCCATCCGGCCGGTTCCCGCAATCAAGAGTTTTATTTGAATTCCAGGCTGTCTCGGTTTTTATTCTGCCGGGAGTGTCTTCAAACAGGCTGTTTCAAAAATTGCAATCATTTTCGGGAATTCTGTTATTTCATGTTATGGCTTTGATGGTCTGGAGAGTATTTGAAGAGAGATCCACTGCTGAGTAAGTCTTTGTCGAAACATGGAAAGAATCGGCAGACGATGGTTTGATTGGATTTGAAAATTTAAGCATGGCTCGGTTTTTTAATTATTATGCATGATTGTCTGGCCGGAGCATAAAAATTATTAAGTTGTTCCCGGGAGTCAATATTTTTCAACCAAGACCGAATGAGGCGATCTGAAGATACCGGTTTAAGGAGTCGTTTGGGCTGGCTGTTCCGATTGATTATCGCCTTGACCGAAATATGAAGAAGAATGTATTGATAAGCGTCGCATTCATGTTGTTTTTTGCTGTTCTTGCGGGTGTCGCTTATCGTGCCGAATCTGCCGATTTTGCCAGAGAATATATGGTCAAGGCGGCCATATCGTTAAATTTGGCCCGATTTACCGAATGGCCCGAGGGGGCCTTAGGGGCAGACAATCTTAACATTAATCTTTGCGTATTCGGCAATAAGAATATGCAGCAGGCCTTCGCGCAAATGGAAAAAAAACCATTAGGTAAGCGGTCTCTTCATGTTATTCAAATGCACGACCCGGTCCACCTGGATCAATGCAACATGATCTATGTGAGCGAATTGGAGGAAACCGCCCTGATTCAAGTGCTTTCCCTTATAGAGGGGCAGCCCGCGCTCACTATCGGAGAACGGGATGATTTTTTAGAGCGGGGAGGCTTGGTCAATCTAGCATTGGAAGACGGAAAGATACATATTCAGGTCAATCTGGAAGCAGTGACAAGGTCAGGCATTAAAATCAGTTCCCGAGTTTTAGCATTGACATCCATTATTAATGTGAAAAATACAGGTAATGATGAGGAATGAAAATCAGCTTTCGTGACGCGTCCATCCGCTACAAGCTGATGCTGATTATTGGCGCGGCTTCCTTGCTGGCTTTATTGGTGGTTGCTTCTGCCATTATTATTAACGAATACATTACCCGCAAACAGGAAACGGAGCGGAACTTGTCCTCGCTGGCGGACATGGTTTCCTGGAACAGTTCGGTCGCGTTGGTTTTTGTGGATTACCAGTCCGCCGAGCAGACTCTGAGCATGCTAAGAACCCAGCCGGAGGTCGTGGCGGCTTTTTTATATAAAGACGAAGGGGCCGTTTTCGCCGAATACAAAACTTCTTACCGGGCAGTGGAGAGACTTGCCGGCAGGCAAATTATCCGGCTCGTGAAAAAAGAAATTGCATCCATCGAAGGCATGGCGCCGGCGCCGTCCCTCGTCAGCAAAGTGGGCGGATGGTATAAGAGCCCATTCGGTTTGACGGCAAACAGGCCCAGCGAAGCTCCCTTTTCGGAACTGACCCTCTACGACCGTTACGGTCAGCTTCATCTTTTTCATCCCATTCTCATCGACAACGAATTCGTCGGCGTTCTTCATTTAGTGGACGATCTTAGCCGATTGAATACGTTTTTGTTTCAATTTTACCGAATTATCGGGATGATCGTTTTATTTACCCTCTTTTCAACTCTGCTGGTTTCGGCCCGGCTGCAACGCATATTTTCAACGCCGGTACTGGAATTAATGCAGGCCATGAAGGCGGTGGCCATCGAGAAAAAATTTACGACCAGGGTGGAAAAAACCCGCAATGACGAGTTTGGCCAGTTGATCGATGTTTACAACGACATGCTGGCTGAAATTCGGCAGCGGGACGAAATGCTGGACAAACATCGTGCCGACCTGGAATTTCAGGTGGGCGCGCGAACGGCCGAGCTTTCGAAAAAAAATGAGGTGCTTAAGCTGGCGGTGGCGGATGCTCTGGCTTCAAAAGAAGAAGCTGAAATGGCTAACCGGGCAAAATCCCAGTTTTTAGCCAATATGAGCCATGAAATCCGAACGCCGATGAATTCGGTGTTGGGCATGATCGATTTTTTATCGGAAAGCGACCTGACGCAGGAGCAGCGACATTCCGTAGAAATTGTGCAGCAGTCGGCTCAATTATTGCTTAGGGTCATCAACGACATTCTGGATTTCTCCAAGATCGAGTCGGGAAAATTCGTTCTCGATTATCATCCTTTTGATTGCAATCAGATGATCGGAAAGAGTTTTTACCTGTTCGAAAACCAGGCAAAAGTCAAAGGTCTCGGTTACCGTCTGATTCATTCCGAATTACCGGCTTGTGTCGAGGGCGATTCGCTGAGGCTGAGCCAGATCCTGGTCAACCTGCTCAGCAATGCGATTAAATTTACCGCGCAGGGAGAAGTGACTTTAAGAGTTTCCAGTCATCCGATCCTGTCGGAGAGCAAAGTCCGTCTGTTATTCGAAGTAAGCGATACCGGAATCGGCATTGAAGAAGATAAACAGGCGCTGATTTTTGATGCCTTCTCTCAGGCCGACGGCTCCATGACCCGAGTATTCGGAGGCACGGGACTGGGTCTGGCCATTGCCAGACAGTTGGTGACCTTGATGGAAGGCAACATCGGAGTGACCAGTCAGCCGGGTAAAGGAGCCACTTTCTGGTTCTGGGTTGAACTCGAAAAAAAGGCAGCCGTGCCGGCGGAAACCCATTTTGTGGCTGATTGCCGGTTCAGCGCACGTCTGTTGGTGGCTGAAGATTATCCCGCCAATCAGTTGTTGGCCAAAAGAGCGCTGGAGAGTCTCGGTTGTCAGGTCAAGATCGTTAATAACGGCCTGGAAGCGGTCGACGAATTACAGCGCGAACACTACGATCTCGTTTTTATGGATTGCCAGATGCCGGTGATGGACGGTTATCAGGCCACTATGGCGATCAGGCGCCGTGAGTCCGAAGAAAGAGTCCGGACGCCCATACCGGTGATTGCTTTAACGGCGCATGCTTTGGCGGAAGATAGAGCGAAATGTCTGGCGGTCGGCATGGATGAATGGGTGACCAAACCTTTCACGCGCCAGGATTTGAATGGAGTACTGCAAAAATGGTTGCCGGAACGCATGATGGTCGGGGCAGAGCCGTCCCGTTCGATTGCCGCGCCTGCCCGGAATACGGTCGAATCGAGCAGTCAGGGTTCGGCGATCGATCTCAGCTTTCTTCTTCAGAATTTTAATTTCGACGACCCGAACGATATCGAGTTTATGGGGCACTTAAAGCAGGTATTCCAGCAAAACGCCGAGCAGACGTTTAAATCGTTGCAACTGAGCATCGAAAGTAATGACGCGGACCAGGTGCGCAAGCTGGCCCATAGCTTGAAATCGATCAGCGCCAATGTCGGTGCGAAAGAGCTTTCTTCACGATGTTATATGTTGGAACAAGCTGGGCAGCAAAATAAACTGCAAAACGCGGAAGCGATATTGGCCGGCATGCATTTTGAATTTTACAGAGTTTTGACGGAGTTGAACGATATTTTCGTCAAACAATAGGCTTTCCGTGTTATGGCCGAATGGCATTTGCAGACCGCGCCATACAAGAATTTGTTATCCTTTTTCCGCACGATCGGACAGTTTTTCCGCGAATCCGAATTTAATCGCAGACGGTATCATTAAAAAATCTAAATAGAAGAGCATAATTAGAATATGGTCAGGGCTGAAAATAGGCGGCAATATTTTCGTATCGAAGATACGGTCGAACTGAATTACAGAATCATAGACGAACAGGACGTGACCGAATCCAGCCAGAACGCTCACAACATTTTAAATGAGTGTACTCTGTCTTCGTTGCTGGACAGTATCTCCGAGGAAACCGGGAAATTGCTGCACAGGATGGAAAAAAGCCATCCCGACGTCACCCCTTTGCTGAAATTGCTCGACAGCAAAATCGATCTGATTGCTCAGTCCGTCATGCTTCAGATCAATCCGGAGGATAAAAAAAATACCCGGGCCATTAACCTAAGCGCTTCAGGTCTGGCGTTTCACAGCGATAAAGCCATCGAGCCGGAGAGGTTTCTGGAGCTTCGGCTGATGCTGCTCTCTTTTCGGGTGCTGATGGTGACTTGCGGTAGAGTCGTTCAATGCACGCTGGAGCCTGAAAGTCCCGGCGGTTCGCCGTATCTGATCAGCGCCGATTTCATCAGTATGAGGGAACAGGATCGCGACTTGCTGATCCAACATCTGGTAAAAAGGCAAATTCAGCAAATCAAGGCCAAAAAGAAGAAGTTGTAGATTTTTAGACGGCTTGATTTTTGGGCCGTTTTTCACCGCTGCGGTTCGGCATCGAGCCCGATTTCTGTTTCATTCGGGCCATTTTTGTTGCCAAATTCCGGATGCAGTCAAATTATAGAGTTTATCTTCGTGATTATTTCCGAAAAACAAAAAAAATTGCTGTCCATTCTGGCCGACGGAGAATTTCATTCCGGAACCGAACTGGCGGATCAAGTCGGCGTCACGCGTTCGGCTGTCTGGAAACAGTTGTCCTTTCTCACCGAAATCGGTCTTCGGCATGCGGCCGTCAGCGGCAGGGGGTATCGGCTGGAGAAACCTCTGGAATTGCTGGATCATGCCCAGATCGGTGAATTTCTTGATGAAAAAAGCAGGGCTTTGCTTGCTTCGCTGGAGATTCATGACCAGATTCCTTCCACCAACAGTTATTTAAACGAGCTTGCGCATAAGGGCGCGCCGTCGGGCGTGGTCTGTTTTGCCGAGCAGCAAACGGCCGGCAAGGGACGGCGGGGAAGATGCTGGGTATCCCCCTACGGCAATAACATCTATGTTTCGATTCTCTGGCGATTTCAACAAGGGCCCGCGGCCATTTCCGCATTGAGTCTGGCCGTCGGCGTTGCGGCGATAAGAACGTTGAAGCATTATTCCGTCCCCGGCATCGGCCTGAAATGGCCCAACGATATTTATTGTCGGGATAAAAAATTGGGAGGCATCCTGATCGAGGTTTCCGGAGAAAATCAGGGGCCTTGCGCAGCGGTCATCGGCTTGGGGCTCAATTTGTATTTGACCGAGGAGGAAGCCGAATCGATTGATCAGGCCTGGACGGACTTGAGCAGAGCGACCGGCCAAAGCCGATTGCGCAGAAACCCTCTGGCAGGCCAATTGATCAATAACCTGTTTGCGGTACTGGATGTCTACGAGTCCGTCGGTATCGGCGGCTATCTGGACGAATGGCGGCGCTACGACTGCCTGATGAATCAATTTGCCGCCGTATTTGTCGGCCACCACCGCTATGAAGGCGTCGTGCAGGGCATCGACGACAACGGTTTATTATTGATGAAGCGTCCCGACGGAACCGTTCAATCGTTCGCTTCCGGCGAGTTAAGCTTCAGCAGTCCCCTCTTATGAATTTACTGGTGGATATCGGCAATACTCGCTTGAAGTGGGCAATGACCGAGGCGGATCGTCTCGTTCCCGGAGACTTCCTGGCCAATTCGCAACTCAGTGAAGAGCGACTGAAAGAACTCTGGCAAAGCGTACCTCCACCGGGGCGGATAGCCGTTTCCTGCGTCGGCGCGGAAAACACCGCGGAGCTTGTCTGCAAGGCCGCACTTGAGCTCTGGCCCGGCGCGAAAATCACCCGAATCCGCTCGCAAGCCGATGCGTTTGGCGTGACCAATGCGTATTTGCAGCCCGAAAAGCTGGGTGCCGACCGCTGGCTGTCGTTAATCGCCGTGCGCCACTGTTACTATTCTATGCCGGCTTGTATCGTCGATTGCGGCACGGCCATCACCGTGGATTTGCTCGATGACCATGGCCGCCATCAAGGCGGCCTAATCTGCCCGGGCCTGAGATTGATGAAACAATCGCTTGCGGCCAGTACGGCGGCGTTAAAATTCGACGACGCCCGTTATGATCCGGGGCCGGCAAACCATACCGAAGCGGCGATTGACAGTGGAGTATTGACGGCAGCCATCGGCCTGATCGAACACGTTTTTGCCGCGCAACCCGGCAATAGCCTGTTGATATTAACCGGAGGCGATGCTGAACGAGTGGCCGGACATCTGGCTTACCGGGTGGTGGTGGATTCCGATTTGGTCTTCCGCGGGCTGGCTATTGTTCTGGAAGAAGCGGTATGAAAGCGGTTTTCTTTTTCGTGGCGTTGGCAAATGTGGCATTCTTCATGTGGGAATACCACAGGAATGCGGTGCAACAGGTTGCAGAACGAACCCAAACGCCCGGCATCCCCGTACAGGAGTCGATTGTGCTGGCCGACGAACTGAACGAGCCTCTTCCTGCCGGCCGGGAGACAGCCGCGGCGGCCGAAATTGCAGACCATCAAGGCATAGATTCCGGTGCTGGGCAAAACCGCGCCGCAACTGGAGAAACGGCCGATAGTGCGAATGAGGGCAGGGCACCGCTCAATGTCGAACATCCGTTTACCGGCTCAGGATCGGAAGTGCTTCGAAAGGAGCCCGTCTTGGCCAACGGTGAAAATTCCGCAGCCGAAGATCGTGTCGGAGAGGAGCGCACGGAAGGGCACGTTTGTGTTGAAGCCGGGCCTTTCACCGATGAGAAACTGTTGAATGAATGGCGCAGGCAGTTGACGGCAGTCAATGCCCGGCTACAGATTCAGTCCCGGCCGGGGCAAGCCGTCGGCGATTATCTGGTTTATCAACCCGCGGCGGAAACACCGGAGCAAAGCGATGCCAATCTGAAAATGCTGAAGGGCCTGGGATTTGCCGACGTATGGAAAATGACGGAAGGAGAGGAAAAAGGCGGAATAGCGCTGGGCGTGTTTAAAAAGGAAGAAAAAGCGGTGGTCATGAAAGAACAGCTTCGAGCAAAAGGAATCGATGCCGAAGTCATGCCGAGATATAGAAATCAAGAGCGGAAATATGTTTTGATTGCAGGAGGAAGGCAAGTGGCGGAACGTTTGACGCTTCTGCAAAAAAAACATCCCGGCATTACTCTGCAATCGGCAACAAGCTGCGGCGCGCCCTGATTGGGCAATTTCGGCAGCGTTTAGTTCTTAAGTTCTGGCCTGAGCTTTGGCGGCCATGGTTGCCCGAAGAAGCGTCGGAAACTTTCAGAAGCTGGCCGATGGCGGAAAACTTGGCGGCTTCGGCTTCCTTCCGAAGACTGGTTCCGGGCAGAGAGAGGAATAGCGCCTTGAATTGGAGGCCGCGGCCAGGTTTCGCTTTCTTATCAAGATATTGTCATTTTCTATCAGTAACTTAAGCGATCGCGCCGGCGCATGCGCTCAAGCCGTTCTCTGCGGGCTGAAGAAAAGAAATGAGGATTTTTGAATTTTTTTTTATCTATAGTTTTGACATAGAGCCTTATCTCATGATAAAAATTACATCGTTGTTTAAAATTAATTCGACAACCAACTCATAAAAAATATTTTCTGAGTTGCTCCTTTGAGGAGAGGGGCTTAAACATTAATATAACTTTAATAACTATAGAGGATTTAAAAATGGCTGAAGCACAAGAAAAAGATAACACATGGATAATCGTTGGAGTTTGCATCGCTTCGATTATTCTTCTGGTTGTATTGTTGAAGAAAGACGAAATGAAACATTTGGAAAGCGGCGCTGTTGCTCAAAGTAATGCCGAAGTTTTCGCAAAATTAGAAAAAAGATCTACCAGCAACGTAACTGGTACCGAAGGAAACTAAAAAAATGCTCCCCGATGGTAGTAAGCCGTCGGGGAGTTTCTTTTTTAATTAGATCAACTCCCCCTCCTCAATTTTCGCCGGTTTTCTCTACAGTCATTGGTCGCTCGATTGTTGAGTTGGACGTCAAGTACAGATAGGCCAATTTGCAATCGATTTTTTTTATTTACGCGTAACTGGACCGGTGAAAATGAATGCCGGTAAGTCCTGCATCATTCCTCGTCGTGCTTTGCCGTCGACGGCAAGACTTCTCTCGGCTAGAAACTCCTCGAAGCATTGATTAGCTTCGTATTTATGGCTCGAACGTCCGGTTCGTGCCGGTCGTTTGCAAGGTTTATTTTTCACCTTGCTCGAGCTTTTGAATTTTTTCTTCGAGCAGTTTGATTTTCTTCAGCAACTCGGGCAGCTTACTGATGGCGGCCTGTTCCTTATAGGCTATTTTCTTTTCCTTTGCCGGGCTGCCGAATACCTGGGTACCCGCCGCAATATTGCCGGCGACGCCGGAACGCGCCATGACCACCGCGCCTTTACCGATCGTGACGTGGTCGGCAATACCGGAACTGCCGGCCAGGATCGCATAGTCTTCAATATGGCAGGAGCCCGACACGCCGGTTTGTCCGCACATGATGACGTGCTTGCCGACCTTGTTGTTGTGCCCGATCTGAACCAGATTATCGATTTTGCTGCCGTATCCGATGGTGGTGCTGCCCAGTGCGCCGCGGTCAACGCAGGTATTGGCTCCGATTTCGACATTGTCTTCGATGACCACGTTGCCTACTTGCGGAACCTTGACGTGGGCATGATCCCTGAACTTGTAACCGAATCCGTCGGCGCCGATAATGGCGCCCGAATGAATGATGACGTTGTCGCCGATTTGGACGTCGTCGTAGATGACGACGTAGGGATGAAGCCGGCAATTTCTTCCGATGCTTACATTCCTGCCGATATAACTTCCGGCCAGAATTTGAGTGTTGTCGCCGATGCCGGAATTTTCTCCGATCACGGCGTAAGGACCGATGAAGAGGTTGTCGCCGAGCTTGACGTTTTCTTCCAGGACGGCCTGGGGTGCGATGAATCGACCGTATTCTCTGTCCGGATGAAGCAATTTAACCGCTTTGATAAAGCTGATTTCGGGGTCGGGGCAGACCAGCAACGCCAGATTTTCAGGTTTGGCGTCTACGGCAAACCCTTCGGCGACAAAACAGGCGGAAGCTCCGGTCTCCTTGAGATAAGGAACGTACCGGCTATTTGTCAGTTGGGTAACCTGATAGGGTTTGGCCGAGGTAATGTCGGCGGCCGATAGTAGGCTGACTGAAGAGTCTCCTCCTTCGATTCGGGCTCCGCATAAATCGGCAAGTTCTTTGATGGTCATCGGCATGGAGTTCTCTGCTGTAATTGGGTAAGCGTCTGAGGATAAGACAGGAATGGAAGCCGGCCGCAACCGGCTGACGGCGGTGCTTGGAAAAGCTTGAAACACGATTATATTCGATAAAAAACGGCCGATGCAATTGCGAACGAGTTGGTAAAAGTTATCCGGCTCCCGGTTTAGTTGGCCGTATCTTGACTTTGAATCGCTCCGTCTTGTCCCTGTCTTGTCTCCTCCTATCTTAATGATCTTAACGGCCTTGCCTGAAATCCTGGGCGGTTTCTTCCGGTGCCTGCCAGTGTCCCGATTTGCCGCCCGCTTTTTCCAGCAAGCGTACCGACTGGATGACCATGCCGCGGTCCACGCCCTTGCACATGTCGTAGATCGTCAGCAGAGCGATCTGAGTCGCTGTCAGGGCTTCCATCTCCACGCCGGTTTGGGCAACGGTTTTAACGGTGCTTTGGCAGCGAATGCGATTTTTTTCGGTTTCCGCGGTCAAATTGATTTCCACATGGGTAATGGGCAGGGGATGGCACAGCGGAATCAGCTCGGCCGTTTTTTTGCTGGCCATGATGCCAGCGATTCGGGCGACCGCCAGCACGTCTCCTTTTTTATGGTTGCCGGCGAGGATCAATTGCAGCGTGGCCGGTTTCATTTCGATGTAGCCTTCCGTGACGGCGGTGCGCTCGGTCACGGCTTTCTCGCCTACATCGATCATGACGGCCTCCCCGGCCCGGTTAAAGTGTGGTGTGTGCGTCACAATTCGGTACAATAAAGAGTTTGAAGGGTTAGCGAACGGCCTTTTAAAGCAGGGCCGCATCATAAAACCCGAATTTTTATCATTGCCTGATCAAGCATGTCAATTAAAGTCCGCTATTTTGCCAGTTTAAAAGAAAAGGCCGGGCGCCCGGAAGACGTTCTGGCCCCCGTTGAAAACCTGACTGCCCGTGACGTATGGCGGTTGTGCATGCCGGATAAAGCCGTGCCCGACAATACGTTGGTGGCGATCAACATGAATTATGCGGAATGGAACAGCGTTGTCCGGGACGGCGACGAGGTGGCTTTTTTCCCGCCGGTTACCGGAGGCGCCAAATGAAGGTAAAAATCTGTGAAGAAGGCTTCGATCCGTGGAACGAGGCGCGCCTGTACCAGGAGGCTTCGGCCGGGATATTCGGAAAATTCGGCGCAACCGGTATTTTTATCGGCACCATGCGCGATTTCAATGAAGGCGACGGCGTCCTGGGCATGACGCTGGAGCATTACCCCGGCATGACCGAAAAAGAACTGGAGAACATCGTCGGCGACGCCTCCCGGCGCTGGCAGATTCTTGATGCTCTGGTGGTGCACCGGGTCGGCGAGATTCGGCCGAACGAACCGATCGTGCTGGTCTCGGTATGGGCGGCGCACCGGGGCGATGCCTTCGACGCCAGCCGCTACATCATGGAAGCGTTGAAATCGAAAGCGCCGTTCTGGAAAAAAGAGCGGCTCCAGTCGGAGCAGGAACGCTGGGTGGGCGGTAACAGCGACGGCTATAAAAAAATCTGAGGAGATGGATATGCTGGGCAATTTAACCAAAATGAACGCCGCGCTGGATCGGCCGGTGCAGTACACCCTGCAATTGAGCGGCCGGAGCATCGAAATGAATCCATTGATCGGAAAACCGGTCCGGCTGAAACATACCGGCAGAATAATTTGCGTCCGCTGCAACAGGTCGACGAAAAAAAGTTTCAACCAGGGTTACTGTTATCCTTGTTTCATCAAGTCGGCCGAGTGCGACCGCTGCATCGTGAAGCCCGAAATCTGCCATTTTGCAGCGGGCACCTGCCGAGAGCCCGAATGGGGCCAGACCTTCTGCTTTCAGCCCCACATCGTCTATCTCGCCAATTCCAGCGGCATCAAAGTCGGCATTACCCGTCAGTCGCAAGTGCCGACGCGCTGGATCGATCAGGGGGCGGTGCAGGCCCTGCCTATTTTCAAGGTGGCTTCACGCCATATTTCCGGTTTGATCGAGGCGGTCATCGGCCAACACGTCAGCGATAAAACGAGTTGGCAGCAGATGCTGAAGAATCAGGTCGAGACCGTGGATCTGGAAAAAAAGCGCGATGAATTGACGGCTTGCTGCGAAGCCGAATTGGCCGCCATCAGCCAGCGTTTCGGCGTCGGAGACGTGGAGTTCTTGTCCGGGGAGAAGCCGGTGGAGCTCCATTTTCCGGTGGACAACTATCCGGTCAAGATTTCCGCCTTGAATTTCGACAAGACTCCGGAGATTTCGGGCGTTCTGCACGGCATTAAAGGCCAGTATCTGATACTGGACTCCGGAGTCGTCAACATCCGCAAATTTACCGGCTACGAGATCGAGTTCTCACAATAACGCGGCTTAAGGCCGGAAACTGTCCCGATGTGGACGGATTTCTCCCTTAATAGGGAGGAAAAGGCCGGTAGAGGCCGCCCCAGCCCCAGTAATAAGGGCTGTAACCGTAATAGCCGCCCCAGTAATAAGGATAATAGCCGTAACCGCCGTAATAATAACGGTTCACGTCGTATTCCGGCCATAAATGTAGAACGGTGCTTTCCATCAGGGGCAGTCTGAGCGTTTTATTTCCGATTCGCTGCTCGCTGTCGCCTTTAAGAACGCCGGCGGCGGTCACTTCCCGCCCCTTGACGTACACGGCCGGATCCAGAAATTCGGACGTTTTAATCAGGAAGCGCCCTTGATACGGTTCATCCGTCGAAGGGCGCCCGTTACTGTTCAATGGATAGGACAAAACCTGCAACAGGCTGTAAGCCTGCTCGTTTTGCAGGTCGATGATCACGCCGCCCCAGCGGATCGGGATATTTTTATAGCTGTTGATGTCGGCGCTGGCCTGCGGGTACGAGACGTCGACGGCAGGCGCATTCTTGATGGCCGGCGGCAGGGTGGAGCAGGCGCTCAACAGTAAAATGGCGGAAATGAACAAATACCGTTTCATCTGGTGACTCCGGGGTCAGTTATTGGGTTTTTATACGTTCACCGACAGATTGAGCAGACGAGGTTGAAAGCGCTGGGGTCCGCATTTTTATCTTCGGTTTTTATTTTATGATCATTTTGGTGCTTTGTTTCCGGATGAATCTAAAACGCTGTACAGGTGTTCGAACTGAAAATCTTCGCGAATTTGTCTTCATAGAGCCCTGCCGTGCCGGTAAGGTTCCCGAGTCCATTGCAGGAAGACAAGCCGGTGGTCGAACCTCCGGAAAGAATTGACCGGCAACGAAGGGGTATTTTTTGCCGTTTTTAATGCCGGCTATCGAATCTTGACGCGGCAACGCTTGTCATAGGATAACCAAGGCGAATCCGGTCTGAAGGATTCGCCCGGCTTTATCCTGATCAACGACGGCCACGCGGCTTACGGATTTTTTCGAGACGATGCCGAAGCCATCAAGACCACGGGCAAAATTCAAAGTATCGGGGAATCAATCCTTGCTATTTTTGCCAGTGACCCCATAATAAATATTCCAAATACAGTATATGAAGGGTTCCAGTTATGGAAGCGCAGAAAATGACAGAATTGCAACAGAAAAATGTGTTTATCCCGGTATTGCCGCTTCGGGATGTCGTAGTGTATCCGCACATGGTCATTCCCTTGTTTGTCGGCAGGGAAAGATCGATTGATGCTTTGGAAGCCGCGATGAAGGACAACAAGCAAATTTTGCTGGTCGCGCAAAAAGAAGCGGACGTTGATGAGCCGGATTTTGAAGATCTGTACAAAGTCGGTACGCTGGCCAATATTCTGCAATTACTCAAGCTTCCTGACGGAACGGTAAAAGTCTTGGTGGAAGGCAATCTTCGCAGCAAGGTTTTGAGCTACAAGGAAACCGGGAAATATTATTCGGCTGCCGTGGAAGCTCTTGAAGAAGTTTTGGGGATTTCGCCGCAAGAGCAGGAGGTCCTGCAGCGGACGGTCGTCAGCTCGTTCGACCAATACGTCAAACTGAACAACAAGATTCCGCCCGAGGTGTTGAATGCGTTGTCCGGAGTCGACGACCTGAGCCGGCTGGCCGACACCATAGCCGCGCATATGACGCTGAAAATTCATGAAAAACAAGGTGTTCTGGAAAATGCCGATATTGCCCGGCGGCTGGAACATCTGATGACCTACATGGAAGGCGAAGTCGATCTCCTGGAGATGGAAAAACGGATTCGCGTCCGGGTAAAGCAGCAGATGGAGAAAAATCAAAGGGAATATTATCTCAACGAGCAGATGAAAGCGATTCAGAAAGAGTTGGGAGAAATGGAAAATACGCCCAATGAAATTGAAGAGCTTGAGAGGAAAATCGAAAAAGCCGGTATGTCCAAAGAAGCCAATGCCAAGGCGACCGCGGAGCTGAACAAGCTCAAGCTGATGTCGCCGATGTCGGCCGAAGCGACCGTGGTGCGCAACTACATCGAATGGATGGTCAGCGTGCCCTGGAAGAAAAAGACGAAAGTCCGGCATGATCTGAAAATAGCCGAACAGGTTCTGGAATCGGAGCACTACGGCCTGGAAAAAGTGAAAGAGCGCATTCTCGAATATCTGGCCGTGCAGCAGCGGGTGCAGCAGTTGAAGGGCCCCATTTTATGCCTGGTCGGACCTCCGGGGGTCGGTAAAACTTCGCTGGGCGAATCGATTGCCCGAGCAACCAACCGGAAATACGTGCGCATGGCGCTCGGCGGCGTGCGCGACGAGGCGGAAATTCGCGGCCATCGGCGGACTTACATCGGTTCGATGCCCGGAAAAATTCTGCAGAACCTGGCCAAGATCAAAACCCGCAATCCGATGTTTCTGCTCGACGAAATCGATAAAATGGCGGCCGATTTTCGCGGCGATCCGGCTTCCGCCTTGCTCGAAGTGCTGGATCCGGAGCAGAATCACACCTTTTCGGACCATTATCTCGAAGTCGACTTCGATCTGTCCGACGTCATGTTCGTTGCGACCGCCAACACGATGAACATTCCCCCGGCCCTGCTGGACCGGATGGAAGTCATCCGCCTGTCGGGGTATACCGAAGACGAAAAGATCAATATCGCCCTGCGTTACCTGATTCCGAAACAGATCCGGAACAACGGCTTGCAGCCTCATGAAATCGAGATTCCGGAAGCCACCGTTCGCGCCATGATCCGTTATTACTCCAGAGAAGCGGGCGTCCGGAACCTGGAGCGCGATATTTCGAAAGTGTGCCGGAAAGTCGTCAAGAGTCTGTTACTGGAGCCGAAGGGTGCCCGAATCGAGATCACGCCGGAAAATCTGGATGCCTATCTTGGGGTAAAGCGTTACAGCTACGGCCTGGCCGAAGAACAGGATCAAATCGGGCAAGTGACCGGGCTGGCCTGGACCGAAGTGGGCGGGGAACTGTTGACCATCGAGACGGCGGTCATTCCCGGCAAAGGAAAGCATTCCTCGACCGGCAAGCTCGGCGACGTGATGAAGGAGTCCATCGAAGCCGCGATGACGGTCGTCAGGAGCCGGGCGGAAGCGCTCGGCATCGACAGCGAGCAGTTCCAGAAAAACGATATTCACATCCACGTTCCGGAAGGGGCGACGCCCAAGGACGGCCCGAGCGCAGGCATCGGCATGTGCACGGCCATCATCTCGGCATTAACGAAAATCCCCGTTCGCGCCAACGTCGCCATGACCGGCGAGATCACTCTGAGCGGCGAGGTATTGCCGATCGGCGGCTTGAAGGAAAAACTGCTGGCGGCTCACCGGGGCGGCATTTCCACGGTTTTGATTCCGGCGGAAAATGAGAAAGATCTGGTTGAAATACCGGAAAACATCAAGCAAAATCTGGTTATCAAGCCCGTTCACTGGATCGACGAGGTGCTGGAAGTGGCTTTGCAGTACATGCCGGTATCGGCTCTGAAAAAAGCTGCCGAGGAGCAAGCCAAAGCCGAGATGGAGGCGGTTAAAATCAAAAATCAGGGGTTGACGGCGCATTGATTCAGGAGTCTAGGCTCATTCCTTTTTCGGAAGATTGCAGAAAAAATCGGAGTCTCTTCGGGTTAGTGCTTGACCTGATTTGTTGCTATTGATTTAATAACACTTTCTTGTGTAGTTTGTGATCGCGCATAAGGATAGATTGACTCAAGCGGGTTATTGCCAATACAAAATTAAAATTGACTTCCTAAGGGGGAATAATGAATAAATCGGAACTGATTGATGCTATCGCAGCGTCGGCTGAATTGACAAAAGCGGATGCTGGAAGAGCTTTGGATGGTTTTATCAGTGCTGTGACAGAGGCATTAAAGAACGATGATTCCGTCACATTGGTGGGTTTTGGAACCTTTTCCGTTAAAGGTAGAGCCGAGCGGAAAGGCCGTAATCCGCAGACCGGAGAAGAAATTACAATCAAGGCAGCAAAAATTCCTTCATTTAAAGTTGGCAAATCTTTAAAAGATGCTGTAAACTAGTGCTCTTTAGTCGGGTGCTTAGCTCAGCTGGGAGAGCATCGCCCTTACAAGGCGAGGGTCGGGGGTTCGAACCCCTCAGCACCCACCAGACTTTGGAGCGGTAGTTCAGTTGGTTAGAATACCGGCCTGTCACGCCGGGGGTCGCGGGTTCGAGCCCCGTCCGCTCCGCCAAATTAAAAGCCCCGTGCCGTCTGGTCCGGGGCTTTTTTTTTACTCCGGTTTTGCTAATTGCAATTTGTTTTTTTAGGACCGAGCATATGCTGACGACAATTAGAGAAAAGGCGCAAGGGGCTTTCGCATGGGCCATCTTGTTAATGATCTGTATTCCCTTTGCCTTATGGGGCATTCAAAACTATCTGGATACCGGCAAGGAAGCGCCCGTAGCCTCGGTAGGCGACAAGGATTTCTATCAGCGCGACGTCAATCAGGCTTATGAACAATACAGCCAGAACCTGCGAGGACTTGGAATCGATGAGGCCACTTTAAAAGCTCAGGCGCTCGATAAGCTGATCAAGGACGAAGTCCTGTTGCAGTACGTTCATGCACAGGGCCTGGTGACCAGCGATGCCGTTGCCCGGGATTATATTCGTAGCCTGGACTATTTCCAGGTCGACGGCAAGTTCGACGAAAAACGCTATAAATCGCTGCTCAGCTCACAGCGGATCTCGTCTCCGGAGTTCGTCAACCGGATCAAGAACGCGCTGACGATGGAACAGTTCCAGCGCAGCATTACCGACAGCAGCTTCGCCACCCAATACGATCTGGAAAGTTTCTTCAAAATCCAGAATCAGAAACGGGACGTCGAGTATGTGACGGTGGCGATGCCGAAGTTGACCGAACAGCCTTCGGAGCAGGAGATAACGGCCTATTATCAACAGCATCAGGACCAATACAAAACACCGGAACAGGTTTCGATTGCCTATGTCGAACTGACGCTGGATGAGGTGGCGAAAAAAGTCGAAGTAACGGACGACAAACTCAAAGCTTACTACGAAGAGCAAAAAGACCAGTACGGCACGCCCGAACGAAGAAAAATCAGCCACATCCTGTTTGCGGTCAACGATAAGACCGATGATAAAACCGCGCTGGAAAAAGCCCGAAAGGCCAAAAAAGAACTCGAAACCAAGGATTTTGCCAAACTGGCGGAAGAAGTCTCCGATGACAAGTTAACGGCTAAAAAAGGCGGGGATCTGGGCCTGTTGACTCCCGGAGTCATGGAAAAACCGTTCGAAGAGGCGGCCATGGCATTGAAGGCGGGCGAAGTGTCCGAGCCGGTAAAGACCTCCTTCGGCTATCATCTGATCAAAGTGACCGAGCTGGTGCCCGGCGAGACCAAGCCGTTCGAGGCGATCAAAGGCGAGGTCGCCAAAGCCTATCAGAAATCCAAAGCGGAAAATTTATTCTATGAAGCCGGAGAAAAGCTGGCCGAGAAAAGTTACGAAAACCCGGACAATCTGGATTCGGTGGCGAAAGAGTTGAATCTTGCCGTCAAGCAGTCGCCGTTGTTTACCAAAGACAAGGGCGAGGGGATTGCCGGCGAGGCGAAAGTCCGCGAAGCCGCTTTTTCGGAAGAGGTATTGCAAGGCAATAACAGCACGCCCATCGAAATCAGCCCGGAGCGGCTGGTCGTACTCCGGGTGCTGGAGCACAAACCGGCTTCGGTCCGAGATTTGGCTAGCGTCAAACAGGAAGTGGCCGATACCTTGCTGTCTGAAAAAGCCAGGCAGCAGGCGGTGGACAAGGCGCAGAAAATAAAGGCGCGCCTGCAGGCCGGCGAGTCCCTGCCGGCGGTGGCGGCGGAGAACAAGCTGGAGATCAGGAAACTGACCGGTTTGTCGCGAAACGACACGAGCGTGCCGGAGCCTTTGAGCGATGCCGTATTCAAGGCCGCCAAGCCGGTCGGCGACAAGCCGACCGTGCTGGTGGCGGCGTTGCCGGCGGGCGAGCAGGTGGTGGCCAGCCTTTTCAAGGTGACTCCGGGAGTCATGACCGAAGAGGATAAGAAGCGAATGGATCTGGCCAGAAAAAATATCGCCAGAGCCTTCGGGCAGACCGAATTCGATGCCTTGCTGGGCACCCTGGAAGAGGATACCGACATCACGGTACACTCGCAGCCCGGGGCGGCGAAAAGCGAATAAGGCGTTTTAACGGCGCATAAAAAAGGGAGCCTTGAGCTCCCTTTCTTTTTGGGCAGTCCGGCCGAAACTTAACCGGCCGCGGCCAGGCCTGCAATATTGTAGCCCGCATCGACGTAAGTGATTTCGCCGGTAATGCCGGAGGCCAGGTCCGAGCATAAAAAAGCCGCCGCGTTGCCGACTTCCTCGATGGTGACGTTTTTCTTCAACGGCGAGGCGTCGGCCGCCTTGCTGAGCATCGATTTGAAATTATTGATCCCGGCGGCGGCCAGCGTGCGGATGGGGCCTGCGGAGATGGCGTTGACCCGCGTGCCCTCGGGCCCCAACGCCACGGCCATATAGCGTACGTTGGCTTCCAGACTGGCTTTGGCGACGCCCATGACGTTGTAGTTGGGGATGGCCCGTTCCGCGCCCAGGTAAGTCAGGGTCAGCAGCGAACCGTTGCGTCCCGCCATCATGCCGCGTCCCGCCTTGGCCAGAGCGGTGAAGCTGTACGAGCTGATGTCGTGCGCGATGCGGAAATTGTCCCGCGTCGTGGCGTTCACGTAATCGCCCTCCAGCGCGTCTCTCGGCGCGAACGCGACCGAATGCACGATGCAGTCCAGCCCGTCCCAGTGCCGGCCCAATTCGGTAAAGACGTTGTCGATGTGTTCGTCGAGGCCGACGTCGCATTCGACGGTGATGTTGGAATTGCATTCCGCGGCCATTTCCTGGACGCGGCTTTGCAGCTTCTCGTTCTGGAAGGTGAACGCCAATTCGGCGCCTTCCCGGTGCATGGCCTGAGCGATGCCCCATGCGATGGACCGATTGCTGGCCAAGCCGACAATCAAGACCCGTTTGCCTTGCATAAAACCCATTATGATCTCCTGGTGCTTTTGTTGTTATACTCGCCGCGTTTGCATCGGGCGATGGTTGCCTGCCTCTCCGGGAACGGCCGGGGATCGAGGCTGAAAACGAAAAGGCGATGCAAACGCGATAAAATGGAATCCAACGTGCCGTCTCGATCCACAAGGGGTTGCAATCGCAAGGAACCGGTGAACCGGCGGCTTGCTCCTCTGTCGATACGGGAAAGAAAAGAAGCATAACGATGGGCGGGCATCGTTGTCAAATTTAACAATTTTGCCGACAAAGAGATTGCTGATGGGTAAAGCGCACAATGAAAATCCGGAACGCTAAGGTTATGATGATTTTGTTCGCCGCGTTGTTGACGAGTTGCGGCGACGGTCTGTTGAACAATCCCTATCCCGAGGAAGAGAGCCGCCGGCCGGTGTTGTATCAATCCTTCTCGGAGCGGCCCAAGCACCTGGATCCGGCAAAGTCTTACAGTGAGGACGAATACGTATTCATCGCTCAGATTTACGAGCCGCCGTTTCAATACCATTATTTGAAAAGACCGTACCAATTGGTACCGCTGACGGCCGCCAAAATGCCGGAGATCGCTTATTACGATGCGGCGGGCGGAAAGCTGGCCCAGGATGCTCCGGCGGAAAAAATTGCCTTTACCGATTATTTGATCGAAATCCGGCCCTCGATCGGTTTCCAGCCGCATCCGGCTCTGGCAAAAAATGCGCAGGGCGGTTATCTCTATCATCACTTGAGCAAAGACGCGATCGATGCGACCGAGTCGCTGGCCGACTTCGAACAAACCGGATCCAGGGAACTGACTGCGGAGGATTATGTTTATCAAATTAAAAGGCTGGCGCATCCTAAAAATCAGTCGCCGATCGCCGAAATCATGAAAAACTACATCGTCGGATTTGCCGAATTTGCCGGGGAGTCGGAGAGCCACCCGCTCGGCGACATTAAAAACAAGACGATGACCGGCGTGCAAGCGCTCGACCGCTACCGCTACCGCATCCGGATCAAAGGTAAATACCCGCAATTTTTATATTGGCTGGCCATGTCTTTTTTTGCACCGATGCCCTGGGAGGCGGTCGAGTTTTACGAACAGCCGGGCTTGTCCGAAAAAAACGTTACCCTGGATTGGTATCCCATCGGTACGGGGCCTTATTTTCTCGCCGAGAATAACCCGAACCGGCGCATGGTGTTGATGAAAAATCCGTTGTTCGATCATGAAACCTACCCTGCCGAGGGCGAGCCGGAGGATGCGCCAAAAGGCCTGCTGAAGGATGCCGGCAAACCGCTGCCCTTCATCGAGAAAGCCGTGTTCATGCTGGAAAAGGAAACCATACCCTACTGGAACAAATTCCTGCAAGGCTATTACGATGCTTCCGGCATCGCTTCCGACAGTTTCGATCAGGCCATCCAGTTTACCGGCAGCGGCGGCGTCGCCCTGACCGAGAGCATGCGTGAAAAGGGGATTCAACTGCATACTTCGGTGGAAACGTCGATTTTTTATATGGGCTTCAACATGCTCGACGCCACCGTCGGCGGCGAATCCGAAGCTGCCCGCAAATTGCGCCGGGCCATCGCCATCGCGGTGGATTACGAAGAGTTCATCGCCATTTTCCGCAACGGGCGCGGCGTCGCCGCTCAAGGCGCGTTGCCTCCGGGTATTTTCGGCAATGAGCCGGGACGGGCGGGGATCAATCCCGAGGTTTACGATTGGGTGGACGGTAAGCCGCAGCGCAAACCGATCGCCGTGGCCCGGCAATTGATGGCCGAGGCCGGTTACGCCAACGGCATCGATCCGAAAACCAAAGAACCGTTGATCCTGTATTTCGATACCACCGCCGTGGGCGTCGACGACCGGCCGACCATGAGCTGGTTCCGCAAGCAGTTCGAAAAAATCGGCGTCAAACTGGTGATTCGGGGAACCGATTACAACCGTTTTCAGCAAAAAATACGGACCGGCAACGCGCAATTGTTCGTCTGGGGTTGGAATGCCGACTATCCCGATCCCGAAAACTTTTTCGCCCTGCTATACGGGCCCAACGGCAAAGTCAAATACGGCGGCGAGAATGCGGTGAATTATCTTAATCCGGAATTCGACCGTCTGTTCGAAGCGATGCGCAACATGGACAATAACGAACAGCGCTTCCGGATCATTCAACAAATGCAGGCCATCGTCCGCCATGACTCGCCCTGGCTGTTCGGTTTCCATCCCAAGGCGTTCTCGCTGTTTCACGGCTGGTACACTAACCTCAAGCCGAATCTGATGGCGAATAATCGGCTCAAATACACCCGGATCGATCCGGTTTTGAGGGAAAAACAAAGAGAGGCATGGAATCAGCCCGTGCTCTGGCCCGTGGCGCTGGTCGGTGCCGTCTTTGTTTTGACGTTGATTCCGGCGGTGCGAAGTTATCGCCGAAGAAGCCGGCAAACGGCGGCCTCCGGACTGCGACGCCCATTCAACCAGCAGGAAATTCAGCCATGATGCATTATGTGATCCGGCGGGTCTTGTACGCCTTCCCTTTGTTGATGGGAGTGAACGTACTGACTTTTGTTTTGTTTTTCGTCGTCAACAGCCCCGACGACATGGCCCGCATGCAGCTTGGGCAAAAGCACGTGACCCGGGAGGCGATCGACAACTGGAAGCAGCAGCACGGTTACGAGGTGCCGTTGTTGTGGAACGCCGAAGAACAAGGTGCCGGCAAGATCACCGATACCATTTTTTACCGGAAATCGGTCGGGCTGTTTTGGTTTCGCTTCGGCATCTCCGACAGCGGACGCGATATCGGAGCCGACATCCGTCAGCGCATGTGGCCCAGTCTTGCCCTGGCCTTGCCGACCCTGATGATCGGTTTGCTGGTCGACATCGGTTTCGCTCTGTTGATGGTGCTGTTCCGGGAAACTTATCTGGAATTCGGCGGCATTGTTCTGTGCGTGATGTTGATGTCGGTCTCGTCGCTGTTTTACATCATCGGCGGACAGTTCGTCATCGGCAAAGTGCTCAAGCTGGTACCGATTTCCGGTTACGATCAGGGATTGGCTGCGTTTAAGTTTCTCTGGCTGCCGGTATTGATCGGCGTTTTTTCCGGGATCGGCTCCGGGGCCCGCTGGTATCGAACCTTGTTTCTGGAAGAGGTCGAAAAGGATTATGTACGCACCGCTCGCGCCAAAGGGCTGAGCGAACAGCGAACGCTGCTGCGCCACGTCCTGAAGAATGCCATGATTCCCATTTTAACCGGCGTGGTGGTGATCCTGCCGCTGCTGTTCATGGGCAGCCTGATCATGGAGTCCTTTTTCAGCATTCCGGGCCTCGGCAGTTATACCATCGACGCCATCAACAGCCAGGATTTCGCCATCGTTCGGGCGATGGTCTTTCTGGGTTCGGTGCTCTATATCCTGGGCCTGTTGCTGACCGACATTTCCTATACGCTGGTGGATCCGAGGGTCAGGCTCGGATAACGGCCTCGTCCTTATCATTGGGTTTTACCGGCAGGTTTCACGGCAAGGGGGCTCAACCCGACACGATCCGTCCGTCGATGATGCGGATTTGCCGGCCGGCCCGGTCGCCCAGCTTCTGGTCGTGGGTGATGACGATCAGCGTGACGCCTTGCCGATTCAGGCTTTCCAGCAATTCGACGATTTCCTTGCCGGACTGGCTGTCCAGATTGCCGGTGGGTTCATCGGCCAGCAGAATTTCAGGCTGCATGACCATCGCCCGGGCGATGGCGACCCGCTGGAGTTGTCCGCCCGACAATTGATCCGGCCGGTGTCGGGCGCGGTCTTCGAGACTGACCTCCCGCAGCGCCTTGTCGACCCGTTGCGCTCTTTCCCGGGCGGGAATTCCGGCGAGGATCATCGGCATCTCGATGTTTTCGGCCGCCGACAACCGGGGAATCAGATGAAAAAATTGAAATACGAAGCCGATGTGCTCGCGCCGGACCCGGGCCAGTTGATCGTCGCTCAACTGCGTGACCGGTTCGCCGTTGAGCAGATAACGGCCGGACGAGGGCTGATCGAGCAGGGCGATAATGTTCAAAAGCGTCGATTTGCCGGAGCCCGAGGGGCCCATAACCGAAACGTACTCACCCTTGGCAATGGTCAGGTTGATACCGTTCAGCGCATGAACCGTTTGCTCGCCGACCCGAAAGGAGCGGTGGATATTTTCAAGCCGGATCATTTTTCGCTACCGCATAAGCTCCGGCATGGACGCCTTCCTGACCGACGGACAGGACCACCCGGTCGCCGGCCTGAAGTCCCGATAGCACCTCCACGGTGCTCCAATTGGCCAGCCCCCGGGTAAAGCGGCGCTCCACCAGCAAGCCGTCCTCTTCCATCACCAGGACCTTGTTTTGCTCCAGCACGGCTTCGGCGGGGACTCGTAACGCGCGGGGCTTGCTGGCGAGCAATATTTCGATGTCCGCGCTGTAACCGGGCAAAAGATCCCGAAGCTCGCCGGGATCGGTCAGTTTGACTTCCACCTCGACGGTGCGCGCCTGTTTTTCCTTTTCCAGAACGTAGGGCGCAATACGGCTGACCGAGCCGGAGCAGCGCTTGTCGGGAAAGGCATCCAGCGAGACGCAGGCCGGCATGCCGGTCTTGATTTGCGGCGCATCGACCTCATCGATCGGAGCGGACACGTACAGGCAACTGACGTCGAGTAAATCGATGGCGGGCAGCGTAGCGATGCCGGTCGGCGAAGGCGTCACGAACTCGCCCAGTTCGACGTTGATTTCGGCGACGGTGCCGTCGAAGGGCGCCAGCACCAGCGTCTTTTCGACGGCGGCCTGAACCGCATTCCGGCTGGCCCGGCTGACCGCAACGGCTTCCTGGGCGGCCCGGCAGGAAGCGCGCTGGGCCTTGGCTCCGGTCACCTTGGTGTCGACCTGTTCTTCGGAGACGATCTGATTGTGCTGCTGCAGCAGGGAAATGCGCCGGGCCTCGCGTTCGGCGCTGCCCTTGAGCTGGCAGACTTGTTCCGCAGTGGCTTCGTCGGCCCTGATTTGGGCTTCCTGCAGCTCGAGCTGGGCTTTTAAATCTTTATTCCAGACTTCCATCAACAACTGGTTCTGCTTGACCGTGTCGCCTTCCTTGACATGGATGCGGGCGACTTCACCGCCGGTCGCCGGAGCCAGCAGGGCTCGCCGGCAAGCCTTGACCGTGCCGACCCGAGTATTGGAAACGGTGGCCTTGACTTCGCCCGGCTCGATGCGGACCACTTCGACCGCAACCGGTTTGGGGCGCATCATGAGATAATAGACAAGGAACAGTGCGGCGAGGGCCAGAATAGCGACAAGAATTTTTTTATTCATCAATCGGAGAGGAGTTTTTAAGACGGCGATTTGTTATCTCCGGCTGTGTGGAATGAATATAATAGCCGGTTTAACGGGGGCCCGTAAGAATATCCGGGAATTATCCCGGCGAAGAGTCCTTCACGGCTTGTACCTGATGCATGGCCGGACGGTTCTTTCAATCGAATAATTTCACCCCGTTTCGGATTGCGCTCTACTTTCTTAAGGCGAATCAACATATAATCTTACCGGGCTGATTCAAGGCAATTCAGACAAGGGAAGAGAGGTTTTTGTCCCAGATGATTTACAGTCAAGATTTTATCAACGCGGCGACGGCCCTTTGCGAGGCCGGACGCTTTATCGACAGCAAGGGATGGGTGCCCGCCACGAGCGGCAATTTTTCCGTACGCCTGTCGGACGGCACGATCGCCATCACGGTTTCCGGCAGGCACAAAGGCCGTCTGCAATTGGAAGACATCATGCTGATCAGTGCCGACGCCGTCTCTCTGGACGGTAAAAGACCCTCCGCCGAAACGCTTCTTCATACCTCATTGTATAAGCGGTTTCCGACGGCGCAGTGCGTCCTGCATCCTCATTCGATCAATGCGATGCTGGTTTCCAGGATTTTCAAAGACGAGCTGCGGCTGGAAAATTACGAGCTGTTGAAGGCCTTGAGCGGCATCACGACGCATGAAACCCGCATTACCGTGCCTATTTTTGCCAACGACCAGAACATCCCCCGCCTGGCGGAGCAGGTCGACCGCTATATCGACCGGCATGCCGATTGCCGTGCTTATGTCATTGCCGGGCACGGCCTTTATACCTGGGGCGAATCGGTCGACGCAGCGCTTCGTCATCTGGAAGCGCTGGATTATATGTTTGATTGCGAGTTACGACTTAATGGAGTCAATAGATTATGAGTGCTTTAACCGTCTATGCTGAAAATGAGCCCGGTTCGGGCGAAACGACGACGGATTTTTCCTCGATCCGGGATTCGCTGGCCGGAATCGGCGTGCAGTTCGAGCGCTGGACGGCCAATGGCGAACTGGCTCCGGACGCCGATCAGGAGGCTGTTATTTTGGCCTATCAGGATGCCATCGAACGATTGAAACGGCAGTACGGTTTTCAGTCGGTGGACGTGGTCAGCCTGAATCCGGACCATCCGGACAAGGATGCGTTCCGGCAGAAGTTTCTGGCCGAGCACGTTCACGACGATTTCGAAGTGCGTTTTTTCATCGACGGACGCGGGCTGTTTTATCTGCATGCAGGCGGCAAGGTTTATGCCGTCTTGTGCGAAAAAGGCGATTTGATCAGCGTGCCGGCGGATACGACGCATTGGTTCGACATGGGCGAACGTCCTTTTTTCAAATGCATTCGTTTGTTTACGACCCCCGAAGGCTGGATCGCCCGCTTTACCGGCAGCGAGATCGCCCGATCCTTTCCGACGTTCGACCAATACGTGAACGCACTCTCATGATTAAAGCGATCGTTACCGACATCGAAGGCACCACGACTTCGTTGTCTTTTGTCAAAGAGGTTCTGTTTCCGTATGCCCGGGCGCATCTGGCCGAATTTGTCCGGGAGCACGCCGGCGATGCCGAAGTCCGGCGGCAACTGGATGAGGTGCGCCGGGAAATTCAGGCGCGTTCCCGGGACGAGGTCACGATGGAGCAAGTGATTTCGCAGTTGATCGAGTGGCTGGACGAAGACAAAAAGATCACGCCGTTGAAAATATTGCAGGGCATGATCTGGGAAGAAGGCTATGCGCGCGGGGCCTTCCACGGCCATTTGTATCCGGATGCCATGGACAATCTGAAAGCCTGGAAAGCCCGCGGGCTGGAATTGTACGTGTATTCGTCCGGTTCGGTCCAGGCGCAGAAATTATTGTTTTCCCATACCGAACAGGGCGACCTGACGCCTCTGTTCTCGGGGTATTTCGACACGCGGATCGGCGGTAAGAAAGAGATTGAGTCGTATCGTAAAATCGCCGGGCAACTGGACCGTGAGCCGGACACGATCCTGTTTCTATCCGACAGCAAGGAGGAACTGGACGCGGCCGGGGCGGCGGGATTTCATACAATCTGCCTGGCCAGGGGCGATGCGCCCGATTCGCAAGCCGAACACCGAGAGGTGCGCAATTTCGATGAAATCCGGCTGAGCCTTTGAGGTTTTTATCGAGACCACGCCTTCCGGTTGGCCGAGGCTCGTTCCGATCTCAAGTTCGTGGCCCGTCGTGATCGACTTTGTTACAATCGCCGTTTTACGGCCTTATTTTTGCGGGTATCTTGATGCTATCGGCTTTTTTCAAGAGGAGGTCTTTCTGGGTACGGGCTTCCGGACTTTTCCTTCTTGAAAATACAGGGCATTGAGGACATTACCCTATTTTAGATATTGCAGGTATTGACTATTCCATGAGCATTAAATCGGATAAATGGATACGCCGGATGGCGGAACAACACGGCATGATCGAGCCTTTCGAAAGCGGTCAGGTCAGGGACTCCGGGCGGGGGCGCGTGATCTCTTTCGGCACGTCCAGCTACGGCTACGACGTGCGCTGTTCCGATGAATTCAAGATTTTTACCAACATCAATTCGGCGATCGTCGACCCGAAAGATTTCGATTCGAACAGTTTTATCGACGTGAAGTCGGACGTCTGCATTATTCCGCCGAATTCGTTCGCGCTGGCGCGCACCGTCGAATATTTCCGGATTCCCCGGGACGTGCTGACCATCTGCCTCGGGAAATCGACCTACGCGCGCTGCGGCATTATCGTCAATGTCACGCCGCTCGAGCCGGAATGGGAAGGTCACGTCACCCTCGAGTTTTCCAATACCACCACGTTACCGGCTAAAATTTATGCCAATGAAGGGGTCGCGCAGATGCTGTTTTTCGGCAGCGATGAAGTGTGCGAAATCTCCTATAAGGACAGAGGCGGTAAATATCAGGGGCAGACCGGGGTGACCCTGCCCAAGGCGTAACCGGGTTATGTGATTTTCGTTGAACGGATCACTGCAATTGCAGGGGAGGCGGTACGTCGGTGGCGGGCAACTGGAGAAAATAGCCTTTTTGATTGAGGCTGGCGATGACTTTCTCGGGGTCTTCCTTGGCTAATTTGCGTTCCGGCGTCAGCTCCAGTTCGAGGACCAGGTCCAGCTTGCCCAGGCTGCCGAAGAGCGCTTCCGGAACGCTTGAGAAATCGTCCTTGTTTTTAATGTACAGGTAAAGATTCTGCTTTTTAGAGCTTTTATAAATATAACATTGCATAAGAGACAACTCCGGTTCTGTCTCATTTTAACCAAAATTGCCCGACATGCTCCAGCGCCGGTTTAGCAGATTATGAAAAAAACGGACAAACTTCACTTCAATCCGAGCGATTTTTTTGTAAAGGCTTGTCTTTTTGAAGCTTCGTTGATTCTTGTTGCGATCCTGTTAGGCTGGATGGCCGATATAGACCCTTTCGCCGACATTTATTTTTCCGAATCGGCGATCGCTTATGGAATGCTGGGAACCGTTCCGCTTTTTTTAATGTTTGTGGCCCTGGAGCACGTAGAGAAAGAGTCGTTTAAAAAGATCAGGCGCTTGTTGCTGGAAACGCTGGGGCCGGGCCTGCACCGTTATCATTGGACCGATCTGTTCATTTTGGCCCTGATTGCCGGCATATCGGAAGAGCTCCTGTTTCGCGGCGTCGTCCAGCCCTGGCTGGAGACGCGGTGGGGCGGACTGACCGGGCTTGTCGCCAGCAACGTCATTTTCGGACTGGTGCATGCGGTCACCCCGCTTTACGCGGTATTGGCCGGGCTGGTGGGAATCTATCTGGGGGCGTCGCTGGACTATGAGGGGCACCGGAACCTTCTGATACCGATCATTATTCATTCCCTGTACGATTTTCTGGCATTCGTGATGCTCATGCGCGCGTATCGGGCCGGCCGCTCTTCGCTGTAGGCGAAGACTCTGCATTGAATGAAATCGGTGGAAATAAAAAATTTAATCTCTTCGGATATTTTTTGAATTAAATCTCTCTATTTTTAAGCCCGAACAATGATACTGAAAAATAGAGTATGTTAAGATAAAGGCGAGTAATCCATTTCCCTTTATTCCTTGACTTGTTCGCATCGAGTCGATCGCAGGTAATCGGCCGATGCCGATCGGAATGGAATGCAACGATCATGAGTCGCTTCGTTCCTGAATAAATAGCCGGGACGCTTGCCGGACGTGGTTCCGGCTTAATTTCTCAATGCTCCCGAAAGGGCGCGCCATAGCATTCGAATTTAAGTTTTTCCGTCGCAAAAACAAATAGCGCCGCTCGGTCCGGCTGAGTTTGAGCGGCGCCGAATTCCGGCAAGATGTGCCGAAATACCGCGTTAATCGACTTGATTTTCAACAGTTGCCGTTTTTTCGGCCTGGTTGAAAACAATCGGCCATTGCGGAAAGTAATTTATAAAACAGGACTGTGACATGACTTCAAAATATACGCCATTAAAAGATCAGGATACCCCGCTAAAAGTATTGTTTACCGGTTACTTGTGCACCGTAGGCATCGGTTATTTTGTTGCGCTCGTTCAAATATTGTTCACTCACGGTATGGCCGACGGAAAATTCGGTTTGTCGATCGACGACATTGTCTACAGTTATTACGGAAACCGTTCGGGAACCGTTCTGGAAACGAAGCTCAACGGTTCGATGAAGAACAACGCGCCTGAAAACGAACGCTTTGCCATTATCCAGTGGGTCAGAGACGGCGCGGACCCGGACGAGTATAAGGAGTCCGGCGTCGATAAAATCATCGAAAACCGCTGCGTTATGTGCCACAACAAGGACGCCGCGGGAATTCCGGACTTTAGCCGTTTCGAGCCGTTGAAAGCTTTGACGGCCCAGGATGAAGGCGCGACCTTTCAGTCCCTGACTCGCGTATCGCACATCCATCTGTTCGGCATCAGTTTCATTTTTATGTTCGTCGGCTTGATTTTCAGTTTCGCCGAAACGACGACCACTCAATACAAATGCATCGCCATCGGCATGCCTTACGGGTTTCTGCTGGCCGATATCATGTCCTGGTGGCTGACCAAAATACATCCGTTATTTGCCTGGCTGGTCATTCTGGCCGGTATGGGCATGGCCGTCTCCTTTTTGTTCATGTGGGTCACTTCCATTCTCGAAATGTGGTTTTACCGGCCGGTTTTTATCGACGGCATCGGCGCTCACTATTTGCAATGGCGGGAAAAAATGACTTCGGAAGAGAATAAGGCCCGTCTGCGCAGTTTTCTGACGGATCTTAAGGCGTTGGCCGAGCAGGGCAAAAGGATGGTGTCTGCCGGCGTCAGAATCTGGCGTGAGAAAGGCTGGCCCATGATCGAAAATCTGCTTAAAAAACAGAACGATTAGCTCGGCGTCATGCCATGGCTTCGGTTAAGGAAAGAAAAACGGTCTGATCGGGCAGATTCCCCTCAGGTCTTTTTGATTCGGCGCCGAACTAGACTCGGCAATCTATGCCGCCCGGGCAAATCATGCCGACTGCGAAGCTCCACGTCACGTCGGAGCGCCGGCGCTCGGAGTAAAACCGTACGGGCTGAAACTGAATCAAAAAGGATGGAGTTCGTTTGCAAGATTTGGATTTTCCAGCAGCGCCTTTGCCGCCATTACACCGATCTTGTGGTTCTTGAAAGGATAGCTGTAACTGAAAATTGTTTTCGGTAAAGCGTCGGTTTCCCGGTAGTCGACAATAATATAAGCGTCGGGATGGCCTTGGGCCCAGCGGTAGAGGTCCTGATAGCGGGATATGACCGAAATAGGGCGGATCAGACGGCCGCTGAAATGATACTGGCCGTGGTACTTGCTGCCGTAATAGGCGATCTCTTTTTGTTCCGCCATGAGCCGGGAAATTTGTCGAGCTGCTTCCGTGGTATCGAAACTCCGGGCTTTCAGGCTGAAAAAACCGCAGGAGACAAGAATCAATGCGGCGGCTGAGGCGACGGCGGCATGAAAAACCGATTGCGCCGCGGTGGCAGCTCTACTTAGCCCCAACAGGACGGCACTGGCGAGCAGCAGGAGGCCCCACGCTGGCGAAAGCGATGACAAGTCTTGCGCCCAATGGAATTTATCGTTCAACCGGGGCAGGCAGGCCAGAACCAGGCCCAGCACGGCATAAATCGTAACGATCGGGCGGTGAGCTCTTTCCCACCCTTTCTCTTCGGCGGTTTCGTCCGCAGCCCGCGCCGCCAGCAGAATAAAAGCCGGTAGCAACGGCAACAGGTAATGGATGCGCTTGCCGCTGACCAGAGAGAAAGCCAGAAAGACCGGCACGATCCAGGCGGCGCAAAAACGAACGCCACGGTCTTGCAGCGTCAGTTTTTTTAAACCGGTCCACAAGGGTTTTGCCAGCAACCAGGGCAGTAATAAAAGAGGCAGCACCTGAAGATACCACCACCACGGATATCGGTGAGCGAAAGATTCAACCAGGCGGCCGCTGGTTTGTCCCAGGAAAATCGCATTCCGGTAGGCTTCGCCGCCGGAATAGCCGGCGGGAACGGCCCAGCCGAGGGCGATCAGAGCGCCCAGCGCAAAGCTGAAAAAGAGTCGGACGTACCATTGGGACCAGCGGAAACCGGCGGGTTTTTCCGTCAGCCACCACGGCGCCAGCAGCGCGATCGGCAATAGATGCAGTAATACCACCGGGCCTTTGCTCAGAAGGCCGCCGCCGATCGCCATCCCCAGCAAGCTCCAATACGGCATCGACCTCGGGGTGTCGCCCAGTTTGGCCAAGCTAAAGATGCCGAGCACGACAAAAAACGCCAGCATCATGTCGAACATCGTCAGCGTGCTGTAAACGATCCAGACCAGCGATCCCAGCAGTAGCAGAGGCGCCAGTTCGGCGGTTCTGCTTCTATCCGGCCATAACACACGGGCGATGCGGGCGGATAAATATAAAGCGGCCAAGGAAAACAGCGGCGAGATGAGTCTAAGCGAGATTTCATTGACGCCGAACAGCTTCCAGCTTAATGCGATCAGCCAGAACAGCAAGGGCGGTTTGTGGCTGTAGCTTTCTCCGTTCAGATGGGGAACAAGGAAATCATTTCGAAGCCACATTTCCCAGGCAACGGCCGCATATCGTGTTTCGTCGACAGGCAGCAAGGGTCTGGTGTAAAGACTGACGGCAATTAAAGTCGCCCAGACAAGGAATACCCATAAGCGGACGGGCAGAAGTCGGTACATGTCAGGATGGCTCAAGGCTTCGGATCAGGCAACCGGATTTTTGCGTTCGTAAAAAACAAAATATAAATTACGAAAATAAATCAAAAGTCCGCTGAGCTGGCCCAGAATGAATACGGGGTCCTTTCGATAAACGGCATAAGCCAGCAGAGTGACGCCCCCGGCAATACTGAAATACCAGAAGGCGATAGGAAAAACGCTTTTTTTTTCCTTTTCGCTTTTTATCCATTGCACCAGAAAACGGGCAGAAAATAATGCCTGTCCTAAAAAGCCGACGGCAAGCCAGATGGTTTCTTTATCCATGTTGAGTTTCCTCGATGACCGCGCGTTTTGCTCTTTTTTGCAGCCACATGACGCCCAGAAGATCGGTGATGCCCGCCCAGAGCCGATCCAGCGTACCGTAGTTCGAACGGCCGGCGGACCGGGCTCGATGCTTGACGGGTTCGGAGACCACTTGTCCGCCCGCTCTCAGGATCAAGGCCGGCAAAAAACGGTGCATATGGTCGAAATAGGGCAGTTCCAGAAATTTTTCTCTCAAGAAGACTTTCAGACCGCAGCCGGTATCCGGCGTGTTGTCCCCCAAGAGTCCCGAGCGAACGGTGTTGGCAACTCGGGACGAAAACAGCCGCCATCGGGAGTCGTACCGGGCGTTTCTCCAGCCGGCAATCATCCATAAGTCGGGCGAGAGTTTCCGTTTTTGCTGCAACACTTCGTAAAGCCGGGGAATGTCGGCCGGATCGTTTTGGCCGTCGCCGTCCAGCGTCGCGATGAAAGGATGGACGGCTGCCTTGACGCCGTTGAAAATGGCTGTGCTTTGTCCGCAGCTTTGTTGATGATGAAGAACCCGCAGGTGTTTGTGCCGGGGCATGGCTTCTTTCAGCACGCTTCCGGTGTTGTCCTTGCTGCCGTCATTCACAAAGATAATTTCGTAAGCTTCGGCTGTTTTCATTGCGGCCTCAATCTCTTCCAGTAGCGGAAGGACGTTTTCAGCTTCGTTGTGCACCGGGATAACAATTGAAATCTTCATGATGCCTGTTTTAGTATCGCGGACCCGATGCAAATGCCGATCGGCGTTATCCCGCCAGTATGGAGCAGCTCGGGTTAAAAGTGAATTAAATTTATGTTAAATTTTAGTTAATCTGAAAATCAAAAAAAAAGGCTGCATCATTGGAGATCGCAGCCTTTTTTATGCAATGCAGCCAAAGGCCACATAGGACGCTAATGCAATGATTAACGTTTGGAGTATTGAGGGCGTTTTCTTGCTTTGTGCAATCCGACTTTTTTCCGTTCGACTTCGCGGGAGTCGCGAGTCACGAAACCGGCTTTGCGCAGAGGGGAGCGCAGCGCTTCGTCATAAGCCATTAACGCGCGTGTCAGACCATGGCGAATGGCGCCAGCCTGGCCGGACGGGCCGCCGCCTTTGACGATCACGTTGACGTCAAATTTTCCGGCCATCTCGATGCATTCCAGAGGCTGACGAGAAACCATTTGGTCGGTTTTGCGGCCGAAATATTCTTCGATCGGTTTTTTGTTAATAATGATTTTGCCGGTGCCGGATGTCGCGTAAACGCGTGCTACCGCGCTTTTACGACGGCCTGTGCCATAATATTGAGCTGTTGCCATGGTTTACTCGCTTAAATTTCCAAAACTTTTGGCTGTTGAGCCTGATGATCGTGTTCGGGACCGGCATAAACCTTCAGTTTCTTGAACATGGCGCGGCCCAGCGGGTTGTTGGGCAGCATGCCTTTAACCGCGGTGGTTAAAATGCGGTCCGGGAAGGTTTTTCTCAATTTGCCGAGGCTGACGGTTTTCAAATTGCCGATGTAGCCGGTATGATGTTGATACAGTTTGTCTTTTTCTTTATTGCCGGTAACACCAATTTTTTCGGCATTGACTACGATGATATAATCGCCCGTATCGACATGCGGTGTATATTCCGGTTTGTGTTTGCCGCGAAGACGACGCGCAATTTCAGAAGCAAGACGTCCGAGCGTCTTCCCTTCCGCATCAACTACGTACCAATCGCGCTTGACTTCTGCTGGTTTTGCACTAAATGTTTTCATCGTGACTTCGTCTTTCTGTTAAAGGCTCAATAAAAGATCCAGAATTCTACTAAATATTAATAATTTTTACAAATTTATTTATCGATTGTCGGAAAGAATTATCAATGCCCGGATACATCCTCTACCATTCCTGAGCTCAACGTGGAAACGGGCTATTGGCGGGGGCCGGATAATTTTCCGGACAGAAGGGGGGCGGTTTGGATCAGTTCCATAGGTTCCGGCAATCTCCGGCTCGATTCAAAAGAATTGTAAATTGAACCGGAGCAATAGTCTCTAATTCGGCCTTGCGGTCTGAAAGTAGTTATGTAATCCATTAAGTATTAAATTTTTAAGGTTTAATAGTTGACTATTACACTAGGTTAAGTATAGTATTTGAATGTTGTAATTTCTTCAGGATGGTGTGTTGTGCGCTTAACCACTAAAGGCCGTTACGCGGTCACTGCAATGTTGGATCTGGCTTTTCACAGCCAAAAGATACCCGTTACTTTAACAGAGGTTGCTACTCGTCAAACCATTTCCCTGTCCTACCTTGAACAGTTGTTCGCGCGATTGCGCCGCGCCGGAATGGTCAAAGGCGTGCGCGGGCCGGGCGGCGGCTATAAGCTGGCCGGAAAGGCGAGCGATATCAGCATCGCCGCCATTATTGCCGCGGTCGACGAGCAGATCGACGCCACCAAATGCGGCGGCGAGGCCAACTGCCAGAAGCAACAGGCCTGCCTGACGCACGATCTCTGGATGGGTTTGAGCGAGCAGATACGGGAATACCTGAGAGGCATTACGCTGGCCGATCTGCTGGAAAAACACGAGGTTCAGGAAGTGGCCCGGCGGCAGGAGCTGGAAGCCCAGCATATCATCGAAATCCACCGTCAAACCGGAGTTAACGTTTATCCGGACTGAGCGGCGTTTACGCGGCCGAGCCGGACGGTCTGACTCTTATGTATTGCTCCTGAATGATCTATTTCGATCATAACGCCACCACCCCCCTCGACGAGCGGGTGTTGGAGACGATGCTGCCTTATCTGGGCGCCTTTTATGGAAATCCTTCCAGTCTCTATCGTCAAGGCAGAATCGTCAGAAGCGCCATCGATAATGCCCGCGAGCAGGTCGCCTCCTTGGTGAGTGCCTCGACCTCGCAAATCGTATTTACCAGCGGCGGCACCGAGGCCAATAATCTGGCGCTGGCGAGCCTCCCGCCGGGCCGGGGATTGGCGGTTTCGGCCGTAGAGCACCCGTCGATTATCGAGCCGGCCGAGCATTTGCACAGTCAGGGTCACGCCTTGACCCTGATCGAAGTCAATGCCGACGGAGTGATCGAACAGGACGCCGTCGATGGTTTGCTCGAACGCAAGCCCGGCCTGGTTTCGATGATGCTGGCCAACAACGAGACCGGCGTCGTTCAGCCTGTCGCCCGATACGCCGAGCAATTAAAAAGCCATGGTATTCTCGTTCATACCGATGCCGTGCAGGCGGCGGGCAAAATCCCGGTGCATTTTAGCGGACTCGGGGTTCATCTGATGTCGTTGTCCAGCCATAAGATATACGGTCCCAAAGGCTGCGGCGCCCTGGTTTTCGACAAGTCGGTCGAGATCAGGCCGATCTTGCGGGGCGGAGGTCAGGAGCAAGGATTGCGGGCGGGCACCGAAAATGTTGCCGCCATCGTCGGTTTCGGCAAGGCGGCGGAGCTGGCAGGCGCCGAACTTACGGAGCGAAGCCGCCGTCTTCGGGCTTTACGGGACCTGCTGGAAGCGCAACTGAGCTCGATTCCGGGCGTCACTCTGTTCGCTCGTTCTGCCGAAAGATTGCCCAATACCGTACAATTCGGCATGGCCGGAACCGACGGGGAGATGTTGGTGATGAGGCTGGATCAAAAAAGCGTCGCCGTTTCCAGCGGGTCGGCCTGCGCCAGCGGCGGCAAGGAACTCAGCCCGGTATTGGTCGCGATGGGCGTGGATGCAGAGCTGGGCATGAGCGCCGTCCGCATCAGCCTGGGAAAGTCCAATACCGAGGCGGAAATTTTTACTTTTGTCAATTTATTGAAAACGTTGGTGCGCCAACCATAAAGAGGTCGATATGTCCGTATTGTTAACCGAGAATGCAGCCCGGCAGATAAAGAAACAACTGGAAAAACGCGGCAAAGGCATCGGCTTGAAATTGGGCGTCAAAAAGTCGGGATGCTCGGGTTACGCCTATGCGCTGGAGTACGCCGATCAACTGATGGAAGACGACGCCGTGTTTGAAAATTTCGGAGTCAAAGTCATCGTCCGGAAAAGCGATCTGCCTTACGTGGATGGGATCGAACTGGATTACCGAAGAGAAGGCATTAACGAAGCCTTTCAATTCAATAACCCCAACGTCAAAGCCACCTGCGGCTGCGGAGAAAGTTTTTCGGTTTGATCCGGTTGCATAGTACATAGCCGGAAAATGCTCCGGCGTTCTTTTCTAAATTCGGGCGGAGATTCAGGGCGCCTGTCCGCTGCGACGTAGCTTTTCTCGAAAGCTCGAAGCTTTTACAATGGATAACTTAAGTATCTATTTTTATCTTTTTCTTTTTGCATTTTATTCTTTAATTATCTTTTAATTATATTGTACAATTAAATTATAAAAATTAAGGAATTTAACCGTTCAACCTGGAATCCCGGCTTTTTCCAGGTTGTCTAATTTCCGCAGAAGTTGTCTTGTAGACGCGGTTCTTGTCGAGGGAAGTCCTTCCCGTCGGGGACAAACAACCCGGACGTTAATGTTCTGCCCGCCTTAACGGCCGGCAGAACGGCTCTTTTTAACCGATCCCGATCGCTTTTTGCCCGACCGACGCCAGAGAGCGAAGTTTTCAACTTTATATGCCGGCAGATGCTTGACAGGCTCTGCATAGGACGGATTTTTGTTTTGAAACCGGGAGTTAGCAATGAAGCATCGTTCCCCGCGCTTTTCGCCTGAATAAGTCCGATGGAACGAAGCGGTCATTTCATTCGGGAGCAAAGCAATGTCTCCGGTAGTTAATGATATGTTGTTATAAATATATTGCTTTATTGTTATGTTGGTTTTTTATCAATAAAATAACCGCAAGAAGCATACAAATGCTTCATCTATTATTTCGTACAAGCTCTCAAGCAGACGCGCCACAACCCTACGCAAGATACCGTCCCCCGTATTTTTCGTAGGGTTGTTGGAGCAATCTCCCTGGCCCGAGATCAAGAGGAATTTCGTAAACGAATTCCCGACTCAATTAAAACCGGACAGTTGTTTATGCGGACTCTGGTTTCAGACGTTCTGGAAAGAAAAAACCTGCGATGGTGGATGAATGCGGCGATCAATGCGAAGATTATCGCCGATTCGGAAGGCCATATTCTCCTGGTCAACCCGGCTGCCGAACAGTTGTTCGGTTACACTCAGGAAGAACTCGCCGCGCTGACCGTCGAGGATTTGATTCCGCAGCGCTTGAGGGCGCTGCATGCGAAGCAGCGTGCCGATTATGCGGCTTATCCCTCCAGCCGAATGATGGGTACCGATCTCGAAATCTACGGTTTACGCAAGGATGGCAGCGAATTCGCTGCCGACGTCAGTCTTAGCCCCATCGAGAACGGACTGGTGCTGGCGACCATTTACGACATCACTCGCCGCAAGCAAGCCCTCGCGGCGGCGTGGGAGTTCTCGGAAAGCATTCTTGCGACCATTCAGGAAGCTTTGGTGGTTCTGGATACCGGTTACCGCGTGGTTTCGGCCAACCGAACCTTTTTCCGGATGTTCCGGTTGACGCCGGAAGAAACTCTGGGGCAGCCCTTTTTCGAGCTGCATGGCCGGCAGTGGAACTTTCCGGAGCTTCGGCAACTCCTTTTTGATATTAACGTCAAAGTCTGCCCGGTGGGGGCGTTCGAGTTGCGGCATGAATTTCCCGACATCGGCCACCGCATCCTGAGTCTCAATGCGCGAGGATTTCTGGCGGCAGGCGACAGACGGGAGCTGATCCTTCTCTCCATCGAAGACATTACCGAGCGCAAAAATCTGGAAGCGGAGCAGGCGCGGCTGATTCACGAACTGGAAAACGCCAACGAAGAACTCAAAAACTTCGCTTACGTCGTTTCCCATGACCTCAAGGCGCCGCTTAGGGCCATCGGCTCGCTGGCCAACTGGATCGCTTCCGACCAGGGGCACAAACTCGACGACGAAGGCCGGGAACATTTGCGGCTTCTCTTGCAACGGGTGCGCCGTCTGGACGGGTTCATCGACGGCGTATTGCAATATTCGCGTATCGGCATGGTGCATGAAACGGTGGTGACCGTCGATCTTGAACAATTGGTTCGGGAAGTCGTCGATTTGCTGGCGCCGCCTCCTCACATTATCATTACCGGCGCGGAAGGGCTGCCGACGGTGCGGGCGGAGCGAACCCGGATTCAACAAGTCTTCCAGAACCTGATTGCCAACGCCATCCGCTTTATGGACAAACCGGAAGGCTGGATCGGCATAGAGTGCCGGATGGAAGGCGATATGTGGCTGTTCAGCGTGGCCGACAACGGGGCCGGTATCGAAGAACGCCATTTCGAACGCATCTTTCAATTGTTCCAGACCCTGAATCCGCGCGACCGCGTGGAAAGCACCGGCGTAGGTTTGACGATAGTCAAGAAAATCGTCGAAACGTACGGCGGCCGCATCTGGCTCGAATCCGTGCGCGGTCAGGGCACGACCTTTTTCTTTACGCTGCCCGACACCGTTCCCAACCACTTTATTCAGGAAGCCTCATCATGAAAATGACTTGTAAAGCCGTTCTGCTCGTCGAAGACGACGTGGTCGATGCCATGACCGTGCGCCGGGCGCTCGCCGACCTGCACGTCACCAATCGCCTCGTGCATATGGAAAACGGCGAAGAGGCACTCGACTACCTGCGCGGTCACGCCAATGAGCGCCCCTGCATTATTCTGCTGGACCTCAACATGCCCATTATGAGCGGTATCGAATTTTTGCGGATAATCAAGTCGGACCATCATTTGAAACGGATTCCGGTGATCGTGCTCACCACTTCCGAAGAGCAGCGGGACGTGATCGGAAGCTTCGATCTCGGCGTGGCGGGATACATGCGCAAGCCCGTCGATTATCAGCAGTTTGTGGAAACCATGCGCGCCATCGATCTCTATTGGACCCTCAGCGAGGTGCCGGAATGAACAGCCCGGATCTTTCCCGCATACGCCTGCTGCTGGTGGACGACGATTCCATCGACCGCCTCGCCTGCAGGCAGGCGCTCAATCAGCATCCGGACTATGTGTTCGAGATCCTGGAGGCCGAGTCCGGACAGCAAGGCCTTGACCTGGCCCAGGCCGAGCAGCCGGACTGTATTTTGCTCGACTATTACCTGCCGGATTTCAACGGCGTGGAATTTCTTGCCGAACTGGCCGATCCAACGGGCGAGTTGCCGGTTCCGGTGGTGATGCTGACCGGGGCGAACAACGCCGTGGTCGCGGTGGATGCTCTCAAACGGGGCGCCCGCGACTATCTGGTCAAGGACGGCGAGCAGGATTCCCTGCAATGGCTGCCGGCCATCATCATCCGGGCGCTGCGGGAGCAATGGGCGATCCGGGAGAAAACCGAGGCGATAAAAAAAATGTACGAGGCCGAGGCCAAGTATCGCCATCTGGTGGAGCAGATTCCGGCAATCACCTACATTGCTTCGCTCGAAAATCCGCCCGGCAAGCTCCACTACATCAGCCCGCAAATCAGGCAATTAGGCTTTCCGATCGAAGACTGGCTGAATACTTCCGAGGGGCTGCTCAAACAGGTGCATGCGGACGACCGCCAGCGCGTGATCGAAGAGTTCGCAAGGACGTACGAACATCATACGTCCTTGCGCTGCGAATACCGGATGAGAACGGCCGACGGCCGGATACGCTGGTTTCTCGACGAAGCCAATCCGGTGCTCGACGAAACCGGACGGACGCTTTACCTTCAAGGCATCCTGGTCGACATCACCGACGACAAGGTGATCGAGCAGGAGCTGGATTATTACCGGCGGCGCCTGGAGGAACTGGTCGCTCTGCGCACCGCGGAACTGGAAAAACAAACCAGTCTGCTGAAGTCCGCCAACGCCAACCTGGACCGGGAGCTGTGCGAGCGCAAGCGGGCGGATGCGGCTTTGCGCAGAAGCGAAGCGCGCTTCCGCCTGCTGCTGGAATCGGCCGGGGAAGGCATTTACGGGCTCGACGCCGAAGGCTGCTGTATTTTCATCAATCAGGCCGCGCTCGAAATGCTGGGCTACAAACGGGAAGAACTTCTGGGCCAGGACATCCATGTGAAAATCCACCACAGCCGCAGCGACGGCACGCCTCATCCGGCGCTGGAATGCCCCATCGCCGACGCCTATCGGAAAGGCGCCCGGATCCGATCCAGCGGTACCCTCTGGCGCAAGGACGGCAGCTCGTTTCAAGCCGAGTATTCTTCTCACCCGATACGCAGCCAGGGACACATTACCGGCGCCGTGATCGTCTTTCGCGACGTCACCGAGGCGCAGGCGCTGGCGCAAAAGCTTTCCTATCAGGCCAGCCACGATCCTTTGACCGACCTGATCAACCGCGTAGAGTTCGAGCACAGCGTGGAACGTGCCCTGGCCAGCACCCACGAAGACCGGTTCGAGCACGCGCTCTGTTATCTCGATCTCGACCAGTTCAAAGTGGTCAACGACACTTGCGGCCATGCCGCCGGAGACGAATTGCTGCACAGCCTGGGCAATTTGTTGCACAGTCTGCTGAGCCCCTGCGATACGCTGGCCCGGCTGGGCGGTGACGAATTCGGCTTGCTGCTGGAATGCTGCTCGGTCGAGCGGGCCCGGCAAATCGCCGAGGAACTTTGCGATGCCGTGCGGAATTTCCGTTTTCACTGGCAGGGGGAAACGTTTTCGGTCGGCGTGAGCGTCGGAGTGACGGCTTTGACGGCCGAAAGCGACAGCGTTTCTTCCGTTATCGGCGAAGCCGACGCCGCCTGTTACATGGCCAAGAAAAAAGGGCGCAACGGCGTCCATGTCTTTGAGCCCTGTGATGCCGAAATCATCAAGGGGCGGATGTATTGACCGTCTTTAACAATTCGTCTTTCTCGGCGTGATGGATGCCGCAACCGGTCTACCGGCGGCTGACCGATTTGATCAGCGCGATCAGGCGGTCTTCGTCGACCGGTTTGGTCAGATAATCGTCGAACCCCGCAGATAGCGCTTCGGCAACTTTTTTTTCATCGGCATACGCGCTGATCGCCGCGATTTTTACGGCGATGTGCAGCTTTCTGATTTCCTTCAACAAGGCCAGGCCGCTCATGACCGGCATGTTGAGATCGATCAGGGCGAGCTGATAGGAATGGGTCATCAGCAGTTGCAGCGCCTCCATGCCGTTGACCGCGGAGTCCACCTTGCAGCCTTGCAGCTCAAGCAGGTTGGCCAGCAATAACAGATTGATTTCATTGTCGTCGGCGATCAATACATGAACGCTCTCCTCGCTTTCGCTGTCGGCAAGGCCCGGATGTGCGAAGGCCGGAGAAGCCGACTCGCCGGCAGGCAAGGGCAGCGAGACCGAAAAAACGCTGCCCGCCCCGTACTGGCTGGTCACCGAGATGCCGCCGCCCATCATGTTGACCAGTTCATGGGTGATGGCCAGGCCCAGCCCGACGCCGGGCCTGGCATACTCCGATTCGTTGATTTGTTCGAAAGGGCGGAAGATTTTTTCCAGATCCTTTTCGGCAATCCCGCTGCCCGTATCCTTGATCAATAAATACAGGTGGCCGTGTTGATAACCGGAGGAAACGGTGATGCGCCCTGCGTCGGTGTATTTCAGGGCATTGTCCAGCAGATTCATGAGGATTTGCCTTATGCGTTTTTCATCGCCTATCAGGTAGCGGGGAACGGCATGATTTTCGACGACCAGTTCCAACTGTTTTTCTTTGGCCTGAAGCACGAAAATTTCCATGATCTGGTTCAGGAACGCGTGAAAGTCGAATTCGCTGCTGCCCAGCTTTATTTTGTTCGATTGAAAGGAAGAAATGTCCAGAATGCCGGTAATCAGAGTCAACAAGTCTTCGCTGCATTGTCTGATGATCTGGATTTTCTTTTTATCTTCCTCGGCGAGCGAAGATTTCTTCTGCAATAACTGGGTAAACCCCAAAATTCCGTTGAGCGGAGTGCGTAATTCATGGCTGATGTTGGCCAAAATCTGGCTTTTCGTGATATTGGCCGTTTCCGCCGCCTCCTTGGCCTGTCTTAAGGCGGCGGTCCGTTCTTCGACCATCGATTCCGTTCGGTAATAACGGCCGGTCAGCGTCAACAAGCCCATGCCCAGAAGACTGGTGAACAATAGGCCGCTGATCAACACCCACCACAACGGCCAATGGATGTAGGAATTGACGATGGCCGGATTCCGATAAAACGTGACCAGCCAGCGGTACCGGTCGGCGATGGGCACGGAAAATTGCTGGCCGGATTTGTATTGCGCAAAGTCGATCCCGGCATCGCCGTAAACGAGTTTGCTGTCCGATCCGCTGTTGTCCGCAATCCCGATAGTCAACAGGCAGCCGTCGGTTTTGAGACGATGAAACGCCAACCGGACCATGTCGGCCACCGATACCGACGTCAAAATCACTCCCGGCAGATACGTCTTGTTCGATTCTCTCGGTAACGCGACAGCCATAGCAAACCAGGCTTTGCCGTTGTCGACGGTAATCGAAATTCTTTCGGGAGAAAGAGGAACCTCCTTGATCATTTTGCTGATAGGCGGAGGCAATAGCCGGTCGGCTGCGCCGCCCTCGTTTCGTGTACCGTCAAGGCTGGAAGAAAAAGCAATCCGGCTCTCGCCGTTCGGGTCGAAATTGAGCCAGCGGAAGGCGATGATTTCCCTGAATTGAGACAGGGATTGCCGGGTAAACAGAACAAATTCGGTTTCCTCGACCTGCCGGGAACCGTAGAAAAAATTCCTTACCGCTTCAATGGCCTGAATATTGCCTTCGATGCGGCTGATTAATGCTTGCGACAGAGTGGCGGTTTGATCGACAAATTGTTGCTGTTGCTGTTTCTGCTCGAGACGGCTTACGTAGCCGTACAGCATCACCACCAATATGAAGGTCAGGATCAGCGGCATGCCCACGGAGCTGAAGCGCTTGCGCCAGATTGGCCGGGGTTCCGCAAACAGGATCAGCATGAGCGGAGTAAACACCAGCACGTCCATCGTATCGGCGACCCACCAACTGAACCAGTTGCCGGGAAGCTCGGTTAAAGAGACGATCCCTTTCGAATACATGGCGGCCATGCCGACCGTGGCTGGAATCAAACAGGCCAACGGCCCGCCGATCAGCATAAAGATCAGGATGTTTCTGTCTTCGGTTAACGGATCCGGAAAGCCGATGAAACGCTCAATGGCCCAGGCTCCGGCCCAGGCACAAAGAACCGCCCCTATGCCGGTGGCGAGATAGATCGGAACGGACGCGCCATCGAAACCGAACGCATAGGCGCTGATGCCGAAGTTGCCGATAAAGATGCCCGGCCAGACCCGCTTGCCCCATAACAACAACGCGGCCAGCGCGATCCCGGCAGGGGGCCAGAAGCCACCGGAATTGCTGGGGGGGACCTTGAATATTTCTCCGAACAGACCCAATAGGAAATAAACGCCCGCAATCAGAATAATCAGGAAGGCATAATGAGCGGCACGAATAATGGAAAAGCCAAGGGTCATAGCAAAACCGTATCACCGAAAATGCAAAAAGTGCCTTATATTATCTCATTATGCCCTTTGTTAGAGATATTCCGGAGAAAATGAAAACGATCGGAAGCCATTACGAAACGGCGCGGTTATCTGACGCTCGAGGTTAAATAGCGGCAGTGGGCGAGGGATGATTAGGCTGGCCGGGCGAATGCATTCCCGGCAGGGCGATAAGACAATGCTCTCACTTCCGCTCGCAGAGCGGGAAGGATCGCCGGAAACTTACAAAGTCGGCATTCCCGCCGTCTTGATTGATCTGTGACTTCCCCGCGACCGGGTTTTACCGACAGCTCCCGAGAAGCATTAACTGAAAAGAAAAAAAGCCATCACGGCGACACTGGCCGAACCGGACAGGATGAACGGGATTTTTTCGATGACGGCTTGATCGCTCCAGAAGCAATGCAGATGGATTTTAAATTCCGCGCACCGAACTTTGGCGAGTGCCTGCAGATGGCGATAAACAGCGATCAGTTTGAGCGCGAGGCGGTAGCAGATAAAGAGCCCCAGGAACAACAGCAAATAAAAAACAATCGCCTGCGTTTGTTGTCGGGTGGTATGGAAAACATGCTCGATCAGTTCCTCCAGGCCGAATTCAAACCATTCGAAGGCGATATGGAGAGAGTGCAGCGTCCAATCGATCAAAACGTCGTGGAGGGCGTAAACGATCGTCCCGATCATGCCATAAGCCAATGCTTTTCTATAACCTTCCCGAATCGTATGAAATTTTTCGAGAATAATGGACACATATTCAACCATGTCGATCACCTTCAATCCGCGCCGTCGGCCGGATCCGCTGTTCCGGTCGCGACGGCCTATGTTTTAACTGTCCTTCACTCAACTGTCCTGATAAAAATCCACTTTTCCGGTTTCAATATCGTACATGGCGCCGACGATTCCGATTTCGCCGTTGTCGGCCATGGCGTTCAATAGCGGACTTTGCTTTCTGATATGGGCCACGGAGAACATGACGTTTTTCTCCGCAACCCTTTGCACCAGCTTCTTTTCGTCGGCAAGCGTTTCGGGCGGCTCGTTTTGCCTTACCGAATGCACCGCGGGTTTGATCTTGGTCAGAAGCCCGGTGAGATTATCCAGTTCGACGTCCGCGCAGGCGCCCTTGATGGCGCCGCAATGGCTGTGGCCGAGCACCACGACCAGTTTGGACCCGGCCACTTTGCAGGCGTATTCCATACTGCCCAGAATGTCGCTGTTGACCACGTTGCCCGCTATCCGGGCGCTGAAAACGTCGCCCAGACCCTGGTCGAAAATCAGCTCCACCGAAGTGCGGGAATCGATGCAGCTTAGAATGATGGCGATCGGAAATTGCCCCTGGCGGGTGTCGTTGACTTGTTCCAGCAGATTTCTGTTCGATTTCAGGTTGTTCATGAACCGTTCGTTGCCTTCCTTCAGCAGCTCCAGCACTTTCGCCGGGGTCAACGATTGCTGGGAATCGTAGGTCTGCGCCCGTGCATTCTCGAGCGGAGGCAACGGCCCGTAGCCCCGCAGATTTTCCACAGTAAGCCGGATGTTCCTCAATTCCGCCTCGCGCCTGAAATTCTGGATGATTTCATACACGTCGTAATCGATGTATTTCGAACGGGTCGCGTCGATCACCACTTCCGAATGGTCGGGCAGGTGTTCCAGCGTTTGCTGGATATTGGCCTTGTTCAGGAACGAGACGTGCTCGGACAGCCTCAAAATGGCTTTATTGCCGATTTTGGCTTCGAAGAAATAACAGGAAGTTCTGTAACTCTCCAGCAGGACGGCAATGAAAGCGGCGGTCAGCCCGATGAGGATGCCGGTGAGCATGTTGGTCAGCACCAACCCCAAAACGGTGATGCAGAAAGGCACGAAATGATACTTTCCCGCTTTGTGCATCGACTTGAAGACTTCCGGTTTGGCCAGCTTGTAACCGGTCACCATCAGGATGCTGGCCAGGCTCGCCAACGGAATCTTGTTGATCACGGCCGGAATGAAAATAACCGTCACCAGCAGCAGGAGGCCGTGCATGAAACCGGCGGCCCTGGTTTTGGCGCCCGCTTCGATGTTGATCGAGCTGCGCACGATCACCTGGGTCATCGGCAAACCGCCGATGAAACCGCAGCCGATGTTGCCGATGCCCTGGACCACCAGTTCCCGGTTGGTCGAGGTGACCCGCTTGTAAGGGTCCAGTTTGTCCACGGCTTCGACCGCAAGCAGAGTCTCCAGGCTCGCGACAATCGCCAGCGTCAACGCGGTTACGTAGACTTTGGGATTCACGAATTGCGCATAATCGGGGGAATACAACTGGCTCAACACATCGGCCGTGTTCTGGAATACCGGAATATTGACCAGATGAGTGCTCTCCAACGCCATCTCCGGAAAATAGGCGATCAACAACTGATTGATGCCGGCGCCCGCCAGGATGGCGGTCAAGCCGCCCTGGAGCAGGTGAAAGAAAGAATGTTTCTTGACGAACGGCTGTTCCCACAAAACAAGCACGGCCAGCGACACGGATGCGATCAGGATTGCTCCCGGCGACACGAACTCCAGCATGTGGGACAGTTCGGAAAACGACGAGAAACTGTCCAGTTGCAGGAAGGAATCGTCGCCTTCGTAGTCCAGGTCATAGCCGACCGCATGCGGCAACTGTTTCAAAAAAAGGATGATCCCGATCCCGAAGAGCATGCCGTTAATGACCGAGGAGGGAAAGTAATACGCAATGACCCCGGCCCGGATCATGCCCATCAGAATCTGCAGGATTCCGGCAAAGACGAGGGCCAGCAGAAACCCGCCGAAACCGAGATCATGGATGTCGGAGGCGACGATAATCGCGATACCGGCGGCCGGTCCGCTGATGGCCAGCGAAGAGCCGCTTAACGGAACGACGATCAGTCCGCTGACGATACAGGTAATCAAGCCGGCAAACAACGGCGCGCCGGAGGCCAGGGCGATCCCCAGCGATAACGGAATGGCGACCAGAAACACGGCAATGGCCGCAGGAAGATCGTTTTTCAGTGTGGTTTTCAGGTTGTTGAAATCGAATCCGGACACGCTGTCAATCCTTTAATCGAATGGGTTTATAGTTAAGAACGGCGTTTTTTAAAAGACCTGAGGGGATTTTCAAAACCTCGCAGGTCAAAAACGCGCCTCTATTTGTTTCTGTTCGGCATCAGGTACACTAGCATTGGCGGCGTTATTCTTTTTAAGTATTTTTATCTTAGCCGCGAAAGCTTTCATCAACCTTTCAAAACTTCGGGCCAATGAAAATTTTATTAGTTGAAGACGATGCCGTGTTGGCGGACGGATTGAGTCATACGCTGACTCAAAACGGCTACCGAGTCACCCCGGCCGTTTCCGGATCCTACGCCGAGTCTTTAATGAAGGCGGAAGACTTCGATTTGGTCATTCTGGATCTGGGGCTGCCCGACATGGACGGGCTGGAACTGCTGCGCAGACTGCGCCATCGTAAGGTGCCGGTGCCGATCATGATCCTGACCGCGCGCGACAGTGTCAACGACAAAATCGTCGGGATCGAGCAGGGCGCCGACGATTATCTGACCAAACCGTTCGAACTCAGGGAACTGGAGGCCAGAATTCACGCCCTGATCCGCCGCTGTTACGGCGGCTTCCGGAACGACATCGTCATCGGGCAACTGACGCTCGATACGCGCAATCATCAGGTGCTGGCGGAAGGCCAGCCGATTGCGCTGTCCAGGCGTGAATACAATGCTCTGGAAATCCTGTTGCTGCAGGCCGGAAAAGTCGTCTGCAAGGACCGGATCGGTCAACGCTTGTCGGCCGACGGCGACGCTCTGACCGACAACGCCATTGAAATCTATATTCACCGTCTGCGCAAGCGGATCCGGCCCTACGGCGTCATTATCCGAACGGTGCGGGGGCTCGGCTATTTATTGGAGAGGACGGAGGATGAAGAAAATCAAAAGTCTTAAGAGCGAACTCTTTTTTCGGCTGGTCGTTCCTCTTGTTTGTTTCGTGATACTCGATATCGCGATGACTTACGTGTTCACGTTTTATTACGTCAACGAAGCCTACGACCGCTGGTTGCTCGATTCGGCCAAGTCGTTGACGCAGGAAATAAGGGTGCAAAGCGGTGAGGCGGTCGTAGAATTGCCTCCGGCGGCTCTGGCGATTTTCAAATGGGATGAACTGGACAAAACCTATTTTAAAATTGTTTCCTCCCAAAAAGGCGTTCTCGCCGGCGACCCTTCGGTGCCGGAGCCGAAAAAGCGGAAAACCGACCGCTCCCGCTCCGTTTTTTACGAAGACGAAATGTACGGCGAACCGGTCAGAATCGTTTCCGTTCGCATCGACGACGTCGCCGCGCCCGATAAAATTGCCGTTTACGTCGCCGAGACCCGCAACAAACGCCGGACGATGATGCGGGATATTTTTCTGGCCGATCTGGTTCCGCAGATTTTATTGATCGTGGTGACTGCCGCGTATTTGTCCGCAGGACTCAGAAAAGGTTTGCAACCGCTGCACGACCTGGCCGCCGTCATCGCCGAGCGCTCCCCGAAAGATCTGGAGCCGATTCCGGAAACCCACGTTTTCCTGGAGGCGCAAACGCTTGCGAACACCATCAACGGCCTGTTCGAGCGCCTGGCCCTGGCCATCGCCAGCCAGCAGCGCTTCGTCGCCAACGCCGCGCATCAATTGCGCACGCCGCTGGCCGGACTCAAGCTTCAGGCGGAGCGGGCCCGGCGTGAACAGGATCTGGTCGCGATGAAGCCGGCCCTGGCGAAGATTGAAGAATGCGCGGACCGCCTGTCCCATCTGACGACGCAACTGCTGGTGCTGGCCCGGTCCGAACCCGTTTCCGGCAGCCCGGAACTGAACCGGGTGGATTTGAGCGCGCTGGTGCGGGAGATCTGCATCGACTGGGTGCCGAAGGCGCTGCACCGGAAAATCGAGCTCGGCTACGAAGGCCCGGACCGGGCCGTGTACGTCAGAGGCGACAGGATCCTGCTCGGCGAACTTCTGGCCAATCTGCTCGACAATGCGATCGCTTACGGTTTCGAACACGGCAATATTCTGGTGAAGCTCGAAGCCGGCCTCCGGCCGCGGCTCGTCGTCGAGGACGACGGACCCGGTATGGCGCCCGACGAACTGAGCAAGGTTTTCGAACGCTTTTACCGGATTCCGGGCAGTCAGGGCAACGGCTGCGGACTGGGTCTGGCCATCGTCAAGGAAATTGCGGATCTTCACCAGGCCCGGATTGCAGTGAGTCGGGCCGGAGACCTGGGCGGAACCCGCGTCGAGCTGGTCTTTAACCACCGTTCTGAATGAAGCGGTTCGCTTTCTGTCCAATGGTTTTCCTGCTCACCTTCGCGGCGACGAATGTTCCGATGGCCATGGCCGGCCTTGCCGCAGAACGAGTCCGCGCAAAGTCAAAAGCAATCATTCGATCTTAACCGGAGTGCTTTCCCAGCTATGCAAGACCCCATCGCAAGCCATTTACTGACGGCGATAGCCGTTATTTCGTTAGCCGCATTGCTGATCGCTGCCGGAGCGGTATTGATTTCCTGGGCGGTGTCCCGGCTTTATCGAGCCTGCCGCCACCGGCTCGGGGCCGGGCGGCCGGTACCGCCGGGGCAACCACCGATCGCCGCCGCAAAAGAGCCGGAACGGCCCGACTGGCATACGATGCCGCTCGACCGGGTAGCGGCGGCGCTGGCTTCCGATCCGTCCGGCGGTTTGACGCAAGCCGAGGCGGCTGCGCGCCGGCAGCGTTTCGGCCCCAACCGATTGGCGGAAGCGCCCGCCCGGTCGCCCTGGCTGCTGTTTTTTTCGCAGTTCAAGAGCGTTCTCATTCTGGTCCTGATGGCCGCTTCGGCGCTGGCCGCCTTCGTGGGCGACCTTCAGGACGGCGCGGTCATCCTGGTGGTCATTTTGATTAATGCGCTATTGGGATTTTATCAGGAGTTTCAGGCGGAAAAATCGCTGGCGGCATTAAAAAAAATGCTGGCCTTGCAGACCGAAGTGCGCCGTGACGGCCGCAGCCAGTCCCTGGCCGCCGATTTGCTGGTGCCGGGGGACGTCGTCATGCTCAAGGCCGGCGACAAGATTCCGGCCGATGGCCGCATACTCTGCGCTCACGCGCTGGAAGTGGACGAATCCTCTCTGACCGGCGAATCGCTGCCCGTCGCCAAGCAGAGCCAGGCGTTGGCTTCGATTTCCCTGCCGCTGGCCGAACGCAGCAACATGCTCTACATGAACAATGCCGTGACCCGCGGGCGCGCCGAAATGATCGTGACCGAGACCGGCATGGCGACCGAAATCGGCAAACTGGCCGGTCTTTTGGCGCAATCGGAAGACGCCGCGACGCCTTTGCAACGGCAGCTCGACGGGCTCGGCAAGCGCATGGCCGCGATCGCGCTTTCGGTCATCGGGTTGTTGTTTACCGTTAATCTGTTGCGGGGCGAGGAACTTCTCCAGACCGCCTTTACCTCCATCGCCCTGGCTGTGGCCTCAATTCCGGAGGGATTGCCCACGGTGGTGACCGTGACCCTGGCTCTGGGACTGCATCGGATGGCGCGGCAGCACGCCATCGTCAAACGGCTGGCTGCGGTGGAAACGCTGGGCTGCACAACCGTCATCTGCACCGACAAAACCGGAACCCTGACGCTGAATGAAATGACCGCACGCTCCGTCTTTTACCAAGGGCGGAACTTTCGCGTGACCGGCAGCGGCTACCGACCGGACGGCGAGATTCGCCCGGCGGACGGAGAAAAAGCGCCGTCCGACCTCAGCCGCTTGTTGCTCCCGCTGGTCTTGTGCAACAACAGCCACGTCCGGGAAAACCGGGCGCTGGGCGATCCGATGGAAGCGGCATTGCTGGTGCTGGCGGCCAAAGGCGACATCGACAACGAAGAGATTGCATTCCAATGGCCGCGCCTGGCCGAACTGCCTTTCGATGCGGCCCATAAATTTATGGCCACTTTTCATCGGCAGGATGAAAAGATCCGGCTATTCATCAAAGGCGCGCCGGAAGTCTTGATCCGAATGTGCCGTTTTGCCGCCGGTGAAGAAGGCGAGCCTATGCCGATGCGGCCAGAAGCACTGTTGGCGCAAAACGAACGGATGGCAGAGACCGGCCTGCGCGTCATCGGGGTCGCGGAGAGAACACTGCTTTTGCACGATTTCGAGCACGAGGGCGATCTGTTTCAATACATCGAGGATCTGACTTTCCTCGGCCTGATCGGCTTGATGGATCCTCCCCGGCAGGAAGCGAGGCAGGCTATCCGGCTTTGCCATCGCGCCGGGATCCGGATCAAGATGATTACCGGCGACCAGAAAATAACCGCAAGCGCGATTGCGAAAGAACTGGGCTTGTCGGGCCGAGTGATCGAAGGCAGCGAGCTGGCCGCTCTCGACGACCGCAGTTTGTCCGCCCTGATCGACGGGATTGCCGTCTTTGCGCGCACCGCCCCGGAACAAAAAGTCCGGATCATTCAGGCACTGAAAGCCGAAGGCCATATCGTCGCAATGACCGGCGACGGCGTGAACGATGCCCCGGCGCTGAAAACTGCCGATATCGGCATCGCCATGGGCATTACCGGGACTCATGTCGCCAAGGAAGCCGCAACGATGGTGCTGGCCGACGACAATTTCGCCACGATCGTGAGAGCGGTCCGGGAAGGACGGGTTATTTACGAGAATATGGTGAAGTTCATCCGGTTTCAGTTGTCGACCAACATCGGGGCCATTCTGACCGTGGCTTCGGCGCCGTTGCTGGCGCTGCCGCTGCCGTTCAGCGCGGTGCAGTTGCTCTGGATCAACATCATCATGGACGGGCCGCCCGCGATGTCGCTGGGCATCGACCCGTGTCGCGACGGCACCATGTCCGAGCCGCCGCGCGCTACCGAGGCGCGTATTCTTTCCTGGCGCCGTTTCGGCAATCTGTTTGCTTACGGCCTGACCATGGCCGTCGGCACCTTAGGCGTTCTCTATCACGATTTGCTGAACGGCGATGAGGCTCATGCGAAAACGCTGGCTTTTACTACCTTTGTGCTATTTCAGGTATTTAACGTATTTAATGCGCGCTCGGAGCGGGAAACGGCCTTTAACGAGCAGTTTTTTGCCAATAAAATGCTCTGGCTGTCGATTTTAGGCGTCGTTATTCTACAATTCATCGCCACCCACTGGCCGCCCGCGCAGCTCATATTCCGCACCACCGAATTAAGCCTTTCGGACTGGCTGACGGCCGGCGGCGTTGCGGCGTCCGTACTGGTGCTGGAAGAAATGCGGAAGTTGCTGAGAAAAGCCGTCTCTTTTTTCCGCTCCGGGAAGCTTTGATTGTATAATTCCCGGCACTCTCCCTGGCCTGCCTCCCGGGCCGACCGAGAGCGTTTTCCTTGCGCCGGGGTCGAGTCCCCGAGAACTTGCAGGCTCTTCAGCCGGCCCGGGAACTCGGCCGGATAAATCAATACACGGAGTATTATGCTGACACGTCGTCGATTTCTGGGTTACAGCACAGCAGGGCTGCTCACGGCAGCAACCGGATGCACGCCTCCCTTTCTTGAAGACCCGGCCGATCGGGACGCACATTCTTCCGGAACCGTCCATCCGTCGCTGGCAAACAAGGCCGGGCTGGCCCGGCTGAAAAACCGTTTTCTGGGTTACCCGGTCAACTTGACCATGCCCTCCGAAGAATTTTTTGCCTGGCGGCAAGAGTTGCAGTCGGTGGGCATCGGCCAATTTGCCTACAACAATGTCGGCAATCCGTACAAGGAAAGCGCCATTCCTTACAATACCCACGATCTGGAGCGCGAGCTCATTGCCGGAATGAGCAAGCTGTATGCTTTCCCGCCGCAGGACATCTGGGGCTTTTTGTCGCACAGCGGCACCGACAGCAACATGCACGGCATGTACATGGGGCGGACTCTTCTGCAAGGGCGTACCGGCAAATTGCCCAAGGTGTATTTCACCCGGGAAGCGCATTACTCGATCCAGATCCTGAGAGATTTGCTGGGGCTCGACGCCGTATTCGTCGATACGCTGCCCGACGGCGGCATGGATCCGTCCGATCTCGAACGGAAGCTGGCCGACAACGTTTCCCGTCCGGCGCTGGTGGTGGCCACCGTCGGCACTACTTTCAAGGGAGCCGTCGATTCCCTTGACCGGATTCGGCAGGCGCTCAAGGGGCATTCTTATTATCTGCATCTGGATGCCGCTCTGTTCGGGGGCTATCTTCCCTTTACGGCTCATGCCGGAGAAGTGGCTTATCGGAGCACGGCCGATCCCGGCACGCCGCGTTACGATTCCATTGCGGTATCCTGCCACAAGTTTTTCGGATTTCCGGCGCCGGCCGGTTTGTTCATCACGACAAAAAGCCGGTTCGAGGAATTTAACGAACTGTTCGGCCGCATTCACGACCCCGAATACATCCACCAAGTGCCGGGCACGATCACCTGCTCCCGGGATGCGGTCAAGCCGGCGGAGTTTTATTATTTTTCGACGCCCGAAGCGCAGGAAAGACTGGCAAGAGACGCACGATCGATGTTGGCGAACACGTCCTGGCTGATGGAGCGGATGCAGTCCCGCTTTTCCGGCTGGCAGCCGGCGCGCATGAACGATCTGTCCAACACCGTTTTTTTCCGAAGGCCGAGCGACCGGCTGGTGAAAAAATATTCACTGGCCACGATGCATCTGACGATCGGCTCGCAGCGGCTGGATTATGCGCACGTGGTGATCATGCCGCATGCCGATCGGGGCGTGCTGACGGAATTTCTGGACGATCTCGAGAAAGACCCGCCGGGTTTTTGAATTCCGGCGGAGCGAGAAATGCCCGCCGGAATTCATTGCAACTCAAATCAAAATCCATTTAAGATAAACCGTCTTTCGACACTGGAGATGAGACCTCCAGTAGAAGGAATCGAGACAGAAGAATGTGGCCCAATCGGCTGTGCAATCGATGGGTGGAGATAAAGGCACGCGCTATGGTATTAGAATCTGGTAATAATCTTGTCTACGTCTCGCCATTCGAACCGACCGGATCCGTTTTGCATGCGAGGCTGTCGTAAAAATCAATACAGAACCCTCTCCCCGAGGGGAGAGGGCAGGGAGAGGGGTATAAATCAATGTGTTACTTTATTTTCCCCCTCACCCCGACCCTCTCCCACGGGGAGAGGGAGCTTTTACGATACCCTCCATGCGCCGACGACTTAAAATCTGCTCAGCAAACACAACTTTATTCATAGGTACAGTGACATGCAAATCCCATTACAGATCATTTTTCGTGGTATTCCTCCTTCCGAAGCCGTCGAGGCCCGAATTCGTGAAAAAGTCAATAAACTCGAAAAATTTCATTCGCACATTATGAGCTGCCGGGTGGCCGTGGAAGCCGACCACCGGCATCACCACCAGGGGAATCAATATCATGTCCGTATCGACATCACGACGCCGAACCGGGAAATTGTGGTCAGCCGGGATCATCACGACCGCAAAGAGCATGAGGATGCCTATGTTGCGATACGGGATGCTTTTAATGCCGCGTCCAGGCAACTCGAAGACTATGCCCGCATTCAGCGCGGCGAAGTGAAAACGCACAATTTGCAGACGAACGGCGTCGTGATTCGCCTGGTTCCGGAACGGGACCACGGTTTTATTGAAGCCGAGGACGGCCGTGAAGTTTATTTTCATCGAAACAGCGTGGTTGGCAAAGGCTTCGAGGCTCTTCTGGTGGGCGACGAAGTCCGTTTCGTCGAAGAAGCCATCAGCAAGGAAAGTCCTGACGAAGAGAGTCCTCAGGCCACTATCGTGTATCCGTGAAACCGCTTTATCGATGCGGTCGGGTTTAAAGTTTTGTGCGGGCTTACAAAGGATTGATGAAAGAGACGGATAAAAACGTCCTTTCGGCGGGTCCAATCGTTTAATTACGGTCATGGGAGGGCACACCGCGGCTTGGCAACGCCATGGACAGTTTCGAGCATCTTTGAGAAAAACGCGTACTGTGGCCAAACCGTCTTCCTGCCATCCGGGACGGGCCTCACTCCGAGTATCGGGTTGTCTTTATTGCATGGTTGCGGGCTGTTGAAAAACGCGAAGAAGGGCAGTAAATAAACTTATCAGCTCATCGTAGGACTAACGTACATGCCATTACGCGATCTTGAATTACTGATGTGGGCGGAAGCCTGTGAAATGCTCGACCGGGCCGATCGGCTGCATCGGCAGTTTTTCAGGCCGTCGGCGCGGCCGGTGCAGCGGCTCACCTGGGAACCGCCGATCGATGTTTACGAGACCGCGGAGGAATTCATCATCATGATGGCTTTGCCCGGAGTCAGCCCCGAGGATGTTCGCATCGCTCTGGAAGACAACCGGATCCATATTCAGGGAGAGCGCAATCTGCCGATCCGAACGGAAGCTCGAATCCTGCGGCTGGAAATTCCTTACGGGCGTTTTGAGCGGTCTATCGAACTTCCCGAAGGCGATTTTGAACTGGGAACCCATGAACTGATTCAGGGGTGCCTGCTCCTTACCTTGCGAAAAATGTAACGGATTTTTATGAACATCAAGGATCTTAAAAATCTGATTCTGGACTCGCTGTCGAGTTCGGAAGAGGCTCCGAAACAGGCTTTGCCGTCGGACCAGGACGTTTTCGGGAAAATTCCGGCCGTCCCCGACGATGCGCTCGTCGTGGTGCCGATGCGCGGCACCGTCCTGTTTCCTCAGGTCGTGCTGCCGCTGGTCATCGGCCGCAAGGAATCGGTTGCGGCGGTGCAGCACGCCGTCCGTTCCGAAAAACCGGTGGGCCTGTTGCTGCAATTGAACGACAACGACGAGGATCCCGGACCCGGCCAATTATACCAAGTCGGCACCGTGGCAGAGATCCTGCGGTATCTGACCGCGGCCGACGGCAACCACCACATCATCTGCCAGGGCAAGCAGCGCTTCCGGGTGAGGGAGTTTCTGCCGGGCTATCCTTTTCTGGTCGCCAGGATCGACGTATATGAAGAATCCGAGGCGACCGGCAAGGGCATCGACGCCCGTGTGGTCACGCTCAAGCAGCAGGCCGCCGAAATCCTGAACCTGTCCCGGCAGGCGCCCGCCGAATTGATCAACGCGATCCAGTCGGTGACTTCGCCGGGCATGCTGGTCGATTTGATCAGCAGCTTTTTGATCACCAAGGCCGAAGAGAAGCAGCAGATACTGGAATTGTTCGACGTTCAAAAACGGCTCGACAGGGCGCTGGACCTGATGAATTACCGCATCGAGGTTCTGAAGCTGTCCAGCCAGATCAGCGAACAAACCCAGGAAACCATGGGCAAACGCCAGCGCGAGTACGTGCTTCGGGAACAGATGAAAGCCATTCAAAAAGAGCTGGGCGAAGACGAGGAGAACGCCGCCGAGATCGAGGAAATCGATCAGGCCATTACCGCTGCGAAGATGCCGGAAGAAGTGGAAAAACACGCGCGCAAGGAACTCGACCGGCTGCGGCGCATGCAGGACGCCAGCGGCGAATACTCGATGCTGCGCACCTATCTGGACTGGCTGACCGAACTGCCGTGGTCGGTGGCGAGCCCGGCCAACATCGACATCGCCAGAGCCCGGGACATTCTCAACGAAGACCATTTCGGCCTGGAGAAGGTCAAGCAGCGCATCCTCGAATTTCTGGCCGTGCGCAAGCTGAATCCGAACGGCAAGAGCCCGATCCTTTGCTTCGTCGGCCCTCCGGGCGTCGGCAAAACTTCGCTGGGCCGCAGCATCGCTCGCGCCACCGGACGGGAGTTCGTCCGCACCAGCCTGGGCGGCGTGCACGACGAAGCCGAAATCCGGGGCCATCGGCGTACCTACATCGGCGCCTTGCCCGGCAACATCATTCAGGGCATCCGCAAGGCCGGCACCAATAACCCGGTGTTCATGTTGGACGAGATGGACAAGCTCGGCACGGGCATTCACGGCGATCCGTCCTCGGCGATGCTGGAAGTGCTGGACCCCGAGCAGAACTCGACCTTCCGCGACAATTATCTGGCGGTGGCTTTCGACCTGAGCCACGTCATGTTCATCGGCACCGCCAACGTGCTGGACAGCATTCCGATTCCTTTGCGCGACCGCATGGAAGTCATCGAGCTGTCGGGCTACACGCTCGAAGAGAAGGCGCAGATCGCGCGGCGCTATCTGGTGCGCCGGCAACTGGAGTCGAACGGCCTGACGGAAGAGCAATGCTTCATTACCGACCGCGCCATCGAGACCATCATTCAGGAATACACCCGCGAGGCCGGCTGCCGCAACCTGGAGCGGGAAATCGGCGCGGTCTTCCGCCACGTTGCAATGCGCATCGCCGAAGGCCAGGCGGAGCACGAACGGGTCGACGCCGAGCAGATTCCGGCCATTCTCGGGCCCAGGAAATTCGAAAGCGAAGTCGCGATGCGCACCAGTGTGCCCGGCGTCGCCACGGGGCTGGCCTGGACGCCGACCGGCGGCGATATTCTGTTCATCGAAGCGACCCGGTTGCCCGGCAACGGCAAACTGATCCTGACCGGGCAGCTCGGCGAAGTCATGAAAGAAAGCGCCCAGGCCGCGCTGAGCCTGGTCAAGGCGCGGGCGCAGCCGCTGGGCTTGAACCCCGACCTGTTCGAGCACAGCGACGTGCACGTCCACGTGCCGGCGGGCGCCATCCCCAAGGACGGGCCCAGCGCCGGCATCGCGCTGTTCACCGCGCTTTACTCCGCCTTTTCCGAGCGCACCGTGCCGAGCGACGTCGCCATGACCGGCGAAATCAGTCTCAGAGGATTGGTGCTGCCGGTCGGCGGCATCAAAGAGAAAGTGATCGCCGCCGCCAGGGCCGGAATCAAAACCGTACTGCTGCCGAAACGCAACCAACGGGATTTTGAGGAAATACCCGACGTCGTCAGAAAACAGCTTCGGTTTGTCTGGCTGGAAAACGTCGACGACGCGTTAAAGGTGGCGCTGGAGGGGGCGCAGCAGAATCCTTCCGCAGCGGCTTCGTAGAGGGGTTTCCGAAATTCGGCAGCCTGTGTAGGTCGGGTTAGCGCAGCGTAACCCGACAATAACGGATTTTCTGTCTGTTAGAGTAAAATCTTATCCCGGTTTCCGCCCCCGGTACAACGACACGGAGCCCGACAGCGTCGAAAATCGTCTCCGCTCTTCCACCTCGGCGAAACCGGCCGCGCGCAACCGGTCCGGCAGCAGTCCCCGAACATTCCCGTCCATCTCTTCCGTCCAGCGCAGCGCCCACGACACCAGCCTGCCGTAAAGCGTATACGGCTTGCCGAAATCGAGCAGATGGAATTCGCCGCCCGGGCGCAACACCCGAAACGCTTCCGCCGCCGCATGCCGCTTGTCTTCGTCCGTCAGGTGATGAAACGTGAACCCGGAAAGAACCCGGTCAAAACGGTTGTCCGGGTAAGGCAGCCGGCTGGCCGAGCCTTGTTGAAAGCCGATCGCCAGCCCCGCAGCAAGCGCCTTGCGCCGGGCGATGGCCAGAATTCGGGCGTCGACGTCGAGCGCCGCCACGGCAGCGTCCGGCGCCGACCGTTTGACCAGCAGCGCCAGCGTCCCGGTGCCGCAGCCCACCTCCAGCACCGCATCGCCCGGACTGATCTCCGCTTCCTGCAGCAGACAGGCGTTGAGCTCGGTCACGGGGAAGGTCTTTTCGATGAAAAAATCGTAATACGGCGTCAGCCAGTGAAAATGCAGGGCGGGGATGAAGTGCGGTTGTTTAGTCATTTGTTATGGTAGCGAAGTGCTTTCGAGCGTTTTTGGAGAGGATAACCGACTCACTGGTAAAATAGTCGGCCCCCTGTTCGACCTGAACGTCATGGCCTATCTATAATAAAGAAATTTTTGACGTTTTCGGACAGAAACGTACAAATTGCCGCTATGCGCGTGCAAAGTATATTGCTGAAACAGTTGCGATGAAATATTCCGAGATGGTGAATTCTTGCAAGTGATCACGTCCTTCCATGCGAAATATTTCGCGCACGAGCTTACACTGCAGCATGCGCCCAACGGCAGAGGCCGGCTGTCGCAATCTCTATCCGATGCCGGCGTCTTTTCTAAAAAATTATAATGAACAATACCGATAAATACCGCACCCGCCTCGTCAACCTGCTGAAAGAGCTCTTCCAACTTGATCAACCGGAACTGGATTTCGGTTTCTATAAAATCATGCACGCCAAAAGCGTGCAGATTACGCACTTTCTGGAAAACGACCTGCTCAAAGTCATTCAGGACGCCTTTGGCGAAGCCGATGAACACCGGATCGCGGAAGCCAGGGCAAACTACGAAGCGGCGCTTGAACAAGCCAAAAAATTCGACGCGCCCAACCCGGAAGATACCGACGGCGTCAAGGAAGCCAAGGCCGCTTATGAGCAGACCAAGGACGGCGGCCATGCCGAAAGCGAAATTTACGACCATCTCTACCGTTTCTTCGAACGCTATTACGACAACGGCGACTTCATGTCGCGCCGTTATTACGCCCGCGAAAGCGGCAGCCGCGCCGCGCCTTATGCCGTGCCTTATGACGGGCGCGAGGTGTATCTGCACTGGGCGAACAAGGACCAGTATTACATCAAGAGCAGCGAATATCTGAACAACTACAGCTTCGACCTCAACGAAGCGATCCGCCAGCAAGCGCAATCAGCCAAAACGCCGGGACTGGAGCAATTCGCCAGCCATGACGAACAACCGCTAAAAGTGCATTTCCGCATCGTCGCGGCCAGCGAAGGCGAGCACGGCAACATCAAGGCTGCCAGCGAGCAGAAACGCTTTTTCTTGATCCACGCCGCGAGGCCGGTTGAATTCATCGACGGCGAACATAGGGTGGATAAGCGTAGCGCATCCACCGATACCGACGCGCCGGTGGATGCGCTACGCTTATCCACCCTACAAATCAATTTCGAATACCGCCCCGATGCCGAAAAAACCGGTCAGGACAATAAATGGCAGGAAACCCGGCTGCGAGAAGCGGAAGCCGTCATCGTCAAGGCATTGCAAAACCAACCGGCCGCGGTGGATTTTCTTAAAGGACTGACGTTGCCAGCGCCGACTGACAGCAAGGACAAACGCACCCTGCTGGGCAAATACCTGCAAAAATACGCCGCACGCAACACTATGGATTACTTCATCCATAAAGACCTCGGCGGATTCCTGCGCCGCGAGCTGGATTTTTACATCAAGAACGAAATCATGCGCCTCGACGACGTCGAGAACGCCGACGCGCCGCAAGTCGAACACTATCTGGCCAAAATCCGCGTACTGCGCCGCATCGCCCGGCAACTGATTGCGTTTCTGGCGCAACTCGAAGAGTTCCAAAAAAAGCTGTGGCTGAAGAAAAAATTCGTCACCGAAAGCCATTACTGCATCACTCTGGAGCGCATACCGGAAAGCTTTTACGCCGAGGTTGCCGCCAACGATCGCCAGCGCGAAGAATGGGTCAAGTTGTTTGCTATTGATGATGTACAGGGAAGTACGAATGCCGCGGGAGGCAGGATGCCGGGAGCGGCGGATGTACAGGGAAGTACGAATGCCGCGGGAGGCAGGATGCCGGGAGCGGCGGAAATTGCCGCGGATCTGACGCACCCCGGCTACAGCGAGCCGCTCACGCTGGAGTTTCTCAAAGCCAATCCGTTTCTGCTGGTCGATACCGCGTTATTCGAAGAAGGTTTCAAACAGCGGTTGCTGGCCGAAATTCCCGATTTGGACGCGCAATGCGACGGCGTGCTGATCCATTCGGAGAATTTTCAGGCGTTGGGCTTGATGCAGGAGAAATATCGGGAGCAGGTGAAGTGTATTTATATTGATCCACCGTATAACACGGGCGGAGATGGATTTGCCTATAAAGATAGTTACCAGCATTCGAGCTGGTTATCGAATATCCATAACCGATTAGCTTTGGCAAAATCCTTGCAAGCCGATGATAGCAGCATTTCCGTTTCTATTGACGATAACGAAGTGGTTAATTTATCCCTGTTATTATCGTCATTATATGGAGATGCTTGCAAAATAGCCGACCTGATATGGCAAAAGCGATATTCTCCAGATATTCGCAAAGCAATTAGCGATGCACATGAATATATATTGGTTTACGCAACTGATCCTTTTGAATTCAAGGCAAAGCGTAATCTATTGCCCTTAGGAAATGACCAAATCAAACAGTTTTCTAATCCGGATAATGATCCTCGTGGACCTTGGAAGGCAGATAATTTTACGGCGCCTGGTTTCCGTCCTAACCAAATGTATGAAATAGAAACGCCAAATGGTCGAAAGCTTACACCGCCGCCGGGACGTTGCTGGATGGTTACGCAAGAAAATTACGAAAAGTTAAAAGAAGATAAACGTATTATTTTCGGAAAAGACGGTTCCGGCCGTCCTGCAGTAAAACGGTTTTTGAATGAAATGGAAGGCATGGTCCCATGGACATGGTGGGATCATCAATCCTCTGGACATTCGCAAGAAGGCTTAAAGGAAGGTAGCGATCTTTTTTCCAGAGAAGGCACGTTTTCTACGCAAAAACCGACCCGACTCATTCAAAAATTACTGCATATTACGACTTCGAAGACGGCTAGTGTCTTTGACTTTTTTGCTGGTTCCGGGACAACTGCCCACGCAATAATTAATCTCAACCGTGAAGATAACGGTAATCGCAAATACCTTCTTGTTGAGCAAGGCGATCATTTCAATACCGTCCTCAAACCCCGCATCCAAAAAGTCGTCTATTCCAAAGACTGGAAAGACGGCAAGCCCGTATCCCGCCAAGGCATCAGCCACTGCTTCAAGTACCTGCGCCTGGAAAGCTACGAAGACGTGTTGAACAATCTGGTGTTCAAAGAGGATGCCGCCCGCGATGCGGCCTTGGCGAGCAATCCCGAGTTGCGCCGCGATTATCTGCTCAATTATTTCCTGGACGTGGAAACCCAAGGCAGCCAAAGCCTGCTGAACGTCGCCGATTTTCGCGATCCGGCCGCTTACCGAATGCGGATTAAAAAGCCGGGCAGCGACGAGCAAACGATGCAAAGCATCGATCTGATCGAAACCTTTAACTGGCTGATCGGCTTGTGGGTGCGGCACATGGCCGCGCCGCAAACATTTTCGGCGGAATTCGCCCGAGAAACCGATCCCGACTTGCCGCAAGATCAAAACACCCGCTTGCGCTGTACGCGGCTGAAGCCGGTGGCCTTGGATGCCGGAGAATCCTGTGGATGCGCTTCGCTTATCCACCCTACGTCCATGACGAATGGCATTGGTAATGGATGCGCTTCGCTTATCCACCCTACGTCCATGACGAATGGCATTGGTAATGGATGCGCTTCGCTTATCCACCCTACATCTACGACGAATGGCATTGGTAGGGTGGATAAGGCGCGAGCCGCATCCACCAAGCATCACGACCACGATGAACCGCGTTATTGGTTTCGCCTGATCGAAGGCTACACCTTAAAAGTGCCGGGCGACAATACTTCGAAAGTTCCGACGCTGATCGTCTGGCGCAAGCTGACCGATAACCCGGAAAAAGACAATGCGGTGCTGCAAAAATACCTGCTGGAAAAATTGCAGATTTCGCCGCGCGAACACGCCTATGGCGTGATTTACGTCAACGGCAGCCATGCCTTGCCCAATCCTGTTGTCGAAGGCGAGCAGACCAAGGTACGGTTGATCGAAGAGGCTTTCCATGCCGCAATGTGGGCCGGGGAGTAAGGCATGAATCCTGCCGAATCGTCAGGTCAACCGTATTTGGCCAAGAAAGTCGTTATCATTGCCGGCCCGAATGGTGCAAGGCGGCCACCTTGAATCAAGCTAAAGACGAAAATGCCCGTTCGGTCGAGACGGCCTTGCTCCGCGCCGCACAAAAAGCCCGCTTGCTGGCTATCAAGCGCATACGCCGTTGGTGGCGGTAAGTATCAAGTAGGGTGGATAAGCGAAGCGCATCCACCATGAAAGGCTTGGTGGATGCGCTTCGCTTATCCACCCTACATCGACGTCGAGATAAGTTAAATGGCGGTTACAGAATGAGCGAATACCGGCGCGTCTACATTCCTGGAGGCAGCTATTTTTTTACAGTGGTGACTTACCGACGCCGACCCGTTTTTTCCGAGTCTTGCAATGTAGCTGTTTTGCGAGCAGCATTTAAACAAGTGATGGCAGCGAAACCTTTTGAGATCGACGCCATAGTGGTTTTACCCGACCATCTGCACTGCCTTTGGCGCTTACCTAACGGAGATGCGGATTTTTCAGGGCGTTGGCGGGAAATCAAAAAATACGTTTCCAAACGTATCGGTGATTCGGGAAGACGACCGGGCGAACGCGATGTTTGGCAGCGGCGGTTTTGGGAGCATGCCATTCGCGATGAGAACGACTGGCGGCGGCATGTGGATTATATTCATTTCAATCCTGTTAAACATGGCTTGGTTAGCTCTCCTGGCGAATGGCCTTATTCATCATTTAGAAAATTTGTTTCAGCCGGTTGGTATGACGTTGGCTGGGGTGCCGGCGGATTGCCGGATAACATAAAAAACATCGATTGCGAGTGATTAAGGTAGGGTGGATAAGCGAAGCGCATCCACCATGGAAGGCAAATTTGGTGGATGCGCTTCGCTTATCCACCCTACATTGAGACGATTCAAATGGCTGTAAAACCCAAAACCGCTAAGACCGGCGGCAAGAAGACCGGACAAACATTGCCGTTTGCCGACAAGCTGGTACTGAACCAATGGATCCTGTCTTTGCTGGGCATCGATACTTTTGCTGAACATCAAGACGGCAACCGCCGGGTGCGTCCCATGCAGTTGCTGGCGAAACAATTGCGCGATTGCCGGGAAGGTCTGGACAGCGACAACCTGCATTATTTTTATCAGCAACTGCAAAACCATTGGCAACCGGGCGCCACCTTGAGTCCGGCGGCGCTGCTCAACTACGAGCAAAACATCGTCGCCCACACGCTGTGGCTCAACGAAGGCCGGGACCGGCCGATCGAATGGAAATATTACCAATGGCTGTCGTTGTTGTTTGCGGAAATTTATCTGCACCATTACCTTGCCGACCGGGATAAACTCTTGGCGCAATTGAACGATTACGTGCGGCGCTTTAATGACCATTGGCACGCCAAGCAGTACAGCACCGGCATCAGCGAATACAGTGCAGACGAATTGAATAAACTGTGCCTGCAAAATGCGACCGGTTCCGGCAAGACCCTGCTGATGCACATCAACTATCGCCAGTTTGCCCATTACGCCAAGGAAGCCGGTAAGCACGACGCCGTGACGCGCACTTTGTTGATCACGCCGAACGAAGGCTTGAGCAGCCAGCACGAACAAGAGTTGAAACAGAGCGGCATCGAAGTATCGAGGTTGGTGCTGGACAACAATGACATCGGCAGTACCGCCAATCTTTTCGCCAGTGGTTACGGCCATTTGAGCCGTATAGACTTTATCGAGATCACCAAGCTGGGCGACAAGGACGGCCCGAATACCATCGCTACCCGCAACCTCGGCGATCAGAACCTGATCTTAGTGGACGAAGGCCATCGCGGCATGGGCAAGGCGGAAGAGGAAGGCTGGATGAAGCAGCGCGAACGGCTGGTAGAAAAAGGCTTTGCGTTCGAATATTCGGCGACGTTCAAAGAGGCGGTCAAAGCCTCCGGCAACGCCAAAATCGAAGAAAGTTACGCCAAAGCGGTATTGTTCGATTATTCCTACCGTTATTTTTATGAAGACGGTTACGGCAAGGACTATCGCATCTTCAACATTCCCAAAACGCAAACCGATCACGAGTTTTTATACCTGTCGGCCTGTTTGCTGAGTTTTTACCAGCAGTTGCGCTTGTACCGCGAACGCAGGCTTCAATATGCGGCTTATAACGTCGAGAAGCCGCTCTGGGTGTTTGTCGGTTCGAGCGTTGCCAAAGCCACCGAAAGGAATAAAAAAGGCGAGACGGTCGTTGACGACACCGCCTCCGATATCGTGCAGGTGTTGCGTTTCATCAACCGATTTCTGTCCGAGCCACAGCAAGCCGTCAAATCGATCGAAACCTTGTTGCACGACAACGGCACCGCGACCGGCTTGGTCGATAGGAACGGCCACGATATTTTCCATGGCGCATTTTTGTTTCTGCGCAAGCAACTACAAAAAGGCGAGAAGGCTGCCGAGATGCACGCCGACATCCTCGGCACGTTGTTCAACAACCGCGCCGGCGGTCAATTGCACGTTCTGCGTTTGAAAGGGGATAGCGGCGAGTTGGTTTTGAAAGCCGGTCATGGGGACAACCATTTCGGCTTGATTAATGTCGGCGATGCTTTGGGGCTGGCGAAGCACATACAAGAAACTTGCCCGCAAATCGTAGTGGACGACAGCGATTTTGTAGCCGCGCAATTCGCCGGCATCAAGGAATCGTCCTCGCCGATCAATCTGCTGATCGGAGCGAAAAAGTTTGTGGAGGGCTGGGATTGCTGGCGGGTTTCGACCTTGGGTTTGATGCGCGTCGGCCGCAGCGAGGGTTCGCAAATCATTCAGCTTTTTGGCCGGGGCGTGCGTTTGAAAGGCTACGAGTGGTCGTTGAAACGTTCGCGGGCGGCGACTCCGCTCAAACAACCGGAATACGTTCATTACCTGGAAACCTTGAACGTGTTCGGGGTGCAGGCCGATTTTATGGAGAAATTCCGCGGCTTTTTGGAAGAAGAAGGTCTCCCGGCCAACGACCGCAAGGAAGTGTTCCAGATTCCGATGAACGTCACTTACGATTTTGGCCACAAGCTGAAAGTGATCCGGCCCAAGCTGAAAAAAAGCGACGGCCGCGAATACAGTTTTTCCCGCGACAGAGCGATGCCCTTACTCGGCGGGGTTCCGGAGGCGATGCGCAAAAACCGCATCGAAGTGGACTGGTATCCCAAGATTCAGGCAATCGTCGCGCAAGGGGTAAAATCGGGCGCCGCTGCCGCCAATGCGAATGAAGCGGCCTTCAGCGATGAGCACATCGCCTTTCTGGACATCAACAAGCTTTATTTCGATTTGGAACAGTACAAGGCCAGGGAAAATCTGTACAGCCTGATCATTGTGCCGCAAGCCATCCACAGCCTGTTGAAACGTCATGACTGGTACGTGCTTTACGTGCCGAAAAACCTGATGGCGATGAATCACTACGCCAACGTGCGCGTCTGGAATCAAATGGCCCTGGAGTTGCTGAAAAAATACTGCAAACGGTATTACTTGCATTCCGTGGACGCGTTTATTCGACCCCGGTTTGAAGTTCGGGAGTTGGAAAAAAACGATGACAATTTACCAAAAGATAATGAATCCTACCATCTGACGGTCGATGCCAGCGAAGCGGATTTAATTGCCGACATCGAAAAATTGAAGTCCGAAATTGAAGAAGAAATTAATGCAAGGAAAGGTAGTCGACTAATTCCAGCTAAGAAATTGCAAGCCTGCATTTTGGATAATCATCTCTATCAACCATTGTTGTATGCAGAGAAAGACTGTCTGATTTCGATTGCCCAGGTTTCGCTCAACGACAGCGAGAAGAATTTCGTCGTGGATTTGATGGGTTGGCTGGAAGCCCATGAACCCAAGCTGCTCGAAAACAAAACATCCATTTTTCTGTTGCGCAATAAATCGCGCGGCAGCGGCATAGGTTTTTTCGAGGCGGGCAATTTTTATCCCGATTTTATCTTGTGGTCGGTTACCGGCAAACGACAGGTCGTCGCCTTTATCGAACCGCATGGCATTACCCATGAAGGGCCGGAGCACGACAAGGTGCGTTTCCATAAAGTCATCAAGGAAATCGAGCAACGTCTGTCTGATAAAGATGTTCGGCTGGAGAGTTTTATCGTCACTCCGACCCGTTATCAGTTGGTCGAAGCCATGGGATACGACCGTCAGCATTGGGAAGATCGGCACGTGTTGTTTATGGATACGCCGGCCTATGTGGAAATCCTGATGAAAAATATCGTTCCTGATGATTAAAGCATGCCAAGTTTTGGTTCAGCCACATCCTGCTTCGTGGGCTGCCGTTTTTTAGAATGTCCAGGACGGATAACACTTTGTTGATTTTTTTTGCCGGTGAACTGCGATTCATGGATGTTTAAAAAAATGCGGGCAATGGAAATTACCCGCGAAGGTCGTGGAAGGAAGTAACTCGCGAAAAAACAGCTCAGGGTGTACAACAAGATGGAATCCAGGGTCATCGGGCCATGCCGCGCAAATTCCTGCCGTAGTAACCTGCGGCCAGCACCGGTCGGACGCGCCGTTCGAGAGCGTTTTCCTGTCGTCCGGGCGGAGACGTTAGACCCACGCCGGTTGGACGGCGGTTCGAAAAGGCTTTAACTTCCGCCGCCTCCCGGTAATTTCCGCCAGGACGGCAGCTTCCCGAACAACCCCCGGCAAGTGCCGGTACAATGACCCTGGAGTGGAAACAAGTCTAACGAATTTTATTTTACGGGAAAATGCGGCGAATTGACGCGCGACAATAAGCCGCCGATATTGGCAGGTTAATTGCTTCACTTATCTGTTTGTCCCGATGAAGCCCGGGAAAAGCGTGAGTACGTCTGCAATCGATCGACCGGTTTCGGGTCAAATGACGCATCTGTTTCATGGCATTTGCCGTATTCGTTGCTGCCAGAAACGGGCGAGACGCGGATTATGGCTCAGCGGCTTTTCAGAGGAACCGATCGTGTTTTGCCCGACGTTTCAGGCGCTGGGGTATTCGAATACCGGAGTCGAAGCCGCGGTTCAATTTGCCGGGCTTGCATATGTGTGAAAAATGTGTATAAATGACGCATCATGTTACTCTGGAGGAATTTTTATGTCTGTCCGTTTTAACGTCGTATTGTCCGACGATCTCAATCGCGAGCTGGACCAAGCCGCTCAGGAAAGCGAAACCAATAAAAGCGAAATTTTACGCAAAGCCATTACCCTGTACCTGGCAGCGAGAGAAGGCAAGCGGCGCGGCTTGAAAATCGGTCTGGTGGAGCCGGAAACCCAAAAGTTGGAAACCGAAATTATCGGCTTATGAGCCGTATAGATCTCAACAGGCCGCCGCCCAATCATACTTTTACCGTATCGATTGACCGGGAAGAAACCGATGCCGAGCGCAATGTGCGGTTGTTCAAAGAAGTCGCACTGTTTGTTGCCGCCTTGGGGTTCGTCGTCCTGATTGCGTATTTGTGTTATTCCACGGTGATTTCCGCTACTGCCGGCGCCGAAGAGAAAAAATGGGCCATGTCGGTTCTCTCCGCCGCCACCGGCGGCATCATCGGTTATCTGGTCCGGAAGTAAAACCCAAAAACCAATGGCGCATCCGGTTTTGGGACATATAAAAAATTCGGGGAGCGTAGGTGGACGACAGGAACCCCAACACGACAGCCGTTGCCTCCACGCGCGTCTTTGAATACCCGGGAGGCCGATGATGTTGGGGTTCGCGCGCTCCCCCGGCCTACGCGGCTACGCGCGGCCAATCTTCTTTTTTCCATGCAGAGGCGAGAAGTCCATAGCATCGACATGGCGATGCCCCAAACGACAGACAGCCGGATATTACAATAATAATCAGAACTCCAGGCGCAACGAACCCAACACGCTCAAAGGCTCGCCAGCCGGGATTCGGAGCCGTGTCCAGGTTTGTCCGGATTTGTAATATTCCTTGTCCAGGATATTGTTGACGTTGACCTGCGCGGTCAGACGGCTTTTGCCGATTTGCCACTTATACGCAGCCATCGCATCCCAACGGACGTAACCGGGCAATTGAAACGATTCGGCCGGATCGCCTTGCCTTTGCCCAACCACGTACGCGCCGCTGCCGAGGCTGAATTGCGGCGTCACGTTGTACTTCGCCCAAAAACTGGCCTGGTGCTCGGGTACGTTCGGCACGCGGCTGCCGGCCGGGCCTTCGCTGTTGCTATTGAGCAGACGGGCATCGGTAAACGCATAAGTCGCAATCAGATTCAATTGGTCGGTGACCTTGCCGGAGACGTCGACCTCGATGCCTTGACTGCGCGCTTTGCCCAGCGGCACGCTGAGACCGGTATTCGGATCGGCACCCAGGATATTGTCTTTGGTCAAATGATAAAACGCGAGATTGGCGGTCAAGGCTTGCCAGGCCAGCTTGATGCCGCCTTCGTATTGCGCGGCGGTTTGCGGTGCAAACGCTTGTCCAGTATTCGAAGTTCCATTGGAAGAGCCTAGAGACTCCGTATAGTTACCGTAGACCGACAACCACTGCCAAGGTTGATAAGTCACGCCCACGCGCGGGTTGAAGCGTCCGTTGTGAATCGTATTCAGCGGGCCGATGTCATTGAGCGACGTGGCTGAAAAACCCGATTGAACCGTTGCCCAATCGTAACGGCCGCCGCCTAGAATATGCAGTTTCTCCCACAGAGTGATTTGATCCTGAAAATAAACTCCTCCCCATTGCTCTTCATTACGAGTATTGGAATCCGGCGCCGCATTCCTGAATTTAGCGAAGTCCACGCAACCATAAGTCGGCGCATAAATATTGATCGGGCAGCCTACCGGAGCGTAGTTATTGGTGAATACCGAGACGTCTTGCTCGAAGTTATAATAATCGCCGCCGAACAGGACATTGTGTTTCGCGCCCCAAGTATCGAAATGACCGGTCAAATCCACATAGATCCCTTGAGAATAGCGATTGCTGGGGCCGAACCAGACGCCTCTTTCGAGGATGCGTTCGGGATTGCCCTGTGCATCCGGCAGCAGCCTGCCGATGCGATTGGATACGTCTTGCCAAAGGTATTCGGTCGAGTTGGCATTCACTCCGCCTTTGAGCATCCAGTCGTCATTGAATTTGTGCGATCCGGTAAATTCGACCAACCATGCGTCGTCCCTTTGATTGGCTCCCGGTTCACCCAAATTTCGGCTGATCGGAATCGGTGCCGGCCGATTCCCGACCGCCGGAAGACCATAGTCGCTCGCAGAGTTTTCATGCCGATATTCCATATTGACGTTGAACTGGGTGCTCGGAGAAGCCTTCCAGGTCAAGCTGGGGGCAACGAAAATGCGCTCGGTATTGATGAAATCGCGAAAAGATTCGTTATTCTGATAAGCCAGATTGAAACGGTACAGTAAGGAGTCGGTGCCCGGCACCGGCCCCGTCGCATCGAGCGTAGTGCGGTACAGATCGTAGGAGCCGATCTGTTGTTGTAAGGAATAATACGGCGTGTCCAGCGGTTTTTTAGTCACCAGATTGAGCATCCCGCCGGGTTGAATTCGTCCATATAGCATCGCCGCGGCGCCTTTCAGAACTTCGAGACGCTCCAGATTCACCGTTTCGCTCTGGGTATTTTGAATCCTGAAACCGTTCCGGTAAGTGCTGTTGCCGATGTCGAAACCACGTACGATAAAGCCGTCGTAATAGTTGCCGTCACTGTTTCCAGGCTGCACGCCGCTGACGTTCTTGGCGACGTCTTCCACCTTGATTGCTTGCTGGTCGTTGATCACAGCCCTCGGCACGACCTGAATGGAGAACGGCGTTTCCATGATCGGCGTATCGGTCTTCGTCGCGGTCGTGGCGTTGGGCCGGTTGTAGTCCGGGTTATAAGGATCGGTCGAATCATACTCCGCCACGCCCTTCACCGTCATCGCCGGCAGCGTCGCCGATTGCGGCTCGAAAGGTTCCTTGGCGGGATCCGCCGATTTTTCCAGCGTCACCGTATTGGCGTTGCTGATCCGGTATTGCAATCCCGAGGCCTTGAGCAACTGTTGCAAGGCCTGTGCCGGCGCGAATTGTCCGCTCAGTCCCGGGCTGTTTTTTCCGGCGACCAGTTCGGCAGGATAAAACAATTGCAGGCCGCTTTGTGCGCTGAACGCCTTGAGCGCTGAATCCAGAGTCTGCGGCGCGATTTGAAAATGCCGGCGGGTATTCGCGTCCGGCTCTTTCGCCGCCAGCCCGGTCGAACAGTACAGGACGATGTGCAGGGCGAGCAGGGTGCTTTTCAGGCATCGATGGTGTTTTTGCATGGGTCGGGTTTCCTCATCGGTGAACGGTTTGTGCCTCATGTCTCCCATGACGAAACAGCGATGAAGAAGTCGTAAAAATAGTGACGTCCGGTCGAAAACGCGCGTGCAGCCGTTGCCGGGAATGGCAGGCGTTTTTCGCGGTCTATGGAGTTTGGGCAATGCACGGCGCGGAAACGAAGAGAGGCGCCTTTCGATTTGCTATAATCGTCCCGTAAACGACGACACGAGATTGAACGCCATGAGTACTTCACAACCGACGCTGGACGATATTTGGCAGTTGTTTAAAGAATCCGACCGGAAGTTTCGGGAAATGGCCGAGGAAACGAAGCAGCAGTTCCGCGAAACCGACCGGAAGTTTCGGGAAATGGTCGAGGAAAGGAAGCAGGAATCCCTCGAAACCGACCGCAAACTTCGGGAAATCTCTCGCGAGACCGACCGCAAGATCCGGGAGGTCAGCGAAAGCATCGGCCGCTTGGGCAACAAGCTCGGCGATTTCGTCGAAGGGATGGTGCGCCCTGCCGCGGTGCGTTTGTTTCGGGAGCGCGGCATCGACGTGCACGAAGTGCATCAAAACGTCAATTCGCAACGCGGCGAGGAATTGGTCGAAATCGATTTGCTGGTAGTCAACGATGCCGACGTGGTTGCGGTCGAATGCAAAAGCACGTTGAGCGTCGACGACGTGAACGAGCACCTCGCGCGTCTGGCAAAGGCCAAGCGCCTGTTGCCCGCGTATGCCGACAAGCGGATCATGGGTGCGGTCGCGGCGATGGTATTGCCGGACGACGTGGCGCGCTATGCTTACCGACAGGGATTGTTCGTGATCGTGCAGACCGGTGACCATTTGACGGTGCGCAACGATGCGGTGTTTCGGCCCAAGGTATGGTGAGCGGTCGGCGCGTCAATACAGCGCCGACCAGTACCCGCCGGGATTGGCCAGCTTGAGGTCGAGCGAGTCGGCCATCACCGGCAGCAGCGAGTCCAATTGGTCGACGTCGAACACGCCGCTGACCGGACGTCGGCTTGCGGCCGGCGCCAACAGAAACAACCGTCCGCGCCGGTAGCGGTTGATTTCCGCCACCACCTCGCCGAGCGGTTTGGCGGTAAAGATCAGCCTGCCCCGGCGCCAGGCCAGGGCGCTGTCAAGATCGGCATGGCGGTCGGTTTGCGGAGGATCGTTTCCCTTGAGGAGCAGCCGATGGCCGCGCTTGAGTTCGTCGACGATCCGGCCGTTCCGGGTCACGCGCACGGCGCTGGCAAACACGGTGACGGCGAATTCGTCGGCCCAGCGGGAGACGCTGAACTCGGTGCCCAACGCCGTCACCGCGCGGTTTTCGGAAACGACGACGAAAGGCCGGGCCGGGTCGTGGGCGACGATGAACTCCGCCTCGCCGTGCAGCAGACGGATGCGCCGCGTCCCGGCATCGAACTCGACCGCCAGCGCGGTGCCGGTGTTCATGACGACGGTGCTGCCGTCGGCCAGAATCAGGTTTTTTTGTTCGCCGGCCGCCGTGACGTGATCGGCCAGCCAGTAATCCTCGAGCGCAGGATGCAGCGCATACAGCAGCACAGCCAGCACGAGGCTCGCTGCCACCGCCAGGCCGCGATGGCATGAGCGTTGCCGCTTCGGCGCCGCCCCCAGTCGAACCGCTTCGTTGAGCCCCTGCCAGTGCGCGCGCAGGGCGAAAAACGCGGCGCGGTGAGCGGGCGATGCCGCGATCCACCGGTTGAACTGCTCGCGCTCCCCGGCGCTGACTTCGCGTGAAGCCAGCCTGGCCACCCAGGCGGCCGCCGTGGCCTGAATGCGGTTATCGTGGGGAGGGTCGGTATTCATCAAGCAAGAGTCATTGTTCGTCCGCAGAACCAATGTGAAAGAATATTGCCGTCCGCCCGAGGAAGGGCTTCGGATGGTTTTTGGGAATGGCTGAAGTTTACTCGAACCGAATGCGATTGTCCCGCGAAAAGGCGAGGAACATCCCATGCCGGGCGGATGCTGTGCGGCAGGCTCAGTTGTCCAGCCCCTGCAATGTTTCCCGGCAGTACAGCAAAGCTTGGGCGATGGTTTTTTCGACCCAGCTTTTCGATTTGCCGAATTTTTGAGCAATTTCCCGATGGCTCAATCCTTCCAGTTGATAAAGCAGCAATACCTCGCCGGCCGGCGGCGGTAATTCCCGCAGCAATTGTTGATAAGCTGCCAGCAATTGAGCGTGATGGACCTGCTCGAAAACGGCGGCCTGGGTTTCGGCCACTTCCAGGGCGACGTCTTCCATCGGCTCGTCGGTCATGTGCTTTTGCCTGAGTTGTTGCCGGCGTTGCAGGTCTATCCACAGATTATTCGCCATCCTTTTCAGGTAGGCGCCGGGGTTGACGATTGCCGACAGGTCGCTGATCTCCATCAGGCGCAAATACACCTCCTGCAGAATGACTTCGGTCTGCTCCCGGGAACGGGTGCGGCTCAGCACGAATTTTTTCAGGGAGGCATGGTGCGTCATGTACAGTTGCTCGACCTGCACGGCTTCTTTGTCGGGATGGCGCGCGCCGTTTTCCTCGTAGCCGAGGCTCGACTCCTGAAAAGCCGTAAACAGCAGAGTGTGAGACATGGGATATCCTGTAGACAGCGACAGACAGGATTTTCAGCAAGGATCGCGCCATGCCGGGAATCGTCTTTCAAATCAAGGGTATGTCCATGGGAGAGGCCGGGCGCTGCGAACAGACTGTGTGATATGCCATAAAACGAAACCCGCCACTGCGGCATATCGCCTACCTCAACGACAAGACAGGGGACGCACGCGGATTCACTGCTTGGGCTTTGCCGCAAACGTCTCCCGGAACCAGCGATCCAACAGCGCTTTTTCGTAGCGCAAAGGGTCGTTGTTCAGGTAGCGGGCGGCATCCAGCCGCATCAGATAATTCAGGTCGGTCAGCGTTTCCTCGCGGTCGGCTTTGGACCGGCCGGCTTGGTCGCGCCAGAGGTAATGCAAAGTGAATCGCGGCGGGTAGATGTCGCGGATGATGCGGGTATTGATCAAGTTGGGCGAGCGCCAGGGCTCCATCGCGCCGGCCATGTCGACGTCCTGGATTGCAATCACCAGCGTATCGCTTTTCGGCAGATACTGTTCGCCGAGCTGTCTGAGGTGTTTTTCAAGCTGTTTCAAAAGACTCTCCTGAACGGCCGGCGTGGCGGCGCCGCTGAGACCCAGATCGGTGTAGCGTTCCACGGGTTCGAAGCGGATCGTGACTTCGGCGAAGGCCGGCGCGCCGTTCAGGAGAGCAAGCAGAAGCAGGGATCTGAAAGTTGATCCGGGCATGAGCCTCTCTCCGAAGACGTAGGGGAAACCCGACTGAGACAAAGCCGGCCCGCCGAAGGTTCCGGATATGGCGTATTTCCGGGCTAGCCGCTAAACGTCCGTTTTGATTGCCGGCATAACGCCGGCAATCAATAGACCGACCTTGAGGCTGGGATTCACGAGGTTCATCCCAGCCTACGGGCTTTCCTGCTTCCCCTCGTTCCCAAGCTCCTGCTTGGGAATGCCGCGTGGAAGCTCCAGCTTTCCGCTTCGCCAAGCTGGAGCTTGGCGAAACTGGTTCCCAACGTAGACGTTGGGAACCAGTAAACCAGTAAAACGCAGCGAACTCTAACAGAGCGCCGGCCCGAGAAACGTCGGGGCTCTCAGAGCCACCCCTATCTACGGTTCTGCTTCGGTCGATTTTCATTCGGAAAGGTTAAAACTCAAGCCTTACGGATCCCAGAAAGGTACGCGGAGTGCCAACGCCAATCATGCTCCACGAATTCGACCCGGGATAGTAAGTTTTGTCGAGCAAATTATTGGCATTGATTTGGAAAGTGACCGATTTGCCGTTGATTTTCGTGTTGTAGCTCGACATCAGATTAAGCGTGACATAACCGGGCAACTGGAAGTCGTTATTATTGTTGCCTTGGCTTTGGCTGGAGGCGATGATGCCGCCGCCCACTTTGAGTCCGCGCAGGCTTGCGTTCTGGAATTCGTAGGTATTCCACAAACTACCGTAATTACGCGGCGCGTTGAACAAACGGTTCCCGGTGTCGTCGCCAACGCCGCCGTTCCACCCCAAGTTGATATTAGCGTAGGACAGATGCGTATACGCGGCAACTGCTCGCCAGCCGGGTAAAATTTCTCCGGCCAGTTCCAACTCATGCCCTCGACTTTCCTGTTCGCCACTGGTTATCATCAACGGATAATGCTTGGGATCGGGAACCGGGAGGTTTTGCTTGGTTAGGTCGAAATAGGCGTAACTGGCCGTCAACCTACCACCGAAAAATTCGGTTTTTGCGCCCAATTCCCATTGCTCCGCGGTTTGCGGCGGCAACAGTTGTTGCCCCGGTGCACTCCACATATTGTTGGAGGCGCCAAAGTTTTGGCTATAACTGCCGTACACGGACAACCATTGCAGCGGTTTCCACAATAAGCCGCCGCGCGGGCTGACATGATCATCGTCTGTTGCTAAGCCATTCCTATTGTTTTGAGTGGTGGCATTGTCGTAGCGGACACCGACGTTGCCGTAGATGTTGAATGGGAACTTGATCTGATCCTGGAAATACAAGCCGTACCAATTCTGGGTAAAGTTCGCACCAGGGGTCACTACTGTCCGGTTTAAAAGTTAAATAAATCTAATTGGTTATCGAAATCCGAGCTGCTGGATTTGTGTTGTGAATTCACAAGTGCCTGTTGTAATGAGATTTTTTCAAACAGAGTGACTGATAAAATCTGTAACAAAGTGTACAGGGAAGCCTCCAAATTGAGTCGTTTCTTGATAATGGCAACCAGCACATAGACCGAAACGGCAATCCAGATTTGGGTTTTTACGGCGTTCTCGGAGGTTCCATAGAATTGTTTGATGCGAAGATGCTGCTTGATCCATTTGAAAAACAGTTCAACTTGCCACCTGCTTTTATAGAGCAGGCAGATCGTCAGTGCCGGTAACTCGAAGTGGTTGCTCAGAAAGATCAAACGCTTGCCGTTGTCGAGGTCGTTAAAACGGATACGGCGCAAATGATCGGGATAGTCTTTCTGGGTGTAGAAGCCGTCCAGCGCGATGGTCTGGTCGCACACCAAGCCGGTTTCTCGGTCCACCGGATGGGAGTAGACGCGGTGCGCAGCCAGGTTGGTTTTGGCACGGGTCACAAAGAAACCGCCCGCACGGTGCAGCGCATGGAGTCTGGCAAAATCGATATAACCCCGGTCCATCACATAGATGGCGCCGGCTTCGGGCAACAACAGATCGAGCGCATGGACATCATGCAGCTTGCCGTCAGAGATATGGATGAAACTCGGAATGTTGCCCCGAAGGTCAAGCAAAGTGTGCATTTTGACCGCCGACTTGGTGGATCGGAACAAGGCCCAAGGAAACACCGACAGGCACAAGTCGATCGTGGTCGAGTCCAACGCATAGACCGTGTTCGTCAGTTCCAATCCCAAGTCTTCCTGGGCGTAGAGTGTTCGCGCATGAGCAATCAACCGCTGAGCAAATTCCGCGTAGATCCGCCAATCGCGTGTTTCGTTGGCGTCGGCCAGAGTCGAGCGCCGCACGGGTTCCCGGAACCCCAGGTGGTAGAGCTTGTGGGCTTGCGCCGACAAACTGGCTTCGATGTCGCGCAGGCTTTCCCGGTAGGTCAGTTGCGCAAAGGCCATCACTCGGTAATGTTCGGCGCACGAAAAGGTTCGTACCCGACGGTTGCCGTCGTAACGGTCGACGATGCGCGTGAATGTGGTCCATGGCAAAAAGTCCATGAGTTGGGCAAACAAAGTCTTGCCAGTATTCATTGCCGCCTCCCGGGCAAAAGCCGGAAGGTTGCACCAAATCTTCGTTCAAATCGACACCACTTTTTATTGCGCTGGAGATCTTGAAAATCATGGCTTATAGCGATTTCAGACCGTTCTTAACCGGACAGTAATGACCAGGGGTGTAAACGAAGTCTGGCCTTGAGGTGAGATAAGTGGGGTTGAAGATATTGAAACCTGCCCCACCCCGGAAGTCGTCACAACAAGAGCCTTCTCCCTGATCGTCGATCACAAAATAGTCAAAGCCCCACAACGTGCTGTGTTCCAGCATGGCGGTATTGAACTTGCCGGTCAAATTCAGAGTTGTGTAGTAATTCTGTTCATGCACGATGCCGTTGTTGAAACCACGGTAGTCATTGCCGACATTGTTCAGGTTGCCCGCCGGATCCGGAAATCCGAAGAAGATGAAATCGGACTCCAAATCGGTAAATTCGGCACCGAAGCGATGGCTGATTTTCCAATTGTCGTTGAATTCATGCCACCAGTTGAAACCGACATAAGTTCTGTCGCCGCGGTTTTTGTTGGCTTTAGGCTCATGGATCGCCCGATTGATCGGAATCGGCGCCGGGCGGTTGCCAAACGATGGTATGCCCGAATCATTTTTGTCGTCGAAATGCTCGTAGGTAACATCCAGATTGGCTTGCGTCCGGTCGGAGATGTTCCAGGTCAGGCTCGGTGCAAAAAATACGTCATCGTTACTGACGAAATCACGGAATGAACCGGCGTTTTCATAAGACAGATTAGCTCGGTACAACAGCGTGTGGTCGGATGTGACAGCACCGGTCGAATCAACCAAAGTCCGGTAAAATCCGTACGAACCGAACTGTTGTTGGATTGAATTATAAGAAGTTGCTAACGGCCGCTTGGTCACTAAGTTGATCACGCCGCCGGGCTCGTTGCGTCCGAACAGGATAGAGCCAGGCCCTTTCAGCACTTCAATCTGCTCCAAATTGGCGGTTTGCCGTCTCGCTGAACCGCCGCCTAAAATTGACGGCAACAAAAAACCGTCACGATACAGGTTGGTGTTCTGGAATCCACGCATCATGAATACGTCGCTGGTGCCGCCGTTGGTCCAACTGGTCTGCACCCCGGCCACCGTGTTGACCGCGTCTTCAACGCGGACGACCTGTTTGTCCTTGAATACTTGTTGCGGCACGACAGAAACCGAATAAGGCGTTTCCATGATCGGAGTGTCGAGCTTGGTAGCAGTGAATGCGTTAGTGCGATTGTAGTTCGGGTTATACGGATCGGTCGAATTGTAGTCCGCGCTGCCCGTTACCGTCACGGCTCCCAGTGTCGATTCTCCCAATGCCGATGAGGAGTGCGGTGTCCTTTCCAGCGTCACGCTGCCGCTGCCGGTTTCTCTGGGCATCAGGCCACTGCCAGACAGCAGCTTACGCAGCGCTTGCTCCGTACTATAGCGGCCGTGCAAGCCGGAACTGTTCAGCCCCCGCACCAGATCGGCATTGAACAGCACCTTCTTGCCGGTGGTTTCGGAAAATTGCAGCAGCGCGCTGGAGAGCGAGCCTTTAGCAATCGCGAAGTCAAAAGTGGTCTGGCTGGCGCTGTCGTCCGACGCAGCCACGGCGGCTTGCGGGGGCAACATCAGCAATGGTCCGATGCAGAGGGCGGAGACGGTCAGGGCCAAGGCACGCGCCTTGGCCGGGGCGCCGTTTTTAGGCGGGATGATGCCGTGGCGAAGAGGGGAGGGTTTATGGGTCATTGGTGCTCCAAGGGTTGTTTTCATGTCGGTCGGTGCGCCGTTTGCAGAGGGTAAAACGGCGGCTTGGAGTTAATGACGAAACAGCTGGGGTGGAGTATCCATTCCAGGAGGCAAATTTTTTGGGCTATCCGGATTTAACTGTGTTTGCCCACAATGAAATTTGGGGTTGGCTACCGCGATCGTCTATTGCAAGTGCATCAAATTTGATGCAAAATTACACCAACTTTGATGCCAAGAGGTGCGTATGAGAACCACTGTGACGATTGATGACGCCCTGTATGAGAGGGCGCTGGAAGTTGCCGACCCGAGCATGGATAAGGCCGACCTGTTCCGCGAAGCTGTCAAGACCTTTGTGCGGGTTCAGTCCGCCAAGCGGCTTGCTGCCCTGGGCGCAACGGCGCCGGAGATGCAGGAAATACCTCGCCGACGTAAGGATTCGGGGCGATGAGGGGCGTTCTGGTCGATACCTCGGTGTGGGTCGATCACTTCCGGTATGGCAATGAGGCGCTGGTCGATCTGCTGGTGCTTGACCTTGTGATGGCGCATCCTCTGGTCTTGGGCGAGATTGCGTGTGGAACACCGCCCAATCGGGTTCAAACGTTGGCCGATCTCGATGGATTGCAACAGGCCCGGCAGGCCAGCGTGCGTGAGGCGATGGCGTTCATCGAGCGCGAACGCCTGTTCGGCTTGGGCTGCGGTCTGGTGGACATGCTTCTGCTGACGTCCACCCTGATGATGCCGGGGGTCGAGCTATGGACGCTGGACCAACGGCTGTGTGCCCTGGCTGAGCGATTTGGCGTGATGCACAGGCTTGACCTGCACTGACTGGCCGCATTGGCTGGAAATTTTCCGTCCATCCTTCGACAAGGCTCTCCTGAGTTTAACGGATGCCTTTATACGCAAATGCCGTCATACCCGCCGGGATACCCAAAGGGCACAAGAGCGGGTATCCAGGGCCACGGATGGCAAGCCCGATACGTCCCTGTAGTCTGGATTCCGGCAATCCCTGCCGGAATGAGTGCGTCCGTGAGGACGCTTTGTTAGCAAGGTGAAAGTCCTTGTTGTGGGAAGTCACATCCTGCATAGTGGAAGGTAACTGCGTCGCCGCGAGGCGGGGTGGAGAGCAACCGGAGGCGAAAGAACAGCCCGTAGGCTGACGAACCCGATTCGGCGGCATGTGGCGGCGAGCTTGCTCATTCATGGCGAAGCCCGGAAACAGTCGAACGCGCTGAAGTGACGTCAAAGCGGCGTTTGGGCGCATGGTGTGGTTGGGGGCGGGATGTTCGGAAAGCAAAGCGGAGTAAGCGGAGAGACCTGATCTTCACGGCGAAGTGGGTCAGGAGTCAGAGCCCGCGTAGTACCGAAGCGGAGGAAAAAAAAACCGCGAGAGAATCGGCTAGCAAAACCGGTTCGAGGGAAGGCCGGGCAGGAAGATGAATGCGTCAAAGACAGAGAGAGGCAAATGACAGTATCGACAGTGCCCCAAGGGGCTAAACAAGATGCAGACAACCGTGGCGGCCAGCCAAGGGTAGAAGCTTCTATCTGGACGGAACGCATGGTGTCGGCGCTGGTCAACGGCGTCGAAGGTGGCAAATGGTACAGCCTGATGGACAAGGTCTATGCACCGAAAACGTTGACGTTGGCGTGGTCTAAAGTTCAGGCCAACAAAGGCGCGGCCGGTGTCGATGGCCAAAGCGTTGAACGGTTCGCGGCAGGAGCGGACAGGTATCTGGCCGAACTCAGCCAAGATTTGCGCGAAGGATGCTATCGCCCGCAAGCAGTGAAACGGGTCGACATTCCCAAAGTCCGAGGACAAACCCGGCCCCTGGGCATCCCGACCGTCAAGGACCGAATCGTGCAAACGGCGGTTAAACTCGTCATCGAACCGATCTTCGAGAGGAAATTCCTGGCGACCAGCTATGGATTCCGTCCCGGACGCGGTTGCAAGGACGCCTTGCGCGAAGTGGACCGACTACTCAAGGCAGGTTACACCCATGTGGTGGACGCCGACCTGAAAGGCTATTTCGACAGCATCCCGCACGAGCGCCTGATGGAGCGGGTCGAAACCGTCATCAGCGACGGTCGATTGCTGGCGTTGCTGCGAAGCTGGCTGGAGCAGGACATCCTGCGGGGAGCGGAACGGTGGACGCCGACGGGCGGCACCCCGCAAGGCGCGGTGATCAGTCCGTTGTTGGCCAACTTGTATTTGCACCCGCTGGATGAACGGATGATGGCACATGGCTACCGGATGGTTCGCTATGCGGACGACTTTGTGATCTTGTGCGCAAGCCAAGCTGAAGCAGAGGCGGCGCTCACGGAAGTGCGACAATGGGTTGACACCAATGCGCTGCAACTGCATCCCGATAAAACCCATGTGGGCGACAGTCGGCAGGCGGGTCAAGGCTTCGACTTTCTCGGCTACCGATTTGAAGCCGGGAAACGCTGGGTCCGCAAGAAAAGCCTGATGCGCATGAAAGACGGCATCCGGGCGAAGACGAAGCGAACGCGGGGCGAAAGTTTGTCTCGCGTCATCGCCGACCTGAACCCGATGCTGCGGGGTTGGTATGGCTACTTCCAACATGCCCATCCGAGTGTCTTTCGCAAATTGGATGGTTTTCTGCGGCGACGACTGCGGGCGCTATTGCGCAAACAGGAGAAACGACCAGGTCGGGGACGATGCCTAGCCGACCATCAACGTTGGACCAATGCTTTCTTCGCGGAGGTCGGGCTGTTCGCCTTATATCCAGCCTGGCAAACCGAGAGACACTCCCGACGAGGAAAACATCAACTGGAGAGCCGTGTGCGGGAAAACCGCACGCACGGTTTGGAGGGAGGGAAGGCTTGATCGCTTTCCCTACCCCTATCGGACTTGTGTATAACGGTATGAGTTTAACGAAGGGCTCGGGATGAACGGAAAATTTAATCGGGAAGTTATTTATGACCCTATCCTTACTTGGCCGACAGCAGCGCCAATCCGCCCGGCAATTTCCTGACCTTAACAGGTAGACTTTGTTCGATGCTGGCCAGTGCCACGTCGGTGTCGGCGATGCCGAAGACGCCGGTGATCGGCAGCTTTTCGATCGCGGCGTCGATGATCAGGATTTTGCCGGGCCGGTAGCGGTCCAGTTCGGCGACGACTTCGGCCAACGATCGGTCCTGAAACACCAGGCGCCGGCGATGCCAGGCGCCGGCGTGCTGCAGGTCGATGCGGGCGGTGGGATTGATTCGGTCGCGTCTGAATTGCAGATGCTGGCCTTGAGCCAGTTTTTCCTTGACCTCGCCGTCGCACGTAGTGATTTTGACCGCGTGTTCGAACACGGTAACCTCGGTCGTTCCGCCGGTTTCTTTCACGTCGAAGGCAGTGCCGAGCGCCTCTACCCGGCCGGCTTCGGTCGCTACGACGAACGGCCGGGCCGGATCGGGCGCGACGGTGAAAAAAGCCTCGCCGCCGTGCAGGGTGATCAGCCGTTGCTGCGGCGAATAATCGACCGACATCGCGCTGGCGGTGTTCAGGAGCAGAGTCGAACCGTCTTCCAGGGCGATCGTTCGCAGTTCTCCTGTGGTGGCACGGTAATCGGCCAGATAGCCGTCGAATTTCGGGTAAACCGCACCGGCCAGAAGCAGCACCGAGGCGGCCAGGGCCAAGCCGGCTTGCCGGAATCGCGGCTTGGAACGAAGCCGCGGAGTTTTCTCGGGCGACGCCGCGCTGTCGAGATACAGATCGCTCAAGGTCAGGCTGTCAAGACCGGTCCAGAAGTCGTTGACTGAGCGCCAGGCGGCGGCGTTTTCCGGGCTTTGCTTCAGCCAGTTCTCGAAAGCGAGCCGCTGGGCTTCACTGAGCCGGTCCGAGCTCAGTTGCGCCTGCCATTCCATGGCTTGCCGGTCGGCGGCATCCTGTTCGGGTCGGGATAGGGTCATGAGCGGATTATAGCGCAATGATCGGGTGGCCGATAACGTCCCGAAACCCAATCGTTTGCAGAAGCGGCCGATGCGCGGACCCTTGCTTGCGGCGGCCGTGATTGAAAAGGCATGAAAGCGCGGCATAATCCGGCATCGACGGCTGCATCAGCGGCCTTCCGCTTCCAGTTCCTGCATGCGTCGCCGGCAATGTTCCATGGCTTTGACGATGTGTTTCAGCACGGTGTTTTCGGCAATGCCCAGCTCGTTCATGATTTGAGAGTAGGAGTAATGTCTGAATTTGTGCAGAATGAATACCTCCCGGCAGCGCGGCGGCAGTTCGGCAATGGCGATCCGCAAATGGGCCATCCGCTGATCGCCGTATACCTGGCGTTCCGGGCCCGGTGCGGCATCGGCGTGATCCCGCAAGGCGTCTTCATCGGCATAACGGGCCTGTTCGCGTCGCTCCTTGCGCTGGTGGTCGATGGCCAGATTGCCGACGACTTTGTATAAAAACGCTTTGGGGTTGTCGATTCGGCTGGCGGATTCGAATTGGGTCAGCCGAAAGAACGCATCCTGGATAATATCCTCAGCGACTTCCGGGCAATTGACGCGACTGATCAAAAAACCGGTCAGTTCGATACGGTATTTTTCCAGTAGCAAAGTGGTAAAGTCGGGCGTGAATTTGAACATGAATGGATGCATGGCCGGATGGGGGCGCCAGATTGAACAGCAACACTCATGCCGAAACCGACCAATCATCGAGAAAGTTTCGAATTGACTTCTCCGGCGGAATCGAGAAAACAGCCCGACCGGCTTTCCGGGAACGAGTTTTGCGGGATTTCACACAGCCGAACAGGGCATATCACACAAATTTGCCCGGGCAGGCGGCTTGTCCGAACTTTCGGCAATAAAAATTGCCCCGGTACATCCGGATTTCGTAAACCGATTCTTTACCCATATTTTTTTTATGGAGTATAATACCCTGAACCTTAGTTTCGAATCGATATAATAACCAAATCGGCCCAGGGGTGTCTCATGAAATACAAAATGCTTGATCTGCTGAGTGTCTTGCTATTCAGCTTAATAGGGTTCAGTTCTATGGGAGTTGCCGGTACGGAACCTCCTGATTTCGAACAGCTCAAGAAGAGTTATTACGATGCGCACCCGGGCAAGGGATCGCATGCCGCCTATTGGGAACCGATTCCCATCCAGAAATACTGGAATCCCAAGGATTTCTACAAGCCGCCCAAAACCATTCAGGGCGAATTCGGCCGCAACGACTGCGTCACCTGCCATGAAGCGTCCAGTCCGGGCGCCTTCCATGCCTGGAAAAACAGCGTCCACAGCGACCTGACCGCGATCCGGAATCTGCCGGACACCGACGTGCGCGCCTACAAGAAGCAAAAACTTGCCGAAGTGGAAAGCAATCTGGTGAAACAGGGCTTGCTGCCGAAGGACCAACAACTCGATCAGGTCGGTTGTATCGATTGCCATGGCGGCGTCGGCAAGGAAAAAATCAATCACGCCGAAAACCTGGTCATGCCCGACCGCGCCGCTTGCGGTACCTGCCATGTGAACGAATTCGCCGAAGCCGAGTCCGAAAAAGACCAGGAATGGCCGCAGAAGCAATGGGGCAAGGGCCATCCGTCCCATGCGGTCGACTGGGAGGCGAACGTCGAAAACACCATCTGGGCGGCCATGCCGCAGCGGGAAGTGGCGCAAGGCTGCGACATGTGCCATTACCAGCAGAACAAATGCGACGGCTGTCATACCCGCCATACCTTCTCCGTCGCCGAGGCCCGGCAGCCTGAAGCCTGCTCGACCTGCCACAACGGCGTGGACCATAACGAGTACGAGAATTTCCTGTTGTCCAAGCACGGCACGCAGTACCTGACTCAGGGCAAAGCCAAATGGAATTTCGAGGTGCCGTTGAAAGACGCCATCGCCAAAGGCGGTTACACTGCGCCGACCTGTCAGGTCTGCCACTTCGAATACAAAGGCGAGTTTTCCCATAACTTAGTCCGTAAAGTGCGCTGGGCCTTCAATCCGACGCCGGCGATTGCCGACAATCTGAGCCATCCGTGGTTCGAGGATCGCAAGCAGGCTTGGGTCGAGACGTGCAGCCTGTGTCATTCGGCCGAATTCGCCAAGACTTATCTCGATACCGCCGACAAAGGCACCATTCAGGGTCTGGCGGTCGAACAGGAAGCCAAAAAAGTCGTCAGCAAACTGTACGACGACGGCCTATTGGTCGGCCAGAAAACCAACCGGCCCAATCCGCCCGCGCCCGAGAAGGACGCTGCTGCCGGCTTCTTCCAGTTGTTCTGGGCGAAAGGCAACAATCCCACCAGCGTGGAGCGCATCCATGCCGACATGTGGGAACATGACCTGATCAAACACTATAAAGGTATTTTCCATGCCAACCCCGGCGGCTTTACTTACACCGAAGGCTGGTCCGAGCTGATGCGGGACTATACCAACATCATGGACGAGGACACCCGCCTGCGCGAAGCGGCCGCCAGGAAGCCAGCGCCCGCGTCCGCGCCTGCCGCTGCGGCGAAGAGCGGCGACGGTGGAGATAACGGTCTGGTCGTCAGCGGCCTGTTGCTGATCGTGTTCGGTCTGGGCGTGGCCTATCTGGTTCTGAGGCCCGGCCGCAACCAGAAAACCGGCGGCAACGAATAGGGCGAAGAGTAAACTTGATGAGTCCTAAAGTAAGAAAAGGATTTCTGTTGCTGACGAGTATCGCGCTTCTGGCCGGCGGGAGTGCGATACTGTATCGCCAGTTGGCCGCCCCCGCCGCCTCCGGCGCGGCGGGCAGCCCTTCCGGCGCGGAGCTTGACGTTCGCCGTACGCAGGAATCGCAAACCGATGCGCCTGGGCGTTTTACCGCCCAGGCCGTGGAACGCTACGTCTTCAGTCAGGAAGGCCGGGAGCTGTTCAGCCTGCTCGTGGCTCGCTATCAGGACCCAGTGGGAGCGCCTCAGGCCGCCGTTCTGTTTCCGAAGGACGCGCAGGCGATCGCGTCCAGCCCGACCGGCCTGCGGCACGATATCTGGAAAGAGGCCGCCGACGTCATCGTCCGCAAGGCTCCGGAAGATGCGCTGTTTTTGAGCTGGTGGGACAGCGGCCAGCGCATTCACTATTTGAGCGGCAGGGAAACGTGGCTGCACAAACCTTCTCTGAAAACTTTTTCCAATCCGGTCTGGAAGGCCGTGCAGGAGAGTCTGCCTCCCGCATCCAGGGAGGAAGCCGGCCGCCTCGAGCAGATGGCGCGCTGGTTGACGATGGACAGCGAGCAGGCCCTGGCCGAAATGGCCGCGCATTTCGGCGATGCCCGGCCCGTCTATCTTCTGGTCGACAGCGATCTGTTGCTGCATCTTGGCGAAATGGCCGCCTACGGCGGCGCTTCGTTGCCGCTCAATTCAAAGAATATCCCGGCGGGCAACGACTTGCATGCCGATATTGCCCAGGTCAAACGCTGGGCGAACGAGACGGGCGACGGCAATTATCTGGCCCAAAAAGAAGGCGCTTATTACCGGGTTTGGTCCACGGCCGACGAGAAAACCAAAAATACGCTTCTGATGCGGCTGTTGCCTTTCGTGGATTCGCTCAAGAAGCTGCCGGACGGCGTCAGCCTGGTTTACCAGAGCCATTGGGGCGGCTTTTTGTCCATTTACCAGATCGATGGCAAACGCAGGAGCCAAGACTGAGTTCCTCGAGCGGGCCGGCTTTGTCCTGCAACACTCTGGAAATAGTGCTGCGCAGTACGGCTCCTGCGGCGCTTATTCCGTTCTTCTCATTCATCCTTCGTTGCAAGGTTTGTGAAAGGTTCGTTCGCTAAGATGGGCCTTGACCAGTCAGGTTCTTTTGCCGGGGATGAACTTTACATGCCTCATGTAATTTCTTCCGGGAAGGTTAAAGTCCCGGCTTTGCCTTGACTGGAGCCGATTTGCCAATAGTTTGCTCGAGGTTCGGTTAGCCTTTCAAACCGGCCTGTCGGGCTCATGGAATGAACCGATGGGACAACAAAGGGCAAAGTGTTATACTGTATTGTAATATCGATTCGAAACTTATTGAGGGCGGCAAAAGTTCCATCTGAAATGGAAACCCGCTCGAAACACCTAGTCAGCAGGAGTTGTAACTGATGTCCACTTCATTCTATTCAGGCAAAAGCCGAATGCTTTTAGCGCAAGCGTTGTTAATGGTCGGCGTCTCGATGCTCACCGGATGCGCGGGCAGCGAGAAACGCCTGGAACCGGCGGCAGGTTTTGGCGAGGCCGAAGCAGTCCGGGCCGATCCTTATGAAGGCTTCAACCGCTCCATGTATTCGTTCAACATGAAGGTGGATCAATATTTTTTTAAACCGGTCGCGGACGGTTATAAATTCATTACCCCGGATTTCGTGGAAACCGGTGTGAGTAATTTTTTCAATAACCTGAAAGGCATCAATGTGGTGTTGAACGACATTCTTCAAGGAAAGCTCCGGCAGAGCGCTTCGGATACCGGCCGCTTTCTGGCCAACACGACGCTCGGCGTCGCCGGCTTGTTCGACGTGGCGAGCCATTTTGGCCTGCAAGGCAACGTCGAAGATTTCGGGCAAACCCTGGCGGTTTGGGGCGTCGGCGAGGGGCCTTATCTGGTGCTGCCTTTCCTGGGACCGACCACGATCCGTGACGGCGGCGGAGGCATCGTGGACAGAGCCGCCAATCCAGGCACTTACGTGCCGTTTACCGGCATTCTCGAAGGAATCAACGAGCGCGCGAATGCACAAGGGGCGTTGAACTTCATCGACGAGGCGGCGCTGGACCCGTATGTGTTTACCCGTGAATCCTTTCTCCAATACCGCCGTCATTTGATCAGCGACGGCGAACACGACGGCAGATACGATCCGGATCTCGAAGCGGCTCTCGAAGATGCGGCCGATTCCGGTTCGGAGGCTTCGGAAGCGAGGAATCCGGCGGCAGCGGAAGGCAAATCGGGAGCGGCGGCGCCGTCGTCCGATCGGCCGGACGATCAAGTCGTCGGGCGGCATGCGGCTTTCGACAAGCTGGTGCAATCTTTTGAGGAGACCTCGCTCAAAATCGATCGGTTGAGTCAAAAAAGTTCCGGGATGAGACTCGGGCGCTTCGAGTAATTTTGCGCAATGCGAAAAATACCTCTCAGAAAGGCGCCGTCGTTAGCGGAATTGTCGCATCCAACCGGCATAAAGTTACCAGAAGGGCTTTTTCCCTTTTTTCAGCCAGCTTCTAAAACCAGGCCTTTAGAAATTGACATGATTAAAGAAAATCTCGATTTGATCATTGTGGCGCTCGTTACGCTGTCCATCGTCCTGTACGATGTGGTGATCGATTTGTTCCTGAGCGCTCTGCATCTGACTTTTGAAGCATTGCACATGCTGTTTGAATGGTTCGAGCTGGGCATAGAGCATACCGTGGAGCATCTGTTTCATACGACCCGCCACGGCAGCCAGACCGTCACTTTTTATATCCTGCTGCTGATTGCGGGATTGATAATCTACTGGCTATGGCGGACTCTTCCCCGCCTGTGCCGACATGGCGTCGATTTCGCGCGGCAAGCCTGGCACCGGCGCAAAGCCGAATGCCTGCGCTACTGGCTGTCGCTGTCCTTAATCCACAAACTCAAATTGTTTTCGACGGCGGCCGCCATCATGTATCTCGGTTCTCTTTTAGCCACGTAAGAGTCATTTGTTCTTGGCGGTTGTCCGGATCCTGGCCAAGCCGTCTGTCTGTAGGAATGCGCGTGACCTGGCAAAGGCATTCGCCCTATCCTTGATGCCGTTAAGAAAGTTCAAAGCCCTTTCTCGTAGGAGCGGCTTGAGCCGCGATCAAGGCCCTTCCCGTAAAGACTCGAATCCGGGCCGCCGTTACGGCCAAGCTCTGACGGCAGGCTCAAGGCCGTACATTCGAATAAAAAAGGCTGCTAAAATTCCACTTTAACCGATCCTAAAACGTCCGCGGAGCAGCGGGCCACGTCCAGTCAATGAACGATGCGAAGCCGTTGCCGGAGGCGACGCATTCCTTGTCCGGCAGATTTTCCATGTTGAATTGCAGGGCCGGGTTGGAAGGGCCGGCCTTTCCGCGTTTCCGATCCGAAGCCTTACGGAAAAAATGAGCCGTTTTTTGCGGCATATCCCACAGCAACTGAGCCATATGCCGCACTTGTCCGGCCGGAAACGGTCCGAAAGGGCCGGATTTGGCCGCTTGAAGTCGATGGCATTCAACTTGCTTCAACCATTCGCACCTCGGCTGTTTTTTCATTGTGCGGATATTTTTTGCCATCTCGAATGACTCTGGACCTTAGTGCTTTATACCGGCTGTATCGCAAAGAACTGATCAATTACGTAGCGCGCACCGTCTGTTGCCGTGAAATCGCGCAGGAATTGGTGCAGGAAAGCTATCTGATCCTGACGCGTACGGCTGCCGAACAAGCGATCGAGCAGCCGCGCGGGTTTCTCTATCGGACGGCCGGCAATCTGGCGCTGGACCATCTGCGCCATAACAAGGTCGTGGCCCGTCACGCCGAACTGGAAAGCGGCAACGACGAACCCGAAGCCTCTTCCTTGTCCATCGAGCAGGCTGTTTCCAGGGAACAATGGCAGGCTCTCCTGCGTCAGGCGATCGACGAACTGCCGCCGCGTTGCCGCGACGCCTTCATTCTGCACAAGGTGCAGGGGCTCAGCTACCGGGAAACGGCCGCCAGGCTGAGCATATCCGAGAGCGCCGTCGAAAAGCACATCATCAAGGGGCTCCAGCATTGCCGCACACGTCTCGGCAAGCATTTTCTCCCGGTCGATTCCGACGGCTGAGAATTTTTCCGAGCGGTCCGTCTATTCGATGAAAAGTCCGGCAACAAATTCGACGGTATTTTGATGCAGCGGCCGACTTTTCCCTCTCGGTTGCCGACGCACCGGCTTATAATGGATTCATGAAACAGCATTCCTTTGATACCCCAGACTCCCCCGCGGCCATCGACGAGCAGGCCATCGCCTGGTTTGCCCGCCTGCGCTCGGACAATGTGACCGACCGGGAGCGTGTCCTGTTCCGGGCCTGGCTGCTGGAAAGTCCGGCCCATGCCGAAGCCTACCGGCAGATCGACCGGTTCTGGGCAGAGCCCGAATTACAGCGGGTACTCGGCGACTTCCCGCTCAGCAGCCGCGGCCGACGGCCATTTAACGTTCGCCCCCGATTTATCCTGGCTTTGGCGGCCTCGCTGGCGATCGGCGTGCTCGTCTGCCGCCCGGTTGTTCTCGATTGTCTTCAGGCGGACTATTGCACCGACGTCGGCGAGGTCCGCAGCGTGCAACTGGCGGACGGCAGCCTGGCGACGCTGAATTCGGCCTCGGCCCTGACCGCGGACTTCCGGGGAGCCACCCGCCGGGTGCGCCTGGTGCGTGGAGAAGCCTATTTCGAAGTGCGGCGCTATCCGGACCGTCCGTTTCAGGTCGAGGGCAACTACAGCGTGACCCGCGTGGTCGGCACCCGCTTCAGCGTCCGGGAAGAGGCGGAGAGCGACACCGTCACCGTCGTCAGCGGCCTGGTCGAAGTCGGGCAGGGGGAAAGAAAATCGCCTTTATTGAAAGCGAACGAACGGATCAGCGTGACGGCCGCGCATATCGGCGAGGTCGAGCCGGTCGCGGGCAATGCCGCCGCCTGGGTCAAGGGCAAGCTGCTGTTCGACAATGCGCCGCTCGAAGAAGTGTTAGCCGAGATCGGCCGCTATCGGCGCGGCGCCGTGGTAATCCGCAACGAGCGGCTTAAAGGCCTGAGGGTGAGCGGTCGTTTCGATCTGAACGATACCGACCGGGCGCTGCAATCATTGGCGGAAACGCTGCCGATTCGGCTCTACCGGCTGACGCCCTGGCTGGTCGTGATCGGCTAGGCCAGATTGTGGGCGTCGCTCCCACAAAGTCTTGATAATTGGCCCTGTCACGGCACTGCCTTTCGGGGTGCCGAGGTCATCCCTCACCGAAGCCGGTAAAAAATTCATCAGCAGACACTGAGGGAAAAATTCTCCCGCCCGTTTACATTGCGACCCCCGGACATTTCCGGGCACGTTTTGTTCGCAATGGAGAATTTAATGGCACACATCCTGTTCCGCCCGCATCCCCGGTTGCTATCGGCGCCCCTGGCCTTGGTCGCCATCACTACCTCGCCCGTGATGATCGCCGAAGAACGCGCTCTCGTCTTCGACATTCCACCGCAAGCGCTCGGCACGGCTTTGAATGCCTTTGCCGACGCGGCGAACGTGCAGTTGAGCTATCCCGGCGAACTCGCCGCCGGCCTCAAGTCGCCCGGCGTTTCCGGGCGCTACACGCCCGAACAGGCCCTGCAAAGACTATTGGCCGGCACCCCGATCAGCGCCCGGAAGACGCCGAACGGCACGGTCACGCTGGAGAAAGCGCAATCGACCACGGCGCCGCGTTCGGGCGCCGAGACGATGCCGGCGGTTACCGTGACCGGCACATCCGAATATGACACGACCGATCCTTATAACCGGGATTACAGCTTGCCGAACGCCACCACCGCGACCAAGACCGACACGCCGATCATGGAAACGCCTTATTCGATTCAGGTCGTTCCCAAACAGGTGTTAAAAGATCAACAAATCGTGCGCGTGAACGACGCCTTGGATAACGTGTCCGGCGTTTATCGCGGCCAGAGTTCCGGCGGAATTTTCGAGCAATTCATTTTGCGCGGTTTCGGCATGGACGGCGGCATTGTGGCCTACCGTGACGGCTATCCTTTCGGCAATCAATTCATAAGTTCGGGGAGAGAGACGGCGAATTTGGAGCGCATCGAAGTCCTTAAGGGACCAGCCTCAATTTTGTATGGACAGAGTGAGCCCGGGGGCATCATCAACTATGTTACGAAAAAACCGCTCTCGAACCCTTATTATTCGTTACAGCAGCAATTCGGTTCGTTCGATTTTTACCGGACCACGGCGGATGCGACCGGCCCTTTGACCAAGGACGGCAGCTTGTTGTACCGGCTCAACTTTGCCTATGAAGACGTCGGTACTTTCAAGAATACCGGCAATCGAGGCGATAGGGTTTTCGTCGCCCCCGTATTGCAATGGAATATCAGTGATCGCACCCAGGTGAATCTGGAGTTGGAGCACCGGCAAGGCGACATTCAATTCGACCCTGGCACCGTAGCGATTAATGGTCAGGTTGGCAAAATTCCAGGAGATCGCTTCCTGGGCCATCCGATCATGACCTCTTTCGAGGACACCCTGGTCGGACTCAATTGGTCGCACGCGTTTAACGATCGATGGACGTTCCGTCATCGCTTCAATGCGTATTTAAAGAGTTCCAATGAATTTTCCCCGACGGGCAATGCCTTGGCGAGTAATGGCGACTTGACGCTCACAGCGGCATTTATTCCAAATGATAGGGAGATTTACTTCAACTCGGTGGATTTGACCGGAAAATTCAGCACCTTTGGATTGGACCATACTTTGCTGTTGGGCGGAGATTACTATAGGAATTCGGCTAATTTCGACATCGGTGGGGGATCGGCGACGCTCAATATTTTCAATCCCGTCTATTTGAACGAAGACCAATTGCGCGCTAGTATCAGCAACCCATTTTCCTTCACCGTTTCGAATCATAATGACTGGTTCGGCCTTTTCCTGCAGGATCAAATCAAACTGCCGTATCACTTCCATATGCTCGCCGGGTTTCGCTACGACAGCATGGAATCAAACAGTGCGTTTAACGGGAGCCCAACCGAGGTTCCGCGACAGGATAGATTGACACCGAGAGGCGGCTTGGTATGGCAACCCATTCCGGAGCTTTCGGTTTATGGCAGCTACAGTGAAAACGTGCAGGCGGTATCGGGCACAGCCGTCGGCGGAGTGCCATTGGAACCTGAAAGCGCACAGCAATGGGAAGCCGGGCTGAAAACGGAGCTGTTTAACCAAAAGTTCATAGCCAGCCTGGCCTGGTTTGATCTTACCAAACAAAACATCGCCGCAGCCGATCCGGCAAATCCAGGGTTTAACATTCCGATTGGCGAAGCGCATAGCAAAGGTCTGGAAATCGATTTGAAGGGTGAAGTTTTACCCGGATTGAGTCTTATCGGGGCTTATGCCTTTACGCCCGAGGCCAATGTGACTAAAGCGAATGACTCTTCTTATCCCCCCATTGGCCGGCTAAGAAACGTGCCGGTACATGGAGGGAGCCTATGGGCCAATTACGAATTTCAGGAAGGCGACTTGAGAGGGTTGAAATTCGGTTCCGGGGTGGTTATTCGAAGCGAATCGGAAGCCGATGTCGACAACACGGTGCAACTGCCCGGTTATGCGACGGTTAATCTAATGGGCGGCTACGGCTGGAAAGTCGGGCATTCCAAAGTGAGCTTGCAATTGAATGTCAACAATTTGCTGGATAAAGACTACTTTCCTTCGGCCTTCAGCAAATACCGCATCGAGGTGGGGCAGCCGAGAACCTTCTTGGGCTCGGTCAAGATTGAATTTTAACAACTCGGCCCTCGGCAGGTCGGGGTTTGTAACCCCGATCTAACGTTTCAAACCCGCTTTGCCGCTTCGATAAAACTTACGGACGGGTTTGCAAAACCCGTCCGGCCATACACCCGTGCATCCGGCAAATTGTAACGGCGAAATCTAAGTACAGGACAAAAACTTTAAAGCCCATAGGAAATCATCAATCCGCAGTTGAAAATTCAGCAGGCATCGGCGGAGGAAGTCCAGCCCGTGCCGGAAGACGGACTTGAGGGGGCGTCCGATACTTTTTTAAAAAGGATGGGCTGCTGGCTGTCGAGCTGCTCCCCGGTATGGTAAGTCCAGGCAAAGGCCAAAGCGAGCAGGCCGAACAGCTTGCTGAGCCGTCCGGGATTGGTCAGGTGCGTGTCCTCGAAGTTGAAGCCCCGGCTCTTAAGGCAGCCGAACAGGGATTCGATTTCCCAGCGCCGGGCGTAAGCGTCGATGGCTTGAGCCTGCGGTACCCCGGAGCTGGCAATGATGAGCCAGTCGTCGTCCAGCCGCAAGGCCGACAAGGCGACAAAGCAGCCCCAAACCGGACGCCGGCCTGGCCAATGCAGTGTTTGTCCTGGTGCCTCATCACCTATCCGTTTCAGGTAAACTATCCCTCTCTGCAACTTTTGAATCAAGGCAAGCTTGGGAACTGTAAGAAAACTGGCGAATGAAGTGGAGCGCGGGCTTGCGGAGGCACTTCCGGGATTGGGCAAGACGGTGGTAGGGAAATTGGCGCTGGCGGTGGGCGCGATGATCGAAGGCCAGACGCCGAACACCGTGGAACTGGCCAATCTGCTGCCCTTGGAGACCGAGCGGCAGGACATGCGCGAACAATGGCTGAGGCGCTTGCTGAAGAATCCCTTGCTGTGCGCCATGACGGTGATGGAACCGTTCGCACGGGAGGCGCTGGCTAAGGCAGCGTGGAACGGCCAGACCGTGCTGCTGGCGATGGATCAGACCGACCTGGGCGACCGGATGGCGTTGCTGGTGGTGGCCCTGCGGGTCGGCGACCGGGCGTTGCCCTTGGCTTGGCGGGCGGAGGCGGGGCCGGCCAACATCGGCTTCGAGGGTCAGCAAAGGTTGCTGGAGCAGGTGCGGGCCTGGCTGCCTGCGGGGGTGAAGGTGCTGCTCTCGGCAGACCGGTTCTACCCCTCGGCCGCGCTGTTCGGCTGGATCCAGACCCATGGTTGGGGCTACCGGCTGCGGCTGCAAGGCAACGTGCTGGCGGACACCGGGCAGGGCGACGAGACCACTACCGGTCAGTTGGCACAAGGCGTGGCGGAACGTTATCTGTCTGGGGTGAGGCTGTTCACCCAGGAGCGCATGACGAATCTGGGCATCCTCCACGAAGCCGGGCATCCAGAGCCTTGGATCATTGCGATGGACTGCCCTCCGTCGCGGGCGTCGGTGCTGGACTATGCCGCGCGCTGGGCCATCGAGCCGATGTTCTCCGACTTCAAGGGCCTGGGTTTCGACCTGGAGAGCTCACAGCTTGGGCATGCGGACCGCCTGGAGCGGCTGGTCCTGGTCATGACATTGGCGATGTACTGGTGCGTCCGTGTCGGCCAGGACGACGCCTTGACGTGTCCGACGCCGCTCGAAAAAAAATAGGGAAGCAAAACGATCCCGACCATTGGAGCTTCAGGAAACTCCGCCGCAGCCTGGTCTCCTGGTTTATCCGCGGCCTGCAAAACGACATCCCTTTGCCCGCCTTTTGTGGAACGGGATAAAGTGATAGGTGATGAGGCCGACCCGGTAAAATAATTGAACTATGTCAAATGACTCATCTGATGTGTTATTTGACATGCTTTTGCTGGGCCCGGTTGCCCGGTAACGCGTTATCCGCAAACGCCCGAGGCGGTGCGCCGGCTTTTTCGGCCAGACTCCGGAGACTCGCAACGGCCTGGAAACAAACGACAAAATACGGTTCGCGGGAAGGCAATCCTGCCGCATGGGGCGGGCATCCGCTAGTTTGGTCCGCAACTTGCTTGCGATAAGCCGAGAACGCTGTCAGTTTCCTTACTGTCCCTCATGCCCTTTGCCAAACAACACGCTTTCGATCTGTTATTCCGCCGGCACCGCCAGGAGCTTTTGGCGTTCGCGGGCCAGCATTCCAATCATGAAGTCGCCGAAGACCTGGTCCAGGAGGCCTATTTGCGCTTCATCCAGCATGCAGAGAACGGCGGCATCGAAAACCCGCGCGCCTATCTGTACAGGATCACGCATAATTTGAGCACCGATTATTTCCGGCATGGGCAAATCCGCGCCCGCCATGCCGGCGACGAAGACGAGATCGACCTCGTCGCCGATCCGCAGCCGGGGCCCGAGGCTTCAACCGATGCGCAATTACGACTCAGGAGCTGTCTGGGCGCCTTGAACGATCTGCCCGAGATCTACCGGCATGTATTTTTACTGCACCGCTTCGACGGCCTGACCTATGCGGAAATCGGCAAGGCTCTGGGTATTCCGGCGCGCACGGTCGAACGCTATGCGGCGAAGGCGCTGGCGCGCTGTTTCGAGGAAGCGCGAGACGAATTGTCACAATAACTGGCGGTTTTTTACGCGCAAATCCGTCTTATTGCCGACGCTTTCCAGGGTACAATAGATCATGCCTCCATCAATATCGAAACGCCCGGCCGGGCTGCATGAAGAAGCCAGCCAATGGGTCACGCTCCTGCATTCCGGCACCGCCACGGCGGCGCAGCGGCGGGCCTTTGCCCGCTGGCTGAATGCGGATGAAAGCCACCGGCGGGCTTACCGCGAGGTCGAGACCTTCTGGCGGAGCCTCGGCCCCTTGCGGCGGGACGTACAGCCCGAGCTGACGGCCGCGCGCGCCTATCTTCGCCAGGCGCAATGCCGCCGGCGCTTATTCCGCCCCGGACTGGCGCTGGCCGCCTCGTTCTTGCTGGCGGTCGCGGCAACGCCGCTCTGGCGCCTCTGGTTCGACAACGGCGTGTATCGCACCGCCAAGGGCGAGCAGGCGCATATCGTGTTGAGCGACGGTTCCCGGATCGACCTGAATACCGACAGCGAGCTGCGTGTCGTCTATACCTGGTCCGCGCGGGTCGCCGTGCTGGCGCGCGGGGAAGCCCTGTTCACGGTGCGGCATGACGAAGCAAAGCCGTTTGCGGTGGAGGCCGCCGGCGGCAGGATTCGCGACGTCGGGACACAGTTCAACGTGTACCGCCAGGGCGACCGGGTCGCGGTGACCGTGCTGGAAGGCGAGGTCAGCGTCGACAATGCCGCCAACCGGGACGGGCAATTGCTGCATCCAGGCATGCAGTTGACCTACCGTGCCGACGACCGCTTCGGCTTGGTCGAAGCGGCCGATACCGCAAGCGCCACGGCCTGGCGCGACGGCCGTCTGGTGTTCAAGAGCCGGCCGCTGGACGAAGTGCTGGCGCAATTGGGCCGTTATCATACAGTCGATTTGGCGCTGGACGATGCTTCCTTGAAACATTTGAAAGTCAGCGGCAGCTTTCCGACCGGCGATCTCGACCTGGCTCTGAACACGATCGCCGCCGGTCTGCCGGTCAAGGTGGCGCGGCGCGGGGCAGGGCAGGTGGCTCTGGTTCCGGCGGACGGGCCGACGCAACGGTAACGGGTCTCCTCGGCGCCGGCTTGAAGCGGTTGGGTTGCCGCGGTTTGGCAACCCAACATTGCTCTATCCGATTCAGAAAAGATCCGTAGCGTTTGCACGGCACGCCGTTTTGAAGCCAGCCGAATAATCAAGCGCCTCAAGGTACGCGGTGCGCACCCTGCTACTGTCGCGGTCTCGATCGATGCGCCTCCTTCGTCGGTACATCCTATTGGGACATTTTGACGGTAACGGTTCCCGGCGGAGGCTTGACGAAATGGAAAACTCAGTCCTTCCGGCGCTTTCTCAACGCAAAATCACCAGCCACGGCCCCAAATGGAGCGCCCGCAACGAGAACGATTTCTCCAACGCCTCCAGTACCAGCCCGCCGTCGACCGGAAACACGCCGCTGACGCGCAGGCTGCCGGTCCTGCCGCCCTGCAGCACGATCCGGGCCCTGCTGTAGCGATTCAGCTCGGCCACCACCTCAGCCAAAGGACGGTCTTTAAAGATCAGCTTGCCCCGCTTCCAGGCATTGAGCCGGTGCAGGTCTGCGGCGGCGGCCGCGCCCAAGGGACCGTGTCCCGCATACTGAAACCGCTGCCCTTCCTCGACCCGCCGCGCCTCGCCACCGGCTTCCTGCAGACCGACCGCGACTGCATGTTCGCTGACGCTAACGTCCACCGCGCCGGACGCCTGCTCGTACACTTCGAATACGGTTCCCAGCGCACGCACCGACAGATTTCCCGCCGCCACCACGAAAGGACGCGCGGCATCCGGGGCTGCCCGGAATTCGGCCTGGCCTTTCAGCAGGATAATGCGGCGCCGTTCGGAGGACCAGTCCAGTGCGATCGCGCTGTCGGTGTTCAGCAGCACCGTGCTGCCGTCGGCCAGCTCGACGCGCTTTTGCTCGCCTGCCTGCGTCGAATAATCGCCGAGCAAGCGCGGCGCGAGCGCCGTCCAGACGACGGCAACGCTCAACACTACGCTTGCCGCCACGGCCAGACCGGCATGCCACGTCTTGCGTCCGGCGCGCGGCCGATGCGTCAGGGCGCCTGCCGGCGCACCGGATTGCCCGAGCGCTTTTGCCGTGCTGCTCCACAGGGTTTCAGCCTCGGCATAGGCTTGCCGATGCGCCGCGTCTTCCTGCAGCCAGCGCTCGAAAGCGCGGCGCGCGTCCGCATCGACCGCTCCGGAGCGCATCAGTACCAGCCAGTCGATTGCCGTGTCGGCCAGCGTTTCGCCGGTATTGTCGAATTCGGTAGACATTAAAGACGAGGGGTAAAGGTAAAAATGGTAACGATAAACCAAAGCCGGGCGGAGATAAACCGTTTTCCGCTAGTCCGCCGCACACCGCGCCCGGCAATGTTTCAAGACATTGGCGATGCGTTTGGCGACGGCCCGTTCGGACACGCCCAGGCACTCGCCGATTTGCGCGTAAGTCAGTCCTTCGATGGCACTCAAATAAAAGGCGCTGCGGTTTTCTTCCGGCAGTTCGTCCAATGCCGCACTGATCCGCTCCAGATCCTGCCAGGCGCTGGCGCGGCGTTCGGCGTCCGGGTTGCGGCACGGAACCTGCTCCAGGAAGTCGGCGGCTTCGGGGGAGACGGGCGCATGGCGGGCGCGCACGGATTCCTTGCGCACATGATCGACGGCCAGATTGCCGGCAATGAAAAACGTCAGCGCCCGGCGATTTTGCGCCGGCGCGCGCCGTTCGCAGCTCAATAGCCGCAGATAGGTTTCCTGGGCCAGGTCTTTGGCGGTGTCGGCGCATTTCAGCCGCCGATAAAAGAAGCCGATCAGTTCGTCACGGGTTTCCAGAAAGAAATGGCCGAGGGTATCCGCGCGGGCAGTCATGAGCAATGCGTAAGATTAAAGGTGAAACGATGGCTGGATAATGCCGAAATCCTAAGCAAAACTTGCGCCATACCAAGATTTTACTTTATTCATCAAAATGATATTGCCGGGTTACGGATATGGTTGAGCCGCTTGCCGCCGAAAGTGTGTGATATGGCTCACCCGGGATTCTCCCGGAGTCCAAAGCGAGCTTTGGACTCCAGTACCTGTTGTGGACTGCCCGAAGCACGATTTGGAGCGGCGCCGGCGCATGCGGGAATGGTTGACCGCTAAATCCTTGGCGGGCATGAGGCCGCGGTCCGCCGCTGCGCGCAAAAAAAATTTCGCGAATATACGGCCCCCGTATTCATGATTTTTTTCCTGAAACGTTGTGAAGAAAAGGAGCGTTCGATACGCCCCATCGTCCTCACAAACAAGATTAGGAGAAAACATGAGGAAAACCCTCGTCAACCACGACATGGCGCCCGCCGCCTTGACTGCCATGGCGCTGGTTCTGGCCCATCCCGGCAGCGCCGCCGCCGAACCTGCGCTGCCTGCCGCCCGCGCCTATGCGATTCCGGCCGGCCATCTGGCCGAATCGCTGACCGACTTTGCCGATCAGGCCGATCTGAAGCTGGTCATCAATACCGATCTGACGCGCGGCCTTAAAGCGCCGGCGCTGCACGGAACGGTCACGGTCGAGCATGGTTTGGACAGGTTGCTGCAGGGCTCCGGCCTCGGCTACCGGATGGTGGGCGGCGATACGGCGATTATCGAACCGAAGCTGAACAAGGCGGAGTTGGAACCGAAGTCGGCGGCGACCTTGCCGGCCGTGCAGGTGAGCGGGACGGCCGCCTATGATTCTTCCGATCCTTACAATACGGATTACACCATCCACAACTCCAGCACGGCGACCAAGACCGATACACCGATCATCGAAACGCCGGTATCGATTCAGGTGGTGCCGAAAGCGGTGATGAGCGATCAAAAAACGACGACGATCAAAGACGCGCTCGAAAACGTCAGCAGCGTGCGGCCGCAATCGTCTTTGGGCAGAAGCAATGCTTTTATTGTCCGCGGCTTCCGGAACGGACGCATCTACCGTAACGGTCTGGTTGCTCTGGGTTTGTCCGTCGGTGAAGAATCGAATTTCGATTCCGCCAACCTGGAGCGGATCGAAGTGTTGAAAGGCCCGGCGGCGGTGCTGTTCGGGCGTATCGAGCCCGGAGGCCTGATCAACCTGGTCACCAAAAAGCCTCGGGACGAATCCTATTATTCTCTGGAGCAGCGGTTCGGCTCCTACGATTTCTATCGCACCGAATGGGATGCCACCGATGCGGTGACCGAAGACAAGTCGTTGAGTTACCGATTTACCGGTGCGTATCAAAACAATCGTTCGTTCCGGGATTTCAATTTTAACGACCGGGTGCTGGTGAACCCGTCTTTGACCTGGCGGCCCGGTGACGCCACCGAAATTTCCCTGGAAGTGGAAGCGTTGCATGAGGACTATCAGGTCGACAGAGGCCTGTTCGCGATCGGCGACCGGCCGGCGCCGATTCCGGTTAGCCGCTCCTTCATCGATCCCAACGATCCTGTCGATACTAATTCCCGAGTGAACCTTGGCTTTAATTTGACCCATGCCTTCAATGCGGACTGGACGCTGCGCAATCGGTTTCTGGCGACTTTTGTCGATGACAACAATATCTCGGTCAAGCCCGCTAATGCGTTCACGGTCGCACAGTTTCTCGATCCGAGTGCAGGCAACCGCACCTATTTGCGCAATATTTTTTCGCAGGCCGCTTCATCCGAGACTTATACCACCAATCTGGATTTAACGGGCAATCTGGAATTGTGGGGTACTCGGCATCAAACGTTGATGGGCTTCGATTACTTGCGCTCGACCGGCACTTATCTGACGCAGGGTAATTATCAGGCGCCGGTGCCTGGCCTGGAAATCGATATTTATAACCCGGTATACGGCATCGACCCTTCCTTCTATGCTCAGGCGCTGTCGACGCCGTTCCCGATTGGCAGAAACCATAGCTATTTTAGAGATGACTGGTATGGCGTGTACTTCCAGGACCACATTACGCTCTGGGATAGGCTTCACATCCTCGGCGGAGGGCGTTACGAATGGGCTACGACGAGTCGTGGCCGAGGTGATTCGTTTGAGGCTGCCGAAGCGGCTTTGCCGACGCGCAAGGATACGGGCTTCAGTCCGCGCGTGGGCATACTTTATCAACCCTGGCCTTGGGCCAGCGTTTACGGCAACTGGACCACTTCGTTCGGGGCGAACAACGGCCTCACCTCGACCGGTGCAACGATCGATCCGGAAAGAGGCGAGCAATTCGAAGCCGGTTTGAAAACCGAGTTTTTCGATCAGCGTCTAATTACAACATTGGCTTATTACCATTTGACCAAAGAAAACATTTTGACTCGGGATTTCAATAGTCCGGATCCTTTCGCCATGGCCGCGATCGGCAAGGCGCGCAGCCAGGGCATCGAGTTCGACTTGAACGGCCGGATTACCGACGAACTCAGCCTCATCGGCAACTATGCCTTTACCGATGCCCGTATCACCCAAGACTACTCCGGATTGCAGGGCAACCGCCTGAACAACGTGCCCGAGCATTCCGGCAGCCTGTGGCTCAAGTATGACGTTCGTCATTACCAGCCGCTCAACGGGTGGCAGTTCGGCGTGGGCGTGTTCGCCGCCGGCCAGCGGCAGGGCGATGACGACAATACCTTCGTGTTGCCGGGCTACGTTCGTTTGGATGCCTATACCGGCTATACCTATCAACTCCGTGATTCGCGTCTGACCGTGCAATTCAATATCCGCAATCTGCTCGATAAGACCTATTACGAATCCACCGACCCGTTTCAAAACGCGCCGCCGCGCGTCGGCATCTACCCGGGTGCGCCGCTGACGGCGATGGGTTCGGTCCGTCTGGAATTTTGAGGGAGTGATCACCATGCGATCTTATTTTTTGACGATGTCTGCAAGTATCAATAGCGCCTCGCGCTGGCGCCGGCGTGTTCGCGGCGCTTGGCTGAAAGTGCATTTATGGCTTGCCCTGACGCTGGGATTTTTCTTTGTCGTTCTTGGGCTGACGGGGTCTTTTAATGTCTTCATCCATGAGCTGGAAGAGCTGGGGCTGCCGCCGGTACGTCATGAAACCGGGGCACTGCCACGTTCGCTGGACGACATCCTGCAAACGGTTCGAGCCGCGCATCCGGACAAGCAGGGAAAATGGTCGCTGCTGTTGCCGGGCTATGGCAACGATTATTTATGGGCGGAATACCCGAAGCCGACAGAAACCGCCGATGAGTTGTATGCGCCCTTCCGGGTACTGGTTGATCCTTACAGCGGAAAAATCGTGGCCGAGAGTTATTGGGGACGCACGTTATGGACCTTGATCTATGAAGTGCACGCCGCGTTAATGACCGGCAAAATCGGTCCACGAGTCGGGCGGATCGGTTTTAACTCGGTTTGTTTTTTCGGCTTGTTTTTGTTCACGTCCGCTTCGACCGGGCTTTATCTGTGGTGGCCGCGCGGGGGAAATTTCAAAAAAGCCGTGACCGTAAAACGGGGCGCAAGTCCTGAGCGGTTTTATTTCGATTTGCATAAGACTACCGGCTTTTACAGTTCGATTATTCTATTGATTCTGGCGTTTACCGGATTTTCGTTTGGTTATGCCGATTACATCAAGCCGCTGGTACGCGTTGTTTCGGCCGTCAAGGACAAGCATCTGCAGGAACCGGATGTTCGGTCCCGGCTTTCTGCGGGTGCGCGACCGATTTCGGTAGCGCGCGCTGTGGCGGTTGCAGACAGGATTTTCCCCGATGCGGAACTGCGCGGCGTGGAAACGCCCGACGGCAAGGAAGGCGTTTACTGTATTTCGAAAAGGCAAGCGGGCGAAGCCAACCGTCGCTGGCCGCGCAGCAAGGTATGGATCGACCAGTATGGCGGCCAAATCTTGGCCGTGCAAGATCCGAACCGGTTTACCGGGGGAGAAACGTTCTTGAACGTGCTGTGGCCGCTGCACAGCGGCGAAGCCTTGGGGCTTGCCGGCCGTATCGTTTGGTGCATTGTCGGCCTGGCACCTCTGCTGCTTTACGTCAGCGGCCTTATCCGCTGGCGGCAGAAACGCCGGGCGCGGCGCACGGCTCGACGTCCGTCCTGAATTCCGTTCATGGCACCGACTTCCCGTTTCCGAAAAAGTACGTCGTTTGCCGCAACGACTGCGTGATATGACACACTTTTTTCTTTAGTAGATAGTCTGACCGGAGCGCGAAAAAACAGGAGACCGTGCTTGCCGAAGCCGGTTGGGCTGGCGGTTTTGCCTTTGTATCCCTGGTTGCTCCGTCCGCATCCGGAGAATTGCACTGCGTGATCCGGCGAAACCACTCGTCCCCCGGCTAATAAAGGCATGATTTTTGCCTATAGTTTGCGATAGCTCGCTGAGTCAGACACGGACAATATCACGATGCCTCTTCAGCGGAAGAAAGCGCCAACCGGCCCGATGAATCGCCAACATGATTTGAACACGCCTTGACCGTGACCGACTCCGCATCAGCCTTAACCTTATCCTTTTGGTCCGAGCCGCTCGCGAAGGATTTGCTGCGGTTTTTGACCGGACGTTTGAAGTGCCGGGAAACAGCCGCCGATTTGACGCATGAAACCTATCTCCGGCTGCACCGGATTTGTCGGGAAAGCCCGCCGGACGACGCCCGCGCGCTGGCGTTTCATATCGCCGTCAATCTGGCGGTCGACTATCAGCGGAAGATAGCGGTCAGAAACCGCTTCGGCGCCGAAATCGATACTGATACGCTGCACGATACCCTTGCGGGTCAAGATTCGGCTAATCCGGAACGCATCCTCATCTCGAAGCAACGGTTCGGACGGTTGCAGCAGGCGCTCGACGATTTGCCGGCCAACTGCCGGACCGCATTCGTATTGCACAGCGTCGAAGGCCTCGGTTACACCGAAATTGCCGCGCGCATGGGCATTTCCAAGTCCATGGTCGGCAAGCACCTGGCTAAAGCGATGGCGCATTGCGCGGACCGGCTGGACGACGCATGAACATCGCAGCCATCATCACTGTACGATTTCGTCCGTCGAACGTATTATTGTTTATCAGAGCCCACTTTCTCTAACCTTCCGTCATGCCGCTAACCGCAAACGACACTCAGCGCTCCGAAATCAAATGCCAGGCGATCGACTGGCTGGTGCGGTTGCGCTCGGACGACATGAGCGACGAGGAAGTGCGCGCTTTCGCGAACTGGCTGGCCGAGGATGCGGCCCATGCCGAAGCCTTCGGCGAGGCGGAAAATTTGTTCGACGAGATGGCCCTGGCCGCACGCGCGCAAAGCACGGACCGGGCGGCCAACGCTGCGCCGGTTCACGCAGACTTGCCGGTTGCGGGCAGGCGGGGCCGAAAACGCTACCCCGTGTGGCTGTCCGCCTCGCTGGCGGCGGCCGCCGTCTGGCTGTTGGCCGTCAACCTGATCCTGCCGGGCCGTTTCCATCCGCTGGCCGCACTGTTCGGCGATTACCGCACGCAAACCGGCGAGATGCGCGAGTTTACGCTCAGCGACGGCAGCCGCCTGCTGTTGAACACCGAGTCCGCCGTCTCGGTGGATTTCACCGCATTCCGTCGAAACGTTATCCTGCATCGGGGGCAGGCGCGCTTTACCGTGGTCGGGGACCCGCGCCGGCCGTTCGTCGTGCAGGCGAACGGGCTGGCGGTTCGCGCCCTCGGCACGGTCTTCGACGTGTATCAGGCCGACAGCGGCGACGTGACCGTCACTGTGCAGGAGCATGCGGTCGCCGTGGGCCTTGATCCGGCAGCGGCCCGGCAGCCGCCTTCCGAAATTGAAGTGGAACAAGGCCAAAAGCTGAGTTACCGGCCGGGAAGCCTGTTGCCGGCCCCCGAACCGGTCCCGCTCGACCAGGCCACGGCCTGGCAGCGGCATCGCTTGTGGGTCAACGACCGGCCGCTGTCCGAATTGGTCGAAGAGTTGGGCCGCTACCGTGCAGGACGTGTTTTTCTGCGCGGTGACGGGCTGGAAAAGCTGCGCATCACCGGCGTCTTTACCGTGGACGATCCGGACAAGGTGCTCGATTCGGTCTGCCGGGCGTTGGGGTTGCGGCAAACCCGCGTCGGTCCGTGGTGGGTGTGGCTGCATCGTTAGCAAAGCCCCGGTCAGAAAGGCAATGCGGTTACCGTGAAAATCGAAAGACAAGAGTGGGAGCAGGGCGAAAGCGCTATCTTATTGTAGGTGCGAATAAATTCGCACCTACGGCGCATGGACGCACATATTTACTCGCGCCGGTCGGGTTTTGCAAACCCGACCGTTACGTTTCATTTTATTGGCCAATGCTCATGGCCAAACGTAAGCAACGAGGTTACCAACCCCGCCACGTCCAAGATCGTCTTACGCCTCCGGTCGCGGCAGCCGCTGCCTGCGCCCGTTCTATCGAATTGACAAAATCATGCCGTTTATCAAGTCTTATTTATTTGAATTATAAGTAAAAATATTTTTATACCGCATCGGCATACAAAATAGTTGCATCGGCTCACGGTGATTTTTTCCGGTTCGCACGGGTTCTCTAGCAGATACAACCATAACCCGGAGAACTCATGCAACGACATTTCGACAACAGGACTCACAGGCTCCGGCACGGCACGATGCTACGGACGGCGGCGACGGTATGCTTCGGCGTCTGGCTGAACGTCCAAACCGTAGCGGCCGCCGATGCCGCACGCGACTTCCACATTCCGGCACAATCGCTCAACAATGCGCTGATGGCATTCGCCGCCGATTCCGGTCTGGAAGTGGTTTTCAATGCCGACGGCATACGCGGGCTGAATGCCAAAAGCCTGGAGGGGCGGATGACACCGGAACAGGCGCTCGACCGGTTGCTGCAGGGCAGCGGTTATGGTTACCGCTACATCAACGATCATACCGTCACGCTGGAAAAACGATCGGTGCCCATCAACTCCGCGCCCGGTGCAAGCACGCTGCCGCCGATGACGGTGACGGGTAATGCCGAATACGATTCCACAGACCCCTACAACCCGGATTACAACCGGCCCAACGCCACGACGGCGACCAAGACCGATACGCCGATCATGGAAACGCCGGCTAATATTCAAATTATCCCTAGGGCAGTGTTAAACGATCAACAAGTTGTACGTTTGGAAAAAGCTTTTGATAATGTCAGTGGTGTCTATACATTGACGAGAGACAGTCATAATCAAAGCGGAGCAATGATAAGAGGCTTCCTAAACAATGAATTTTATCGCAATGGTACGAGGGTAAGCGCATCATGGCTGACAGACGGATTTAGAGAAACTGCAAATCTCGAACGTGTCGAGGTGCTTAAAGGTGTTTCTTCGATTCTTTATGGAAGAGTAGAGCCGGGCGGCATGGTCAATGTTGTCACAAAGCAACCTTTGTCCACGCCGTATTATTCGTTACAGCAGCAATTCGGATCGTTCGATTTTTATAGAACGATGGCGGATGCGACAGGGGCTATTAATGACGATAAATCCCTGCTTTATCGTCTCAATTTCGCTTATGAAGACGCCGGTTCCTTTCGTGATTTTGTCAATAACGACCGCGTATTTTTTGCGCCGGTCCTGCGTTGGAATATCGGCGATAAAACGCAAGCAACATTGGAACTTGAATACAAACACGGCAGTGATACTTTCGATCAAGGATTGCCGGCAATCGGGACGAGACCCGCCGCAGTGCCGCGCAACCGCAACTTAGCGGGACCTCAAGGATTGATACAAGAAAGCGATTCGTTTTGGGCCGGGCTAAATTGGTCTCATGCATTCAATGACCGCTGGTCTGTGAGCCATAAATTTAATGCGCTTATAGCGGATTTCCCGTTATCTCCTGGTATAGCTGTGGCCGGTCCTGCCAACGGCTGTAATCTTTCAACTTGTAATATGAACCGGAGAATACGAACCAGTAATTGGTCTGGCGAACAATATTATACATCGCTCGATTTGACAGGGAAGGTTGATACCGGACCACTTGAGCACACCTTGTTATTCGGGTGGGATTATTACAATTCAACGGCATCAAGCGGCTTGGCAAAAGTCGCAACAGCACAGGCAGTTGATTTATTTAATCCAATTTTTACGGAAACTTCTGTTGGCTTATTAAATAATCCTAACACTACAGAAATATTTAGTATTGATGAAAACTGGTACGGATTTTATGTTCAAGATCAAGTCAAGCTTCCTTTTAATATTCAGCTATTAGCCGGTTTTCGTTACGATGATGCGGAAGTGGCTACTAAAGATGTGTTTACGGCAAGAAACTCCCCTACAGATACAACTATAGGAAATCAGCGCGCAGATGCAGTGAAGCCCCGATTCGGTGTCGTATGGCAGCCTCTACATGAATTGAGTTTTTATGGCAACTATGTCGAGAATTTCGGGCTAGCAAATACATTCAATAAAGATCAAAACAATAAAGCTCTGCCTCCACAAACGGCCGAGCAATGGGAAGTAGGCATGAAAATGCAGTTATTCAATGATCGTTTAACCGCGTCGCTCGCATGGTTTGATTTAACCAAACATAATATTGCCACGCCGCATCCAGACCCGGATCTTGCAAACAGAGGCATTTCTATCAACACTGGCGAGGTGCGTAACCAAGGTTTGGAATTGGATATGTCAGGAGAGGTTTATCCCGGCTTGAATGTCATAGGCAGTTATGCTCTTACCGATTCTGAAATCACACGGGACAACAGCGGGAACAAAGGAAACCGGTTCTTCAATGTACCAAAACATGGTGGAAGTTTTTGGGCGACTTATGAACTACAAAGCGGCGATATGCGCGGGCTTAAATTCGGCGCAGGCATGATTGCGCGTGGACAACGAGAAGGCAATAACGCCAACAAATTTCAACTTCCCGGCTTCGCTACCTTTAATTTGATGACAGCTTATTCTTGGTATCTGAACAAATCAAAAATTACTACGCAGTTAAATATTGATAATGTTCTGGATAAGCATTACTACGCTTCATCGCAGAATTCCGCTTCCAACGGTATTTTTCCCGGAGCGCCGCTGACGTTTTTAGGATCGGTAAAAATAGAGTTTTAAATATTCCGTCTAAACTACGCGGTAAGCTGGATAAACCCGTAAGGTAGCGCGTAGCCGCGTAGATTGATGATATGGACTCCTCTCCCTCCTGCGGTGTCATAATGCACCAAATCAATTAAACGGAGTAAAGAGGAGTCCATGTCATCAACCTACTCGCTGAAATTACCGGAAGGCTGCACTAATCAACGGGCGGTCCGCAATGACGCCCATCAACCCGTCGTACACGATACACGTATCAAGCAACAGGCGCATCGTGGAATAAACTTTCAACCTTTGCGTTGGTGGCGGCCGAGTTCCAGTCCTCCGAATAGGAAACCTTGCCTTTCCAGGCACCGGACGTCGCTACCCGCGGCGCGCTGTATTTGACGATTTTGGCGACAGGCACGCCGTTGCGGGCAATGATGACTTCTTCATCGTGCTCGGCGGCGGCAACCAAGCCGGACAAGCGGTTTTTCGCTTCGAGAATGTTGACTTGCATGGAAATGCTCATAGCCTTGGCTAGGGTCGGTCAATCATGGCTCGCTATACAGGCGTGGTCAAGTATAGGTCGAATATATTCCAAATGTTTCCATCGTTCCGTTCGCGGGGAAATCTTGCCGTAGGCGGCGCAGTTCATAATCTATAGATGACAACCCGGCCCCTTTCTCCAATCCGTTTGATTTTCTATATTCGCAGAACTATAGTCATGCCCATAGTCATTTAGGGGGTAATAGAATGAAAACCGTTAAAGCTTCCGAATTTAAAGCCAAATGCCTGCAACTCATGAACGAAGTGACGGATTCAGGCGATAGCATCATCATCAAAAACGGCCAGCCGGTAGCGCAGCTAAGTCCGATAGTCTCAAGACCTGCGACCCTCGCCGGCTGCCATAAAAGTAAAATCGGCATTGCCGGGGATATCGTGGGAACGTTAGGTGAACCCTGGGATGCCGAATGTTCGTCCTGCTAGACACGCATGCCTTGATTTGGCTTGACCAGGATGATCCCTCCTTGGGAGCCGAAGCACGAAAGTGTGCCGACCTCGCATTACAGCAGGGATAACTGGCGGTTTCGGCGATCTCATTCTGGGAAACCGCCATGCTCGTCGCCAAAGGGCGGATAACCATGGCACTGCCGCCAGCGGCGTGGCGGCGCGACCTTCTGCGCCTGGGGTTGCTTGAAATTCCTGTTGATGGCGACATCGGCATCGCAGCCGCCCAACTTGTCCTGCACGGCGACCCCGCAGACCGGCTCATTGTGGCCACCGCCCAGATCAAAGGAGCGCTACTCCTGACCGCCGACCAACCGCTATTACAATGGAACAATACGCTGAAACGCTTTGACGCTCGGCGATGACCTTCTGTTTTCGGCCACCACGAAAACCCTGTTTCCGCACAACGCAATCCGGGGTGCTGGCTGACCGACGATAATTCGACGGCCGATCCTTTGGACTCCGGAAGCGAAGTTCGCTTTGAAAATACACGATGGCAAACGAAAAAAATTTCGCCTTGCCGTGGCGGTCCCTTCCCGACTGAGCCGTCTTATCCGAGACTGTCATCAATCTCGGAGGAAACATGCATCTTTCATCGCCCGCCGCGCTGGGTTTATGGCTCGGAGTGGTTGCCGTCGCTCAGGCCGCTCAGGAAAACACCGTCGATTTCAACATTCCGGCGCAGCCTCTGGCGTCCGCGCTCGATGTATTTTCGAAGCAGAGCGGAGTGCATCTGTTTTACGCCGACGGCCTATTGCAGGGCAAACGCAGCGCCGGGCTGCAAGGTCCCTACCGTCCGGGCAAGGCATTGGGCAGGCTGCTGGCGGGGACCGGCATCGATTATACCTTTACCGGTAGTAACGCGGCGGCCCTGAAGGCAAAGGCCGTGGAGGGAACCCGGGCAAGCGATACGCTGCCGCCGATGACGGTACAAGGCGAAGCCGACTTCGATGCGGCCGATCCTTACAATACGGCTTATACGGTCGTCAATTCCAGCACGGCCCTCAAGACCGACACGCCGCTCATCGAGACGCCGGCCTCGGTTCAGGTCGTGCCGAGAACGGTCATGAACGATCAGAAGTCCGTCCGGATCAAGGATGCGCTCGAAAACGTCAGCGGCGTGCGCGCCCAACCGACGCTGGGCATGGGTACGGGCTTCATCGTGCGTGGCTTTCGTCAGGATCAAGTCTTTCGTAACGGTTTGTTGACCACGCAATCGAACGGCTTCAACAGCGAATTCGACACCGCTAATCTGGAGAGCGTCGAAGTGCTGAAAGGCCCGGCGGCGATGCTATATGGACGCGGCGAACCGGGCGGCCTGATCAACGTGACCACCAAAAAACCGCTAAACCTGCCGTATTACTCGCTGGAACAGCAGTTTGGCTCCTACGATTATTACCGTACTCAGTGGGATGCGACCGGGCCGATCGACGACGGCAAAAACTTGCTGTATCGATTCACTGGTTCCTACCAGAACAACGAGTCGTTTCGCGATTTGATCTTTACCGATCGGGTGATGGTTTCGCCGAGCCTGACCTGGAAAATCAGCGACCGAACCGAACTCAGCTTCAACGTCGAAGGCGTTGACCAGGATTTTCAAGCCGACTTCGGCATTCCGGCCATCGGCGACCGGCCTGCGCCGATTCCGATCGAAAACTCCTTCGGCGACCCCAATGATCCGGTCGATCATCTTTCCAAGGTGCACCTGGGCACCGAGTTCAATCACCGCTTTAACGACGATTGGGCGGTTCATAACCGTTTCCTGATGAGCCGGGAAAAAGTCGAGATGACTTTCGTCAATCCGTCGCCCGCGTTCGGCAACGCGCTCAGGCCCGACAACCGGACGCTGGACAGGAATATTTTTTCGGAAGAAAACTTGGTCGAAGCCTACGCGACCAACCTCGATCTGACCGGCAAGTTCAATCTTTGGCAAACCAAACACGACATCCTGGTCGGCTTCGACTATACCCAATCGCATACAACCTATCATACCCAGGGCGACTGGCAAAATCCGAACCCTGATCTTGCCATCGACATCTATAACCCCAGCGCCAGCTACGGCATCGATCCTTCCGTTTTCGACAGAACGCTGGCGACTTATGTGCAGCCGGGCAGAAATTACTCGCGCTTCGTCACGCAATGGTACGGGGTTTATTTCCAGGATCACATCACCTTGTGGGACAAGCTGCATGTTTTCGGCGGCGGCCGCTACGACTGGACGCAAGTCGGCCGCGGTCGCGGCGGCAGTTTTGATGAAGCCGACAACGCCCTGGAAGGCTCGTCGCCTTCGATCAAACGGAAGGACCAGGGCTTCAGCCCGCGCGTCGGCATTCTGTATCAACCGTGGCACTGGCTGAGCGTATACGGCAACTGGACGACCTCGTTCGGCGCCAATAACGGCGTGTCGGCGACCGGGCAAACGTTCGATCCCGAAATCGGCGAGCAATTCGAGGCGGGCGTCAAGACGCAGTTGTTCGATGACCGGCTCCTGGCGACGCTGGCTTATTACCATCTGACCAAGAGCAACATTTTAACCTCGGTGCCGGGTGAACCGAACGTCAGCGCGGCGATTGGCGAAGCGCGCAGCCAGGGTATCGAGCTGGACGTGACCGGTCAACTGACCGACCGATTCAGCATTATCGGCAGTTATGCTTATACCGATGCCCGCATCACCAAAAACAACGACGGCGGCGAGGGCAGTCGCCTGCCCAACGTACCGGAGCACGCCGGCAGTTTGTGGCTTAAGTACGATTTCAACGGTCATCAGGCTCTGGAAGGGTTCAGCGTCGGCCTGGGCGGAATCGCGGCAGGCCAGCGTGAAGGCAATTTTTTCTATTACGGAGATCCCTTCCAGTTGCCGGGTTACGTGCGCGTGGACGCCTTCGCCGCCTATAAGTGGAACGTCAAAAAAACGCCGGTGACTGCACAATTCAATATCCGCAACCTGTTGGACAAAACCTATTACGAATCGACCGATCCCGATTCCAACGTCTCGCCGCGCAACGGCATTTATCCGGGCGCGCCGTTGATGGCAATCGGCTCCATTAAAGTGGAGTTTTGATCGTTCCCACGCTCTGCGTGGAAACGTTTTTTGAACTGCTCTGCGGTTCGGGACGCGGAGCGTCCTTACCCGTTCCCATTTTAATGCCCTATGGGTACGCAGAGCGTGGGAACCATGGCCAGTGATATGAAAAACTTGAAAGTCCATTTTGAAAATACACAGTCACGACTACCGATGAGTAGAACCACCGTCCTGCCAACTCAAAACGCACGCCTGGAGCGGCTTAAATTCCGCCGCAAACTCTGGCTGGACATGCATCTGTGGCTGGGTCTTGCGCTCGGCCTGTTTCTGTCGGTCTTCGGCGTCACCGGCAGCATTCTGGTGTTTCACGCCGAGATCAACGAGCTGTTGAATCCGGCGCTGCTGACCGTCGCGGTGCCGGAGAATGCGCCGGACTATAAGCCGCTGGCGGAACTGTTTCAGGCCGGCAAACGGGCGATGCCGGCAACGGCCGTGCATGTTTTTTCGAACTATCCGCGCAACGGCGAAGCCGCGTTGAAAATGAATTTCATGCAGCCTCTGGCCGGCGGCGGCAGCGAAAGTTGGGAAGTTTACGTCAATCCGTACACGGCCGCAGTGACCGGCAAGCGTCTGACGAGCACGTCGGACAATCCTTTTCCGTTGACCTTCATCGGCTTTGTGTTCGAACTGCATTACGCCTTGTTTCTGGGCGAGGACGTCGGCTACAAGGTGGTCGGCTTGATGGGGGCGTTGCTGATCATTTCGGTGCTGACCGGTTTGATCGTGTGGTGGCCCTTGACGGGCAAGTGGTTGCAGGCGTTGACGGTCAAACGGCGGGCCAGCGCCGAACGCTTGAATTTCGATCTGCACAAGACCTTCGGTTTTTACTCGGCCGCGGTGCTGATCCCGGTGCTGTTTTCGGGCATCTACATGGACGCGCCCGAACACGTCGTACCGGTGCTGGAATTGTTTTCGCCGGTGACTTACCGCTACTGGTTTCAATCGAAGCCGGTAGCGGGCAAGCCGCCGATCACGATGGCGGACGCGGTGGCGATCGCCGACCGGCGCTATCCGGAGGGGCGCGCCGACTGGATTTACGGCATTTCCTCGCCGACCGGCACCTATACCGTTTGCAAGGACGGCATCCAGGCCGAAGGCAGCCTGATTCACCGCCGCTGCGTCGTGATCGACCAATACTCCGGCGCGATCCTCGATGTGGACGATCCTTCCGACCGGAAGGCCAGCGCCGGAGAAATCTTCACGCACTGGCAATGGCCGCTGCATTCGGGACAGGCGTTCGGCTGGACCGGACGCATCCTGGTGTTTTTAAGCGGCTTGGCTTGCCCGGTTCTGTTTGTCACCGGCTTCATCCGCTGGCGGCAGAAGCAAAGAGGCCGTCGAAAAATGCGGAGCGGATAAACCGGGTTTTCCGGAAAGAAAAGGCGGGCCGACGTTACCGTGCCGGCAGCATGGGCAACCTGTCGCGGTTGATCGTCCAGCGCGGGAATCCGTTGTCCATGAGCAGAAATGACGCCGCCTGCAAGCCGGATTGCCGCAGTGCTTCATATGCCACACTGCCTGCGGGATATGACCCAATAGTTCCGGATAGCGTTTTTTCCATCTTCCGATATCGTTGCGCGAATCGCGGAAACGATGATGTAGAGGACGGAGTCGGTGGCGTTGGCATGCGTTTTGATACGTTTTGGACATCTTGAACAACTGTTTTCTTTATGTCTTTGAACGCTCCGACCCGAAATTTTTTTCGCCTCGATCAACATCGGGCTTCATTTCTCGATGTACCCAAAGTCAGCGGCCATCGCGCGGATTGGATCCAGGCCGGGACGCCCGCCAGAGGGCGCCCGCTTAATATGGCGTTGCTGTTCTGGATTCTGGTCCTGGTGACAGGGCTGCATGTATCCGGCGTCAGATGGTTCAGGCTGACCGCCGACCCTGAACCCGCCGCCAAACCGATGCCTATTGAAGTGTCCTTGTTGGCGGTCCAGGCACCCAAACCCGTGCAGGCGCCGCCTTCGCCGCCGCGGCCGGCGGCAAAAAAAATGCCGCGGAAAAAGATCCAGCCCAAGCCCAGGCTGAAAAAAACGGCTGACGGGGCGCCGTCCGCGTTTGCGGCGACGGAGCAAGTTCTGCAACGGCAGCCCGAAACCAACGATGCAACGAAGGTGCTGACTAACGCAAGTCCCGTTCCGAAAGCGGAAACCCAGCCCTATACCGAGGCTTACGTCAATCCGGCTTACTTGCACAATCCCAAGCCGGACTATCCACGTACCGCCAGGAATCGGGGCTGGCAAGGCACCGTCGTGTTGCGGGTCATGGTCAGCGTGGAAGGCAAACCCGAATCGGTGACGGTCGAACGTAGTTGCGGCCATGACCTGCTCGACGAGTCGGCTGCTGAGGCCGTCAAAGGCTGGCAGTTCGTGCCGGCCATGCGCGGCGAAACAGCGATGGCCAGCACGGTGCGGGTGCCGATCGTGTTTGCCCTGCAGGAACGGGAGTCGTGGTAGGCGAAGAAACCGTGCCGGCCAGTTTATGCGCTACCCGCAACTCCACAGGCCCGGTCCCGGTTGCCGTGTGGGCTCGTGCTTTATCGGGCCTGCCGGCGCACTGTGTCATTTGACGCACCGGATGCGCCATTTCCCGCAGTGACTTGCACTTTCTGCTCGAGCGTCCGGGGGAAAATTCCGTACTCGGGCCGGTAATGAAAGCAGGCATGAAAAATGCTCTCTCCAGGCTTTAATCCAACCTCCCTGGCCTGTCCATGAGCGATCATTTCAATCCATCTCAGCAGAAAGCCAACACCGGCACAGACGCTTCCGGAGATACGGCAGACGTTCCCGAAGCAACCCTTCAGCGCATCGCCGATTTTATCCAGGAACATCGCAGCGAACTGAGCCGTTTCATCGTCAGAAAAGCGGGCACCGAAGATCTGGCTCCGGACATCCTGCACGACGCTTTTCTGCGGATAAACGGGCATCAAAGCGCCGAGACGGTCGAGAATCTGCGCGCGTACGTGTTTCGGACCGTCGCCAACCTGGTCATCGACTTTCAGCGCCGGTGCCGTCATCGGTTGCCGCACGAGGTCGACGAGGAGGCCTGGCGAAATATCCCCGACGACTTGCCCGGCCCGGAAAGCCGGTATCAACAGCGGCAGCGGCTGGAAGCGGTTAATCGGGCGCTGGCCGAACTGCCGGACGCGTGCCGGTTGGCCTTTTATCTGAACCGGGTCGAAGGATGCAGCCATGCCGAGATTGCCGCGCGTCTTTGCCTCTCCGAAAGTATGGTCGCCAAGCATCTGGCAAGGGCGATGCAGCATTGCCGCGACCGCCTGAAAAATTATTGAAAGCGGCGCATCGGCCGCCCTCTGCCCGTCTTTGTCGGTAAAAAAGATGGGCAACAATTGTTAACTCATCCGTCATAATAATAAGAATATTAGAGAGCGTTCCAATATTGCCATGACCAAATCTCCGGTTTCCACCATTTCCGCGTTATCCGACCAGGCCATCGACAGGGTGATCCGGCTGCATTCCGGCAAGGCGAGCGAGACGGATCGGGCCGAGGCCCGGGCATGGCAAAATCGAAGTCTCTCGCACCGCAAGGCGTTTGCGGAAGCCGAACGGCTCTGGCTGGAGATGGGGAACGCCATGCTGATGAACACGGCGCCTGTTGCCGGCCTCCGGCAAGACGCCACCGGCACCCGGCGCGGCCGGTACTGGACCGGTTTGGCGGCCGGTCTGCTTTTGCTTGCGTCGATGCTTCAGTTTTCAGGTTACGGCGAACGTTGGCTCAGCGATGTTTACACCGGCGTCGGCGAACAAAAAACCGTCGTCCTGACGGACGGCAGCCGCATTGCGCTGAATACCGATACCGCGTTCTCGATCGCCTTCAGCCGGACCGGAAGACGCATCGTTCTGCATCGCGGGCAGGCGGTATTTACCGTGGCCAAAGACCCGGTCAGGCCGTTTGAAGTCGCCACCGACACCGCCGTCGTCAAGGCTCTGGGCACCGTGTTCGAAGTCTTGATGGATAGCCGGGGCACGCGCGTGACGGTCGAAGAACACGCCGTCGGCATCAAGGGGCCTCATGAAAAGGATTATCCGGAATCGAGCCGGATCCATGCCGGACAACAGGCCCGCTACAGTCCCGAGCACGGTCTCGGACCGGTTGTCGCAATCGATGCCAGGCAGATTTCGCCCTGGCGGCGCGGCAAGCTGATCTTCAAAAACCGGCCCCTGGCCGAGGTCATCGCCGAACTCGACCGCTATTACCCAGGCCGTATGCTGATTGTCGGCGAAAGCCTTGAATCCTTGCGCGTCACCGGCGTCTTTCCCGTGGGCGACCCCACCGCCGCGCTGGACATGATCGCCGACATTCTGCCGGTCAGCATCACCCGCATCACGCCGTGGCTGACGTTGCTCCGGGGATAAAAATTCACAGTCCGATTACAAGATTTTCCCGCTGATCCGTCTTAACCCATACGCGGCGTTATTGCCGACTCACCGTTAAGAGGGAAAACATGGGAACCAGACAGCGAAACAACAAAGCAAAGTTCAACGCCAACCGATTATTGCCCGCCTGCATCGCCGCGCTGCTTGCCGGCGGTTTCGACGCGCCGGCACTGGCCGGCTCCGCCCAGCAAACCTTCGACATCCCGGCGCAACCGATGGACAGCGCCCTGACCGAACTGGCCGACCGCGCCGGCCTGCGTTTGTTGTATCAGGCCGGCGCAGTCGGCGCTTTACGGTCGCGCCCGGTGTCCGGCCGGCACACGCCGGAACAGGCGTTGAAGATCATGCTGGCCGATTCCGGGCTGACCTACCGCAAGACGGCAGGCGGTGCGATCACCGTAGCACAAGCCGTCGGTCGCGATGAGACGGAGAAGGGCAACGAAGCCACCACGCTGAAACCGATGACCGTGACCGGCGTGGCCGACTACGATTCGACCGATCCTTTCAATCCCGACTACAACCGTACCATGGCTTCGACTGCGACCAAAACCGACACGCCGATCATGGAAACGCCGTTGTCGATCCAGGTGGTGCCGAAAGCGGTGATCGACGACCAGCAGGCGATCCGGGTCGGTGACGCGCTGAAAAACGTCAGCGGTTATTTCGATTCCCGAGGCGAGGAATTCGTTTACGACACTGCGTATCTGCGCGGTTTCGATACCGACAGCCGGCAATACATCGACGGCTTGCGCGATCTGCCGCAATCGCATTCGCTGGCCGGTATCGAACGGGTGGAAGTATTGAAAGGGCCCGCGGGCGCCTTGTACGGACGACTGGAGCCCGGCGGCCTGATCAACTATGTGACCAAACGGCCTCTGGATACGCCTTACTATTCCTTGCAGCAACAGTTCGGCTCGTTCGATCTGTACCGTACGCTGGGCGATGCGACCGGTCCCATCACGCAGGACGGCAATTTGTTGTACCGAGTCACGATGGAATATTTGAGCAGCCATTCGTTCGTCGACGTGGTGAGCAAGGAGCGCGGCTTCATCGCGCCGTCCCTGACCTGGAAAATTTCGCCCCAAACGCAGCTCGACGTCGATTTCCGCTATCACGACGTCAACGGTCCGACGACGTTCGGCTTGCCGGCCGTCGGCAACCGGCCGGCCAACGTGCCCATCAGCCGTTTCATGGGCGAACCCGGCGACGATGGCGATTCCAGCCTGCTTTACGGAGGCATGAGCCTGACGCATGCCTTCTCCGATCATTGGAAGCTAAACGCCAAAGTCGGCTACAACTACGAGAACCAGGAGTCCGGCGGCACCTTTATCGACTCCCTGAACGAACAAACCGGCGATGCCTCGCGGTTTTACAGTTTCTACGACTATTTCGAGGACAGCATTCAAGGCCTGATCAATCTGACCGGTAAGTTTGACACCTATGGCCTGAAACATACGCTGACCGCCGGCGGCGACATTTACCATACCCACGGCCGCACCGGTAAAAGTTATTTTTTGTGCGAAGCGTGCGGCACCAGTTTTCCGGCGCCGATCAATATCTATCAGCCGATCGTTTACGGGCGGCCCGGTATCGATCCGGCCACTGAAACGGCAGGCGGAGGCAGCAATACCGAAACGTTCTGGTGGGGGCTGTACGTTCAGGATCAAGTCACGATATTGGACGACTGGCATCTGATGTTCGGCACTCGATACGACCAGGCGACCAACAACAGCAGTTGGGGAAATCCTACCGACGACGGCGAGTTCAGTCCGCGCGTCGGCCTGTTGTACCGGCCGATGAACTGGCTTTCGCTGTATGCGAATTACGTCCGGGCAATGAACGCGGCGAACGTCAACCGGGTCTCGCCGGGCACCCAGGTCAAGCCGGAAATGTCGGAAGGTTATGAAGCGGGCTTGAAAGGTGACTGGTGGAACGGACGGCTGACCGCAAACCTGACCTTTTATGAGTTGACCAAGAAAAACATCAGCCAGCCGCATTCCGATCCGAAGCTGGCGGCGCAAGGCTTCAGCGTGTTCGCCGGCGAAGGCCGCAGCCAGGGCATCGAGTTCGACATCTCCGGCAGAATGACCGAGAATTGGAGCCTGATCGGCACTTATTCACTGACCAATACCGAATTCACACAGGATTCGACCGGAATTGAAGGCAATCAATTCGCCAACGTGCCGACCCATGCCGGCAGCCTCTGGTCGAAGTACGACTTCGGCGGCTTCGGCTGGCAGGGGCTCTGGACCGGTGCCGGCGTGTTCATTGCCGATCAGCGCCAGGGCGACCGCGCAAACAGTTTTCAGCTACCGGGCTATGCCCGGCTCGATGCGGCGCTGGGTTATTCCTTCCATGCCGGACCGTCGAAAGTCAGTCTGCAATTCAACGTCGACAACCTGCTCGACAAGCGTTATTACACGTCTTCGACGTGGGAAACGCGCGCTTACGGCATCCAGCCCGGAGTGCCCAGAACCTTTCTCGGCTCGGTCCGGGTGGAATTTTGAACCCCGCCCGTCTGCAGCGCCTGAAAGAGCGCCGTCGTGTTTGGTTTCAAGTGCATCTGTATCTCGGCCTGATCGCCGGCGCGGTGTTGGTCGTCGTCGGCCTGACCGGCAGCATTGCGGTGTTTTACTGGGAATTGCAGGAAGTGCTAAACGCCGGACAGATGCAGATCGAAGCGCCGCCGGAAGGGCAGCGCCGCCTGCATTCCCTGGATGAAATCGTCGCGGCGGCAGAAACCATTAAACCGGAAGGCAGCCGTTTCGACAAGGTGTATTACCCTCGCAATGAACACCTTGCCTACAAGCTGCTGTATGTTCTTCCGTCGCCGCCCAACGGCAGTGGCGACGAATATTACGTCTTTGTCGATCCTTACACCGCAAAAGCGACCGGGAAGCAACTGTGGCATCCTTACCAGCGCTATTGGGGGCGGCCTTTCGTCAGTTTCGTGATGCAGCTCCATTGGTGTTTGTTGCTCGGCAGAACCGGCGGCACGCTGGTCGGCATTCTGGGCGTGTTGGCGATCATCTCGGTATTGACCGGACTGATCGTCTGGTGGCCGTTGACCGGAAAGTGGCGGCAGGCGCTGATCTTCAAACCGGGTGCCGGTGCCGCTCGCCGCAATTACGATCTGCACAAGTTCGCCGGCGTCTATTTGTCGGCCGTATTGCTCGTGGTGTTGTTCTCGGGCGTGTATTTCAATCTGCCGGAGCGGGTCAATGTGCTGGTCGAACCGTTTTCGCACCTGACCCGGCCCAACGCCTGGGAAGGCCTGCCGTCGCAAACTTACCATTCCACGGTTCGGCGGGACCAAAAACCGATCGGACCCGCGGCGGTGGAAGCGGCGGTCAATCGCCGCTATCCCTCCGGGCGCTTCTGGATGCTGACCGCGCCGAAAGGGCCAGACGGCATTTATTACGTTTGGAAACGCGACGTGGACGAACTCGGACCGTTCATCGGCTACCGGGAGTTCGTCATCGACCAATACAGCGGCGAACTCCTGGAAGTGTACGAGTCCGGCACCGGCAGCGCCGGCGACGTGCTGCTGGACTGGCAGTGGCCGCTGCATTCGGGCCAGGCGTTCGGCTGGCCGGGCAGGGCGCTGGTGTTTTTGTCCGGGCTCGCTTGTCCGGTGCTGTATGTGACCGGGATTATCCGCTGGCTGCAAAAACGGCGGGCAAAAAAATGGACCGGTCTACAAAAACCGAGCAGGTAGATGGGGCGCGCTTTTTGCGCCTGACGCTTCCAATGTTTTAGCACCGTAGGCTGGGATGAACAACGTGAATCCCGGCTTTTACCCGGCTTGCTGGGTTTCATTGCATTCATCCCTGCCTACTTTACTGTTGCCCGGCCTGCCGGACTGCGATAAGCAAATTTTGGCTCAAAAATTGCTTATAAATCTTAATGGTCTGGCCGCCTATCCAGAGGCGAAATGTAAACAGTCCACAGACGAAATTTGTTAACCGTTCAACGAAAAGCTCTGAAAGCCTCTTCATCAGAAAAGGAAATCCAAGCCAGACAAAATGCATCCGCTTGATCCCTTCGTCGATTGGCCTTCTCACTGAATAATTACGATTTTTTTAAACAAAACCGAACAGACACGACCGCCGCAAGCGTTACCGACATGACTATCAATGGTTTAATGGACAAGTTATTCCTCCGCCACAGCAAGGAGTTGTTGCTGTTTGCCACGCAACGCGCCGGCAATGGGGCGGAAGATCTGGTGCAGGAGGCTTATTTGCGCTTGCTGCAACACCCCGATCCCGAATCGATTGAAAACGTCCGTGCATTTTTGTTCCGAACCACGTCGAATTTGAGCATCGATCTTTACCGGCGACAAATGCTGGAGACGCGATACCGCTTTGAACCGGCGCCCGACCTCGAAAACGACAGGGAAGTTTCCGGCATAACGTCCACCACGCCGGCACCGGAAACCCAAATCAGCCAGCAGCAGGAACTGGAACTGCTGAGCGAAATGCTCCAGGAGCTTCCGGAAGTGACTCGTTACGTATTCGTGCTCAAGCGTATCGAAGGGCTTTCCCATTCCGAAATCGCCAAACGTTTGGGCATTTCGGAACGCAATTCCGAACGCCATCTCGCCATCGCTCTGCGGCATTTGCTCAAACATCCGGGTTTCGAGGAGTAGCGCAAACCGTTTGCCGCAACGATTCAAGCTATTTCGCCGGCGGTACTTTCCCCGGCATTCGTTTTATTCAATAATACCCTTACAAAATAACCGGGCATCCGCCGATACCATGACCGTCCCTGCCGCAACCGACATCGCCGAAACACTCCAGGATGAAGCCATCGAATGGATGATCCGCCTGAGCGCGGAAAGTTGCCCGGCCGACGAGTTGCAGGCCTTCGATCAGTGGCTGCAACAAAGCCCCGGACATCAGGCGGCCTATGCCGAAATCGCTCGCCGCATGGACTGGCTGGAACGCGTTGCCAAAAACGACGCCGCCGTCCGAAAGGCCGCCCTGCGTTACCGCTCGGAACCGCAAGAACACGCCGGACGGCGTTGGTTGAAGTTGGCCTCGGCGGCTTCAATCCTGCTGGCCGTCGGCGTGGCCACGTTTTCATCGGAAGGCTGGTACGGCAGCAGCGCCCATTACCGGTCCGCGCGCGGAGGCCGTGAAACCGTCGATCTGGCCGACGGTTCGCGGCTGGAATTGAACACCGACAGTGAAGTTAAAGTACGCCTCAATCGCTGGCAACGATCGGTCCAAGTTGTCAAAGGCGAAGTCTATTTCAGCGTGGCGCACCAGACCGAGCGGCCGTTCATCGTCACCGCCGGGGCCGGCCGCAGTATCGACATCGGCACCGAATTCGAGGTCTATCGCCAGGGCGGACAAGTCATTATTGCGGTCCGGGAAGGCAGCGTCCGCGTCGAAGCCAAACAAAGCCGCGAACTGACCGCATCGCAGACCGTCGCTTATGACCCAAACGGCGATTTCATCGATCCGCCTGCTCAATTCGACATTGACGCCGCCACCGCCTGGCGGCGAGGCAAACTGATTTTCGACAATCGCCGGCTGGATGAAGTACTGTCCGAAATGAGTCGCTATCACAACGTGCAGTTGCAGTTGTCCGACCGAAAGCTGGCCGACAACAAAGTCAGCGGCACCTTTTTTATCGACCGCCTGGATGGCAACCTCGCCACCATCGCCAACAGTTTGAATCTGACCGTTCGTTATGCAGGCAGCGGCAAAATCGTGCTGGCCAGGCATTGAGAGCAAATAGCGGGTAGCGGGTAGCCCGGATGGAGCTTGCGCAATCCGGGATTTTTGTGGCTCCGATGATCCCGCATTGCCTTGCATTACATGCGGGCTACCTTGCCGGCTTAACTTGGCGGCCTTGGATCGTTTTCAATTTGTATGTATGGATTACTCAGGCGACATCAGGCTGCTTTAGCCAAAGAAAGCAGGGGACAACATCGGCACGCATGCCGCCAATTAAAAATTTTTTTAATAATTCCAGAAAACTGCGCTTTAGCGTGTCGGCTTTTTTTTATCTCTTCGTTTTAGTTTATGAACAACTAAAAACAAGGAGATAATGAATGTACCACCCCACGAAAATTTCGGTCGCCGCCCTGTTGTGCGCAAGCCTCGGCAGCGCGGTGGCGGACGAGAAAGTTCAGACCTACCATATTCCCGCCCAATCCTTGCACGGCGCCTTGCAAAAACTCGCGGATCAGGCCGGAATTGCGGTATTTTTCTCGGACAGCCAGGTGCAGGGCAAGACCAGCCCGGCCTTACAAGGCTCGTACAGTCCACGCGAAGCCTTGGAAAAATTGCTGGCAGGCAGCGGTTTGACCTATACCTTTACGGACGAAAATTCGGTTTCGGTCAAGGCCGCGGATTCGAAGAGCGATGCTTCGTCGACGTTGCCGGCGATGAGAGTGGTGGGAACGGCGGAATACGATTCGACCGATCCGTATAACACCGACTACAACCGTCCCAACGCGGTTACCGCGACCAAAACCGATACGCCGCTGATACAGACGCCGTTCTCGGTAAAAGTCGTTCCGCAGCAGGTGTTAAAAGACCAACAAGCGATTACCGTCGACCAGGCATTAAGGAACGTCAGCGGCGTGGTCACTGGCTCCGGCGGGACCGGCACCTTCTTCATCCGCGGTTTCGGCAACTACAACGTTTATCGGGACGGCTATTTGAATCAGAGCCAATGGGCGCATACCGAAGACCTGGAAAACATCGAGCGGATCGAAGTCTTGAAAGGCCCCGGTTCCGTTCTGTACGGGCGGACCGAGCCGGGCGGGCTGGTCAATTTCGTGACCAAGCAGCCGCTGGATACGGCGTATTACAGCCTGCGCCAGCAATTCGGCTCGTTCGATCACTACCGCACCAGCGTCGATGCGACCGGCCCTTTGAGCGCCGACAAGGATCTGGCTTACCGTTTCAATCTGGGGTATCAATCCAACAACACCTTTCAGGAGTTCGGCGGTAACGAACGCTTGTTCGTCGCGCCTTCCCTGCGCTGGAACATCAGCGAGCAGACCACGTCGACCTTCAAGATCGAATACAGCGACATCAAGGAGTTGGGGCGCGGCACGGTTCCTCTCCTGGGCGATCGCCCGGCGCCGATTCCACGCTCGCTCAATCTCGGCGATCCTTGGAATATTCAGGAAGACGAATATGTCATGTTGTCGTTGAACACCGTGCACGCATTCAACGACAACTGGCGGCTGCGGCACCGCTTCAACTTTACCAACCACATCCTGACCATGTCGGGAAAGTTCCCGACAGGCGCCTTTTCCCCCGTGCAGCCGAACGGGGATCAGACACGGTATTTCTTTGCGCAAAACACCGACGGCAACGATTATCAGCACAATTTTTTCAACGCGCTGGAGCTGAACGGAAAATTCGATACCGCCTTTCTAAAGCACAATCTGTTGATCGGCGGCGACTATTACCGTACCGACTACCGAGCCACCTCGGCCGGGTTTACTCCTCAGACCGGCGACGTTACCAATATTTATCATCCGATCCACCAGCCCGGACCGCCGGCCATCCTGCCGGGCGACGTGGACCTGGCTGAATGGACGCTCCCGTGGTTCGGCCTGTATGCGCAGGATCAAATCGAGCTGCCTTATCATTTGCATGCGCTGGCGGGACTTCGTTACGACAATGCGACCAGCTCCTGGCACGGCTCCTCTTATTCCGACACCAGCGCGGACAAGGTTTCGCCGCGCGGCGGCCTGGTCTGGCAGCCGATTCCCGAGTTTTCGCTTTACGGCAGCTACACCGAAAACTTCGGCGCCTCGAACTATTACGACTGGTCGACGAAAACGCCGTTGCCGCCGCAAACCGCGAAGCAATGGGAAGTCGGCGCCAAAACCGAGCTGTTCGACGGACGCTTCAGCGCGACGATGGCTTATTTCGACCTGACCAAACAGAATCTGCCGATGGAGGTTGGGCCGAACGTCACCAAAGCCGTCGGCGAGGCCGAGAGCCGCGGCATCGAATTTGATTTGAGCGGCGAAATTCTGCCGGGCTGGAGCATCATCGGCGCCTATGCCTATACGCCGTTCGCCAAAACGACCAAGGATTCGGCCGGTTTCGGAAACAGCGGCAAGCGCCTGAACAATGCCCCGGTGCACAGCGCCAGCCTGTGGACTACTTACGAGTTTCAAAAGCCGCTGTTGCGGGGCGTCAGAATCGGCGCGGGCATGCAGGCGGTGGGGCAGCGCGAGATCGGCTACGACGAGACCGCGCAAGCGCCGGGCTACGTCACGATGAACGTGATGTTGAGCAAGTTCTGGAAGATCGGCGCTTCCCGTGTCACGGCGCAACTGAACATCGACAATCTGACCGACAAAACCTATATTGCCAGCATCTACAGCTATGGCCCTTCACACTACGGCGCGCCGCGGACATTCATGGGGTCGGTGAGAATAGAATATTGAGTGAATTCACACGTAATCTGTTAGGGGATTCACCGTTGGCTCGGCAGTTCGATGCCTTTCTGCCTGTGCGCGACGCACAGACGGAGGACGCCGAAAATGCCGGGCAAAAATCACAACATGCGCGATTTGCCGCACCCCGTATGGGAAATGCCGCACTTTATCCGGTATTCCCGATCTTCATTGTTCAATTCCCTGCCAGATCCGTGTTTTACATGTTTGGCACAAGACTTGCCAAAGTTTTTGCCTAACGTGAAACGTTCGGCTTAAATTATCACCGGCAAACGACATGGCAGGAATACAGCTACCCGATACGCTCAATATGGACGCCCTGTTTTACGGGCACAAGATCGAATTGACAAGACATTTGGCAAAGATTGTAAAATGCGACGAGACCGCGGCCGATCTGGTTCAGGAAAGTTATTTGATCCTGCATAAAGCCTCGCAACGGCAAACCATCGAGCATCCGCGCGGCTTTCTGTTCCGCATTGCCACTCATCTGGCGTTCAATTACCTGAGGCGGAACAAGATCGCCGACACGCATTCGCAGCATCTGACGAACGACGATCAGGCCAGTCCGTCCGCCGAGCATCTGGTGACCGAAAAGCAGCGGCTGGAGCGTTTTGTCCGGATCGTTGAAGAATTGCCGCCGCGCTGCCGCGATGTATTTGTCTTGTTCAAAGTGCATGGCATGAGCCAGAAGGAAATTGCCGAAGAACTGGGCATCAGCGTCAGCGGGGTGGAAAAACACATCGCCAGGGGACTGAGCTGCATCCGCCGGCAATTGTTGGCATGGGACGGCGAGTGAGGTTTTGGAACAGAAGTATCTACCGTTTATCGCAGCATAACAAAATTCAATCGATGAAAGCACCCAAACAACCTTTTTCCAGGCCGGACAATGAACAGGCCGATCAGATCGCCGAACAGGCGATCGTCTGGTTTGCCCGTCTGCAGTCGGGTGAATTGTCGACAGATGAACGCCTTTGTTTTCAAACCTGGAAAATGCAAAGTCCGGCGCACCGGCAAGCCTACAGCGAAGCTTCGCAGTTATGGGACGACAGCGATTTTAATCAGGCGTTAAAACGCATCGGCCTGTCCGACGGCATCGTCAAAAAGCGGCGCAACGCTCATGCCGTCAGAAAATGGCTGCCGTTGAGCCTGGCGGCGAGCGTAGCCTTACTGGCTTTGCTGTTCGATCCCGTCACCCGCGTTCAGGCGGATTACTATACTCCGGTGGGCGCCAGTCAAACCGTTCGGCTGAGCGACGGCTCCAACGTCACCCTGAATACCGACAGCGCCGTCGCCGTTGCTTTTAACGAAGAACAACGGTTCGTTCGCCTGCTCAAAGGCGAAGCTTATTTCGACGTCCGGCGCGATGAAGGCAGACCGTTCGTGGTCGACAGCGGAGAGACGGAAACCCGAGTCCTTGGCACCCGCTTCATCGTTCGGGATGGAGCCGCCGAAGACAAGGTCACCGTGATGCAGGGGTTGGTCAACGTCAGCAACAAGGCCAACCGGCAAAACGTGCTCTTGCATCCGGACGAACAGGTCGGCAATACGTCATCGGGCCTGACTGCCGTTCGGCCTCTTGCCGACCATCGGGAAAGCGGCTGGCTGAAAGGCCGCCTGTCGTTTCAGGACACCCCCCTCGAACAAGTCGTCAACGACGTGGGCCGGTATCTGCCCGGCCTGATCCTGTTCAGCGATCCCACCTTGAAAACCTACCGCATCAATGCCCGCTTCGACGTTACCCGGCCGTCCCGCGCGCTGGATACGCTGGAACAAACCTTGCCGATCAAAATTACCTATGTCGGCAATTGGCTGACGGTGATCGGGCGGCGTTGACCGCCCCCCGAAAAGGGCAGGAGCTGAAAGCTTGCTTTGTCAACGTCTTGCCGGCACAGCGGGGTGCGGTCTCCAAAAATAAATGCCGCCTGCGGAAGCGAAGCCTCTCGCGACGCCGGCGGCAATGTCCGGCATGAAAACGATAAAAAAGTGATTTCGCCAGGTGCGGATATTTTTTTGTCGATTGTCTTCCTTGAGAACACCCTGCCGCTGCCCGCCAATAGGCGGCGCGGACCGGCAAACCGTCATCAAAGGAGACCATTGAATGTCACGACCGAATACGATCCACCCAACCCGCCGGATGAACACGCTGGCGACGGCCGTCACCGCAACTCTTTGTCTGGCGCCGCTCGGCTCGCCCGCTGACGATAACGGCAGGCGCGCGCTGCACATTCCATCCCAATCATTGCAGACGGCCATCAATCAGCTTTCCGAACAGGCCGACTGGCAAATCAGCTATCCCGCCGAGCTGGTCAAGGGACTGACCGCGCCCTCCGTCTCCGGACAATACAGCGCCCGGGAGGCTCTGGACAGACTTCTGTCCGGCAGTGGCCTGATTGCCGTGAAGACGCCGAACGGCGCCGTTACGGTGGTGAAAGCCGAAGCCCGGCCTGAGGCGGAAGCCGGAAAAGCCGAGGCCGCCCTATTGGCGCCGATGACCGTGACCGGCAGCGCCGAATACGATGCGGCCGATCCGTACAACCCGGATTACAACCGGCCTAATGCCACGACCGCCACGAAGACCGACACGCCGATCATGGAGACGCCGGTTTCCATCCAGGTCATTCCCAAAGCGATCCTGGCGGACAAACAGATAACGACGCTGCCCGACGCCGTCAACGGCCAGGTGAGCGGCGTGCTGGGCCGAACCGGTGGCGGCTATCTCTACGACAACTTCATCATCCGGGGCCTCGCCGGCTCCGGTTTCGGCGATGCCTACCGCAACGGCTTGTTCAACCGGCAGGATATTTACGACATCGCCAACATCGAGCGGATCGACATCCTCAAGGGGCCTGCGGCTGTGCTCTACGGGCGCATCGAGCCGGGCGGTCTGGTCAACTACGTGACCAAGAAGCCGCTCGATACGGCTTACTACTCCATTCAGCAGCAGTTCGGCTCTTATGATCAGTACCGCACGCTGATGGACGCCACCGGTCCGATCGATCAGAACAAGACTTTGCTTTACCGGATCAACGGATCCTATACCAACAACCAGTCGTTCCGGGATTTTGTCGGCAACGAGCGCTTTTTCGTGGCCCCCGTCGTTACCTGGCGGCCGACCGACCGCATCGAAACCCATCTGGAGCTGGAATACAAGCACGACCGCTTCAATGCCGATTTCGGCATTCCCGCGATCAATGGGCGTCCGGCGCCGATTCCGATCACCCGTACCTTGAAGGATGGCCCGGATCGCCAATCGGTCGAAAGTACGCTGGTCGGTTTCGACTGGACCTATCGCCTCAACGAGGACTGGAAAATAACCCAGCGCTACCTGTTCAAGGACTGGACGCTGAGCGGGCCGACGCTGTTCAATTTCGGGGGCCTCGACGCCGATAACCGCACCTTGAACCGCACCGCATATAAAAGTGTGCAGGACGTCATGACCCATTCGGGCAACCTGGATTTGAACGGCAAATTCGACCTTCTCGGCAGCCGGCACAATTTGTTGATCGGCTTCGACGGTTTTCTTGCTTCCACCGAATCCCCTTCCGCGAGCGAGGCGGCGCCTTCGATCGATATATTCAATCCGGTTTACGGACTGGTGGATTTCGACGCCCTGACCACCGACAACGGCTTTTTCTATCGCAAGGAATCCTGGCTGGGCGCTTACGTTCAGGACCAGATCACCTTCTTCGACCGACTGCATCTGTTGCTCGGCGGCCGCTACGACAACGTCACCACGGGCGCCAATTTTTCCCCGATGTCGCTCGCCGCGGCCAGAGCGGGGCGCGTTGCGCAGAAAGACGATGCGTTCAGCCCGCGCCTCGGCCTGCTTTACCAGGCGCTGGACTGGCTGTCCCTGTACGGCAATTACACCAAGTCGTTCAGCGGCAACAACGGCGTCAGCGCGGACGGCGCGAAATTCGATCCGCAGCGAGGCAAACAATACGAGATCGGGATCAAGGCAGAGACGCCCGATAAACGGCTTTCCTCGACGCTGGCCCTGTTCCACCTGACCAAGACCAACCTGCTTACCGACGATCCCAACGAAGCCGATCCCAATTTTCAAATTCTGGCCGGCGCGATCAGAAGCCGAGGCATCGAGTTCGATCTGGCCGGACAGATCACCGACCGACTGCATCTATTGACCACTTACGCTTATACCGAAGCCAAGTACACCCAGGATTTTGACGGCCTGCAGGGCAACCGGCTGGAAAACGTGCCTCGGCATCAGGGCAGTCTGTGGGGCACCTGGCAATTCAACGAAGCCTTCAAGGCCGGTCTGGGCGTGGTAGCCGTCGGCAGGCGCTGGGGCGATGCCGACAATACCTTCATCCTGCCGGGCTATGTTCGCCTGGATGCCATGGCGGCCTATACCCATACCGTGGGCCGGCATAGATTCACGGCCCAATTGAACGTCAACAACCTGCTGGACAAGGAATATTACGCCAACTCCGACGGCAGCGACCTGGACGTCATCCCCGGCTCGCCGATCAACGTGTTCGGCTCGTTGAAATACGAATTCTAGGGAGTAGCCGCTTCGGCTCTGCTTGCGGAGAGACAGGCCGGTAGGCCGGTCCGCTGTTCGGAAAAAGGCCGCCGGCGCTTTAGGCCTGTCCGGGCGGCCCGTCGATTTCACTGTGTCATTTGACCCGGCCAATCCGTTATTTCACGCAATTTAAATCCGGGCAGGGAACCGGCGTCAGGAAGCCGAACAGGTTTGCCGCAGGTTTTTATCGAGCTTCGTCTTGCCCGGCCCGATCTACTGTTTTATTGGCATAAAACTTGATTACCGGTTTGTCCGTACACCTGTCTGGAAATCATTCACGGTATGAGTAACGTCGCTTTTATCAATCAACTGATCAAGCTTTATGATCCGGAACTGCGCCGGGTAACGTTCAGGCGCTGCGGTTGTCTGGAAACGGCCGCCGACATCGTCCAGGAAACGTATCACCGCATGTCCTCGGGCAATTTATGGCAACAGGCGGACAATCCCCGCGCGATGCTGCACCGGATCGCCGCCAACCTGGCGACCGATCACGAGCGCCGTAACCGGGTGCGCAGCCGCCACGCCGAACAGGCCGGCTTGTCGAGTGAAGAATTGCAACCGGCGGACGGCCTGAACCCCGAACAGATCGCCGTTGCCCGGCAACGGCTGGACAAACTGGTCGAGGCGGTCAATACTCTGCCGCCCAGATGCCGCGCCGTATTCATACTGCGCAAATTCGAAAACTTGAGCCAGGCTGAAATCGCCGAACGCCTCGGCATCAGCCGCAACATGGTCGAAAAGCATTTACGGCATGCCTTGCAGACGTTGCAAAAAATCGACGAGCAATAACGCTCGTTGTTTTCCCCGTCCTGCCATGAGCCTATAATGACCGTCGACCGATCCAATTCCGTTATTTTATGAAACCGACACACCGCTCATCGGAGCAATCCGCCATTAGGGAGGCGGCCACCGACTGGTGGATCCGGCTCGACAGCGGCAGCGCCGGCGCCGGGGAAAAGGCCGCTTTCGCCCGCTGGCTGGCGGCCGATCCGCGCCATGGCCGGGCATTCGATGCCGTTTGCGGACTGTGGGGCGAGCTCGACGCGATTAAGTCGTATTTCTCGCAGCAGCAAACGGTCGGGCGAACAAGACCGCCGGCGCGCAGAATGGTTCGGTTGGCTTCCTCTCTTGCCGCTTTGAGTCTGATCTGGTGGTTGTTCGGCTCCTTGCCGTTATGGCTCGAGGCCGACGTTCGCACCGGTTTCGGCGAAATGCAGGACGTGCAGTTAAGCGACGGCTCGGTCGTCCATCTCAACGGCAACAGCGCTCTGACTCTGCGCCTCGACGAGCGGCATCGGGAATTGGTTCTCCTGGAAGGAGAGGCCTGGTTTGAAGTGCAGCCGGACGCTGCCCGCCCTTTCAGGGTGAAAGCCGGCCGAGGCACGGTCACTGCGTTGGGCACCGCGTTCAACATCCGCTTGAGAGGCAGTCAGACCGAGGTCAGCGTGACCGAACACCGCGTTGCAGTCGATCTGATGCGGAGTCCGGCCGATGGTCCGACGCGCAGAATCCTCGATCAAAACCAGCAGATCCGTTTTAATGCCAACACGGGGTTCGGCGCCGTCGAGCGCATCGACGGCGCCAATGCAACCGCCTGGCGGCGAGGCGTGCTGGTTTTTCAAGACCGGCCGCTGGGCGAGGTGATCGCCGAGCTGAACCGCTATTACCAGGGCTATCTGATGATGAGCGATGCCGGACTTGCGCAGCGCCGCGTCAACGGCGTATTTCGCACCGATCAGCCGCTGGCGGTGCTCGCCGCCCTGGAAACGTCCCTGCACGTCAAATCGATTCGGCTGGGCAGTTATCTGATCTGGCTGCATCGCTAGCAAAATTTTTTTATTACCCCTCCTCCTGTTTCGCACGCGTTGCGCGTCAGAGGATTGTTGACGTCCAAAAAACAATCCTGGGGGATCTTTATGACATTGAACACAACACCTGGCGGAAGTCCGGGCCGTTCGGCCGCAGCAGCACTATCGCTGGCTTTGAGTACGTTGCTGCTGTTTTCGGCAAGGGCCGGGGCGGAGGGCGCCAACCGGCAGTTCGACATTCCGGCAGGCTCTTTGGCCACCGCCTTGAACCGCCTGGCGGAAAAGGGAGGCCTGCAACTGGTATACGACACCGGGATCACCGCCGGCTTGTCGAGCCAGGGGCTGCACGGCAGCTACACTCCGGAAGCGGCGCTGTCCAAACTGTTGCGCAACAGCGGCCTAAGTTATCGCCTGATCGGCAACGGTACGATCGTGATCGAAAAGGCTCCGCTGAAAGTGAACCAATTGATGGACACGATGCCGCCGGTGACGGTCGCCGGGCAAGCGGAGTACGAGGCAGACGATCCGTACAATAAAAACTATGCGGTGCTCGATACAGCGACCGCCACGCGTACCGACACGCCGCTTATCGAAACGCCGGCATCGATCCAGGTCGTGCCCCGGTCGGTGTTGCAGGATCAGCAGGCCATTTCATTGGCCGACGGATTGAAGAACGTCAGCGGCGTACAGTTGAGCACTTCGCCGACTTACGACAATTTCGTCGTGCGTGGTTTCGACGCCAACGGCGCAATCTACCGCAACGGCATTCGCGAAAGCTCGTGGACCGCCGAAACCGCCAACGTCGAACGATTGGAGGTGCTGAAAGGGCCGGCCGCGATCCTCTATGGACGCATCGAGCCCGGCGGCATGATCAGCCGGACCACCAAAAAGCCGCTCGATACGCCCTACTATTCGCTGCAACAGCAGTTCGGTTCGTTTGACCTGTACCGCACGACCGCCGACGCGACCGGTCCTTTGACCCGGGACGGCTCATTGGCCTACCGCTTCAATCTGGCTTATCAAAACAACAAATCGTATCGCGATCTGTTGATGCGCGACCGTATTTTCATCGCGCCACAATTGAGCTGGAAACCGACCGATCGCACGCAATTCGGCATCGGCATGGAGTATCAGCGCGACGATTTCACCTGGGACGAGGGCTTTCCGGTTAGGGACGGCGCCAACCGTCCGGTCGACCTGCCGATCAACCGCGCGTTGAGCGATCCCCAGTCCGCATCCAACCAGGAACGCGAAGTCGTCGACTTCAACTGGTCGCATGCGTTCAATGACGACTGGAAGATCAGCCAGCAGTTTTCGGCGTTTCTGGGCGGCAGAAACCAGCTCGATGCGTTTCCTTTCGGCTTTCATCCGGACCAGGTTTTCGTAGATCGCTATCTGTGGCGCCTCAACGTGCTCGACGACAATACTTATTCGTTCAACACCAATTTGATAGGCCATCTGGATACTTGGGGCGTCAAACACACGCTGCTGGTTGGGCATGATTTTTTTCAGCACGACACCAAATCGGTTTGGGGTTGTTGCTCGCTGGTCGACAGCATCGACATTTACAATCCTCAGCCTTATCCAGGGAAGTTTCCGACCGATCCGAACAATTACAGTTTGAACGCCGAATCGTGGAACGGCGTGTATTTTCAGGATCAGATGGTGTTTTGGGACAAGCTGCACATCTTGGGCGGCGGCCGTTACGATTGGGCCAGCCTGAGTTCCGGCGGTTCCTCGCAATCGTTCTCCGGCGCGGAAGACACATTGCGGCAAAACGGGCGCGATCAAGGCAAATTCAGCCCGCGCGTCGGCGTGCTCTACCGTGCGCTGCCGTGGCTGTCGGTCTATGCCAACTATACGGAATCGCTGGGCAGCAACAATTTCGGCAAGGGCATCGACGGCAGGCCGGTCAAGCCCCAGGAAGCCACGCAATACGAAGGCGGCTTCAAGACCGAGTTTTTCGATGGCCGGCTGAACTCGACCTTGGCGTTCTTCTCGGTGACGAAAACCAATATTGCGGTCAGTCCGTCGGCCTTTGCGCAGTACGTGATACCGATCGGCAAAGCGCGCAGTACCGGCATCGAGCTGGACGTGGCCGGGCAACTGACCGACAACTGGAGCCTGATCGCGAACTATGCGTTGACCAATACCGAAGTGATCGAAGACACCGCGTTGGATTTAAAGGGCAACCGCTTTCCGAATGCTCCGAAACATTCCTCCAATCTCTGGACCAAATACGATTTCAACGACGATCCGCTGTTAAGAGGTTTGAGCTTGGGCACGGGCATGCGCGTGGTCAGCCAGCGCCAGGGTGATCCGCAGAACAGCTTTCAATTGCCCGGTTATTTCACCTGGGACGCGTTGGCCGCCTACAGCTTCAAGGTCGGCGCGACCAAACTGACCGCCCAGTTCAATGCTTACAATCTGCTGGACAAACGCTATTTTTCGGGCGCCGACACTTTTGACGCCAGCCAGCGCTTCTACGGCAATATCCCCGGCGCGCCGCGCTCGTTCATGGGATCGGTGCGCGTCGAGTTTTAGAGCCTTTTCGATTCGAGTGTACGGTCTTGAGCCTCCCGTCAAGGATTTACTATCCTGACTTCCCGAGTTCAAGTCTGTGCGGGATCGGCTTTTAACATTCTTGAGGAAGCTCTGATTCAGTCATAAACCTCCCTCTCCCTCTGGGAGAGGGGCGGGAATGCTATAACCAGTCAGGCAAGAGCGGTAGGTTGGGGCGAGCTTGCGAACCCTAATGCATTCCCGGTGCGATGGTGCGTTGGGGTTCCTTCGTCGTCAACCTATCTGACGGGTTCGTCCGACGAGTTTTGCCGTTTTTGTTCGAGAAAGGCGGCGACGTCCTCGTTGTCGACTTGCTCGTAGATCGTCTCGACCGGCACGGCGACGTTCAGGGAAGGGAAAACGATTTCATCGCCCAAGTAATAATATAACGATTGCCAGCCGTCTTTACGGCTGAAAACCAGGATTTCGCCTTTGTCTTGTTCGACCAGCACGTATTCCTGCAAAGTCGGAAGCGATTGGCAGCGCAGCCGCTTTCGGCTTTGATCGAATTTACGCGTGGTTTTGGACAGGACCTCGACGATGACGGTCGGCGCGGTTTTGTAATAGGCGCTCTCGTTGTCTTCCCCGCAAATCACCATCACGTCCGGGTAAAAAAAATCTTCGGCCACCCGGAGTTTCATGTCCGCCATGAACGTGCGGCAGGGCCGGCCTTTTAATCTATTTTTAAATTCGTTGAAAATATTGCCGGCAAGCAAATTGTGACGCTCGCTTGCGCCGCCCATCGCGTAAATTTCACCGTCGATGAGCTGGTGTTTTCCGTCCGTCGATAATTCGTACCGTAAATAATCTTCCGCATTGAGATGAAATGGTACTTGCGGTAATGCCATCCGAATCACTTTATGCCGTATCTTCGAAAAATTCAACGATATATCCGCTCAAGATAACGGACGAACCCGTTTTCGTCAATCCGCTTTTGAGCGCCGTCATTGCGTCACTTGACACAATCGGCTGCGTCATATCGTGCATTCAGCATTATCCTGCCCTGTTCCGGCTATCCCTTAACAAAGCCGGACGCCCGTATTTGCATCCGGTTTCATGGCGGAGCCAGACTGCTTGGAGGCTGAAAGAAATTCGGTTCTTTAAGATGTTGCCCATATCGGCACGGTTATTGCCTTCAGTAACCGGACGGTTGTCGACAAACTTTCCCTGTTTCCGTTGTTCTTTGAATTCGGCATTTCTCTATCATTTTTTATGGCTTCATTGGAGCACGATCTTTTGCAAGTTTTTCTGAGATCACGTCAGGAACTTCGGCGTTATTTGTTGCGCCGCGTGCAATGCAGCGAAGCCGCGGCCGATCTGCTTCAGGAAACCTACCTGCGTCTGGCCGATTATCCGGCCGGCGATGAAATCAAAAACTGGCACGCTTTCATGTTCCGGGTAGCCGATAATCTGGCGCTGGATCATTTGCGCTCGCGAATGCGGCAACAGCAGCGTTACGTGGGACAACCGGAGGAAGATATCGTTTGCGTAAAGCCGGGACCGGATCGCGTGCTGGCGGCGCGCCAGCAAATGGATCGCTTCGAAACCTTGATCCACGCTTTGCCGCCGCAGTGCCGCAGCGTCTTCCTGCTGTGCCGGGTCGAAGGCAGATCGTATGCTGAAGTGGCCGAGGAATTGGGAATCTCCGTCCGTACCGTCGAGAGCCACATGCGCAAGGCGCTGAGTCGGTTGCAGGCGGATGCGGACTCCATTACTTAGCCCTTGCCGCATAAAGCCGAACTCGTCATCATAATGGGATTTATTTGAGACCGCCTTGTGCCATGGTAGAACGACCTTTCAGGACCGCATCCCGTATTTCCGATCAGGCCGCGACGTGGTTTGCCCGCCTCCGGGCCGACGACGTCAGTGCCGACGACAGAGCGCGGTTTGACGCCTGGCTTAAAGCCGACCCGCGGCACCGGCAGGCTTATCAACGTATCGAGGATTTATGGACGGTGCTGCGCGCACCGGCCGTCAATGTTCATGCCCGGCTGGCTGCCGAAGCGTCTGTGATGGCTCCGCCGTCGAGGCCCGGCCTCCGGATGGCATGGCCTTGTCTGGCTTTGCTGTTGGCCGTTGTTTCGGTTCGGTTGCCGACGTTTTACCAAAACGCGGTGAGCGATTACCGTACCGCTTCGGGCGAGCGCCTGTCCGTCACTCTGGACGACGGTTCGCGCTTGCTCCTGAATACCGATACCGCCCTGGCCGTACATTATTCGAACGCGGAGCGGCGGATCGACTTGTTGCGCGGCGAGGCCTATTTCGAAGTCGCGCCGAATAAAAAACGGCCGTTCATCGTTGCCGGCGGCAACGTCGAAGCGCGCGCGGTAGGCACGGCTTTCGACGTCAGAAAGCAGGCCGGAGCGGTACAGGTGACGGTCAGCGAAGGCGTGGTGGCGGTCAGTTCCGGCATGGCGTCGGTCTCCGTTTCTGCCCGGCGGCAGATCGGCTATCGGGACGGCCGTTTTGAGGCCCTGTCCGCAGGTGATGTGGACACCCTTTTGGCCTGGCGGCGCGGCCAGGTGGTGTTCTATCGGCAACCCCTGGCAGAAGTGGTCGCGGAGGTCAACCGCTATCGAGCGGGGCCTATTGCTGTGGTGAGCCGGACTCTGGCCGAACGAAGGATCAGCGGCATTTTCAATGCCGACGACCCTGACGGGGTCGTCGATGCACTTACCGCCATATTGCACGCCCGGGCGGTGCGGATTCCGGGCGGCGTGGTCGTATTGTATTAACCCTTCGCCAAAGGAGAAGGCCGTAAAAACCCCCTCTCCCTGCCTCTTCCTCGGGGAGAAGGTTCTGTATTGACTTTTACGGCAGCCTCCCAAGGTAAGGATTTCAAAAATTTTTTATCGGCACTAAGGGTAAAGCCCCGCTTGTTTCGTCTTGTGTCACAACCCGAGTTTTTGACCAAGGAGAATTGAGTTTATGCCGTCGACCCCGTTGCCTTTTTCTTTCCGCCCCGCCATGCTGACCGCCGCGCTGTTGGCGCCGGCGACGGTCATTGCCGAGCCGTTCAACATTCCCGCACAGCCTTTGCCCTCGGCGCTGGCCCGCTTTTCGACCGTGACCGGCCTGCAGGTGCTGTACGAGGACGGCATCGCCGAAAACGTCCGCGCCCCGGCGGTGCACGGCGACTACACGCCGGCGGAAGCATTGACGCGATTGCTGGGCGGCTCCGGCCTGCGTTACCGCTTCGCCAACGGCAAGACGGTAACGGTGGAGAAACCGCCGGCCGCCGCGCCGGCTCCCGCGTCCGGCGCGGCAACGCTGCCGCCGGTCAGCGTCAGCGGCGCCGCCGAATACGAGGCGACCGACCCTTACAATCCGGGCTATCAACGATTGAATTCCCGTACCGCGACCAAAACCGACACGCCGCTCATGGAAACGCCGTTCTCGGTGCAGGTGGTGCCGCGCGCGGTGATGGACGACCAGAAATCGACCAAGGTCAAGGACGCGCTCGAAAACGTCAGCGGCGTGCGCGCACAGCCGTCGCTGGGTGCGGGCGGCGGCTTCATCGTCCGCGGCTTTCGAACCGGCAATATTTATCGCAACGGCCTGTTGACCAACGAGGGCGGTTTCGGCGATTTCGACGCCGGCAATCTGGACAGCATCGAGGTGCTGAAAGGCCCGGCGCAGTTGTACGGCCGCACCGAGCCGGGCGGCCTGATCAGCATCACGACCAAACGGCCGCTGGATGCGCCGTATTATTCGCTGGAACAGCAGTTCGGCTCGTACGATCATTACCGCACGCAGTGGGATGCCGGTGGACCGATTACCGACGACAAACAATTACTCTACCGTTTTTCCGGCGCCTATCAGAGCAACAATTCGTTTCGCGATTTTGTTTCGGCCGATCGCAAACTGTTTAACCCAAGCATCACCTGGCGGCCGACCGACGCCACCGACGTTACGATCGACATCGAGGGCACGGAAAAATTCGCGACCGCCGACTTCGGCATCCCGGTTATCGGCAAGCGCCCCGCGCCGATTCCGATCAGCCGCAATCTGGGCGATCCGAATACGCCGCTAGGGTATCAGTCGGGTGTGAAAGTCGGCTCCGAAATCAACCATCGTTTCAATGAGGATTGGGCGATACACAACCGCTTTCTGGCCAGCCTGACCGACGGCATCAATACGTTCGTGAACCCCGCGCCCGCCTTCAATGCGGCGGCCGCGTTGAATCAGTCTACCGGGTTGTTGCAGCGCAATATCTTCAGCCAGAGCAACGAGCAGGAAACCTACGCGACCAATCTGGACATTACCGGTAAATTCGATCTCGGCTTTACCCGGCATCGAGTGCTGGCGGGGTTTGATTTTTACCGCGTGTTCAACAAGTACGGCTCGGATGGGCAATGGATTGCCCCCGACCCGAATCTGGCGATCAACATCTATAACCCGTACTCCAGCTACGGTATTCCGCAACCGGTCTTCGACGCGGCCTTTCTGACATCTTCCCGTCCGGGGCTCAATCGCAGTGTGATCTACAACGGGTGGTATGGCGTTTATTTTCAGGACCAGATTACGCTGTGGGACAAACTGCACATCATCGGCGGCGGCCGTCACGACTGGGCGGAAACCGGGCGCGGCAACGCTTTCGATTTCAAAACCGCAGGCTATCTGGTCGACCCTTATACCCGCAAAGACCAGGGCTTCAGCCCCAAGGTCGGCATCCTGTACGAACCCTGGAAAGAACTCAGCATCTACGGCAGTTGGACCACGTCGTTCGGCGCCAACAACGCGCCGGCCGCCGACGGACGGACCTTTGCTCCACAGATTGCGGAGCAATTCGAAGCCGGCATTAAAACGCAACTGTTCGACCGTCGCCTGATCGGAACGCTGGCGTATTACTATCTGACCAAGGACAACATCCTGGTCAGCGACCTGTCGACGCCCGACCCCTTCGATAAAATCGCCAACAAACAGCGCAGCCAGGGCATCGAACTGGACGTATCCGGCTACGTCACCGACAAGCTCAGCGTGATCGGCAGTTACGCCTTTACCGATGCGCGCGTTCTCGAAGACCACAGCGGCGGCACGGCCGGCAACCGCCTCGCCAACGTACCGGAACATGCCGGCAGCCTGTGGCTGAAGTACGCGTTGAACGGCACCGACGCGCCGGAAGGCTTCAGTTTCGGCGTCGGCGGCGTTTTGGCCGGTCAGCGTGAAGGCGATTTCCAGAATTCGTTTCAACTGCCGGGCTATGTGCGCATGGACGCCTTTGTCGCTTACAAGCGTTACGTGGGGCCGACCCGCCTGACCGCGCAATTCAACGTCCGTAACCTTTTGGACAAGGAATATTACGAATCGACCGATCCCGATTCCAACGTCGCGCCGGCCCTGGGCGTCTATCCGGGCGCGCCGCTGACCGCGATCGGCTCGCTCCGGCTGGAGTATTGACAGTAGGCGTAGGTTGGGTTGCACTTTTTGCAACCCAACATTCGATGTATGGATAGGTTGGGTTAACGATAAAGCTGTTAACCCAACCTACGCAAGGATTACCGCCGGCCAATCGAAGCCGGGTTATCTTCCCCTGGCAGCAACGCCTTTGCCGAGACCATGATGTTTTGATTTTTGGAGAATAAACGAAATGACGGTTTTTATAGTATTGACAAGATTTTTTCCGGCCGTATTGTTCATCGGGTTTTGCAGTTCGGCGGCGGCCGCCGGTGGACAACCCGCGTTTCCGGTGCAGGAACTCGACGTGCCGGCGGCCGAAGGCAGCAAGCAGCACCATTTGTCGCAAACCGCCGACGGTCGCCTGATTCTCAGTTGGGTCGAAAGCGACGGGCCAAGCAGCACGGTCCGCTTCGCCGTGCGTGAAGGGCCGGCTTGGTCGCCCGTCCGCACCGTGAGCCGGGTCGACGGCAAACTCGGCGATCCGCCGGTCGTGTTCGGGCTCGACGACGGCAGTCTGGCCGCTGCCTGGATGCCTTACGTCAAAGGCGGGAAAAGCCAATACGCCGCCGACATTTACCTGGCCCGGTCGCAAGACGGCGGCCTGAGCTGGAGCCCGGCATTCAAACCTTATGCCAAAAAGGCGCGCATCTACGATGCGCAAATGTCGCTGACGCCGTTGCCGGACGCACGCATCGCGTTGGTCTGGACCGACATGCGCGACGCCGACGGCCACAAGAAAAAGGACCGTTACCGGCTGATGGCGACCGTGCTCGCGAAGAATCAACAACGCGCCGGCAAAGAGACGACGTTGGACGGCGACGTGTGCTCCTGCTGCCGGGTTTATACCGCGGCTCGGGGCGAAGACTTGCTGACGGTCTACCGCGACCATGCGCAAGGCGAAATCCGCGATACCGCCGCCGTGCGCTGGCGGCCGGGCGGCAAGGCGCAGGCGGCGTCGGTGCCGGGCGAAGGCTGGCATATCGAAGGTTGTCCGAGCAACGGACCGGCGGTCGATGTGTCGGGACCTGCTACGGCGGCCGCATGGTTTTCCGCCGCCGACGGCAAAGGCCGCGTCAGGGTTGCGTTTTCGAAGGACGGCGGCAAGCGTTTCGCGAAACCGGTCGAAGTGGACGACAACGCCAACGGCTACGTCAACGTATCGTTGTTGAACCAGGATGCGGCGTTGGTCAGTTGGCGGGGCAGGGCGGGACCGGAAGACGAACTGCGCATCGCAATGGTTGAGGCAGGAGGCATCAGTCGGCAAACCGTCATTTACCGGGGCGATTTTCCGAAATGGCCGAGCAAATACCCCGGCATGGTACGTTTAGGCCAACAGGCTTTCGTTGCCTGGACCGACCCGGCGAAGAACAGGGTACGGCTTGCCGCCGTCATGCTCGATTATTAACCCGGCCTTTTTATTCCCGGCGTTCCGTTCGGGCTGGGCCTCCGTCGAAGCCCAATCAGGCAGGTCCTTCGACAGGCTCAGGGCGAACGGTATTTTAAGGTCCGGGTTAATAAGCTCAAGCGGCATCGTGATTTACTGTGTGATATGGCGCAGCGCGTATGTCATATCACACAGCCAATTGGGTTTCTTATTAGCGGCGGGGAGGTTGAGTTTCCTGGTTTTGTTCATGGATGCTTTGCACGAGCCACGTTAGAACTCGAATCGGCGATTTCAGCGCATTGGCATCGATGTTGCTTGGGATTCCGCAAAATGACTTCCACGAATTTCAAGCCCATTCGGCGTGGGAACGGCTTTAGCCGCGATCGAGGCGCTCTCGCGTAAAACCGCTCCCACCTGCGATTGGATTTCAGAAAGTCGTTTTTGACGAAATCCTTATGTCTTGCGTTTCAAACCGCTGCCGACACAATGCCCAAATCCGTCCATCCTTTTTTGCATGACGTTTTTCTGAATTACGCGCACGAAGTCACCGCATTTCTGTCGCGGCGCTGGCCGAAAGAACAAGACATCGCGGACATCGTCCAGGAATCGTTTCTGCGCCTGTCGCAATACCCGGAGCCGGAAGCGATACGCAACCCGCGCGCCTTTCTGTTTCAGACGGCCGCCAATCTGGCCGTCGACCGACATCGCCGTGCGAAAATCCGCGAACAATGCGGTGATCACGAAGCCGAAGCGGAAACCGTTGCGGATTCCAGGCTATCCCCTCATCACTACTGGGAAGCCCGGGAAGCGCTCGATCATCTGAGCCGATGGCTGGATGAATTGCCTGAATTGCAGCGTCATGCGTTCATTCTATTCCGCCTGGAAGGCTCTTCCCATGCCGAAATCGCCGTCCGTCTGGGCGTTTCGGTACGTTGTTCCGAGCGTTACGTGCGTCTTGCCATGCAACATATCAGCAAGCGCATGGATGCCCTGTCGCCGTAAAAGTCATGGCGGATTTCAATGCCGCAGGCGTCTATAAAGATAATCCGATAAAATGTCGAATCTTTCGGTTGAGGTCTTATCGATACCCGTATGAAAACATCCTTCATTCCGGAACGAGTGCGCGAACAGGCCGTTGATTGGCTACTGCGCAGCCGCTCCGACGCTTTTACCGCAAAAGACCGTGCGGACCTCGATGCCTGGCTGGAGGAAAATCCTCTGCACGCGCGGGCGTATCTCAACGTTACCGAGCACTGGCAATGGCTGGATCGGTTTAAAACGGCTCCTTTCCCGGCGCGCGAAGCGGCCTTGCATTACCGCAAGCGGCCCGCCGCGAGGCCTTTGTGGTCTTACGCGGCAGCGGCGATGGTCGTGATCGGCGTGATTTACGGCACTTTTTCCGCCGACGGCGGGCTGGGCCTGACCCACACCTATAGAACCGCAACCGGCGAACGGCAGACGGTCACGCTGGCGGACGGCTCCCGCATCGAGCTGAATACCGGCACCGAAGTGCGCGTCCGTTTCAACCGCAGCCGGCGCCAGGTCGACCTGCTGCACGGCGAAGCGTTTTTCACCGTGCGGCACGATGGGGATCGCCCGTTCGAAGTGGCCGCCGGCAACGGAGTCATTCGCGACCTCGGTACTGCTTTCAACGTGTATGTAAAACCGGAGCGCGTCGACGTGACGGTCGAGGAAGGCCGCGTTTCGGTGGAAACACGTGAAGACCGGCGCGATTTGACGGCCGGGCAGCAGACCGCTTACCGGGACGGCGCCTTTATTGCGGCCGATGGCCGGAGCATTGCTTCGGCAACGGCCTGGCGGCAAGGTTTGTTGTCGTTTCAAGGGTTGCGGCTGGATGAAGCGCTCGCGGAAATCGGCCGTTATCACGATGTCGCGATTCGCGTGCCGGATCCCGAACTGGCCAAGCTGCGCGTCAACGGCACGTTCCGCACCGGCGAACTGAATGCGATGCTCGATGCGGTCGGTGCCTTGTTGCCGGTTACAGCCAAATGGATCGGCGAGCGGGAAATCGTTCTGGAAGCCCGCCGCTGATCGGGCGTTCTGCTGATGTTGTTTAAGGCGATTTCCTGCGCCCCGCGTAAGGCGTTTCGGCTCTAGGCAATACAACCACGACGATGGTGGCTCATGGCGTTTTGATGTCGCAAAAACGCTTTACGGTCCTTTCCGTCTTTTGAAAATTTCTGCAAAAAGCTGGCGGCTTTTCAAAGCCGGTGCGTCTATCCCTGTAAACCCTAAACCAGGAGATACGCACCATGACACAGACCGGCAAACGCTTGAGTTTGGCCCTTATCGCCGCCTTCACCCAGTCCGCCGATGCGGATGAGCAAAAGCTGCATTTTTCGATCCCTGCACAGCCCTTGACGTCGGCGTTACAGGCTTTCGCGGCCCAGTCCGGCGCGCAGATGCTGTATGCCGAACAAACTGCGGCCGGCCGCCAGAGCCGTGCGTTGGCCGGCGATTATACGCTGCGCGAGGCGCTCGGACGGCTGCTGGCCGCCAGCGGGCTGAACTATCGTCTGGACGGCAACGGTACCGTGACGATCACGCCGGCCGGCCGCGGCACGGCAAGCGCCGAAACGGCGACTCTTCCGGTGATGCGCGTCGTGGGGAATGCCGAGTACGATCCGAACGATCCGAACAGCCGGGACTATTCCGTTCCGAATGCCAGCACCGGTACCAAAACCGACACGCCCTTGATCGAAACGCCGATGTCGGTACAAGTCGTTCCGAAAGCGGTGCTCGACGATCAGCAGGCGATTCGTCTGGAAGACGCGTTGAAAAACGTCAGCGGCGTAGTCAAGGGCTTCGGATTCGGCACGCTGGAAGACACGTTCATCATCCGCGGCTTCGAAAACTCCACCAACAATTGGGGCTTGACGCAAGTTTACCGGGACGGTTCGCTGTCGGTCGGCGCGTTGTTCTCGACCGCCGACGTGCAGCGCATCGAAGTGCTGAAAGGACCGGCGGCGATGCTGTACGGGCGCCTGGAGCCCGGCGGTTTGATCAACGTCACGACCAAGCGTCCTCGGCCGGAAGCCGGCTATTCCATTCAGCAGCAGTTCGGCTCCTACGATACCTACCGCACCACGCTCGGCGCCACCGGTGCGTTGACCGAAGACGGCTCGCTGTCCTACCGTCTCGATTTCGAATATCTCGATAAAAACACGTTTCGCGATTTTACTTTCAACGAACAAGCCTTCGTTTCGCCCAAATTGACCTGGAAAATCACCGACCGGACCCAAATTGACCTGGAGTATCAATATTTCGACCAGGAAACCATCATCGACTGGGGAATTCCCGTCATCGGCAATCGGCCGGCAAACATCCCGATCAGCCGTTATTTAGGTGAACCGACCGACCGTTTCCCGCATCAGGCTCAAGGCGGGGGCATCACGTTGACGCATTATTTCACCGACGACTGGAAAATACAGGCCAAGTATTTCAAATTCAACGATCAATACGCGATGAGAAGCGGAGAAAACAGTCCCGGCACGTTGAACGAAACGACGGGCGATTTGAGCCGAAATTGGTATGCCGCTCCGCACGACTTCAATTCGGACTTCGTCACGCTCAATTTGACCGGTAAATTTTCGACTTGGGGCGTCGATCATACCTTGTTGGTGGGCGGCGACTGGTTCGATTCCAGTTTTACCGAAGACGGCGTTTCTCTTTCCGGCGCAGACGGTCCGGATCCGATCAATATTTACCATCCCGTTTACGGCAACGGCATCGTCGACACCACCGTCATGCCTTACAACTCGTTTGCAAAAGTCGACGACAAATGGTTCGGCTTTTATCTGCAGGATCAGGCTACCATTGCCAAGAATTGGCATTTATTGGCGGGGTTTCGCTACGACAATGCCAAATCCGCCAGTTCGTTCAATGCCGACCGCTCCGATCCAGCGACGGCCAGCGACAGCGAATTCAGTCCCCGCGTTGGCTTGCTCTATCAACCTTGGTCCTGGTTGAGCGTCTATGCCAGTTACATGCAGGGCTTCAACGGCTCGGTGACCGGGCGTACGGTCAATAACGCATCGTTGCAGCCCAATCGTTCGCGCCAGTGCGAAGCCGGTTTCAAGACCGACTGGCTCGACGGAAAACTGACTTCCAGCCTGGTCTTTTACCATTTGACCAAAGAAAATCTCCGCACGGCTCATTCCAATCCGGCATTGGCCGCACAGGGCTTCGTCGAACAGACCGGCGCCGCGGAAAGCCGCGGCATCGAGTTCGACATTCAGGGCCAAGTCGCGGAGAATTGGGACGTGATCGGCAGTTATGCGTTGACCGACACCGAAATCACCAAGGATAAGGACCGTTCGGGCGGCAACGGCAATCAGGGGCATCGTCTGTACGGCGTACCGACGCATTCGGGCAGCCTGTGGACTTATCATAAATTCGGCGAGTTTAATTTCCCGGAACTTAGCGCCGGATTGGGCGTGTTCATGGTCGGCCAGCGCGAAGGCGATCTGGCCAACAGCTACCAGCTTCCCGGCTATGCGCGAGTCGATGCGGCATTGAAATACGTCAAACACCTTGGTTTCTCGAACCTGACCGTGCAGTTCAATATCCAGAATTTGTTGGACAAGCAGTACTATGCGTCTTCCAGACCCAATCGGGTCGGTGTTACGCCGGGAGAGCCGATTACTTTTCTCGGATCGGTCAAACTGGATTTTTGACGGCAGCCCAACATATCCTTCTTCCGACAGGTCGGGTTGTCTTCGCCAACCCGACCTACTGCGCTTCTACAACGCCGCCATGATGGAGTAATAAGCTTATGGAACAACCTGAAAATCTCTTAACGGTTAAACCGACCTGGCGCAACCAACGGCTCACTCGGCTTAAAAAACGGCGCAGGCTCTGGCTCAAAGTTCATCTGTATCTGGGCTTGTTTGCGGGCGCCGTGCTCGTGGTGATCGGCCTGACCGGCAGCATTTTGACGTTCTGGATGGAAATCGATCGCTGGCTGAATCCCGAGTTGACGACGGTTGCCGTATCCGAAGCGGCAAATATTCGGCCGCTGGCCGACATCGTGGCCGCCGCCCAGGCGGCCATGCCGACCGGCGCCGTATTCACCTACGCCTATCCGCCGTCGAGCCCGGAGCAGGCGTACGTCGTTTTTTTCGACGTGCCGGCCGGCAATGGTGCCACACACAGCGTCAATGCCTTCGTCAACCCATACACGGCGCAAATCGTCGGCACCCGTGTGTATTATCATGCCACGGATCTGACCGCCTATTGCTTCATGGGTTTCGTCTTCAAACTCCACTACACGCTGTTGGCGGGTAATGACGGCGCAGTATTGGTCGGAATATTGGGAGTGCTGGCTTTCATTTCCCTGCTGACCGGCTTGATCGTTTGGTGGCCGTTGACCGGAAAATGGCGGCAAGCGTTGACCGTCAAACGCCATGCCGGCAGCGAACGTCTCAACTACGATCTCCACAAAACCTTCGGCTTTTACTCGACTGTGTTGTTGTCGGCCGTGTTTATCTCGGGCGTGTCGATGAATTTGCCGGGCCCGTTCAAATGGTTGGTCGAGCGTTTCTCACCCGTTGCCGCCGTCGGCGATTATCGCACCGAGCCGAGCACCGACAGCGTTGCCGTGACGGTGGATCAGGCCTGGAAAAAAGCGGCCTCCCTTTACCCGGATGGCCGTCTTTACTGGTTTTCCGTTCCCAAAAACGAAACCGGCGTTTACGTCTTTACCGTGCACGGGCCGTTGGGTGCCGGATTTTACGGCCGCCGCAAAGTGATCGTGGACCGCTACGGAGAATTGCTGCACGTTTTCGATTCGCTGCAAGGGTCGGGCGGAAGCGTGTTCATGCAATGGATGTGGCCTTTGCATTCCGGCTATTTTTTCGGCATGCCGGGGCGGATTCTGGTACTTCTGTCCGGCTTGGCTTGTGTTTTGTTATTTGTTACCGGCGTCGTCCGCTGGCTGCAAAAAAGGCGTGCAGCGATTGCAAGAAAACAAACGTAGTCACCAACAGGTTAAAAGCAGGATGAATTCGATGCCTGCCGGGAATCCACTTGTGCCTCAGAAGGTATGCCGGAATGACGGAGGATGTGTATAACGATGAGCGCTCTGCGTGGGAACCGTGTGGAATGGCTCGCCGATCGCAAACAGAAACCGCTCTAGAATTCCAACCTTACCGAGCCCAGAAAAGTGCGCGGCGCGCCGATGTCGATCCGGCTTCTGCCGAAACCGATGCTGCTCGGAAAATATTTTTTATCGAGCAGATTGTCGGCATTCAACTGAACGGTGACTTTCGACTTGCCCACTTTGAATTCGTATCCGCCCATCAGATTGACCAACGCATAACCCGGCATTTGAAAGTCGTTCTGGTTATTGCCTTCCCGTTGGCCGCGAGCGACCAATCCCGCGCCCAGCGTCAGCCCCTGTAATTCCCCGTCCTGGAACCGGTAGGTATTCCACAGGCTGCCGCCGTGGACGGGGACGTCATGAAAGCGGTGGCCGGTGTTGCCGCTGTCGGTTCCGATCATGTTGCCGAGATCGTCGAAAACGAGGCCGACGTTCCGGGTGATTTCGGAATCGATGTACGAACCGGTGGTTTGGGTTGCTTCGGGCAGCCTTGTAGAAAGAGCGATACAGGGCTGTTCCGTTGGGGTGAATCCTGTTTCAATTGATCGGATCCATTCGGAGACAATCGAAACCGCCGGCCGCGTAAAATAAAAAATTTCTTCCGGGCTTGTCGATTTGTCCCGCCCCCGTACGACTAAGGACGGAACTCATGAGCGTTTTTGAGTTCCTAATTTTAGTATTCAGGAATGAGTCTCGGGATGGCCGGCGCATTGACGGCGCGGGCAATTCCCGAATATTTGTCAATTTCTTTCACTCGACGTTAAATAAAAGGAGAAAACCATGCGTATTTTGTCACTTGTCTTGATCAGTCTTTGTATGATGCTGGCGGCAGCCGGTGCTACGGCCAGGGAAAAACAGGCCAAGAAACCGATGGATCCCCAGGCGATGATGGAGCTTTATACCAAGCTGGCCACGCCCGGAGAACCTCACAAACTGTTCGCCACCTTGGCCGGCAGTTGGACCGTCAAGAGCCGGGAATGGATGGAACCCGGCAAGCCGCCGGCGGAATCGACCGGCAGCGCGGAAATGAAGATGCTGCTCGACGGGCGCTTTCTCTACCAGGAATTCAACGGCAGCATGATGGGAAAACCTTTCTCTGGCATCGGGATCGACGGCTATGACAATCTGCGCAAGAAATATATCACGGCGTGGATGGACAACATGGGCACCGGTATTTTCCTGATGGAGGGCACCGCGAGCGCGGACGGCAAAACCATCACGCTGAGAGGAAAGCACGAAGAGCCGGGCGGCGGCTACATGACGCACCGCGCCGTCTGGAAGATCGTCGACAGCAATCACCAGACCTTCGACATGTACGGCGCTCACCACGGCGGCAAAGAAATGAAGATGCTGGAGCTTACCTATACGCGCAAAGAATAGCGCGGTTCGGGTTTAACGATGCAAAAAACCCGGACCGGATGTACGTATCAGGCCGGGTTTCTGCCCATAAGGAAAAAATGCCATGAGCATACAACTCAACCACACCATCGTCTGGTGCCGCGACAAACGGAAATCGTCGGCCTTCTTGACCGGAATGCTCGGCCTGCCGCCGGCCTTCCCGTTCGGGCCCTTTCTCGTCGTCGAACTCGGCAACGGGGTTTCGCTGGATTTCCACGACAAGGAAGGCGCCATCGCCATGCAGCATTTGGCCTTTTTGATCGGCGAGGACGACTTCGACCGGGTTTTCCGACGCCTGCGCGAACAAGGCCTTAATTACTGGGCCGATCCGGGTAAAGCGCTTCCCGGCGAGATCAACCGCCACGACGGCGGCCGGGGTCTGTATTTCGACGATCCCGACGGGCATTTGCTCGAAGTGATCACCCGTCCTTACGGCAGCGGTCCGGAATGAAGGGAAGGGTCATCAGGAGCGATTGAGTCCGGGCAGGTTGGGCTGACGCCGGGAAGCCCAACAGAGCTTGTCGGGCTTCGCTTTGTCTGTCCGGCTTACTACGGCTTGGCCGCCGCGGTTTTGAATGAGGCCAGCCAGGCTTCGATCCGGTCGGCTTTCAAGGCGCCGCTGATTCCTGCCCGGTGGTGTTGAGGGTCGTAAAAATAACTGCGCGGCATCTCGCCGTACCAGGACGAATCGATGACGTAGCGCAGGCGTTCCGCGCTGGTTTCCGAAAAGATCCAGGCGTCGGAATTGGCGAGGTGGTGCGAAGCCAGAACCGAAGACACCTGGTCCGATTGCTCGATGGCATCGGTGGAGATCAGCACCAGATTGAAGTCGGCATGCCGTTTTTTCAGATCGCCGAGCAAATTCAGCTCCTTGCGGCAGGGCGGGCAGTCGAGCGACCACAAAACCAGCAGGAAAGGACGGCCGGCATAGTCGGCCTGAATTTTTTCCAGGCTGCCGGCCGTGAAGGCATGGAGCGATGCGCCGGCCGTTACCGGTCTGGCGGTCGAGCAAATCAGAGTAATGCTGCACAGGAACAGCAGGAAGGAAAGCCGGGGTTGCGCTTTTGCGGTCATTTTAAAGCCCTACCTTGACCACGTGGATGCGTTCGGCTTCGGTGTCCAGCCAGGAAAAATAAGCGCTGCCGCCACCTTGCGCCGCAGTCGGCAGATTCGGCCATTCGAAGGCCGTTTTCCAGCTCGGCTTGCTGAGCTGGCGTTCGGCCAGCACCTGTCCCGAAGCGGACACCAGCGCAAGTTGCAGCGAGGGACCTTCGGGCGTGGTGCGCAGCCACTGCACCACGGCGCGGTCGTCGTCGAGCATCACCATTTTGACTTCGCCTTGCGGCTGATGCTCGGGGTCGACGTTGACCGGGGCGCCGAAGCCTTTGCCCGGATCGTCGGTAAACGCGGCCTGAACCTTGCCCTTGCCACCCGCGGCGGTAAACCAGGCGACGCCGAAGCGGTTTTGGGATGCGGAAGCGCCGACGTTCTGGCCGGGACAGCCGTCCAGCACCCAGTTGTCGGAATGGACGCGCACCGCTTTTGCGGTCCGGAGGCCGGGCCAGGGCAGCACGGCAATGTCGCGCACTTCGCCGGGCAGGTGGTCACGGTAAGTCAGATACAGTTGATCCTTGTAACGGGCCGGCAGCAATTGGCAACAGGAGCAGATGTTGTCGTCGACCGCGAAATCGTGCTCGACCCGGCCTTTGCCGTCCATCACGGTACCCATCAGATACTGCTCTCCTTTGTCTTTTTTCCGGTGCCGGGCATCGGACCAGAATACCGCCATGTTGCCTTCGGGCAAGGGGGCGATGTATGCGTTGTAACGGGCGGTCTTGACTTTCTGGTCGCTGTTGGCCTTGACCGCCTTGCTCCAGGTCAGGCCGCCGTCCGCCGAACGGGAAACGTACACTTCGTTGCTCGACTGTTTTTTGATCCGGGTTTCGGTGCCCCAGACCGCGCCGAGCGCGCCGTCGTTGAGTTCAATTACTTTCGGCAGATCGTAAATGGCGGGTAGGCGGACGACGTTTCGCGGCGCCGACCAGGTCTTGCCGTCGTACCAGGCGAATTTCAGTATTTTTTCTGCCTTGGGCGCGGGCTCCACCCAGCTCAGGATCAATTTGCCGCCGCTCGCGGCCGACAGATGGGCCTGGCGGCTTTTGGCGGCGCTGGGCGGCTCAATCTCCTGTACCGAAAGAGCGGACGCCGGAGCCGCCGAGGTTTGCGCCGGAAGGGCATGCGCTTTTGCGAAAACGCAGATCAGGATGGTCAGAATGCCGGCCCGCAGGCAGGCAGGCTTCGTAATCAAAGGCGAATGCCTGGATTTGCCGGTAATGGATGGTTTCATGACAAAGCTCGCGGTAAAAGACAAGGATGAAAAGCCGGCCGGCAGGCGCCGGTTTCGACTTACACTGTAATAAGACGTTTCAGCTCGTAAAATCCCCACCCGTTTCGGCAATTTTTTTATCGAATGTTGTTGCCGGGGGACGAAGAGGGACGGCCGATCAACAGAGCTCCCGGCCCGGCAGTCCGAATCGGCTGTGTCATATGCCACGGTTTACTTGTGGCATATGACACGGTTTTTCGTTCATCAAACCGGACGGGGACGGTGAAAACCGCAAAACCCGAAGATGGCTCGGATTTTGCTGTCACAGTGCAGGCCGGTCCGAATTGACGGGTTGCCGGCAGAATTTTCCGCCAACTCCCCGGATAGCCTCTTTGAACGCCGACGCCTTTTTTCTGGATTGCCGAGACGCGCTGATCGCGGTTATTTTCCGCATCGTCGGCTGTCCGGACACAGCCGAAGATCTGGCGCACGAAGCTTATCTGCGTTTCGCACAGGCATCCGGGAGCCGGGACATTGCCGCTCCCAGGCCGTTTCTATACCAGGTCGGGCGCAATCTGGCGCTCGATCATCTGCGCAAGCAACGGCATCGGTCCACCGTTGCCGAGCCGGACGATGACGACGGAAGCTGTCTGCTGGAGCGCCTGCCTTCGGCCCTGCCGACGCCCGAGCAAACGCTCGATCATCAGCAACAGGTGCAGAAAATGATCCGCGCCCTGGCGGGTTTGAGCGAGCGCCGACGGCAAATTCTGCTGCTGCACAAATATCATCATTGGACTTACGAGCGCATTGCCGCTCATTTCGGCCTTTCCCGCAGCGCCGTCGAAAAGAACGTGCGCGCGGCGCTGGCGCATTTGCTGGCGGCGCAATCCGGAGAGGATTAAGGTGGCTGCCGGTGTCTCCGCGTTGGACGCTACAGCCAGTCCCTATCGAAAATCGCAAGCGAGTGGCGGGAGCGACGCTCACGGAAGAGTTTTATTTTACGGGGGTGAAGAAATCCGTCTCATGTCTGTCGTGTTAAGAAAAAAGTGCCAAATGCGATCGGGCGTATCGCCCAAACGTCTTATCTTGCTAAAATCCCGGCTTGCCCTTTTCCTGACTCGTATCGATGGCCTTGCACACTGTTCCCGATCCCAACCCCGCGTCAGCCGCCGTCCTGGATGAGGCGCTGACCTGGTTCGCGCGCCTGCAGGACAGCCAGGCCGGGCCGGAGATTCGGAGGGCCTTTGCCGCCTGGCATGACGCCAGTCCCGAACACGCCGAGGCCTATGCGCGGGTGGCGGATTTGTGGCAATCGCCGGTCTTGAACGACGCGCTGGCGCATTATGCGGCGATATCGTTGCCGGTGGCGCGGCGCAGGCCGCTGCGGCCGTGGGTGGCAGCGGCCTGTTTATTGCTGGCGATGGGCTGGGGCTTGCATGCCGGCGGCCTGATCGACCGCTGGCGCGCCGATTATGCGACCGTTGCCGGCGAGCAGCGCCGCATCGTCCTGGCGGACGGCTCCCTGGTGACCTTGAACACAGACACCGCGCTGGCCTCCGATTTCGATGGCGAACGGCGCGGCATCCGGATTCTGCATGGCGAGGCTTATTTCGAGGTCAAGCCCGACAGCGCGCGGCCGTTTATCGTCGCCGCGGCGGACGCCACGGTGCAGGTCGTCGGTACCCGGTTCACGGTGCGCGCCGGCAGCGCTACGCAGGTTGCGGTCGAAAGCGGCATCGTCGCCTGCGCCGCCGGCACCGGCGCAACGCTACGGTTGACCGCCGGTCAGCAGGCTGCCATCTCTGCGCATGGCGTCGAAAAACGCAGCGCGGCCGACAGCTTGCCGGCGTTCGCCTGGCTGCAAGGGCGGCTGATTTTTCAGGACCGGCCGCTGGCCGAAGTCGTCGCCGAACTCGACCGCTACCATCCGGGCGTGATTTATCTAGCCGGCGGCAAGCTGGCCGCGACCCGAATCACCGGTAATTACAAACTCGGCGATATCGACGCCGTGATCCGGAACCTCGCCGACATTGTCGGTGCGCATGTCGTGCATTTGTCGCCGTATTTGACGGTGTTGACGATGTAGGTTTAGCGAAAAAACAGGGAGGCAAAAAAATTTCTTCTGCTCAAGTGTGTAGTTGTCCTGTCGAAACGTCTCTTTCTCCATCCGCGCGGCATCGCGCGTTGAAAACTTTTTCAACCTACAGGAGAAAGCATGATTCCTTCCGATACCACCGTTCGGCCCGTACCCGGAGCCTGGCGCAAACTGACCGCCGCGATCGCCTTGATCTTGCCGGCCTTGGCCGCGCCGCAGGCCCTTTATGCCGGTACCGCCGAACATCCTCCTGCAGCAAGCGTCAAGACCGTTGATTTCAACATCGCAGCCAAACCGCTGGCGGCGGCGATCAACGACTTCATCGCGGCAACCGGCTGGCAAGTCGGTTTTCCATCCGCGTTGACCCAAGGGGTTAACAGCGCCGGCGTCGTGGGGCGCTACACACCCCGGCAGGCGCTCGCAAAACTGCTGGCGGGATCGGGGTTAGGCTATCGTCTCAGCGGAAGCGATAGCGTGATTTTGCAGCGCCAGGCCGAGCCGGCCGGGCCCGGCGGCCAATCCGGCGCGGCGACTTTGCCGGCCATGAAAGTTACCGCCGACGCGGACTATGATGCCTACGATCCTTACAACAAAGACTACTCGGCGACGGCCGCCGCCTCGGCAACCAAAACCGAGACGCCGCTGATGGAAACGCCGGTCAACGTCCAGGTGATTCCTAAAGCGGTACTGGACGACCAGCAGACGATCCAGATGACTCAGGCCCTGAAAAATGTCGCCGGCGCAACTATCAGTATCGGTTCCGGCGGGCTTTCGGACGATATATTTCTGCGGGGTTTTCGTTCTTCGACCTATTTCCGCAACGGCTTTCGTGTCGACAGCCAGTATTCCTCGATCGGCACTCGGCAAATGGCCAACGTGGAGCGTCTGGAAGTGGTCAAAGGGCCGGCGGCGATTCTGTATGGGCGCATGGAGCCGGGCGGCATGGTCAACGTCGTGACCAAACAAGCGTTGGCGACGCCTTACTATGCGTTGCAACAGCAATTCGGTTCTTTCGATCTGTACCGTACCACGCTGGATGCGGCTGGGCCTTTGACCAAAGGCAACACGCTGCTGTACCGTTTCAACGGCTCGTTCGAAAGCAGCGGCTCGTTCCGCGATTTCGTGAACAATGAGCGGACTTTTCTGGCACCGGTGCTGACCTGGAATATCAGCCCCCGGACGCAAGCCACCTTGGAGATGGAATACCGACACGACAACCTCAATTACGACAATAACACCTGGCCTTATATCAACGGGCACTTTATCGACATGCCGAGGTCACGCAACTTGATGGGACGGACGCCGAGCAGCGTCGAAGAAAAACTGATCGGCTTGAATTGGTCGCACCAATTCAACGATGATTGGACCATTCAGCAGCGTTTCGTCGCCGATTTGCTGGATACCGTACAAGAATGGACTACCGCTGCGAGCTCGGAACTGAATCCCGACAATACCCTTTCCCGTTCCCGCTACCATATTCCCGGCCAGCAGGCTACCTATTACACCACGGTGGATTTGACCGGGCATTTCAATACCGGTCTGTTCAAGCACACACTGCTGATAGGGGGGGATTATTACCGTACGGACAATCTCTCGCACCCCTATGTTACCGATCTGGCATCGATCAACGTTTATAATCCGGTGCAGAACGATCAGCCTATTACGCCTTTCACGACCGCCTGGTCGCCAAGCAACAACAGTGCCGATTATTTCGGTCTTTACGCCCAGGATCAGATCAGATTGCCTTACGGCCTGCATTTGTTGGGGGGCTTGCGCTACCAGAACGTCAAACAATGGGATCATCTCGCGGAAACCTCGCAACCGGCCGACGACGCGGTGACGCCTCGGGTCGGTGTCCTCTGGCAGGCGCGCGATTGGTGGAGCCTCTACGGCAATTACATCGAAAACTTCGGCGTCTCCAACCAATGGGCCAGGACGAGAAGCGGCAAACCGTTGTCGCCGGAAAGTGCGCAGCAGTGGGAAATCGGCAGCAAGTTCGAATTTTTCGACGGCAGATTCAGTGCTACCTTGGCGTATTACGACATTACCAAACAAAATGTCGTGACCCGGGATCCGACCGACATGACCGGCAATTTTTCGATCGCGGCCGGCGAGGTACGCAGCCGGGGACCTGAAATAGACATTCGCGGCGAAGTTTTGCCGGGCTGGAATATTATCGCGACCTACGCCAACTTCGATACCCGCGTGACCAAGGATAATAGCGGTCTGGTCGGCAACCGTTTGTATGCGGTGCCGCGCAACGTCGGCAGTTTGTGGTCCACCTATGATTTTCAGCAGAGTGAGCTGCACGGATTGAAGGTCGGCGGCGGCGTCAATCTGCGCGATGGCTCCACCGACGGATCGAACAACGGTTACGAAACCGCCGGTTACGCGACGGTCGATTTATTGGCGGCCTACAGTTGGAAAGCCGGCCGGTCGAAAATCACTGCGCAATTGAACGTGAACAATTTGCTCGACAAGACGTATTTTCCGGACGCCTATCTGTGCGGGGCCTGCAGCAGCCGCACGGTCGGTACGCCGCGCTTGTTTTTGGGGTCGGTGCGGGTGGAGTTTTAAATCGAAAACGTAAGCAAGTAGTCCGGCCATCATGTGTTATCGAAGCGGCCGGACGGGTTTGAAGCATTCGGGATCAAGGTTACAAACTCCGGCCGGCAATATCAATACTCTATCCGCACCGATCCCATAAACATTCTCGGCGCGCCGACCTCGATGCCGTTGCGGCTGAACGCCGAGGCAGGGAAATATTCCTTGTCCAGCAGGTTCATCGTTCCCACGCTCTGCGTCACTGCCCGGCGTTTGAGTGGCGATCATATCCCGATATGGCGGGTCCCAAACTCTGTATCGGATTGAAGCATTGGACATGTCGGGTACAAAAGCGAGTCCGACCTGCGCTCCGTTTGGGAGTTACTCGCCGTAATCGATGCTGTCGAAGGCTTGCGCTGTGCCCGCCCAATGCGGTGGATACAGCCCAACGCGTACGAAACGGTGGAAGCTTGAATATGGCCAATCGGCGACGCGCGGCACCCAACCGTGTTTCACCGGGTTCCAGTGGATGTAGTCGCAATGTTGTTCGAAATCCCGATCGTTGCGGATTTGGTGCTCCCAATAACGCGGTTGCCAAATGGTTTGCATCCGCTTGCGCCGCTCTGAGGCAGTGCGCGGCAATTTATATTCGTCGAGGCAATGATCGGTGAAATATTTTTTGACGGCATTCCAGCGCATCGGGTAATCCGAATCTCCGGGCGGCAATGTCCAAATACAGTGCAGGTGATCCGGCAGCAGTACGAACGCATCGATGGTGAAAGGATAGGCGGATTTGACAGTACGGAGAGCGGTGCGCAGCAGTTCGACGTTGCCTGGTTCACACAAGAATTTGCGCCGTCGGAAAGTCACGACGGTAAAAAAATACGTGCCGCCGGGAGTTTTGGCGCGGCGATAGCGCATGGCGACTCTCTCCGAAATAAGCAAATGGCCGTTTTACAACCACACGAAACGCGGTAGCGAATAATAAAATTGTAGATCGGGCAACGCTTTTTGCCCGATATTTTAGCTGTAGGTCGGGCAACGGCTTTATCGTTGCCCGACGTTCATGTGGCGATTATGCTTCGGAATATTGCGATGGTCTGAAACCATGTCCTCTTCAAGCCATTGGAAATGTCGGGCACAAAAAGCGCGTGCCCGACCTACGCATCTAAAATTCTACCCGAATCGACCCATTAGCCATCAGTGGCGCACCCGGCGCAATGCTCAAATTAGGTGAGGTATTTAAGTCAGGATCGGTTGATTCGTAATAATTTTTATCTAACAAATTACGGATGTTGAACTGCGTAGTAACCTTGGTTGCCCCCACTTTCATTCTATAAGCGGCAAAGGCATCCATCCTGACAAAGCCCGGTAATTGAAAGCTGTTGGCAAAATCGCCTTGACGTTGTCCCGCCGCAATACCGCCTATGCCGAAACTAAAGCCTTCCTGGGAATCATAGCCATTAACATCGTACTTGAACCACAAGCTACCAGAATGCTCAGGAACATTTGGCATCCTATGTCCGGCATTGCTCGGATTACCCTCTGCAACATGGTCTTCCAGAACACGGGCGTCGGTGAAAGCATAGCTGCCGATCAGGCTCAATTGATTGGTAATCTGTCCCGTAATATCTAACTCAATCCCTTGGCTGCGTTGTTTATTGCTGATTCTATCGAACAAGTTGGCTGTCGCTAAATCCGGCACCAAGATATTGTCCTTAACCAAATGATAGTATGCTAAGGTCGCGATCAATCTGTCATCAAATACCTGCGTTTTCACGCCTGCTTCGAATTGTTCGCCTCTTTGCGGATCAAAAGTCGAGCCATTAGCGGCCGGGGCATTATTGGCATTAAACGAAGTCGTCCAATTGCCATAAACCCCTAACCAAGGGACCGGCTGATAAAGTATGCCGACTCGAGGGCTAAAGCCGTCGACTTTATTTGACGGCAAGGTAGCCTCAGCTAGTTCAAAAGAAGTTTTGTAAGAAAATCCGGAATCCGCCCAGTCGTAGCGGCCGCCGCCTAGAATATGAAGCTTATCCCACAAGGTGATCTGATCCTGGAAATAAGCTCCGTACCATTGGCTATAAATAAAGGCGAAATCCTCACCGCCGCAGCAACTGTTAGGTTGCGCCAAGGTTTGTCTGATCAGTTCCGGACTGATCCCGTAACTTGGGTATGGATTAAATATGTTGATGTCCAAGCTGTTATTCGGGAAGGCATACTCACCAAACGAGTGGTATTTTTGCGTGGACTGGAAATAATCAAAGCCCACCAAGATGTCATGCTCGGAAAAGCCCAACCGGAATTTCCCGGTCAAATCCAAATTTGTAGAGTAGCTTTCAAGCTCGTTATCATGACCAAAAATATTGCGTTTTACAATACCATCCGGTCCCAATACGCCTGTGGGAGATGGTGTCAAATACTTAGTATATTCATTATTAAAGCTGGCGAGGAAACGGTTATGTACTGCCCAATCATTATTAAATCGATGATTTATCTCAGTACTAACTAGCGCTTTGGATATGTGATCCACCGGGTCATTCGGGTCACCGATCGAACGGCTAATAGGAACTGGAGCGGGACGATTACCCATCGCCGGAATACCGAAATCTGTCTGATAATCCTGGTCCAAACCTTCAACATTAAGCGTCAGGTCAGTCATCTCGGTTGGCCGCCAAGTAATGCTTGGATTGACCATCACTCGATCCGTAAAAACAAAATCTCTAAATGAATTATTGTTCTGATAAGCACCAGTGAAGCGATACAGCAACGACTTGTCATCAGTAATCGCCCCGGTTGCATCCCATTGAGTACGATAATAATCATAAGAACCAAATTGCTGCTCAAGCGAATAATAAGGGATGTCTAATGGCTTTTTGGTGGTGATATTGATCAGGCCGCCGGGTTCAATGCGACCAAACAGCACAGCAGCCGGACCTTTAAGTACATCAATACTTTGCAGATTACCGGCATCGAATTCGCTTGGAAAGCCGACAAAAGCATTGCCGTTAGTCAATAGACCATTACGATAAACTGTACCATTGCGAAATCCGCGAATGATAAAGCCGTTGCCACCCCCTAATGTCGGCTGCGCTCTTACACCGCTGACATTTTCCAAGGCATCTTTGATACGAGTGGTTTTCTGGTCGTCCATCACCGATCTAGGCACAACTTGCACTGACACCGGAGTCTCTATTAGCGGCGTGTCAGTTTTCGTGGCAGTAGAACTGTTAGTGACGGTATAGCTTTTGTTATAAGGATCGGTCGAGTCATACTCTGCCTGTCCCGACACCGTTACCGGCGGCAACGTTTTTGCGTCCGTTTCCGCGGCGGTAATCGCCACCGCTTTATCGCTGTTAAACCTGTGGCTCGAGCCGCTGCCGGACAACAGCCGCGACAAGGCTTGCTCGGCGGTCAAGCGGCCGGATACCGCACGGGAAGTTTTGCCGGCGACAATGGCGTCCGAATAAAACGGCCTGATGCCGGTCTGTTGCGCCAGGGCTTCCAGTGCGGACGACAGCGGCTGCGCGGGTATGTCGACGTTATAGGTTTGTGCTTCGGCCAGCACGGCGGCGGAACAAAGGGTAAAGGATGCGGCCAGCAGCAGGTGTCGGGTCGGATTCATCGGGTCTCCATTGATTGAGTGGTTTCCCGTATGAACGTTTGATGTGGGGCTGACACCTCACGATTTTTAAAATTTTTTCGTTGTTTTTCACAAACGGCTTTTTTCTACCCGCTTCGGTGCGGCCGGAATGGATGCTGCTGACTCAATTGGCTTCAAGGTTTCGTAAAAGTCATAACCGAACCTTCTTCCTCCGGGAGAGGCAGGGTGAGGGAGTATAATGCAATGTTTCCCTTAATTTATTTCCCCTCGCCTCAACTCTCTCCCGCTGGAGAGGGAGCTTTTACGACACGACAATGGGAGCGGAGTCCAAGGCCTGCTTTGGTTGCATTCAGGGACGCCTTCCAAAGTTAGCTTTGGACTCTGACGCAGCGCATTACCGTCTGGCCTCGATCGAAACACGCATCGGCGACAGCCGCGTGATTTTGACGTCCAAGCCATTGGCCAGCGTATTCAGGCTCTCGTCGAGATTACTGGTCGAAAAACGGCCGCTGACGCTCAGGCTTTGCAGTTTTGCATCCGGCAGCTCGAACTCGACCTGATGGTAGCGCGCAAGTTGCCGCAGCACGTCCGACAAAGTCTGCCGTTTGAAGATCAACAGTCCGCGCCGCCAACTGCCGGCGGCATTCGAGTCGCCGGCGTGGACCGGCCGCAGCCGGCCTTCGGCGTCAAAACCGCTTTGCTGGCCGGCTTTGACCCACTGTTCAGGGGAACCATCACGGCTGAGCGCCACAATGCCTTCCTCTACTTCGACCGTGGTGTTGTCTCCGTCTCTGCTCACGTTGAAGCGGGTGCCGACGTCGCGGATGCGTCCGTTGCCGGCGATGACTTCGAACGGATGCGCGCCGTCGTGTTTGACGTCGAACCAGGCTTCGCCGCGTTCCAGCCAGACGGTGCGGGAACCGAACAGACGCGCGACGCGTAAGTCGCTGTCGGTGTTCAGTTCGATACGGCTGCCGTCGGCCAGGTTGATCGCGGTCTGTTCGCCTTTTGCGGTCTGATAGCTTTGGGAGGTGAGTTTTAACACAAGTTCGGGTTGCAGGACGCACAGGCCGGCGGCGAGAGCGAGAGCCAGCAGGGTGGTGTTGCGCCGGCGGCGGGTGGTCCGAGCCGTTTGCACATAGCCGCGCGCGTCCTTCAGCCTGGCGCCGGCGACATCGGTCAGGCCGCCGAGCTGCTGCCAGAATTGCTGTGCCTGGAGATAGGCTTCGGCATGTTCGGGCGCTTCGGCGAGCCAGTCCTCGAAGATCTGCCGGTCTCTATCGCTGCAAGTGGCGGCGTTAAGGCGCGACAGCCAGCGCAAGGCTTGCCGTTGCGGTTCGGACAGTGCATTGGGGGCCGGCGAATTCATCAATTACATACTCGATGGAACTTGGGCGAGCGAGGCGGCGAAGCAATGCTCCAATGCCGTATAAAAATGCCGCTCGACGCTGCTGCGCGAAAGGCCCAACAATTTGGCAATCTGAGGATAAGTCAAACCGTCGAAGCGGTGCAATAAAAAAATCGTGCGCGGCAACGGCGGCAGCGCGTCCAGGGCCTGTAGGCAGCGCTCGAGCATCTGCCGATGATGCAGCACGGCTTCCGGGCAGGACGCGAACGAAGGGACTTCGTCAATCTCGTCAAGATCGGCATGGTGATGCGCGCGCACGGCTAATTTGCGGTGATGATCAATCACCGCATTCGCGGTCAGTTTGTAGAGATAGGCCCGGTGGTTGGCAATCGTGTCGATGTCCGGATGTTGCAGCAGGCGCAAAAACGAAAGTTGCACCAAATCTTCCGCCGCGTCGCCGGCCCTCTGGCCGGCAAAGCGGAGCAATTCTTGATGGTGGCTGCGAAACAATTGGTCGAGAAGTTCTTTCAGGGTCATTCCGGCTTGCTGCTCATACTCAGGATTCGACGATGGCCATCGGATGAAGAAGGGTATTAGCAACAAGCAGAATGCGTGCCAAGGATGGGAGCGTCGTGCTAGAAGGGGCTGCGGAAAGGGGGAAACGCTGGGCGGGCTGGCGCTGAGTGTGGCGTAGCAGGTAACGCGGCTTACGACGGTGTTAATCAATGCGGCATTCTCAACCGATGCGGGTATGCCCTTCGGTGATAGGGTTGTGGGATTTGCCGCAGTGACTGCGTCAAATCACGCATGGGTTACGGAAGCAAGCGGCGATGGCTCTTGGCTTCCGTAATACGCGAACGGCTTTCCTGGAAAGCCGACGGATAACCCGGGCATGCGCGACCTACTGTTCCACCGTCACGAATGCCAGCTTGGTAATGCCGGCGTGCTGGGCGGAAGCCATCACTTCCGCTACCTTTGAATAGAGGACGCCCTGGTCGGCGTAGAGATGTACCGCCGCTTCCGGATTGTTCTGGAGCTCTACGGTCAGTTCGGCCTCCAGCGCGACGAGATCCACAAGCGGTTTTTTATTTAGCGTGACCTGGCCCTGCGCATCGATGCCGAGCTGCAGCGGCTGGTCTTTCACGTCCGGCGTCGTCTCCGCCGTTTTCGGCAGATTGACCTTGACCGACTGAGTCAGAAGCGGCGCGGTGACCAGCAGGATGATCACCAGCACCAGCATCACGTCGACCAGCGGGGTGACGTTGATGTCGCTGATCGCGTCCTGTTCTTCGGAGGATTGCGTATTGAAAGCCATGACCAATTACTCCCGAGCGCCGTCGACGTTGAAGACCAGGTGCAGAAAGCTGCCGGCGAAATTGTCCAGCGCCTGCCGGTGTTGTTTGGCGCGGCGGCCGAAAAAGTTGTAGGCAAGCACCGCCGGCACCGCGACGGCAATGCCGACGGCGGTCGCGATCAACGCGTCGCCGATGGGGCCGGCGACGACGTCCAGGCTGGCCGAGCCGCTCCGGCTGATTTCGTGCAACGCGTGCATGATGCCGAGCACGGTGCCGAACAGTCCGACGAATGGGGCGGTGCTGCCGATGCTGGCGAGCAGGGTCAGTCCGCTTTCGAGGGCGCGCTGCTCTTCCTGCGTTTGCAGGCGCAAGGCATGACCGAGCAACTCTTCCGGCGAACCCCGGAATTTCAGGGCTTGAGCGGAAGTGGCGCGCATTTCGCTCAGCCAGCCGAAGCCGCGCCGGGCGATCCGCGCCTGGGGCCCACGCGCGGTCAGAACGGGCAGGGATTCGGCGGCGCCGATGTCGGACGCATTCCAGAAGGCGCTGTTGAAGCGCCGGTTATGGATGCCGTTGCGGGCGAACTGCCAGATTTTGAACACGATCAGCGACCAGGTCGCGATCGAAAACGCCAGCAAGGTGTAAAGGGTGCCGTCGACGATGGCGGTGGGGGGAATGTGATAAGGCATTGACGTCTCCTGCTATCAATTGTTCAACGTAAAAATGATCGGTACGATCACCGAAGTGGTGACCGGGGTGCTGCCGCGCATCGCCGGAATGAATTTCCATTTCTCGACCGCGGCGACTGCCGACTCGTCGAGGATGTCGTGACCGCTGCTGTGGTGGACCTCGACGCTGTCGCTGAGCCCTTGGGCGGATACCTGCACCTTCAGCAGGACTTTGCCCTCCCAGCCGCGGTTGCGCGCCAGGCGCGGATACTCCGGTTTCGGGTTGAAGCCGTAATTGGCCTGAAAATTCGCTTGGGTAAAGGTTTCCGTCGGCGGTGCGGCCGTTTTGACGGGAGAAGGCGGTGCCGGCGGCGACGGAGGCGCTTCCACCGGAGCCGCGTCGGTTTCCTGCGGTTTGGGCAAGGCCACCGCATCTTTTGCCAGCGGCTTCTTCACGACCGGTTTTTTCTTCGGCTTCTTTTTGGGCGGCTCCGGCGGTTTGGGCGGTGCCGGCGGCGCTGGATGGGTCTCTTGTTTCGGTGAGGCGACCAGCGAAACCTCCATCATCAGCGGTTTGGCCTGGGCGATCGGATCGGTCGGCGCGAACAGCCAGAGCAGCGCCAGCGCGTGCAGTAGAAACACGGCCAGCACGATTTCGCCGAACAGATAACCTGGGCGCTTTTCCCGGATCAGCAGCGCGAGCAGGGCTTGCCGGGAAGATAACGGACCGGCTACGGTTCCGCCCGGATAAAGGAAAGCCGGCGCCGACGAGCCGACTTCCCGATTATTTAAGAGTTGCATAGGAATGTTGTCCGTACTGTGTAATCGTTATTTTTAGAGTACCTAACTCTGATAAGACGTTTCAGAACGCAAAAACCCCCACCTTGGCGCGCAAAAAAATGCGGCAATTTGCCGCAGCCGGGCAAAATCCGGGCGGCACAATCCGGTAACTCCGATTGTTATTTGCTTTCAAGTTTCTTTTTGGCGGCATCGGCTTCCCTGCCGATTCTTTCGACCGCAGCGCGGTAATCGGCTTGCGCGGCATTGGCCGTGTCGGCAATGACGGCATTGTCCACATTCGCTTCCTTGACCAGGCATTCATAATAGGCCTTGGCCTGCTGCTGCCAGACATTGATGTCGGCGACGCTTTGATTGAAGGCTTCGACGTTGGTTTGGTCGATCGTCGGCACTTCGGGTTTGTTGCCGCAAGTAGCCAGCGACCATTTGCCGTCGACGAGGGTGCCGGCGTTGACGTGCAAAGGAATCGCCAGAGTGAGGCTCAGTAAGCGAAAAGTGCTTTTGGTCATGGGTTTTCTCCTGTCAAGTCGTAGTTGTAAAATAGGCTGTATGCCGTTATTTATGGACGCTCGGGTCGAGCCGAGCCAAGCAAAATCCAACAAGGCATCCGTGCGGCTTCCCGAAACCGGGTGTTTTTGCAGACGCCTCGGCCGTGGTTAAAGCCGTTCCTAAGGGTCACGTACCGATTTGTAAAATCGTCCGAGCAGGGCAGATTTGAAAAGGTACGCGGTGCGTACTCTACCGCGGCGCCGCTTGTCCGGTTTCCGAGCCCAGGCGTTGCCGCAGCCACTTTGCCGCGCGGCCGAAATCCTGCAGCACTGCGTAACAGGCCGGTATCAGTATCAACGTTGCGGTCGTTCCGAGCAGCAGGCCGAAGGTCAGCGACAAGGTCATCGGCACCAGAAAGATCGCCTGTTCGCTGGTCTCGAACAACATCGGAAAAAAACCGGCCAGATTGGTCAGGGCCACCAGCACGATCGGCCGGAAGCGGCTCGCACAGGCTTCGACGATCAATCCGCTCAGGGACGATTCGTCGGCGCGGCGCTGGCGGATGTAGTCGAGCAGCACGATGCTGTCGTTGACGACCACGCCGCTGGCGGCGACCGCACCGACCACCGATTGAAAGGTCATGGTCATGCCGAGCGCCCAGTGCACCGACAGCGCGCCGAGCCAGGCTACCGGCACTGCCAGCATGAACAGCAAGGGCTGCAAATAGGAACGGAAACTGACCGCGATCAGTGCATAGATCGCTGCCAGCGAAATCAGCGTGTTGCGCTTCAGCCCCGCCATCACCAGATCGGCTTCCTCCTTGGCTGCGCCGCCGGAGATTTCGAGGCCGGGATAACGGTTTTCCAGCGTTTCAAAAGTGCTTTCCCTGAGTTCCTTGAAGATCTGTTCGCCGGTAAGCGGCTGGCGTTTGTCCAGGCGCGCCTGGATCGAAACGATGCCGCGTCGGTTTTCGCGAGTCAGTTCGCCGAAGCCGGGCGCAAAGCCGATTGTCGCCAATTCGCCGAGCGGCGCCTGGCCGCCGTCCGGCAGCGCGATCGCCAGCGCGCGCAGATCGGCGAAATCCTGCCGTTCCGAACGTGGCGTGCGCAGCATGATCTTGATCTGATCGCGGCCGCGGATGAAACGCTGCGCTTCGTCGCCGAAATAGGCATGGCGCACCTGCAGGGCCAGATCGCGCAGGCGCAGCCCCAGCCGTTCGGCCGACGGCGTCAGCTCGAGGCGCAGCTCGGGCTTGCCGGGACGCCGCGAATCTTCGATTTTGGTCACGCCGGGATAAGCGGCGATTCGGCTTTTCAGTTCTTCGACCGCTGCCGCCAGGGCAGCGGGATCGGGGCCGGTCACTTCGAGTTCGAGATCGATCACGTCCTGTTCGGTCGGCGTATGGAAATCGGGACGGAAGTCGCCGACGTCCCCGACGTGGTCGTACCAGCGCTTGATCAGATCACGGATGTGAAAGGTTTTGCGCGCTTCGCTCGAAAACTCGACCCAGATGGTGGGATCGACTTCTTCGATGAACACGTCGAGCCCTTCGACCACGCTCGGCGAACCGGGCGGCTGGGTGCGGTTCAGTTCTTCTTCGGCTTGTTTCAGCGCCGTCACGAATTGCCCGATGCGGGCGCGGGTTTCTGCAAACGGAGTGCCGAGCGGCGGACGCAGATGGATGTGAAAATTGTCGTAGCCGACATCCTCTTCGAGCGACACCTTGACGTAATCGTGTTTGACCAGGGTCAGGCCGAGGATCACCGCTCCGGCGAACAGCGCCACCGTGCTGTAGCGCCAGTCCAGCACCCACCGCAAAAAAGGCTGGTAGCCGCGTTCGTTGCAGAACGACAGGCCGCCGTTCAGCGCAGCGCGCAGGCGGGCGATGCCCGGCCAGGCGGTTTCTTCTTGGGTTTCGTGCGCAAGATGCGCCGGCAGGATCAGCAAGGCTTCGACCAGCGAAAATGCCAGCGACAGAATCATCACGATCGCGACCGGTTTCATGAATTGGGTCGCCCAGCTCGGCGGCACGAACAGGCCCGGCAAAAACGCGATCAGACCGATCAGAACGCCGAGCGTTACCGGCACAGCGACTTCCCGGACGCCCGTGATCGCCGCCTCCAGCGCGCCCAGGCCCCGGTTTTGCAGTTCGTGAATCCGTTCGCTGACGATAATCGCATCGTCGACCAGCACCCCCATCGACAACACGAAGCCGAACAGCGACAGCATGTTCAGCGTCACGCCGGAGGCCGGCAGCCACCAGAGCGCGCCGAACACCGAAATCATCACTCCGACCGCGGCCCAGAGCGCGATCTGGGTAGTCAAAAACAGCCATAGCACCAGCAGCACCAGAAAGAAACCGCTGACGCCTTCGAAGGTCAGCGTATCGAGCAGTTCGGAAAACGAACGCGCATTGTCGCGCCGGGTTTTCACCTGGATGCCTTCGGGCAGGGTAGGGCGCAGGTCTTCGACGTAGCGGGCGACCTGTTCAGCGGCGCCGACCAGATTGTGCCGGGCGATCACCGCGATCGTCTCGGAGCGTTGGCCGTCGCTGTAATATTCGAAACCTTTTTCGGCGTAGCCGTCGGTGACCGTGGCGACATCGCCCAGGGTCAGACGGGTGCCGTCGGGGTAGGTGCGCAAAGTCAACGCCAGCAGCTTGTCGCGCGTGTCGGCGGTGCTTTTCGCGCGCAACTGGAATTCGCCGGTCGGTGCTTTCAGCACGCCGCCGGCCAGATCCAGCGATTCGCGGCGCACTGCCTCGGCCACGTCGTCGAGCGTCAGTTGCTGTTGCCGAAGCCTTTCGGCAGGAATCTCGACCGCGACCTCGAACTCGTTTTCATTCCATAACCGGACCAGACGCACATTGTCCAGCCTGGCCAGATCGTCTCGTACCTTTTCGGCAAGGCGGCGCAAGATTAACTTGTCGGCATCGCCGTACAAAACCACCGAAATCGCCGGATACTCCCAGCCGGAGTCGTCGATGTCGATGCGCTCGACTTCTTTCGGCAGGTTTGGGATCGCCTGCACCCGGGAACGGATCGCGCTCGAGAGATCGCGCAGCGGATAGTCCTGCAGCACCTGTACGCCGACTTCGCATTTGCCTTCGGTGGCGGTGCTGTTCAGGCGTTTGATGCCTTCAAGGTCGTGAATGGCTTCTTCGATCGGAATGCACACGCTTTGCTGAATTTCGGCCGGACCCGCGCCCGGATACAACGCATTGACCTCGATCCGCTCCGGCGCGAAGCGGGGATAGGCTTCCCGGTCGGTCTGCTCCAGGGTGTTGAGACCGCCGATAAAAATCAGAATCATCAACAGATTGGCCGCGACCGGATTGCCGGCAAACCAGCCGAGCAGCGAACGACCGTTTTTAATCCGCGCCATGGCCGGGCTCCGCAGAGGAGGAAGAAGACGTCTGAATCGCGACCTGCATGCCTTCGATCGGCAATTCCACGCCGGACACCAGCACCCGCTCGCCCGGCTGCAATCCTTTGCCGAGCACGATCCGGTCGGTATCGGCGCGCAACACTTCGACGCGGCGCTGGCGCAGGCGATTGTCCTTGTCGACGACATAGACTTGATAACCGCTGTGCAGCGCCGCACGTGGAATGTCGATCAGATCGCGGCGCTCGCTGCCGGCGATTTCCGCCCGCACGAACAGGCCGGCCGCGAGCGGTGGGCGGTCCTTGTGGTAAGCATACGGATCGCGGATTTCGGCCACGGCATACAACAGGCCGGTCTTGTCGTCGAGAGCGCCCTCGGTGCGCACGATGCGGCCTTCCCAGTTGTGCATTCGGCCTGCAAACTGGGCACTGAGCCTGACGGCCGGCCCGAGTGAAGTCTGACCCGCATCCGGATAAGTCAGCGGCAAATCGAGAAATTCCAGCTCCGCGCTCGGCACCGGCAGGCGGACTTCCGCACGGTCGGTCGCATAGATGCGAGCGGCGATCTGCCCGCTGTCGAGATATTGGCCGACGTCGGCTTGCTTGCTGCGTACGCGGCCGGCGAATGGCGCGGCCAGATCGCAGCGGCTGCGATTGAGGCGCGCCGCCGCCAGATCTGCTTTCGCCGCGGCCAGTTTCGCCCTGCGTTCGGCCAGATGCGGCTTGTGCAGCACGAAATCGTTGGCGTCGCCGCCGCCCAGCGCCTGCCATTCGTTTTGCGCCTGTTCCGCTTCGGCGGCTTCGCGCAGCAGTTCCTTGCGCGCCTCGGCGACCAGGGCTTCGGCCCGCGTGATCGCGTAGTCGTAATCGCGCGGATCGATCGCGATCAGGCGTTCGCCTTTTTTGAAAAAGCCGCCGTCCGCAAAAGCCGGATGGATGGCCACCACCTTGCCGGCCACTTCGCTGACCAGGTCGATTTCGGTGCGCGGCTTGACGATTCCTTGTGAAATCACGTTCATGCGCAGAGTTTCCGGTTGCGCCATGGCGACGGTCACTTGCGGCAGCGGCCGGTTTTTGGCGGGCGGAGCGGCCGCCGGCTTGTTCGCGATCAGTGCCCAGGAGGCGGCCGCCGAGGCCGACAGTAACAGAATCGGAAGAACGATTTTTATCGGTTTCATAAAGTGTTGACGTTCAAAAGCCGCCGCCCAGCGCCAGATACAGTTCGATCCGGTTGTTCAGCAATTGCCGGCGCGCGGTCAGATGTGCGCTTTGTGCATTCAGGGTGCTGCGGTAACTGTCCAGCAAGGTCAGAATCTCGATCAGCCCGTGCTGATACGAATACACCGCCAGTTTGCGGCTGGCGTCGGTCTGCCGCACCGCTTCCCGCAGGGCCTGCTCCTGCTCGCGCAAGCGGCCTTCGGCGGTCAGGCTCTGTTCGACTTCGCGAAACGCGTTGAGTGCCGCCGCTTTATAGCCGTTCAGCGCTTCTTCAACCCGGGCTTGCTGTAGGTCGATATCGCCGAGCAGGCGGCCTCCGGTGAAAATCGGCTGGAGCAGGCCGAGAGCAAAATTCCAGGCGGCGGCGCGCGGATCGGCCCAGTCCGTCAGGGACGAACTGATCGAGCCGCCGTTCGCGGTCAGTGTGAAACGGGGCAGCAGCGCCTTGCGCGCGCTTTCCAGCCGGTTATCGAAAGCGGAAAGACGGGCGAAGGCGGCATTCAGATCGGGGCGGCGATCGAGCAGTTCGGACGGGAGACCTGCGGGCACGCCGTGAGGCAGTGGCGGCAGCGTTTCCGCGTTTTTGAATCGGCCTTCCGGATAACCGCCGAGCAGGACTTCCAGTGACCGGGTCAGGATCTGGACGCGGTTGCGTTGTTCGGCAAGCTGGGCTTCGGCGTTGGCCAGATCGGTCAGGGCCAGGCGCAGGTCCAGAGCATGCGTCAGGCCTCGGCGAAAGCGCCCACGCAACAGTTCGACCAGTGTGCCCCGGTCGCGCATCGACTGTTCGGCCACCTTGACCTGCTCCCGCGCCTCGGCCAGCTCGACGTAGTTTTGTGCGGTGCGCGCCGCCAGCGACAGCCGGGCGGCTTGCCAGTCGGCCAGAGTGGCTTCGGCTTCCTGCCCTGCGGCTTCCTGTTGCGCGCGGATGCGTCCCCAGACGTCCAGTTCCCAGGACAGGTTGAACAACGCTTCGAAAGCGCCGGTTTCCTCGTCGAGTTCGCCCGGATCGCCTCGGCGGTAGCCGGCGGCCAATGCCAGTTGCGGCCAGCGCCCCGCTCCTGCTATGCGCATCTCGGCGCGCGCCGCCTCGATTCGGGCAGAGGCCGCCTTGAGATCGAAATTGTTCGACAGCGCCGACTGTACCGTCGCCGCCAGCAGCGGATCGGCAAAATCTTCCAGCCAGTGATTCTGGACGGCATCGGAAGGCGTCGCGGCGGCCCACTGCTCCGGAGCCGGAGGCGCGTCGCGGTGCCGGCCGTGTTCGACCAAGGATTGACAGGCCGTCGAGAGCGCACAAAGCAGGACGACCGGAAAACGTTTCAAATCGGATTGCATGGACGGGTTTAAATGGACTTCTTCGGTATCAAGCGATCGATTGAAATTTTTCCGGATGATTTATTTCACTTCAGACGTCTCGGCACGGCCGGTTCGATCCATGCCGGTTTTCATAACATGAAGGAGTGTTGTTGAATAAGACGAATGAAAGAAGAAAAACCCCACCAAAAAATGAAAAAAAATGGCAGAAATTTGCCAAGTACTGGAAATATCACGTTTTATATTTCGCTTCGGCGGCAAGGGAAGGCCGTTACCATCGAGTCAAGCGTAATTGGCCGATGGCGAGTGTCGGGACGTCTGTGAGAAAAGTACGGCGGCAGGTTTGAAAGAAGCCGGCTTCGGCCATTGCGGTCTTGATGATGAAAACAAGAGTAGCGGGAAAGGATTGACGGGCTTCGTCATCCCTGTTCGCGTTCGAAAAAGGCGAGGGAATCGGCTCGACGCCGGAAAGACGCCCGGACAGCGCTTGAAAACGGCGCACGTTGGCCGTGCGGCTGTCCGGGCGGAGAGATTATTGCAACACGAACTTGAGGCCGATGAGCAGCAGAACGCTTGCCAGAATCGGGCGCATCACCGCTTCCGGAATTTTTGCGCTGAGATGACTGCCGATCCAGATGCCGGGCAGGGAGCCGATCAACAAGCTTCCCAGCAACACGGCGTCGACGTTGCCGAGCCCTAGATGGCCCAGTCCGGCTACGGCGGTTAGAGGGATCGCATGAGCCAGGTCGGTGCCGACGATTTTTACCGTGGTCATTTTAGGATACAGGAACAACAGCGCGACGGTGCCGAGAGCGCCGGCGCCGACCGACGACAACGTTACCAGTACGCCCAATACCGCGCCGATCAGAATGGTCGCCGGTACGTGAAAACGCTTGAAACGAGCGGCATTGGCCTCGGTGCTGTGGTCGTCGTCGATCTGGCCCAATTTTTTCGCCCGTTGCAGCAAGGCGCTGCGTATTAGCAGGGCCAAGGCGGTCAAAATCAGCGCGATGCCGAGTGAATAGGTCATGACGCCGCTGATTTCCTTGCCGGCGGTGCTCAGATGTTTGAGCACGTAAAGGGTCAGAAGCGCGAACGGCAGGCTGCCGAGCGCCAGCAATCCGACGATTTTCCATTCGACCGAATTGTGTTTGCCGTGATGGACCCAGACGCCGCCGGTTTTGGTAATGGCGGCAAACAGCAGGTCGGTGCCGACGGCGACCGCGGGCTTGAACCCGAAAAGAAAAACCAGCAAAGGAGTCATCAATGATCCCCCGCCCACGCCGGTCAATCCGACCAGCAGTCCCACAGCGAAGCCTGAAAGCGAATAGGCCAAATCCATAAATATCCTTTTGATCCGAAGTTGAAAAAGCGTATAGCATGCGGATAAAGCCGCAAATTGAGCCGCGTTCGGAATGACGTAGGCTCCGCCTGAATGGTTATTTCGATATCTTTTGGTAACGAGCCATCTTAGAACGAAACCACGATAATGAAAAATGATAAAATTCGAAATCATTATCTAATATAGTGATACCGTTTTCGTTGTTGAAGACGGCCGACATGGACTTATCCGGGAACCCGAGTAAACAAGACCGGCTCCGTTTTTTCAGAGCCGCCTGATCCGATCCGCATCGGCAACGATAGCAGACGTCCTGCCTGCGCCGGACCGTTTTGATGGGCCGGCCGCCGGCTTCGTTCCGGCCCGTTAATCCTGCATCCGTTGCGCGACCAAGTGCACGTAACGGCCCATGTCGCGGTAAGTTGGCATTCGGCAATAACGCCGTTCCAACTCGAAGAGTTCGGACACTTCGCTCTGTTCCCTCGTTTCTCTTGCGACATAGTCGTGAAAAACGCGGATGCCGGTATGAACGGTGATGGTAAAGCCCCAGTGCTCGAGCTGTTCGATCACTTCGTGCGGATATTGAGGGTGGGGCGGGGTCAGTTTGGTGCCTTTGCCGAGGTAACTGTCGTTCAGCAGATTTTGCCAGCGCCATTGCCCTTTCAGCACGTTGAGATAGACCATCGCATTGCGGTTGTAGAACAACAGCGACAGATGGCCGCCCGGTTTTACCCGCCCGGCGATGGCTTGCAAAGTCGGCAAAGGTTGCGCCAGCCATTCCAGCAAGGCATGGCAGAGCACCAGGTCGAACAAGGGCAGGCTCGGCGCCAGCGTCTGGGCGGCCTGATGATGAAACTCGGCATTCAAACCCTGATCCCCGAATTGCTGCCTGGCCCGGGCCAGCATTTTTCCGGATAGGTCGCAGAGAGTCGTGCGGTGGCCTTTCGCGGCCAATTCCAGGCTGATTTGCGCCAGCCCGCAGCCGGTATCCCAAACCGTCAAAGGCGGCTCGGGCCGATAAAAAGGAGCCAGATCTTCCCGCAGCAGCTTCAGCCGCCAATCGCCTTTCGCGGTTTCATAAATGCGTTGCTCGAAGCGTTCGACCAGATCGTCAAAATTTCTGTCGTATTTCATGAGAGACATTATACGCTTTCCGGGCCGCCTCAGCCCGGCCGGAATGAGGCATTCCGCTTAAGCTTCCTTGCCGACCCGGAGCCTGGATTTCTTCGAAAGGAGAGAAGCATCGAAAATTCTCGGGTATTGGACAATCCGCCCCTGAATCTGGCATCATGGCCTTTCTTTTGCCTTGTCCTGCACAAGGCGCTTTAACACGAGATAAAGGTAATTTAATGAGCAATCTGCCTCCCTGTCCGGCATGCGGAGCCGAATTCACTTACGAAGACAACGGCATCTACATCTGCCCCGTCTGCGCCAACGAATGGACGCTCGACGCCACCGCCGAAGACAAAAGCGATGTTCGCATCGTCAAGGACGCCAACGGCAATGTGCTGGAAGACGGCGATACCGTCACCGTCATCAAGGACCTCAAGGTCAAAGGCTCGTCCCTGGTGGTCAAAGTCGGCACCAAAGTCAAAAACATCCGCCTCGTCGAAGGCGATCACGACATCGACTGCAAGATCGACGGCATCGGTGCGATGAAGCTGAAATCGGAGTTTGTCAAAAAATCCTGACCGGCCCGGCAGGGAATTGGGATGAGGCTTCCAGGAAACCTCGTTTCATGCCTACCGGCCGCATCGAACAGGCAAACCGTTTCATCCCGGAAATGAAGCCCGCGATTTCATTCCGAACTCGATCTCTCACTACCCCATGCCGGCCGATCGAATTCCGAGGAAAATCATTCATATCGACATGGACGCCTTTTTTGCCGCCGTCGAGCAGCGCGACAATCCGGAGCTCCGGGGCAGGCCGATCATCGTCGGCGGCCGGCCGGACGCGCGCGGCGTAGTGGCGACGTGCAGCTACGAAGCCCGAAAATTCGGCGTCCGTTCGGCGATGTCCTCGGCGCTGGCTTACCGCCTGTGCCCCGAAGCGCTGTTCATCAAGCCCCGCTTCGAGGTGTACAAGGAAGTCTCGGCGGCGATCCGCGGCATCTTTGCCGAGTATACCGACCTGATCGAGCCGCTGTCGCTCGACGAAGCCTATCTGGACGTCACCGAGGCTTCGCAGTGCCGGGGTTCGGCCACTTGGATCGCACGCGAAATCAAGGAGAAAATCCGCCTGGAAACCGGGCTGACCGCCTCGGCGGGTATTTCTTACAATAAATTTCTGGCGAAAATCGCTTCCGATCTCGACAAACCCGACGGGCTCTGCCTGATCACGCCCGAGCAGGGGCCGCAATTGATCGAAGGCCTGGCGATCGGCCAATTTCACGGCATCGGTAAGGCCACCGAAAAAAGGATGCACGAACTCGGCATTCACACCGGCCGCGATCTCAAGCAATGGCCGCTGGCGTCCCTGGTCCGGCATTTCGGCAAGGCGGGCCATTATTACTACGACATCGCGCGCGGCATCGACGATAGGGCGGTCAGAAATTACCGTCCGAGCAAATCGGTCGGCGTGGAAACCACTTATCAGGAAGATCTGGACGATCCGGCCGTGATCCTGGAGCAGTTGCGGTTGCTTCTGGACAGAGCCCTGGCTCGCCTGGCGCTCAAGCAAATGAGCGCCCGTACGCTCACGGTCAAGCTCAAATACCACAATTTCGTGCAGATTACCCGCAGCCGAACCTTGCCTTATCCGATCACGCGGGAGGAAAATACGGACGCTCTCCTGGCCGGGTTATTGAAAGACACCGAGGCCGGCGTCAAAAAAGTGCGCCTTCTGGGCGTTGCGCTGTCTTCGCTCCAGACCGCCGAGCCGGCCGAGCACCGGCAACTGGACTTGTTCAACGGCTGATTCGGCGCTCGGTTTACTGTTCCGGCAGGAAGCATTTCTCGACGAGAGCCGCAATCGGTGGCAAGGCTCTTCGAAAACTAAATCCGTTGCGCCAGAATGGCTTGAATCTCGGGATCGGTCAAGACGATCGGATTGGTCTGCATGCTGCTGCCCCGGCTGTTGGCGACGATCAGCGGGAAATCCGACTCGCTGATTCCATAGCGGCCAAGACGCGGCAATTGCAGAAGTTCGCTCCATTTCCCCAAAAGCTCGATCAGTCCGGACCGGGCCGAAGCATCGTCCATCCCGGCCTGTTCCAGCAGCAGCCGCCCCACTTGCGCGTATTTGGTCAAAGCCGGATGATTCGGTTCGCGCTCCTGCAGCGCCCGGATATTGACCGCCGTCGCCGCGGACACCAGGGTGCCGCAAACGACGCCGTGAGGAATGGGAAAATAAGCGCCCAACGGCGAAGCCAGACCGTGCACCGAGCCCAGTCCGACCTGCGCCAGAGTGATGCCCGAAATCAGCGAGGCATAGGCCATCGCGCAGCGGCCACGGCAAGCCGCGGGTTCCTTTCCTTCCCAGGCGGCGAAAAAGCCTTCCTTGAAGGCGGAGAGTCCGCTCCAGGCCAGTGCGTCGGTGAACGGATTGGCCTTGATCGACACGTAGGATTCCAGCAATTGGGTAAAGGCGTCCATGCCGTCGGCCGCCGTCAGTTCGGGCGGGCAGCTTGCCAGCAAATCCGGGTCGATCACCGCGTATTCGGGAATCAGGCACTCATCGCGGAAGGATTTTTTAAAGCCGTCCGGGCCCTGAACGCTCAATACGGCATTCTTGGTCGCTTCGCTGCCGGTTCCTGCGGTCGTCGGCACGGCGATGAATGGAATGCTCGGCCCCCGGTAAGGAATGTCCCGGCCGACGCCTTCGAGATGATCCATCACCGAATTGCCGTGCGGCAGGAGCCCGGCGATCGCTTTCGCGGCATCGAGCACGCTGCCGCCGCCGACGGCGACGACGACCTCGATGCCTTCGCTTCGAAACCGGCCGACCGCCTCGTCCACCAACTGCGGAGAAGGCTCGCCCGAAACGGTGAAATGCAGCCAGCGCACGCCTTTTTCTTCAAGCGCCGAGGTCAAGGCAGGCCAGCGCGGCGTGGCGCAGAAAGAGTGTCTGCCGGTTATCAGCAGGGCGGTACGTCCGTAGGCTGCGGCCAGCGCCGGCACTTCCCTGATCCGGCCGCTGCCGTAGCTGATCCGCGGCAACCGGGAAATCGAAAAAGAAGAGAATTGCATCGGATTCACCCCTTCGGAAAGAGGCCGTGATACCGAATGCCCTGCCGGGGACGGGTCATCCAGTTTTCCACCGAATCGCGCCAGGCGGCGTAATGGGCGGTCTGTTTGTGTGCCGCCGCGTCCTCGGCCGTCGCATACGCCTCGTAAAGAATGAACTGATCCGGATGCTCGGGAGATTGCAGCACGTCGAACCTGAGATTGCCCGGTTCCCGAATGGACGCTTGATGATTGAGCCGTGTGGCGACGATGAAATCGTCGATGTGATCGGGTTTGACTTGAACATGGACCAGGGTAACGTACATGGGAGGCCTCCTGAGCAAAGATTTAGACTTTATTATATTTTATCCGGCAAAGTTTCCAATTTTGCAAAAGGATTGTCGGTGCGGTTCGGTTTTCGGCAAATCGGGGTTCGGTCAGGATCTCATGCCCACGACATTGCCGCATCCAATTTTTTTCTCTGCGGGAGCAATAACACACCTGTCAGGTTTGAGCAACCTGGCAGGTGTCGGATTCTTAACGGATCCCGCTGGCTTGCTTTGCTGTAATCGGTATTTTTAGATAGATTCTAACGTTTTTTATTATTTGCATTTAGGATCACTGGCAAAAGAAAAATGCGGAGAATAAAAGATTGACATCCTGAAAAAAACGGCGTACAAGTCAAACGACTCTAACGAATATGGTTAATCGCAACTGTCTGCAATCAATCAAGACAGCCGGCAATGAGTCAAAAACAACCACGATGGCGCCATTATCATAATTTCAAAAAAGGGGCTTACAATGAAAACTCGTTCAACTTTTCTTTCGAATAAATTTTCCGTTCTTTCCCTGACAGGTTTCCTGCTTTCGGTTCTGGCGTCTACGGCTCTGGCCGCGCCCTCGACCATCCGGGCGTCCGTATCGAGCGCGGAGGTAGAGGGTAACGGCGACAGTGGCGGCGTTACTTTCGGCGCACTTGTCATCTCGGGCAACGGCCGCTACGTCGCGTTCGCGTCGGAAGCCAGCAATCTGGTGCTTGGAGATACTAATAACGTTTCCGACGTTTTCGTCCGCGACCTCCTGACAGGCACCACTCGACGCGTCTCCGTCAACGGTTCAGGAGGCCAGGGGCTTGGCGAAAGCGAATACCCCTCCATCTCTCCGGACGGGCGTTATGTCGCATTTGCCTCAGCCACCGCCGATCTGGTGCCCGGAGATACCAATGGCTATCTGGACGTGTTCGTGCGCGATCTGAAGACCGGGGTCACGAAACGCGCTTCATTGGACAGCTCGGGCAATCAGGGCAATGAAGGAAGCCTCGAAACTTCCGTTTCCGCCAACGGCCGCTACGTGGTCTTTCAATCCTACGCCAGCAACCTGGTCGAAAACGACAACAATGGGGTGCCGGATATCTTCGTGCGCGATCTGGTGAGCGGCACGACCCGGCGCATTTCCGTCGACAGTTCGGGAACGGAAGCCAATGACTCGAGTCAGGGTGCCGTCATTTCAGCCAACGGCCGCTACGTGGCATTTCAATCCTTTGCCAGCAATTTGGTTTCGGGAGACGACAATACCAATTCCGACGTCTTCATCCACGATCTTAAAACCGGGACAACGCGGATGGTGTCGGTCAATACCTCAGGGGAAGAGGCGGGAGCTTTTTGCTTTTATACGGGGGTTGCCGGCACGGGGGGAGCCTCCATATCCGCCGACGGACGCTACGTGGCGTTCCAGTCCTTTGCCTGCGATCTGGTACCGGATGACACGAATGACGCGCAGGATATTTTTGTGCGTGATCTTAAAGCCGGGGTGACCCGCCGGGCTTCCGTCAATAGCAATGAGGTCGAGGGCAATGGCGACATATTTACCGCCAGTTACAGCGCAGCGATCTCGGGCAACGGCCGTTTTGTCGCGTTTACGTCTTCCTCCAACAATCTGGTGCCGGGAGATAACAATTCGAAAGATGATATTTTCCTGCGTGACCTCAAACTCGGCACAACCCAACGGATGTCCGTAAGCAGTTTCGGAACGGAAAGCAATGGCGACAGCGGTGCTCCCTCGGTTTCAACCAACGGCGGCCGGGTGGCGTTCAATTCAGCAGCCTATAATCTGGTTCCCGGCGACAACAACGCCGTCAAGGACGTCTTCGTGCGTATCCGGTAAACCGCAGACCGGGAGCGCCGGCACGGCATAGCCTACGATGTGCCGCGTATTTTCAACTGGCCGAAGAGCAGTTGAAGCTTGTCTTTCTGTTGAGCTTCGGCCAGCGTGCGCAGATAGTGCGCCCGCAAACTGTCCGGCAGCTTGCGCGCCGTCGCCGCCAGTTCCGCCCGGTCGGTTTTGGGCCGGAAATGGGCCGCCACTTCGGTAATGACGCGCTGGGCCAGGGCGGTCAACCGGGCTGTATCGGTCAAAGGATATTCCGAAGGCTTTATAAATCACTTTCAGTAATATCGGCAACCTTCATAAAGTGTTTAAGCAAACCGATTTTCAAATCTTCATTGCCGTGAATAGGCAACGAAATGCGGATTGGACTTCCTGGTTTCATATAAACAGGGTGGCTACCGTTCACCCGAACTAAATGCCAGCCGCGATTTTCCAGAATTTTGGAAAACTGTTTGCCAGAAATGGATTTCACACCGCAAGCTCCAAGACTCTGTCGTTCTTGGAAATTTCAATTTGTTCCAAATCCACGGAAAGACAAGCTTCCACTGCTTCATATAAATTGGACAGCAGTTCCTCATAAGTCTCGCCTTGTGTGGCGCAACCCTGAATTGCTGGAACTTCTGCCCAAAATCCACCTTCTTCGGCTGGATGAATGATGACTTTTAGCTTCATATCTATTTCAGCGACAATGCTTTTATACTGTTGATAAGGCTTTGCATGTTAAAAACAAAGCATGATTTGTAACTATTCAGCGGAAATCACTGGCTTGTTTATAAGTGGTTTCAAAGTAAGGAAAACCAACTGTAGGAGCGACGCCAGTCGCGATAATCACCGCCCAAATCGCGACTGGCGTCGCTCCTACGAATACCGCTGAATAGTTACCATGATTTTAGGTTTTCGTGCTTGGCTTGTCAGTGGCTTTTTGTTGAAGTTGTTCATTTTTTGTTTTTGCCCTGAGCGTTCAGATTTTTCAATGTAGCCGGAAATACATTCAGGACACATATAGTCTCCATCATCCCCAAACATTGAATGGTTTACCGCAATATTCACAAGTTACCATACAGCTCCCCTTCGCCCTTTTGCCTAACGCAAAGATAAGTGGCGCACCGTGAATAAACCTTAAACGAAGCCGCCGAACCCGATTCAAAAACAAACCTTTAAAGCCACCAACGGGCGGCGCGTTCCTTTGACTGCTGGGTTGGACAGGATAATACACCTAACGCCGAACCTCCACCAGCATAATGTGCTGGGTTTCCGCGAAGCCCCAACCCAACGTGCTTGCGCGCCATCGCCGCCAGCACCGCGTCGACGTTGTACCGGTCCTTCGGCGGCGCCAGACAGGCCGGCGCGCAGTCAAGTAATTTTATGTCATGCTATGAGTGCTGGCCTACGGAAAATGACATAGCTGCTGAAGGTTCGGCAAAATGATCGTTTTTTCGAACCAATGTAATTATTCAGCGAAAAGCAATTTAAGCCCTCGACGAAGGAACAATGCCTTTAGTTAAGGCGTTTAACTCCCTCGCCCTCCGCACCCTAAAGGGTATAAAGGAGAGGGTCGGGGTGAGGGGAAAATACAAGGAAAAAAGCTCCATTTTGATCCTCTCATCCTAACCTTCTCCTTTATACCCTTTAGGGTGCGAAGGGAGAAGGGACTGAAGGCTTCGCTGAATAGTTACAAACCAATAAGTACTTGTTGCTGTGTATCTTTTTGGTACGCCATATCAATGACTCCAATCCTTTCTGTTAGATTTTTTGCAACTGAAACCGGCAGCGAGCCTGTCAGAGAATGGTTGAAAGAACTATCAGCCCGAGATAGAAAAACGATTGGCGAGGATATTAAAACGGTGCAAATTCGGTTGGCCTCTCGGTATGCCGTTAGTCGATCGTCTCGAAAGCGACATTCGGGAAGCCAGAATCAAGCTGGATAACCGGATTGCGCGCGTTCTGTTTGTCATCGACAAACATACGATGATTTTGCTGCATGGCTTTATCAAGAAAAGTCAAAAAACACCGAAGCCGGAATTCGATTTGGCAAAACAAAGATTGAAAGCATTACGAGGTAAGCAATGAACAGTCAACCCAAAGAGAATCCTCATATTGGCAGCAGTTTCGATGACTTCCTGAGCGAGGAAGCCCTTCTTGACGAAGTCACGGCGGTCGCGACCAAACGAGTCATTGCGTGGCAAATAGCAGAAGGCATGTCTGCGCTTCAGCTCAGTAAAACGGCAATGGCAAAAAAAATGCACACCAGCAGAGCTTCGCTTAATCGGTTGCTGGATGAGAAAGATACCAGCTTAACCTTGACCACCTTAGTGAGCGCCGCCGCGCTTGGTAAAAAGGTAAAAATAGAGTTGGAGCCGATGTGAACTTTGTGCGGACATAGCCACAGTTGTAGGTTTAAAACTGGCCATAATAGGACGACTGGATTTCAGTTACCATTGGCATCTGTTGAATGAACAGATGCCTTCCAGCTAAATTATGAACTGCTCTCAGACTTATGTTGAACTTCAAAACCTGAAGGTTCCATGCCATAAAATCTCACGATTGAACATCGTCGAAATCCAGAATGACCGGTTCGTCACTCGCTTCTAGATAACCCGTAACGCCAAGTTTTATCGCTTCCGCCGCAGATCTGAATACTAAAAAAGTACATGAATTGATTGGTAGATGGTAATCGCCAAATCTTGGATCAGTGGCCATAAAATGTAGTAATTCAAATCTAATCGGACAGTGACTGGTGTTTTAGCGGTGTCTGCCCGGTTAAATTCAGCCTAGATCTTTTTCATTCCAGACTGTTTTACCAGCGATCAGGGTTGCCATTGGCGTTCGCCCACAGCACATTTTACCCTGATGCGTTCGCTGATTATTGTAGACATCGAGCCAGTCGTCCAGGTCTTTTTGCAAGGCCGCCAGATCGTTATACAGGTGCTTGCGCAAGGTGACCTGATAAAACTCCTGCAGGATCGTCTTGTGGAAGCGTTCGCAGATGCCATTGGTCTGCGGGGATTTGACCTTGGTCTTGCTGTATTCGATGTCGTTGATCGCCAGATAGAGCTGGTAATCGTGGGTTTCTGCCCGGCCACAGTATTCGCTGCCCCGATCGGTCAGAATGCGCAGCATCGGTAGCTGCTCCGCCTCGAAGAACGGCAGCCCCTTGTCGTTCAACAGATCAGCGGCCGTGATCGGGGTTTTGGTGGTATAGAGCTTGGCAAAGGCGACTTTGGAGTAGGTATCGACAAAGGTCTGCTGATACACCCGCCCGACGCCTTTAAAGGTGCCGACATAGAAGGTGTCTTGGGAACCCAGATAGCCCGGATGCGCCGTCTCGATTTCCCCGCTGACTTCGTCATCCTGCTTTTTCTTTTCCAGGGCGGCGACTTGCGCTTCGGTTAGGATCAACCCTTGCTCCGCTACCTTCGCTTCCAGGGCTTTCAAACGCGCCTTGAAGCTCGCCAGGTCATGCCGCAGCCAGATGCTGCGCACACCGCTGGGCGAAACGAATACGCCGGCCTTGCGCAACTCATTGCTTACCCTGACTTGGCCGTAGGCAGGATAATCCAGGGCATGGGTCAATACGGCTCGTTCCGTGGCTTTATCGACTCGGTTCTTCAGGTTCGGCTGGCGTCGGCTCTTGTCGAACAGGGCTTCAATCCCACCCGTCTCGACGGCGGCCTTGTAACGGTAAAACGTATCCCGCGATAAGCCCATGGTCTTGCAGGCTTTCGACACATTGCCGAGTTCTTCGGCTAGATTCAGCAAGCCGACTTTATGTTTGATGATTCTTACGTTATTCTCAAGCATGAGGGTTACCTCTCGTGGTGTGATAATAAGCAGACACTTCTATCTCACCAGTAACCCTCGCTCTTTTCAAGCGCGGTGTCCGATCAAATCTGAACTATTCCAGATTAACCCAATAGTTAGGGTATTGGCAAATTAATTTTAACCCGAAACCCGCCTTCTTTCCTGTTGCAAGCGCTGATTTTGCCATTGTGGGCTTCGATAGCTTTCTGTGCAATGGCCAATCCCAGGCCGATGCTTTGGGATTTTTGGCTATTGGAGCCTCGGAAAAAAGGCTCGAAAATAGCCGATAATTCATTTTCGGCTACGCCCGGTCCTTGATCGGTGATGTCTATGTATAATTGGTGATCGCTGACACCAAGATTGGCGCTCACGGTGACTTCGCTGTTACTTCTTGTATGTTTAATAGCATTTCGTAGGACATTTTCGATGGCACGGTTTAACAGACCATAAAAGCCCTTAATAAAAACTTCTTCCGTAGTGGTTAATTTAATGCTTACGTTTTTGCTATCGGCTTCAAGTCGGGCATCTTCGACAATTTCAGCAATCAGCTCATTTATGTCAATGACTTCCAGTTTGCCAATCACACCTGCTTCCAGCCTGGAAAGCGCAAGCAATTCGCCGACCAGATCATTCATCCGTTGCGATTCTTTTTCAATGCGTTCCAACGTCAAGGGCATCTTATCGGGTTGCTGGTACGCCAAACCGATTGCGGCCTGGATTCTTGCCAGGGGGGAACGTAATTCGTGCGAAACATCGTGCAAAAGCCGTTGTTGCGCGTCCACCAGCACTTGAATTTTGGAAACCATATCGTCGAAGTTTTTGCCTAGGTCGGATAACTCGTCTCGACGTTCCCTCATCGTTTGCGCGGCGCGTGTATCCAAATCGCCTTTGGCAACAGAATCAAAAGCCGACCGCAATTGCCGAATGGGTTTTGCCAGATACCAAGCCAACATTCCGCTGAACATCAGGCTGACGATAAATCCCAATAAGACAGGTAGCCAAATCGGCGGTGGTTCGGGATATTTGTGTTTAAGTTTGATAGGAGAGCCGTTTCCGTCAGGCGGGTAGCTTGAAGCTTTGGTAAGGGCATGTTCGGGGAAAAGTGCAAACACCAGATAAGTAAGGCCGTTATCGGCAAGAATCCGCCTTACTATTTTGGGATTTTTGGCCAACAAAGCTTCGGCTTGCTCGATAATTTCAGGCGGCACTTCCCGGTTCAACAAGTCCTTGCCCTGATCATCCACGGCAAAAACGCGCGGAGCCGGAGTATTCAGGGTTTCTTTCAAAAAATCGTTTAACACATCCACGCCGCCCTTCTGTAAAATCTGGCTGGCGGCGCTGACAAAAGGTTCGGCATAAATATCGATCGAGGTTTCGCTCTTCCTTTCGGCATCCGTCATGGCATTGCGTTGCAACCAAACAGCCGTACCCATTCCCCCGCCAATGGTCAAGAACGCCAGCCAGAACACCAAAAAAAACTTCCAAAACAACTTGCCCATTTTGCCTTTTATCCTTTTACTAGCAAATAGCCTTTGCCTCTAACGGTTAAAATACACGAACCGCCATCGGGTAAGTTACCGAGTTTTTGCCGAATACTGCTGATATGGACATCGATGCTACGATCAAACCGTGCCAATGGCTTTCCCAACCCTTTTTCGGACAGTTCTTTTTTGCTGACAGTTAAACCGGCGTTTTCTGCCAACACTTCGAGCAGATTAAACTCCGTGCTGGTCAACTCCAAAGATCGGCCTTGCCAGTCCGCCTTACGTTTTTTCGGCCATAAGGTCAATACTCCTTCAATTAACTGATCTTCGGATTGCCTGGGCGCATTGATAGGCTCTATCCGGCGTAATATCGCCCGTATGCGGGCAACCAATTCTCTGGGAGTACAGGGTTTAGGAACGTAGTCGTCGGCTCCCGTCTCAAGGCCGACAATACGGTCTATATCGTCACCTTTTGCCGTCAACATAAGAACCGGAACTTGGCTTTCCAGGCGAATCCTGCTCAATACCTCGATCCCTTTCATACCGGGCAGCATGACATCCAACACTACCAAGTCATAATTTCCCGTTATTGCCTCATCTCTGCCCGATTCGCCGTCATGGCAGACGGCCACAACAAGCCCCTCTTGTTCAAGGTATTCCTTCAGCATTTCCGCCAGTTCGATATCATCGTCTATCAATAATATTTTTACCAAAATTTACCTCCAATTTTTACAAGCTAATAATAACGGTTAATGATGCGTGAAAGCCAAAATTTACCTGAATTTACATTACCTTAACGGCAGTTAACAAATATCTCGGCGATACTGTACACAACGAAAGCTTTGCTTGATGTCGTTATTATTAATTTTTTTGGAGCCGATCATGAAACCAAATATTTACAAAATGGTAGCTGTTTTAGGGTTGATCCCCGTGTTTGCTTTCGCAAATCCGTTTGCCGCTTATTATGACCCTTTGTTTAGTCATGAACCCCATAGCCCACACGGAATGCCGCACCGCCCGCCGCATCATCCCGATATGAAATGCGGGGAGTTTTTGCCGCCGTACTTACAGGGAGTAGAGTTAATGGATGCCCAGAAGAAATCTATACAAGAACTGATTCAAAAAAACCAAACCGGGTGGCAGGCGAAAGAAAAACGCGGATTTGAATACAGGAATGCTATCCAAGCAAAAGTCTTTTCCAAGGAATATTCGGAACAAGCAGTTACCGAAATGATTAAAAAATCCTTGTCCCAACATGAGGAAAAGGCATTAAGCATGGCAAAGCTGGATCGTGCCATTTTCGATTTGCTGACGGTCTCCCAACAGCAACAAGTGCAGGCCAATTTTAAGAAATTTAGCGAAGGCTTTGAACAAAAGCACTAAACCGCAAAAACCATCTTCGTCATGGCTCGCCGGTTTACGTGATCCGTTCCTAACACGAAACCGGCATTCAGCCATGAATGGTGACTTTTCCTGCGGACTCAATCACTTGAGATATCACTGTTTCTGATAACTTATTGCTAGGCGCTTACCTAGTAGTCAGTCACGAAGAAACACAAGGATACAGGCGAGCCAGTTTACGTCGTGCCTGTTGCGTCGTAAATCGCCAATTGACGGGCGTCGCCTTGGTGTTGCGCGGTAGGATATTGGCTTCGACCTCACGCCGGAGGCTCTCTGTGTCCGGTATCCGCTGTGATAAACACATGTTCGACAAGACGGCCAGTTCGATCTCAGCGATGTTTAGCCAACTGCCATGCTTGGGCGTGTAGTGGAACTCCAGCCGTCGCGCCAATTCACGGGCTTGCTCTGCTGGAAAGGCTTCATACAAAGACGCCATTTTATGGGTATTCAGATTGTCCAGCACCACCCGGATCACCGCCGCGTCCGGATAAAGTTCAGCGATATGCTTCATGCTGTGCGCGAATTCGATTTTGGTCCGCCGCGCGGTGATGTCCACCTGCCGAAAACCGCGTTTAGGTTCGCAGATCATCATCAAATCGCAGACGCCTTTCCGTTCATAGCCGGTGTCATAGCGGGCCGGTTGACCGGGCTCAGGCGGGAGAGGTTGGCGGACTTCCGCAATGAGTTGCTTCGGACTTTCGTCGAAACACACAACCGGGCGCAACGGATCGTAGGGGTCTTCATAAAGGTCCAGCACGTCTTCCATCGCCGCGACAAATTCAGCACTCACCTCGGGAATGCACCACTCTTGCTTCTGCCAGGGTTTGAGAGTGTTTTTTTAAAAGCTGACGGATGGTTTCATAGCTGCAACGGTCGGCATACGCTAATTCCACCACTTTGTCCGCCAACAACCGCAAGGTCCAGTGATCATGCCCTGTCGGCGCCTCACTACAAGCCAAGGCGATAATATGGGCGGCCTGCTTCTCCGTCAGTTTTGGGGCACGTCCTGGACGGGGGCGTTCTTTCAGGGCGGCTTCCGGGCCTTCTTCCACACACCGTTGGCGCGTCGTCAACACCATTGATTCCGAGACACCCAAAGCTTGGATAATGTCTTTATCCTGAATACCCGCTGCCGCTTTTAATAAAATTCGCGCGCGTGTCAGATGGCGTGCCGCGGCTTTTCCTTTGTTGATCATGGCTTCCAAGCCACGCTTTTCGTCTTCAGTCAGATTGACTTTGTATTTAAGAGCTGGCATTGCTTGACCTCAATCAGTAACCATCAATGCCACTATAGAGTGACTTACAAGCCCAATATATCCTTTTGATTTAAATTGACTGACTACTAGACTATGACTTATTTTGATCGTCCATCTAACATATTTATCCGTGTGCTGATAGCTGCGTTGGTATCGGGCTGTACGGTAGGGCCGGACTATCAGCGGCCAACAACCGATTTACCGGCTAAATGGAGTACAGAACTTCCTAATAACCAAATGGACGGTAAGCAAAATCCGCAGGTGTGGTGGCAGTCGTTCAACGATGCCCTATTAACGTCCTTGATAACCCAAGCCCGCTTAGGCAACCGCGATCTCTATCAAGCGGAAGCCAGGATACGGGAAGCGCGTGCCAGCCGCGATCTGGCGATTGCCAACATTTTGCCGAGCTTGTCGATGAATGCGTCGGCGAGCAAAAACCAGCCGAGCAACGCTTCCCGTTTTGGCCAAGTCGGCCAGTTTAGCAGCGCTTATAATCAATTTAGCCATAGCCTGGATGCCAGTTGGGAAGTCGATTTATGGGGCAAACAGCGGCGCTCCATTGAGTCGGCAGAAGCAGGACTGGATGCGGCGGAAGAGGATTTGCGGGATGTATTAGTCAGCTTGTATGCCGAGGTCGCCATAAATTACATTGATGTCAGGCGCTATCAAAACGAACTGATTGTTGCCAAGGAGAGCCTTAAAGCACAGCAGGAAAACTATGATATTGCCTATTGGCGGGAACAAGCCGGGCTCGTTTCAAGGGTGGATGTGCTGCAAGCCAAACAATCGGTCGAAACTACCCGCGCTGATATCCCGAAGTATACCAGCTTACTGGAACAAGCCAAACATGGCTTGGCAGTGTTGTTAGGAAAGCAGCCTGCCGAGTTAAACGCCTTACTGGCACAGAGTGCGCCTATTCCTGCAGCATCCAATAGCATTGCCATCGGAATCCCAGCCGACATACTTCGGCAAAGGCCGGATGTACGCCGGTCAGAGCGCGAACTAGCGGCGCAAACTGCCCAAATCGGCGTCGCGGAAGCGGCTGCCTACCCGAGCTTTGACTTGTCGGGCTCGATCGGTGTGGAAGCCCTGGCGGCGGCTAACCTTTATACAGCCGCGGCCAAGGCTTTTCAACTAGCAGTGAGCTCTGCGTGGGTTTTGTTTGATTCCGGGCGTATCCGCAGCAATGTAAAAATGCAAACTGCGCTCCAGGAACAGGCGTTAGGCCTATACCAGAACACCATCTTGACGGCTTTAAAAGAAGTTGAGGATTCCCTTATCGCTTACACCCAAGAACGGCAACGCTGCGATGCCCTTAAAGCCTCCGTAACGATTGGGAAAGATGCGTTGACTCTGGCTGAACAACAATATCAGGCAGGGACAGCCGATTTTCTCACTGTATTGGAATCTCAGCAGTCGTTATTGACGGCCCAAAATCAACTGATAGAAAGTGAAACGGAAGTCGCCTCAAACCTGGTCACGCTTTACAAAGCCTTAGGTGGCGGATGGAATCAGAATGAAGCTAAACCAGTTGGAACACACAGTTAAAGTAAACATGCAAGCGAATAAAAACATCACAAAAATTTTAGGGATAGAAGAGGCCAATGGCAAATTCCGTTGGCTAAAAAGACCTTGGCTCTGGTGGTTGCTGGTCGCCATTATTTTATTTCTTATTCTATTCATCGCCTTGGGGATAGGAAAACCCACGCCTGTCCGCTATCAAACCGAAAAAGTTCGGCGCGGCGATTTGGTGGTTACCGTCAGCGCTACCGGTACGCTATCACCGGTCAATGAAGTCGAAGTCGGTATTGAAGTGTCGGGCACCATCGAAAAAGTCTATGCCGATTACAATGACCAAGTGAAAGTGGGGCAAGTGCTGGCAAAACTGGATACTCGAAGGCTTGAGGCGCAAGCCGAACAAAGCAGGTCGACGTTGGAGGCTGCGCGGGCGAAAGTGTTGCAGGCCAAGGCAACCTTACAAGAATCGCAACTGAAAATGAACCGTTACAATGAGACCCGCCAACTCAGCGGAGGCAAGGCGCCGTCCTCTTTGGAGATGGATGAGGCACGGGCAGACTTGGCCAGGGCCAAAGCCGATCTGGCTAACGTTAAGGCCTCTGTGTTGCAAGCGGAAAATAGCTATAAAGATTATCAAATCCAATTAAAAAAAGCCGTTGTCTATTCCCCTATCAATGGCGTAGTTTTGGAACGCTCGATTGAACCGGGACAAACGGTCGCTTCGTCATTTGAAGCGCCTGTCCTGTTCACACTGGCGGAAGATCTGACCAAGATGGAGTTGCAGGTCGATGTCGATGAAGCGGATGTTGGTTCGATCAGGGAAGGTCAGGAAGCCACGTTTACGGTGGACGCCTATCCGGACCAACCCTTCCCGGCAAAAATCACCCAAGTCCGCTTCGGATCTGAAACGGTCGATGGTGTCGTAACGTATAAAACGGTATTGGTCGTGGATAACCCGAACTTAGCGTTGCGTCCTGGAATGACCGCTACCGCCACGATTACGGTCAATAAAAAAGTCGGCGTGCTTTTGGTCAGTAATGCCGTGTTAAGATTTTCCCCACCGCAAACACTCTCCGTTGGAAAAAAATCCTCAGGAGGCTTGCTTCAAGCCATGTTACCGCGCCCACCCTCTTCCGATTCCAAACCGTCGGCTGTTGAAAAAACTACGGGTAGGCAACAGCAAGTGTGGAAACTCAGCCAAGGAAATTTAATTCCTGTTTCAATCACCAAAGGTGTGACGGATGGCGCGTATACTGAAATTGAGCCCGGATCTGTTGATGTCGAGGCCGAATTAGTGACCAGCCTGTTAGAAGAAAGTGAGTAGCGTAACCGCAATGGCTGATAATTCTTCGACCGCTTTGCTTGAGTTGCACGGTGTGACTAAAACCTACGGCATAGGTGATGCTCAGATGCATGCGTTAGCGGGCATCGACTTTAGTATTAGCCCTGGTGAATTTGTTGCCGTCATGGGTCCAAGTGGTTCAGGTAAAAGCACTTGTATGAATATACTGGGTTGCCTGGATACACCCAACAAGGGTGAATACTTGTTTCAGGGCGTGAATGTCGGCGGACTGAGCCGAAACCAACGCGCTTTATTACGTCGGAATTTTCTAGGTTTTGTCTTCCAGGGTTTTAACCTGCTTAACCGCACGACAGCTTTGGAAAATGTGGAATTACCGCTCATCTATCGAGGACTGGGTGCCGCTACTCGACACCAGCTGGCCAAAGCGGCCCTGGAAGCCGTGGGTTTATCGTCCCGTGAAACCCACACCCCAGGCGAGCTTTCCGGCGGCCAGCAACAGCGCGTCGCGATTGCCCGTGCGATTGTTACGGAACCCTCTCTGCTGTTGGCGGACGAACCAACCGGAAACCTCGATTCGAAACGCAGTATCGAGATCATGGAACTGTTAACCTCCATCAATCGGAATCAGGGCATTACGGTAGTAATGGTAACGCACGAGCCGGACATGGCCGATTATGCAAGCCGTATTATCTCTTTCAAAGATGGCTTGATAGAAAGCGACCGCAAACAAGGTGATTAAATAATATGTTAGGCAATGCATTATTATTGGCATTCAGGGAATTACGCCGCAACGTGATGCGATCGTTGTTAACCATGCTAGGCATCATTATCGGGGTTGCGGCGGTTATTGTGGTCGTAACCCTAGGCAGCGGAGCGACCCAGCAAGTCAGCCAGCAGGTCGCCAGTCTAGGCAGTAATTTATTGATGATTAGCGTAGGTAAACGGATGGGACCTGGGCAAACATCGAGCGCAGAAGCGTTCAAGATTGCCGATGCCGAGGTTCTGGCCAGGGACGTTTATGGCTTGGCTGCCGTAGCCCCTGTAGCATCAGGCTCAACCACCGGCATCTATGCCAATGAAAACTGGTCAACGGCTGTTTCGGGTTCGACGGAAGCCTTTTTTACGGTCAGCAATCAGCCGGTTGCCGAAGGCCGCCTATTTTCCGCCAGCGAAGCGCGGCGCGGTGCGTCAGTGTGCGTGATCGGCCAAACCGTGGCTACCAAGTTGTTCGGCGATCAAAACCCATTAAACAAACGGATTCGTCTGCAAAAACTGTCCTGCGAAGTAATCGGACTGTTGAAAGCTAAAGGGCAATCCACCATGGGTACAGACCAAGACGATCTTGTCGTCATACCATTGCGTACTTACCAACGCCGTATAGCCGGAAATCAGGACGTCAACCTGATTAAAGTGTCGGTGAAAACCAACGTCAATTCCGATCAAGTTAAACAATCCATAGAAAGCATCATGCGCACCCGCCGGCACCTTTCCAGTGCCGAGGAAAATAATTTTAATGTCATGGACATGAAAGAAATCGCCGCGATGTTGTCGAGCACCACCCAAACCATGACCGGAATGCTCAGCGCGGTCGGTGCCGTCAGCTTGTTGGTCGGCGGCATCGGCATCATGAACATCATGCTGGTTTCCGTCACTGAACGTACGCGGGAGATCGGTATACGGTTAGCCATAGGCGCATTAGAGAATGAAGTGTTGTTGCAGTTTTTGGTGGAAGCCGTGGTCCTGTCGTCGTTCGGTGGTTTTATAGGCATCGTCCTGGCGCTTGGCACGGCATTAGCATTATCCGGCGTTCTTCAAGTGCCTTTTGTTTTTCAAGGAGAGGTAGTTATTATTGCGTTTTTGTTTTCAGCAACTGTGGGAGTGATTTTTGGGTATTTCCCGGCGCGAAAAGCGGCTCGGTTAGACCCTATAGAAGCTTTACGGCACGAATAACTGCTTAGCTGCGGTCTCTAAAATGAAGATTGTCTTATATTTGAAAGATAGCAAAATTTAATTTTCCATCATAATGTTTAAACCACCGGCTTTAGCCGGTTAGCTTAAGCTGCGATAATTTGGCCAAGGAGGTGGCAATGGACTATAGATATGGCAGCCATACGGTAGATATGGCAGCCATACGGTTTATCAAATGGAGTACCATTTTGTTTGGGTCACGAAGTATCGCTACAAAGTGCTGAGTGGTGACATCGCGGAACGGGTAAGAGACTTGGTGCGACAGACCTGTGAAGCGTTTGAGATACGGATTATAAAAGGCGTGGTGAGCAAAGATCATGTCCACATTTTGGTCAGTGCTCCGCCGAATCTGGCGCCCAGCGAAATCATGAGGCGAATCAAAGGAAGGACTTCGAGCTGCCTGTTCGAGGAGTTTCCGCACTTGAAGAAGCGGTACTGGGGAAGGCATTTTTGGGCGCGCGGGTATTTTTGCGCCACCGTTGGCCAGATGACTGATGAGACGATTCAACACTATTTGGAGCATCACTTTGAACCGAATCCAAACGATAATTTTAAAATGGAGCCTGACTAAGACGCGTCGTTGAGTCGACGCGTATCCGGACTTTCAGTCCGTTATCCGAACCCACCCGCTTTTAGCGGGTGGTTGTTAAGTAAATTGCTGTCATTAAATTGCTGTCATTCGATAGAAATGAATGATCGGTGGTTAAGGGCCGAACTCAACCATTAATGCGAAATTTTCTTCAGATTAATTGTTGAAACCGGCAGCTCAAGTCCGGGTTTTTACGCTTTAAAATAACGATATCTGCACGGACACGCCCTATGGTTTGCTCCGTATTTTCAACTGGCCGAGCAGCAGTTGAAGCTTGTCTTTCTGGTGGCCTTCGGCCAGCATGCGCAGATAGTGCGCCCGCAAACTTTCCGGCAGTTTGTGCGCCATCGCCGCCAGGACCGCCTCGATGTTGTACCGGTCCTTCGGGGGCGCCAGACAGGCCGGCACGCAGTCTTCGAACGCCAGTTGCAGCGACTCGCCCACCGACTCGACGGCCGCGCGGATGTTTCCGGCTTTGGCGCCGTCCGGAGTGTCGACATCGTAAGGCGGCTGCCACTCGCGCACGGGACGCAGTTGATCGACATGGCTGACGACCGCGAGCACCGGCGGCATGCGGCGATTGAGCCGTTGGTCGAACCAGTTTCTCAGTCCCGCCAAAAAACGGCTGTCGGCGGCCCGCCCGGCATGAACCGCCGAACAGACCACGATCACCAGATCGAATTCGCCGAGTTGCCGGTCGTTTTGTTCGAACCAGGCCGGATCGTCGCCGTAGCCCGGACTGTCGTAAATCAGCAGCTCGTCCCTATCGGCCTGCTGCATTTTATAGACCCGCAGTTCATCGGTGACCGGCAGCACGTCGACCGTGGTTCTGAATTCGCCCAGCAGGGCGTTGATCAGGCTGGACTTGCCGGCTTTGGTCTGGCCGGCGACCAGGACGCGCAACGGCTTTTTGACCAGGGCGTTTTCCTCTTCCGGCGCGGCCGGTGAAACCGAAGGCGGCATTAGATGGCCGCTGTACAGGGCGATCGCGTAATAGCCGATTTTCTTCACGACCGTCTGGAGCAGCCAGCGCTCCAGCAGGCCTTTGGGGTATTTGGCGATCTTGCCGGTAAAAAAATGGCTCAATTCCTGCGGGATCGCGGTGAACGGTGCCGCCGCCATCGACAGCGTGCGGCGCAGGTAATTGGCCTGCCGGAATCGTTCCCGCCATTTCAACAGTTGCAGGCCGTCCCGAACCGTAATCAGATGGCTGAACGGCACCCACTCGTCGAGGATCTCGCGCATGTCGCGGCATACCTGTTCGACGATGAACAGAATGTTGCGCAGCGGCACGTCCAGTGCCGCCCGGTCGGTTTTGGGCCGGAACTGGGCCGCCACTTCGGTAATGACGCGCTGGGCCAGGGCGGTCAGCCGGGCGGTATCGGTCAAAGGATATTCCGAAGGCTTTATCTCATTGGCCAGGGCATCGATCCGGCCCCAGATTTCCCGGGCCGCCGGCGACCAGCGGTCGTCCGGAGCGACGCTGGGCCAGTCGGCCGGCAACGGCGTTTCCTCCTTCATTTTCCGGCTCAGGATCCAGGCGATGCCGTAGGACGACAGCAACACCGGCAACGCGACCAGCAGGTAATGGTGCTGCCACAGCCAAACCCCGCCGAGCACCAGCAAGGCCAGCCAAGGCAGCGAAACCAGAACGAGAAGAATCGCCAGGCGGGTCGTCGTTCTCATGGCGCCGAGCCTTGCTTCCGGTTGACGGCGTCGCGCAGTAATTCGCCGCCCCGCAGGAATTCCTTTTTAAACAGCTCGCTCAGGGCTTCCGGACTCAACGCCCTCCCTTGCCGGGTATGGGCGAAATAGGAGCACAGCGTTTTGCCCAGCGCGTAAGTGACCGCCGCCGTATAAACGCCCGCCATGCCGGCGGCGACGGTTTGTCCGTAGAAAGGCACCAGCTTCAGCAACTCGCGCCCGCCCATGCCCGACAGGAAGCCGAGCCCGACGGCGCCGACGATTTCGCTGATGCTTTTTTTGGTCAAAGGCAAGCCGTAAACGCTGGCGATGCTGTGGAACATTTTTCCCTGCAGCGCGATGACCGCGCTCAAACTGGCGGCAGGCGCCGGTATCGCCGCGGTGCAGCCGGCCAGGACCGCGTAGCCGACGATATGGGAGTGGGCCGTTTTCAAATACACGTCGTTGATCCGGCCGATGTCCAGCATTTCCCGAAGCCCCAACGGCAAAGCCGTTTCGATGGCGGCCCACAGCGCATCCAGCCCGTAATCCTGCACCGTGTAATCGTCTTCGGGCAAGGTAAAATCGATCGGTACGAATTGTGCGTTCATTCCCTGAAAATATTCGCGTTGCTTCAGCAGCGAATAGCGAAGATCGGGCGGCACCGCAGCGCCGATCGCACCGCTTGCGAACGGATACGGCTCGGGATGTTCCATCGTCCGGCCAGGATAGCCTTCGTGCAGGGTCGTTTGTGCGACGATCAGCGGCCAGTTGGGATGGGCTTTGTGGATCTGCCGGACGGCCTTCAGCACGGCGTCCTGCTGATGATCCATCGCCTTCATGACCACGATCGGCAAATGCGCCTGCCGCTCGCACCAGGCCATGTCTTCTCCGGCATCGTAACCGGCTTCGGACAAGCCGCGGGTATCCAGAAAGCGCAAAAAGGCGGTTTCGCTGTCGGGATAATCGAACAGCATCGCCGTTTGCGTGCATGGCTTGAAGCCGTTCCCCACTTCCGCTGCCGTCGACCGGGTCAGCGTCCGGATGATCGCGCTTTTGCCGCTTTGGGTCTTGCCGAGCAGCCAGAACACCGGAACCTGTGCGCCGGCGTGAACGGCCCGGATGGCGTTTTCGGCTTCCGCATCGAGTTTCGGATTGAGAATCCTGCCGGTGTAATCCTGAAGGCTTGAAAAAGGCTTGTCGACTTTATCGCTCCATTTTTTCCAGAATTTCCAGTCAACGGAGCGGCGGCTCGGCTTGGTCATGACAGATTGATTGATTTGCACATTTAAAAAAACACTCCGGTTAGACAAGGGGATGGAGCGATTGTTATCCGGCAAAAATAATTATTACCCGCCGGCAACGTCTGGCACGGTCGCGGCCAGAGGCATCGGGTTTCCGGACGAAGCTCATGGCGTGGATGAAACCGCGGTTCCGGAAGAGTTTTTTAAAGATTATATTCATAGGAAGCTCTCTTCAAGATCCGGCAGGGAATGGAAGGGTAAACCGTTTTTTGGTTTATTTAACCCACAGCAACCGGTTTTTTTGATGCGATTGAAGCTAGTGAGAGTCATTAAAATTTCGAATAATTATTTTTTGTCAATGACTTGCTTAAATTGGCATCAATTTTGCGTATTACCTTTCATGCGCTATGAATCGCTGCATAAATTGTTTTGACTTGCCGTGGTTTAGGCACAGATCCGTGCTGGCGGCAAAATTTTATTAATGTAACTCATGACAAAACCGGCATCAATAAATCGGTATCTTATTTTTACTAGTACAAATAGCGGAATGGACAATATGGCATGCAAGTATGACCTGATCAGGTTATCCGGAATTTTAAAATGGATTTTTCCCTTACGAAAAATAATAAGTTCCTATATCAAAACGGCTAATTCCATCAGCCGTTTTTTGTTTTTTTACACTCCGGGTTCCAAAGCAATGATCAATAGAATCCCCGTATTGATCGGCTTGACCGTTATTTTGTCAAGCGGTTGCCAGCAAGCCGAAACCGAGCATCATGAAGAGATGCCTAAACTGGAGGCTACCACGCCGCTTCGTCAAGATACTTCCGTCACGAAAGAATATGTCTGTCAGATTCATGCCATCCGGCATATCGAGGTTCGTGCTCTGGAAAGAGGTTATTTACAGGCTATTTTTGTCGACGAGGGAAAAATGGTGAAGCAGGGGCAACCCATGTTCAAAATCATGCCCAACATCTATCAGGCTGAACTTTTAAAAGCGAAAGCCGAGGCCAATACCGCCCATATCGAATACCTCAATACCAAGGGTTTGGCCGATCAAAAAATCGTTTCATTGAATGAATTGGCCTTGGCTAAAGCGAAACTGGACAAGGCCAACGCGGAAGTGAAACTGGCGGAAACCCATTTGGGCTTTACCAACATCAATGCGCCTTTCGACGGGATCATGGACCATCTGGACGTCAGAAACGGCAGCCTTGTCGAAGAAGGCGCTTTGCTGACCACGCTGTCGGACGTCAGCAAATTATGGGTGTATTTCAACGTCCCGGAAGCCGAGTATCTGGATTACAAAATGCATCAAAAGGACGGCGCGCCTGCCCAGGTCAAACTCAGAATGGCGAACGGCCAGATTTACAATCAAACCGGCGTGATCGAGACAATCGAAGCGGATTTCGACAATACCGCCGGCAACATCGAGTTTCGCGCCACCTTTCAGAATCCGGATATGTTGCTCAGGCACGGCGAGACGGGAACAATCTTAATGGGCAAGCCCTATAAAAACGCTATGCTCATTCCGCAAAAAGCGGTATTCGAAATCATGGATAAAAACTACGTCTACGTCATTAACAAAGAAAACAAACTGGAGCAACGGCTAATCAAGATCGAAGCCGACATACCGCATCTGTTTATCATCAAAGATGGCTTGCAGGACGATGACAAGATCTTGCTCGAAGGCTTGCGTAAAGTACATCCCGGGGAAGAGGTGAAGATCGATTTAAGGCCGCCGGAAAAGGTTCTCCCCGAGTTGGAACTGTACGCCGAGTAACCTTTAATCTAAGCAGTGATCAATCATGTTTAACATCTTTATTAAAAGACCCGTGATGGCGATCGTGTTATCGCTCGTGTTCCTGTTCATGGGCTTCCTGGCAATCCGATCCTTGCCCATTGCCCAGTTTCCAGATATTGCGCCGCCGCGGGTTACGGTTTCGTTATCGTTTCCCGGCTCCAGCGCCGACGTGCTGGTGCAGTCGTCCCTGATTATGATCGAACGCGCCATTAACGGCGTGCCCGGCATGAAATACCTCACCTCGGATGCGACCAGCGCCGGCGAATCGACCATTCAAGTGTATTTCAATCTGGGGGTCGATCCCAACATTGCGATGGTTAACGTAAAGACGCGCGTGGATCAGATGATGAGCAGACTGCCCAAACTGGTACAGTTGGAAGGCGTGATCGTGAACTTCGTCCAGCCCAGCATGCTGATGTACGTCAACCTGTACAGCAAGGACAAAAACGCCGATCAGAAGCTTTTATTTAATTATGCCTACGTCAGCGTTATTCCGGAAATTCAGCGCATCACCGGCATCGCCCAAGCAACCATATTGGGCGCCCGCCAATATGCGATGCGGATTTGGCTGAATCCGGACCGGATGCGGGCCTATAACGTTTCGGTCGACGAGGTGATGGACGCCATCGGGGATCAAAGCATTATCGGACGTCCCGGCCGACTGGGCCAAAGCACGGGCATTGCCGCCCAGTCCAAAGAATATGTGCTGGTCTATAAAGGGCGTTTCAATAAAAAGGAAGAATATGAAAACATTATTGTCCGGGCCAACCCGGAAGGTGAGATTCTGCGCATTAAAGACATTGCCAAAGTCGATCTGAACAGCGAGTTTTATAATATTTACTCCGATAAAGACGGGTTTCCTTCCGCATCCATCGTGCTGAAACAAAACTACGGTACTAATGCCCAAAAGGTCATAGAGGACGTCAAGGAAAAATTGAAAGAGTTGAAAAAATCCTTCCCGGAAGGCATGGACTACGAAATTAATTACGACGTATCGAGATTCGTTGAAGCTTCCATCGACAAAGTCCTGCACACTTTGGGCGAAGCGTTCTTGCTGGTATCCTTGGTGGTGTTTGTGTTTTTGGGCGACTGGCGTTCCACCTTGATCCCAATACTTGCGGTACCGGTCTCGCTGATTGGAGCCTTTGCCGTGATGTCGGCGTTCGGGCTTTCCATCAACCTGATTACGCTGTTCGCCCTGGTGTTGGCCATCGGCATCGTGGTCGATGATGCGATCGTGGTGGTCGAAGCGGTGCATGCGAAAATGGAGGCAGAGCATGTTTCTCCTTTTGTCGCCTCGAAAAAAGTCTTGGGGGAAATCGGCGGCGCCATTGTAGCGATTACGCTGGTCATGGTGTCCGTGTTCGTCCCTATTGCGTTCATGTCCGGGCCGGTCGGCGTATTTTACCGGCAATTCGGTATCGCCATGGCATCGTCGATCGTCATTTCAGCGATCGTGGCGTTATCGCTTTCCCCGGTTCTGTGCGCGATGATTCTAAAAAACACGCACGGACAGAAAAAACGGAAAACGCCGATCAGTCTTTTCATTGATGCATTCAACGCCATTTTTGAAAAGGTCACGGGACGATACATTAAAATTCTTAATGTCGTCGTCATGCGACGGTTGTTGACCTTTTCGATATTGGGCGGATTTTGTTTCGGTATTTATACTGTCAGTCTAACCTTGCCTTCCGGCTTTATTCCGGGTGAAGACCAAGGCATGATTTACGCGATTATCCAGACGCCGCCCGGCTCCACCATCGAAGTGACGAACAAAGTGGCGCGGCAACTGGAAGAGATAGCTGAAAAAATCGACGGCGTGCAATCGGTTTCTTCCTTGGCAGGCTACGAAGTGCTCACCGAAGGACGCGGTTCGAATGCTGGCACCTGTGTCATCAATCTGAAAGATTGGACCCAACGTAAACATTCCGTACAGGACGTCATCCACGAACTCGAGGAGAAAACCCATGACATGGGTGCGGTCATCGAGTTTTTTCAACCGCCGGCAGTGCCGGGTTACGGCGCGGCATCCGGCTTGGCGTTTCGTTTATTGGACAAGACCATAGACACGGATTACTTCGAGTTCGACAAAATTAACCATACGTTCATGGATGCGATGCGCAAACGCAAGGAGCTGACCGGATTATTTACCTTTTATGCGGCCAATTATCCGCAATACGAACTGATTATCGACAATAAGCTCGCGATGCAAAAAGGCGTGACCATCGACAAGGCGATGAACAACCTGGACATCATGATCGGCAGCACCTATGAGCAGGGCTTTATCCGCTTCAACAACTTTTTTAAGGTCTATGCCCAGGCTCTGCCCGAATTTCGGCGCTTCCCTGAGGATGTGTTGAAATACTACGTGAAAAACGACAAAGGCGAGATGGTGCCGTACTCCGCCTTCATGACCATGAAGAAACGGCAAGGTCCCAACGAGATCACGCGTTATAACCTTTACAATTCCGCCGCTATCCGCGCCGAGCCGGCGGCCGGTTATACCACAGGAGCCGCCATCAAGGCGATCCAGGAAGTCGCCGCTGAAGTTTTACCGCAAGGTTTTGCCGTCGCGTGGGAAGGCTTGACGTTTGACGAAGCCCGCCGCGGTACTGAAGCAATAGAGATCTTCGTGGTCGTTATCATGTTCGTCTATCTGGTGCTGGCCGCACAGTACGAAAGCTTTGTTTTGCCGTTAGTCGTATTATGCTCGCTGCCCCCCGGTCTTTTCGGCGCATTCTTCCTGCTGAAAGAATTGGGTCTTGCCAACGATGTCTATTCCCAACTGGGGCTGGTGATGTTAGTGGGGTTGCTCGGCAAAAACGCGGTATTGATTGTGGAATTCGCGGTGCAGAAGCAAGCTCAGGGCATGACGGTTAAAGAGGCGGCGATCGAGGGCGCCAAAGCGCGTTTCCGCCCGATCTTGATGACTTCGTTCGCGTTCATCGCCGGCCTGATTCCGTTGGCGATTGCCACCGGAGCGGGAGCTGTCGGCAACCGGACGATCGGCACGGCCGCCTTGGGCGGAATGTTGTTCGGTACCGTATTCGGCGTCGTGCTGATTCCCGGGTTGTATTACGTCTTTGCCAAGATGATCGAAGGCAAGCGCTTAATTAAGCACGAAGATATCGATCCTTTAACCGAAAAATATCACTACGGTACGAATGATGTTGAAGAGTAAGACATTGCGGTTTTTGCTGTTGGGCGTTGCGGGGCTGATGTTGCAAGCCTGCGGCATCCCGGCGATGACCGCGAAAAAAGCCGACACCGCGTTGCCGGACGGTTTCAAGAATACGCAGGGCGTTTCGGCACAAAAAAATACCGCGACCGCGAACTGGGCCGATTTTTTCGAAGATCCCGATTTGATCGCATTGATCAAATCGGCGGTCGCGAACAACAAGGAAGTGAACATCATGCTGCAGCGCATCAGCGTGGCGGAAAATGAAATTCAACGGCGGAAAGGCGCTTATCTGCCTTTTGTGGGCATCGGCGCGGGCGCCGGCGCGGACAAGGTCGGCCAATTTACGCGCAGCGGCGCGGTCGAGGAAAATCTCGAAATACGGCCGGGCGAGTCGTTTCCGACCTTGCTCGGCGATTATCAGTTCGGGCTGTTTTCGACCTGGGAGATCGACGTCTGGAAAAAGCTCAGGAACGAGAAACAAGTGGCCGTGCTGGACTACATGGCGTCGATCGAAGGCCGGCACTTTTTGGTGACCAATTTGGTCGCCGAGGTCGCGCATTCGTATTACGAACTGCTCGCGCTGGACAATCAGCTTGAGAATCTGGAGCAATACATCACCATTCTGCAGAATGGCTTGGAGATGGTCAAGCAATTGCAGATTTATGCCAGGTCGAATGCGCTCGCGGTCAAACGTTACGCAGCGGAAGTGACCAAAAACGAAAGCAGAAAATACGAGATCAAACAGCAGATCAGCGTCATTGAAAACCGCATCAATTTTTTGCTGGGGCGCACGTCGGGAACGATTAAGCGCCGCTCGGCCGGCTTCATGAGTATCAAGCCGAAAATGCTCGAAGTGGGCATCCCCTCGCAATTGCTGCAAAACCGGCCGGACATCCGGCAAGCGGAGCTGGAGCTGGCGGCGGCCGACTTGAGCATCAAAGTGGCGCGGGCAAATTTTTACCCGACTTTCGGCATCAAGGCCGGCATCGGCTTTCAGGCGTTCGCGCTCAAATACCTGATCAACACGCCGGAGTCACTGGCGGCGACGATCGCCGGCGAGATGGTCGCGCCGCTGGTGAACAAAAACGCGATCATCGCCGAATACAAAAACGCCAACGCCAAGCAGATTCAGGCGGCTTACGAGTACGAGCAAAGCATCATCAAGGCTTATATGGAAGTGGCCAATCAAATTTCGAACATCGACAACCTGGACAAAAACTATCGCTTCAAGAGCAATCAAGTGGACTCGCTCGTGCAATCGATCGACGTGGCCAACCAGTTGTTTCTGTCGGCCCGCGCCGATTATCTGGAGGTTTTATTGACGCAAAGGGATGCTTTGGACGCCAAAAAGGAACTCATCGAAACGAAACAGAAGCAAATGAGCGCCATGGTGGATTTGTATAAATCGCTCGGCGGCGGTTGGCAGTCGTAAGGGTCGCAGGGCTGTAGGGCGCGGTGAGGATCGAACCGCACTCGTGCCCTTTGGGTATCGTTCGCGATGGATGCGGTTCCTGTCGTCACCGCATCCTGTGAGCTGATCGGGAAAGCCAAAACTGGCTTATCCCACCCCGAACGGATTGAATCAGGCCGTTGCTGATCGGCCCGAGCCTACCACCTGCGGCTCACGAAGACGTCGTCGGAGTCGTTGTTATCGCCCGGAACCAGATTGCTGGAATCGGACGCAAACGAGATGAAACGGCCGGTGGCAGAAACGGAAGCGCCGTAACTGCCGAAATAATTGCTGTTCGCCGCTTTCGGATCGACCGACACTACTTCGGTCGTACCGGTTTTACGGTCGTGCACGACCACATTCGTGGTCAAATAACCCCACTCATTGTAGGCTCCGCCGTAATCGGAAGTGAACGCCACGAAGCGGCCGTTGGCGGAAATGGTAGGCAAGACGCTGTATCCCTTGAACTCGCCTTCTGCACTGTCGACGGAGACGCGCGTCGTCTTGCCCGTCTTAAAGTCGTGCACAAAGATATCCGCCCCGTTATAGGAGCCCTCGACAATGTCCGCGTTGTGATCGCCCTCCACCAGATTGCAGGCGCCCGACGCAAACGCGACGAAGCGCCCGTAACGGGAAATGGAAGGCTGATAGCTTGACAGAACATATTCGCTGGCGCCGCCGCAATATTCGGAGGGGGCGTATCCCGCCCCGCTGGCTTCCCCGCCGGCGCTGTTCACCGAGGCCCGCTTGGTCTCGCCGGTTTTCAGATCATGAACGAAAATATCGGCCAGTCCGTTCGTATCGTTGGGCACCAGGTTGTCGGAACCGGACGAAAACGCCACGAACCGCCCATTGGCCGAAATGACGGGATCCTGGCTGTAGCTGTTGCCGCCGGTTCCGGCACTGTCGACCGATGCACGCACCGTGATGCCGGTTTTAAGATCGCGCACGAAAACGTCGGTGGTCTCGTTGTCGTCTCCCGGAACCAAGTTGCCGGCCGAGGAATTGAATACCACATAGCGCCCGTTGGCAGAAACGGAAGCCTCGTAACTGCCTCCGTCCGCTTCTTTTTCGTTACTATCTACCGACACTCGTTGAGTGACACCGATTTTGAGATCACGCACGAACACGTCGTAAACGCCGTTGGCGTCTCCTTCCACCAGATTGCTCGCTCCCGAACTGAACGCTACGTAACGGCCGTCGGAGGATAGGGCGAAAGCGTAGCTGTCGCCGTTACTGTCGGTTCCCGCAGCGGATACGGAGACGCGCTGGGTGGTTCCTTTTTTGAGATCCCGGACAAAGATGTCGGCCAGTCCGTTGTTGTCTCCCGGCACCAGGTTGCTGGCATCGGATTTGAAAACCACGTAGCGGCCGTTGGCGGAGAGCGTCGGGCCGAAATAAGTGGAACTGGAATTGTTGCCTTCCTGGCCGTTATCTGCTACCGACGCGCGAACAATCGAAGACGGCGCGGCGACGGCGGCGGGAGAAGTCGCCAGAATCGGAATCAGGCAGGCGAAAAGGGAACGGGAGGATAATTTATCGGAGATAGAGCTTTTTATTTTCATTTTTAGTCGCTTTTTTATTTTTACGATGGGGTCGGCTTTATAAAACCACTCTTCTGCCGTCAGGGAACTTTATTTCGGACGCCCGGCTTTTTCCATTGATCCCGATCGGAGGCTTTCCGTCGCCCTTGACTTGCAGACGGGTTTGGCCTGAGTGGGCTTGAGACTCTAACATATGTAGTCAATACCTTCCATTCATTTTAGCCGTTCTCGTTACTTCGAGTCCAAACCGGAGCGGCTCACCAGTTCGACTTACCGCACTACAAGCCTGATGACGCGGAGGGCTCGCCTTTAATTTTGGCTTCCGGAATTATCTTTACCTTTCGGCTCCAAACCGCTATCCCCGGATATAAACCCGGCGGTCGCTTAAAAAGATCGCCGCCATCAAGGCGTAGCCCGCGGCCCACTCCCAGACCGAGGTTAACGACAGCGCGGTATCGCCCGGAGCCCAGCGATAGGAATGGATCAGACAGGGCGGACAATACAGCGCCAGCTTGACAAAGTCGCGTTCGATGATCGCGACCGTCAATGCCGCCGGCTTGTTAAACTTTCGAACGGGCTGCGGAGGCTCAATCCGGATCCGGGAGCCGGCCTGAGCGCGTTTCTCGAAGCTTGGCTTCCAGCAGGTCGAGAAAGCCGAGCTGGCCTTTCTGCATCCGGACTCTCGCCTCGGCCAAGCCGAACCAGCCGCCCCGGTCGATTTCGGGAAATTCGTTGAGCCGGCCCGAGTTTTTCGGCCATTCCAGCACAAAGGTATTGCTGACGATTTTGCTCACGTCGAAGTCGCACTCGGCCGCCCAGACGTGAATGATTTTGCGGCTCGGCTGTTTCAGCCGGCCGAGCTCGATGAAATTACCTCGCGCCTCGCCGCCGGTTTCTTCCCGGAATTCGCGGCGGGCGGCGGCCAGCGGCTCTTCGTTGGCATCGATCAGCCCTTTTGGAATGGACCAGGCGCCTTGGTCTTTCGCGGACCAGAAAGGGCCGCCCGGATGCACCAGCATTACTTGAAGCTCGCCATCGGCGTATTTGAACAACAAAATACCGGCGCTTTGAAGCATGGAACGAGAAAAACTCATGAGAGATAATGGCTCCGGATTTTACCAGAGTTTCGGGCGATTGCCCTCGTCTCCTCAAGCCGAAGCCGTTCCGCCCGCATGAACTTATTGACTCGATAGATATTTTGACGACTTTCAGAGTCCGATATCTTGAAGACTGGCATCCGGCGACCCGATTGAACCATGCACGACTATTTTTTAAAGCTGTTTCTCATTCTGCTCTCGGCCAGGTTGTTTACCGAGTTGTCCGTTCGGCTCAAAATGCCGCCGGTCATCGGCGAACTGCTGGCGGGCGTTCTCTTGGGGCCCAGCTTGCTGGGCTGGGTCGAGCCCGTCGAAGGCGTCCGGCTGCTGTCCGAAATCGGCATCATCATGCTGCTTTTCGAAGTCGGCCTCGAAACGGACGTCAAGCGCCTGGTGAAAACCGGCCTCAAATCGTTTGCGGTCGCCTTTATCGGTCTGAATCTGCCGTTCGTGTTGGCGCTCTGGATGGCCTACGGATTGTTCAAACTGCCTTTGCTGACCGCCTTGTTCATAGGCGGGACGTTGACCGCGACCAGCATCGGCATCACCTTGAGAGTGCTGGTCGATCTTGGCCGTCAGGATTCGGTCGAAGGGCAAATCGTATTGGGGGCAGCGGTGCTGGACGACGTTCTCGGCGTGATTCTGCTGGCTCTGCTGTATCAATTTTCCCAGGGAGCGGGAATCGATCTGATCTATGCAGGAAGAATTTTGCTGTCGATGCTGGGTTTCTTCGTGCTCGCGCCGTTCGCCGCCAAATTGCTGTCGTTCGTCATTCACCGGTTGTACAGGCGAAGCGAGGCGCCGGGCCTGATTCCCACGACTATTGTCGCTCTGATGATGCTGTTCGCCTGGCTTGCCCACGAGATGGGCGCGCCGCAGTTGCTCGGAGGCTTTGCCGCCGGGCTGGCCCTGTCCCGGCGCTTTTATCTGCCGTTCGGCGCTTTTCTGGCCACCGATCCCGATTTCGCGCACGAAATCGAAGCGCAAATGAAACCGATCATCCGGCTGTTCACGCCCATTTTTTTCGTCACCGTCGGATTGACGCTGAATTTGCGCGAGGTCGACTGGAGTTCACCGTTTGTCTGGCTGTTTTCTTCCGGCATGTTGCTGGTGGCCGTGGCAGGAAAAGTGCTGAGCCCCGTTTTTATCAAAGGCAGTTGGCTGCAACGGTGGGCCATCGGATTGGCGATGGTGCCGCGGGGCGAAGTCGGCCTGATCTTTGCCGAGCTGGGCAGGCAGAGCCGAATCTTTACGAATGAGATTTATGCGGGGATGATTCTTGTCATTGCGCTGACGACTTTGGTCACGCCTTTCGTCTTGAAAGGATTTTACAGTAAATATCAGGGACGGCTTTAGGGAGCACGCCAGACGAAGAGATTCGTCCTGCCCGCCGCGCAAATCGCAAAGGCTTCAGGAAGTCAGCACCGACAACGTTTCCCGCGCGATCTGCAGCTCTTCATTCGTGCGCACGGCCAGCACGCGGACGGCTTGCCCGCGCCGTCCGATTTCATTGACCGGTTCGGGCGATCGCTCATTGAATTCGGGATCGACGGCAATGCCGAGAGCTTCCAGTCCGGCACAGATCCGGCTTCTGACCACGGGCGAGTTTTCGCCGACGCCGGCGGTGAACACGAGGGCATCCAGACCGCCGAGCGCGGCGAAGTAAGCGCCGACGTATTTTCTGATGCGGTAACAGTAGATCTCCAGCGCCAGCCGCGCGTGCTCGTCCCCGGCCTGCTCCCGGCCGAGCACTTCTCTGAGATCGTTGCTGCCGCACAAGCCCTTCAATCCCGCCTCCCGGTTAAGCATGGCCTGCAACGAATCGGCGCTTTCGCCGAGAGCGGTTTCCAGATACAGAGGTACCGCCGCGTCCAGATCGCCGCTGCGGGTGCCCATGACCAGGCCTTCGAGCGGCGTGAAGCCCATCGAGGTATCGATGCAGCGGCCATGCCGTATCGCGGCGGCGCTGGCGCCGTTGCCGAGATGCAGCGTGATCATTTTCAGCCCCTGCAAGGAACGTCCCAAATATTCCGCGGCCCGTTCGGCGACGTAGCGGTGGGAAGTGCCGTGGAAACCGTAACGGCGGATGCCGTGGCGCTCGTACCAGTCGTTCGGAACCGCGTAGCGGTAGGCATGGGGAGGCAGGGTCTGATGGAAGGCGGTGTCGAACACTGCGACCTGGGACGCCGACGGAAACGCGTCCAGACAGGCTTCGATGCCGATCAGGTTCGCCGGATTGTGCAGCGGCGCCAAGGGACTCAGCGTTCGTATCGCCGCGATGACGTCCGGGTCGATCCGTACCGGCGCCGAAAAGGCTTCGCCGCCGTGCACGACCCGATGGCCGATCGCATCTGGGCCGGCGCCGTCCGCCAGGATGCCGGTATTGCGCAACAGAGCTGCGATATGGGCAAAGGCGGCGCGATGATCGCCTGCCTTGATCTCGCGGCGGCTTTCGACCGGTTCCCCTTTGGCATTGTCCGCGCGATGCCTGAGCAGGCTGCCGTTCTCGCCGATTTTTTCCACCAGGCCGCTTGCGCACAGATGGCCCCGATCCATCGCCATCATCGAGTATTTGATCGAGGAACTGCCGCAGTTGACGACCAGCACCGTAGAGAAACCGTGTGGCATGTCCATTTCCTCCAATTCCCGATTAGCGCAGAAGGGTCATTGCGGCCACTGCCAGGAGGCGAACTCCGGCTTGTCGACTCCATACTCGTAGGCATAATAGCTGCACTCGATCTGCATGTTGCGCAGTTTCTCCTTGACGTGGGCGCCGGCCACGTTCAGGCCCGGAACCCGGTTGATCACGTCGATGGCCAGGCTGAAGCGGTCCACTTCGTTGCGAATGGCCAGCTCGAGCGGCGTATTGATGTTGCCTTTTTCCTTGTAGCCCCGCACGTGCAGGTTTGGATGATTGGTGCGCCGGTAGGCCAAACGATGAATCAGCCAGGGATAGCCGTGGAAATTGAAAATGATCGGCTTGTCGGTGGTGAACAGACTGTCGAAATCCCGGTCGGTCAGGCCGTGCGGATGTTCGCTCGCCGGCGTCATCCGGTACAGATCGACGACGTTGATGAAACGGATCTTCAATTTCGGAAAATGCTCGCGCAACAGGCAGACCGCGGCCAGAGCCTCCTGCGTCGAAATATCCCCGCAGGACGCCATCACCACGTCCGGTTCCGAATCCTGGTCGTTGCTCGCCCAGTCCCAGATGCCGATGCCTTTGATGCAGTGGGTGACGGCTTCGTCCATGTCCAGATATTGCAAGTGCTTCTGCTTGTCGGCAACGATCACGTTGAAATAATCGGTGCTCTTCAAACAATGGTCGGCGACCGAGAGCAGCGTATTGACGTCGGGCGGCAGATAAATGCGGGTCACTTCCGGGCTTTTGTTGACGACCACGTCCAGAAAGCCCGGATCCTGATGGGTAAAGCCGTTGTGATCCTGCCGCCAGACCGTGGACGTAATGAGCAGGTTAAGCGACGAGACGGGCGCGCGCCAGGGCAGGTCGTTGCTGATGTCCAGCCATTTGGCGTGCTGGTTGAACATCGAATCGATCACATGCACAAAGGCTTCGTAGCTGGAAAAAAAACCGTGGCGTCCGGTCAGGAGATAGCCTTCCAGCCAGCCTTCCAGCGTATGTTCGGACAACATTTCCATGACCCGGCCTTCCGGCGACAGTTCGCCGCCGTCGGCGTCTTCCGGCAGATAATCGGCCAGCCACATCTTCTTGCTGGTCTGATATATGGCATCGAGTTTGTTGGACGTGTTTTCGTCGGGACCGAACACGCGGAAATTTTTCGGATTGAGCTTGACGACGTCGCCCAGAAAGACGCCCAGAGGCTTGGTGTTTTCCACTTCGCTTTGACCCGGTTTCTCCACTTTGACGCCGTAGTCGCGAAAATCCGGCAGACGCAGCGCTTTGCGCAGCAGACCGCCGTTGGCATGGGGATTGGCGCTCATGCGCCGCGCGCCTTTCGGCGCCAGCTCTCTGAGCTCGGCGATCAGCCGTCCGTCGGCGTCGAACAGCTCTTCCGGCTTGTAACTGCGCAGCCAGTTTTCCAGTTGTTTCAGATGCGCCGGATTGTCCCTGACGCCGGCCAGAGGCACCTGATGGGCCCGCCAATAGCCTTCCACCTTATGGCCGTCCACTTCTTTCGGACCGGTCCAGCCTTTCGGGCTGCGCAATACGATCATCGGCCATTTCGGCCGCGCCAGGGTGCCGCCGGCCCGCGCCGACGACTGGATGTTGCGGATTTCCAGGATGCACTCTTCCATGACCGCCGCCATGCGCTGATGCATCGCTTCGGGTTCGCTGCCCTCGACGAAATAGGGCGTCCAGCCGTAGCCCCGGAACAGGCATTCCAGTTCTTCATGGCTGATGCGCGACAGGAGCGTCGGATTGTTGATCTTGTAGCCGTTGAGATTGAGGATCGGCAGCACCGCTCCGTCGAAAACGGGATTCAGGAATTTGTTGGAGTGCCAGGCGGTCGCCAAAGGCCCGGTTTCCGCTTCGCCGTCGCCGACCACGACCGCAACCAGAAGGTTCGGATTATCGAATGCCGCGCCGAAAGCATGGGAAACGCTGTAGCCCAGTTCGCCGCCTTCATGGATGGAGCCCGGCGTCTCCGGCGTGCAATGGCTGCCGATGCCGCCGGGGAAGGAGAATTCCTTGAAGAACTGCTGCATGCCTTCGGCGTCTTCGCCTTTGTTCGGATAAATTTCCGAATACGTGCCTTCCAGATAGACCGGCCCGAGCACGCCCGGCGCGCCATGGCCGGGACCGGCGATAAAGAGGGCGTTCAGGTCGTAGCGGTTGATCAGGCGGTTGAGGTGAACGTAAGTGAAGCTCAAGGCCGGACTGGCGCCCCAGTGGCCCAACAGCCGTTTTTTGATGTGTTCGGGCTGGAGCGGCTCTTTCAGCAAAGGATTGTCCTGGAGATAGATCATGCCGGCGGCCAGATAATTGCAGGCTCGCCAGTAAGCATGAATCTTGCGCAGCGATTCCTTGTCGAGCGGATGATTTTTTTTGAGGGCGGTTTCATGCATGGCAGGCTCCTATTTTTATTGAATAATTTCCATTGGATGGGAGGAAGGGATAAAAACTCCAGCCCATGATAATTTATTTTTCATTACGCGCGTATGTCGGCTTCGGACAAGTGCCGGCCTTTCCGTTTCGTCTCCGGCATGGGTCGAGGCCGGTAAGGTAAAAGACTCGCTTCATCGGCCGGAGCGCAACCTGGACTGTGAAGATATTCGCGTGGGAGCGGCGCTAGCCGCGACGATCGCGGCTAGCGCCGCTCCCACAGATTAAGGATCAATCACTTGAAGAACCCTTAAAAGTTTTTGAGAAAATTTCCGGAATACTTTCACCGTCTCAGCCGCTTCCCGGAAACCGTTCGAAATGCCGATACGTCGGATGGCGCGGGAATTCCCTTGCTCGGCCTCGTCCTTGAACAAAATTGAACTCGGAAAATTATGCACAGTCATTTATTTAGGCTTTTCAACCATTAACCGGCGCAGGGAAGTCGCGGATGGCGGGGATAAACCTTCCGGATTCCGGACTGCCCGAAATGTTCGGCGATCGGTCAAGACAATACAAGATTCTGCGCCGGGAGCCCGGCCAACGGCTCCTACAGTAAAATTGGCAAGCTCTTGGGAGATGGTAACATGAACGCAACAAACAACAATCCCGAATCCGGAGTTTCTCCCTTTGTGATGAAGGATTGCGCCTTGATCGCGATCGCCATCAATAAACGCGCGACCACTCTGAAAGAATTCCGCGATCACATCGAAATCCTGGGGCACGACAGCCTTTATCATCATTTCTGGGCCAATTTGCTGCTGCCCCGTTTCGAAGAACGCGAATATCTCAACGATTTTGCCGGCTGGGTGCGGCACAGCCTGCACGATGCCAAGCTGGCGGAGCAACTGGCCGTACTCGATCCTACGTCGTTCAATGATCTGGAAGAATTGCGCTACCATTTGCTGGAATACATCGATGCCCGTCTCGAGGAAAACGAATACCTGCAATGGGCCCGTGCCTCGCAGCGATTCGACTTCATCCGCTCCGAGATCGTCGTATTCGATACGCACAAGCGGGTGGAGTCCGCGCAGGAACTGGCGGAGCTGATCCCGCGCATGTCGGTCAGCAGCATTTTCTATCATTTCATCGATGCCCGTCGGCGCGCCGAGGACAAAGCCGACGATTTCCGTCATTGGCTCGCCTTTTTCGGCGAAACCTATCAGCCCCTGATTGCCCGGCTTGGCAGCATCGATCCTTATTTCCTCTCGCTGGTCGAACTGCGCCGGCAGTTGGCCGATACCTTCCAGGCTTATTTTGCGGAGCCCATGCCATGACTACGATGTTGGAATCTTATGCCGAGGTCACCGGCCGGGACGTCATCCGGCACCTTCAGCAGTTGACCGAGCCGCTCAGGGGCAAGACGCTGGTTCACGTCAACTCCACGAGGATGGGCGGCGGCGTCGCCGAGATCCTGGACAAACTGGTGCCGTTAAGCCGCGAACTCGGCATCGACACGCGCTGGGAAGTCATCACCGGAGACAGCGATTTTTACCAGTGCACGAAGAATTTTCATAACGCCATCCAGGGCAACCGGGTCGCTACCTCCGAAAAGCTGTTGGATCATTTCCTGGAAGTGAACGAACAGAACGCCGTCCAGTTGCGGCCGATTCTGGAAGAGGCGGATTACGTCATAATCCACGATCCGCAACCGATGGCGCTGCTGTCGTTCTGTCCCAAGCGCAAGGGCAAATGGATCTGGCGCTGCCATATCGACGCCAGTCATCCGCATCGCGGAACCTGGCGCTTTATCGATCGCTTCATCCGGAATTACGACGCCAGCATTTTTTCTTTGCCGCAGTTCGTGCAGAAGCTGCCCCATCCTTCCTACATCGTCTCGCCCAGCATCGACCCCTTAAGCGAAAAGAACGTGGAGCTGGCTCAAGACGAACTGGACGCTGTCCGGCAGCGTTTCGAACTGGCTCCCGAGGCGCCGCTGATCACTCAGATTTCCCGTTTCGACCGCTTCAAAGATCCGCAAGGCGTTATCGAAGCCTATAAGCTGGCGAAAAAATACATTCCTTCCTTGCAACTGGTGCTGGCCGGAGGCGGCGCCAGCGACGATCCCGAAGGCGAGGCCGTGCTCAGCGAAGTGCGCCTCGCCGCGGGCGAGGATCCCGACATTAAAATATTGCTGCTGCCGCCGGACGCCCATCGCACGATCAACGCGCTGCAGAGGCTGTCCGATATCGTGCTGCAGAAATCCACTAGGGAGGGTTTCGGTTTGACCGTCACCGAAGCGTTATGGAAAGGCAAGCCGGTGATCGGCGGCGATACCGGCGGCATTCGTCTGCAGGTGATCGATTTTCATACCGGTTTTCTGGTGAATACGCCGGAAGGCGCCGCCCTGCGTATCCGCTATCTGTTCAACCAGAAGCAGCAAATGCTGGAGATGGGCAACAAAGGCAGGGAGTTCGTCCGCGAAAACTTTCTGTTGACCCGGCAATTGCGCGAGTATCTGACTTTATTGGTCTCCCTCCAGTACGGCGCCGTCGACCGGCTGGAACTGAGTTGACTAGTGGCCATGACCGACGTTCACAGTTGTCATCCGATGCCTTTCGGAACCCGGATCTTGGATGACGGCCGGGTCAATTTTCGCTTGTGGGCGCCGGGCGCCCAACGGGTCGAATTATGCCTGCAGGGCGCAGCGCCCGAATTCCGGCTGCACATGGCGGCTGAAGACGACGGCTGGTTCGGCATCACGACCGAGCTGGCCAGCAGCGGTTTTTATTACCAGTATCTGATCAACGGCACTCATTACGTGCCCGATCCGGCATCCCGCTATCAGCCGTGGGACGTGCACGGTTCCAGCCAGGTCGTCGACCCGTCGGCTTATCGCTGGCAGGACCACGGCTGGCAGGCCGGCCCCTGGGAAGATACGGTCATTTATGAGCTGCACGTCGGCGCGTTCAGCCCGGAAGGCACGTTCGCCGGAGTAAAAAACCGCCTGGATCATCTGGTCGATCTGGGCGTGACCGCGATCCAGCTCATGCCCGTCGCGGAGTTCGCCGGCCAGCGCAACTGGGGCTACGACGGTGTCTTGCCGTTTGCACCCGACAGCAGCTACGGCACGCCGGACGACCTGAAGGATCTGATCGCCGCCGCGCACGGCAAAGGCCTGATGGTCTTCAACGACGTGGTCTACAACCACTTCGGGCCGGAAGGGAATTATCTCCGGCAATACGCGCCGAATTTTTTCACCCACCGTTTTCTCACTCCCTGGGGCGACGCCTTCAATTTTTCCGGCAGCCGCTGGGTGCGGCAGTATTTCATTCACAACGCGCTGTACTGGCTGGAAGAATATCATTTCGACGGATTGAGGCTGGATGCGGTTCATGCCATTTTCGACGACAATTCGCCCGGCATTCTCGAGGAACTGGCTGAAACGGTGCGGCAATGGCCCGGCTTCGACCGGCAGGTGTATTTGATGCTGGAAAACGACAACAATGCTCCGCAGTATCTGCGGCACGATCCGGCACATCCTCGTCGCTTTTTCGATGCCCAGTGGAATGACGATCTGCACCACGCCCTGCACGTGCTGCTGACCGGGGAGACTTTCGGCTATTACCGGGATTACGGACAGCAACCGATGCGCCATCTGGGGCGCTGCCTGACCGAAGGCTTCGCTTATCAGGGCGAGAAGTCTGCTTATCGGCAAGGCCGGCCGAGAGGCAAACCGTCCTCGGATCTGCCGCCGACGGCTTTCATCTCCTTTTTACAGAATCACGACATGGTGGGCAACCGGCCTTTGGGCGAACGGATTACCGATCTGTCCATCCCGGAAGCGGTGCGGGCGGCTACCGCGCTGCTCCTGCTTGCGCCCTTTCCGCCGCTGTTGTTCATGGGGCAGGAATGGGCCTGTTCGTCGCCTTTTCCTTATTTTGTGGATTTTCCCGAGGAACTGGCCGAGCAAGTGGCGGCGGGCCGCCGCCGGGAATTCTCCGGGTTTCCGGCGTTCGCCGACGATGAGGTGCTGAGCCAGATGCCGCTGCCCGGCGCGCCGCAAACCTTTCAGTCCGCCAAACTGTTCTGGGAGGAAATCGAGCTGCCGCACCACCGGCACTGGCTGGAATTCCACCGCGAATTGCTGCGCATCCGGAAACGCGAGATTATTCCGAGGATAGGAAATCTAGGCGGCGGGCAAGCCGGCTTCCGGTTGCTGGGAGATCGGGCGATTCATGTGCGCTGGCGATTGAACGACGGTTCCGTGCTGCTGTTGAACGCGAATCTCGGCCGGGAGCCGATTTCTCTGGATCATCCGCCGGAAGGTCAAATATTGTATGCCAGCGCCGGCGATTTGCAGGATGAATTTCGTCTCGGGCGCCTAAGTCCCTGGTCGGTGCTGATTTATCTCGAGGAGCCGCAGTCATGAACGAATGGCATGCGAAGTTTCCGGCTCTCGCCGACACCGAAGGCGGCACGCTGAAACTGGCGCCGCCCCCGAGCGAAGCGGCGATTCCCGTCGCTACCTATCGCATGCAGTTCAACAAGCAATTCAATTTCACCGAAGCGACCCGCTACCTTTCCTATCTGCGCCGGCTCGGCATCAGCCACTGTTACGCCTCGCCTTTTTTGAAAGCGCGTCCCGGCAGCAGCCACGGTTACGATATCGTCGATCACAATACCATCAATCCCGAAATCGGCAGCCGGGAAGATTTCGAGCGTTTTGTTGCCGAACTGCGGAAAAACGGCATGGGCCTGATCATGGACGTCGTGCCGAACCACGTCGGCATCATGGGCAACAATAACGAGTGGTGGCTCGACGTGCTGGAGAACGGACAGACTTCGGCTTACGCCTCTTTTTTCGACATCGACTGGCATCCCGGCAATCGGGCGCTGCAAAACAAAATCCTGGTTCCCGTTCTGGGCGGCCCGTACGGGGACATCCTGGAACAGCATGAATTAAAATTGTTTTTCGATGTGTTCAAAGGCGAGTTTGCCATCGATTACCATCAGCATTGTTTTCCGGTGGATCCGCAGACCTACCCGTTCATCCTGAATTCCCAGCATGAGGCGTTGAAAAAAACGTTCGCCGCCGACGATCCGGTCTTTCTGGAATATCAGACGCTCGAAAACAGCTTCAGCAAATTGCCGCAGCGCACCGAAACGACGGAAGAAAAGAAGGAGGAGCGCAACCGGGACAAAGAAGTGTTCAAGAAACATCTTGCCCGCCTTTGTGCCGATAATCCGCCGGTTCTTCGGCACATCGAAGCCCGCCTCGACGAAATCAACCGCTCGGTGGGAGAAAGCAGTGAACTGCACGCCCTGCTGGAACAGCAGGTTTACCGTCTGGCCTACTGGCGCGTCGCCGGCGATGAAATCAATTATCGCCGATTTTTCGACGTCAACGATCTGGCCGGCGTCCGCGTCGAGGATGAACAGGTTTTCGACGCCACGCACCGGTTCATTCTGTCGCTGATCGCGGAGCGTAAAATCCAGGGGCTCAGAATCGATCATGCCGACGGACTGTACGATCCCGTGGCTTACTATCAGCGTCTCTGCCGCAAACTCTCGGAGGCTCTCGGCATCGAGCCGCCGCCCAGTACGCCGCCCGTTTACGTCGTGGCCGAAAAAATCGTCGCCAATTACGAATATCTGTCGAGCGACTGGGCGATTCACGGCACGACGGGTTACGAATACGCCAATGCCGTCAACGGCGTTTTCATCGACAGCCGGGCGGAACCGGTTCTGACGCGCTGTTACGGACAGTTTATCAAGGAGCGGAAGGATTTCGGCGAAGTGGTTTACCAGGCCAAAAAGTTCGTGATCGCCACGCTGCTGGCCAGTGAACTCACCGTGCTCGCCAATCAGCTCAACAGAATCGCGCAGGCCAGTTATAAAACCCGCGACTATACCCTGAATGCCTTGCGGCAGGCTTTGACCGAAGTCGTCGCCTGCTTTCCGGTGTACCGTACTTACATCAACAGCGAGCCGCCCAGCAAGAAAGACGGCCAGTACATCCATTGGGCGGTTCAATGCGGCAGGCAGCGAAGCCGCGCCGCCGACAAGACCGTATTCGATTTCATCCGGAGCGTTCTGTTGCTGGAACCGAATCCGATGGTGGCGAGCCGGGATCTGCTCCGGTTCGTGATGAAACTGCAGCAGTATACCGCTCCGGTCATGGCCAAAGGCTATGAGGACACCGCGCTGTACGAATACCACCGCCTCGTTTCCTTGAACGAGGTGGGCGGCGATCCGGGCTGCTTCGGCACTTCGGTGAATGCCTTTCATCACATCAATCAGGAACGGCTCAGGAAATGGCCGCACAGTCTTCTGAGCTTGTCTACGCACGACAGCAAGCACAGCGCCGACGTTCGGGCGAAACTCAACGTTTTGAGTGAAATGCCCAGGCCATGGCAGGAAGCCGTCATCCGCTGGCATAAATTGAACCGGCCGCACCGGTCCAAAGCGCGTAAAAAACACATCACCCGCAATGACGAGTATCTGTTTTATCAGGTCCTGATCGGAACCTGGCCGCTGGCGGCTTTGACCGATCCGGAACTGGAACGTTACCGGGAGCGGATCCGCAACTATATGATCAAGGCGATCCGGGAAGCCAAACAGGAGACTTCCTGGGTCAATCCCGACGAAGCTTACGAGCAGGCGGTGGACGATTTCGTTTGCCGGTGCCTGGACGTCAAAACCCGGTCGCCGTTTCTAACGGACTTCGTCCATTTCGAAAAACAAATCCGAAAACCGGGCCTTTTGAATGCTCTGGCGCAAACCGTGCTGCACCTGACTTCGCCCGGCGTGCCGGATTTGTACCAGGGAAGCGAATTATGGCAGTTTACCCTGGTCGATCCCGACAACCGGCGTCCGATCGATTTTCACCGGCACGAACGAATTCTGGACGAGATGGAAGCGTTGCTGGCCGAGTCGGACGGCGACCGAGGGCCGCTGATTGATGCCTTGCTGGGGACCATGGACGACGGGCGCATCAAACTGTTCACGGTTACCCTGACCTTACGTTTCCGGCTTCGCCATTCCGCGTTATTCCAGCAAGGCGAATACATTAAAATCAGCGTCCGCGGCAGGCACGCCGACCACTGTCTCGCCTATGCCAGAAAGATTCCGGATGATTTTGCCGTTATCGTGGTCCCGAGGTTAACGGCCTCGCTGTTCAATGCGGGATTCGATCCGCCGTTTCAGGGTTTTTGGGACAATACCTGGCTGGAACTGCCGCCGGATGCGCCGACGGACTATCGGGAATGGTTTTCTCGGCGCAAAATGGCCGCCACGCCCGCCGAAGATCATCTTCAACTTCGGGTGCGGGACGTGTTTAACGCCTTTCCTTTCGCCATTTTATCGGCGCCCTGATCTTTCGGTGAATGAAAAACAACGGCAACCCCTTACCGATCCCGGTTGCCGTCGGCCTCCAACTGGAAAGCCGGGTCACGCGTTCTTGCAGACGGCGGCGATGGTCACTGGCTCTTGCAGATTCCGCCGCAATCGGCGCCGCCCTGGGCGGGATCGCAACTGTCCGTGGGATCGTCGACGCAGCTTTGGCCTTCGGGACATTGAGTTCCGGCGATGCCCCCACAGGCCTGCGGATTGGCCGGAGCGCATTCTCCTTCGTGGTCGATGGAGACGCCGGCCGCCGCAGCGGTACAGGCATTGCCGTAAGTCTTGCCGTCGCAGCCGCAGACCGGCCGGAATTCCCTGGTGCAAACGTCGGGCCGGGTCTTGCAGGTGCCTTGGGCATCGGCTACCTTACACTGACCGACTCCGAAGTCGCAGTATTGCCCCGTAGGGCAGCTAATTCCCTTGATGGTGCCGCAAATCTCCGTTTTCGGCGGCGGTGGGGTATTCGACTTGTCTTCGCAGCCGGCAAGGGCCAGAGTGAAACAGCAGCCGATGAATGATACGATGAGCTTGTACGGCATGGCTAACCTCCCTAACGATCCAGGTAAAAATCAAGAAAGAAGTTGCAAACGGTAGTGCTTTCAAAGCCCGGCAGGACGGCTATGGCGCCGATTCTTTCATCCGGCCGGAATTTCCCGGGCGGGCGGCGCATTACCGCCCGGACCCATCTGTTTTTTACTGTCTTCAAACTCATCTGTCAAGAATTATCTTAAATGCTAGAAAGAAGACGTTGAGGCTGTATATATCAAAAAATAAGATATATATTTCTAATCTTATCGTTTTATTAAAAATCAAATTTTTCCTAAGATAATCCCCATTGCCGCGGTCCGTCATGAATGGACCGGACGATCCCAAGGCTCGTTCTGTCTCTTGCCGAAAGTTGATACCCCGCTCGGCGGGCTTTGCCCGCCATTTTTTCGGCGAACGAAGCCTTTGGCTTATGAAGAAGAGCGGCGGACTGGTTTAGCGGATACCGAATTCTCAGGACTTTCACCCTGGCTTTGCATTATTGAACAACACCACAGGAGCAGGAAAATGACCAGCACTCTCATCACGACCTTGAACGAAAAAATGCAGGACGCGTTGCTGCACGATTTTCAAGAACATCTGCTTCCCGGCAAAGCCGGTCAATATTTCGGCCGGTATCGGGGGTTCCATCTTGAAAGCGTATTTCAGCCGCTGGTTGCAGGCGAAGGCGGTATTCTGGGCTACGAAGCGCTGCTCAGGCCTTCGCTCGGCAGAACGTTACAAGTGGAGACGCCTTTTGTCTTCCGGTACATCGAGAAAACCGGAGGATTGGTTATTTTCGACCGGATCTGCCGAACGCTCCATCTGCTGAATTTTCTTCCGTTCAGCTCCGCCCGGGATCTGCTTTTCATCAACGTTCATCCGGCCTTGTTGAGCCGCGTCGATACGCACGGCAAGGTATTCGAAGGCATCGTGCAGTCGCTTTCGGTGCCGCCCGGGCGCGTCGTGATCGAACTGGAGGAAAGCGATCAGGAAGATTCGCCGCTGCTGGACAAGGCGCTGAGGAATTTTCGCCAAAGCGGATTCAAGATCGCGGTTTCGGACTTCGGCAAGGAACGCAGCGATTTCAAGCGATTGTGGCGGATCAGCCCCGATTTCGTGAAACTGGACAACTCCCTCCTGCACGCGGCGGTAAAGGATGACAAAGCCCGACGTTCCTTGCCCACGCTGGTGGAGTTGATCCATCAATCCGGCAGCGTCGCCATTGTTCAGGGGGTCGATACGCCCGAGCAATTGGCTCTTGCGGAACAGTCCGGAGCGCGCTTTCGCCAGGGATTCTGTCTGTCGAGACCGAATTCCGCCGCTTATTGGCTCAAGCAAAAAAACGCCTGGCATCCCGGCCAGCAGGCCGGAGGCTGAAACTTAGCAAAACAGACTCGTCACCGCGAATTATTAACACAGGAAAAAATTATGCCGTTACAACAATTAGTCGAATATTTTAACGACCGGTTCGAACAAGAGCATCGCGCTCATTTTCGTCCTTTAATCTTGCAGGGCGGACAAGTCGGCGGACTGTTCGGTCCGATACGGGTCGGCAGCGTGTTCACCTCGGTCAGGCCTCTTGCCGATCCCTTGAAGATCATCGGCCATACGGTCGCCTGCTCGGTGGCGACGCACGACCCCTTTGCGATACAGAGACATGTCATCGAAAATTCCCCGGCGGCCGCCGATGAGGGCCAGTCCGATTTCGACACCATCATCAATCTGGACCGGTTGACCCGCACCGTGCACATGCTGAACTACCTTCCTATCGTCACTCCGGATAAAGTGCTGTTTCTGGAGGTCGATCCCCGGCACGTGGTCGGAGTCCGGCGCGATCACGGAGCTTATTTTGCCGAAGTGATCGACCGCTGCGGACTGTCCACCCGCAACGTGGTGATTGCGATGACTCTGAATAGCCTGTACGTGTCCCATCAGGACCGGCTTTTGACCGGGTTGAACAATTACCGAAGCCGAGGCTACCGGATCGCGCTCAACACTGGCAATCTGAATTCGATGACCGGCATCTGGGATTTGGTGACACGGATCGCACCGGACTACATTCGCGTCCATGCTTCGCAGCAATACGTGGCCGAGTGCATTTTACCCAGGGCATTGAGCCGCTTGAAAGAACTGCTGGATACGGCGGGCGCGCAAACGATCCTGAAGATCGACCGCGGGGAACAGGCCTTCATGGCGCAACTGGCCCGCTTCGACCTGATCGAAGGCGGCAATTTCGATATGTATTCGGAGCCCTCGTCATTGGCAGAGCCGGTCGCCGAGAGCGTTTTTCAATAATGAAAGAACCGTTCGGCTGCATCAAAAACGCTATGAGGACCACGCGGGTTGCGGTTGACGTAGCCAAGCCAACAGGATTGGGATGCCGATCGATGTTGGGTTGCAAAAAGCGTGCAACCCAACCTATCACGGTTAGAAGAGGCTCGACTCGTTACGCCGCCAGCTTTTTGGCGATTTTCGCCACATGCTCGCCTTGAAATCGGGCGATGGCCAATTCGTTCTCCGACGGCCGGCGGCTGCCGTCGCCGCCCGCCAGCGTCGCCGCGCCGTAAGGCGAGCCGCCGGTGATTTCATTCATGTTGACTAGCCCCTGGCAGGAATACGGCACGCCGACGATGACCATGCCGTGGTGCAAGAGCGTCGTATGAAACGAGGTAACGGTGGTCTCCTGACCGCCGTGCTGGGTCGCAGTGGAGGTAAAGACGCTGCCCACCTTGCCGATCAGCGAGCCCTGAGTCCAATGCTTTCCGGTCTGATCGAGGAAATTGCGCATCTGGGCGCACATGTTGCCGAAACGGGTGGGCGTCCCGAAAATGATCGCGTCGTAATCCGGCAACTCGTCCGTCGTGGCGATGGGCGCCTCCTGATCCAGTTTCGCCCCGGCCTTGCGCGCCTTGTCTTCCGGCATCAGTTCGGGCACCCGCTTGACGACAACTTCAACGCCTTCAACCGAACGCGCCCCCTCGGCCACCGCCTTCGCCAGGGTTTCGACATGTCCATACATGCTGTAATACAAAACTAGGATTTTGCTCATTGTCAGTCTCCTTCGGCTAGCGCCCGCAATTTGTTGTCTGGATCTGAATAGTTGGTGCTTCGGCCATCCCGTCCGGCAAACACGACTGCTCCTTTATTTATTTTTAAACCGGATAAGTAAGAGATTCGGACAAGATAAAAAGTTTCAGGAGATCCTTAACTGATATCCGGATCCTGTTCGCCGGCATCCAAAGTGGGAAAGTGAAATATCTACCTGTTTGAAACCCGCGCCGATCGATTGAGCTCAATACGGTTAACGGACGATGGTCCGGACCGGGTTTCACCGCGTATCGGTCGGAAAAAATCCCTACCGCCTCTCATTCCGAATAAGAAGCGCGGCCGGACCTGTAGAATAAACCTTCCAGCCTCCCTCCGATAACCAACCCCAAGCCATCCGCGGCCCAGTCTTCCCATTCCGCGAAATGGGAAGGCGTAAAGAACTGCAATAATTCGATGAGCCCCCCGTAAAACAGCAACCCCAGGAACAGCGCCGCATGACGCTCCGGATAGGCCTTGCGTCCCAGAACGGACAGAAAAGCGAAAGTAACAAGATGGTTGGTCTTGTCCCAACCCGTAGTCGGCATATGAGGCACGGTGGGCATTAAAGACAGAAAAAGAATCAATAGCAGGCAAATCCAGAAAATGAAGCCCCAGTATTTGCTTATTTTTATGCCGATACTCATGAGTTTTCCGGAACGTGAGCAGGAACTGCGTCCTTTCAATGGACGTCAAAAAACGGATAAGCCGATTTAACTGCTTGATAAACGGTTATTTTTACTCGGTACTATAAACTTTTTCGACGATTTTGGATAGTCGCCTTCGATTCAAGACGGGAATGAAAGCCCTGTTTGCGTTTCAATCGTTCTTGCCGCTTTGCGCAGGAGTGACGACTCTTGAACAGACCGCGCCGATTTCCCGGTAGACGGCTTCGGGCCGGTTTTCATAGCGCCGGGAAAAATGGAACGGCACCAGTTGCTTGACGTCGGCCAGATTTGCGATTTCGCCGCAGGCCCTTGCCGTCAAATGGCCGGTGCGCTGCGCCTGATCGGCATCGTCTTCGAGAAAGGCGGCCTCGCAGAAAAAAAAGTCGGAGCGCTCCGCCAGGGTGCTGAGTGCTTTCCGGTTGGCTGCGGTATCGGCCAGATCGGTCGCATAGACCAGCTTTTCTCCGGGCCTGACGATCAGAAGCTGTGCGGCTACCTCCGCTGCCTTCCGGCGGTTGCCGTCGGGCAATGGCATCATCGTTTCGCCGTCGCCCTTGCCGATCAGCGCCTTCAGACGGTTCAGCCAGGGGCCGGGCGGAAGGCCCATCGCTTTGAGCACGGCGCTATCGACGCTGATGCTGGGCTTGCTCTCGAAAGCATAAGCTTGTACCTGTGTGAGATGGTCCAGCGTCGCGGTGCGGACGCGGAACAGCGGATCGTCCAGGACGATTCCGTTCGCAAGCGGCACTTCGGGAAGCGCAACGCCTTCCCTTAGGCCGGCCTGCAGCCGGGTCCGGCGCAAGCGATCACCGTGAATTTCGACGATTTCGAACCGCGGCCCGGCATCGCCGATGCGGTCCCAGAGCACGCCGGCGATCAGGCCCCGGATATGCGCGGCCAGTCCCGGCGGACCGTACAGGCGACAGCTTGGAAAATCGCCGAAACGGGAACGCAACAGCCAGAGAAAGCCGCCGATATGGTCGATATGGGCATGGCTGATGAAGACATCGCTGACCTGATGGGCGATGCGGGTGGGCAGGCGGCCGGAGTCGCCAAGATCGAACAGCAGGCTGCGTTGGCGCTGGCGGAGCCTAAGATGCAGCAGCGGGTCACCGAAAACGCCGTTGATCATCGTCGCGAAACCGCCGCGCAATCGGGCGACGGGCCTGGGTCCTCCGCCGTCATCCCTGGCCCGATAGGGCAGGGCGTCGGGCGGCGGCAAAAATTGCAGATTGCCGGAAGTGAACGGCCTGGCGCTGACCAGCAGGCCGTTTTTCTCGCTGCGGGCATCGCGCACCAGCAGAATGCCGGTGGTCGATGCCGCCCTGGGCAGACGGATTCGAAGCCGCCTCTGTTCCAGGGCAACGATTTCGCCGATGCTCACGGTCCGGCCGGGCTCGACAAAGGCGCATTGGCGGCCGTTCCAGGCCGCCGGCACGTCGATAGGCGGCGGCGCGCCGATCAAATGAAGGTCGTCAAGGTGAACCGCTATGTCCTGAAGGGTCTCGAGATAAGCGCGCCACCGTTCGGTTCTTTTGCGCGTTCTGGCCGTTTGGCCGGGATGACAGGCATCGGGATGCGCATGAACGGCAAGAATGTGAATGCCCAAGGACGACAGCTCCTGCCTTAACGGCAGCGGTTTCGACCGGCGGTTCAGCACCAGCACAGTGTCGATGTTCAGCAGTTCGGCCACGCCGGTCAGCCATTCGGCTCCGGCGATCCCCCGAACCACGCCGGGGGAATCGACCAGCAGCAGACCCGTGGGTACCTTGCGGCTCAACCGGCCGACCGCGGTTAGAAGCGGCAGGCGGAAGCGGCCCGCATCCAACGAGCACAAGGCTTCGAATGACGAGACTTGCCAGCCTTCTTTCCGCCACTGCCCCAAAGACACGGTGCCCGGCAAACCGAACAGGGGCGAGCCGGGATCGGCGGTGATGCAGGAGCAGGACAGACCCTTTTCGGCGAAGATCCGGGCCAGTTCGTTAACCAGGTAGGACTTGCCGATGCCTGCCTCGCCGTACAGCAAAATCCTCGGCCCTCCGGTTAGCAATTGCTCGGTCAGACTGGTAGGACAATACGGCAATAGCGTTTCCGGCGCTGGATCGATCATGGCGGCTACCTCCAAAGGACGCAATTACTATCGCAGATCATCCCTGCCTGTGGCAAGGCGACGATATCGACGGTGCCATTGTCGTTCGACGAGCATTATTTGCCGGGATTCATTCGGATAAGATCCTTTTTAGACAAGATTTTCTTATTGAGCGGCTCCATAATCTGCTATGTTATCCGCCTCGGCCAATCTTTGATGAAGGAGAGAACGATGAAAACTTCCGCGTTGTTGCTTTTCTTGCTGATATTTCTTTCGGGCTGCGAAAACACCAAGGGACAGGATCGGCACGACCCGAACCATCACGACAAGGTGATGCAGAATAGCCGCGAATAAATTGAATTGTGGGATTGCTGTAAGGAAACGAACCGCATCGTTCGCGATGGATACCCTCAAGGGCACAAGCGCGGTTCCTGGCGCCACCGCATTCTACTGAACTCGCAGTGGTCAGGAAGATTGGAGTGGACGGCTTGCGAGCCATTTCTTGAATGAGGTTTGACTTTCGCCCGAAGGCTTACCTGCCAATAGCCCTTCTACGCTGATGTCTTCGTCGATGTCCTCCCAATGTATTCCATAGCCTTTTCCGATCAGGCGCCAATTATTCCGCTCCGATCGGGTTGCGCAAATTAAGCGCGGATACCACGCCAGCGGGACGGAGATCGTTCGGCCATCGTTCAAGTCAACGCTCAGAGTATCCTCTGAAACCGTGGTGTTTTCAGCGGCAGGAACCTCGATTTCAATCGTGGAAGTATGCATGCCAAGCTTCCGAAAAATGAAGTGAATTGTAGGGTACGCACCGCATACCATTTCTAGAGCATTCCTTTGAAATAGATTTAAAAAAGGTATGCAATGCATACCCTACCAGGCTGCGATTTCTTGTCTTTTAAGATGCCTTAGCTATAGTTAATACGCCATATAAACCCACAGAGGAGAGCAAGATGGATTTGAACCAAGCCCTTGAAAAGCACGCAGAATGGAAGCTTAAATTCCGTTCCGCCATCAACACACAAGAAACCATGGACGTTGCCACCATTTCCAAAGACAACTGCTGCGAGCTCGGGAAATGGCTTCACAGCGAAGCCAAGACGAAATTCGGGTCGCTGCAAAGTTACAAGCAATGCGTAGCCAAGCACGCCCTGTTTCATACCGAAGCCAGCAAGGTCGCGCAGATCATTAACGCAAGGAAATACGATGAAGCTGAAAACATGTTAAATGCCGGAACGCCCTATGCGCAAGCTTCGAACGCGGTGGGTATCGCCATCGTACAGTTTAAAAAAGAGGCCAAACTGTAAACCGATGTTTGGCCGATGGCTCAGTGCGTGGATTGGGTTAGCGCAGCGTAACCCAACACAATGACCGATTATCAAGAATAACCTTCAATACTAACAAGCCCTCTACCTGCTTCGCTTTAACCTTCAATGAAACCAATGCGCATTCCTCACTCGCACCGCCACCCTGTCTCCCCTGTCGAGCTGCAGGCGCTTGAATCGGTCGTTGGGCATTTCGGCAAAAACGGTGGCGGCTGCTCCGCTCGGCTTGCTTTGGGTCAGTTCGACGCGGATCAGGGCGCCCAGGTGCTGCCAGTCTTTCAGGATGAAGCCGGATAAGTCGAGGTCGGCGATTTTTTCGATTTCGATGTCCTGCGGGCGCACATGGGCCGTCGAGCCTTTAGGTTCATCCAGAAGAATGCCCGCTTCCTTCAGCCAGTGGCTGTCTTCGTTTTCAATGGAAAATACATTGGTCTGCCCGATGAAACGGGAGACGAAAGCATTGGCCGGATGGTCGTAGATTTCGCTGGGCGAGCCCTGCTGCTCGATATGGCCGTGGTTGAGCACCACAACGCGGCTGGCGACCTCCATCGCTTCTTCCTGATCGTGCGTCACGAAAATCGTGGTGACGTGCAGCTCGTTGTGCAGCGTCCGAAGCCATTGGCGAAGATCCCTGCGCACGCCGGCGTCGAGCGCGCCGAACGGTTCGTCCAGCAGTAAAACCGACGGCTCCACGGCCAGGGCGCGGGCCAGGGCGATGCGCTGGCGTTGGCCTCCGGACAACTGGTCGGGATAGCGGTCGTGCAGCCAGTCGAGTTGCACCAGGCTCAGCAAATCATGGACTTTCTCGGCGATGGCGGCTTCGGTCGGGCGTTCTTTTTTCGGCTTGACCCGCAAGCCGAAGGCGATGTTGTCGAATACCGTCATGTGCCGGAACAGCGCGTAATGCTGAAACACGAAACCGATGCCGCGGTGACTGGCGTGGTGCTCGGTCTTATCCTCGCCCCGGAGCAAGACGCGCCCTTGATCCGGCTGCTCCAGTCCGGCGATGATGCGCAGCAGCGTGGTCTTGCCGCAGCCCGACGGCCCCAGCAAGGCGACCAGTTCGCCTTCGGGAATTTCGAGATTGATGTGGTTCAGCGCGGAAAACGCGCCGAAATTTTTACTGATGTTCGAAAGAAGGATGCTCATGGTTGGGGTCCAGGTTTTAATTTGTAGGTTGGGTTTACCCTAAAGGGCACAAGCGCGATAGCGAAACCCGGCAATTGTTGGCTTCGATTTGTTGGGTTACGGCTAACGCCTTTTATGCCCTTTAGGGTAAACCCAACCTGTTTATCGTTTTTTCCATTCCAGAATGCTTTTCAGAATCAGCGTGACAATGGCCAAGCCGGCGAGAATCGAGGCGCTGGCGAAAGAGCCGACGAAATCGTATTCGTTGTAGCTGACTTCCACGTGCAGCGGCAGCGTATTGGTCAGGCCCCGGATGTGGCCGGATACCACCGACACCGCGCCGAATTCGCCCATCGCGCGGGCGTTGCACAGAAGCACTCCGTATAAAAGCCCCCATTTGATGTTGGGCAGGGTAATCAGGAAGAAAGTCTTCCAGCCGCCGGCGCCCAACGACAGCGCGGCCTCTTCCTCTTCGCTGCCCATTTCCTGCATCAACGGAATCAATTCCCGCGCTACGAACGGAAACGTGACGAACAAAGTGGCCAGAATGATGCCGGGCACCGCAAAAATGATCTTGACGTCGTGCGCCGAAAGCCATTCGCCGAACCAGCCCTGGGCTCCGAACAAGAGCACGAAGATCAGGCCCGAAATCACCGGCGATACCGAAAACGGCAGATCGATCAACGTGGTCAAGAGGCTTTTGCCCGGAAATTCGAACCGGGTGATCGCCCAGGCGGCGGCGATGCCGAAAACGGTATTAAGCGGCACGGTCGCCAGCGCGGTCAGCAGCGTCAGTTCGATGGCCGACCGGGTTTCCGGCCGGGCCAAAGCCGACCAGTAAGCCTGCCAGCCCTTGGCGAAGGCTTCGGTAATGACGATCGCCACCGGCAGGCACAGGAACAAAAAAATGAAGCCGACGGTGACGGCGGTCAGTCCCCAGCGGACCCAGTCCGGGTCGTGCAGCGCGCGCCGGCGGGCCTGTGTTTGCAGTTCAGTTGCGGGAATGGTGATGGCGTTCATGTCGTTATCCTCCTAGAGTTGGCCGGAACGTTTGCGCACCCAGTACTGCAGCAGGTTGATCACCAGCAGCATCAGGAACGAGAAAGTGAGCAGGGTCAGGGCGATGGCCGTCGCGCCGGCGTATTCGTACTGTTCCAGCTTGGTGATGATCATCAAGGGCACGATTTCCGAGACATACGGCAGATTGCCGGCGATGAAGATGACCGAGCCGTATTCGCCGATGCCGCGGGCGAAAGCCAGGGCAAAGCCGGTCAAAAGCGCCGGAAACGTATTGGGAAAAATCACTTTTAAAAAAACCTGCCAGCGCGATGCGCCCAAGGTGGAGGCGGCTTCTTCCATCGCCCCGTCGAATTCCTGCAGGACCGGCTGCACGGTGCGAACGACGAACGGAAGAGCTATGAAAATCAACGCGATCACGATGCCGGTCGGATTGTAGGCCGCCTTGACGCCGAAGCTGTTCATCAGCCATTGGCCGATCAGACCGCTGGGCTGATAGATCGTCGCCAGCACGATCCCGGCGACCGCCGTCGGCAGCGCGAACGGCAGGTCGATCAGGGCGTCGAGCAGGCGCTTTCCGGGAAAAGGGTAGCGGACAAAGGTCCAGGCGATGATAAAACCGAACAAGCTGGCGACCCCCGCCGCGATCAGCGAGGTCGTGAAACTGACCCGGAACGAGGCGATGACCCGCTTATTGGTCAGGATCGCCAGATACTCGTCCCAGCTCAGGAGCAGGCTTTTGAAAATCAAGGTACTGAGCGGAATCAGCACCACCAGGCCCAGATAGAACAGGGTGAACCCCAGGGCCGGGCGAAAGCCCGGCAGAATATGACTTTGTCTCATGATCGAACGCCTCTGTCAGGGTAGTTCATAGTGATTTATTTAAGGTTCGTAGATCTGGTCGAAGATGCCGTTATCGTCGAAATGCTCTTCCTGGACGTTGTCCCAACCGCCGAACACGTCGTCCACCCGGAAACGCTCCAGCTTGGGAAAGCGGGCGATATCGGCCGGATCGGCGTATTTGGGCTCGCTCGGACGGTAATAATGTTTCGCCGCCAGCTTTTGCCCGACCGGCGAATACAGAAACTGCAGATAGGCTTCGGCCAGATCGCGCGTGCCGTGCTTGTCGGCCACGCCGTCGACCACGGCGACCGGCGTTTCGGCCAGCACGCTGGTGGGCGGCACGACGATATCGACCTGGCCTTCGCCCAGCTCCTTGATCGCGAGATAGGCTTCGTTTTCCCAAGTCAAGAGCACGTCGCCGATGCCGCGCTGCAGAAAGGTCGTGGTCGCGCCCCGCGCGCCGGAGTCGAGCACCGGCACGTTCTTGTAGAGCTTTTTCACGAAATCCTTGGCGGCGTCCTTGCTGCCGTATTTTTTCTCGGCGAACGCCCACGCCGACAGATAGTTGTAGCGGGCTCCGCCCGAGGTCTTCGGATTCGGCGTGACCACCACCGTGCCTTCCTTGACCAGATCGTCCCAGTCCTTGATGCCTTTCGGATTGCCTTTGCGCACCAGGAAGACGATGGTCGAGGTATAAGGGATGCTGTTATTGGGCAGACGCGACCGCCAGTCTTTCGGCAAAAGCCGCGTTCTCCGGGCGATGTTGTCGATGTCGGCGGTAATCGCCAGGGTCAGCACGTCGGCTTCCAGACCGTCGATCACGGCCCGAGCCTGCTTGCCGGCGCCGCCGTGCGATTGCCGGACGTCGACGGTTTCGCCGGTTTTCTCTTTCCAGTATTTGATAAATTCCTGGTTGAAGTCCTGGTAAAGCTCGCGGGTCGGATCGTACGACACGTTGAGCAGGGTTCGGTCGGCGTAGGCGGTTTCGCCGAGCAGCAGCGATAGCGTCAGCAAGCCTGCCAATATAAATTTGGTATTCATCGGTTCCCTCTTGATTGAAATAAGTAAAAGACTAATTAATTTACGGAGTTATCTTAATCGCTCAAGAAACTCATTAAAAATGATATAATATGATATTGACTTCTGTTTTATAGATATTAACAGGCGTATTTTTACTTGAACGCATTCAGCAGAACTTCGATATAAAAGAAGTCGCTGTCATCGGCAAAAGATCCCGGAACCCCGCCGTTGGACGCCACCATCCGGTTGCGTACGAAAGATCCCGTCGTAAAATGCGAGTAGCCGACGGTGGTCTTGACATGCGCAAAAGGCTCGTAACGCGCCCGGATGTCGAACGAGTTTCCAAGATAATCGCCGCTGTCGCCGGTGCGGTCCCGGTTGAAATTATTGGCATCCGGGATGCTGAACAGGTTGTTGAAACGGTCCTGGTCGCTGGCGAGCCAGTACAGGCCGACACCGGTGTCGATTTTCAGCTTTTTGGTCGGCTCGAATTCCAGGCGCAGTTTGGGCGCGCTGATGTTTTCCATGATGATGTAATCGTCCGCGCTCCAGGGCCTGGCAAAACCGAAGAACCGTTCGAAGCGGTTGTTCTTATTGTCGGTGGGATCCTTGTCGCCGCTGGCGTAGCCGTATTGGGCGCTGATTCTGGGTTTCCACGGATGATCGAAGGTATAGCCGGCCTCGAAGGTGAAACCGAACGCATCCTGCTGCAGACTCTGACCGGTATTTCTATCGTTGCTGCGGCCGAATTGATACATCGCGTCCATGTCCCAGTTAAAGCCGGTACCGGGAATGAAACCGTAGGCTCTGAGAGCGGGCGCGATAATGTCCCGATTGTCCTTGTCCCCCGCGATTCCGGTGTCTTCCTTTCTCAGCCCGAGATAGTAAGGTTCGAGAGTGATCCATCGGCTCCATTTGCGCCAGTGCCCGATCGCACCGTAAAACCATTGCTGCTCGATCGGCTTGTCGGTGTTGTACTTGAGGCGGTCGAGAGGTTGCAGCGCCAGCCCGTCGATACTCCAGTCGTTTTTGTCCTGACCGAGCGCGACTTGAAAGCCCTGGAAGGTGTTCGTGGTGTTGCGCCATTCGTTGCTGGCGATCAGGCGGCGGTCGAGAAACTCGAAATTGAATCGCCCGGCCTTGATGCTGAGCGGCCGATTCGTACCCAGATCGTCCCTACCCAGGGCATCCTTGAAATACAACTCGCCGTAAGCCTGGATGAATTCGAATTCGTTGACGTCGCGGTTATCGGGAGTGAACCGGCTGTTGTAGCGGCGGGAATCCTGGATTTCGACCGCGAAGCGGAAGGGATCAAGAATCTCCTTGAGGCCAAGATAGGCGCGCGTTTTCAGCAAAACCGGCTCGTCGACGCCGCCCGCATAGGAGCGTCTGGCGGCAGGGCCTGCGTCAGGAAGCGGGTTACTGCGGCGGATATCGTCGTCCCGGTGCTCGTAGCGGGTCCGATTTTCAAGGCCCACGTCGAGCCAGGTGATGTCCCTGACCGAATCGATGCCGGTCTTGCTCAGATTCACCGTGTAAGAAGGCGGCTGGGTCAGGCGCTTGGTGCCGTAAGTGCCGGCTTCCTTGTAATAGCCGTTCTTTTTTTGCTCTTCTTCCGCGATTTCCTTTTCGACTTCTTTTTTCCGCGCTTCGATCCTGGCTTTCATGTCGAGATTTTCTTCACTCGGCGTTGTTTGAGCGGCACCGCCCGAATGATCGTCAGCCGCATTTGCCGATTGCGTAACGCCAGTGGCCAGCAGTCCCTGGATGGCTGCGGATAAGATTAAAAGCTTGTTGAATTTCATTTTTCCCCCGATAAAGTGACATCCGGTTGTCCGGTTTTCGCTGTTAACTTAACTAATGGCTCATCCTCGGTAGTCCGCTGGATTGGATTTCGTTATGCTTTGGCCGCGTCCGGCCTGATTTTTTCCCGGCGCTCGATCTGCACCACGCGGCTGTCGTGGATGACGATCTCGATCGAGCCGAACCGGATTTCTTTCAGCATCCGATTCAGATGACTCACGATTTCGTCCGCGTCCGGTTTTTTGATTGGATTGCTTCGGCTTTCGGTTGTCATGTTCATACACCTGTAAAATGGGAAGGCTCCTTGACGAGCCTTCGAATCGTGCCCATCCGGCAGCTTTCTGTTGCTTTCGAACAAATAATAGATGAGCTTGTTGTTTTAAAGAAACGATATATTTAGATTTCTATATCTTTTTTTTAGATGACATAAGGCGCGGATGGACAAGACCGATGCATCCCCCGCTTTGCCGGAACTTTCGCTTCGACGGCATGACGCTGCTTTTTCGTCTCCGGGAACGGCATCGATAGTAAGAGTTTGACTTATCAAATGGGATTATCTATTGTTGGATTATCTATTTCGATGCCGTCGCAGAACTTCGTCCCATTTTCTTTGCCAGCCAACCGCTTATGTTCTGGAAATTTCTGAAAAAACTCACCGATAAACCCCAGCATTCCGAAACCAAATCGAAAGACAACATCACCTCGCTGCCTATCGCCTTTCTGCAAAAGCTTATCCCGATAGGCGAGTTGCCTGTCGATGAACTGGAGGCGGCGGAAGCTCGAGTGATCGATTTTAATCCCGGAGAAATCATCTTCAAGCGGGGCGATCTGTCCGACTCGCTGACCTATCTCTATGCCGGCGAAGTGTATCTCGAAGCCGGCAACGGCAACGGATACGGCGTGGATGCGGCTACTTTCAAAGCCTGCTATCCGTTGTCGACCAATGCCGTGCATCACTTCAGCGCGATCGCCAAATCGCCGGCCAGCATCGTTTATCTGCCTTTGTCGCTGCTTCGGCGCAGTTCCGACACCGTGCTCGACCACAGAGCTCTGATCCATCCGGACGACGTGCCGGCCGAGTTAAAGAACAGCCTGCTTTTTAACGGCATTTGCGAAGCGTTCCGCAACGACGAATTGCAAGTGCCTGCCTTGCCGGACGTGGTTTTGCGTTTGCGTAGAGCGCTGCAAAAAGAAATCAGCATCGGCGAAGCCGTGAAAATCATCAACCTGGATCCGGTGATTTCTTCCAAGCTGATTCAAGTGGTCAACAGTCCGGTCTATCGCACGTTCGATCCGATTACCAATAGCTACGATGCCGTGTTCCGCCTGGGTTTGAAAACCACGCAAAACCTGGTGATGACCATCAGCATGTATAATTTGTTTCAGAGCAAGAACAGGAAGCTGAACGAGCGCATTCAACAGATATGGAAGCAAAGCATTCAGGTGGCCAGTCTGAGTTATACGCTGGCCTGGCTCGGCAATCATTTCAATGCGGACGAAGCGTTGCTGGCCGGCCTGACCCATAATATCGGCGTCCTGCCGATCATTACCTATGCCGAAAGTTTAGGTTCCGGGCACTATACCGACGAAGAGATGGATCAAACCATCGAGGTTCTGCAAGGGCTTCTCGGAAAGGCCATTTTACAAAAATGGCATTTTCCCGAACGGTTGCACGACATTCCCATCCAGTCGGGGAACTGGTATCACGATGAAAATCCGGAGTTGCAGCTCAGCGACATCGTATTGTTGGCCCGGTTTCACAGCCAGCTCGGTAAAACTCCGATGCAAAACCTGCCGCCGCTTAACACGCTTCCGGCGTATTCAAAACTGGGCGAAAGCGCCCTGACTCCGTCCATGTCGCTGCAAGCCTTGCACGACGCCAAGCAGCAGGTCTCGGAAGCGCTTAATTTTTTCAGGGCTTGAGTACGGTTGCATTGGCCGGCAGCGTTTCAGCCCATCCTCGAAAGCATCGTTAAAAGGTTCCGTATTAAAGTCGGATCGGGCGAAAAACATGAAATGCCGATTGCCCGGTTTTTCTCTTCAAGCCGAAAACAAAACCCTCCGCCGGTCTGTCTAAAAATCCGTCAATAACAATAACAACAGGAGCTCCTTATGCCGTTTCTCGACCCTTTTTGGGTGCGGTCCCGTTTTCCGGCGCTCTCCCGGGAAATCGACGGACGTATTCCGGTGTTTTTCGACGGTCCCGGCGGATCGCAAGTGCCGGGTTCCGTGCTTGAGGCCATGTCCGATTATCTGGTCACGGCCAACGCCAACGCCCACGGAGCCTTTACGACCAGCCGGCGCACCGACGAATGCATCGCCTCGGCGCGGGCAGCGGCCGCCGATCTTCTCGGTTGCGGCGCCGATGAAGTGGTGTTCGGGGCCAATATGACCACGCTCACCTTTGCCTTCAGCCGCGCCATCGGCCGCGAACTCGAGCCGGGCGATGAAATGATCGTGACGCGGCTCGATCACGACGCCAACGTTTCTCCGTGGCTGGCGCTGGCGGACGAGGTGGGGGCCGTCGTCCGCGTCGCGGATGTCCGTGCCGATGACTGTACGCTCGATATGGACGATCTGAAGCGGCTGATCAATCCGAAAACACGGCTGGTCGCCATCGGCTATGCGTCGAACGCGGTGGGTACGGTCAACGACGTCGCGGCCGTGGTGCGCCTGGCCCGCGCGGTCGGCGCCTGGGTCTTCGTCGATGCGGTTCATTACGCGCCTCACGGCCCGATCGACGTGCGCGCGCTCGATTGCGATTTTCTCGTCTGTTCGGCCTACAAGTTCTTTGGGCCGCACGTCGGCATCCTCTACGCCAAACGGCAGCATCTGATCCGGCTTCGCCCGTACAAGGTCCGGCCCGCGCCCGAGGAGGGGCCGTCGCGCTGGGAAACGGGAACGCTGAATCACGAGGGGTTGGCGGGGTTCTTGGCGACGGTCGATTACCTGGCCGAACTCGGCAGGCGCGTCCTGCCGTCGGCGTCGAACCGGCGCGCGGCGCTGGCCGCGGCGATGGAAGCCGGCCGGGAGTACGAGCGGGAATTGTGCGAGCAACTGATTGCCGGGCTGCTGAAGATCCCGGGGCTGACCTTGTACGGCATCGCCGATCCGGCCCGTTTCGCCTGGCGTACGCCTACGGTTGCGGTCCGGCTGGCCGGTAAATCTCCGGCCGATCTTGCCTTGAAACTGGCGGAACGCGGCATTTTTACCTGGCACGGCAATTTTTACGCGCTGGGCCTTTCGGAAAAATTGAAGGTCGAGGCGGACGGCGGCTTTCTGCGCATCGGACTTCTGGCTTACAACACCCGCGAAGAAGTCAAATGGCTGTTGCTGGCCTTACAGGAAATGGCCGCTTCGGGATAGCGCCTTCGAGGCGGCAGGCTTCGTCAAAAATCCATCATCAGGCTCGGACAGGTCAAGACGAAGACATCGCGGGTGCCGGTGCCGTCGCCGGCCGGATGCACGGGCGTCGTGTAATGAAAAAACTTCCGGTCGTTGACCAGCACCATTTCTCCGGGGTACAGGACTTTATTGAATACGGAAGATTCCCCGCTCTTGCTGGTGTACAAATGCGTTTCCGCGCCTTCGACGTTGTTCCGGTCGACCGAGTAAATACAGACGAAATTGGTTCCGTCCTGGTGGATGCCTTCCGGAGCGGGATCGCCGAAACTTTCCCGGGAGCAGGTCGTCCGGATCTGGTGGACGCCGATTTCGGCGCCGGGACGGAGCGCGCAAAAATCCCGAAACACCAGCAGCAGCGCTTTGAACATCTCCAGATTGACCAACTCGTCGTCAAGCTCTTCGAACTCCCTTTTGATGTCGCCAACCAGGGGGTTGTATGCCTTGCTTTGGAACAGATAACCGTGGGGAAGCTTCATTACGCCTTTTTCGGTCAATTTGAAGCGCGACAGGCGCCGGTAGCGGTAATGCCCCTTGATGTTGGGGTCGACCGGAAGGTCATTGAAGAATGGTTTGAATGCCGCCGGATCGATGGCGTTTTCCGTTCTCATGCAAAACAGAAACCCGAATTCGAAGCCGGTCGATACGAATACTTCTTGCATAGGTTAAAGTCTCCCTGCAAATGATAAGATCCTGCTTTTTCTTAAGGCAATAGGCCGTAAACTCAGCGGTGGGCGGCTGCATCTTTTCCGTTTTCGATGAATCTTTATTTTGATGGAAAACAGCCTCGGAAAGGCGCTCTTCCTTATTATTGAGGCAAGCCGCCAACTCATACTCGATGCATAAGACCCTGGCCATTCGGATAAAGTTTCTCGTCTTTTCGTTGAGAAGACGTGCGTTTTGGATGTCTTCGCCAGGGGCGGAAAACGGCCGTTCAGGGGGGTGAAAGAAGAATCAAGCCGACGACAACGGGCCGCCGCCGTATTTCCCGCTCTGGAACAGGGTCAACTGCCACCGCCGGGTCAATTGATCGTGCCGCAGTATGTAAATGTCGCCGTCGGCTCCCCGCACTTTGAAATAGCTGTATTCGGGCGACAGCCAGCGGTCGAGGATTTCTTCGATGTCGACGGCTTTGTCGCCCATGAAAAAGCGCCGAGGCGTTTGCTCTTCCCGGTAACCGGTAGAACAGTCGACGCGAATCGTTAACGACGCCGTATTCATACGGTGATCACCCAGGGTTCACGAGCCGTGCGCGGGGCTGCCGATGTGCTGTCCGCCCGGCGGCTCCTCGGGGAAGATCGAAAGACTATATTTCTTCGCTTCCCCGCGGCTTTATTTTGCGCCAGAGATAAATGCCCGTGCCGACGGCGCCGGCGACCAAAAGCACCATCAACGTCGGATGCTCGTAAAACAGATTGAAAAAAGAGCCCATGCCCTGCGACGTCCCCCGGTAATACGGTCCCATGTGTTTCTCCTCCCCTGAATCGAGTCAATTAAACGGCAGGCGGCCGGCTTGGCTTGCCCGCAAAGAATGATAAGCGCTCGCCCACTCCATGGGCATTGCCGCCTTCCGGAAAAATTCCTGGCTTACGCATGGATCAATTCCGTCAATATTCCATTTTCTGAAAGGATGTCAAGGCGAAAAAGCCACTTTCGCTCCGACAGTTTTTTGTTGTCCTCGATAAATTTCTTAACGACTAGGGAGGACATCTTTTCTGAATTATCAGCATCTTCGATATTCCGGGTAATGCTGGATCAATTCCTGTTATGATTTGCTCATGGATCGGATCTATCCCGTTTTTTCGAGTTAATTCAAGGTTGATCTCAGGATATGTATCCAGGGCTAAAACTTTCTCCTTACCACCGAAACGATATTTCAGACGAAAATAATTAAAGCCGGTTGAGGTGATTAATAGAAATATTTACTTTTATCCGCCAATTTGTATGGCTTTTCCTGGAGCTTGACGTTCTTGCAGGAAGAATCAGATCAGGCTATAAGTGATATCTCTATCTGGGGAATGCAGAATATACTTCGTTTATTTAAGTGTTTGCTATGTATTAGCTGTCGGCAATGTCATTTATATGCCATCAGTACACCCCATTACCTGCAGACTTATTGCTAAACGTTGACTGGAACTGCATTTTTAGATAATGATCTGTAAATGGCGACTGGACTTTAATGTTACTTTACTTTTTCAAACTGATCTGAAAGAAAATTCGCTTAATAACTCAATTAATAATGACAACACAAAAAACTATTTTTTACGCCCATTCAACAGTAAACGCTGACAAATGCATCTGGCAACCTTTGAAAGAACATCTAAATAACGTCGGGTTGCTGGCCGAGAAATATGCAGAGATCTTCAACTGCGCCGACTATGGCAAGGCTGCAGGATTACTGCACGACCTGGGCAAATACACGGACGAGTTTCAACGACGACTCGAAGGAAAGCACCCCAAAGTCGATCATGCCACCTGGGGCGCGAAGATAGCGCTCGAAAAATACAATAACGACTTCGGTTATTTGATTGCTTACGGCATCGCCGGCCACCATGCGGGGCTTGCCAACGGCGATTACCGCACAGAACAGAAGCTAACGCCGCTGAAAGAGCGCTGCAACAAATCCCGCCTGCCCATCCTGAATTCGGCTTGGAAGGACGAAATAGAACCGCTCTTACCGTGCAAACTGTCCGTGCCGCCGCTAAAACCGAAAGCCGGCTTTAAAAATTTTCAAATCGCTTTTTTGTCCCGGATGATTCTGTCTTGCCTCGTCGATGCGGACCGCTTGGATACTGAGGACTACGAAAACCGGGTTGCCGGCAAATCCTCGTCGCGCGGGCAGAATAGACTATCAACCTTGCCGCCAGTTGCCTATACGCACTATTCGTAAATCAGCATCGATGCATACAAATCAATCAAATACCGGTTATATTGCCCATGTCCGGGCCTCGGATAATACCATCCAAAGTGTGGCCACCCATTTGCATGAAGTCGCCTCAATCGCCCGTCAGTTAGCGGGCAAAATCAATATACCGGAAGCGGGCGAAATGATCGGCTTGCTGCATGATTTCGGCAAATACAGCCAAGCTTTCCAAGACTACATAAAATCCGGCACGGGCTTATATGACGCAGACCACATAGATTATGTCGACGCCAAGGGGAAAAAAGGCAAAATAGATCATTCCACAGCAGGGGCACAATGGCTTTGGCAAGCGATGAGCAACATTGGCAGGAGCGGCGAAGGCAAGCTTTGCGGGCAAATGTTGGCCCTGTGTATTGCATCGCACCATTCAGGATTGATTGATTGTTTAAAACCAGACGGCACCAATGAATTTGAGCGGCGAATGACCAAGAATGACGACTTTACTCACCTTGACGAATGCCGACAAAATGCCGATGCTGATCCCGAAGTTTTAGAAAAAGCCCGGCAACTGGTTAAGCCTGCGATTTCAACATTGTGGCGGCAACGGCAAGCCATCATGCTGGCAACCCGTGAGTCCGAAACCATTCGGCAGTTTTATTTTGGCTTCTGGACGCGCTTTTTGTTCAGTTGCCTGATCGATGCCGACCGGATTAGCAGCGCCGACTTTGAAAACCCTCATCTAGCCGAATACCGCAACCAAACGGTATCGTGGGATGTTGCCATCACTCGCTTGGAAATTTTCTTAACTGAACAGCAAAGCGAAATTGAGCGAAAGCGTGAACAATTAGCAGAGAATACGTTACAACTGAACGAACGACGGCGCTTCATTTCCGACACCTGCCTTAACCGTGCGGCGCATCCGCAAGGCATTTACAGCCTAACCGTACCGACAGGCGGCGGCAAAACCTACGCCAGTTTGCGTTTTGCTTTGCATCATGCAAAAAAGCATGGCTTGGAACGCATTGTTTACGTCATTCCTTACACCTCCATCATTGAACAAAACGCCGAAGCCATCCGCAAAGCGATTGAACACGCCGATGATAAATGGCCCTGGGTAATGGAACACCATTCTAATTTGGAACCCGAGCAACAAACTTGGCACAGTAAATTAGTCGCTGAAAATTGGGATGCGCCGATTGTGTTGACGACGATGGTGCAATTTTTGGAAACCTGCTTTAGCGGCGGCACACGCGGGGTCAGACGATTGCACCAGTTAGCCAATAGCGTGGTCATCTTTGATGAAATCCAAACCTTGCCAATTAACTGCACTCATCTATTTTGCAACGCGCTGAATTTTTTGACCGCTTATACCAAAACGACGGCGGTGTTATGCACGGCAACCCAACCGCTATTGGATCAACTCAAAAGCCCTGAAAAAGGGCAGCTTACCATTCCAAAAGAAAACGAACTGGTGGAAGACATAGTAGAGTTGTTTAAACAGCTTAAGCGCGTGGACATCGTAGATAAGACCAAACCCAACGGTTGGAAGCTAGAGGAAATCGCTGGACTCGCAATAAGCGAGTTTCAAGACAAAAGCAGTTGCTTAGTCATCGTCAACACCAAAGCTTGGGCGGAAGTCTTATACCGTAATTGTGTGGACAGCGTAAACAAAGACAGCGTGTTTCACCTCAGCACCCATCAATGTTCCGCCCACCGCACCACGATTTTCAACACCATCAAGGCGCGTCTAAAAGCTAAAAAACCGGTATTGTGTTTTAGCACCCAATTGATTGAAGCGGGTGTTGATATCGACTTTGCCAGCGTGATCCGCTTTTTGGCAGGGCTAGATTCCATTGCCCAAGCGGCGGGACGCTGTAATCGAAATGCCGTTTTGGACACAGCAACCGTTCACGTTGTCAACCCAGAAAAAGAAACTATTGACCAACTGACTGACATCAAAGTGGGAAAAGAAAAGACCGGTCGCGTTTTTAGAGAATGTGCAGGCCTAGATTTATTGGCTCCCGACGTGATGAAACTGTATTTCAAATATTTCTTTTATGAACGTGCAGATCAAATGTGTTATCCCGTTTCAGACAAAATCGCGGAAAGAGACGATAGCCTATTGAATTTACTGAGTGAAAATAAAAAGAACAACGGCAAAAACGCCAAGCTTGATTTAAAGCAATCGTTCATGACCGCTGGCGAGGCATTCAAAGCCATAGATGCTCCTACGCATTCTGTGATTGTCCCCTATGGACACGGAAACTGCTTGATTACCGAACTGTGCGGGGTATCAGAAAAGTTCGACGCGGCCGGGTTTCATAAGCGCCTTCGGGAAGCGCAAAAATACAGCGTCAATGTTTTTCCCAATGTTTGGAAAAAATTGCTTGAACAGGGCGCAGTACACGAAATTCAACAGGCGGGCGTGTATTACCTGGATGAACGCTACTACAGCCCTGAGTTTGGCTTGTCCACTGAACCAGTTGCCAAATATGGACTTGATTACTTATAGGATCCTAAAAAATATTACCCAAACCAATAATAGAATAAATTTATTGACTACAATCTCCATCAGACCTATTCTTTCACCGAGTCCTTTTTCTAAAGGGGCTTGTCGTGCTTCTATCGAAGGCGTGGATTGAAACTATTAATGGTTTGGGTTGGTGTGAGTCAGATTGCCTTGCCGACATTAAATCGGCAAGACAATCAAAACAGACTGCACTAACTGCGTTAGCCATGGCATCAGACTTTTAAATTCAAGGAGCGTTTCTAATGAGAAACACGATTACTTTTCGATTGCGGGGCCGGTACGCCTTATTTACCGACCCAATTACCAAAGTCGGCGGTGAAAAATGTTCCTATCACCTGCCCACTTACGAAGCCATAAAAGGCGTACTCAAATCCATTTACTGGAAGCCCACGATTATTTGGCATGTTGACAAAGTGCGGGTGATGAAACCCTTAAGCACTCAAACCAAAGGCACCAAACCCTTGGTGTGGAATGCGGGCGGCAACAGCTTGGCGATTTACACCTTTTTGCGAGATGTCGAATACCAAGTGCAGGCGCATTTTGAATGGAATGAACACCGTCCAGAACTTGCGGGTGACCGCATCGACGGCAAACATTTCAGTATTGTGAACCGCAGCCTGGACAAAGGCGGCAGGCAAGATATTTTTCTAGGCACCCGCGATTGCCAAGGATACATTGAACCGTGCGAATTTGGCTCAGGCGATAGCCCCTATCAAGACATTGAAGAACTCAGCTTTGGCTTGATGTTCCACAGTTTTGCCTACCCCGATGAAACAGGCGGCAAAAACTTGGAAAGCCTGTTTTGGCAAGCCACGCTAAAACACGGTATTTTAGAGTTTCCCCGTCCTGAACAGTGCGCCACACGTCGCATCGTACGCCCCATGTCGGTCAAGCCCTTCGGTATCGGCACGAGTTTAAAAGACGTACAAACCGAGGAGGCGGAATTATGAGCTGGATGGAAAAGCTCTACCAAACCTATGAGCAAGCGGTATTGCTTGATGAGCCACCACCCTCCGATAACGACAAGAAAAAATACTCGCCGTTAGTGCCGATCAGCCATACCCAACAAAATGCCCATATCAACATTACTCTTGACGGCGCGGGCAATTTTATAAAAGCCATTGTATTAAAAGAAAAAACTCAGGCGATTCTGCCTGCAACGGAAGAGTCTGCGGGGCGAACTGGAAAAAAACCACCTCCTCACCCATTAGCCGATAAATTGCAGTATGTAGCTAAAGACTATTTCGATTATGGTGGAAATAAACCATGTTTCTTCACGGAGTATCACGAGTTATTAAAAAACTGGTGCAATTCGGAGTATGCCCATCCAAAAGTCAAAGCAGTTCTGCAATACATCGAAAAAGGCAGGGTGATTGAAGATTTGGTCGCCGCAAACATTGTTCATGTGGATGACAACAACGTATTGCTCACCCAATGGGACAGCGGCTACGGCGAAGCCCCAGCATTGTTTAAATTGCTGCCGAAAGATAAAGGTGTGTTAGACCAAGGTTCCGCCCTGGTGTGTTGGTCAGTCGAATTGCCGGACGACCCCGTGACGGACACTTGGAAAGACACTGCCATTCAACAAAGCTGGATCGACTACGACAGTTCCACCAATACCGAGCAAGGTTTGTGTTACATCACGGGCGAACAGCAGGTATTGGCCAGCAGCCATCCGAAAAAAATCCGCCATTCGGGCGACGGGGCAAAACTGATTTCCGCCAATGATTCGGGCGGCTACACCTATCGCGGCAAATTTTTGGATGACAAACAAGCCAATGGCGTTGGCTTTACCGTCACCCAAAAAGCCCATAACGCCTTAAGTTGGCTAATCCAAAAACAAGGCTTTAAAAATGGCGACCAAGTGTATGTGTCGTGGGCCGTTTCAGGTAAAGACATACCAGAACCTTTAGCGGATATTGCCGAACAATTTGATGATGAAGCCAATTTAGACGAAGTTGAGCCCAGCCAAGAAGCTAATGAAATACATGCTGCGTTAGATTACGGCGCGGACTTAGGTGAAGCCTACGCAAAAAAACTCCGCAAATACATGGCGGGTTATGCGGCAAAGCTGGACGCAACAGACCAAATCATCATCATGGGGCTGGATTCTGCGACCCCTGGACGCATGGGTATTTTGTACTATCGAGAAATGTCCAGTGCTGAGTTTCTGGGTCGTTTAAAAAACTGGCACGAAGAATTTGCCTGGTATCAACGCCATACCCAAGAAATTCCCAACGATACGGGCAAAAAGCCCAAAACCAAAGTCATTTACCCTATCGGCTCACCTGTGCCGAGAGACATAGCCAAAGCCGCTTACGGCGAAAACGTCAGCGATGATTTAAAGAAAAAAGTCATAGAACGCTTGATTCCTTGCATTGTGGACGGCTTTCCCTTGCCATTCGATTTAGTGCAAAGTTGTGTGCGGAAAGCCAGCAATCGCGCGGCCTATGCCAATGATGAGCAATGGCTCTGGGAAAAAAATTTAGGCATTACCTGTGCTCTATACAAAGGCTATTACGCCCGACATTCCAATCCCGAAGAACGGAGAGATTACAAAATGGCACTCGATGAAAACTACCATAAGCGCGATTATCTTTACGGCCGACTGCTTGCCGTTGCCGAACGCATAGAAAGCGTTGCGTTAAGCGTTACCGATGAAAATCGCTCGACCAACGCCGCCCGCTTGATGCAACGTTTTGCCGACCGTCCGGCACAAACGTGGCTTGTGATTTATAAAGCTTTGGACCCGTATATGCAACGCTTACAAGTCTCGCGTACCGCTTTTTTAAATAACCAGCGTGAAGAACTGGAAACCATTATGGCGGCATTCGCTATTGAAGACTTTAACAATAACGCACCGTTATCCGGCGAGTTTTTATTGGGTTATTACTGCCAACGCCAAAAAATGAAAGACGAATCAGCGGAAAACAGAAAACGTTTTGCCGAGAAAAAAGATAACGAAGCAACAGATACCAAAGCCAACTTACAAGGAGACCCAGCATGAGCGCGTTAAGCCACAAAATCGATTTTGCCATCATCTTCAGCGTCAAACACGCCAACCCTAATGGCGACCCTTTAAACGGTAATCGTCCGCGCACCGATTATGACGGCTTTGGTGAGATCACCGACGTCTGCTTAAAGCGGAAACTACGCGATCGTTTGCAGGAGCAAGGAAAAAATATATTTGTCCAATCGGACGAAAAGAAAACGGATGGTATGCCGAGTTTAAAAAGTCGTGCCGAATCAGCAGAGCATGGTTTAGGTAAAGCGGCGTTTGTTTTTGATGGAAAAGACAATACACCAGATGACGCTAGAAAAAAAGCTTGTGAAAAATGGTTCGATGTTCGTGCTTTTGGACAAGTCTTTGCTTGGAAAAGTGATAAAAAGAAAGCTGCAAAATCCAAAAAAGGGCAAAGCGATGCTGAAGACACAACAGCCGACAGCGAAGAAAGTAGTTCTGGCGAAGGTATTTCGATTGCAATTCGAGGCCCCGTCACCATCCAATCGGCCTTCAGCATCGACCCCGTCAACATTACCAGTACCCAAATCACCAAAAGCGTCAGCGGTGAAGGGGATGGCACTAAAAAAGCTTCGGATACAATGGGCATGAAACATCGCGTGGACAGTGCCGTTTATGTTGCTTACGGCGCCATGACACCGCAACTTGCCGAAAAAACCGGCTTTAGCGACGACGATGCCGAAACGATCAAAACCGCGTTACCCCGGCTGTTTGAGGGCGACGCCTCGTCCGCGCGCCCCGAAGGCTCGATGGCGGTGAAAAAGCTCATCTGGTGGCCGCACAACTCGAAAGCCGGGCAATATTCGTCGGCCAAGGTTCATGCGTTGCTTGACGTCAATTCGGACGGCAGTTATACGCTCGGCGCGCTCGATGGCTTAAAAGTTGAAGAAATTGACGGCTTTTGAGGCCATTGTGCCGAACCTGGAACCTATCTATCTGTCGAGCCTTCAGCATTACCTGTACTGCCCGCGCCAATTCGCCCTGATCGAACTGGAAAACGCCTGGCTGGAAAACCAGTTTACCGCCGAAGGCCAAGTGCTGCATCAACGGGTCAATCAGGCTGACCACGAAAAGCGCGGCGACGTGCGCAGCATCCGGTCGTTGCGTTTGGCGCACGCTGAACTGGGCATCGAGGGCGTCGCCGACGTGGTCGAATACCACCGGCAGGCCGACGGCAGCGAAATTCCCTATCCGATCGAATACAAACGCGGCAAACCGAAGTCGCACCGGGCCGACGAAGTGCAGCTTTGCGCGCAGGCGTTGTGCCTGGAAGAGATGGAGGGCGTGCCGGTGCCGGAAGGCGCGTTGTTCTACGGCGAGGTGCGCCGCCGTCACGTCGTCCGTTTCGACGACGAGCTGCGCGCCTTGACCTTGCAGACCATCCAGGCTTGTCGGCGGATCATCCAAACCCAAACCACACCCAAAGCGATTTACCAAAATCAAAAATGCCGGAATTGCTCGCTGCTCGATCTTTGCCATCCGCAGGATTTCGGTAAAAAAGCCTCGGAATGGCTGGCCCGACAATTGACAGAGGAGTGACCATGCGGCCCTTGCGCAATGTGATTTACATTCAGACCCAAAACGCTTGGGTGCATAAAGACAACGAAAACCTGGTGTTGAAGGTCGGCGACGAAACCAAGGCACGGGTGCCGATCCACAAATTGCAAGGCTTGGTCTGTTTCGGGCAAGTCAGCATCTCGCCATATCTGATGGCACACTGCGCCGAAAACGGCATCACCATTACCTACCTGAACATCTACGGCAAATTTCTAGCGCGCGTCGAAGGCCCGGTCAGCGGCAACGTGCTGCTCAGGCGCACGCAGCACCTGACCGGTGTCGACAAGAGTAAGAGTGTAGCGATCGCGCGCACTTTGCTGACCGGCAAACTCTATAATCAGCGCTCCGTGTTGAAACGCTATCTGCGCGATTACCGCGACCACGAAGCGACTTCGCAGGCGGCAATCGCCGACCTTGGCACGGCGGAAAAACGCTTGAGCCGCTGCCTGGAGCAACTGCACGAATGCCAGACCATCGATACCCTGATGGGACGCGAAGGCGAAGCGGCGCAAGTGTATTTCAGCGTGTTTCAACACCTGCTGCGACAAAGCGATTTCCAGTTTGACGCGCGCCGACGGCGGCCGCCGACCGATCCGGTCAATGCCCTGCTGTCGTTCTGCTATACGCTCCTGACCCACGACTGCCGTTCCGCACTGGAAACCACCGGCCTCGATCCCGCCAGCGGTTTTCTGCATCAACTGCGCAGCGGCCGGCCATCGTTGGCGCTCGATTTGGCGGAGGAATTGCGGCCTATCGTCGACCGCTTCGTGTTGTCGTTGATCAACAAGCGCCAACTGCAGTCGAAAGACTTCGAGTATTGGCCGAACGATTCGGTCACCCTCAAAGAAGAACCGCGCCGGACATTATTGGCCGCCTGGCAAGACCGTAAACAAGACACGCTGATGCATCCGTGGTTTGAAGAAACCGTGCCGGTCGGCATGCTGCCGTGGCTGCAAGCACAAATTTTGGCGAGATTCTTGCGCGGAGATTGCGATAGTTATGTGCCGTTTTTGTGGAAATAAACCGGAGAAATCATGATGATGATTTTAGTGACGTATGATGTCAGTTTCAAAAATGAAACCGGCCCCAAGCGGCTGCGAAGAATGGCCAAGCTATGCCAGGTCTTCGGACAACGCGTGCAATATTCGGTGTTTGAAGTCGAAGTCGACATGGCTCAGTGGACCCAGTTGAAAAATGATTTGATCAAGGTCATGGATGAAAACGAAGACAGTTTACGCATTTATTATCTGGGCAATAACTGGGAACGGCGCGTCGAGCATATCGGCGCCAAAAAAGCGTTGGATTTAAACGGGCTGCTACTGCTTTAATGCGAACCTGTAGCTGCCATAAAAAGTCCCGCGCTTTCGCATAACCTCCAATAAATTGATTTAAAATATTTTTTGATCAAGTCTTTTTTATCCTACAATGATTTTCGCAATTGTCTTGATTGATTCGCAATTCAAACGCTATTTACTTTTAGAATTCAATCAATTGAGTAAATGCAGTCGCGCCCCCCGCGGGCGCGTGGATTGAAACTAAGAAAGTGAACCGACTAAGCGGAACTTAGAAGTCGCGCCCCCCGCGGGCGCGTGGATTGAAACAGTCACACTCCACCCGCACTCGACGCACTTCATAGTCGCGCCCCCCGCGGGCGCGTGGATTGAAACGCCAGATGCCGGAGAAAGTTTGTAAAATGTGCAGGTCGCGCCCCCCGCGGGCGCGTGGATTGAAACAAACGAAGCACAGGGCGGCGGGTCTGGGTTGAATGTCGCGCCCCCCGCGGGCGCGTGGATTGAAACCGCTCGCTGAGCGCTTGCATAGAGAGCACCCGGTCGCGCCCCCCGCGGGCGCGTGGATTGAAACGCGTTATGCGTCATTCTGTTTCAACCACGCATGTCGCGCCCCCCGCGGGCGCGTGGATTGAAACGGTGATTCTTGCCATGTTGTAAACTCCTTATAGTCGCGCCCCCCGCGGGCGCGTGGATTGAAACATTGTCGAGGTTACTTATGACAATTGAACAAAAGTCGCGCCCCCCGCGGGCGCGTGGATTGAAACCCGAGATAAGCGAGACAAACGAGGCGGGAACGGTCGCGCCCCCCGCGGGCGCGTGGATTGAAACCGGTTATACCGAATTGGACGACGGGGGGCATCGTCGCGCCCCCCGCGGGCGCGTGGATTGAAACGATGACGCAAACCCCAGGATTGAATCGAATGGCGTCGCGCCCCCCGCGGGCGCGTGGATTGAAACAACGGCACCGACGGCGGCACTCGGGCACGAATCGTCGCGCCCCCCGCGGGCGCGTGGATTGAAACGCCGCGCTTGAGCGACTGAACGAAGAAGATATGTCGCGCCCCCCGCGGGCGCGTGGATTGAAACCGTCGGCATTGTCGAGTGAATACGGGTAGATCGGTCGCGCCCCCCGCGGGCGCGTGGATTGAAACCGACCCCTGGTCGCCGTCGATCGACGGCATTCGTCGCGCCCCCCGCGGGCGCGTGGATTGAAACGCTGCCAGCCACGAGCGCGGTCCGGCGCGCACGTCGCGCCCCCCGCGGGCGCGTGGATTGAAACATCGTTACGCTTATTACGCCAGCGTCGAGAAAAAGTCGCGCCCCCCGCGGGCGCGTGGATTGAAACCGATTCGGTTTGGTCGCGCAACAGAGTGGCAAAGTCGCGCCCCCCGCGGGCGCGTGGATTGAAACTTGTAGAAAAAATACAACGCATCGAGATCGGAAGTCGCGCCCCCCGCGGGCGCGTGGATTGAAACTTGTAGAAAAAATACAACGCATCGAGATCGGAAGTCGCGCCCCCCGCGGGCGCGTGGATTGAAACGAGGAACTTATGGCCATCAAACAACCCGTTTCAGTCGCGCCCCCCGCGGGCGCGTGGATTGAAACATGAGAACTGGCCATTGAACCCAGTCCTTTTTGTCGCGCCCCCCGCGGGCGCGTGGATTGAAACTGAAAATCGTCGGCCATATCATCTAAAGCTTCGTCGCGCCCCCCGCGGGCGCGTGGATTGAAACCATTTTTGCGTCAGCTCAACCGAGGCTTGCGAGTCGCGCCCCCCGCGGGCGCGTGGATTGAAACCAGAAACGGGACATTGCCGGTTAAATCCTTGGGTCGCGCCCCCCGCGGGCGCGTGGATTGAAACGCCAGGCATGCCGAACGCCAAAGCGAATACAGGTCGCGCCCCCCGCGGGCGCGTGGATTGAAACCAGATACACCTGTGGATGTAGTCCAAGTCAAATGTCGCGCCCCCCGCGGGCGCGTGGATTGAAACCATCGGCTAGGTTGCTATCAATCTGTTAGGAGGTCGCGCCCCCCGCGGGCGCGTGGATTGAAACTTCGACGGTATTGATGGGCTTGAGGGTGTTGTTTTGTCGCGCCCCCCGCGGGCGCGTGGATTGAAACGGCAACCTGGTCCAGGCGCAGAAAAAATCCGGGTCGCGCCCCCCGCGGGCGCGTGGATTGAAACCATCGCGACGTAGGGCTTGCCGTCGATGACGGCGTCGCGCCCCCCGCGGGCGCGTGGATTGAAACTAATCGGCGGGTCATACCGATCTTGAACACATGTCGCGCCCCCCGCGGGCGCGTGGATTGAAACTGAAATCCAGACAGATCGGCGCGACCTATTACGTCGCGCCCCCCGCGGGCGCGTGGATTGAAACTTGCAACTCAACGAAATGATAGGAGGGCGGCCCGTCGCGCCCCCCGCGGGCGCGTGGATTGAAACTGAGTAATCCGCCGGCGTCGGCCGGCATCGCCAGGTCGCGCCCCCCGCGGGCGCGTGGATTGAAACAAGCCCCTATGCGACAAGATCGCCCAGGCGCAGTCGCGCCCCCCGCGGGCGCGTGGATTGAAACGAGATTGAACAAGCGGAAAAGGAACAACGCATCGTCGCGCCCCCCGCGGGCGCGTGGATTGAAACTGGTATTCGACCAGTCCCATTAAGTCGTCGTCGAGTCGCGCCCCCCGCGGGCGCGTGGATTGAAACGACCGAGCGGAAAAAGTTACGCGCCGCCAAATGGTCGCGCCCCCCGCGGGCGCGTGGATTGAAACGTAGGATTCGGCTACAGCGTTGTAATTCCCCCAGTCGCGCCCCCCGCGGGCGCGTGGATTGAAACCCCGGTTGACTCTGCTACGGGCGGATTATCGACGTCGCGCCCCCCGCGGGCGCGTGGATTGAAACTCGTCGATCGCGCCGCGCTGGCCGGTGTGTTCAAGTCGCGCCCCCCGCGGGCGCGTGGATTGAAACACTCCGTTTGTGAACGTCCGCCCACGAAAATAGTCGCGCCCCCCGCGGGCGCGTGGATTGAAACGATTTCATCGACGAAGTCGCCTAACCCGGAGAAGGTCGCGCCCCCCGCGGGCGCGTGGATTGAAACGCTGCCAAGAGCCAGGTCTCTATCATAAACAAGTCGCGCCCCCCGCGGGCGCGTGGATTGAAACCCGAGAAAAGAGAGGCGGGAACGGATAAAAAGATGTCGCGCCCCCCGCGGGCGCGTGGATTGAAACTTTCGGCATGTACCAATTGTGGCAAATGACTCGCGTCGCGCCCCCCGCGGGCGCGTGGATTGAAACATACAAACGTTGAAACAAATCAAAGGCTTGAACGTCGCGCCCCCCGCGGGCGCGTGGATTGAAACATACAAACGTTGAAACAAATCAAAGGCTTGAACGTCGCGCCCCCCGCGGGCGCGTGGATTGAAACAGTTTGGGTCCGGTAATAAAACCCCGGACGGAACGTCGCGCCCCCCGCGGGCGCGTGGATTGAAACCGTTTGCCGCCACTGCGGGACATACAGGATTACGTCGCGCCTCGCCGAACAATAAAAAACCCGCCAAGCCAGAAGACTTGCGGGTTTATGAATCTGTTTGAACCTTGTTGAATGCCCAATTGAGAGAGTCAGGCAAACAATAGTCTGTAATCCATGTATATCAATAGTTAAATAAATTGTATTTGTAAATATACCCCCAAAAATACCCCCAATAGTGCAAGGCTGCCCCTTTTATCAATAAAACTTTGACAGTCTCAGTTCGGCCATACTGGGCAGTTGAGGCGTATTTTCGAATGACTGGTTTAGATTAAAAATTGCCCATTCATAACGCCTAGCTCACCGGAAAAATGCGAGCGCAGCGAGTATTTTGTCCGGTGAGCTATATTTGTTAGGCATATGCTATATGGCCCTTAATCTTCTCCAGCAGGTACTCAGAAGATAAATTTTCACCTTCTATTGCAAGCTTCTCGACACATGATGGCTCCAAGGCAATAGTGATAGCGCTCGCGTTACGAACTAATCGCGAAAATATTTCTATTGCATTGGGCTCGACGGCTTTTCGAGTGTGAAAATAGTCAAGGTCTATATCCAGAATGTAACTCTGTTTTTCGATATCTTCGATATTAGCGAAAACAGCCATTTCATTACCTTTTCGAATTTTTTCATCGAGAAAAGCGTTTTCTAATACGCTATCATACAACACTTTCTGGCAGTCGTCGTTGTGAGGCATACGCTCGCACCATGGCAAGCATAGAGTTGGAATGATAAATATCCTATTATTTGGCACCTTAAACGTAAAAGGTGGCTTAGGCTCTTCAACGTCATCGTTCCAAGGAAAACCATCGCCAAAACGATCTTCCATGTACTGTTTGTGTTCTTCTGAATCTGTTCCGGTGTTATCCATTAGTTGGATGACGAAAGCTATGCTAATCACATCGGATAGCGTTGCGGCGTGAATGTGTTCATCATGGCGTAACTTTTGAATAGCAGCCTTTACTGAGTTTTCTTCTGAGTAATCAAGTTCGGAGGCCAGTTGTACCCGTAATGCCTCATTGTTGACATTGTCCTCTCCATGTACATGAAACATGTGATTTAAGTAAGCTGGTCTACTATCAGTATGATGATCAAGACTGATTAATATGGGCGCTTTTTCATGCTTTGTTCGAACAATAGACCATGGCAATAACGCATGGTGATGATCTCGAACAATGAACACATCCTTATCGTTGATAATCTCGTGTGAATACATATCTATTTTTTCTCGTCTAAATAGAAATTAAATGGTTAACCGTATATCACCAGCAAATACCCTTCAACACGAAAATCTCTTGATCAACATATGATTTTTCTTTCTGTATATCATCAGTGATAAGTAATAGTGGCTGGTAATAATCAAATTGCTGATGTTGAATCAGATGGAGCGATAGATCGCAACGGATCGAAAGTGTCAGTTCAATTACCAAAGAGCACTACGGCCAAAAGCTGCCGACCACTCTTAGTTTGTGAATGGTCGCTCAAAAGCATTCACGAGTTAATCAATGGAGCCTCGGTTAGTTAAAGTTAGTGCTATTCTGGTTTATCCACGATTTCTCTATAGCTAGCACATAAGCGAGTATTACATGGTTTCGGAACTACCGGTTTGACTTAGAGTAAGAACTAGGTTTAGGGAAGCCACCCCGAACAACAACCACGACAATTAAAATTGATAACTGGCCAGTCGGATGAAGAAAGACCTCAATATCGTCTTCTACAACGCCAACGGGTGCTGATTTCGGTGAGGCTTCGAGTACGGACAGCACACCAATTCGCTTCCCTAGCCCGATTGAATAAGCAGCTGTCTGATCGAAAAATTTAGAGAAATCCTTCGGAAACAGAACTTTGCTGTTCTCAACTTTCAACTCGATCGGAATGTCTCGGAATGTGAGATCAGTGATCCCACCTGCTGCTTCGGGGTGACCTTGCAAGTGCTCACCAATATCACGCCGATTTCGAAGCATCTCAGTGGCTTTGTTTTGGAATTGTTGTTCTGACGTACCAGTCTCGAACAAGCCTCCTTTCAAAGCTTGTGCAGCTATGTTACCTAGCCCACCAAGTATTATCATTGTGTTAGCAACATCATCTGAATGCAAACCGGGGAAGGTTCTCAACTTGTTGCGAACGCTGAGGAGATGCCGATCAACATTTGAAAATCCACTCAAAGGATTTGAAGCAACATCACTTCCCTCCAAAAGCAGACGGCGATGTCCTACAATTGCAACATCCCGGTATTTCCCTGTACCGTTGAACTCAGCCGCGTAAAGGAACTCATATGGTCTTGAGCCAAATGAATGAGCCACCTTTAGAACCGCCCGGCCAGTGCCTGTAAGAATGAATGGGCCATTACCTTCTGGTTTCATGAACCTGAAACTAGGCAACCAGTCACGCTCACGGATATCCATTGTTACAGGCATCAACGAGAGGACACTGGCGGCTTTTGGCCAATTTGAAACTCGGACTTCTATGGTAAGGTCATACGCAGTCTCAGGATTAAGGTAGTTCAAATTCTTGGCAGGTTCTCCATCGATATCAAACTTCAAGAATGCTACAGTCGTTTCGAGTTTCTCAGGCTCTTCTGAATCTCCATTGGAGTCAGGAACGCGAAGCCCTCCAAAAGTTCGAACCCGAAGATTAGCGAACAAGAGGAGCGGCAAGGTCCATCGTTTCAACTGATCTTGTATGGCGGTCAATTCGCCCACATTCTTAAGACTTTCTACTTGATCCAGAAACGCTTCTAGCTGCTCATCGGCGGTAAAACTCAAAGATTTATCAATCTCTGACGCTTTTAGCTTCGCCGAACTCAAAAACCTTTGAGCATCTGATTCAGCATTGCGTAAAGCGTGCTTCCACTCAGCCAAAACCACGAAAATGGCAATGGCGGTATGATACGCGCGATACTGATCCTCGACATCACCTTGACCGATCTCAGAGATGGTTGCTTCAAGCTCCAGGCAAGCTTTTTTTAGGCGCTCACAGCCACTTGGCGAAGGCTTCAGAGTCTCTGCAAGTGCTGCGGCAATCTCAATCCTCGAAGAAAAAGCTTGGTGGAAAATCTCGAAGTTTGGCTTGTTCCTCATTCTCTTTCTCCAATTCAGACAGAAGACTAGTCCACTTTTCGATCAACTCAACAAATGTCTCTCCATCTCCTGCTCCTATTGCGTGTTCAATATCGGCAGCTATAGCGACTAAAGTGGCCTCAAGCCGCCACTTTTCATTTCGATCTTCCAAGTGGATACTTGTCATCAACTCCTTGAAACAACTACTTGCAATTTCAAAATTTCCTGCCTTGGTTAACGCGGCTGCATATAGAAGAGCCTCAATAAAGCCTTCTGGCCTAAATGGTCTGAGTGCCTCGAATGCCTTCTTGATGTCATCTACACAGTTTTGAAGCTCATTGCGTGGCGCTTTCAAGATTGCGGAGGTACAGTCTTCGATAGAAATGGAGCGGGTATACTCATCTTGAATTGACTTCAATGCCACCTTCGCGAAACCAGGAACCCCTTTAAAGCTATAGTGCAAACGATCAACAGCATGATAAAGAGCGCCCTGTTCCAAGCTGAGCAAAATACCTGAAAGCAGCTGCCCAAGTTTTCCATTTATTTCTTCAGGCGAAAGGCAGTGACGCGCAAGTACATCAATGCAGTCAACAACGAAGTCCTCTTTCTTTTTTTTGGAATAGTAAATAACCAGTTGCCAGAGTCTTGTCTTTATAAGGCTCCGTTTTTCTTTAGGAAAAGGACCATACCTCAGTGAACGAACAGCCGACCGATGAACAATAACATATGGGTCCGTTAGCAAAACGGAAAATGCTTCAAAGAACAGATCAGGGAAGTTCTTCACCAAGTCGTATGGTACGTTCTCCCATGCTTGCACAGCTCTAGCACGAACCAGTGAGCTCTCATCCATAAGAGCACGATACCAGTCCGAGAGTACTAGAGTGAGACTTTCGACTCCTGTGAGCAATTCCGAAACATGAACAATCATGCTCCCTCGCATTTGTGTTTGATTCTCGGGCAATCTCCGATAAACCCCTAAAAACTCTTCAATCCCCTCTTGTCCCTTAAATTTTGCTCCAGCCGCAGCCCACTTGATGAGCGCCCTCTGTAAACTGTCAATTGCTGAGCGTTTGTTACTTTTGTCCATCTGGGCGAATACATTGTCACTCAATTCCAGAATTGGCTCTGCATCGATTTGCTTATACTTCACGCTGAGGGTTGCTGCAGCACCTATCAGTTCATCGAAATTTTCAACAGCGAGCTGGACAAACTCATCGCAAGAATTTTTAAAGAACTGATCAGCATTACCCATGCCGTTCTCTGGGTTTTCTACGGCAGCCCAAAGCAATCTTCTAAACGCTATCCTTTGTGCTGTTCCTATCTGTACCATTTCTCGATAGCGGTATTTCAGCATCGATTTATAGGTTCTATGAGCTTCTTCTTTTCCGGTATCGTCGTTGTCAGCGAGGTACGATTGGATGATCTTGTCTGTTTCCTCTGGAGAACGTCCGAGACTCTTCGAGGCAGCTTTCCGAAGATAATAAAGTAAGCTGCTATCTCTCCGTTCTCCAGGAAGCAAAATTCGCCTGCGCATTAGATTGGCTAAGACGTTTCTTGCATGTCTTGAAAACAGCTCATCACTATCCGTCGCGAGTATGATCTTAACTGCAAACTCTATTTTTACTGGATCCGCATCACATATAAGTGCGTCAACCTCCGCGCAAATCTCAGCTCGCTTTTTCTGAAAGAGAGAATTAATTGGTTTGGCATCAAGTCTAATTGGCTCGCTGTCTCCAAAGTGCAATCCAGGTGGCGGCCTTAGAGCCATTGACACAAAGCGATGTAAAACCTTTATCAGGTCGCTTTGGGAAAGTTTCTCAGCGTCCGACAGAACCACATCAATAGCCAATGGTGATTCCTCATAACTACTAACCAAACGCACTGCTACCGAGAGCTTTTCGTCTGGTTCTAACTGTGTTCTGACCAATGCTCTCGCTGCAGGATTAGAATACGGCAAGTATTCGTGCAGCGCAGCTGGCAAGAGATGCTCAATCACCTTTCTGGTAAACGTTTCAGGGGCAAGGTTTGCAAGTTGCTCCAGACGCGGGTCGTCTGTTGCTATGTCTTCCTGATCAAGCTCATCTAAAAGATCAAGCACGTGGGTTTCTTCCAGAGAGAGTTCGTAACGAAGCTCTGCACGCTCCAGTCGTCTATTTGTCTGCGCTTGCTTCCTCTTACGCGCTTCTCCCTCACGCTCCAGCTTTCGCTGCTCAGCAGCTTTTTCTCTCGGCTCAATGAACATCAAAATATTAGGAAAGCCAACGGAAACGCGTTCTTTGCATCCCTTGCAGTTGTTTTGATAGAAGTCATATGCAGCATCTTCCAACAACCAACAGAGCATTGAATTCTTCTTGGAAAATTTGCACTGGACGCCCATATGCCCGATTGGGAGACCAGTTTGAGCTTCAATTATTCCTCTGCCTGGAGACCTTACGAACTCGGCATGGAAACACCAATTGCTAAGAAGCTTTGTTGCTCGGATATTGCGCTGCCCTGCTTCTATTGCCTTTTTATAGTCGTCTTCAAAATCGTCCATCTTGATTACTACCCAATCGCAAACAATTCAAAACAATATTTATCGAACAATACCGAAGCTGCGCTTTTAGCGGCTGCCGAGCATTACCGCATGCCTGATGCCAGTTTATTATTCTCGCTGATAGGCATACATCGCAGACCAGCAATCCATATAGGCATCATGTCTTTCATGGTCGGTGACTTTGCTTTTGAAATTGCTATAATTAATAGATCGTGCTGACTCAGCAATCGCGTTGGCGACTTTTTCACGGTCGATTCTTGCGCGAAACAGGTAATCCGTGCCAACGCCAACTTGTATTTTGGCATCAGGGAATACTTTTTCAATATCTCCGGCACGGCGCGCTCTGACCAGTAATGTTTTACCTGAATCATCGCCCTTGTCTACGATACTCAAAAATGAATCGGTCAGAAAAATCCACATAGAAAACCTCTTTAAAATTTATACTGCTGCCAGCTTGGTAAGGACAGCGGCTATTAATGGCTTGTCGTTAGGATGGTCTAGGACAGTGAACAGCTTGTCTTGCGGCACCAGCATCACGCATTGACTTTCCCAGTCCATAGCTGCCGGATTGCCATTTAGACGCCGCGCGAAATAATAGCGAGTTACTGAAGTGCTACGCTCAAAATCCCCAATCCATCCGATAATCTCGATCTGCAGCCCCGACTCCTCAAAGGCTTCCTTAATGGCTGCCGCCTGAGGTGGAATGCCCGGATCGAGGGTTCCCTTGGGAAAGGTCGCCTTATAGCCGCCAAATGCATTCGTGGGCGAGACCACCCAAAAACGACCATCCTGCTCCACCGTGACCACGCCAGCGGACAGCTTTCTGCCGGGCTGTGGTTTCATCGGCGGCTCATCGATCGCGGCTTGACCGGGCACTTGCGCCCATTCCGCCAAGGAGCCTGGAACCGATGCCCACGCCATCAAAGGAATGCCGTTTAATTCGGATGGCGTTTTACCCCCCGGCACTACCGCCGCGATGCGTTGAGGATCGGCAAAAGCCTCTATGGGTGAAGGAGTGCTGGGGCAATGAATAATGACCTCATCGCCGTTATCGTCCCGGCAGGGATGAATGTGTTTCATCGTATTGATATTCAAAGGATCGTCCTGAGGTTGTTAAGCAATTGGGATTAGAAACGGTGGTTCCGGTCGGGTTTGGGGGACAGGGAGCCCGGCGTTTTCGCTACGGACCTCCAGCATATCGTGCTGCGGAAACAATTGCAAAGCCAGGGTTGAGACCGAATGCTATCATTTTTTACAAATGGACTATACTCAAATAGCTTATTGAAGAGAGATAAGCAAAATGCCTATTTTTGACCCGCATTCCCATGGGGCGGAATGCGGGTTTTTTAATATGTAAAAATCTGAACTTGATCCAACCCTTTAAAAAATTAATCTCAACTGCAACAGACATTGAATGTCTCAGTTCGACCCTAACCGGTCCATTTATCCTGTCTTTCAAACGTCAGTTCATGCCGATATTTCGGTCATTCAAAATGCACCTTAGTGGTTATCTTGGTTTGTTTATTATCCAGAAAATATGTGTTACCCCGCCTAGTAATTCAGGTGTTGGGCTTCTTAATTCTATTGTCGCTTGCGGTCGAATAAAGTTAAGTGTAAATATACTGAATTAGATAATAATTTGTTGAACTAAACCGCTGCGCGGTGCCTTGGCACAGCTCTAAATTTCCCTTTCGTAACAATAAGTCGCACACTCCTGATTGACCGCTGTTGGTCAGTCTTTAGAGGAGAAATGTGATGACTCCGTTACGTCAAAAAATGATCGATGCCATGCTGGTACGCGGCATGGCTCTGAGAACCCAGCGCAGTTATCTGATGGCTGTCGCCGAGTTGGCGAAGTATTATCATCGTTCGCCGGCTCAACTGTCGGGGGAAGAACTGCAAGGGTTCTTCCTCGCACTGGTCAAAGAACGCCACCTCTCGCCGGCCACTTGCCGCTTGTATCTGAATGCGCTCCGTTTTTTCTATCTGCACGTCCTCGGCCAGGACAGCTTTGGCGTCAAGCTGCAGGTGCCTAAACAAGAACAACGCATTCCGGAACTGCTGATGCGCAGTGAAGTCAGCCGCATCCTGGCGGCCCACGGCAACCTCAAACACCGCATGTTACTGTCGACCTGTTACGGTTGCGGACTTCGTGTCAGTGAATTGGTGTCGATTCAGATTCGCCACCTGGATGGCGAACGGCGACTGCTGCGAGTGGAACAAGGCAAAGGCGCTAAGGATCGGGCCGTGATCCTGTCGCCTACTTTATTGCAGCTATTGCGTGCCTATTGGCGTGAACTGCGGCCGCCGCAATGGCTGTTTCCCGGTGCCGATCCCCACTCGCCGTTGAGTATTGCCAGTGCGCAAAAGCTTTTTTCGGAGGCCAAACGACGCGCCGGGGTCGACAAGATCGGCGGCATTCACAGCCTGCGTCACGCCTATGCGACCCATCAGCTGGAAGCCGGCATGCCGCTGCATCAACTGCAGCATCAGCTGGGCCATCAGAATATCCGCTCGACCTTGCGTTATGTCCATTGGGTGCCGGGTTATCAGGAAAGCCGAAGCGGCGGCGACCTGTTGGCCCAACTGGAGCAGCCGTTATGAGCGGCGACGTCGGCTTGCAGGCGGTCTTCGAGCGATTTCTGCCCGCCTATCAGACGCAGCATGCGCTCACCCCGATTCAGCAAAAAGCCTGCCGGCATATCGAACAATGCCGCACCGAAGCCTTGGGTGGCCTGCGACGGCGTTGCGGGCAGTGCGGCTTCGAGCAGCCGCAGTATCATTCCTGCCGTGACCGCCATTGCCCGCAATGCCAGGGCCAAGCCCAACAAGCCTGGTGCCAACAGCAGTTGCAGGCGGTTCTGCCGGTGACCTACTATCACCTGGTGTTCACACTGCCGCATACGCTCAATAGCTGGATCGAACTGCACCCCGAAGTGATCTACCGGTGCTTATTCCAGAGCGTTTGGGAAACCTTGGATCATTTTGGCCAAGACCCGAAACGATTGCACGGCACCCTGGGGATGACCGCGGTCTTGCATACCTGGGGGCAAAATCTGAGTCGGCATGTGCATCTGCACTGCCTGGTCGCCGGCGGCGCCTTGACCGAAGCAGGCGACTGGCATCCGGCCAAAAGCAATTACCTGTTTCCGGTCCGGGCCTTGTCCCGATTTTTTCGGGGTCGAATGGTTTGCCGCCTGCGGTACAGTGCGCAACGCGGTGAACTGCAACGGATCACGCGTCCTGCGGAAATCGATACGCGACTCCGTGAGCTCATGCAAACAGACTGGGTGGTGTACACCAAAGCCTATCTCAACCAAGCCGAAACAGTGGTCCAGTATCTGGCCCGCTACAGTCGCAAAACCGCACTCAGTAATGGGCGGATCCGGCAGATAGACGAAGACCAAGTGCATCTGCGCTACAAGGACTACCGGGATCATGACCGCAACAAAGTCATGGTGTTGGGCGGTGAAGAACTGATTCGACGCTTCTTATGGCATATTTTGCCGATCGGGTTCATGCGCATTCGCCATTACGGCTTTCTCGCCAACCGATGCCGGCGACAAAAGCTGGCGCAAATCCGGCATACTCTGCAAGCCATAGCCGAGCAAGAGATCGTCGAGCAGGAAGTTGTAAACAGTCAGCCCGTTACCGCGCCGATCATTGAAAAACCGCAGTTATGTCCGCAATGCCAAACAGGCCGTATGATCGTCGTCGGAGAGATAGCGCCCAAGCGCATAGAGTATGGCTAAGCGATAAACCGATCGGAAGCTTAAGCCAGGAACGGCACAGCCCGTCCACAGGCGCCAAAAGGCCTGGGATACCGTGCGGCCGAGAGAAAGAAAAAACCGAAAAACTAACAAATGAAGCGAACAAAATTGAATAAATCCTTCCCTCGACGGACCTATCAGAAGCTAATCGGTCAGTTACAAACAAGACTAACGTCCATAGAAAGCCGATAAATCTTGGACAACCCTGCTCGAAAACAATACAATCCCCATTAATAAAGAAGGCGGGCTAAGCCAAACATCCAGAGCGGCTTAGTCCAACACACATTTATCTGTCATGCTTGCGCACGACAGATAAAATGCTTATTTGTTAAGCGTAAAGCAAGGAACAGCTCGTGGCAGAGCAAAGCAGATCGGAACATATCCTTGAACTCGCCAAGGAACTACTCGATGACATTGAGCTCAGTCGAACCAGTGCGGAAAGCTTGGTTTTGAAAGCTTCACGGTTAGCGCGCTGGGTTGGCTCCGAAGAAATTCGTTATTGGCTAAAGATGGAAATGGGCGGCTACAACGGCTCCAATCCGATTTCGTTGAAATATATGGGGATAACGGGCCGCTGGATTGATGGGGAGAAACAAACTGGATATTGGGGGCCGCTTGCACAGCAAGCGGCCGCTATTGATGCCGAGAAAGCAAAGCTGGCATCACTGAGAACGCCCGACTCAAGCGGTGAGTGGGCTAGCGTTGCAATAGCTAACGTCACTAATGCCATGACTGCATGCGCCAACAATATTTCGCGTCTAAGCGGAATTAGGACCAAGGTGCTGGCGCAAATGCACTCGTTTGTGACCGAAATATATTACGAAAAGCAGTTCGATAGCTTATCAGAATCGATATTTGAACGGTACAAGCGAGATGTCGATACTCTAATTGGCGAAACGTGCGGAGATATTTTAGAGCAAATACCCTCGGTTATGTCGCGATTGGCAGAGGGCGATCAAGAGGCAATTAGTCATGCCTTAACTAGTTGCAGGAGAGTAATTGATTCGTTCGCCGATGCAATTTTTCCTCCTCAAGATGGAGCGATCGAAATTGGTGGTAATCAACTTTCTCTTACTGCAAATAAACACCAAAACAGAATAAATGCCTATATCCATCAAAGGGTAGGTAGCGACTCACGTAAAAAACGGTTTCGACAAAATATTGCAAATTTATATGATCGAGTATCCGCAGGTGTTCACAATGACGTGACAGTCGAGGAGGCGCGAGCTCTATTCTTAAATACATATCTCGTGATCGGTGAAATTCTTCACCTGCCGGAGAAAATTGTTTAACAAAGCCTTGCAGTGGACGCAGTCGCTAACGCGCCCGCGTCGCTGAAGGCAACATTAGAGTTACAAGAATGAAATCAAGAGCAATCGAAACATTTGAGCATGCGATTCAGGATGCAATCGACCTCCTCAATCATTTTGACGCTTTGAACAGCCAACCGCCGCCGCCGGAAGCAGAAGTCCTTAAACGTGCAAGCCTAGTGATGGCCCTCGCGGCTTTGGAAACCTATGTGGAAGATCGGGTTGTGGAAGCAGCTGATGAAGTGTCTGGCCGCGGATCAGAGGCGAGCCGGCTTGTGCGGTTCTATAAAGAATCGCTCGAAAACGACCTCAAGTACTTCCACACACCAAGTACTGACAGGGTCAAGGTGATTTTTGCCAAATACCTGGGCGTTGACGTAACGGAGGGCTGGGCTTGGAACCACTACGACCCAGCCCGCGCTCGTGCTGAGCTCAATAAAATCGCAAAAAAGCGGGGTGATATCGCTCACCGGTCATGGCGTCCAGGTCCCGGCCAATCAACACCACACGCGGTCACGAGAGAAGACCTCCGAAAACACATACGATTTATCCAGGACTTGGTGGGAGCAACTGATGCATTCCTGGCCGAAATTCTAACAATCGCGTGAACTCGGACGTCAGAAAGCTACGCTGCGCTTCGCCTTCTGGCGCCGGTTACGCGAAGCGTTGGGCAGAAAATCTATCCTTCATCATGAATCCATAAGGAAGTCTCTAAATGCCAATCTTAACACCCCAGCAATACATTGCCCGACGTCAAGCCTATAATTACTCAGCCCCAGATACAGCAGTCAATCTTCTGCCAACGCCTAATGTCGCTGAGCATGCGAGTATTGGGATCTATCCCGGAGTCCCTCATGCGGACGGAATCTCAATTCGAAGGTTTGAATGCCTTATGCAGGAAGTCTTCAGTGACTATGTACAGACTCCGTCAGTAGCTAGGACACCAAATCACATCTGCAATTTGCAAAATGTTTCACTTGCTCTTGTTCACTGGAAGATGGCGAGTCAAGGTGGTAGGCCAGATAGAGCCAGGAATAACGTATTAGCAAAATGGAATCTTTGCACAGTTGATCAACTGATGAACGCATACACCTTCCATGCAGGTAATCCGCCTGAGCCAAATGTGGCTCTATTCCAGATCGGCGGTGTCCGAATTGCGACAGCCAGTGCCTTCCTTCGCTTCCTGTTCCCGGAACAATACGGCATAGTCGATTCCAGAGTTGCCGGACTAGTGACCAATCCAGGTAACTTTACGAACTTCGGTCTGCGTCTAAATGACAATTACATAAACGACACGCAGGGCAATAGGATTGAGTACAACGCTGTGTATGTGCCTTTGCTTCAAGCAGAAGCAGCGCGTCTCAATGCAGCTGGTGTTTCGTTTGCTGATCCTGACCCAATGGCAATTGGCCAACAAACTTGGCGCCCATGCGACATAGAGATGGCGCTGTGGTGAGTTCCACTCCATACGCCCAGCAAAGCGGTGCACCGGACACCATGATGGGCGCCGGTGACCTTTGCGTTGGGCGAGCAATTTGTGACCTACAGCGGCCACTGATAAATGTAGAGCGACCGGCAGAAAATGGCCGAACTGAGATCGTCAATGTCGGATTCAATCTAAACTAATATCTAAAATTGTCTGGTCTGATTCAAACTTTTGCATCAAGTCTCCAATTCATCACTAAACTCACGGCATCGAAGGAAATATTCCCTGAATTCATTCTCCGCTATCCGCCATTCTTTCGATCTTAAGCCGTGAGTTTTTGCGTTCATTGAACTGATGGATTTGCCGTTATCGCTTCGCGGTCCCGTCGACTGTTTCCATGGTTTCCAAGTTAGTATCAAGGCTGCTTGTCGCGCCCGTCGTTCTGGGGTCCAGCCGTTCGCCATGGTTTGCCTTCAATAGTTCGTTTGAGTTTTTTTCAAAATTTTCCGCGCGCGAGGTAATATTGCCATTATTCACTTGCTGGTGTCCATGCGCTATATTTGCCTGCTTCACAAAAGCCACTGGACGAGGGTTTTTAATTTCGGCCAAAGTTTGCAAGGTTGTCCGGCATTGGGATTGTGCTTTCAGTGCCAACTTCATGTAAGTTTCCATTGCCCTTTCGTGTTGTCCGATATTTGCCGCTGCTCGCCTTATCAGATCGACAAATACTTTATCGAGTGTAATTGCCTGGGCTATTAAAGTTGCTTCAACTATTTTCGTTTCTCCCGCCACTACCTTTTTTACAGACTTAGACATAGCAGCATGAGTTTCGATAAATCCCGGATCACCTACGGAGCTTTTAAGAAAAGCCTGGGCGGCTAGAGCGTTGCCACAAGTGGGCATTAATCCAAACTCAGCCAGCAGTTGCTCTCTATTTTTTTCCTTGATCTTATGGCCCTGGTTATTTTCTTTTTCTTTGCTAGTTTTAGCCCTCTGGGCTTTATTGGAGGGTATTTTCTTTTTTATTGTCATTATTTCAATATCCAAATTGAGTAAATATGGTTAAGTTAAAATTCTTAATCGTTGTAGCCTGTCTGCCGCCGGCCTTCCTGGATCTATTTCCCTTACCGATTTCTTGCCAGTTCAGGCCATGGGATATGGTAAATAATAGGTACATCCCGAATAGTGAACACTGAAGGCCGAATTTAGTAATCCTAAGTTATTGAATTTATTTAAAAGGCGTTCATATAATGAACATCTGTTCACTATGCAGCATGACTTGTTCACCATGCGACATGCAGCGTTCAAATAGTGAATAAGTAAATTAATTTTCTGGTTGCCAATTACGCCACTCATCAGTAGGTTTTTGATCATTAAATTCGCGAAAGGTCAGACGCCATTTACGCGCCAGCTGTTTGCTGAAATGCCCCTCAAGCATCAGCTTTATGAATCCATGGCTTTCCAATTCTTTAAAGCAAGCATGAGCAATCCCCCGACAGCACCCTACGCGTTTCTGTGCCTCAGTGACACTATAGGCAATAGGCTCATACATGCGCCAATGAGTTTGCATCAGAATAAGAAGCTTTACGGCATTTCCGCTTAAATCCTGATAAGCTGGAGAACGAATCATGTCGACATCCTGAGCAATATACTGTTTTTTTCTTATCTTCAACGCCATTACCTTACCTCAGCAGCATACCGCGCTCGATTAACAAGCCATTCAAAGAAGCTCTGACAGCTCGATATATATCGCGATAAGATTCTTTCCTTACCATGCATTCCGTGAGTGTCTGCGCGGCCTTCAGCTCAAGCGTGCTAAGGGTAGACAACTGGATAGCATTCAAGAGTTCGCGTACACCAGTAGCTTTGGGTTCGATAATTAGTCGTCCCTGATTAATTCATAAGAAATTGATTAATATCATATAAATGGATATTTATGAGGTCAAAAATTGCAAGAAAATGTTAAAATGGGTTTTATTTTCTTGCAAATTTTCACCGAAAAATGAAGCCCAAACGTCCTCAGGAAGTTGTGCAAAATGACCTTTTCAAAACTCGCCTGGACGAGTTTTTGAACCCGAAACATGAACTTTATCGATTGGCCAGCAAAATAGACTGGGCTCGGCTGGACGAAGAATTCGGCCCGTTTTTTGAAGCAGAACAAGGCGCCCCGGCGTTGTCGACCCGTTTGATCGCCGGATTGCATTATCTGAAACATGCGGAAGGTTTATCGGATGAAGCGGTCGTTAAACGCTGGGTTGAAAACGGTTATTGGCAGTACTTTTGTGGCGAAACCTTTTTTCAGCATGAGGTTCCCTGTCATCCGACCTCGCTGACGAAATGGCGGCAACGGATCGGTGAAGCCGGCTGTGAGTGGCTGTTGTTATTGACGATCGAGGCGGGCGTCGCTACCCGGACCGTGAAGAAACGAGATTTTCAATCGGTCACCGTCGATACNACCGTTCAGGAAAAAGCGGTTGGCTTTCCGACGGACGGCAAGTTGTACGAAAAATGCCGTCGGGAGCTGGTCAAGCTGGCTGGAGAACACGGGCTGCCCCTGCGACAGAACTACAATAAAAAGGCACCGCTGCTGTTAGTGCAATCGCATCGTTATCATCATGCCAAGCAAATGAAGCGTAAGCAAAAAGCCCTGAAGCAACTGAAAACCCTGGTCGGTCGTGTTTATCGGGATATCCTGCGGCAACTGCCGCAACAGGAGCTGGCCGCGCAAAGGGGGCTTCAGGACGCCCTGGCCAAAACCCAGCGGATACTGAATCAGAAACACACCGACAAAAACAAACTCTACAGCTTTCATGCACCGGAAGTGGAATGCATCAGTAAAGGGAAAGCACACAAAAAATACGAGTTCGGCGTCAAAGTCGGCATCACGGTGACCAATAAAAGTAATTTCGTGCTGGGCGCCAGGAGCTTTCCCGGCAATCCTTATGACGGCGATACCTTGTACTCCTGCCTGGAACAAGCTGAAATCCTGAGCGGTACCCGAGCCAAAGAAGCTTTTGTGGATTTGGGCTATCGGGGGCGAGAAATACCCGGTGTCACCCTGTACAAGTCAAGGCAAAAACGGGGAGTCCATACCCGACGGTTGAAAACCGCGTTAAAACGGCGCAATGCCATCGAGCCGGTGATTGGACACATGAAGAACGATGGCTTGCTGAGCAGAAATTACCTGAAAGGCCAACTCGGTGATGCCATGAATGCCGTTCTCTGCGCCGCTGGACACAACATGCGTTTAATCCTCAGGCGGTTGAGGATTTTTTGGCCGGAAATCGGGGAAGCCATCTGCCGGTTTTTACAAAATAAAACGGTTCAGGAATCTGTTTATGTTTCCTAATGAGCTGTTTTTTTCAAAAAAATGACTTTTTCAGGGACGACTAATTAGCAAAGCCGTGTAGACAGCATTGGTTATATTTGTAAAATATCGAGCTGCGTTCCGGCTGCCTTGTCCTTTGGCATACTCGACAAAATCCTGAATAGCGTCTGTTAAAATCGCTCTGGCATCTTTACCAGACAATCTTGCTACCTGATATGCTGGGGTCGCCCGCTCCTTGGCTTGCCTGTCTAATTTTTGACGCAAATCGAGAAACTCATCTACCAATCGCTTTTGGCCTTCTCGGGATTTTTTTCCACCAATAAATGGCATAGATTTTAAGAAGCCTCCTTCATTAAGTTCGTAGCAACGATATTTTTTACCTCTAATAATGTAATCTCGCGGCACAAATTCGTGCCGTGAGATTGTTCCGTCAGAAATCAAACTATCAATCGCACGAAGAACGCTTTTATGTTCGCGTGCAAATTCTTTTGCAATCGTCCTGCTATCAACGGTAATCTGATTCCTTTCACCGTGAACGATCAGTCCAAAGGATGTGCTGGTAAAATCATTGTTCTTTTGGAGATGGGCCGCATGAGTATTACTAAACCCAGCGGTCTTTTTGTTATTAGCCATGGCGCCTCCTTACTCCATGCTTTTAATCAAAGCCAGGATATCCTCAGTCTTCCAGGCGGTGGTGCGTGGCCCAAGTTTTACGGGTCTAGGAAAACGGCCATCTTTGACTCCTTGCCACCATGTTGACTTGCTGACTGGGATGAGGGCAGGAATTGGAGGTTCGGCTTTGGGATCGCCGACGATTTGAACAAGCCTGAGAAAGGCGGTATGAGCAAACAGATTGTGCATTGAGGATTTTCTCCGTCCAAGTTAAGACGGTAATATCCTGCAATGCCTAAGTAAGTAAAAAAAGGCTTGACGAATCGAGTCCGTACGGAGCCCATCTGAAAAACGTACAGTTTCCGATCGGAGACTGCTTATCTGAATCGAATGTTTCTTTTTTTTGCTTCTTCACGGATCCAGTTAGCTACAGTTCTGGGTACAAATGTAATGTTGATATTTGCGAGCCAATCAGAGAAATAGGATCCAGCCTGGTCAGCACTTGGGAATCTACTAGTATCTTTCAACCACTCTTTGATTACTTTATCTTTAGCATCTTCTCTTTTTTTCTTTTTTAATTCATTCAGACGGGCTACTTTTTCTGCATTTCTACGGCGCTCCGCCTCTTGCAGTCTAGCCAGCTCATTCTGATAATCATTCTGATTCTTAGTCAGTTCGAAAAAGTGTATTTGCTTAAGTTCTTCAACTTCTCGTAAATGCTCAGCATGGCAAACGGCTTCCATTGCCTTTATTGCATGCTCTCCCGCCATCGAAACACTAAATTTGACTGGCTTGCGTTCAATGCCGAAGGAGGTTAAATAATCTTCAATAGAGTCAAAAGATTTGTCGCTGGGACCGTCAATTTGGTTGAGCCAACTCAACGTACTAGATAAAAGCCCCAAAGCCAGCACAGCAAAATGCTCAAACGGTTTCCTGATGGGCAATTCGTTTTCGTCAAGTTCACTAAGAAAATCCTCGCACTCTTTGAGTACATCAACTTCGCTGATGCTTCCTGCTGTGGGTATATCCAGCTCATCATCTAAGTCAGTGTTAAAAACCCATTCACCATGCTCATCTCCTTCCCAAAGAAAGAATTTACGGACCTTTTGATATTCCGCTTCTTCATCTTCTTCTTTATCCCATTCCTCATCTCTATATTTCTCTAGATGAATCAGTTCCTGGCGTAGTCGTTCAATTTCTTCTTTTTTGACTGTCTCAAAATACTCATCTATGGCCGAATTGATCCATCCTGCTACCCATGAAATTTGTTCTGCGGAATACGGTTTCAATAATGCTCTGGCTCGCCATGCAATATCGGGCATATAAGAAAATGGAAAGGAAGGGACGTTACTAGTCAGCAGATCAAAATCTTTAAATTGAGTATCAGATTCCATTAATACGAGTCCTTTAAATCATTCATCAGGAGCAATTCGGGTAAGGGGTATAATTAAACATTTAAGGTAGGCAAGGAATTAACGATTTTCATCGTCTCTAAACTCACCGTGATCACCCTCTGGAACAGCTCCAGCGGATAACGCGGGTTATTCATCGTTTCGATCGCCCAGTCGTTGGCGTCGTTGACGATGCCGCTGTCCTTGTCGGTCTTCACGCACTGGCGCTCGACCACCCAATCCAACGCCGGCTTGCCGTTCACGACATAGTCGTAGGCTTCCAGAGGGATGCCGGTCAGGGTGATTTTGGCGTTGTAGTGCAGCGTGGTCAGGTCCTTGTCCTTGCCGTTTTTGCCGTAGCGCATTTTTTCGACGCGGTAGTCGGCATCGGTCAGTTGCGCCGGGGCGATGATCTGCAGCGGGTATTTTTCGACCGTTTCGTAGTTCAGGTGCAGGTCGGCCAGGTTGCGGCCGGCCTTCGAAAAAGTCCAGAAGTCGGCGGAGGTTTTCACGTAGGGAATGCGCGGCAATTCCTTGGCCAGATTGTCCGCGTAGCGTTCGCGGTAATCCGACGAATGCAGCAGGCCGTAGACGTAATAGAACAGGTCTTCTTTGTTGATCGTTTCGCCGGGGTAAGCGGCTTGGAAGTGAGCTAATCCTTCATCGGTAATGGCATCGCGGCGATTTCGCACCTGTTCGGCAGGGGCTGCGAAGATGTCGGTGTTTTGTGGCGTGGATTCGAAGCTTTCTTCCGGGTCGTCGTATAAATAGAGTGGAAAGCATTGACCGCCATGTAACGTGTGTAGGTTCGGTACAACATTTGACATAAGTACCGTGAAAGGAAGTATCTCTCCTGGCCCATGAAAAATAATGACCCGATTTTCACTCGTTGAATCCGGGAAGATTCGCGGCATTTGAAGCACCCTTTCATTGAAACGACGATCGAAATACAGCCATTGCTTAGTAAAGGGGCGGTACAAGCTGAGGACAAGACAATCGGCCTCAAATTCATAACGCCGGTCTTTCGCCAACTCCTGCTTTAAATTAACTGACCAACTTATTTGCGTCGGGTCGTTATTTATAAAGCTGTCCACTTTGGTTTCGCGGACTTTCTTGTCTAATTTGGCATGTTCCCGATTAAAACGTTCTACTTCGCTGTTGTAAAAGTTGATCATACGGCTCATATTGGACACAACGCCGACTTTGGAGGCGTTGTATACCCAGGCGTCGCGACTGGTGGAAACACCAAGTGAGAAATTATCAAATAACTTAACAGAGTCTCCTTTCTTGTCGCCTAGCACTATGTAATCAGCAAAGCGGTCATCGCGCTGTTTAAGCCAGTCACCATGCTGGTCAGGGATAATGACTTGCCAACCACCCGCTTCGCTAATTCCGGCAATACTGGCGAATTTACTGATTATTTTCAGCTTGTCTTCTCGGCTGAGGTAATCACCGATGTCATGGAAGTGAATCTGACCATGCAGAGCGGCATTGGGATTTTTCACCAATAGGGAAATGGCAATCGGGGCGCGGCTACCGCCGCCGAAAATCTTGCCGCCTTCCTTGCGTGATAATTCGCCAGAGGTGCGCTGATTGCCGCGTAAGTGGAAAATATAAATGCTGGAAAATTCTTCGACCAAACATTGCCGCAAGCCATCGGCAGAGTTGGCATCCAAAAAACCGGCGTTGGTCACAAAGCCAATCACGCCGCTGTTGCCGATGCGATCGCTGGCCCAGCGGATAGCGCGGATATAATTGTCGTAAAGACCTCTGGCTAAAGTAGCACTGGAGATTGCCGTATAAGTATCCGTAATCCGGCTGTCCAAATATGGATACCCCACGTTCTGGTTATTGTCATTTTGGCTACCTTGTCCAATCGAATACGGAGGATTCCCAACAATGACGCGAATATCGAGTTTCTTCTGCCGCTTGCGCCGGGCGCTGTTGTGCTCCAGCATCGAATCGACCATGTCTTCCTTTTCGTAAAGCTGGAAGGTATCGGTCAGGCAAATGCCCTGAAACGGCTGGTAGTCGCCGCCGGCCAAGCCATGATACACCGCCTCGATGTTGATCGCGGCGATGTAATAAGCCAACAGTACAATTTCGTTCGCGTGGATTTCATGCTGGTATTTGTACGGCAGTTGTTCCGGGGTGATCAGCCCGCTTTGCAGCAGACGGGTGATAAAGGTGCCGGTGCCGGTGAATGGGTCGAGGATGTGTACGCCTTCACTGCCCAATGTCTGGCCGAACTCGGTTTGCAGGATATGGTTGACGCTGTGAATGATGAAATCAACCACTTCGACCGGCGTGTAAACGATGCCCAGCCGTTCGGTCATTTTCGGGAAGGCGTTGCGGAAAAATTTGTCGTATAGTTCGACGACAATTTTCTGTTTGCCGGCGGCGTTGTCTATGCCTTCGGCTCGGAGTTTCACACTATCGTAGTAGTCAGTCAATTTAAATCAAAAGGATATATTGGGCTTGTAAGTCACTCTATAGTGGCATTGATGGTTACTGATTGAGGTCAAGCAATGCCAGCTCTTAAATACAAAGTCAATCTGACTGAAGACGAAAAGCGTGGCTTGGAAGCCATGATCAACAAAGGAAAAGCCGCGGCACGCCATCTGACACGCGCGCGAATTTTATTAAAAGCGGCAGCGGGTATTCAGGATAAAGACATTATCCAAGCTTTGGGTGTCTCGGAATCAATGGTGTTGACGACGCGCCAACGGTGTGTGGAAGAAGGCCCGGAAGCCGCCCTGAAAGAACGCCCCCGTCCAGGACGTGCCCCAAAACTGACGGAGAAGCAGGCCGCCCATATTATCGCCTTGGCTTGTAGTGAGGCGCCGACAGGGCATGATCACTGGACCTTGCGGTTGTTGGCGGACAAAGTGGTGGAATTAGCGTATGCCGACCGTTGCAGCTATGAAACCATCCGTCAGCTTTTAAAAAAACACTCTCAAACCCTGGCAGAAGCAAGAGTGGTGCATTCCCGAGGTGAGTGCTGAATTTGTCGCGGCGATGGAAGACGTGCTGGACCTTTATGAAGAACCCTACGATCCGTTGCGCCCGGTTGTGTGTTTCGACGAAAGTCCGAAGCAACTCATTGCGGAAGTCCGCCAACCTCTCCCGCCTGAGCCCGGTCAACCGGCCCGCTATGACACCGGCTATGAACGGAAAGGCGTCTGCGATTTGATGATGATCTGCGAACCTAAACGCGGTTTTCGGCAGGTGGACATCACCGCGCGGCGGACCAAAATCGAATTCGCGCACAGCATGAAGCATATCGCTGAACTTTATCCGGACGCGGCGGTGATCCGGGTGGTGCTGGACAATCTGAATACCCATAAAATGGCGTCTTTGTATGAAGCCTTTCCAGCAGAGCAAGCCCGTGAATTGGCGCGACGGCTGGAGTTCCACTACACGCCCAAGCATGGCAGTTGGCTAAACATCGCTGAGATCGAACTGGCCGTCTTGTCGAACATGTGTTTATCACAGCGGATACCGGACACAGAGAGCCTCCGGCGTGAGGTCGAAGCCAATATCCTACCGCGCAACACCAAGGCGACGCCCGTCAATTGGCGATTTACGACGCAACAGGCACGACGTAAACTGGCTCGCCTGTATCCTTGTGTTTCTTCGTGACTGACTAGTAGAAGGCTTGCAGGGTGTCGGCTTCTTTGCTTAAGTGGTGTTCCTGTAGCACGTCCAACACGCCTTGCATGGCTTGCGACATGGGGTTGTGCTGGGCAAAGCTGTAACCTTGGAACAGGGCATCAAAAACCGGTTTGGTAATCAAGTGCTGGGCCAGCATTTCGATGATTTCGGCATCGCTGATGCTATCGTTCAGGTCGTCGCGCAGTTCTTGAGCAAAGGCATGGAAGGCTTCGCGTTCCTTAATATTGGCGTTGTTTTCTAGAATACCGTTGATCCGGTCGATATGGGTGCGGGCGATTTTGGCGATGTCGTTGGCCCAGTCTTCCCAGTGATGGCGGTTGCCGACCTTTTGCACCATCTTGGCATAGATCGCGCGTTCAATTTCGCCGATTTCGAACTGAAGTTCGTCCTGAATCGGCTGATTGAGTTTATAGGATTGCGCGTGTTTGCCGATTGTGTAGCCGCCTTTGCCTGCATCCTTGTTCTTGGTCCCCTTAGTTTTTTGCTGTTTTTTCTGAATTTTGTCAGTGATGGCGATGACTTCCATCTTACTAATATCCTTGCCGATCAGGTCCAGTTTATTGACCATCGCGTCGAAACGGTCGTCATGCGAACGCAAGGCTTGCAGCACCTGCCAGACCACGGCATAGGTTTTGTTGTCGTTCAGCGCCTCGTGCGGCTCAACGCCTGCCGGAATCACTACCGGTAAAATCACATAACCGCGCGTTTTATTCGGCGAGTTGCGCATCACGCGGCCAACCGATTGCACCACGTCCACCTGCGAATTGCGCGGAGTCAGAAACAACACCGCGTCCAGCGCGGGGACGTCTACACCTTCAGAGAGACAGCGTACGTTGCTGAGGATGCGGCAGGTATCGGCGGGCGGCTCGGCCTTGAGCCATTCCAGCTTGGCTTCTTTCTCGCTGGCGTTCATGCTGCCGTCGACATGATCGGCTTCGCATATCAGTTGAGAAACGGCTTCCTCGGTTTCACTTTCCTGATAGGCGGATACGACCGCCTGAAACATGCCGGCGATCTGTTTGGAGCTGACTTTGTGGGTTTTTGAACCCTTCGAGACTTCGATAACCTGGCAGAACGCGACTGCGCGCTGCATGGCAGCCCCATCGTCGGCTAAATCGTCGCTTAATCCTTGCTTGGACAGAGCTTTCCAGCAGCCGATGATCTTGGCTGCGTCATCAACCTTGAGCTGATTGTCCGGGTCTTTGAGCAGATTCTGGATGCGGCGGCTGACGTGTTGTTCTTCCACGGCCAATACAATCACTTTGTAATCGACTAGTAAGCGGCGTTTGACCGCTTCAGAAAAGGTGATAATGAAGAGCTCATTGCCATACAGGGTTTCATCATCCATCGAACACAGCGCGACGTTATCTTTTTCGGCATTTGCTTTGGCGACATCGCCATAGATACGCGGAGTTGCGGTCATATACAGGCGCTTGGCGGTGCGGATGAAGCCGGCGTCGTGGACCTTCACGAAGGCGCTTTCATCCTCGTCGCCGAAGGTCGCGCCGGTAGTTCGGTGCGCTTCGTCGCAAATGATCAGGTCGAAATCGGCCAAAGCATGGTCGTGCTGGGCGCGGCTGATGACTTCAATTGAATGGTAAGTACTGAACACCACACTCATGTGTGTTGCATCGTGACGCTTGGCTATTTCCGTAGCCAGGCGCGCCGGTTCGGTGGTGGCTGGGTAGCGCAGTTCGTGGGTAAAAGTTTGCACCATGTCGTCGGATTTTTTGCGCTTCTTGCCAACATCGCTGTCGGAACAGACGGCGAAACTGTGCAATGGAGTTTCGCTTTCCTGCGTCCATTCGGTCAGGGTTTGGGAAAGCAAAGATAAGCTTGGAACCAAAAATAATACCCTTTTGCCCGCGCCGGCGACGGTTTCAGCAATTTTCAAGCTGGTGAAGGTTTTACCGGTTCCGCAGGCCATGATCAACTTGCCGCGATCGGCTTGTTGAAGTCCGTACTTCGCACCATTCAAGGCTTGAATCTGATGTTCGCGTAATTGTTTTTTAGGTTTAAATACCGGCTCGGCCTTGGGTTGATATTTAGTCCAATCAATTCGGCTACTTTCGAGATCGTATAGGTCGATTTTACTAACCGGAGGCTGTTGATCCCTGAGTGCGTCTTCGGCATGCTCACTCCAATGAATGGTGCTGCTGACAATGATGCGATGGGTGAAAGGTTTTTTACCGGAGGCTGTGAAAAAACTGTCGATATCACTTTTTTGCAGCCGATAATTTTCTGCATAAAGTTTACATTGGATGGCGTGATACTCACCGGTACCGGAGGTTTTTGCAACGAGATCGATGCCAGTGTCTCGCTTGTCAAGATTTTGCAAATCGGCCCACTGAGAATATGTCCAAACATCGCTGTAAAGATCGCGATAGGCTGCTTCATTGCGTAGATAACAGACAATCAGTTCTTCAAAATAAGTGCCTTTTTCGCGTTCAGTAATAGCAGCTTTGCGGTAGCTGTCCAGCAATTCCCTGAGTGGTGTCATATTAATTATTGGTTCCTGTTGTTTCTTCTATGCCGTTTGTTTTAATGGAAGTATGTCTGCGCCTTTTTTCAGGTTGTCTAAATAATCAGCCCAAGCCTGCATCATTATTCTGCGTTCCGGTAAATGTTGTGCTCGGTTATACGCGGCCTTGACCCGATTACGCTCGGCATGGGATAGCTGCCGTTCGATCATATCGGAATGAAAACCTTGTTCATGGAGCAGGGTGCTGGCGGTGGTCCGGAATCCGTGTGCGGTATGCTCGCCTTTATAATCCATGCGCCGCAAGGCCGCGCCAATCGCCTCACGGTTGATATGCGGTTCGCAATCGGTTTTTCCCTGATAGCTGGAAAAAACGTATTTTGTGCTTCCGGTTAATGGATAAATATCGCGCAATAAAGCAATTGCCTGTCGGCTCAATGGAACAATGTGTGCATCTTTCATTTTCATTTTGTCGGCGGCAATACGCCATTCGGCAGCATCAAGGTCAAACTCTGACCACTCTGCTGCTACAAGGTTAGCAGGCCGGGCAAATATCAGCGGCTGAAGTTGTAGCGCCGTTCTTACGACAAAGCTCCCTTTATAGGCGTCAATATCTCGTAATAGCTGTGAAAGCGGTTTAGGCTCGGTGATTGCGGCGAAATGACCTCGTACTGGCGAGGGCAGGGCGCCTCGTAAATCGGCTGTTACATCACGTTCAGCTCTGCCGGTGGCAATCCCGTAGCGGATAGCTTGCCCGATAAACTGTTTGGTTCTTGCAGCCGTCTCGAGTGCGCCACGGTCAACGATTCGGCGTAAAGCCGTCAGAACTTCGACCGCCGATAAGTCTTTTAACAGCCGATTGCCTAGCCACGGGTAAACGTCTCGTTCGAAACATTGTTCGATGTGTTCTCGGTGGCTTTGGCTCCAGCGATTTTTGCTGGCTTCGATAAATTCCTGGGCTACTGCTGAGAACGTGTTTTCCGCGCTGCCGGCTTTTTCGATTTTTCGGGTGATGCCGGGGTCAATTCCTTTTGCGATTTGCTCACGGGCCGTATCCCTTTTTTCTCGTGCTGATTTAAGACTGGTATCAGGATATACCCCCAGAGCTAAAAGTTTTTCCTTTCCGCTATAACGGTATTTCAGCCGGAAATATTTGGATCCGTTGGGGTTGATTAAGAGAAACATTCCCTTTTCATCCGCTAACTTATAAGGCTTTTCCTTGGGCTTTGCGTTCTTACAAGCGGTATCTGACAGAGGCATTGGGGGTATCTCCATATGGTAGTATACGATATACCCCCATTTATACCCCCGTGAGAGGGGGTATGTCAATGTATGTCATCGGACACTACCGGACATAAAAAAACCCGCTAAGCCAGTAATCTTGCGGGTTTTTGGATCTGTTTGAACCTTATCGGATGCCCAATTGGCGGAGAGAGAGGGATTCGAACCCTCGATACGTTTCCGTATACACACTTTCCAGGCGTGCGCCTTCGACCGCTCGGCCATCTCTCCACAGTTTGAACCCATGAGCATGGGAACCGCTAATGATAATATAAATTGCCCTGCCTTGCAATGATCCGGATCAGTTGCTTTCGCCGGCCAGTTCTTCCAGTTCGTCCCAGCGCTGATAGGCCTGTTCCAGTTTCGTCACGGTCTGGTTCAATTCTTCCAGAGTGCGGGTAATGGCGGGCTGGTCGTTTTTATAGAATTCGGACGAATTGATCAACTCGTTCAGCTCGGTTTGCCGGGTTTCCAGTTGTTCGATGAGTTCGGGCAACTGGTTCAGCTCCTGTTGTTCTTTGTAGCTCAGCTTTTTCTTTTTGGGCGGTTGGCTTACTGACTCGGCTTTCGCTTTTTCCGGCGCTTTTTTGACCGTTTGCAATTTCGGCTCGGGTTCCCGGCGTTGCTGCTGCCAGTCGCTGTAGCCGCCGACGAATTCTTCGATTTTGCCGCTGCCGTCGAGTACGAAAACGCTGGTGACGACGTTGTCCAGAAAGGCCCGGTCGTGGCTGACCAGGAGCAGCGTGCCGTCGTAGTTGACCAGTTTTTCTTCGAGCAGTTCGAGCGTTTCCAGGTCGAGGTCGTTGGTCGGCTCGTCCATGACGATCAGGTTGGCGGGCCTGGTAAACAACCGGGCCAGCAGCAGCCGGTTTTTTTCGCCGCCCGAGAGGCTTTTGACCGGCGAGCGCGCCCTCGCCGGGGCGAACAGGAAATCGGCCAGATAGGACATCACATGCTTCCGACCGCCGGGCAGATCGACGAAATCATTGCCGTGCGCGATCGTGTCGGCAACGGTCATTTCGGGGTCGAGCTGCTCGCGGAGCTGGTCGAAATAGGCGATCTCGAGCCGGGTACCGTGTTCCACCGTGCCGCTGTCGGGCTCCAGTTGTTTCAGCAAGAGCTTCAACAAGGTCGATTTGCCCGCGCCGTTCGCTCCGATGAGGCCGATTTTGTCGCCGCGCTGGATCAGCGTGGAAAAGTGGCTGACGATAGTGCGGTCGCCATAGGCAAAGCCGATGTCGTCGGCTTCGATGACCTTGCGCCCGGAGGCGTCGCCACGCTCCAGCGTGATACTGGCCGTGCCCTGGCGGTTCCGGCGCTGGGCGCGTTCCCTTCGAAGCTGCTCCAGGGCGCGCACCCGGCCTTCATTGCGGGTGCGGCGGGCCTTGATGCCTTGCCGGATCCAGGCTTCTTCTTCGGCCAGCTTTTTGTCGAATTCGGCGTTCTGATTGGCTTCGTCTTCGAGCGCCGCGGCCTTGCGGCGCAGATAGTCGTTGTAGTCGCCTTGCCACGACACCAGGTGGCCGCGGTCCAGGTCGATAATGCGCGTCGCCAGCTTTTGCAGAAAGGCGCGGTCGTGGGTGACGAACAGCACGGCGCCCTGAAAATTCAGAAGCTGTTCTTCCAGCCAGGCGATGCTTTCGAAATCGAGATGGTTGGTCGGCTCGTCCAGCAGCAGCACTTCCGGCTCGATCACCAGCGCCCTGGCCAGGGCGACGCGCCGCTTCCAGCCGCCGGAGAGGCCGCTGATGTTCAGGTCGCCCGGCAACCCGAGCCGGCTCAGCGTGGTTTCGACGCGGTTGCCGAAATGCCAGCCGTTATGAGCCTCCAGTTTGTGCTGCAGATCGCCCAGTTCGCGCAGCGTCCAATCGTCGTGAGCCATCGCCTGCGACAGGGTATGGTAGCGGGTCAGCCATTCTCCCAGCTCGCCGAGGCCGCCGGCGACGGCGTCGTAAATGGTGGCGTCGGCAGGCAGGTCCGGCGCCTGCTCCAGCCAGGCCAGCCGCAATCCGGGCTGGCGCCAGATCTCGCCGTGGTCGGCCTGGATCTGGCCGGCGATGATTTTCATCAAGGTGGATTTGCCTTCGCCGTTGCGTCCTAAAAGGCCGACCCGTTCGCCGGCGTCGAGCTGGAAGTCGGCACGGTCGAGCAATTCATGAGCGCCGAAGGCGATGGAAATGTTGGTTAAGCGTAATAAGGGCATTGTATCAAGTCAGATGTTGTAAATGGCGGCGCAACAGGTCCAGTCCGAGTAAGGCCGCCTGATTCTGTTTGCGTTCACCGGCTCCGGCTACGCAGTGTCTTTTTTGCAGCGGGGTGTCGTCTTCGAGCAGCAGCGTATTATAGAGAATGATCGTCCGGTTCCGGTCATGGAATTGTTCCCGTGCGCCTTCGTAAAGCTGAACCAGGATGAAATCGGCCGAAGTTTGATTTTTCAGGGCCTGGGCCAGCCTTGCTGCGGTTTGGGGCAGATTTTCCGGATCGATTGCGACGCCCAGCCGGTGCCCCAGCGCCGGCTGGTCTGCGTATAGGGCGCTGATCAGCCAGGAGCTGCCTAGACATTTGGCGGCGAGTAGACCCTGGCTGGTGGTTTCGATCACGGCCAGCGTTTTGCCGGCATCGGTCATGAGCTTGTCGACGACCGAGGCGAGATTGCCGGGATTATCTTCCAGCCCGTCAACGGCGAAGACGAAATCGCCCAGACGGTGGGCCATGTCATGGATGAGCGCCTCGAGAGACTGCTCGGGGTAACCGGCAGGAAACAGCAGTTTGGTTTGCACTTCGTCCACGCCCGCGCGAAAACCCAACTGCACCGTATCGGGGATTTGGATCGGGGCGAGGCGTTGCTGGATGTCCGACTCGCCGAGGCCGAACGTCTTCAGCGTGATCAGTCTGGGCGGATTTAACGTAAACCGCCGGGTCAGCAGAGGGGCGACTCGTTCGTCAAACATGGCACGCATTTCCGACGGCACGCCGGGCAGAAAAGCAAACCAGCAGCGGCCGGCTTGAAGCGCGAATCCGGGCGCGGTGCCCCAATCGTTGTCGAGGCGGAGTGAGCCTTCGGGCAGCATCGCCTGCTTGCGGTTGGTGGCCGGCATCGGACGGTTGCGGGCGCTGAAAAACTGCCGGATTTGCCGGTAGGCTGTTTCATCGAATTGCAAGGGCAAACCGAATGCGGCCGCTACCGCATCGGCGGTCAGATCGTCGCTGGTCGGCCCGAGTCCGCCGGTGCAAAGGCAGGCGTCCGCGCGCTGCGAAATTTCTTTCAGCAGGGCGATCAGATCGTCGAGCTTGTCGCCCACGGCGGTGTGCCGGGTGACGGTAAAGCCGAGCTGAACCGCCTGCTCGGACAGCCAGGCGGCATTGGTATCCACCGTTTGTCCAGTGACGATTTCTTCGCCTTGGGAAAAAATTTCCAGAGTCGGGTTCATGAGGCGTTCAACCGGTCAGGATGCGGTGCCAGAAAGGAAGGGTCACCAGGCTCAACAGCGTAGTGACGGTAACGGCCATCGCATACAGCGAGCTGTCCAGCCGGTAGCGATCGCAAAAGACGATGCCCAGCACCATGCAGGGCATTCCCATTTCGAGCACGGCGGCGGTCTTGTGCGGATGGTCCAGGGTCAGCCATTGGCTGAATGCCATCGCGAACCAGGGCATCAGTCCCATCTTGATAAGAACGATCGGTAGCGCGTAGGGCAGATGCCGCCAACTGACGGATTGCCAACTGAGGGCCAGGCCGAGAGACAGCAGCATCAGCGGCACCACGCCGGCCCCCAGCTTTTGCAGGATGCCTTCGATCCAGACCGGCATGGGCGCGCCGTATAAATTCAGCAAGACGGCCGTGATGGCGGCCCAGAAAGGAGGCGTATTCAAGAACGCCAGGGGCGAAGCGGAGGAAGATGTATCGTCGGTGCCGAAACGGCGAGCGGCGACGACGCCGGCAGTCAGCAAGAAGGGCGTGGCGGCAAACAGGTCCAACTGAATGGCCACCGACCGGGCCCAACTGCCGAAGGTCTGCTCCAGCACCGGCAAGCCCATGTAAGTGACGTTGGGGAAGGCGGTCGCCAGAATGACTGCGCCCATCTGTCTGTCCTTGAATCTGAACAGGCGGCCGCAAACCCAGATCACGGTCATCGCAAAGAAGCTGCTAGAGATGCCGAGCGCGCTGTACTGAAAGGAATGAAGACCGATGTCCGCCCGCCAAAGCACTTCGATGATGAGCGCCGGCAACAGCAGATAATAGACGACCGTCGTCAGCACCGGCCGGGTTTGTTCCGCCGTCAGTCCGCCGAACGAAAATAATCGCCATACTGCGCCGCAGGCTATTAGTGCGAACATTTGCAGTAATGTAGAGGTCATGGCCGTCTAAAGGATTAAAAGACAGCCATTTTAACATTGGCCGCGGGTTTCGGGTTGGCTATTTGCCGTTCTGAAACGGGAGGCTACCGGTAAGGATGAGTTGCTTTTGCGAGCGGACGTTCGGAGTTCGTCTTTGTGAAAATAGAAGAGAAACCGATAAGAACTCTGTCCGAAGAAAGAGTGATTCTGCCCAATTCCGGCTGCCGGCGGTTAACGGCGGCAGCACGGTATGGCGGCGTTGGGTTAGATAGGGGTCACTTCTTCCGCTTGCGGGCCTTTTTGGCCTTGCGTGATGTTGAAGCGAACTTTTTGCCCTTCATCCAGGGATTTGTAGCCGCTGCCTACGATGTTGCGGAAGTGCACGAATACGTCCGGGCCTGATTCTTGTTGGATGAAGCCGAAGCCTTTTTCTGAGTTAAACCATTTTACGGTTCCAGTGGTCATGAGAAGTCCTAATAAAATAAAGATAAAGTTTATAGCCTGGTTCAGGCTGATGGAGCTGGGAAATTAAAGAATTACTTAATGATAAACAGGACGAGTACAAACAAAGGAACTACGTGTCGGTAAGCATAACGGTAAATCAATTTCAAGCTAAGACCATTGTAATAGGACGGCTGGATAAGTCAATCAAATTTTAGCCGAGCTTGAATCCTGCAAAAAATCCCGCGGCTCCGCTAACGCCGCGCGTGGTGATCGTGGACAGCCGGCTCAGCAGGAAATGACCCGAATCTTTCGCCGCCTGGGATGCGGCAGTCGCCGCATTCATCAATTCGGCATCGGTTACCTTGACGATGCCGTAGTATTCCCCGGCAAAAAGCAGAACAATGGCGGCGCCGGCCAGGAATAAAGCGGTGCGCAGCATTTTTTTGGCAAAATAGCCGACGGCAAGGCCGATCACGAAGGGAGCGCCTACATTGCCTAATAAAAAGGTTGACGAAAAAACGTCGTCGGCAGGCGCTGTTTCAATTGCACTTTTGGACATGGTCAGAGATTGGGTGGATATGACGGATTGGCTTGTGCCGGAACTTTGATTTCGTTCCCATATTAGCACAAACCAGAGCCGGCATCATCCGCCTCGTCTCGCTTGCGGCGTCCGTTTCTGCTTCGGCGCCGACGTTATGGCAATGGCTCGATAAGACTGGAAAATCCGGATTTCAGGAACCGCCATCCCAGGTCAAGCCTTTCTTATTCGTCAGCAAAGCCTTGGCTTCTTCGACGACGAGTACGCCCTGATCGAAATCACCGTTTTTGACCGCTCTTTTGGCGGCGGTAAGTTTGGTGCCGACGCGGGACAGAATCATGGAGTTGTTCCGGTTTTCGGAAGTCAGGTTGATGGCGGCCTTGGCCAGCCGGGTGAAGTTTTCCGCGTCTTTTTTCTTGCCGAATTCGATCAAATCGTCGGTAATCGAAGTCAGGAGGGAGAGGTCTTCATTAATGGCGCTGCCGGCGGCAAAAACAGAGCCTGCCAGGGCGAAAAACAAGAGCAAGGCGGCTGTCAAGACTTTGAGTTTCATAGCTGTTTTCCTCGGTTATCTAGTTATAATCAATAAAATCGTCGGGTTAAATGGCGAAGAGCCCTCACCCGGACTGCTATGCTCAAGAGGGAAGAGAGCGGACGGGAATTCGCACATAGCGCATTTAAGCCATGACTGTCGCTTTCATGCCCATTCCAGACCGGACTCCCTTCACCAACCGCCTTCTCTCCGGACTTCTCCTGGGGGCGGGTGTAAAGCGGAGAGCGGGGCGGATGGTGTCCTCTTTAATATAGCAGCGAGTCGATACTATAAAAGCAATTCCGGAATTCTGTCAACAATATTTCGAATCGATATTAATCGAGTCTGTGCTAGCCTTGGTCAATCAGGGCCGGTTTTTCTGGGAGAGCTTTTCTCAGGCTTGCCGAGTCAAGACGACGGATACGGATTCAAAACTTGCCGAAGCCGGGCGAGCAGCGCCCTTTATGACAATGAGTTCAGCGTCTTGTAGCGATTTCTGAGATAATAAGTGGGTTAAGAGAGTCAATCTCCCCGCAGTCCCGGCAATCTCAATCTTTTCGATAATTAATCCGAATGAAAGACAAAAAAACGTATAAACCCTGTGATTTGGTTATTTATGGCGCGCTGGGCGACTTGTCCCGGCGCAAGTTGCTGATTTCTTTATATCGCCTTGAAAACGCCGGATTAATCGAGTCCGCCACCCGCATCGTCGGCATTGATCGGCGTGAGGGAGGAAGCCCGGAATTTATCGAGATTGCGCGTAAAAGCCTGGATGAATTTCTCAACGATAAAGTGGATGAATCGGTCTGGGAGAGATTTTCAGCCCGGCTGTCCTATCTGCCGATCGACTTGACTCAACCCGAACAGTATTTGAAATTGAATGGGATCATTGACCAGTCTTCCCGGATCATGGTCAATTATTTTGCCGTGGCGCCCTTTTTGTTCAAGAGCATTTGCCAGGGGCTGGCCCAATCCGGCGTTTTGACTCCCGAAGCGCGCATGGTGATGGAAAAGCCGATCGGGCATGACCTGAAATCTTCCAAAGAAATCAACGACGAAGTAGCCAAAGTGTTCGCTGAAGACCAGGTTTACCGCATCGATCACTACCTCGGCAAGGAAACGGTGCTGAATCTGCTGGCGTTGCGGTTCGCCAATTCCATATTCACCACCAACTGGAACCACAACACCATCGACCACATCCAGGTCACTGTTGCCGAAGAAATCGGCATCGAAGGCCGCTGGGAATATTTCGATAAAACCGGTCAGTTGCGCGACATGTTGCAGAATCACTTGCTGCAGATTTTGACCTTCATCGCGATGGAACCCCCGGTCAACCTCGAAGCCGAAAGCATTCATAACGAAAAAATCAAGGTTTTGAAGGCGTTGCGTCCGATTACGGTCTACAATGTCGACGAAAAAACGGTACGGGGCCAATATACCGCCGGCTATGTGAACCGCAACGAAGTGCCGGGTTATCTGGAAGAAGAAGGGGCCAACAAGAAAAGCGTTACCGAAACTTTTGTCGCGATCCGGGTCGATATCGACAACTGGCGCTGGGCAGGCGTGCCGTTTTATCTGCGTACCGGCAAACGCATGCATCACAAGCGAACGGAAATCGTCGTTTATTTCAAACAACTGCCGCATAATATCTTCAAGGACAGCTACCTGCGGCTGCCGCCCAATAAATTGATCATTCATCTGCAGCCCAACGAAGGCGTCGAAATCGAGATACTCAACAAGGTGCCCGGCATTGATGAAAATCTGCGCATCCAGAAAACCCGGCTGGATTTGAGCTTTTTTGAAACGTTCAAGAAGAGCCGTATCTTCGGCGGTTACGAGAAGCTCGTGCTCGAAGCGATGCGCGGCAATCCCACCCTGTTTTTGAGCCGCGAAGAGATTGAGCAGGCCTGGATCTGGATCGATTCGATCCAGAATGCCTGGGCGAAGAGCAGCGAAAAGCCGAAATCCTACCAGGCCGGCTCGTGGGGGCCGATCGCTTCGGACTTGTTGCTGGACCGGGACGGTCGAGCCTGGGAAGGTTGAATTCCGGAGTCCGCCCATTGTTGAATTTTTCGGATTATCATCGAGTATTGACGCGGTTCGCGGTTACTCATGAATGATTGCCCTTAGTCTAGAAGGAAACCCTGATGCATCCAGTTATAGAAAAAGTCACTCATCAAATCATTAAGCGCAGCCGCGAATCGCGTGCGATTTATCTGGCGCGTGTGGATTCGGCCGTCGAACAGGGACCCCGCCGTCTATCGCTGGCTTGCGGCAATTTGGCGCATGGCTTTGCCGCTTGTTCCGCAATCGAAAAAACCGATTTGACCGGCGACCGCAAAGCCAATATCGCCATCATTTCCGCTTACAACGACATGCTTTCCGCGCACGAGCCTTACAAGGATGCGCCCGCCCTGATCAAACAGGCCATCCGCGAAGCGGGCGGCGTCGCTCAGTTTGCCGGCGGCGTGCCGGCGATGTGCGACGGCGTGACCCAGGGCCAGCCGGGCATGGAACTGGGGCTGTTCAGCCGGGACGTGATTGCGATGGCGACCGCCGTCGGCCTCAGCCATAACATGTTCGACGGAGCCTTGTATTTGGGCATCTGCGACAAAATCGTGCCGGGATTGTTGATCGGCGCTCTGACCTTCGGGCATCTGCCGGCCGTTTTCGTGCCTTCCGGCCCGATGACCAGCGGCATTACCAACAAGGAAAAGGCGCGGGTCCGGCAAAAATACGCCGAGGGCAAGGTCGGGCGTCAGGAACTGCTGGAGTCCGAGTCCAAATCCTACCACAGCCCCGGCACCTGCACTTTTTACGGCACCGCCAACAGCAACCAGATGATGGTGGAAATCATGGGCCTGCATTTGCCCGGAAGCTCCTTCATCAATCCCTACACGCCGCTGCGCGACGAGCTGACCAAGGCGGCCGCCCGGCAGGTGTTGAAATTCACCGCGCTGGGCGACGATTTCCGTCCGATCGGCCACGTCGTCAACGAAAAGGCGATCGTCAATGCGATCATCGGCCTTTTGGCCACCGGGGGCTCCACCAATCTGACGCTGCATCTGGTCGCTGTGGCCCGGGCGGCCGGCATTCTTGTCAATTGGGACGATTTCGATCAATTGTCCCGGGTCATCCCCTTGTTGACCCGGATTTATCCGAACGGTCCGGCCGACGTCAATCATTTCCAGGCGGCCGGCGGCATGGGCGTATTGATTGCCGAACTGTTGAGCAACGGTTTATTGCATGAAGACATTCCAACGATTGCCGACGGACGCGGTCTCAGGAACTATACCCGGGAGCCCCATCTGGACAACGGCAAGCTGATCTGGAAGCCCTGTCCCGAGGCGTCGCTGGATGCCGAAGTGCTCGGCAGCGTGGCCCAACCGTTCGATATCACGGGCGGCCTCCACGTCATGCACGGCAATCTGGGACGCGGCATTTCCAAAGTGTCCGCCGTGGCCAAGTCGCACCGAGTGGTCGAAGCGCCGGCGGTGGTGTTCGACGATCAGGACGACATGATGGCGGCATTCAAGCGCGGCGAGCTGGAAAAGGATTTTGTCGCGGTCATCCGTTTCCAGGGACCGAAATCGAACGGCATGCCGGAACTGCACAAGCTGACCCCGCCGCTGGGCCTGTTGCAGGACAAAGGCTTCAAGGTCGCGCTGGTGACCGACGGCCGCATGTCGGGTGCTTCCGGCAAAGTGCCTTCGGCCATCCATATGTGTCCGGAATGCGCCGACGGCGGTCCCCTGGCGAAAGTGCGCAACGGCGACCTCATTCATCTGAACACCGAAACCGGGGAGGTGAACGTGCTCGTCGACAATGCCGAATTCAATGCGCGCACGCCGGCGGTCAATAGCGCCAGAGATCATCATCACGGCATGGGCCGGGAACTGTTCGCCGGTTTCCGCTTGAACGCCTCGTCGGCCGAGACCGGAGCGACCAACGTGTTCGTCAACGATTGACGGACGGTTTCGGCAGGCTTTTGAAATGGTACGGCGAATCCTCGTTGCCGATTGGAATAACGGCGTAAGCGCCGGATTGTTAAACTTGAACCGTGAGACCTATGCAAAAAAACCAGTGGAAAATCCAACCCAAAGACATTTTAAATGCGGGCCCGGTGATGCCCGTGATGGTGATTCAAAATCTCGACGACGCGGTGCCGCTGGCTCAGGCTCTGGTGGCGGGCGGCATCAAAGTACTGGAAATCACCCTGCGCACTCCGGTAGCGCTTGATGCCATTCGCCTGATCCGCAGGGAAGTCGGGGAAGCCGTCGTCGGCGCGGGCACCGTGGCCAATGCCGCTCAGTTGAAAGCCGTGGAAGAGGCCGGCGCCGTGTTTGCGATCAGCCCCGGCATTACTTCATCCTTGCTGGCGGCGGCCGCCTCGGGCGGCATCGCGCTCATTCCGGGGATCGCCACGCTTTCGGAGCTGATGCTGGGCATGGAGTACGGACTGGATCATTTCAAGTTTTTTCCGGCGGAAGCGGCGGGCGGCATACCGATGTTGAAAGCCATCGCGGGGCCCTTTCCCCAGATGACGTTTTGCCCGACCGGCGGCATCTCTCCGGACAATTATCAGGCTTATCTGCAACTGGGCAACGTCGCCTGCGTGGGCGGCTCCTGGCTGGCGCCGCAGGATGCGGTAAAATCGAAAAACTGGGAAAAAGTGACCGAATTGGCGCAACAGGCGATCGCCCGCGCCAAGACGGTTTAGCGAACGTGTAAACAACAGATACCCGGGAGATAGGGCAATGCCGTTATCGTGAAAACCGAAAACCGCTCCCGCAGATGATGTTCATGATTCGGGGGGGCGAAAGCTTCTTTATGTCGGTTAAGTTAAGAGAAAAACACGGTAGGGTGGATAAGCAAAGCGCATCCACCGCACGTCCGCCGGATGCGCTTTGCTTATTCGGCCTACGGAATTCCTTAATTTAACCCTCATGAAAATCGGCTTTCACTCCTTCTGATGAAAATGTATTTTTACGGTAAAGGCATTGAGAAATCCGGCAGGAGACGCCGCGATTTGCTTGATTATCAAGCGAAAGTGGTAGTTAATCGCCATGGTTTCTTAATATTTCCCGAACTTTATGGTAATGTCATACGGCTACGTGACAACAACTGAGAATCGATCCATGACCCAATCAACCAGTGTTACCTTAACTAGCAAAGATTCCAAGACATTATGCGAACTCCCCGTTTTGTCCGGAACGACGGGGCCTGATGTACTGGATGTTCAATCCCTTTATAAGCAAACGGGCATGTTTACTTATGATCCGGGTTTTACTTCGACAGCCAGTTGTCGTTCCGCCATCACTTATATCGATGGGGAAGCCGGCGTGTTGCTGTATCGAGGCTATCCGATCGAACAACTGGCAGAAAAATGCACTTTTCTGGAAGTCTGCTATCTGCTGCTCGAGGGCGAATTGCCGGATCACCAGCAATTGCAGGCGTTCGAGCGCAATATCACGCTTCATACCATGGTCCATGACCAGTTGAACAATTTCTTCAAAGGCTTCCGCCGAGACGCGCATCCCATGGCCATCATGGTGGGCGTCGTCGGCGCGCTGTCGGCTTTTTATCACGACGCCCTGGACATCCGTTCGAAATGCGACCGCCAGATGACCGCCATTCGCTTGCTGGCGAAAGTGCCGACGATCGTGGCGATGTGCCATAAATACAGCACCGGCACGCCGTTCATGTATCCCAAGAACAAACTGAGCTATGTCGAAAATTTCATGCGCATGATGCTGGCCACGCCCTGCGAGGAATTCGAACCCAATCCGGTTCTGGTCAAAGCCCTCGACCGCATTCTGATTCTGCACGCCGATCACGAGCAGAACGCCTCGACCTCGACCGTCCGGCTGGCGGGCTCCAGCGGCGCCAATCCGTTCGCCTGCATTACCGCCGGCATTGCCTGCCTGTGGGGCGCGGCGCACGGCGGTGCGAACGAAGCCGTGCTCAACATGCTCGAAGAAATTCAAGACGTGTCCCGGATCGGCATCTATATCGACAAAGCCAAGGACAAAAGCGATCCGTTCCGACTGATGGGGTTCGGTCACCGGGTCTATAAGAATCACGACCCGCGCGCCAAACTGATGCGCGAAACCTGCCATCAGGTGCTGACCGAGCTGGGCCTGTGCGACGACAAGATGTTCAAGCTGGCGCTGGAACTGGAGCGGATCGCGCTGGAAGACGAATATTTCATCGAGAAAAAACTGTATCCCAACGTCGATTTCTATTCCGGCATCGTCCTGCACGCGCTCGGCATTCCCAGCAAGATGTTCACCGCGATCTTTGCGATGGGCCGGACGGTGGGCTGGATTTCCCATTGGGATGAAATGATCGCCGATCCCGAACAGAAAATCGGGCGTCCCCGGCAGTTGTATACCGGCGCCGCGCGACGCGATGTTCCTGCAATCCATGGCAATGCGGTGTAACGGCCGGACAGGCGCCGGTTTACCCGCGGTGTGTAGCGTGAGAACGGCAGCGCCCGTGTCGCAGTTATAGACTCAAGCTGCGGCGAAGATGCCGCTCCCGTAAAGAGTTTTGATTGTCCAGGAAGATCAAGGTCTGACTGTGACCATGAAGATCGAAAGATGTCTGTGGGAGCGGCTCTTGTGCCCCATGGGATATTAGCCGCGATTAAACCTTGGTCGCGGCTAAAGCCGCTCCCGACGATTTTCATGATTCGGAATGACGGGGAAGCCTCTTCATGACGGTCAAGTCGAGCGAATCGTACGGTAAGACCTTGTTCACGGCTACCCTGAATTGAGCAGTTGAATTGATCGGGCTGCCAACCGGGCTGTTTGGCCCGTTTTTGATACAATCCAAATGATCCTGATGACAACACCTGAAACTATCGGATACCTCGCCGCCGTGCTGACGACCGCTTCCTTTTTGCCGCAGGCTGTTTTAACGATAAAAACAAAAAATACGGACTCTCTTTCCTTGTCGATGTACGGCTCGTTTACCCTGGGCGTCTTTTTATGGCTGGTTTACGGATGGTACCTGCGGGATAAGGCCATCATCGCCGCCAACGCCATTACCTTTGTATTGGCTTCGGCCATTCTGTACGTGAAAGTCCGCAATACGTTACGCAAGAAAAAGCCGCTCAGCCGGCCAGGCGCCGGCCGCTATTCCCGTTAATCCGGCGGTCCCTGCCGGCGGGATAATTTTAAAATACCGGCGTTCCGGTTAAGCCGTAAGGTCCCTCAATTGCCGCCGATACCGCGGTTTCGGACTTTCCGGGAATCCCCCAAGGCCCGATCGAGACACTAAAATGCCTTTTTATATAACGGTTTAGGATAATTAAGGTACAATACCCGCATCGTCGGCAACGGTGGAGAAAAGGCACGGCAAGGAATAATTGTGCCCTTTCCATGCCCTTTTTCTATACAATGGATTTTGTTCCTGCTTGACATACACATTTTCCGGCTGATCAAGAATTACAAGAAAATTCATGTTCGACTCACATCATTCATGGCGATGGAAGTAAAAAGCGTTATCAAAAAACACCCAATCGGCGGCATCGGCGGTTTCATCAACAGCGTGCAGACGCTTTTTGTCGCTACGCTAAGGATTTGGACGATTCCCATTGTCTTGATGTTGAGCATGGCGACGGGATTTACCACGTACTACGGCCTGTCTCATTTCATTCTGCCGTGGATTGCCTTGATCATTACCATTGCGATCCAGTCGATCATCGTGATCAGCTCTCTCGAAATCGCCGGCATGCACTGGAAAGCCAACAAACTGCGATTTTTCAGCGTGCTGGTTTCGCTGCTGATCGCGGTTTCTGCCTCCATCACCTTTTCTTATTTCAAGTTTTACGAAATTTCTCAAAGCGGCCCCATCCGGATAGAGCGTATGAATCAGGTGCGGAAGGAGGTCAGCGGTTATCTGACGGCCCTGGCCGGAGCCAGAAGCCGGATCCTGAAACTTCAGCAACAAGAACTGGAAAAGGCGTCGGCCGAAGTGACCGAGGCCTATTACGGAACGCATCCCGGCGTGCAGTCGGCCGGCAAAAACATGGTGGGGCAGGGGCCGTTTTTTCGCTATCAGAACCGGCTGTTTCAGGAAAAAAAGGAACAGGCCGCTCAGCTCGAGCGAAAACTCGAACTGTTGAACGATGACATCCGGTTCCTGCAGACCAGTCTCAATCAGTGGAATCTGAAGAACGCCGACGCGGAAAAACAATATCAAAGGATCGTCGCCGGTTTGCAGGAAGTGCAAATCAAATTCAATCAGTTGTCCGCCAACGGCGGCGTCATCGCGCCGGAAGCGCCGATTTTGATGACTTATGCCGAAATCACCCAGGGCGTCACCCCTTCCTTCGCGATGTGGAGAAATTTCTCGCTGTTCGCTTTTGTTTGTGCTTCGATGGCGGATTTCTTTACGGTGTTTTTGTCGTACCGGCTGGAATTTACCGCACCCGGCCCGTTGAGCGAGCGCGAGAAGGATCTGGTGTTCGAGTGCCTTCGGCAGTTCACCGAATTTAGAATCAACGAAAACGACGAACTGGAAATGGTGATCGAAAAATCCGAAATCGAAAAAGCCCGACGATATTCCGACTGGTCCAGGGTATTTGCCGTCGGTTTTTTGTTGAGCCGGGGATTTCTCAGGAAAATCGACAGCCGATCCGTGGAATTTGCCCCCAACCTGTATCCGTTGATTGCGGAACGCATGGGTTACCGGCTCAGCTCGATCAAAGCCCAGCCGTCCGTATCGTCCAAGTCCGAATTCAATGAGGCGCCCAATGAGCAGTGATTTATCGCCTTTCGATGCCTGGTTAAATGAAGCGAATCTGGCTTTCAACGAATCCAACCAGGATTTCTGGGACCCCGGATTCGACGGGGAAAGCCGGGTCGTTTATTCGAAGCTTGGACCCTATCGCAAGCTTTTTTTATGCCCGGCCAAATTCATCCCCCGCTTTTACCATCGCATTTACCCATTGCCGATCGAAGACTGGCATCTTTCCGTCCGGACCGAGCTGTACGGCGGATTGTGCACGATCGACGCCACGTTGACCGTCCATTTTCAGGCGACTTTCCGGTACGTGGAAAGAAACCCGGACGCCTTGCCCGACGTCAACGCCCATATCAAAGCCGGCTACGAAGGCCTGATCCGGACTTCGGCCGACGCGGAACTCCGGAATCTGCGGGAAGGCTACTGGATCCAGACCGGGCTGACCGACGTCGAACGGCAGATCGAAAACATCATCAACGAAACGCTGGTATTGAAGCAAATCAAGTGCCGCACGCTCTGTACGCTGAAGCCTTCCTTCGAAGAACTGCCGGACGAATCGAAACTCGACGGCCGTTTCATGCAGGAATCGGTCTATCTTAACATCGTCAAAAAGAATTTCGAGTTCCGCGAAAAACAGAGCCGCGAACTCTTCCGGCAGGAAGAACAACTGGAAAAAGAACGCCTGCAGCAGCTCGATCAGGTCAATGAGATCAAAAAGCGGAAACTGGTGCTGGAAAGCGAAAACATCAAGCGTTTGCTAAAGGAACAGGGAAAGCAGAACATCGAGCAGTACGCGATCGAGGTGGAACTGCATGCCGAGAAAGTCAGGCACCAACTGCGCCTGCAGGAAATCGAAAAAGCCGCAGAGCTTAAGTTTCAGAAAGAGCAGCAACTGCGCGAGCTGGAACTGGAGCGGCAGATGCAGGAGAAAAGGCTCGAACACGAAGCGAGGATGAAGGAAAGAGAGCTCAAAGTGGATTATGAGTCCCAGGAAGCGGAACTGCTGGAGAAACAGAAAATTGAAGAACAACTGGAGGCCGCCCGCATCGCCCATCAAACCCGGTTACGGGAAATGCAGCTTCTGGCTGAAATCAAGGAACTGGAACTGCGCGTGGAAGTCACCAAAAACAAGGACCAGTATCTGCACCGGCAGATCGAATGGCTGGTTCTCGACAAGCAGCGGGCCGAATTGACTCGCGCCATCAAGGAAGCGGAGCAGGACGTCGACGATACGTTCGGCTAGGCGTTCGGCTGCCTGAATCCGATCCGATTTTCGCTTAGACTCACAGGCCTCCTTATTCCGTCGGGGCCGATCTTCTGTTTCGTCAAGAAAGGCGGTCGAAGCGTTATTTCCCTTTTTAATTTATGCCTGAATTTTCAGCGTGCGCAGACTTCAGCTCCACGAACAGCAAGAAACTACAGTTCCCAAGCGGCGTTTAAAGCTGCGTCCTAATTTTCATCACTCGATTCTGCTGTTTTTTCTGGCATTGGCCCATTATGTCCTGATGTATGGAACCAACGTCATGCTGGCCCACGCTTTGAACATCGGAGAGTTCAATGATTACACGGTCGCCGTTTCGACCGTCACCATGCTGTCGACGTTTGCCACGCTGGGCCTCGAGAAATATGCCCTGCAGGCTTTTCCGCTGTTTCGGGAACGGCAGGACTGGCGGCGCTATCGGGGATTCTGGCGGTTCTCGTTGCGCACGATTTTAGGCTTCGCTCTTTTTTTAACGGTGGCTCTCGGTGTTTCCCTGGAATCCATACTGGCCATCCACGGAGCGAATTACCATATTGCCATCGTCGTGTATGCGGGTTTCTTGCCGGTTATCGGCGTCGGTTTGTATCTGGTTGAATTTCATGCCGCGCATGGCGCTTATTTGCTCAGCGTCACGATTTACCGGTTATTGTTGCCGGCGCTTTATCTTTTTTTTCTCATCGGGATTTCCATCAGCCTGGCCCGTTTATCCGCCCTGATTGCGGTGAGTTGTTACGGCATGGCCTGGACGATGGTCAGTTTACTGATGCTGAGGCTAAGCTCTTTTTTCAAACCGCTGGCCGTCGATCACGCCGATCCTTTGATCAACGGCGCGAGCTGGTTGAGAAATTCCCTGCCGTTGGTCATGAACAGTTTGATGATGACCGTCATGACCAGCAGCGGAGTCGTCATTCTGGTACTGTTGTTTCCGTCGAGCCGGGAAGTCGGCATTTACGCTGCCGCCGCGCAGACCGGCAGTTTTATCTCGCTGATCGGCACGTCGACCAATCGGTATTATCTGCCGATGATGGCGGCCTTCATGGAACATCGGGACAAGGATTCGATCCGGCAGTTGCTGCAGGAGCGGGCGTTGATCGTCGGCGGTTTGATCCTGTCGTTGCTGATTATCATTTATTGGTACGGCGACAACATTCTCGGGTTATTCGGAGCTCATTTTTCCACCGGCTATACGGCTTTGGTCATCATCGCGGTCGGGGCTGCGATCAGCGCATTATACGCCGACATACCTTATTATTTGCAGTTTATGGGCCGCAAGCGGATTGTGTTCTATTCAACTCTGGCGGCGACCTCGTCGATGGTCCTGCTGAGTTTCGTGTTGGGTTCGAGCCTCGGCATGACCGGCGTGGCGTTTGCCTACATGACGTCGGTGACGCTTTTGTTCCTCGGCTTGCGGATCATCGCGGAACTGCATTTCAAGCGCTGGTAGCGGCCGCACGGTTTTTGCCGGAGGCGAAATCGGTCTCTGTTGCGGAAACGGTAAAATCGAAAAAATCAATGCCATTCATGCGGGATATCGGCAACAAACGCTAAAAATTTGCCGAAAGACAACAAATCGATTGAATTGTTGCATTGTCATCAAATTGTCATAAAGCGGTCATAAAGCTGTCATCTGACTTTCCTATTCTTGCTCCAGTTTTTTTGTTAACCAACTGTGAGCAAGCACTACATGAAATTATCCACTCTGACTCTGGCAGTGACCGCGGCTCTGGGCGCCGGCGCTGCTTCGTCCGCTTATGCCATCGATTTGTATGTCGACGTCAAAACCAAACAGATTTACGCCGAGCCCGGCCGTAACCGGGTAAAGATGGGCTCCTTCGTCCAGGTCGACGAAATGGCGCCCGCAGCGCAGCCGGCGCAAAGCGAAGAGCTGGCCGCTGTGAAACAGGATCTCGAAATGAAGACCAACGAAATCAAGGCGTTGCAGGAGCACATGACCGAAGCCGAAAAAGTGAAGGTCACCATGGATAAAAAAGGCTTGCAAGTTGAATCTGCGGATAAGGATTTCCAGTTTAAACTGGGCGGGCGTATTCAGGCCGACGCCAACTACAGCAACAACGATGATTTTGTTGAAGCGGGCACGACAGATCATGTTGAAGCCAATGACGGCACGGAATTCCGCCGCGCACGGATTGATTTTACAGGTGTCTTCTTTAAAGACTGGAATTTTAAGACCCAAGCGGATTTCGCTGATAACAGCGTTGCCATGAAAGATTTATTTATGGAATACACCGGTTTGAATTTCATGAACGTTACCGGCGGTCAACAGAAGCAAAACTTCAGCAGGGAATTGCTGGAAAGTTCCAATGACTTGATGTTTACCGAACGGTCATTGATGAACGTATTAAATGGCCCGGTTGTTGACCGGGCGATCGGTCTGAATCTTCAAAGTAAAGCCAAGGACACATGGACCGCAGCCCTCGGTATTTACGGAGATACGATTTCAGCCAATAAAAATAACGGTAAAGCCGATGAAGGCTGGAGTGTTTCCGGGCGCACCACTTATGCCCCGATTGATGAAAAAGGGAAGATGATATACGCAGGTATTGCCGGCAATTACCGGGCGCCAAACGCTAATGACCAAGTTCTTGATAAAGGGTTGGTATATGAATATGAAACCGACCATATGTCCAACCTCTTTTTAATAGAAACCCCTGTTAAAAACATTAACAACATTAAAATGTTGGGGCTGGAAACCGGGGGCATCTACGGACCTTTTTCAGCAAGTGCGGAATATACGCGTACCTGGCTTGATCGAAAAGATTCAGGCAATGACAATCTTGAATTTGACGGATGGTATGTAGACGCGGCATGGTCAATAACAGGCGAATCGCGCAAGTTCAAAAGCGGCAAATTTTATAAGATAGATCCAACTAAAAATTTCAGTTTGAAAAATGGCGGTTGGGGCGCTTGGGAACTGGCGACACGATATTCGGCGGTCGACCTCAACGACGGTTCTTTCAAAGGGGGCGAGCTATCGAACATCACTGTTGCTTTAAACTGGTACTTTAATAGCAATTTCCGGTTAATGGCTGATTACACTAGAGCGTTCAGTATTAAAAATCCGGCTGTTACAACCGTTTCAGGCGGCGATCCGGACAATAACAATACATTTACCCTACGCGCACAATTAGCATACTAAATCAGATAATATAAAATTGATAAAAAGCCGTGCCGTTTTATCGGTGCGGCTTTTTTTATTGGCACAAATTCATATATCATGTACGGTTGAAGCTGACCAAAGCTTCGGAAACCATAATATAAACCATTAAATTAAATTCAGAGCTATTTTGAGATCATTCGATATTCTTAAACTGTTGCCCATCTTCTTGTTGTCCGCTTGTGCGGTAACGCCCTCGACATCGCAGCGGCAATGGGCTCTCGAACCCGTCAGTCTGTACGATTCCGGCTATCGGGAAGGCACCGAGATCATCAGCGTTCAGCAAGCGACGTTGCGGGCGGTGCTGAACAATTACGAAACCGGCGAAGTCGATCTAATCGACGTTGGCCGCCCCGAACATTTGCAGCGAATTGCCCGGTTCAGCCTGGGGCTGCATCCGGGTGAAGAACTGACCTCGGTGGCGTTTCATCCGTCGGAAGATCTGTTTGCGGCCACTGTCGATGCCGGCGTCAACCCCGGCCGGCTGGAAATCCGCTCGGCGTCGACCGGTGCCTTGGTCGACCGCATCATCGTCGGGTTCGGCCCGGATGCGGTAGTCTTTTCTGCCGACGGCCGGCTCGCCGTGATCGCCAATGAAGGCGAGGATTTTCTCTTCGAGCCGAATGCCAAGCAATTTTTCAAGCCGGAAGGCAGCATTTCGATTGTTCGATTCAACCGATCCGGCCATATCGTCCATCACAAGAATCTGGAACTGGCGAACAATATAAATAACGAAGGCTTCATCGTAACTCAGGGCGGCCGGTTTTTAGAGAGAGAAATCGACTGGAACGGCGACGGCAAGATCAGCAAAAAACTCGATTTTGACGGCAACGGTAAAATCGAAAAGAAAAAGATTTTGCTGGGTACCTTCGAAGGCCATGAGGTGTTCGGAGCGGAACAGAACGGCGAAAAGAAAATAATGATACCGGTAAAGTCCAACTCGCTGGGTTTATTAGAGCCGGAATATATCGCAATCACTTCGGACGGAAAGAAGGCTTACGTTACGCTTCAGGAAGACGATGCCGTTGCTTACGTTGATCTGGCGCATGAGCGAGTGACCGGTTACTGCGCTCTCGGCATCGCGAAGCACAAAGTCGATGCCCGCTACGACGGCTGGATCCAGTTCAATCAATCGATGACGGGGCTTCGGGAGCCCGACGGCATCGCGCTGACGGACAAAGGCCGTTATTTCGTCACCGCCGACGAGGGCGATACCGAAGCGGATCCGACCGATCCCGAGCAGCCGATGAGCGGCGGACGCACGGTCAGTGTCTTCGATGCGGCAACGGGCGTCTTGCTGGGCGATACCGGCAGCCAAATCGATGAAGTCGCCTTTGCCAACCAGGTTTATCCCGAGCGCCGCAGCAACAAAAAAGGCTCCGAACCGGAAATGCTGGTGTCGTTCGATCTGGACGGCGTGCCGTTCGTCGCGGTCGGCATGGAAAGAGCCGGGGCGGTGGAATTGATTTCGCTGGCCGATCCTTATCATCCCAAAGTCGTATCGCTGGGCAAAATGGCCGGAGAAGAAGGCAAATCGCCCGAAGGCATAGCCCACTATATGATCGGCGATGAACATTATCTGCTGACTGCGAATGAAATGAGCGGCACCGTGGAATGCTTCAAGATTGTAAAAACGCCGCTTGATGGATCATAAAAACTGGTTGGGTAAGGGAGTAAGCCTGGAATGGACAGAAAAGGGAAGGGCTATCGGCGGGAGATTGTTGAGGGTGTTGAAAAAAAGGCCGCTGACGCGGCCTTTTAATTCCGGCTTGTTTCTTTCTTACGGAGCTTATTTGATTTTGAAGCCGGTGATCCGGATCAGATCGTCGGTCGGATAATCGTCGAATAGGGCGCAGTCGCTGCCGTCGATACAGCCGGCATCGTCGCTGTGCTGGATGTGGACGTAAGCGGTTTTGCCGTCGCCGGTAAAAATGAAGCCTGTAGGTTCGGCGCTGCTGTCCCTGACCGACAGAACCCTCACGCAGCCGTCCGACTTGAGGTCGCGGTCGGCGCCGTCCGGCAGGCAGGCCCAGATGTCGCCGAAAGGATTGTCTTCAATCACGTACATATTGCCCGTGACCGGCTGGAACGCCAGGTTGTCGGGTTGATTGAGCTCTTCGTCGCCTTCGACGGCGCGGTTTGCCGTGGCCACGGCAAATCCTTTGTCTTCTCCGCTATCGGCCAGATAAGTCAGGCCGTGGGCGTTGACTTCCGGATCATCGACCGTTTTTTCGCCGGTGCCTGCGGGATTCGTATCGATCAGGCACATCACTTCGCCGTGATTTTGAGCGCTGCTGTTGCCGGTATTGGTCCAGCAGAATCGAACGCCGTCGCCGGTGTAGGATGGATCGAAATGCCCGTCTTCGGGGCGGTAAAATCCGGTTGCGGAGTTGGCGCCGGCCGACGTACGCAAGTTGGCCGGATCCACTTTCACCCAGGCGCCTTCGCCGATTTCACAACCCTGGCCGAATTGCGGAAAACTGCCGCTGGTTCTCGGCTGGCAGGAAGCCTGATAGGCGTAAACGTTGCCTGCCACCAACGGTGACTGACTCAAGCTGGCGACGGGCGTGGTGCCGTCCCACTGCGCATTGGGCACAAATTTGAACAGGCTGCCGCCGTCGGCATCGGGGCCGCCCGATCCGGGGCGCTCTTCATCGCCGTAATAGACAACGCCGCCGGCGGTCAGGTCGAGTCCTTCCCAGGCCAGTTTCCCGACGGCGCCGCGGTATTCGATCTGTCCGGTCACCGCATTGCCCGAGCTGTCGGTCGTGTTGCTTTCGCCCCGAGCCGCGAGTGTTTGCTCGGTCGTGGTCAGAGGGTTCAGGATCTCGTAGAGACCGCCGTCATCCGTTTCTTCGGTCACGACAATCGTGTTCCAGGGCGTGCGCCGGATGCCGTCGCAACTGATCATGCCTCTCAGGATCGTGCGCACTTCGCCGGTGGCGAGTTCGATCGTTTGCACGGAAGGCTCCAGCTTGGGCACGGTGCCGTCATAAGTCCCGATTTGAGAATTGCCGGCTTCGACACAACTGACGATATGCGTCGGATGGACGTCGTTAGGCCAGAAAGCGATCATGTCGGAGCTGTCGGCTATCTTGCGGCTCACGATGTCGGCTTTCAGACCGGGCGCCAGCTTGATCAGACTCGCTGCCGTTTGCTCGGGCGCTCTCGGCACGCCGGTGGTTTCGGAATCGAGCAACGGCTTCAGAAAACCGAAATATTGCCTGGCGTGGGCCAGTAAATAATCCTGAACTTTGACTCCGAAATCAGGGGCGGCCGCCGCAGGTCCCGCTGCCGCCAGACCGATAGCCAAAGAAAGTAAGTTTTTTTTCATTAAAGGTTCTCCTGGTTGAGTGGATGGCTTCAGGAGGAACACTTTAAAATTTTTGTATTAAAAGCCGGCTACCGTTTGATGACGGTTGCATGACCATGACGTTGAAACAGCCTTTGAGAAATCCACAATAAACAGGAATCCGAAGTCGGCAAACGACAGAAATGCATCCTGAACGACGAAGCCTGTTTCCGTATTATCTAAAGCCTTTTCGGTTTGCGTGTACGGATTGAGGGTAGGGGCGAATTCATTCGCCCCTACCCGTGATATGAAGACGCTCCAGGCTATCAATAAGCCGAGTCTCAGGTTTCGCCGAATTCTTCGGTGCGGTAACGGAACACCCGTATCCGATCGGACCAGTAATCTTCCGGCAAGCCGGCTTTTTGTTTCAACTGTCGGAGAAAATCCCGAGGTTTCGGCAGCGATTGCCAGACCGAAGGCAGGAAAGTGCCGCGGCGATTGCCTTCTTCCAGAATCAGGCCGTCGACGCCCGGCTGCAGATGTTCGATCAGATCCTGCTCGGATGCAAAGGGTAGGGGTTCGGCCGGGGTGAGGATGGAAATATGAATGTCCAATTCGTTGAACTCGCTTGTCTCGACCGGAGGAAAGCGGGGGTCCTTGAAGGCGGCGGCAAAGGCGTTCTCGGAGACGTCGACCGCCAACGGCCGAGCCGCTTTCAATAGACCGATGCAGCCCCGCAATTGGCGGTTTTTATGGAGAGTGACGAAAGTGGCGCGAAGTTCGGCCAATTCGGAGGAAAAGTCGGTCGGATCGACCGCCGGCGGCCGGCCGGTGCGCAAACCGTGGCGGATCGAATTTTTCGCCAGTTCCAAAAGTTGCTGGCGCTGAAGCTTAGTCAACGACGTAGGCGCCATAGCCCACCACCCGCCGTTTGTCGCCCGCCGTATCGCCGGAGTTGCGCAGATCGATGTTTCTGACGGTCAAGGATTTTTCGCCGGCCAGTTTCAATAAGCCACTGACGGGAACCATGCCGCAGGCGAAATCGGGGGCTAGTTTTTCGTATTGCAGATTCTCGATCAGATCGGTGGTGGCTTTATCCAGTTTCTGGCAGGTTGCGTAGTCGTGGTAATGGCTTAAATCCGAACTGATGACGATCAGCGTTTCCTCTCCTCCCCATAATACTTTCAGAACCTGGCTCACCTGTTCGGCGGTCGCATCGCCGGCGACGATGGGCACGATTTTGAAGCTGTCCAGCGTTTCCTGCAAAAACGGCAGTTGCACTTCCAGGCTGTGCTCGAAGGTATGGGCCTGTTCGAGGCATTGCACGAACGGCAGTTGCATCAGGATGCGGACCGCGTCCTGATCGACCGGAACGCTGCCGAGGGGCGTAATGAAGTTTTGCGCTTTACTCACCGCCAGTCCGCTAAATCCGACCCGGTGCGACGGGCCGATCAGGACCACGCGATTGATCACGTCGTGCGCCTTGATCAGCCGGGCATAAGCCGTCGCGGCTACCGGCCCCGAATAAATATAGCCGGCGTGAGGCGCAATGATGGCTTTGGGAACTTTTCTCGAGGTTTCGGCATCATTCAAATATTCGTCCAGGATTTGGTGAAGTTCGCGGGGATTGTCCGGATAGAAAGTTCCAGCTACTGCGGGTTGTCTATTCATTGGGATAATCCTTATAGTTATCGTTAACAAGCTTTAGGACCATGGGGACTCAATAGGCTCATTGAAAAATTATATGACTCTTGCCGATCTTTAGATGATAGAGAAATTTGATAGGTTCCCGGAGAATTTATGACCGATTTTATAACTTACGATACGGTAAAAACCAAGTACTGGCACGTGCTGAACGATGGCCGGATTCAATGCGACGTATGTCCGCGCTTCTGTAAATTGCACGAAGGCCAGCGGGGGCTCTGCTTCGTCAGGCAGAACCTCAATAACGAAATCGTCATGACCAGTTACGGCCGTTCCAGCGGCTTTGCCATCGATCCCATCGAAAAGAAACCGCTCAATCATTTTTTACCGGGCAGCTCGGTGTTCTCTTTCGGCACCGCCGGCTGCAACCTGGCCTGCAAATTCTGCCAGAACTGGGACATCAGCAAATCACGGGAAATGGATACCCTGATGAGCAAGGCGTCGCCCGAGGCCATTGCCCAGGCGGCGCGCGAACACGGCTGCCGGAGCGTCGCCTATACCTATAACGATCCGGTCGTTTTTCACGAATATGCGATCGACACGGCCAAGGCCTGCCGAAGTCTCGGTCTGAAGTCGGTGGCGGTATCGGCCGGTTATGTCTGCGAAGAACCCAGGACTGAATTTTATCAGTGGATGGACGCGGCCAATATCGATTTAAAAGCCTTCACGGAGCATTTTTATCATCTGATCACCGGCGGGCATTTGCAGCCCGTCCTGGACACCCTGAAATACATCAAGCACGAAACTTCGGTCTGGCTGGAACTGACGACCCTGCTGATCCCGGAGGCAAACGATTCGGAAAAGGAACTGGAAGAGATGACGCAGTGGGTGGTGGAAAACCTGGGACCGGACGTGCCGATGCATTTTACCGCCTTTCACCCCGACTGGAAAATGCTCGACAAGCCGAGAACGCCGAAGTCCACCCTGGTGAAGGCCAGAGAGATCGCCTTGAAAAACGGCGTGCGCTACGCCTACGTCGGCAACGTGCACGACAGGACGGGAGGAAGCACCTATTGCCACCGTTGCGGGCAATTGTTGATCGGCCGTGACTGGTACGAACTGCTGGAGTGGCATACCGATGCATCCGGAGAGTGCCCTTCCTGCGGCGAGAAGTGCGCCGGGGTGTTCGAGGACAAGCCGGGCCACTGGGGCGCTAAACGGCAGTCGGTGGCTTTGGGTTAGATTCCGGCGCGGCGGGCGAGGGTGCGTTTTGAGAACTACTGATTGCCCCAGTCCACCCAGCCCATCCGGGCCGAAAGCAGCACCAGCAGGCCGAAAGCGATGCGATACCAGGCAAACACGGTGAAGTCGTGGCGGCTGATGAAGCGGAGCAGTCCGCGCACCGCCAGAAAAGCGCTGAAGAAGGAGACGATGCCGCCGACGACGAACAGGTCGAGGTCGTCGACGCTGAACAGGTCGCGATGCTTGTAAACATCGTAGGACGTGGCCGCGAACATTGTCGGGATGGCCAGGAAAAAGGAGAATTCGGTGGCGGCGCGGCGGGACAGTCCGAAAAACAGTCCGCCGATAATGGTCGCGCCGGAGCGCGATGTGCCGGGTATCATCGACAAGGCCTGGGCGAAGCCCACCTTCAAGGCATCCCTCCAGGTCATGTCGTCGATCGATTCGGCACGGATGACGTGCTGCCTGCGCTCGGCCCAAATGATCAGCAGGCCGCCGACGATGAACGCCGATGCCACGACCACGGGATTGAACAAATAGGTTTTGATCTGTTTCAAAAAGAGAAAGCCCAGCACCGCGGCGGGCAGAAAGGATACGGTCAGATTAACCGCCAGCCGCTGCGACGGCGGGTCGGAGGTTATGCCCAGCAGAGTCTGCCACAGCCGGACTCGGTACTCCCAAACGACGGCCAGAATCGCCGCAAACTGAATGGCGATTTCAAAGACCTTGCCTTTTTCATCGTTAAAGCCCAGCAATTGTCCTGTCAGGATCAGGTGTCCGGTGGAAGAAACGGGTAAAAATTCGGTCAAGCCCTCGACAATGCCGAGGATGATCGCATGAAGCAAGGAGGCGGGATCGGCCATGAACGGATCGGAATTCAGCGGTAATGAGGCGGCAATGATACAAGAAAATTATTACGAAAAAATTAACGCTTCATCGATTCGAAAAATTCGGCGTTCGTCTTGAAGTCTTTCAGCTTGCCGATCAGGAATTCGGAGGCGGCGGTTTCATCCATCGGTTGCAGTATTTTGCGCAGAATCCAGGTTTTTTGCAGCGTGTCGGGATCAACCAGGTATTCTTCCCGGCGGGTGCCGGAGCGATTGATGTTAATGGCCGGATAAATCCGCTTTTCGGCAATCTTGCGGTCGAGATGCAATTCCATGTTGCCGGTGCCCTTGAACTCTTCGTAGATGACTTCATCCATTCTCGAACCGGTATCGATCAGCGCGGTGGCGATGATGGTCAGGCTGCCCCCTTCTTCGATGTTTCGCGCCGCGCCGAAAAAGCGTTTGGGTTTTTCCAGGGCATTGGCGTCGACGCCGCCGGTAAGGATTTTGCCGGAAGAAGGCACGACGGTGTTGTAGGCCCGGGCCAGACGGGTAATCGAGTCTAACAAAATGACCACGTCGTGTTTATGCTCGACCAGACGGCGGGCTTTTTCGATGACCATTTCCGCCACTTGAACATGGCGGGTCGCCGGTTCGTCGAACGTGCTGGAGATCACTTCGCCGCGCACGCAACGCTCCATTTCGGTCACTTCTTCCGGACGTTCGTCGATCAGTAGAACGATCAGGTAACATTCGGGATTCTTGTCGGCAATCGCCTGGGCCAGGCTTTGCAGGATCATGGTTTTACCGGCTTTCGGCGGGGACACGATCAAGCCGCGCTGGCCCTTGCCGATGGGAGCGATCAAATCGATGATGCGCCCGGTCAAATCTTCGCTGGTGCCGTTGCCTTGTTCGAGCACAAAACGCTCCTTGGCAAACAGCGGGGTGAGATTGGAGAAATAAATTTTGTTTTTGGTGTTTTCCGGAGGCTCGAAATTGATCTGCTCCACCTTGAGCATGGCGAAATAGCGCTCATTATCCTTCGGCGGCCGGATCTTGCCGCTGATGGTGTCGCCGGTCTTCAATGAAAACCGTCTGATCTGGCTGGGCGATACATAAATATCGTCGGGTCCTGCCAGATAAGAACAGCCCGGAGTACGCAAAAAACCAAAACCGTCTTGCAAAATTTCCAGAACGCCGTCACCGTAGATGTCATCCCCGGCTTTTGCCTGCTTTTTCAAAATAGCGAAAATCAAATCCTGCTTTCGTGAGCGGGCAACGTTTTCAAGTCCCAGGGACTCGGCTATTTCTATAACTTCACTGATTTGTTTTAGTTTTAACTCGGTTAGATTCATAAAAAAGACAATTCGCAGGAGAGTAGGTACGGAGTTGATCCGTAATTACCCGAACAGGATTCAGATTTAAGGGGTGCAGTGTATCGGACGATATGCTGGAAGACACCGGACCTGGCGCCTTCATTAAGTATAGCTTAAATTCTCGAACCCGTCTAATAATTATGACGGGTCGAGTGAGGGGCATCTATTTAAATATTGCTGTCAAGAAATGAAGCGAGTTGGGATTTGGTTAAAGCGCCAACTTTGGTCGCTTCCACTTCGCCGTCCTTGAACAGCATCAGCGTGGGAATTCCGCGTACGCCATAATGCTGGGGGGTTTTGGGATTCTCGTCAATGTTCAATTTAACGACGGTCAATTTGCCCGCATAATCTTTAGCTATTTCATCCAGAACCGGGGCAATCATTTTGCAAGGACCGCACCATTCAGCCCAGTAATCAACCAGAACAGGACCGCTAGCTTTAATAACTTTTTCGTTAAATTCGCTATCACTCACATGAAGGACTGAGTCGCTCACACTATTTCTCCAACAAATTAAAATTAAAACTATAGGAGGGATGAAGCACGTAGTCAATCAATTTCTAGTTAATCGGGTACTGCCAATTTGATTTTTACGTTATGCTATAGAGACTATGAATACGACACATTTAACCGAAACCCGTTTCAGCAATCTGGAATTGTCCGATTCAATCCTGACCGGTTTGACTCAGGCCGGATTCAAGTACTGTACTCCGATTCAGGATAGAGCATTGCCCTTGCTGTTGCGCGACAAGGACATTGCCGGCCAGGCGCAGACCGGCACCGGCAAGACCGCTACGTTTCTGCTGGCCACTTTTCAGCGCCTGGTCAATGACGTCGAAGGCGCCGGCGAGGAAGAGGAAGCTTCCGAAGCCGATGTGAAAAAGCCCAAGCCTCCTGCCGGAAGCGGCAGGAACAGAAACCCGCGGGCGATCATTCTGGCGCCGACCCGTGAGCTTGCCATTCAGATCCATAAGGACGCCTTGCAGCTCAGCAAGCCTCTTAATCTCAGGTTCGCTTTGATTTACGGCGGCACCGACTATCAAAAACAACTGGATCGAATCAAATCGAACGTCGACGTCATCATCGGCACGCCGGGGCGCATCATCGATTTTTACCGGCAGAACGCCTTTACCCTGGATCACATCCAGGTCAGCGTTCTCGATGAAGCCGATCGCATGTTCGATTTGGGCTTCATCAAGGACATCCGTTATCTGTTTCGGCGCATGCCGCCGCCGGAAACGCGGCTGAACATGCTGTTTTCGGCGACCTTGTCCTATAAGGTTACGGAACTGGCCTATGAACACATGAACAATCCGGTGCTGATTCGCATCGAGGCCGAGGCGGTGACTTCCAAAGCCATCCGGCAAAGCGCCTTTTGCCCGTCCAACGAGCAGAAAATACCGTTGTTGCTCGGCATATTGAATCAATATCAGCCCCAGCGCAGCATTATTTTTGTCAACACCAAAAAATGCGCGGAACAACTGGACGACGTCCTCAACGTCAACGGTTATAAAACGGCCGCTTTAAGCGGCGACGTGCCGCAGGAAAAACGTCAGCGGATTCTCAACGATTTTCAGGAAAACAACATTACCCTGCTGATTGCAACCGACGTCGCGGCCCGCGGGCTGCACATTCCCGACGTTTCCCACGTGATCAATTACGATCTGCCGCAGGACGTGGAGGATTACGTGCACCGGATCGGGCGCACCGCGCGCTTTGGCGCGAGCGGCGAAGCGATCAGCTTTATCTGCGAGGAATACGCCTATTCGATGCCCGACATAGAAGAATACATCGGGGAAAAAATACCGGTCAAGCCGGTGGCCAGGGAGCTGTTGGCCGAGGCGGTCGTCCCCGAGAGAAAGCCCGAAAAGCCCCGCGGCGAGTTTCAGCGCAAGCGTTCGAAGCCGGGTAGAAACCGCAAGCCTAGAGCCCCGTCATCAGTTCTCGGAAGTCCTCAATAGCCGGATAATCGATAATTACCTTTTTGGGTAGCCGCGTGTCCGATCGGCTGACCGAAACCAGATGCCGAATGCCGAATTGCCGGGCGGCATGAAGCACCGCCAGGCTGTCGTCGATCAGCAGCGCACCGTGTTTGTCGAAAGGGTGTTTTTCTTGCAGCAAAGGCCAGAATCCCGGATGTTCCTTCGGCAGGCCGAAGTCGTGGGAGCTGAAAATTCCGTCGAAAAACGGCTGCAGACAGGTTTTTTCCATCTTCAGGCCCAAACTGTGCCGGTACGCATTGGTGACCAGCAGCACCTGTTTCGGCGATCGCCTGATCTTTTCAAGAAACTCGACGACGTGCGGCAGAACCGCGATCAGTCCCGAAATCTCCGCTTTCAGGCCGGCGATATCCAGAGCCAGCGCCCGGCTCCAGTAGTCAAGGCAGTACCATTCCAACTTTCCTTCCATGCTTTTGAAGCGGGGTTCCAGTTGTTCCTTGGCGGCGCCGAGAGAAAGACCGTGCCGTTCCGCATATTTCAGCGGTACAAACTCTTTCCAGAAATGATTGTCGAAATTCAAGTCCAGCAAAGTGCCGTCCATGTCCAGTAAAACGGTGTCAATTTTATTCCAATCGATGATCATTGTGCGTTATAGTAACCTTTATAGATTAAAGCTTCCCCGCCCGGCATGTCCGAGCGGGGAGTGGCTCAAGCCCGCAGGGCGGTGAGACGCAAGCGTTACCGGCATTTATTGAAGTTTTAGTGTTATCATAACACCGTGGCTGAAAAACCGATCATTCTCAACAAAACCACCGTTGCCAAGAGCCGGCTATTTCATATCGAATCGCTCGTCATTGAGTTCAGCAACGGCGAGCAGCGGAATTACGAACGGCTGATCCGGGGCAATGCCGGCGGCGGAGCCGTGCTGGTCGTGCCGATGATGGACCCGGAAACCGTGTTGCTGATCCGCGAATATTCCGCCGGCGTGCACCGCTACGAACTGGGCTTGCCGAAAGGCAAAACCGACCCCGGCGAGTCGTTCCTCGAAGCCGCCAACCGCGAGCTGAAGGAGGAAATCGGCTTCGGCGCCCGCAAACTGCACCATCTCAGTTCCTTCTCGATCGCTCCTTCCTATCTCGAGCACATGACCGAGATCATCGTCGCCGAAGACCTGTACGCCGAAAAACTGCCTGGCGACGAGCCGGAAGAACTCGAAGTCGTTCCCTGGAAAATAAGCCGGATCAACGAACTGATCGCGACCGGCGAATGCACCGAGGCACGCTCGATTGCCGCTTTGTTCATGACTCTGGAATATTTCAAGGCGCTGTTGGGATAGCTTTTCCCTGAGCAGCTTGTTCGGCAGGCAGGAATGTTTCCGGACCATCGGCCTCGTGTTCTTCCATATTTTGCGTTTACTGGCTTCTCTTTCCGGCTGCGTACAGGGCGGCCGGAAAGGCGAAGGAGCGCGGTCTGTTAAACGCACGGATTAACCGATATAATTAAAGGTTTAACCTAATCTGGTGAGATCAGTGGATATCAAGACTTACATGCGCAGCCTGGGGGAAAGCGCCCGAGCGGCCGGAAGAGAAATCAGCCGGACCGATACGGGTAAAAAAAACCGGGCTTTGCTGGCCATTGCCGAAGCCATTGCCGGCAGCGAGGAGAGACTGATTGCGGAGAATCGCAAGGACATGGACGCCGGCAGAAGCCGTGGATTGGACGCCGCGCTGCTGGACCGGCTGGAGTTGACCCCGAAAAGCCTGAAGGCGATGGTCGAAGGCTTGCATCAGGTGGCCGCCTTGCCCGATCCGGTCGGAGAGATCACTGATTTGAACTACCGGCCCAGCGGTATTCAAGTCGGCCGGATGCGCGTGCCTCTGGGCGTCATCGGCATCATATACGAGTCGCGCCCCAACGTTACCGTCGATGCCGCGGCCTTGTGCCTGAAATCCGGCAATGCCTGCATTTTACGAGGCGGCTCCGAAGCCATCCATTCCAACCGGGCGATTGCCGCCTGCATCGCGCAAGGACTGGAAGCGGCCGGATTGCCGGTCGACGCCGTGCAGATTGTGGCGACGGCGGACCGAGCCGCGGTCGGCGAGCTGATTACCATGAATGAGTATGTCGACGTCATCGTACCGCGCGGCGGTAAAAGCCTGATCGAGCGCATTGCCGGGGAGGCGACGATTCCGGTCATCAAGCATCTGGACGGCGTCTGTCATGTCTATATCGACGACTCGGCCGATTGCGACAAGGCCGTCCGCATCGCCGACAATGCCAAAACCCATCGCTATGGCGTTTGCAATGCGATGGAAACCCTGCTGGTCGCCGAAGGGATCGCGAGCAGGATTTTGCCGCGGCTGGCCGAAATTTACGCAGGCAAAGGGGTGGAGCTTCGAGGTTGCCTGAAAACCTGTTCGTTGATTCCCGGTTGTCAAAGAGCCACGGAAGAGGACTGGCATACCGAATATCTGGCGCCGATCCTCTCGATCCGGGTCGTTGCCGGCATCGACGAAGCCATCGCGCACATCAATCAATACGGTTCGGCCCATACCGACGCCATTGTGACGGAAAATTACACGCTGGCGCGCCGCTTTCTCAGGGAAGTGGATTCGAGTTCGGTAATGGTCAATGCCTCGACGCGTTTCGCCGACGGTTTCGAGTACGGTCTGGGCGCCGAAATCGGCATCAGCACCGACAAGCTGCATGCGCGGGGGCCGGTCGGTTTGACAGGATTGACCTCGCTGAAGTACGTCGTCCTGGGCGACGGTCACGTCCGGCAGTAAATGATCGGTATTTTCGGCGGCACTTTCGATCCGGTACATTACGGTCATTTACGTTCGGCGCTTGAGGCCAAGGAACTTTTCGGGCTGTCCGAAGTCCGATTGATTCCGTGTTCGGTGCCGCCTCATCGCCCTCAGCCGGTGGCGGCGCCGTTTCAGCGTTTGCAAATGCTCAAGCTCGGGATAAACAACCGGCCGGGGTGGGTGGTCGATACCCGGGAACTGGACCGGGCAGGACCGTCGTATATGGTGGATACGCTGCGTTCGTTGCGTAACGAATTCCCGGGCCGGCCCCTGCTGCTCTTTATCGGCTGCGATGCCTTTAACGGTTTAACCTCCTGGCACCGATGGCAGCATCTGTTCGAGTATGCCCATCTTGCGGTTCTGACTCGCCCGGGCTTTGCGCCGCAGCCGCTGAACGAGTTTTTTAAACTCAGGTTGGCCGAAGAGAAAGAGCAACTGAGGCAGGCGCCGGCGGGAAAACTGTTTTTCCAGCCGATTACTTTGCTCGATGTTTCGGCCACCCGGATCAGGCAAGCGATTGCCGAAAAGCGGAATCCCGATTTTTTATTGCCGGATGCTGTCCTAGACTATATTCGTAGCCAGGGGCTTTATGAAAAATGATGAATTTATTTTACCGTTGGAAATTTGAATGCAAGCAGAACAGTTATTGAACATTGTCCGGCAGGTTTTGGACGAACGGAAAGGACAATACATTACGGTCCTGGATGTTCGCGGCAAGACCAGTTTTACCGATTACATGGTCCTGGTGACCGGGACTTCCGACCGGCATTTGAAAACCTTATGCGATTACGTGGTGGAAAAAGTCGAAGAGAACGGCGTTAAGCCTCTGGGCGTGGAAGGCGATCTCGGCTCGGACTGGGTGCTCGTCGATCTCGGCGACGTCATCGTGCATGCTATGACGGCTCAGGCCCGCGAGTTTTATCAGCTTGAAAAATTGTGGTCGGTGGAACGGCCCAAAGAAAGCGAACAGGCTGCCGGCTGACCGGCCGATACGATTCGGTTCAGGCGCAGGATGCGATTCCGGCTGTAGTTTAAGGCGGGGCCGGCTTTCTGTTTTATCTGGGCATCTTTCTTGGCGGGCATCGATTAAGTCTGCGCCCAGCGGGTTCGCGGCCGGCTCACTCCGATGCCCTGGCTTTTTTCATTCCTGGCAATTTTTCCCGACTCTCATGTCCGCTCCTTCAACTATGCTTCGCATCGCAGTCACTCCCGGCGAACCCGCCGGCATCGGCCCCGATCTCTGCCTTCAACTGGCTCTGAGGAATTGGCCGTGCGAACTGGTCCTGATCGCCAATGCGGAATTCTTGCGCCAGCGTGCCGAAGCGATGGGACTCAATATCCGGATCAAGGAATTCAACGGGGCTTTGCCGGCCTCGGCTCAAGAGGCCGGTGTATTGACCGTTTGGTCCGTGGGGCTGGCGGAGCCGGTGCAAGCCGGCGTGTTGAATCCGGCGAACAGCCGTTATGTTCTGAAAACCATTACCAAAGCAGCGAAAGGCTGCATGGATGGTCTGTTCGACGCCATGGTCACGGGGCCGGTCCACAAAGGAGTTATAAACGACGCTGGCTTCTCCTTTTCCGGTCATACGGAATATATTGCCGATCTCACCGGCGGGTGGCCGGTGATGATGCTGGCGACCTCGGGGCTCAGGGTGGCTCTGGCCACCACCCATTTGCCGCTTGCCGAAGTCAGTAGGGCCATAACCCATACCCGGTTGAGACAGGTCATTCGGGTGCTTGCGCATGACCTCTGCACACGATTCAAGCTCGAAAATCCCAGAATTCTGGTCTGCGGCCTGAATCCTCATGCCGGCGAAAACGGCCATCTCGGCCGCGAAGAAATCGACGTCGTCGAGCCGGTGCTTGCCGGTTTTCGCGAGCAGGGGTTGAATCTGATCGGCCCGCTGCCCGCCGATACCTTGTTTACTCCCAAATATCTTGACTCCGCCGATGCCGTATTGGCTATGTATCACGATCAAGGATTGCCGGTATTGAAGCATATGGGCTTCGGCCGCGCCGTCAATATTACGCTGGGTCTGCCCATCATCCGCACGTCGGTCGATCACGGCACGGCGCTGGATCTGGCCGCCACCGGCAAGGCCGACGGCGGCAGTCTGCAACTGGCTCTCGATACCGCTCTGGCGATGGCCTCGAAACCGATCCGATAGAATGATGCACATTCCCCGCAAACGCTTTGGGCAAAATTTTCTTCACGATGCTTCCGTTATTAGGCAGATCCTGTCTTCAGTTCAGGCACGGCCGGGCGAGCATTGGGTCGAGATTGGGCCGGGGCAGGGCGCTCTGACCGAACCTTTGCTGAAAACAGGCGTCCGTCTCGATCTCGTCGAGCTGGACCGGGATCTGGTCGCCTTGCTCAAGGCCCAATTCCATGGCCATCCGAACCTGACGGTGCACAGCGTCGATGCGTTGAAATTCGATTTCAAGGCGCTTGCCGGGGATGGGGAAAAGCTGCGCATCATCGGCAATCTGCCCTATAACATATCGACTCCGCTGATGTTCCACCTGCTGGAAACGGCCGGATGCATCGAGGACATGCATTTTATGTTGCAAAAAGAGGTGGTCGAACGCCTCTGTGCCGCTCCCGGCAGTAAACAATACGGCAGGCTCGGCATTATGATGCAGTATTATTGTGCCGCCGAATGGTTGTTCGACGTGCCGCCGGAAAGTTTCGATCCCGTGCCCAAGGTGACGTCGGCCGTGGTGAAGCTGACGCCGCATGCGACTCCGCCGGTTCGGGTGAACAACATGGCGAAGTTTAACGAAGTGGTTACCCACGCTTTTTCGCAGCGGCGCAAAACGATCCGGAACTCGCTGAAGAAACTGATTCCCGAGGATCAATGGGCCGGTTTGACCATCGATCCCGGCGATAGAGCGGAAAATCTCTCCCTGGCCGACTACGCCAAAATAAGCAATTGGTACGACGCCGAATCAAAACAGTTGACAAACAGGCTCTGACTGGTATGCGACAATATGTCACATTTTATTAGTTGTTAATATAGCTATAATTTATTCAACTCTTGAGATGCAAACTTCCTCCTTGGCAAGTCAGAGTTTTATATCCTTCTCTAATGCAACCATCGGTTGCATTTTTTTTGCCCGCGATTTAGCCGTCGGCAACGCCGTTTAACTCTTTTTCGTTTGCACGTTGCCCCCGGAGTTGGACGATTTTTATCTCCGGTACCTGCCGCAAAAAATTAATTTTTCCTGGATCCCATTGTTCTCGCAATAATTAGTTGGAAAATCCGTATGGATTCTGATAGATTTCGAAATCGTTCACAGTTGAAAAAAGAATTCGCCTAAAGAAAGCTGTTTATATCGGCATGATTTCGATAATAAACCATTAAATTAAATTAAATTAAATTGCATTTTCACTAAGTTAACGGGGGGGATTATGGAAGCACTCGCTACGATTCCATTGGAAATTCAGGCGACGTTCGCCGGTGTTTTAATCGTCGCACTGGTCACGGTTTTGGAAATTCTGGATTTACGACGGGCAATAAGGAGCCACGAGCAAAAGATACAGGCGCTTTCGGATTCTTCGGCATCGCCCGGGGCGAAGACGCCGAGCCGTGGAGCCTCCGCCAGAAAGAAAAAATACCGTGTGGTGTCCTTGTTCAGCCTTACTCTGGAGTTTATTTTCGGGCTGGTCGTATTGGCCGTGTTTGCAGGCTGGACTTATTATCTGGTTCAAGAGGGATTTATCGGTTCGGCCATTGTTTCCGGGCTGACCGCCGTCCTAGGCATTGTGATGCCGTTTGTCGTTTGGCTTGCCAGTAAACGGAAAAATAAAGAAATGGCGCAGCTTCTGAAGGAAATCGAAAGTCGTCCGGTCCCGTCGGCAGCGCCCGAGAGAACGCCGGCGGCAACGGCTCCGCAATTGGCGGGAGCCGAGCTGGTGGAAACCCAACGGAAACCTACGCCGGTGGAAAAGACCGTTGCTCGGGCCCAGACCGTTTCCGAGCCCGAGCCGAAGGTAACCGCAATGCCCGAACCGGCAGCCCCGATCATTGAAACTCGAGCCGCTGAATCGGCGCCCGTGGTGGCCGAAGTTCAGGAAAAAGTTCCTTACAAGGAACGGATCCCCGAAGATTCAATGCTTCGGCGCCACTATCTCGCCCATATCCGGATGCTGAAACAGTCCGTCGAAGTAACCCACGAGATGCCGTCCGAATGGCCGGCTCGCCCGACCGATTCAATGCTGCGTCGGCATTACGACTCGTGGATGGCCGTTCTGCAGTCGTCCGCATCGGCCAGGGAACCGGTGCCTGTACAGCAAGTTGAACCGGCGGCGGCAGCAATTCAAATCGAGCAGAAAGCGGCAGCGGTTCGGGAGCTCTCCGCTTGTGAATGCTTGCCTCAGGATTCGATGCTGAGAAGGCATTATCTGACCACCTTGCGCTGTCGTCTGGAATCGGCCTTGCCGCCTTGTCCCACCGATTCCATGTTGAGGCGACATTTTGACAACTGGAAAAACGTCCAGCTCGATCGGGAGATCGCCAAGTATATGAAAAGAATGACGATTTGAAGCGATCAGTTAAAACATGCAGTTCCCCGGCTCGGCCGGGGAATTCCTGAAAGCAGAAAGCTCGCTGGCATTCATTCTCTTTCTAAACAATCTTCTTTTTGCGCAACCGGAGCACGGCGGTTGTTTTGCTTCCGGCGCATGAGCCGGTCCGGCCTTCCTCAATCATTGACTCGTCGAACGACTTTCCACCTCAATGGGAGAGCGTCGCGGTTGGTTGGCTTTTCCCGAAACGGCTGCCGCCCAAGAAACAAGGACGGCGGCGGACATTCTAATGTCTGGAAAAGCACTCTCTTCCGGCCTGATTTTCAAGTTTCCTTCGGTCTGTTGTTGTTGCCATCTCTTTCTGCCTTCGCCTGTATTCCGGTATAATTCAAGATTTAATCCAAGGTAATGAGTTGATATGTCGGAAATCAATAAAGTAGTGCTGGCTTATTCAGGAGGTCTGGACACTTCCGTAATTCTGAAATGGCTGCAGGACGTTTATTCCTGCGAAGTGGTCACTTTTACGGCCGATTTGGGGCAGGGCGAAGAAGTGGAGCCGGCGCGGGCAAAAGCACAGGCATTGGGCATCAAGGAAATTTATATTGACGATCTGCGCGAGGAATTCGCGCGCGATTTTGTCTTTCCCATGTTTCGCGCCAATACCATTTATGAGGGCGAATATCTGTTGGGCACTTCGATCGCTCGCCCTCTGATTGCCAAGCGGCTGATCGAGATTGCCAATGAGACCGGAGCCGCGGCCATTTCTCACGGTGCCACCGGCAAAGGCAACGACCAGGTGCGGTTCGAACTGGGCGCTTATGCTCTGCGTCCCGATATCCGCATTATCGCGCCGTGGCGCGAATGGCATTTGACTTCCCGCCAAACGCTGCTGGATTATGCCGAAAAGCACGGCATTCCGGTCGAGATGAAAAAAGGAAAGGCCTCGCCTTATTCGATGGACGCGAATCTGCTGCATATTTCCTACGAAGGTCGTGTTCTTGAAGATCCCTGGGCCGAGCCCGAAGAAGACATGTGGCGCTGGACGGTTTCTCCCGAGGCAGCGCCCGACAAAGCCACTTATATCGAACTGACCTACCGCCGGGGCGATATTGTCACGATCGACGACGTGCCTCACAGCCCGGCCGAAGTGCTGGCAAAATTGAATAAAATTGCCGGCAGCAACGGCATCGGCCGGCTCGACATCGTCGAAAACCGCTATGTCGGCATGAAGTCGCGAGGCTGTTACGAAACCCCGGCGGGCACCGTCATGCTGAAGGCGCACCGGGCGATCGAATCGCTGACCCTCGACCGGGAAGTGGCGCACTTGAAGGACGAGCTGATGCCGCGCTATGCCTCGTTGATCTATAACGGCTACTGGTGGAGTCCCGAAAGAAAGATGTTGCAGCAGATGATCGACGCTTCTCAGGAAAACGTCAACGGCAAGGTCCGCCTGAAACTTTACAAAGGCAACGTGATGGTCGTCGGCCGCAAGTCCGACAGCGACAGTCTTTTTGACGAGAGCATCGCGACTTTCGAAGAGGACGGCGGCGCCTACAATCAGAAGGATGCCGAAGGCTTCATCAAGCTCAATGCCTTGCGCATGAGAATCGCGGCGGCCAAGCGGTTACGGTAAAAACGCAAAAATAAAATACGGAAAAACGCCGATAAAAGGTATAATCGAATAGATCGGTGGCGTTTGCCCGGGGTGAAAGCGGCCTCTCGTGGACGCGCCGCAGGGATGCTTGACTTTCTGTGGATTTCTATAAGTAACTGATATAAAAGCGTTAGTGAAATCGCGTGGCCGGAGGATATGAATGCTGTCTTGAGAAGAAGGCCGCCTTTAATCTCCGGTGAATACTAAAAATAATAATTATTATGTATGGCCGGAAAGTGAAAGCCATCGGCTTCGGTGTCCGGCCAGCCTGTTCGGCGCAAGTGGCGAAAGATTGAAACCGGAAGCTCACAGAAGGGTTTCTTGCCATAGGCGCTTACCCGACAGGCCTGGCCGTTTGCTGAAACGAGGCGCGAGCCCTTCCGGATTTGAGAAGGTGAAAGAATGAGCGACATACGAGAAAAACAGGCACATTTAGTCGAAGCTCGAGGAATGCTGCAAACCATGCCCTCGAATTATGGCTTGATCAAGGTTAACCGAATCTTGTTGGCGATTGTTCTTTCGTTGATGTTTCTCGTGCTCGTTCTGGGGTTTTTGTTGGTTCCCGATCACGACCTCGTGCTTCGTAATAAACCCGTTTCCGATAACGCTTATCTCAGGGAAATGAATCCGGTGCTGTCCGCCGACGTCAATGCCTTGAAAGCGCAGATGATTGGCCTGGTCAGCGGCTCGATCGAAAGCAAATTGCGCATGCTGGAAGAGAGCGTCCGTATGGGAACGACCGCCAATTCCCTGGGCACGATTCAGGACTTGAAAAACGACATAAAAGTGCTGCGTTCCTATTCTCCGCCCGTCGAGAAAAACGATAAGGAAAGGATTGCCAATGAGCAGGTGCTTCAGGAAATTTCGCAACTGAAGCAATTGATCTATGTCAGTCTGGCTTCTTGCGGTCTGATGCTGGCTGCCGTCGCAGGCATCTGGTTGAAAAATTCCAACCGGTTGCCCTATGTAAAAGCGATCACCCATTATTTGAACAAGCGCTAGAGTTTTCGGTTCGCCCGTATTTGCCGATTGTCGAGGGACGGACGGATCCGTTCTCTTCAGGCAATCGAAAAACGCTCGGGTTTTGTTTCGTCCGACGCCGATTTCCAGAAACCGGGCGTAAAAAAAGCCGCCTCATGCCGAGCATGGGCGGCTTTTTTTACGCTTGTCGGATTTTATTTGTTTTTCAAATATTCGTACAAGTCGTCAATTGCCAATTCTTCGGTCAGGCCTGCTTTTTTGACGGCGGGCTGTTTCATGATTTCATCGAGCGCCTTCGGCATGCCGCCTTTGCCATCTCTGAGTACTTGTTCAAATTTGGCTCTGTCCAGCGTGCCTGCTTTGATTAACGCGGACAATTGAGGATTCGATGCGATGTCGTGACAGGTACCGCAGCCCCGTCCGAAAGCACGCTCATAGATTTTTTTACCGATTTCATTGGCTTCGCTGGAAAATGCCTGTCCACTCAAAGCAATTAAAGCAATTCCAACTACTGTACCTAATGTTTTTTTCATGCTGACCTCTCTAGGTGAATAAAAAAGAACCGTAATTCCCCAAGAAATTACAGCCCGGAAAAATTCTAAACTGCGAAAGAATAGGGAATTTAAAGGTAAAATTCAATTGTTTTTTAACGATGACCGCCCAAATTCTTGATGGTCTTTTTCATTATCAACAACTTCCATGAACGGTCACTGAATTTTACCGGCCGGTTTCAGCTTGAGCAAAGACCCTACTGGCCGTATTAATTAAGGGGGACGAGAACTTTTAAGCGGGGGCGTCCGAATGCCTTTTCGGGATGGCTGGCGGTTGCGCAATCCCGACCGGGTTCTCTACTTTGTTGCCTGTTTTCCGCCATGGAACCATTCCAGTTTGCTGTGAAGGCTGACCACGGTGCCGATGATGATCAAAGTGGGCGGCTTGATTGGCTCGTCGGCCACCGCTGCGGGCAGTGTTTCCAGAGTGCCGGTAAGAACGCGCTGGTTTTGGGTGGTGCCTTGCTGAATCAGGGCAATCGGCAAATCCTTGGGGCTGCCGTGGGCGATCAGGGACTCGCAAATGGTTTGCAGTCCGACCAGGCCCATATAGATCACTACGGTCTGGTTGGGCGCGGCCAGTTGAGTCCAGTTTAGATTGATCGAACCGTCTTTGAGATGGCCGGTGACGAAGGTGCAGGACTGCGCATGATCCCGGTGGGTGAGCGGAATGCCCGCGTAGGTGGCGCAGCCGGAGGCGGCGGTAATTCCCGGAACGACCTGAAAATGGATGCCTTGCTGCATCAGGGTTTCGATCTCTTCCCCGCCGCGGCCGAAAATGAAAGGATCGCCGCCTTTCAGCCGGGCTACCCGTTTGCCGGCCTTGGCAAGTTCGGCCAATAAATGATTGATCGATTCCTGCGGCAGGGCATGATGTTGACGCTGCTTGCCCACATAGATCTTTTCCGAGTCGCGCCGCACCAGATCGAGTATCTCGGGGGAGACCAGGCGGTCGTAGACCACGACGTCGGCCTGCTGCATCAGCCGCAAGGCCCTGAAGGTCAGCAGATCCGGGGCGCCCGGGCCGGCGCCGATGAGATAGACTTCACCCTGGCCTGCGACCGTGCCGGAAGAGTTCAGCCGACTCTGTAACAATTGCTCGGCTTCCTGTTCCTTGCCGGAGAACACCAGTTCGGCGATGGGGCCTTGAAATACCGTTTCCCAGAAAATACGCCGCTGCGCGGCCTGACCGATACGGCGTTTGACTTCGTTGCGGTATTTTTCGGCCAACTGGGCGAGGCGGCCGTAGCTCGGCGTAATGAGGGTTTCCATTTTGGCGCGCAGCAATCGCGCCAGCACAGGCGCGGCTCCGCCCGAAGTGATTGCGGCAATGATCGGCGAGCGGTCGATAATGGCCGGGAAAATAAAACTGCACAGGTCCGGATTGTCGACCACATTCACCGGAATGTTGTGCTCGGCGGCGGTTTCGGCGACCCATTCATTGGTTCGGGGATTATTGGTCGCGGAGACGACCAGTCTGAACCCCCGAACGTCCTCGGGCGAAAACGGTTTTTGCAAAAGTTTCAGGCGGTGCGAGTCCTGCATGGACTGAACCGTGGGGCTGATCCGATCGGCAATCACGGTAATTTTCGCTCCGGCCCGGCTTAGCAATTCGATTTTTCTTGCAGCGACATCGCCGGCGCCGACGACAAGGCAGTCTTGACCATTGAGCTTTAAAAAAACGGGAAAATAATCCATTCCGTACCTATCGTTTTCGGATATATTAGGGAATGGTATTATATGGTCTCCGTAGTCCGTATTAAAATCTATAATCGAGCGATGATTGAATTTGACGTAGAAGTGGATGCCACCGGGTTAAATTGTCCGTTACCCTTATTGCGCCTGAAAAAAGCCCTGGTAGGCATGGCCAGCGGCGATATAGTCAAAGTGATTGCCACGGATCCTGCCGCGCATCTGGACGTGGGCGTTTATGCCGATCAGGCCGGCCATCAGATTATCGAATTTGTCAGAAAATCCGATATTCAGGTTTTTTATATCCGGAAAAAATAGCGTTATGCTCTTCCCGGCAATGAGCAAGTCTTGAGACGTCCCCATGACTGAACCGATTTTTTTCCGGCAGCAGGTCGAGCCAGTGCCATAGAACAAGGCGGCTTAGAATGAACAAAGACTCCCGTTCAACCATTGCAGGATACCGGCAGCTCAAGAAATTGCGTACGGTACTGGCCATTGCGCGCGGCTGTGTGGTCTTGTCGGCGCTGCGTCAGGAGGCGGAGGCGACGGTCTCGCACGATCAGACCAAGCGGGTCACCTATCTCACCGGATTGTTTTCATTCATTCATCGCGAAATATTCCACGACTGGATGGACCAGCCGACCGTCGATCACCGTCCCGGCGCCATGCCCGATCCCGCGAAGCGCCAGGAATTCCGCAAGACCGTGGGGCGCCTGGTGCTGGACGGCGACAACAACCGGGACACCGCCATTTTCGACAACAACGGCTTCGTCATCCACAACGACAACATTGCCGAACGGCTGGCCGATTTTTATTTGAAAATGCGCAGTATCCGGCCTTTTTCTTACGGCAACCGGTTGACCCTGGATTTCTTCATGACCGTCCTCGGCAAATTACCGGCATTCAAAAGCGTCTACGAACAGGGCATCGATTTCAGGCGGCTGACGGCCGACGATACCGCCGCGCTGCACGATGCCCGCAGCGGACGGGAGCAGATTACGCTGGCCTTTCAGCATGCGCTGGATCCCGTGCGCACCAAGAATCTGCAAAACCGGCCCAACGCCTACGGCAAATGGCCGGAGAACAAGAAATTCATAGCGGGCATTCCCTTTTTGTCCCATCGAACGGAAACGGGCGTCGAATGCCTGGTTTCGGTCAACGGCGGACTGGTGCCGCTGGACAGCATCAAGGAAGAACTGTTCCGGGCGGGCACGCTCCTGGCCGATTATCCGCTCAGCGTTTCGGAAAATGTGATCGGCTATCTGCCGGGCACGGAAACGCTGCGCCTGCCGGAAAAGAAGGAAATCGACGGCATCCGCATCGGCGAAAACGGAGCGGCGCCTCTTTTTTGCCTGGACATCAACATGCTGACCGGCTTGCGTTCGCCCAGCCATACCGAACTGCTCGAATTGCTCAAGCAGTGCGAAGGACGCGAGGCGCCGCTCTATCAACTGGCCGGTAACGAGGCGCTCAAGCGCAAGCTGCTGGCCGCCTCGGACGGCGACCAACGGCTCGAGCGTACCGTTGAAATCGCTTACGACCGGCTGAGTCAGATCATCAAGTTGCTGGAAACGGCCAAGGAAGCGATTTTCCAAGGCAAAACCCCCGATCCCAGGCCCAAGCTGTTCATGTGTATGGGCGGAGCGGGCGCGGGCAAAACCGCGGTCGAGGAAATCGCCAGGGCGCAATGCGGCGACAATTTCGTGGTGGCTTCGCTGGATGAATTCCGTAAAGTGAGCGATCTGTACCGGGTGCTGACCGCAGCCAGCCACCACAGCGACGATTACGTCTACGTCGAGCCCTTCGCCAACCGGTTGCGCGACATGGTGGCCGAACAGGCGAGAGTCATGGGCATCAATCTGCTTTACGACGGCACCAGCATTCCTTACGCGCCCCGCTATGCCGGCTTGGTCAGGCAATTCAAGGAAGCCGGATTCCATACGCAAATCGCGGCGGTCGATGCCTTTATCGTCAAGCCGGAAGGCCGAGAGGAAGAATTGTTCCGGTCGGGAGTCATCGACAGCGTGAAGAGCCGGTTCCAGGAAACGGGACGCGCCTTGCCCTGGGTCATTACGGTCTACAAACACATGCGCTCGCCCGAGTCGTTTCTCAATGCGCTGGAAGACCGGGCGCTCGATAAAATTTCACTGTTTGCGAACGACGGTGAAAAAGGACGGCATTATCTGGTGGCGGAAAGTTTCAATGTCCCGGACGAGGCCGTCTCGATCCTGCAGCAGCATCAATTGAACGGTACGCTTGTCGGCCATTACCGTGATTTGATCGGCCGCGACGAGAATTCCTTGTTGAAAATTCTGGCCGGCAGCGAGCCCGGCCGGCTGGCCGCCCTGCTTGAAAGAAATCCCGCCTTCTCCGAAGGCAATGCCGCTTTTCAGATTTATCCGCTACCTAACGGCAACCGAGTATTGGCCGTTTACCATACCCGGCGTCTGGTTGATTTTATCGAAAAAAGACAGTTGAATCCCAACGCTTCGGGGCCGGAAGGCTTGCTGCACAAACCCGAAGCACTGGCGTTTCACGTCGATCCGCACTCGCAGGAGCCCTGGATGACCCGCTTGCAGGGGGCTCCGTAACCGGTCATGGCGTTCGTGCGAAAGCTGGACAAGGCAGGGAACCATTGCCGGGCGTTAGCGCGACCCCGTGCTTTCGGCTTTGTCGTGCCGGATTATGCTGCTGCCTGACTCGACCGGCGATTCCGCCTAGAAAAAATCAAGCCGATGATTGGTTGAAAGCGAATGATCGATGCAGCAAAAATTAAAGAATAAATCCTGGTGATTTTAGGGTATAAGGGACCTTCTATCCCTTTACCAGGGATTGGGTTTGGAATATGATTGTCCAATCGATTTCTATCAAGTAAAACCAAAGGTACACAATATGGCAAAAAATTTGTTTGAACAGTTTATCAGCTTCGCCAGCAGCAAGTTGGCCGGCCCGATTGCTCATGAAAATATCTACCGCGAAGAAGAGCCGGAACCCGCCGGTCTTTCAAGGGTTGCAAAATACATAGCTCAACAGGAGCTGGCTGCACAAGCAAAAGAAGCTGCATCTGTTCCGCCTACCGCCACCGGAGTAGAAAAATATCTGGCCAGACAGGCTCTTCTGGCAGCAGGAGGCGCGCCGGCCGCCGCTTCCGAAGCCGCTCCGCAAGAGCCTTTGACCGGTGTGGCAAGATATCTTGCAGGCCAGGGCAGGGCGGCCAAGCCAGTTGTGAAGGAGGCGCCGGCTCCCGCGCCGGAACCCGAACCCGTAACCGGCGTCGGCAGATATCTGGCCGGCAAAAGCAGAGCCGGCACCCATGAAACCGAAGCCGTCAAAGAAGCCGCGGCGGAGCCTAAAAAAACGGCACAGCCGGCAGCAAAAACCGCGGCGGCCCAGCCTGAGAAAGCCAAAGTTGCTTATGAGAAGGCGACTGCCCCGGAAACAGCCCCTTCGTCCGAGCCGGTCAGCGAATCTTCCGCCGAAGCGGCTCCGGCCAAGCCGGCCAGCAGCGTCATTCATCTGGACGACGGCAAGCAATGCCAGGCCAGTACCGTCAAAGGCACGCAGTGCAAGCATACCACCAATCTGGGGCATCTTCAGCGGACGATCAACAAACAAAAATATCAGTTCACCGTCTGCAATCAACACCATAATGAAACTTTCAAGCCTTTCGCGCCTTTGCTGAGCGACAAAGGGTAAGGAAACTAGAGCCTTTTCGATTCGAGCGTACGGATTCGAGCCTGCCGAAGGCGTCGCAAACGGCCGGGCGCTGTGCGATAAAAGACCTGCCAGGTTTCAAAAACCTGGCAGGTCTTTCCGGTCCACACCGGTCAAGGTTGCCCGGGCGCTATCGGGCAAAGACTTCGGAATGAAGTCTTCTTGGTTCGGTTCGAAATCAACGTTTCGGCGAGAACGCAGCGAACGGCGGGAATACACCCTGACGGAACGGGCGGTTTCGGCCAGTCGTCGACGCCGGCATCGCGTTTTGGCGTTTCTTTCAGGCGGCGCTTGACGATTCGCTAAATTTCACTTTTTTCTTCATAGCTGTCTTCGATTTCACAGCCGTCGAGTTTGGGTATGGGCGGCTCGGCGTACTCGATGCCGGCCGCATTCAGCGATTTTTTCATGTTTTCCAATTGCACGTCCATGGCGTGTATGTGATCGAGCATTCGATTGATCGCGTTGGCGACGGGGTCCGGCATGTCGGCCTTGGCGCCGTAAGGGTCGAAGCCCATTCGGTAGGCCATTGCTTCCCTTTCGGCATTGCCTTTTTTGACGCTGGGGTCGATCAGATGTCCCGGAATGCCCACTACCGTGGCGCCGGGAGGAACCGGTTTCAAGACCACGGAATTGGAACCGACGCGCGCTCCCTGGCCGATTTCGATAGGTCCCAACACTTTGGCGCCCGCGCCGATCACCACGCCGTCCTGCAGCGTCGGATGGCGCTTGCCTTTTTTCCAGGAGGTCCCGCCCAGGGTAACCCCGTGATACAGGGTGCAGTCGTCGCCGATGACCGCGGTTTCGCCGATGACGACGCCCATGCCGTGATCGATAAAGAAGCGCCGGCCGATCCGGGCGCCGGGATGGATTTCGATGCCGGTGAGCCAGCGGCCGATATGGGAGGTCATCCGGGCCAGCCATCGGAATCCTTTTTGCCACAGGAAATGGCTGAACCGATGGATCAAGACGGCATGAAAGCCGGGATAAGCGGTAATGACTTCCAGTACCGACTGGGCGGCCGGATCGCGCTCGAATACACAGGCAATGTCTTCTTTTATTCGGTCTATTAAACTAATCATTTATTATCCTTGATCGGCGGGGTAAGCGTGGAAAAGCTCCGGGAAGGCGGCGTGCCGAGGGCTGGGCCGCTTCAACCTCAGTTTCGATGTTCACCTTGAGTCATTCTCAAAATACCCCGCAGCATGTCTACTTCTTTCGTGTCCAGTTGGGCACGGTTGTAAATGCGGCGCAGCCGGCGCATGGTCGACTTCGACTGCTCGACCTGGAGATAGCCGGTATCGATCAACGTTTGATAAAGATGCGCGTAGAAAGATTCCATTTGCGCCGAAGTCGCCAGGGGATGCTCTCCTTTATCGCCGATTGCATTGCGGTCGTCGATGCCGGCGGCGACAAACAGCTCGTAGCAGACGACCTGCACCGCCGCCGCGAGATTCAGCGAACTGAATTTGGGATTGCAGGGAATGTGCACCAGATACCGGCACAAGTCGAGTTCTTCATTGGTCAGGCCCGAATGTTCCCGGCCGAACACAATGGCCGCCCGGTGTCCAGGTCGGCGAACGAAAATTTCCTCGGCGCACTCTTTCGGCGTCATTTCCGGCCAACTGATCGTCCGGGAACGGGCGCTGGCGCCGAATACGATCCGGCAATCGGCAATCGCTTCCTGCAATGTTTGGCAAACCATGGCGCCGGCAAGAACATCATCCGCTCCCGAAGCTCTGGCCGTGGCGTCGGCGCTCGGAAAAATCTTCGGAGCCACCAGGCAGAGCTGGCTCATATTCATGTTCTTCATAGCCCTGGCGACGGCGCCGATATTGCCGGGATGGGTCGTTCCGACCAGAACGATTTTGACGTCGGACAACAATGTCGTTTCCCTCGTTGAAAAAACAGCCAAGTTTAACAAAAGATTTGGTATCCTATGATGTTTTCTATGCTCATTACCAATTCAGTCTATGCAACCGATGCTCAATATTGCCGTTCGCGCCGCAAGAAGCGCGGGCGACCTGATTCTTCGCTCGACCGACAACATCGGCCACCTGCAAGTCGACCAGAAAGGCAAGAACGATTTTGCCAGCGAAGTCGACCGTAAGTCGGAACGGGAAATCATCAATATTATTCGTGCCGCCTATCCTGATCACGCCATCCTCGCCGAAGAAAGCGGCGCTCACAAAGGCAACGAGTTTGTCTGGATTATCGATCCTCTGGACGGAACGACCAATTTTCTGCACGGTTTTCCGCAGTATGCGGTCTCGATCGCGTTGAAAGTCAAAGGCAGGCTCGAAGTGGGCGTCATCTACGATCCTCTCCGCGACGAACTCTTTACCGCCAGGCGCGGCGGCGGCGCGATGCTCAACAATCGCCGGATCCGGGTTACCCGGCAAAGCGGCATGAAAGGCGCGTTGATCGGCACCGGTTTTCCGTTCAAGACGGCTGCTCATCTGGACGCCTACGTGGGCATGTTCAAAGCGATCACGACCGATTCGGCCGGCATCCGCCGTGCGGGTTCCGCGGCTCTCGATCTGGCCTATGTCGCCGCCGGCCGTCTGGACGGCTTCTGGGAAATCGGCCTGATGGAATGGGATATGGCGGCCGGCGTGCTGTTAATCAAGGAAGCCGGCGGCGTGGTCACCGATTTTTCCTTCAACGACAAATACATCGAATCCGGCAATCTGATCGCCGGCAATCCGAAAATGCACCAGATCATGTATCAGTTGATCGAGCCGCATGTGACGCAGAGTTTGCGGTAAATAAAGAGCGTTTTGTCTGCGGCTGCCGCCAGAGCGAGTCGGACAAGTTTATCTTTTTTCGAAAAGCCGAGCATCCCATACAATCGTTTCGATCGAAGAAACGGACAGCCGTCTCGCATCCGGATGATTGGGATTGACCAGCGCGTTGGCGTCCAGCCGGGCGACCACCGACGGAACCACCAGGATTGCCGTCCTTGCTTCCTGCAGCCACAGGTCGCCGAAAGCTCTGGCCGATGCACTGTTTTCAAGATCCCAGCCCGGGGGCAGCGAGTCGGCGTCGTACGTTTCGATCGGGATGCCGTCCGGCACTTCCGCGATCACGTAGCCGTGCGTCTTCGGAATCCGCCCGGTATTGGCATGAGCCAGAATTTCGAGCAGGGCGCAGGAATAGCTCAAAGAACCGTAAATGACCGGTTGGCCTGGGCTGTTCCAACGGCCGCCGGTCAGGGCCGCGCCGGCGCCGTCCCAAACCGGATGGCGGCTGTCGGCGATACGGAAAATCCGCATCAGGCGGCGATGCCGTAAAACAGTTTCCAGAGCAGTTCTTCGACCCGGCGGGCTCCGAGTTCGGTCATCGACACATCGAGCGGCGTTTGGCCGCTCAACATCGGATGAGGCCTATGCAGAAACGTTCTCGCATCCTCGTCGGAATCCCATACATATTGCGCGGTCGCATAAACCCTGGCGAGGCGTTCGGCCCGTCCCGATTCTTCAGCGGTCAGTTTGTTGCGGCGGCGTTTGTAGGTGGCTTCGGGCACGATCCGGTACAAAAGGCGCTTTTTTTCTTCCAGAGTCAAACCGATCCGCTCGATGCTCGCCTTGAGCGCTTTCTTGGGCAGCCCTTCGGCGATCATCCGGTCGAGTTCGGCGAAGGAATGGGGAACGACTTCCAGTTCCAGCACGGAAGCGATGTTTTCGGGAGAAACGAGCAGCATGTCAGGACTCACGGGTATCATTTTTTCGGTATTTATGGATCAAATGATACTTTTTGTCAAGAGGAATGCCTTGGCACTTGCCGCACCAGGGTAAGCAAAGGCTTCTTCAAAGAAGCCAGGCAGGAGGCATCGTCAGCTTTTTCGAAATCGGCGTCAATTCATGCTTCGAGAAGGGTGTGCCGTGCGTGCCCTTCTACCGAGGCGAGTCGGAGCGGTTGACGTACCCGAGGACTGTCTCGGATACGCCGGCCGAGTTACTTGACCCGCATGCCCGGCTGCGCGCCTGCATCCGGGCTTAACACCCACAAATCCTTGCCGCCGGGACCGGCCGCCAGGACCATGCCTTCGGAGACGCCGAAACGCATTTTTCGCGGGGCCAGATTGACGACCACGACGGTCAGCCTGCCTTCGAGGTCTTCCGGTGCGTAGGCGGTTTTGATGCCGGCGAAAATGTTGCGCGTTTCGTCGCCGATATCGACGGTCAATTGCAGCAGCTTGTCCGAGCCATCGACATGCCGGGCCTTCAGAATTTTGGCGATGCGCAGATCGATTTTCGCGAAGTCGTCGTAATCGATCGTCGCGGCAATCGATTCGCAGGTCTTTGCTTTCGGCTGCACCGGCGTTTTTTCGAGATTTTCCTTCGAAGCTTCGACGATCGCCGTGATTTTGTCGGGCTCGACCCGCGTCATCAACGGCTTGAAAGGGTTGATCGGATGATCCAGCAGGGGGCCCGCCAGATTCGGCCAGGGCTGCGGGCCGATGTTCAGAAAATCCTCGGCGTCGGCGGCAAGTTTCGGCAGCACCGGACGCAGATAAGCGGCGAGCAGGCGGAACAGGTTGACGCCCATCGAGCAAACGTTGTGCAACTCCGAGTCCTTGCCTTCTTCCTTGGCGATCAGCCAGGGCTTTTTCTCGTCGATGTATTGATTGGCCTTGTCGGCGAGCGCCATGATGTCGCGCATCGCCTTGCCGAATTCGCGCGTTTCGTAATGGCGGGCGATCGATTCGTTCGCGTCGATAAAGTCCTGCCACAGCCCGGGTTCGGCGCAGTGGGGCGCCAGCCTGCCGTCGAAGCGCTTGGCGATGAAGCCGGCGCAGCGGCTGGCGATGTTGACGACCTTGCCGACCAGGTCGGCATTCACGCGCTGAGTGAAGTCGTCGAAATTGAGATCGATGTCGTCGACGCCGGCGCCGAGTTTCGCGGCGAAATAATAGCGCAGGTATTCCGGGTTCAGATGGTCCAGATAGGTGCGCGCGGTGATGAAGGTGCCGCGTGATTTGGACATCTTTTCGCCGTTCACGGTCAGAAAGCCGTGCGCGAAGATCGCGCTCGGGGTCCGGAAATCGGCGCCGTGCAGCATCGCCGGCCAGAACAGTGCATGGAAATAGATGATGTCCTTGCCGATGAAATGATACAGTTCGGCATCGCTGTCCTTCGCCCAGAATTCGTCGAAATTGAGGCCCCGGTTGTCGCACAGGTTTTTGAAGCTGGCCATGTAGCCGATCGGCGCATCGAGCCAGACATAGAAATATTTGCCCGGCGCATCCGGGATCTCGAAGCCGAAATAGGGCGCGTCGCGCGAAATGTCCCATTGCTGCAGGCCGCCTTCGAGCCATTCGGCCATCTTGTTGCGGACTTCCGGCTGCAGGTGGTCGCCGTCGTTAGTCCAGTCGCCGAGCATTCCTTCGAAATCGCCCAGATTGAAGAAATAATGGACCGATTCCTTTTCGATCGGCTTCGCGCCGGAGATGGCCGACACCGCGTTTTTCAGTTCGGTCGGCGCATAGGTTGCGCCGCAGACTTCGCAGTTGTCGCCGTATTGATCCTGTGCGCCGCATTTCGGGCACTCGCCCTTGATGAATCGGTCCGGCAGGAACATGTTTTTGACCGGATCGAAGGCCTGCGTGATCGTGCGCGAGCTGATGTGGCCGGCCTCCTTCAGCCGCTGATAAATCAATGCCGAAAAAGTCCGGTTTTCTTCGGAGTGGGTGCTGTGGTAATTGTCGAAAGCGACGCCGAATTCGGTGAAATCGGCCAGATGCTCCTTGCCGACCCGCGCGATCAGTGCTTCGGGCGAAATGCCCTCCTTGTCGGCCCGCAGCATGATCGGCGTGCCATGCGTATCGTCGGCGCAGACGTAATAACATGACCGGCCGCACTGTTTCTGGAATCTCACCCAAATGTCGGTTTGAATGTATTCGACCAGATGGCCCAGGTGAATGGGGCCGTTGGCGTAGGGCAGAGCGCTTGTGACTAAAATTTTTCTATCGGACATGGTGTTTGATAACAGGCGAATACGAAGATAAATAAGTCCGCTATTATGGCATAAATCAGGCCCGGCTACCGAATCTACGGAAGCCGGGCCGCGGCGAACGGCGCGTGTCCGGCAAGACTTTGATTTTGATTCTTTCCGTTGCTATAGTCCTGCCGGACAGGGCAAATTGTTGTAGAATGTTGCCAATTCCGAGTAAATCGATAGGTTATCTTTCTGTGGTTTACTCGTCCCTTCAATAGCACTGGAATAGAAAACATGGCAAACATCGAAAAATCAGATGTTGAAGATCTGTTAAAAACAGTCGTCGACCCCAACCACGAGCTCGATCTGGTTTCCGCAAAATCGGTCAAAGCGATCCTCATTGAGGAAGGTCGGCTTACCGTCAAACTCGAGCTTGGTTATCCGGCCAAAAGTTATTTGCCGGTATTGACCCAAGAAGTGGAGCGGCGTCTTAAAACTCTGCCGGGCGTGGGCGATGTTTATGTCGAAGCCTCGGTCAAAATCATTTCACACGCGGTGCAGCAGGGCCTGAAGCCGCTGCCCAACGTCAGGAACATCATTGCCGTGGCTTCGGGCAAGGGCGGCGTCGGCAAATCGACTACGACCGTCAATCTCGCGCTGGCTCTGGCGGCCGAAGGCGCCAATGTGGGCGTGCTCGACGCCGACATTTACGGTCCCAGCATCCCGACCATGCTGGGCGTGTCCGGCTTTCCGGTCAGCGCCGACAACAAAACAATGCAGCCCAAGATATCTTACGGAGTGCAGACGATGTCGATCGGCTATCTGATCGATGCCGGCCAGCCGATGATCTGGCGCGGGCCGATGGCGACCAATGCACTGCAACAGTTGCTGAAGGAGACGGCCTGGACGGATGTGGATTATCTGATCGTCGATTTGCCTCCCGGCACCGGCGATATTCAACTGACCCTGGCGCAGCAGATTCCGGTCAGTGGCGCGATCATCGTGACGACGCCGCAGGACATTGCTCTGATCGACGCTCAGCGGGGGCTCGGCATGTTCCAGAAGGTCAACGTGCCGGTGCTGGGCATCGTCGAAAACATGAGCATGCATATTTGCAGCCAGTGCGGTCATGCCGAGGCCATTTTCGGCGAAGGCGGCGGCGCTCTGATGGCCGAAACCAATCACGTCGACTTTCTGGGCGCCCTGCCGCTCGACATCAAGATCCGTCAGTTCGCCGATTCGGGCAGGCCGACCGTAGTAGCCGATCCCGAGGGAACCGCTGCGAAGATTTACAAGGAGATCGCCCGTAAAACCGCGGCCAGGCTGGCCCTGAAAGCCCGGGATTTCAGCGCGCGCTTCCCGAACATTGTGGTTCAGAATACCTGACGCCGGCTGCCTTCGGCCGTAAATCGTCTATTATTCGGTAGAAACGGCACGATTGAGGCGCACCCTCCGTTCGGGCCGAGTCACGGGCTTTATTTCGAGGAGGAGGCGCGATGTCGACTATTTTCATATCCTACCGGCGATCCGATAGTGCCGGCTATGCCGGCCGGTTGGCGGATTCTCTGGAACCTTTGTTGGGGTCCAGAAAAATTTTTCGCGACGTCGAGGACATCAAGCCGGGGGACGATTTTGTCCGGGTCATCGAACGGTATTTGAAGAAAGCCAAGGTTTTCCTGGTTATCATCGGCAAGCATTGGCTGGATGCCGAAGATGGCCAGGGAAAGCGGCGGCTCGACGATCCCGGCGATCATGTGCGGATTGAAGTCGAATCCGCTCTGCGATTGGGGATCGTCGTCATTCCGGTTCTGGTCGGCGGCGCGGCCATGCCTGCCGCCGCCGAACTGCCCGGCTCTTTGTCGGCGCTGGCCAACCGTCAGGCAATCGAGCTTACCGACAGCCGGTGGGACCATGACGTCGGGCGATTATTGCAGACTCTCACCGAGACCGGCTTCGGCCGCTACCGAAAATTCCTCGGAAAGCCTGCGTTAGCCGGTAAAAAGCCGGCGCGCATTTTGTGGGCTGCCGGAATTACCTCCGCAGCGGTTGCCCTGGCCTGGGCCGCGCAACTGTTTTTTGCCACGCCCGATCTGAACGGAAACTGGTATTTTGAAGGAGGAGATTACCTGCTTATCCGGCAAGACGGCCATCGTTTTTCGGTCGAAAGGATCGATCCCGCCATGCAGACGTCCTATGAAAAAGGGACCGGTGTCATCAACGGGCGCCGCCTGGAATTCAATCTCGATCCGGTTTACAGCCAGCAATTCCAATATCGGGGCGATTTGGAGATGAGCTGGAAAGGAGACCGCTTGCGCGGCACATTAACCGAGGTCCTTTCCGACCGGACGCTCTCCGTGGAATTGAGCCGGGATAAGGCTCGGATTTTGGAAACATCGGCTTCGGAAAGATAGTTTTCACTTATCGTCGAGCAGGGTTTAGAGTGTTCTTACCATGTTTTTACCCCGCTGTCGCTTCAACCTCGGAATTGCATTCGCAAAAATATCTGGGGGCCTCTTGCCGAAAAAATGGCGTATTACATAGCTTGTTAGAGCCTCGTTTGATTCCGGGTAAATCGGCCAGAGGTTTCTTCAGATATGGATCTTGGTTTCTGCGATGAAGGTCACACCTGGCCGATTTCTAATTGCATAGAATGATGAACAAGTTCTCCCTCGGGGCAGTACAGTGAATGGACGTTAGATCCTTTTTTTTAAATCTTGTCTATACTGAATTAGGCAAGTCGAGCGATTTCTGGCATTAAAATTTCTTTTTGATTTTTTCGATTTCCAAAACGCTTTCCGGGAGTCAGCCCGGATTTTTGCTGACCCTGATGCTGTCAATAATCAGGTAGCCAATGCTTGAGCGGTATAACCAGAAATTTATTTGCATTTAATATTTAGGAGTGTGCTAATTATGAAGAAAGAGAGATTGTTATCCGTCCTGTTGCTTGCCGGTTCTGCCGCCCTGAGCACATCGGCTTATGCGGTCAATGACGGCCATTTGGACGGAGTATGGTTGAATGCCCGTATCAAGACCACCATACCGAAAGCGTTAAACTTTCCGTCAGATCCTTCCAAATGGGGGGTGGTCAAAAGCTATCCTATCGACACCGGCAAGGATAATTGCTTTATTCGTCTGAAATGGAACGGCGCCGATTCCTACTCTTACGACCTGCAGTCGTTCTGCCTTAACGGTAATGGTCAATGGGAGCAGGGAGAGTTTGCCGACAGCCTGTATGAACTGAGCGACGGCAGCCTGGGCTCGGACTGGACTTATGTCTATTTCCCACAATTGGGCCGGATATTGGCCGGTTTTCCGACCGGCTATGCCTATACCGGCTTTGAGGGCACTTTGATTTTGACTCCCAGCTTCAAAAGCGGCGCGGTGAAAAGCATCAAGGCAACCAGCAACGCGGGCATGATTTATTCCTGGGATAGTGCTTCCGGAATCGGCGGTACGGCGCGTTCGACCGGTCTGAAACTGAAATTTGTCAAGACCGAAAGCGTGCCTGCCGGCGCCACGACCTGTGCGGCGGGTGGTGCGGCTCCGCTTTGCCCTTGATGAAAGGATTTCTTCCGTTATCTTAGGATACGGACTGTGAAGACAGGTTAATTCAAAAAAGCCGCGCCCTCTGGCGCGGCTTTTTTTGGGAGTATTGAATTTCTCTGATGATCTGCGCTCAAGGAAACGACCCGCAACAGGTCTGTTTCCCCGAGGTTTCGGACTTCGAACGCAGGCATTTCAATGCAAGGAATTCCCGGGCAATCGACGGATCTCCGGAAAGTTCTTATCACAGCGTGATGATTTCTTCGCCTTTGCTGACCAGCACGATGTCGGCGGGACGCATGGCGAACAGACCGACCGCGACGACTCCGGTGATGTTGTTGACCGTTTGTTCCATCTTGATCGGATCCAGGATGTCCAGGTTGCGGACGTCCAGAATATGATTGTGGTTGTCGGTGACGAAGTTTTCGCGCCATACCGGCTGACCGCCGAGTTTGACCATCTCTCTCGCCACGTAGCTTCTGGCCATCGGAATCACTTCGATGGGCAGGGGAAAGGCGCCCAGCCGTTCGACGCATTTGGAGCCGTCGGCGATACAGACAAACTTTTTGCTGGCCGCGGCAATGATTTTTTCCCGGGTCAACGCGCCGCCGCCGCCCTTGACCAGATGTTTGTGCGGACTGATTTCGTCGGCGCCGTCGATATAAACCTCAAGAGTGCCGACGTCGTTCAGGTCGAGCACGGGAATGCCGACTTTTTTCAGCCGCTCGGTGGTGCCGACCGAACTTGAAACGGCGCCTTCGATGTCCGCTTTATAATCGGCCAGCATTTCGATAAAGAAATTGGTGGTGGAACCGGTGCCTACGCCGATGACAGGCACGTCTTTGATGTATTTCAAAGCGGCCTCGGCAACTTTCTTTTTCAATTCGTCTTGCGTCATGGAGCTCTCCCCTAATAGTTTTAATGGTTAATAAATAGGGCAGATAATACCGCAGATGCCCGGATTGTTCAGCCGAATTTTAAATTATTTCCGGAAATCCGGAAAAGGCGGCCAAGAGAGCCTGCGACTGTCCGGCTCATTCGAGCGAAAGGATGAAATCCCACTGGTTCTTCGTAACCGGCATGATCGACAGGCGGTTGCCGCGCTTGACCAGGGCAAGATCCGACAGCTCCGGTTTCTCCTTGAGTTCCCGGAGGGTGATCGTGCGGGACAAGATCCGGACGTACTTGACGTCCACCATGATCCAGCGCGGACTGGCCGGGTCGCTTTTCGGATCGAAATGTTTGTTTTCGGGATCGAAGGCGGTAAAGTCGGGATAGCCTTCGCGGGCGACTTCCATGATGCCGACCACGCCGGGCTCTTCGCAATTGGAATGGTAAAAAAACACTTGATCGCCCAGCTTCATCTCGTCCCGCATCATGTTGCGGGCCTGGTAATTGCGCACGCCGTCCCAATGCTCGGTTTGGCCGGGTCTGTTATAGAGGTCGGTAATGCTGAATGCATCGGGCTCCGATTTCATTAGCCAGTAATTCATCGGGCAGGTCTCCAGTTTAGCGTTGATGAATCCGGTGGTGAGGTTTTCCGGTCGTTGGCCGCCTTGTCCTGACGTTCGGCTCGAAAATGCCGAATTCTCAATACGGGCCGTCCGGGATTTCTTACACGGAATAACCGTTGGGGTTCATGCTTTGCCAGCGCCAGGTATCGGCGATCATTTCTTCCAGGCTTTTTTCCGTTTTCCAGCCGAGTTCCTTCCAGGCCAGGGAAGGGTTGGCATAGAAGGCGGCAATGTCGCCTTCCCGGCGGGGTGCGAATTTGAAATTGATTTTTTTTCCGGTCACTTTTTCGAAGGTGTGAATGACGTCCAGGACGCTGTAACCCTGACCGGACCCCAGGTTGTAGGGGAGACAGTTGCCCTGCTGAAAGCGGCTGCCGTCCAGCGCTTCCAGAGCCTTGATATGGCCCTTGACCAGGTCGACCACGTGGATGTAATCCCGGACGCCGGTTCCGTCATGGGTCGGATAATCGTTGCCGAACACCGAGAGCTGTTCCAGCTTGCCGATTGCAACCTGGGCGACATAAGGCATCAGATTGTTGGGGATGCCGTTGGGATCTTCTCCGATCAGGCCGCTTTCATGGGCGCCGATGGGGTTGAAATAGCGCAGCAAGGCGATTTTCCAGGGACTCGACGGACGCTGGATCCGATCGGCCGCCGACAGGTCCCTCAGGATGTCTTCGATCATGCCTTTGGATTTCCCGTAAGGGCTGGTGGCGCCGTATACCGGCAGGTCTTCGGTGTATTCGATGGTGCCGGGCTCGCCGTAAACCGTCGCCGAAGAACTGAAAACCAGCTTTTTGACGTTCGCTTCCGCCATGGCTTCCGTCAGCACCAGCGAGCCGTAAATGTTGTTCTGGTAATAGTGCAAAGGCAGCCGGCAGGATTCGCCGACGGCTTTCAGCCCGGCAAAATGGATCACGGCTTCTACGGGATGCCGGTCGAATATCTTGGTCAACGCCGTCTTGTCGCGGACATCGGCCGGGTAAAACGCGACCTTTTTGCCGGTTATCCGTTCGATTCGATCGATGGATTCGGTTTTGCTGTTGGAAAGGTTGTCGATGACGACCACGTCGTAATCAGTCTGCAGCAATTCCACACAGGCGTGGCTGCCTATGTAGCCCGCGCCGCCGGTGACCAGGATAACCTTGTTGTTGCTCATGGGTGATGACCTCTTCGTTTCTATCAATATGTCGCTGTTATTGGGAATATCGGCTGCCGATACCGTTTTATTCCTGTTTTATGTCGTTCACATACAGTGTAGCTCCAATAACGGCGGCCGGAGCGACGACCAGATTGAGCAGAGGCAGGGTCAATCCCATCATGACGATGCCGCCGAAGCTGAGCGTTCCTAACCGCATGTCTTTGGCCAGTTGTCTCTGCTCCGAAAACAGGACGCCTTCGTTTTCGAGAGGGTAGGCCATGAATTCCAGGGCCATGGCCCAGGCTCCGAACAAGGCCCAGAGAAACGGAGCAAGGATGTTGAGGCCGGGAACGACGAACAGCACGAGCAGCGGCAATGCCCGGGCCGAAAGGTAGCCGGCCCGCCTGAATTCGGCGGCTACGATCCTGGCCAAAGGCGGCTCGGCTACCGTATCTTGCGGCCGGGCGAGCAGCAGCTCCCGGGTTTTTGCCGCCAGTTTTCCATAGAACGGCGCGGCAATGAGATTGGCCAGTACCGTGAAGGAAAAGAAAACGACGATCAGGAAACAGATAAAAATCAGCGGCCATAAGATCCAGTTGAGCCATTGCAGCCAGTCCGGAATAAAATGAGCCATGAACTGGTTGATATAGTGATAACCGATCGTGATGGCGCCGCCGTACAGCACCAGGTTGATCAACACCGGATACGTCAGAAACGGGCGAAGTTCGGGCCGGGTCAATAGTTTCAGGCCCTGGAAAAAATAGCCTATGGCCGACAGCGGGTTATTGCTTTTACTTTTTGCAAACATAATGAAATTGGCCTCTACCAGGATGCTTTGCCGGGAGCGAAGGATATACACCCAATTCGGAGTATATCCGTTACTTTACTCGTGACGGAGCTTTATTGGAGCAATGATCTCACGCCGTGTTCGGATGGGTTCAGGATCACGCCGCGCTCGGTGACGATGGCCGAAATCAGGGCGGCCGGCGTTACGTCGAACACCGGATTCCACGCGGTTATTAAAGAGTTTTCCGTATAACAGGCGGGCAAGAGTTCGTTCGGATTGCGCTGTTCGATCTCGATATCGTTGCCGGACTCGATGCCCGGATCGAGGGTCGAAGTCGGCGCCGCTACCATGACCTTGACACCGTGCTGCCGGGCCAGCACGGCCAGCGCATAAGTGCCGATCTTGTTGGCCGTATCGCCGTTGGCGGCGATACGGTCCGCACCGACCACGACCCAGTTGACGGCGCCGGATTTCATCAGCCAGGCGGCCGCCGAGTCGGCAATCAGCGTCGCCGGAATGCCGTCCTGAGACAATTCCCAGATCGTCAGCCGGGCGCCCTGCAGCCAGGGTCGGGTTTCGCCGGCGTAGACGGCCAAAGGATTTCTTCGATAAGCGCTGCGGATGACGCCGAGCGCGGTGCCGTAGCCGCCGGTCGCCAGCGCGCCGGTATTGCAGTGGGTCAGCACGCCGGCCGCCCCTTGCAACAGATCGGCGCCCAATTCACCCATTCTTCGGTTGTCGGCGATGTCGTCGGCATGAATTTTTTCCGCCCGTGCGCGCAAGGCCGGCAAGGGATTATCGGAAGGCTGGTCCAGGACGGCCTTCATCTGCGCCAGCGCCCAAAACAGATTGACCGCCGTCGGCCGGGATTTGGCCAGGCGCTCGCTATCGGCCTCAACCCGGGCGCGCCAGTCCGCCGGGTTTTCATCGAAATGCCGCAGACAGGACAATACCACGCCGTAAGCCGCGGCAATGCCGATGGCCGGCGCTCCGCGCACCCGCATCGTGGCGATGGCTTCCGCGACGCCTTCCGCGTCTCGGTATTCGTCGTAAACGCTGACGTCGGGCAATTGACGTTGATCCAATACCTTTAAGGAATCCCCTGTCCAGATCAGGGCCTGTACGTTTGGTCGGTTTTGTTCAGTCATTTTTTACTAAATAACAAGTTAAAAAGTTATAATTCCCGAATACTGTTTAGGAACCTGTCCATGCAAGTCGATACGCTCATCCATGCCAGATGGATTATACCCGTTGAGCCGGAATCCGTAACCTATGAATACTACTCCCTGGCGATCAAGAACGGACGCATCGTCGATTGTTTGCCCTCCGACGCGGCCAGACAGCGCTACCGGGCGGCCGCGACCGAACATCTGGACAGCCACGCGCTGCTTCCGGGCTTGATCAATTGCCATACTCACGCCGCGATGACCCTGTTGCGGGGCATCGCCGACGATTTGCAACTGATGGACTGGCTGCAGCATCATATCTGGCCGATCGAGCAAAAATGGATGAGCGAGTCCTTCGTCAGGGACGGGACCGATCTGGCGATTGCCGAAATGATTCGGGGGGGAACGACCTGCTTCAACGACATGTACTTCTTTCCGGAAGTCACGGCAGCGCAGGCGGTCCATCACGGCATCCGCGCCAATATCGGCTTGATCGTCGTCGATTTTCCGTCGGTATGGGCGAAGAACAGCGCCGAATACATCGAAAAAGGCCTGGCCCTGCACGACCAGTTTCGCCATGAACCGTTGATCACCGCCGCTTTCGCTCCGCACGCCCCTTATACGGTTGCGGACGAGCCCCTGAAAAAAATCAGGATGTTCGCCGACGAGCTCGATTTGCCGGTCCACATGCATGTGCATGAAACCCGGCTTGAGATCGAACAGGAACAGGCGAAAACCGGGCAAAGGCCGCTGGCGAGGCTGCATTCGCTGGGGCTGGTCAATCCGTCCCTGATGGCGGTCCATATGACGCAGTTGAACGAGGATGAGATCCGCCTGTTTGCCGAGGCCGGAGCGCACGTCGTCCATTGTCCCGAATCGAACCTGAAGCTCGCCAGCGGATTTTGCCCGGTGGCGCGCTGTCTGGCGGCCGGAATCAATGTCGCGCTGGGCACGGACGGGGCCGCCAGCAACAACGACCTCGACATGTTCGGAGAAATGCGCACCGCCGCGCTGCTGGCGAAAGCCGTTGCCGGAGACGCCCGCGCCGTGCCGGCCATGACTGCGTTGAAAATGGCGACGATCAACGGCGCCAGGGCGCTGGGTCTGGATCACGAGATCGGCTCCCTGACCGTCGGCAAGGCCGCCGACGTCATCGCCGTCGACTTGTCCCATCTGGAGACGCAGCCGGTTTATTGCCCTTTGTCGCAGATCGTTTATGCGGCCAGCCGAGAGCAGGTCAGCGATGTCTGGGTGGCCGGCAGGCGCCTCTTGAACCGACGCTATCCGACCACGATCAACAACGCCGATTTAACGGCCAAGGTGGGCGATTGGCAGCGGCGGCTATCGGTTCGGCCTTGACTGGATGAGTCGACAACTTCACGGATTCTTGTTTCAAGAACAACCTATGACGAATAACCTAGTGTTATAGTAAACTATAAATCCATTTTTAACGGTTAACTCCAATGGCAGCAACAGAAAACGTGCATCCGCACGAAATCCACAAATTCGGCTCAATGGCGGAACGCTGGTGGGATCCTTCCGGGGAGTTCAAAACCCTGCACGACATCAATCCGCTCCGCATCGGCTTCATTCAGGAATACGCCGAATTGGCCGGCAAGCGCGTTCTGGACGTCGGCTGCGGCGGCGGCATTTTGACCGAAGGCCTGGCGAAACTGGGCGCGGACGCGATGGGCATCGACCTGAGCCAGGATCTGATCGACATGGCCGAACTGCATGGGCTTGAAGCCGGCGTCAACGCGCATTATCAAAAAATCAGCGCCGAAGAACTGGCGGAGCAGCAGCCGGCCGGTTTCGATCTTGTCACCTGCATGGAGATGCTGGAGCATGTTCCCGATCCGGGCTCCATCATCAAGTCCTGCGCGACGCTGGTCAAGCCCGGCGGCACGGTGTTTTTCTCAACCTTGAATCGCAATCCGAAAGCCTATCTGCTGGCGATCGTCGCCGCCGAGCATGTGCTCAGAATGCTGCCGAAAGGCACGCACGACTATAAGACGTTCATCAAGCCTTCGGAGTTGAGCCGGTCGGCCCGTGAGTCCGGACTGGAACTCAAGGGCATGGCCGGCATCGAATACAATCCCGTCAGCAAACGCTTCAGCCTGGGCAAAGACATTGGCGTGAACTATCTTGCCGCCTATAAACGGCCGGACTAGGCGGACCGATGCCGAACCCTGCTAAATTATCCTGCGTCTTGTTCGATCTGGACGGCACTCTGGTGGATACGGCTCCCGATCTGATCGCCTGCCTGAACGAAGCCTTGGTTCATTACGGCTTGCCTGCCGCCGCGCCGGAAAAGATCAAACCTTATATCTCGCACGGCGCAAAAGCAATGATCGCCGGCAGCCTCACGGCGCCGCTCGACGAAAAAACACAGACGAGGATTCTGGATTTTCTGCACGACTGCTATCAGCGCAACATCGCGAAACAGAGCGCCTTCTTCGCCGGCATGCCGGAAACGCTGGAAGCGATCGAAGCCCTGGGTTTGAAATGGGGCATCGTCACCAATAAACTGGCCCGTTTTACCAAGCCGTTGACCGATGCCCTGAATCTTACCGGCCGGGCCGCCTGCATCATCAGCGGCGACACCGCGGCGAAGCCGAAACCGTATCCCGAGCCGATGTGGGCCGCCTGCGCCAAGGCCGGAGTCAAGCCCGAGGAGTGCGTCTATATCGGCGATGCCGTGCACGACATCGCGGCGGGCAAAAATGCCCGGATGAAAACTCTGGCGGCCCTTTACGGCTATCTGAATCCGGACGACCGTCCGGAAACCTGGGGCGCCGACGCCCTGATCGCATCCCCACGGCACATTTTTCAATGGATAGAGGCCAACCAATGCCCTTAACAAACCAAGTGTTCCTGATTACCGGCGCAGGCGGCGGCCTGGGCGGCGTTGCCGCGCTGACGCTGGCCCGCAGCGGCGCTCATGTCATTTTGCTCGACAAACGGATGGCCGGGCTCGAAGCCGTTTACGACGCCATCGTCGCGGAGAGGGCGCCCGAGCCCATCCTGTATCCTTTCGACCTGGCCGGGGCCAGCGAAAACGATTATCAGGAGCTGGCCGACCGGATCGAAGCCAAATACGGCTCGCTGCAGGGCATTCTGCATTCGGCGGTCGAATTCTCGTCCTTTGCGCCCTTGGCCCTGACCGGCACCAAGGATTGGGGGCACACCCTGAACGTCAATCTGAACGGGCCGTTTTTGTTGAACCGAGTCTTGCTGCCGGTGCTGCAAAAGAGCGATCACGCCTCGATCGTGGTCACTTCCGATTCTTCGGCCCGGAACGCGCCTGCGTATTTCGGGGCGTACGGAGTCTCGAAGATCGCGCTGGAAGGCATGGCCAGGATACTGGCCGAAGAATGGGAATCATCGGGCAAAATCCGGGTCAATATTCTAGTGCCGGGGCCGGTCGATTCTCCGCTGAGAAAAAGGGCGTATCCGGCGGAAGATAAAACCAGGCTGCCGTCGATGGATTCCCTGGCGCCCGTTTATTTGTATTTGTTCGGTCCGCAAAGCCTTGGCGTCACCGGACAGATTGTGGATGCCCGAACCTTTCATTTATGATCGAATGACCATGGCAGAACGAGAAAGCTATACATTAACCCGGGACGTCAACATGATCACCATACCGGACGGGATGGTCGGAATCCTGAAAAAAGGCGAGACGGTGACTTTGTACCAGGCTCTGGGCAACAATTATACGGTGGTGACCGAGCAGGGCTACATGGTCCGGATCGCGGGAGCCGATGCCGACGCCCTGGGGATGGAGCCTCACCCATCGGATGCCCTGGTATCCGAAACCACTTCCGAAGCCGTCGAACAAAACTGCTGGGAAGTGATGAAAACCGTTTACGATCCCGAGATTCCGGTCAATATCGTCGATCTGGGCCTGGTGTATTCCTGCGAAGTCACGCCGGCGGCGGAAGGGCTCAACGACGTTCACGTCCGGATGACCTTGACTGCGCCGGGCTGCGGCATGGGGCCGGTCATTCAGAGCGATGTCGAAAAATGCATCCGCGCGCTGCCGGGCGTGGCCCACGTCAACGTCGAGGTCGTGCTCGATCCGCCCTGGTCCCGCGACATGATGTCGGAAGTGGCCCAGTTGCAGTTGGGGCTGCTTTGATCGGGGAAATGCTCCGCGACGTCCGTTAAGAGCCCGAATCTGCGCTGCCCGCGACCGCTGCGGCGGTTTGCTGCTGTAACGCGCGGCGGTAGAGAGCGACGGGATTTCCGTTCAGTTGCGTAAGCGCCTGCGTTAAGGCCTGTTTGTCGAACTCGGGCACGATGCCGCCGTTGGCCTTTTGAATCAGATTCAATGCGCTGCTGTAACGCTGGTCCCAAGTCGTCGTTTCGCCGTCGAGATCCGGATGCGCTTCGATGTAGAGGACATGGTCGAGCCAGCCGACCTTGATCGGCTGCTTCACGATATAAACCGGCGTGCCGACCGGAACCGAACGGTACAGCGCCTCGATGTCTTCAGGATACATGCGCACGCAGCCGTGCGTAATCTGCATGCCGATCCCATAGATCTTGTCGATGTCGGTGCCGTGAATCAGATAGCCGCCGGGAATACCGAGATCCAACCGGTAAGCGCCGAGCGGATTGTGAGGGCCGGGCGGCACGACGGGCGGTAACGGGTCGCCGTTGGCGGCGTGTTCGCGCCGGATCGATTCGGGCGGATGCCAGGAAGGATCTTTTATTTTTCCGGTGATCCGGGTTTTGCCCAAGGGCGTCTTCCAGTCCTGCCGGCCGATTCCGTGAGCGTAGGAGACGACTTGCGCGGGCTGGCCGGGTTGAGCCGGAGGGTAGTAATACATCCTGTATTCGGAGATGTTCAGTGTAATGCCTTCGTGAGGCGTGTCCGGCAGAATCCTCCGGTTGGCCAGGCGGATGATTTCTCCTTTTTTGACGTGCCAGCGGTCCACTTCGGGATTCAATCTGACGATTTCGGTCTGCCCCAACAGAAATCGCCTGGCCACGTCCAGCAGGGTTTCATCCTGTTCGGCCCGCGTTAACGGAACGTTGTCTTCGAACTCGGTAATGACGCTGTCGCCGCCGTTCACCGGTAGGTCATACGTTGTGGCTCCGGCTTCGTTTGGGACGGCGAATGAGGCGAATAATAAAAATGAAAGACGTATAAAAATTTTCATGGAAAGATCGGAAGTCAGTCTGGGCGCCGGCAAACAGAGAAGAGACGCAACGAGACGTCAGTCATTCGAGCCGAGTGGATCAAATCATACTTGCTTTATCAGTATATATTAAAATGATATACTAGAAAATAAGAAAACAGTTGAAGTTAGAGCACGCCCGGCCGACCGAATTTCATTTCCGATTCGGACAGAGTGTTTTCCGCCTATCGCCAGAGCTGGCCTGCGGGCAAGCAGCCTGAATAGCTTTGCGGAATCCGGAACAACCGGGGCTTCGATGTTCCCGGATTTCACCGCGTTTCATCCGGGCTGCTCGCTTATTTATGGATAAGCTCCAAGTCTTGCGATACAGGTCAGATCGTAGTAGAGCTTGCCCCGAAGAAGTCAGGAAAGGTCGTTGAATTTCCTGACCGAGGCGCCGGGCGGCGACGGCTTCCAGAAGAGCTGTTACACCGACCGGGAGATCCGCACCTGTACCCTTTTTCTAGACCAGCCCAAGCGGCAGAGGTTCCGATTGCGCCGAATTTCCATGTGTTCGGGCCGGACGGGGCGAGGGCGGAGTTGTCGGTTTTGTCCTATACTTGCTATTGGCGGCTTTACAGCGAGGCCGTATCTCCTTTCAATTTGAAAAGACAGAACCTACATGGATTTAAGAAACGAAGAAGACTTCCTCGAATACGTCGAGACGGCGGTGCAAAGCAATAAGCTGAAGCTGCCGACTTTGCCCCAGGTGGCCCTCAACGTCCAACAGATGGTTAGCAGCAACCGGGCGACCGATGCCGAAATCGCCAAGCTGATCTCCACCGATCCGGGGCTGTCGGTGCGCCTCTTGCAAGTGGCCAACAGCCCACTGTTCCGCGCCCAGGCGAAAATCGACAGCCTCCAGACCGCCATCACCCGCATGGGCCATAACAAAGTCCGCACCTTGGTGAACAGCCTGGTCATGAAGCAATTGTTCAAGCCGAGTTCGCCGGCCCTGGACCAGCAGTTTCAAAGCGTATGGCGGCACAGCGTCCATGTGGCCTCAGTAAGCCGGGCCCTGGCCAGCCGCTGCCGCCATCTCGATCCCGACCAGGCCATGCTGGCGGGGCTGATCCATCAGATCGGCAAGCTCCCCATCCTCACTCTTGCCGAGAAACTCCCCGAACTCGGTAAGGACGGGGCGACGCTGTCACAGCATCTAGAGCGCCTGCATCCTGCTATCGGCAAGCTCATCATGAAATCCTGGAATCTGCCCGAATCGCTCTGCCGGGCGACCTGGGAATACCTGGACTTTCAGCGCGACCCGGCTCCGGAGGCCGATTACGTGGACGTGGTTCAGGTCGCCTACCTGGAGACCCTGGTGTCCGACAATCCTTCGGCCAAGCCTGACCTGGGCCTGGTGCCGGCCTTCGCCAAGCTCGGGCTGGACGCCGAAATCGAGATCCTGGAGATAGAAGCTGTTTCCGAAGTCAGCGACGAAGCCGAAAGGCTGTTGATGTAGGACCGCGCGCTTTGACCGGAGACGGCGTCCAATACAATTTCAGTTCTTACCTGAAATTGACTGACGATTATTGAATTGCGCCGAATGCCCAGCTCGACACTCCGAATGACGCCGATCTTCGGACCGGGATGAATTCATGACCGGATAATGACCGGCCGGTCGGACAGCTCGTTCGGATTTTCTTCTCCGGCGGGAAAGTGGCCGGCCAGCAATCGGTTTATTTGTTCGATGCCCGTCAGCGAACCCTGCCGGAAATCGCCGTTGCGGAAGGCGGTCTGCATGGCTTCCGCTATCGAATTCCATTCGGCTTGAGCCACTCGTCTGGCGATGCCTCGGTCGGCAACGATATGGACTTCGTGATCCGCCAACAGCAGATAGATTAAGACGCCGCTGTTTTCTTCGGTATCCCAGACCTGTAAATCGGAAAACACTTCCAGCGCGCGCTCGCGGGCGGACACGCCCCGCCAGATCCTGACCGGCGCCAGGGTATTTTCAATAGCGAAGCGAATCTCGCCGCGGTGGCGGCGCTCGGACTGTTTGACCGTTTTTTCAATCTCGCTCAGCAGCTCGCCCGGAAACGTCAGGCGCCATCGCCAGGGCGGCGTAAAGAGGTGAACCAGCCAGCGCTTTAAATTTACCATGAGCCCGAGGCGCCTCCGCCGCCGAAACCGCCGCCGCCCCCGCCCCAGGAACTGCCGCCGCCGGAACTTCTGTAGCCGCCGCTGGACCAGCCGCCGCCTCCACGGTGCGTGAAGCCGCCGAGAATCAATATGAAAACCATCAGCCCCAGCACGATGGCGAAGCCGACGCCCAGAAAGACGGCCGCGACCGCGCCGCTGCCGAGCCCGGCCAGCAAGCCGCCCATAAAACGCCCCATCAGTGCCGATAAAATGAATCCTGTGAACAAACCCGCCACCAGAATGAACATGAACGAATTTTCGTTCTCCGCATAGTCCGGTTGCGGTTCCGGCGGAGGCAAGGCTTCTCCGCGGATCAATTGCATCAACTGATTCACGCCGGCGTCGATGCCTCCGGCGAAATCGCCGCGCTTGAAATAAGGCGTGATCGTTTCCTCGATGATGCGTTTGGCGACGGCGTCGGGAATGACGCCTTCCAGTCCGTAACCGACTTCGAGCCGCAGTTTCCGGTCGTTTTTGGCGACGATCAGGATCACCCCGTCGTCGACGTTTTGCCGGCCGATTTTCCAGGCTTCGGCGACCCGGATGCCGAATTGAGCGAGGTCTTCGGAGAGCGTGGTGGGAACCAGTAATACGGCGATCTGGCTTCCCTTTTCGGCCTCGAACGCCGCCAGCTTTCGTTCCAGCGCCTCCATTTGCGTCGGCGACAGGGTGGCGGTAAGGTCGGTAACGCGGCGGGACAAATCGGGGACGGCGATCTGAGGCCAGACCGGCGCAACACAAGCCAGTAGAACAACCCCTAGCAGCGCGCGGGCGAAACGGATCATCGGGATCTGACGGGTTTTATTGTCCGGGAGAGGCCGTAGGGGCCGGAGCGCCGAAATCGACTTTAGGCGGCGTGGCGATCGCTTTTTCATCCTCGACGGTAAAACTGGGCTTGGTCTTGAAGCCGAACAGCATCGCCGTCAGATTGGTGGGGAAGGAGCGCACGGTGACGTTGTATTCCTTGACGGCATCGATGTAGCGATTGCGGGCGACCGTAATACGGTTTTCGGTGCCTTCGAGTTGCGCCTGCAAATCCCGGAACAGGCTATCGGCCTTCAGTTGCGGGTAATTTTCAGCCACTGCCAGCAGGCGGGAAATCGCGCCGGTCATTTGTCCCTGCGCGGCGATGAATTTGTGAAAGGCTTCCTCATCGTCGACCAGTTCGGGCGTTGCCTGCAGGGAGCCGACCCGGGCGCGGGCCTCGGTCACTTGCGTCAATACGTCCTTTTCATGGGCCGCATAGCCCTTGACCACATTGACCAGATTCGGCACCAGATCGGCCCGGCGCTGGTACTGGTTCAGCACTTCGCTCCAGGAGGCCTTGATGTTCTCGTCGGTCGATTGCAGCGTGTTGTATCCGCATCCGGACAAGAGGGCCGCCAGGAATGGAATAATCAGAATGTGATACATAGTCGATCTCGTCGTTTTTTTTGATTTTCTAAGAATGCTTCGATGGCTTCCTGCGATGGCGTCGCGGCCGGGCAGGATCAAGGCTCCTACTTTGCCGGGCTCGGGGACGAAGAGAAGCTACGGTCCAAACGCCGCATCGGGGAATCCGGCATGGCTGTATCGTAATACAGCCGGGCGGAGAAACAAACATTTATTCGATTTTCCGCTTGTTATCGTCGTTAGATATGTCATTAAGGCGCGCCGCGGCCGCTACGACAGGGCTGCTTTGTCCGTTGGCAACGAGGATTGTTGACTACTGGAACCGAGCCGGCAGCCAGCCTCTGTTCACGCAGTCGCGAAAGCACCATTCCGGCGCCGACTCGGTTTTATAGCTCCAGAAAAACCAGCCCAGATATTTTTCGAAAGTCGCCAACTGAGCGGACGCGTAAGCGCGGTAAGCGACATCGGTTTGAAACGCGTCCATATGATCCAGCGCATAGTTGAACGTGCCTTCCAGCCAGAGGGAAACGACTTTCGGGTTGAGGCCCAGGCTCCATTCGCCGACGTACGTCCAAAGGCCCAGTTCGGTAATGATGGCGTCGGCTTCGTTTTTCCAGTCGATCGCCGATTTCTCGATATGGCGGTAAATATCGGCGTCGATGTCGGCCATCTCGAAGCATTGGTAGCGGTGAATGTCGAATACGGCGTTGCGGTATTCAGGCTCCTGCAGAAAGCCCAAATATTCCCGGAACGAGCGGAAGCCGTCGTGAAAAACGACGGCGACGTCGTCCGCGCGGCAATGTTTGCGGATGCGCCGGTAGCCGTCGATCGTGTAGCGTTTCAATAAAGAGGTGTCGATGTCCCAGCGAGGCTCGTTCAGCACTTCGATGGCATGCAGCGAAGGGCGGCTTCGGTAGCGTTCGGCCAGCCGTTCCAGGACATTCAGGGAATGCTGGAGATATTCCTCGCGCGTATGCCACTCGCAGACGTCCTGGATGCCGCCGTTGTCGAACCCGTTTTGGCAGCCGGGCGCGGCATGGAGATCCAGGACGACGTGCTGCCCGAACTCCTCCGCCCAGTCGAAAGCCCGGTCCAGAATATGGACGCCGCCGTCGACGTACGGATGGCTTAGGGCGCCGTAAGCGCTGTGGTAAGGATAATCCGGCCCGAACAGCCAGTGTCCGACCGGGATGCGCACCGCATTGATGCCGACGCCGGCCAGCCAGGCAAAATCGTCCCGGGTAATGAAGGAATCCCAGTGCCGTTTCAAAATGGGATCCGCCCGGTCGCCGAGCTCGACGCACCAGGACGTTTCATCCTTTGCCTGAAGGCCTTCGAACAGGCTGGGCGTCATCCATTTTTCCAGGACCAGCCAGCCGCCGAGATTGACGCCTCTGAGTTTTTTGCCGAATTTGTTGTCGAAAATGGAGCTCATCTTGTTGTTCCTGTCGTTTGTAAGTTACTTGTCGGCATGGTTTTCAGGCGTCGGCAAAGTGATTTTTCGTTCATGAAAGGCTTCGGCCGTGGGTTGGTTGGTAATGGACAGAAGCGTGGTTTCGGGGATTTCCTGGCAAATCAGCCGCAGCATCGCGGTTTCTCCTTCCGGATCGAGCGAATCGAAAGCTTCCTGCAGCAGAACCCATTTGGGCCGGTTCAATAGCAATCGCGCCAATCCCAGGCGCTGCTGCTGCTCGCGCGTCAGCGATTTTTCCCAGTTGTCGGTTTCGTCGAGTAGTTCGATCAGATCGTCCACGCCCGCCTGCCGGAGTGCTTTCACCACAGTTTCCTGGGCGAAGCGGTCGCCGCCGTCGGGATAGCAGATGGCTTCGCGCAGCGTGCCGGCGGGCAGATAGGGCCGAGGCGGCATGAAAAACATCGGCTCATCGTCGGGCAATTCGATGCGCCCGCTGCCCCAGGGCCAGAGGCCCGCGATCGCTTTGAACAGCTTCGCGCCGGTCGGAGCGTGTCCTGCGATCAGTACCCGTTCGCCCGGCCCGATTTCAGCATTGATGTTGCACAGGATCATCTCGCCGTTCAGTTTGGAAATGCATAGATCGCGAAAGGCGAGGGCGGAACGATCCGATTTTTCAACCTGAATCCGGTGCGGGTCGGGATGTGAAATTTTTTCTTCCAGCGCGTCCAGGGCCTCGGTCAGTCCCAGCACGCGCTCGACCGAGGCGCGCCACTGGGCGATTCCGGCCATATTGTCGACCGGCCAGGACAAAGCCGATGCCATATGCTGAAAGGCTTGCGCCGACTGCATCAGGACGCCGAGCGTGATGGTGCCGAAGATGTACCGGGGGGACGAAACCAGAATCGGAAACGCCATCGACAACACCGAATAACCGGAAGTGAACAACATGATCTGTTTCCATGCTTCGGTTTGCCGGTCATAGGCTTCCGTGACTTCCTGGAATAGTCTATGCAGCCGCGTCTGTTCGTTGGCCTCGCCGCGAATCAGCGCGATGGCCTGAGAATTCTCGCGGGCGCTGACCAGGCCGAAGCGGAAATTCGCTTCCATGGTCTGCCGGACGTTCGTCGTCGTCATCAACGGCCGTCCGATCCGCCAGCCCAAATACGAGGCGACGGCGGCATAAATCAGGGCAATCCAGACCAGATGGCCATATACGGGTATCTGGATAAAGCCCAGATTCAGTATCACGGTGCCCGACAGATTCCATAAAATCGTCGTGAAGCTGACCAGCATCAACGAACTGTACAGTAACGAATGGCCCATGCCGATGGCGTCGTCCACGGCGATCCGGACGTCTTCGGCGATGCGCCCGTCCGGATTGGAGTGATCGCCCTGAATGTGCGTGACTTGATAATGCCGTCCGTTTTGCATCCAGCGTCCGACCACGCGGCCGGTCAGCCAGGCGCGCCAACTGATTTGCAGACGCCGCTTGATCAGCAGGTGGGTGGCCGTCACGCCCATGCTGGCGCCGAAGATCAAAATCAGCAGGCCGATCTGCTGGAAGAAGCCGGACAGGGAGTGCTGCTCCAGCGCATTGAACAGATTGGCGCTCCATTTATTGATGACGACGGCAAGGACGATCTGGATTAGCGTGAGGCCGATCAGCGTATAGGTGCGGCTTCGGATAACCGCCTTCTCTTCCGAATTCCAGAAAGGGCCGGCTAGCTTGAGAAAAAGCAAAAAAAATTGACTAGAGCCGCGCATGGGCTAATCTCCATGTAAAAATCATAATGAGGACCGGACGAAAGGGGCGCGTTGTCATTTCTTCAGCACCAGTACCGTAAGAAGTAGATATTAATACCAAATCGAATATTAGCAATATTCCGGTAGTTATATCATTGTATAATGAACCGGAATCTCATCATCAGGAAGAACATTTAAACATGCTAACTTATCCGCAAATCGATCCCATTGCGATCAGCATCGGGCCACTTAAAGTCCACTGGTACGGTTTGATGTATTTGCTGGGTTTTGCCGCGGTCTGGATTTTAGGGCAGTATCGGGCCAGGCAGCCCTGGTCTCCGATAAAACCGGAAGCCATCGAAGACTTGGTGACTTACGGCGCTTTGGGCGTTATTCTGGGAGGAAGGATCGGTTATATCGTGTTTTACAATTTTGCCGAATTTCTGCGCGATCCTCTCGTACTTTTCAAAATATGGCAGGGCGGCATGTCTTTTCATGGCGGCATGCTGGGCGTATTCGTGGCCATGTGGCTCTTCAGCAAAAAGCAGAACTGCACCATGCTGCAACTGACCGACCTCATTGCGCCGTTGGCGCCGATCGGCTTGGGCGCAGGCCGCATCGGCAACTTCATCAATTCCGAACTGTGGGGGCGAACGACCGACGTGCCCTGGGCCATGGTGTTTCCAAACGGCGGTCCCTTGCCTCGCCATCCTTCGCAGCTTTACGAAGCCTTTTTAGAAGGCGTGGTGCTGTTTGCGATACTCTGGACTTATACCGCCAGGCCGAGGCCGGCGATGGCGCCGACCGGAATGGGTTTGTTTTTTTACGGCTGTTTCCGGTTTTTTGTCGAATTTTTCCGAATGCCCGATGCGCAAATCGGTTATCTGGCGTTGCAATGGGTGACCATGGGGCAGATCCTGTCCCTGCCGATGATCGTGATCGGAGCCTTGATGTTTTATTTTGCGCATAAAAAAGCGGCATGAAACAGTACTTGCAACTCCTGGAAAAAGTTCTGACGGAAGGAACTCTCAAAGGCGACCGGACCGGGAGCGGCACTTTGTCGATCTTCGGCCACCAGATGCGGTTTCCGCTGGCGGAAGGTTTTCCTCTGGTCACCACCAAAAAGATTCATGTAAAATCGGTTATCCATGAGTTGTTGTGGTTTTTGCAGGGCGACACCAATCTGGCCTATCTGCATCGGCATGGAGTCAGCATCTGGGACGAATGGGCCGACGGCTTCGGCGAACTGGGGCCGATCTACGGCCGTCAATGGCGGTCCTGGCCGGCTCCCGACGGACGTGCGATCGACCAGTTGCAGCAGGTGGTCGAACAGCTCAAAACCACGCCGAACAGCCGGCGAATGATCGTATCGGCCTGGAACGTTGCCGATCTGCCGGACGAAAAACTGAGCCCCAAGGCCAACGTGGATCGGGGCAAGATGGCCCTGGCGCCCTGCCACGCCCTGTTTCAGTTCTACGTGGCGGACGGCAGGTTGTCCTGCCAGCTTTACCAGCGCAGTTGCGACACGTTTCTGGGCGTGCCGTTCAACATCGCCAGCTATGCCTTATTGACCCACATGGCCGCGCAGCAGGCCGGCCTGGACGTGGGGGACTTTATCTGGACGGGGGGCGACGTGCATTTGTATTTGAATCATCTGGACCAGGCCAGGTTGCAACTGACCCGCGCACCGCATGCATTGCCGGTATTGAGGCTGAAACGCAAACCGGATTCGCTGTTCGATTACCGGTACGAAGATTTCGAATTCATAAACTATCGGGCGCACGATCCGATCAAGGCCCCCATCTCGGTGTAGTTCCGGGGATTTCATTTCCGGAGAGCCCGCGCCTTATGGGCAATGCAGGCTGAAAGTGCCGACGCGCACCGAGCCGTCTCCGGTCTTGCCGATTTCCTTAAGATTGAAGCGACTTTTATAAATTATGAACAATTATCATTATAGAGCCCATCCCTGGCACGGCATCAGCGCGGGCGACAATACGCCGTCCATTGTCACCGCCTTTATCGAAATCGTGCCGACCGATACCGTCAAATACGAAATCGACAAACAGAGCGGTTTTTTAAAAATCGACCGCCCGCAAAAGTTTTCCAACATGGTGCCGACCTTGTACGGGTTCATTCCGAGAACCTGCTGCGGCAGCAAGGTGGCCGAATTCGCCGCGTTGAAATCCGGCAAAAGGGACATCAAGGGCGACGGCGACCCCCTGGACATCTGTGTTCTGAGCGAACGCAGCGTCACCCACGGCGACATCATCCTGCAGGCGATTCCGGTGGGCGGCTTCCGGCTGCTCGACAACGGCGAAGCCGACGACAAGATTATTGCGGTAATGAAAGGGGACGAGTTTTACCGGCAATGGACCGACGTGTCGGACTGTCCGACTTCCTACATCAATCGGCTGATGCACTATTTTTTGACCTATAAAAATCTGCCTGGCGAGAAACCCACCTGCGAAATAACCGATGTGTATGGGCGGGCCGAAGCGCATGAGGTCATCATCCGTTCGATGCAGGATTACATGAGCCTTTTTAACGGCTTGTCGGATTTATGATGGTGCCGAAGAGCGGCCGTTCTTTTCCTCCTTTCAGCAGTTCGTAAAGCTTATGCAGCCGAAATTCGTTCATCTGAGGCTCCATACCGAATTTTCGCTGGTCGACGGCATCGTTAAAATCAAGCCGCTGATGAAACGGCTGGCCGAACTGGCGATGCCTGCGGCGGCGATCACCGATCACGTCAATCTGTTTGCTCTGGTCAAATTTTACCGCGCGGCGATGGCGCAAGGCATCAAGCCGATCGCCGGCTCGGACGTATTGATTTTCAATCCGGAGGAGCCCGCCAATCCCACTCGTCTGACCTTGCTGGCCAAAAACCGACGAGGTTATGTCACGCTGACCGAATTGATCTCGAAAGCCTACCAGGAAGGCCAGCATCAGGGCGTGCCGATGCTCAAACACGACTGGCTGGTTGCCAATCGCGACGGCTTGATTGCCTTGTCGGGCGCGATGCACGGCGACATCGGCAGAGCTCTTTTGGCCGAGAACAAGGACGCCGCGATGCGTCTGGCCGAGCAATGGCGCGCGCTGTTCCCGGATAGTTTCTATCTGGAGCTGCAGCGGGTCGGCAAGCCCGGAGAAGAGCATTACATCGCCGCCGCGCTCGATCTGGCTCTGGCCGCGGATCTGCCGGTCGTCGCCACCAACGACGTGCGCTTTCTCAAGCAGGACGATTTTGCCGCGCACGAGGTCCGGGTCTGCATCAATCAGGGCCGGGTGCTGGACGACACCCGCCGGCCGAAGGATTATACCGATCAGCAGTATCTGCGCAGCAGCGAGGAAATGGCGGCGTTGTTCGCCGATATTCCGGAGGCTCTGGAAAACTCGGTCGAGATTGCCGCGCGCTGCAATCTGGAGCTGACCCTCGGCAAGAATTTTCTGCCGGACTATCCGGTGCCTGCCGGAATGACCTTGGGCGAGGTCATGGCCGAGGCTTCCAGAAAAGGGCTGGAAGAGCGCCTGCAGCATCATCCGCCTTGCGGCAAAAGCAGCGACGAGGAGAACCGGCGCGTTTATGACGAGCGCCTGGAGACCGAATTGCAAGTGATTACCCAGATGGGTTTTCCCGGCTATTTCATGATCGTTGCCGACTTCATTCAGTGGGCCAAGAACCATCAGATCCCGGTCGGCCCCGGACGCGGCTCGGGCGCGGGGTCTCTGGTGGCGTACGCGCTTAAAATCACCGACCTCGATCCGATCGAATTCGACCTGTTGTTCGAGCGCTTTTTGAATCCGGAGCGGATATCGATGCCGGACTTCGACGTCGATTTCTGCATGGATCGGCGCGACGAGGTGATCGATTATGTGGCCGAGCATTACGGCCGCGATCATGTCGCTCAGATCATCACCTACGGCTCGATGGCGGCCAAGGCGGTCATCCGGGATGTCGGCCGGGTACTGGGCTTTTCCTACGGCTTCGTTGACCGGCTGGCCAAGCTGATTCCGTTCGAGATCGGCATGACCCTGGAAAAGGCGCTCAAGGACAGCCCCGAGCTGAAGCAGCTCTACGATACCGAAGAGGAAGTCAAAAGCCTGATCGACATGGCCCGTTCGCTCGAAGGTATGGCCCGGAACGCGGGCAAGCACGCCGGCGGAGTCGTTATTTCTCCGACCAAATTGACCGACTTTACGCCGCTGTATTGCGAGCAGGGCGGGGGCAATCTGGTGACCCAGTTCGACAAGGACGATGTCGAGGCCGTCGGCCTGGTCAAGTTCGACTTTCTGGGTCTGCGCACGTTGACGATCATCGACTGGGCGCTGCAGACGATCAATCAAAAAAACCGGGAAGAAGGCAAACCGCCGATCGATATCAGCACGATTCCGCGGGACGACCCCGCCTCTTACGAACTGTTGAAAAACGCCCAGACGACGGCGGTTTTTCAGCTGGAATCGCGCGGCATGAAAGAGTTGATCAAAAAACTCAAGCCTGACTGCTTCGACGACATCATCGCGCTGGTGGCGCTGTTTCGTCCGGGACCTTTGGAATCGGGCATGGTCGACGACTACATCAACGTCAAGCACGGCGCCAAGGCCGAATACGCCCATCCGCTGCTGATCCCTATTCTGAAACCGACCAACGGCGTTATTCTCTATCAGGAGCAGGTGATGCAGATCGCCCGGGAAATGGCGCAGTATACGCTCGGCGGAGCCGACATGCTCCGGCGCGCGATGGGCAAGAAAAAGCCGGAAGAAATGGCCAAGCAGCGGGAGATCTTCACGCAAGGCGCGGTCGCCAACGGGATCGACGAAGGCATTGCCACTTATATTTTCGATCTGATGGAAAAATTCGCCGGCTACGGTTTCAATAAATCGCACTCGGCCGCCTACGCGCTGGTCGCTTATCAGACCGCCTGGCTGAAGGCGCATTATCCCGCCGCGTTCATGGCCGCCGTCTTGTCCTCGGACATGGACAATACCGACAAGGTCGTGGTGTTGATCGAAGAATGCCGGCAGATGAAGCTGGCGATCTGTCCGCCCGACGTCAACGTGTCCGACTACCGGTTCACCGTCGACCGGAACCACCGCATCGTTTACGGCCTCGGCGCGATCAAGGGCGTGGGCCAGGCCGCGATCGAGGACATGCTCGAGGAACGGGAAAAAAACGGCCCTTTTTCCGGCCTGTACGACCTGTGCAAGCGGGTCGATCTGCGCAAGGTCAACCGAAGGGTGCTGGAAGCGCTGTGCCGGGCCGGAGCCTTTGATCAATTCGATGCCAACCGGGCCGCCCATCTGGCCGAGCTGGCGACCGCGTTAAAAGTGGCCGAACAGCATGAAAAGGTGGTGCAAACCGGGCAAAACGATTTGTTCGGGCTGGCGGTATCCAGCGCCGGCGAGGCGGACGAGAAAGCTTATGCCAATGCCGTGGCGCCCTGGTCGGACAATGAACGTCTGGCCGCGGAAAAATTGACGCTCGGCCTGTTTTTGACCGGGCATCCGATCGATCAGTACGAGCAGGAAATCAAACAGTTTACTCACGGCAAGATCGCCGCGCTTCAGGGCGAGGTGGAGCGTTCGAAAGGAAAGATGGAAGCGCGCGTGGCCGGGCTGGTCATCGATATCCGCACGCGGCAAAGCAAGAGCGGCAAAACCATGGGCTTTGCCGTCATCGACGACCGGTCGGGCCGGCTCGAACTGGCGGTCTATAGCGACGTCTACGAAAAATACCGGAATTTGCTGTCGCGCGATACGCTTTTGGTGAGCGAAGGTTCGCTGACGGTGGACGATTTTACCGGATCCCTGCGGCTCACCGCGGAGAAGCTTTACAGTATCGAAGAGGCCCGGGACGCCTTCGCGAGAGGTCTGCAATTGACCTGGAACGCCGCCGACAACGGCGATTCCATCGTCCGCAAGTTGACTCCCGAACTGATTCCGTTCAAAGGCGGCGGCTGCCCCATTCTGATCGATTACCGATCGGCACAGGCTCAGGCGCTGGTACGGCTGGGCGACGAGTGGCGCGTTCGAGCCACCGATGAACTGATTCTGCGGTTAAAGCGCCTGCTTGGAACGCAAGCGGTGGATGTTAAATACCGGTAAAACCACCGGAACAGCGCTTGGAAAATGCCTGATCGAGAAAGGCAATCAAGCGGCCGGGCACGAAATGCGGGGCGGGTCTCGGCGGACTGCCGGATAAAGCTAAAGCGTTTGCCTGGTAAAGCGGGGTAGGCCCTTGATGACGGTACTTTCGATGTCGAGAAACTGTAAACCCATCAGCGTTTCGTCGTTCGGCAGATGCTCAAGCCAGATGATCCGGACGTCGCCGCTCAATTCGAGCGGTTTGAAACTGAATACCGTGATCGTATTTTCTTCGACGTCTATTCTTTTGTTCAATTGAATCATCAAACCGAGAAACGACACGTTGACCATATTGAATTCGTGGTATTGTCCGTTCAGTAAAATCCTTCCCGAGCCCTGCATTCTTTTTCTGTATTCTTTTCTCGAATAAAGAGAATGATCGTTTTCAAAGGACAGCGTCTTGAATTCCATGGCAATCAGAAGGCTGTCTTTTAGCATGTCCACCCGGATGATTTCGGCTTCTCCCGTCAGGTTCATTTCGGGAAGGAACAGGTCCACTAAAGTGGAGCCTTTCAGGACGTCGAATATGGCATCGATCGTTGTTGCAGGGCTCTCCGGATTATTCCGTAATTCGGCCAGTAATCCGGTGATCGACAGATTTTTGACGATGATGTTTTGTTCCTGTCCGCCGAAATAAATCAAACCGTGCAATTCCAGGTTTTTACGATGCGATCGCTGTATTTTTGAGTTCATCCGACTCTCCTCGCCTTTCGTTTTCTTATCGGTTATTACTGGCGGATATAATACTTTTTAATTGTAAAAATTATAGCTGGCGAATTCAGGTTATGGCTATGGAATTAAGTGACCAGCAAGAAATTGACTGTTTCATAAATTTTCTGCGGTGAGTAACCGCTCTCCGGTTTCATCGGCAAAGCGGAGATTGGCGCAGGCTCGAGGAAAATAACAAAGAGAAAGGCAAAGACGACTTCTTTGATGACCCCGCTCGTCTTCTATTTTGTGAAAGGCTGTCCATTGGCTGCGGCGGCTGATTTTTTTCAGTTTTTTCGCACAATTCAAACGGCAGAAATCGGTCTTTAATAGGGCGTTATCCGGAATCAAGGCTTTAATTTCCAATTTATTACATGTCATAATGTAGGCCGGATAAAACAGGATTTTTTGATACACCCTAATTTTAAAATCGACGCGAGGAGAAACCGTGAGAAAAATTCATATCCAAATCAGTTCATTTGTCTCCGCAGTTCTAATTGGATTAACCATCTGGTCGCTGGCGAACGCGACTACGCCGGAAGAAAGCAAAGCTCAGGGCAAAGCCTTTCTGGCGCAAAATGCCCAAAAAGCAAACGTCATCACTACCGCCAGCGGCTTACAATACGAAGTCATCAAGAAAGGAAACGGCAAGACGTCTCCTACGGCAACCGACAACGTGACCGTACATTACAAAGGCACTACGATCGACGGCAAGGAATTTGACAGTTCCTACGGCCGCGGCGTACCCGCCACCTTTCCGTTGAATCAGGTCATCAAAGGCTGGACCGAAGGCGTTCAGTTGATGAAGGAAGGTGACCAATTTCGTTTTTTCATTCCATCCGAACTGGCCTATGGCGCTCACGGCGCCGGGCCGATCGGTCCTAATGAAACATTGATTTTCGATGTTGAATTAATCAAGATTAATTAAATTACCGTAATAAAATGCGGGCTCCGCTCATGTCCCCGTGATCCGGAAGCCCGCAGTCTGTTTTCGTTTTCAGTGGCGGAATAGCGGTTCCGCCGTCGTTGTCTTGTTTCTTTTGTGCGGATAGAGGGCGGGCTTCGCTGCCCGACAATGACAAGCAAACAGCGCTGCCCGGACTACCGGACATCGATAAATTTTCCTATACTGCGGGCGTAGCCGATCATTTCAATCCATCCGACGCCTTTTAGCCTTTCCTTATGCCTTCTTATCCTCTTTTTGCCACCACGCCCAAAGGTATGGAAACCATTCTTGCCGAAGAGCTCCAGTCTCTCGGCATAGAAAAACTCAAGCCGACCCTGGCCGGCGTTGCTTTCGACGGAGATCTGGAAACGGCTTACCGCGTTTGTTTGTGGTCCAGGATCGCCAATCGGGTTTTTCTGGTGCTAAGTTCGTTTGAGGTAAAAACTCAGGACGATCTCTATTACGGCGTAAAAAAGATCAACTGGTTTGAACACATGAGACCGGAGGACAGCTTTGCCGTTTCGTTCAGCGCCAAAGACGCGCCGGCTATCAATAACACGCATTTCGGCGCTTTGCGGGTCAAGGATGCGGTCGTCGATCAAATGCGGGCCAAATTTCACAAACGCCCCGGCATTGACACCGAACGGCCGAGCATCCGCATCAATGTCTATTTGCAGGGCGAGGAGGCGCAATTGAGTCTCGATTTGTCGGGTGAAAGCCTGCATCGCCGAGGCTATCGGGAGATGAACGTCACAGCGCCGATCAAGGAAAACCTGGCGGCGGCAATGCTGTTGAAAAGCGGCTGGCCCGCCATTGCCGAAAGGAGGGGCACCCTGATCGATCCGATGTGCGGTTCCGGAACCCTGCTCGTCGAAGGCGCCATGATGGCCGCCGATTATGCGCCCGGACTGTTACGCGATTATTTCGGATTTTTCGGCTGGAAGAAACACGCCGCCGACTGTTGGCAGAGCCTACGGCATGAAGCGGAACTGCGCAAAACAGCCGGACTGGAAAAACTGCCCGTCATCGTCGGCTTCGACCGGAGTCGGCAAGCGCTCAATGCCGCATTAAGGCACATCGACCGGGCCGGTCTGAACAACAAAATCCATGTCGAACGGCGCGACATCGAAGAAGCGGCGCCGGCGGCCGGCTGGAATCCCGGCCTTCTCATCTGCAATCCGCCGTACGGAGAGCGCCTGGGCGATGACAAGGAAATTCCGGCGCTCTATAAAACATTCGGCGAAACCTTGAAACAGCGGTTTACAGGCTGGAAGGCCGGCATCATCATTACCGACCCCGAGCTGGGTTTTCGTTTGGGAATCCGTTCGAAAAAACCGCTAACCCTGTTCAACGGCGCTCTGGAATGCAAGCTGTTGCGGATGGACATCGAGGAAAGCGCATTTTTTATTCCCAAGGCCAAAAGCCGGGATGAACGGATCGAGCAGGCGAAGGAAGGCGGCTCGAGCGCTTCCGGCCACGGCAGTGCCCGCGCCGAAATGTTCGCCAACCGGCTCGAAAAGAACCTGAAAAGACTGTCGAAATGGGCCCGGCAGAATCAGGTCAGTTGCTACCGCGCTTACGATGCGGATTTGCCGGAATACGCCGTCGCCGTCGACATTTACCGCGGCGAAGACGTCTGGGTCAACGTGCAGGAGTACGAGCCTCCGAAAAGCATCGATCAAAGCAAGGCCGATCAACGTCTGGCCGGCGTGCTGGCCGAAATTCCGAGGGTGCTCGATCTGCCTCCGGATCATGTTTTCCTGAAAATACGGCGTAAACAAAAAAACACCGAGCAGTATGAAAAGCAGGGCGATTCGGGACTGTTTCATGTGGTCGAGGAAGGCGGCTGCAAATTGTGGGTCAATTTCCAGGACTACCTGGATACCGGGCTGTTTCTCGATCATCGCCCGATTCGGGCCCTGATTCAGCAACAGGCGCAAGGCAAACGCTTTTTAAACCTGTTCGCCTATACCGGCAGCGCCACGGTTCATGCGGCGAAGGGCGGCGCTCTGGCAACCACGACGGTGGACATGTCCAATACCTATCTTCAATGGGCTAAAAAAAACCTGGCCTTGAACGATCTTCACGGCGATCACGAATTCATCCAGGCCAATTGTCCGGAATGGCTGACGCAGGAAGCCGGCCGTCCGCTGAAAAGGCAATACGACCTGATTTTTCTCGACCCTCCGACCTTTTCCAATTCCAAGAAAATGGAAGAGATATTCGACGTCCAACGCGATCACGTTCCGTTAATCCGGCACGCGGCCGCCCTGTTGGCGCCGGGAGGGATCTTGTATTTTTCCACCAATTTCCGGCGGTTTAAACTCGATCACGAAGCATTGGCCGGCCTCAAAATCGAAGATATCACGGCTTCGACCATTCCCGAAGATTTTTCTCGCAATCCGAAAATACATTATTGCTGGAGGATACAGGCATGTTGCGTAAAGTAAAAATACAGGTTTCAGGCCGGGTGCAAGGGGTTTATTTCCGGCTTTTTACCCAAAACAAGGCGAAACATTTCGCCGTGAACGGCAGTGTCAGAAACCTTCCGGACGGACGGGTGGAAATCATTGCCGAAGCTGAAAATCTGGTGATCGAGAAGTTCATCCATTGGTGCCGCAAGGGCCCGGTTACGGCACGAGTCGACCGTATCGACGTCGTAGAGCTCGAACCCGGAGAACCGTTGACGTCTTTCGAAATCCTCAGGGACTAGAGCCTTTCGGTTTGCGTGTACGGCCTGTGCCGTAGCAGACCTGTCAGGTTTTAAAAACCCGGCTGGTCTTTCCTTCCGCAGTTCAGCCGGAGCCCGGTTTCTTACCGGAGTGGCCCGAGTTGCTTGGCCTTTTCATTACATTGTTCGAGTTAGGCTGAAGACAACGCCACCGTCATTTGTTATGATGCGGCAGTCTTTTGGAGATTTTTCGGCCGCTCCATGCCCCATCGAGCCGCCGAGACCGCTTGTTCAATTTTCATCCTGGAGTTGTCATGAACGGTTTTACCCTTGTCCCGCCGCCTGACGGCAGCGCCATCACCATGCAGAACGGCCAATTGAACGTGCCGGACAATCCCATCATTCCTTATATTGAAGGCGACGGCACCGGGCCCGATATCTGGCGCGCCACGGTGCGGGTTCTCGATGCCGCGGTCGCCCGCAGTTATTCCGGCCGGAGAAAAATCCATTGGCTGGAAATCTATGCCGGAGAAAAGTCGAACCGCCTGTTCAATACCTGGCTGCCGGATGCGACGGTCGATGCCTGCCGGGATTATCTGGTTTCGATCAAAGGTCCTTTGACTACGCCGGTGGGCGGCGGCATTCGCTCGCTGAACGTGACCTTGCGGCAAGTACTCGACTTGTACGTCTGCCTGCGGCCAGTTCGATGGTTTCAAGGCGTGCCATCGCCGGTCAAGCGGCCCGAGGCCGTCGACATGGTCATTTTCCGGGAAAACACCGAAGACATCTATGCCGGTATCGAGTTTGAACAAGGCAGCGAGGACAATCGGCGCTTCCTGCAATTGCTGCGCGAGCATTTTCCCGCGCAATACGCCAAAATCCGTTTTCCCGAAACCGCCGGCATCGGCATCAAGCCGGTTTCGCGGGAAGGAACCGAGCGTTTGGTCCGGGCCGCGATCGATTTTGCCCTGGCCAATCGGCGCAAAAGCGTCACTCTGGTCCATAAGGGCAACATCATGAAATTCACCGAAGGCGCGTTCAGAAACTGGGCCTACGCCCTGGCCGAACGGGAGTACGCGGAACAGGTCTATCCGTGGAGCCGCTGGGAAAGAACCAAAGCCGCTTCGGGCGAAGCCGCGGCCAACAAGGAGCAGGCGGAAGCGCTGGCGCAGGGCCGCATTTTAATGAAAGACGGGATTGCCGACATCACTCTGCAGCAGGTACTGACTCGGCCCGACGACTTCGACGTGATCGCCACGCTCAATTTGAACGGCGATTATCTCTCCGATGCGTTGGCCGCGCAGGTCGGCGGCATCGGCATCGCCCCCGGAGGCAACATCAATTATTCGACCGGCACCGCCGTTTTCGAAGCGACGCACGGAACGGCGCCCAAATACGCGGATCTGGACAAAGTCAATCCGGGTTCGTTGATTCTTTCCGGCGAGATGATGCTTCGCTACATGGGCTGGACCGAAGCGGCCGATGCCCTGATTCGCGCAATGGATGCGGCCATTGCCGGCAAGAAGGTCACCTACGATTTTGCCCGGCTGATGGAGAATGCGACCGAAGTGAAATGCAGCGAATTTGCCGACGTACTGATCGATAATCTGTAACCGGAGGGCGGTTGCCTGCCGGGAGGACCGGCAGGTGCGGTTCGCTGTCCGCCTGTCGTCCGGCTCATGCCTCGATCGGACGACAGACGGAGCGGAGCTTGCAGATTGCGCTTAAGCGGAGGCGTTTAAAATGACGTCGGCCGCTTTTTCGCCGATCATATAGATCGACGAGACGATGAAGAAGCCGGGGATTCTCGGAAATACCGACGCATCGACGACGCGCAGCCCCTGGATGCCGCGGACCCGGAACTGGCTGTCCAGCACCGCCATCGGATCGTTGTCGGCGCCGATCGGACAGGTGCAGGAGGCATGGTGCCCCCAGGCGTTGTAGCGGACGAAATCGCGCAGTTGTTCATCGGTTTGCACGCTTTTGCCGGGTGCGACTTCTTCGGCCAGGATGCCTTGGTCGAACAGCGGCTTGGCAATGCTGCGCACGAACTTGATGCCTTCGACGACCGAATCAAGATCCTGGCCTGTAGTATCGGTGCCTTCTTCGAAATAACGGAAGTTGATATAGGGGCGGTCGCGCGGATCGGCGGAGACCAGTCTGACTTCGCCGGCGCGATTGACCGTGTGCGCTTTTAGCACGGCCCAGGTCAGGTAGTTCAGGTTGTCTTTGATCAGTTTCGAATAACCCGGGAAATAACCTCTGAAGTTGCCAAGCAGGGCAAAGCAAAACAGGTCGGGCAACGGTCGTTCTTCGACGGAACGCTTGATCACCGCCAGTACCGCGCCGTTGGTCGTATAGACGCCTTTGCCGTTTAGCCAGTCGTTATACTCGGGGTCGCCGGGCGAATACTTGGCGCCTTTCAAAACCTCCCAATCCTGGTTCATTCTGTTTGTGACGCCGACTTCGTAGCGGTCCTGCAGGTTGGCGCCGATGCCGGGCAGGTGATGCTTGACCGCAATGCCGTGCTTTTGCAGTTCTTCTTTCGGGCCTATGCCGGACAGCATCAATAGTTGCGGCGTATTGTAGGCGCCGCCGGACAGGATCACTTCCTTCGCGGCATAGGCTTCGCGCAGTTCGCCGGGTTTGTTGCTCGGATTCGCGTGCGCCTTGTAGAGCTTTGCTCCTTTCAGGTATTCGACGCCGACGGCGCGGTTATTGTCGTCCAGGATGACCCGGGTGACCAGGGCATCCAGTTCGATCGTCAAATTGCCCGGATGTTTCTGCTGCACTTCGAGCAGGCGTTCGCGAGTGCTGTGACGTTTACCTTTCGTGGTTGCAAGTGGCGGATAATGCAGACCTATGGCGTTATCCTTGACTAAGCGCCAATCGTTCGGATCGGCCAGCCCCTGGATTTGCCATTTAAGCCGGTCAAAAAAGCTTGGCAATTTGCCGGCGGCTTTGACCGCGGAATCGAGGATCGCCAAGACCAGTTTTTTGTCCTTTGCCAACGCTTCGAGCGGTAGCGCGGCTTCGGTCTGAAACCAGCCTTTGAAGCCGTGGCGCGACGGATTGATGCCGAGCCAGGTCGCCAGCTTGCGAAGTTTCGGACGGTGTTCGCAATTTTCCATCAATTCGAAATATTTGCGCATGTTGTCGGCTTTCCAGGATGCGTCGCCGGTGATGTCGGCCACTTCGTCCCAGTCGGCGTTGTGCGGATAGACCGTGATCATCGCGTTGTGCGCGGTGCAGCCGCCGAGGCAGCCGGCGCGCGGGTACAGCACGCCTTTCTCGGCGGGAGTGTATTTAGGATCCTGGGCCTGAATCGATTCGGTTTCATAATGGCGTACGAAAAAATCCCAGCGCATCGCCTCGTTTTCGGTCGAAAACGGATGAAAAACGGGAACATCGTAATCGTCGGGCAGCCGTTTTTCGCCGGGGAAGGCGAGATTGTCGCCCTGAAGTTGCTTCGGGTCGCCGCCGGCTTCCAGGACCAGCACTTTTTTGCCGCGTTCGGCCAGGCGCGCGGCGACGGTACCGCCGCCGGCCCCTGAGCCTACTACAATATACTCGTATTCCGCATTGTTAGAATTTGTCATTTTTCTTGTCTCCAAGCTCGAATCGGGTGAGTCATCGGAAGGGTCGTCGAAAGAACGCTTCCGTTTTGTTATCGGAACGGATGCCTGAAACGCAAAACTTTTTTCCTAAAAAAATTCGACCGTCAGAGGTGGAAAGTTCAATTGAATTTGCTCAATACGAACTTTCTTGCGGAGAAAATTGTGAAGGTTAAAGGCACCTTGAATGGGTATTTCGAGGTCGGGGAGAAAACTACCGTGAGATAAATCTTCTCCCCAATCCCGAACGTTTTCTACAGAGTCTTCAGGAATTCGATCAAGGCTTTCTTGTCGGCATCGCTCAGACCCGGTTCCTTATCGGCTTCAACGAAGTAATCGGTGCCGAAATAATGGCCTCGGTTGACGATGTAGTCCGGACATTTGCTGTTCTTGATCAAAGGATCGATCAGGTTTTTAAAGACTTGCACGGCTTGCTCGTCGGTGGCATTCTTGGGTAACGCCTTCAAGTCCTTCTTGATTTGTTTGAACAGCTTCAGCAACTGAAGGTCGTGCTTGACGCGATCGATAATGCCGTCCCGCTTGTCCAGATCGATGTTGGTCAACAGGTTGACCGGCGTGCCTTTGGGAATCGGACCGAGTTCCAGACCCATTTCGCCGGCGAATTTGCCCCCTTCGATCCGGTCAATGAGTTCATTGAGCAGTTTGGGCAGATAGCCGGACGGCACTCTCAGATAGCTGGTTTCGAACGTTTTGTCGACCCAGCCCGGCAGCATTTTGCCGTTGGCGGTCTGATACTGGATATTGCCTTTGCGTTTTTCCGGCCACAGCATTTGTTCGATCGAGTTGTTGAACGACTGCATCCGGTCCTCGACGGCGGGGCTCGGGTTGAACTCGCCGACGGCGTTGTTGAGCAGGAACGGTGCGGTCGACCACAGGCTGATCAGCGAAGCAGGACGGGTGAAACCGCGGCCGCCGCCGGGCATGTCGAATTCACTGGGCTTGCCGGTAAAGGGGTCGTGCACGGTGAATTTTCCGACCGACGGCAGATTTTTATAGGACTGGGACGAAAAGTCGTTCCAGATGTTGCCTTCGATCGCATTGGTCGCCAACGGGCTGCAAGCGTTGGTTTCGAGCAGCGTGACCGGCACCCGAAGATCGGTGGACAGGAAATTGTCTTTCAGGAAGTCGTCTTTTTTGACGATTTCGTCCATTGCCTTTTTAAACTCGTCGGTTTGCGTCCAGCGCCAGTAATTGCCCCAGTATTTCAGGTAATCCTTGCCGACGCCGCCGTTCGGGAAAAAGCTGTAAGCCTTTTCCGGCAATTTGCTGGAATGGCAGCGCGCGCAGCGTTCGCCGAACACTTCCTTGCCGCGGGTCAGCACGGTGGCTTCGGTCGTCAGGTGTTTGTCGCCGCCGGGTGCGTTTTTCAGCAGATCGGGCTGAGCGGTCGCGAGGAAAAACAACGCCAGATCCGGAGTTTGCATTTCATTGGCTTGCCAGTAGACCGAGTTTTGGCGAGAGGTTTTGATCGGGATCGGCGTAATGGGCTTGCCGCCGATCAAGGGATTGAAATGGAGCAGCCATTCTTCGCTGAACAGGCCGATGTTGATGAAGACCCGGTTCAATGCGCCGAGCGCGCCGACCGAATCGGCGCCGTCTTTCAACACGCGCGGGGTGAATACCGTATCGGGCGCCTTGAAGAATTGGGTCAAGGGCGAGTTGGCGGGAACGTAATCGTTCAATTGTTTGTTGTTCAAACTGCCGCCGCCCAGTTTTTCCATGCCGAACTTTTGCGCATTCTGCAACCGGGCCGCGAGGCTGTAAACCGCGTTCATCGTCCGTGGATTATTGATGTAATCGCTCGATACGAGGGAGGTATCGAGAGCGCCGGGGCGCGAGGTGGTGAAGAGTTGATACGGAAAGCTGGTGGGGTCCGCGTCCCAGGTAAAGATGCGGTTGATCCAGAAATACTGCGCTCCGGGATTGGAGTTCAGATTCTCCCATTTCGGATTTTCCGGATCGGCGGGCGGATTGGTCGGGTTCGGACCGACGTGGCAGAAACCACAGGACATGCCGACGCGGTAGGGGCGGACCAGTTTTTCATCGTTGTAATAGCTGGGGTCGGTGTAATAGCGTTCCGGATCCCAGCGCTTTTGTGCTTTTTCGTCGAAATCGGGGTTGGGAAACAGGCGCACGCCGACGATACCGGTCGCGTAGCCGTAATAGGAGCCGACCGGAATGTTTTTGCCGCGGGCGCCGATTTTCACGCCGGGGTATTTTTCTTCATTTTCAAACGGGTCCGCAGGACAGTCCGGAGAGCGGACGTCCAGCCATAGGCCGTAGCGGTCTTTTCGGGCTTCGGTGGGTTTTTTGAAACAGGGTTCGTTGACCAGCCCCAGATAGTTCCAGCGATTGCTGCGGCTGAATTTGAGGCTGGGATGGTTGGAAATCGTTTTCAGAAAATCCAGATTGCCGCGGCTTTGATAGCCCAAATGATCCCAGAAGCGGTCGTTGCCGGCGGTCCATACGATCCAGTTGTTGCGTCCGATGGCCGCGTGCCTGACGGCCTGCTCGGGAGTAATGCCGGGAACGAACGGCGCCAGTGCGGCGGCGACTTTGGCGGGATCCTTGGTAACGCCGTTATCCATGTCCCGGAAATAGTCTTCATCCGCGCCTTTGATGCTCTCGGCGGTTCTTCCGGCGCATTTGGCTTCGTCCAGAACTTTGCCGGCCTTGCCCAAATTGCAGGGATTTTTGTTGAAAAGGGCCCAACTGCTACTGCTGTAACCGGAGAGTCCGATGAATCCTGCTCCCATTAGAGCAAGAGAGATGGCTGATATTTTTATTTTCATTCTTTGCACCCCTTGGTTTTAGAATCATTTGCTGGTGTGACGTGGATCATTCGTTAATATGTGTGTCGTGTTTACCTCCCGAAATGAAGCGCCGGCTTAATTTCATTCAAGCCTGAGATCTAATGGGCAAAATCAGGAAACGACCCGTGCCGCAGGTTCTTCGTTGCTTTTTGATAAAACCGCAAGGAAGCAATGAACAAAACCCATGAGTGCCGAAACCCGGTTGGACAATCTATAAGAATAGATCAAAATTCAAGAAATATTATTTATTTAACTTAATTTTTTATATTTGGCTACGAGTTCAGCGAGGACCGGCCGCACTAATCAAAATCAAACAGGGTAAAGTGGCGCGGGTACAGTTTCGTACGGCCGAATGCGATTCGGATCCTAGTTCTGATAATCACGCGCCGAGAGAAAATTCAAGCCTGACTCTTTTCCCGAATGTCGTCCGGAATGAGTTTTCGGAAGAGCGATGCGTTTTTGAAGAGTTTAGATTCCAGGAAAGGCCTCGCGTTATAATCTGTCGTTTAGTTATTGAGTTTTCCGATCGGATTATAAATTATGTCGTTTGCCATTCAATGGGTTGAAAAAGCCGAAGGCCCCGAGCAAGTTGTCAGGATAAAAACCCCTATCTCGACTTTGGCGTTTTCGTTGCGGGGAGAAGTCATTGTCGGCATTGACTGGGAACCTGACGAGAAAAACGCGCAGCTTGACGAGCATCCGTTGCAAAAGGAATTGGATCGATTCTGGGCCGATGCCGAGGCGGTTGTTCCGGTTAAGTTATTAAGGCAAGGCAGCGCCTACCGGAACAAAGTCTGGACTGAGCTGTGCCGTATTCCTTTTGGCTCGACGATCAGTTATTCGGCTTTGGCGCAAAAGATTGATTCGGCGGCGCGGGCGGTCGGAAACGCCTGCCGCGATAATCCGTACCCTCTGATCGTGCCGTGCCATCGGGTGGTGGCGCGGGATGGCCTGGGCGGTTATTCCGGTCAAACGATGGGTGATTCTATGGCCATCAAAATCAAATTGCTCCAGTTTGAAGCGTCCGGCAAAGTATGAATGCGGAAAGTCTGATTGAACAGTTTCTCGATGCGCTTTGGGTCGAACAAGGCTTGAGTGAGAACACTCTTTCCGCGTACGGCAGCGATTTGAGAATATTCGCCAAATGGCTGGGAAAAAAGCCGATGCTGGAAGTTGACGGCAGCCGGATTTCGGAATTTCTGGCCAGTCGCTTCGACGAAGGCATCGGCAACCGTTCCACGGCCCGCATTTTGTCCAGTCTCAGGCGTTTTTACGGATACTATATCCGGGAAAACGCTATCGGCGCCGATCCTACCGCTTTGATTGAATCGCCCCGTTTGGGAAGGCCTTTGCCCGGCTCTCTTTCCGAAAAGGATGTCGAATTGCTGCTCGAAGCGCCGGAAATCAGCCATTCCCTCGGTTTTAGGGATAAAACGATGCTGGAGACGCTGTATGCCACGGGCTTGAGAGTCTCCGAACTGGTGAATTTGAAGTTCGAGCAGGTCAGTTTCAGGCAGGGCGTAGTCCGCATTCTCGGCAAAGGCAGCAAGGAACGGCTGGTGCCGGTCGGGGAAGTGGCGATGAGCTGGCTGGAAAGGTACATCGCTCAGCCCAGACAATTGTTGCTGGGGGAGAGACCTTGCGACTATCTGTTCGTCACCAATCGGGCCGAATCCATGACTCGGCAAGCGTTTTGGCATATTATAAAACGCCATGCCAAGAAGGCCGGGATCACTAAAGAATTATCGCCGCATACCTTAAGACATGCTTTTGCCACCCATTTGCTGAATCATGGTGCCGATTTGCGGGTGGTGCAATTGTTGCTGGGGCATTCCGATTTGTCGACCACCCAGATCTATACCCACATCGCGCGGGAACGTTTAAAAGATTTACATTCCAAATATCATCCACGAGGATAGTCAAGATGACGCAGAACATTCACCCGACCGCGTATATCGCAGAAAATGCAGTATTGGGGGACCAGGTCACCGTAGGGCCTTTTGCCGTAATTGAAAATAATGTCGTTATAGGGTCCGGCTGCGAGGTAGGTGCTCACGCGGTAGTCCTGCCTTACGTCAAAATGGGCGAAGGCAATATTTTGCATCCTCATGCCGTATTGGGAGGATTGCCCCAGGATGTCGGTTTCAAACCGGAGACGGTGAGCTGGCTCGTCATCGGAGACAACAATGTTTTCAGGGAAGGATTTACCGCTCACCGGGCCACCAAGGAAAACGGCGAAACCCGGATCGATTCCGGCTGCTATTTCATGAACAACAGTCACGTGGCCCACGATTGCCGAATCGGCGACAAGACCATCTTCGCCAATAATGTGGCTATTGGTGGGCACGTAGAGATCGGCAGCCATGTTTTTATGGGCGGTGGCGTCGTGGTCCATCAGTTTTGCCGGATCGGAGCTTACGCCATTGTTCAGGGTACCACCGGTTTGAATATGGACGTGATCCCCTTTATGCTGATCGGCGGCCGGCCGGCGCGTCATTACAAACTGAATACGGTCGGCTTGCGGCGGGCGGGCATTACCGGCGAACGTTACAATGTGCTGTCGGCGGCCTTTCGTTTATTGAAGAACAAAAAGAGCCTGGATTCGCTCGAAGAAACCGAAGAGCTCAAGCTGTTGAAAGAATGGCTGGCCGTCAAGTCGAAACGCGGCCTGCACGGTTTCATCGACGTGTCGGCCTAGCGGCAATCGGCCGGCTTCTTATTTGGCGTAAGGCGGTTGTGTTCGATCGACAGGAATGGGGAAGGCAGATCATGCACGATGAATTGTTATCGATGGCGGCGCAGTTGGGGAATATCTTATGCGGGCACGGTTACAAGCTGGCTTTGGCCGAATCCTGCACCGGCGGCTGGATATGTCAATGCATTACCGGAATTCCCGGCAGCTCGAAATGGTTCGACCGTGGCTTCGTGACCTACAGCAATGCGGCGAAGATCGAGATGCTCGGCGTCGACGAGAGCACCTTGCAGACTTTCGGAGCGGTCAGTGCGGAAACAGCAAGGAACATGGCCGCCGGCGCTCTGCGCCATAGCGATGCGGACATCGCTCTCGCCGTGACGGGCATCGCCGGCCCGGACGGCGGCACTCCCGAAAAACCGGTCGGCTTGGTGTATCTGGCGTGGCAGAAGAAAAGCTCCGACTGCCGTTGCATCGAGCAACGATTCGAAGGCGGCCGCCAACAAGTTCGCTATCAGACCGTGCATAAAGCGCTTCGATGCCTGCTGGATGAGTTCGATGCGGCTGCGAAATCGCCTTAAGTTTCTGACTGCATCATGGGTTCCTGGCGCGGGTATTCATTTTTCAAAAAATCCGGCCCATCTCAGATGTTGAATGGCGGATTTGAACTAGAAAAATTTTTATTTTGCACTACAGTTGTACATGGATGGACTGTATGGACGGATGGTCGTGAAGAAAAAGTATTTCGGCAAGATTACAAAGCAACTTTCAGCGACCGTTTCCAATGAGGATGGTTTACAGGTGAAGGTGGTGACCATCGATACCGCAGTGGATGGTGTCAGCATACTCTGCAATCTTGCTCAACGAGATCTTCTTACGCCGCGAGGAAGCTTTATTCGTAATGGAAGACCGGTAGAACTGTCCATTTCTCTGGATCTGCCGGACGAAGAAGGGCGTTTGTCGCCTCTGGTAGCGCGTTGTCACATTTCTTATTCCCGCAGGCTATCCAAAGAAAAATGCGTCATCGGCATGCGTTATATCGGTTTCGAAAACGACAGCCAGGACCGGCTGTTTCAATTTCTCAGTAATACCGCGTTGTTTAGCGCGGAAGCGTCGCCTTCCAACGTCTGTGCTTAGGTGAGTAAGTTATAAATTTTGAAACGCGGCAAAACAAGTATCGTTGGTTAGTGAATTTTCATCCGAATGCGGGGCGCGAATTGATCGGGGTGAAATGACGGCTGCCAATGAAACAGGTTTTCAAACGGCAACCCCAAAGAGGAAGCTTCGCCTTGACAGGATGTAGGTGAAGCGGTTGAGCAGGACAGCGAGCGTAGGTCTGGAGCAGTTGCCGGGGGAAAGCTTTGCTTAAAAGGATGAAAGCAATGATTGACGGCAGGGATGCGTGAGGTACAGCATTCGGGGAAGGGGTGCTGAATTTGAGGCTCCTGTTTGCAAGGAAGCAAGCAGGGCCTTTTTCAATTGCCGCAGAGCGCTTCTTGCTCTTCTCTATCTTTTATCTTCCAGAACCCTGATTATCTCTTCCTTGATTTTTTCCTGCCTGGATTTGTCGCTGATCGGGCGCAATTGCTGATCGGTGACATAGAACATATCCTCGGCTCTCCCGCCGATCGTGGTAATTTTGGCGTTCTGCAGATGAATGTTTTGCTTGACGAATGCCCGTCCGATTTTGGACAAGAGGCCGGCATGATCGGTGGTAACGAGTTCGATGATGGTATGCCGGTGCAAAGGATCGGCATGAAACTGGACGCTGGTGGGAATCGGAAAATGCTTGGCCTGTCTTGATTCCCTGTGCAGGTTTTTATGTTCTTTTACCTTTCCGAGCTGCAGATTATTGCGCAATACGGAACAGATATGGATTTCGCGCAGTAAGTCGTTAATCGATTCGCCGGACTGTTCAAGGACTTGAAAACTGTTGAGCGCATAATTGTCGAGCGTGGTCATGATGCGGGCATCGAGGATGGTCAAGCCGAGTTGGTCGAGCGTGGCGGTGCTTATCGAAAAAATGGGACCTTTGTTTTGCGTGTACACAAAGACTTCCGCGCTGCCGCGCAGAGTCTGCGGACGCAGCAATACCAACGGCAGGTCTTTTTCGGTGGAGGACGCGATGGCGATGGTATGCCAGGCAATTTCATCGGCCGAATATCTTAAGAAATAATCCTCGCTGGCATGTTGCCACGCTTGCTCGATCACCGGCTCGGGCAGACCCAGCTTGATCAGCTCGTCTTTGGCTTCTTTCCTGGTTTCCTGGATCCGTTCCTCCAGTCCGACCGGGTTGGGCAAGCCGTGCCGCAAGGCGGTATGAGTGGCTGAGTAAAGCTCTTTCAGTAAGGCATCCTTCCAGGAATTCCACAGCTCGGGGTTGGTGGCGCGGATGTCGGCGACGGTCAGCAGGTAAAGATAATTGAGATATTCGGTGCTGCCGACTTTTCGGGCAAAATCGTGAATGACGTCCGGATCGCTGATGTCTTTGCGCTGTGCCGTCATCGACATGATCAGATGATGGCGCACCAGCCAGGCGAGCAGTTTGGTGTCATGCGAAGAAAAGTCGTGCTGACTACAGAAATCCCTGGCGATCTCTGCACCGATGGTGGAATGATCTCCGTTTCGGCCCTTGGCGATGTCGTGAAATAACGCGGAAAGATAGAGTATTTCGGGTTTGGGAATCAATAAAAAAATATCGTTGCAGAACGGCAGCTCGTTTCTGTGGATTTCCAGAGCAAATCGCCGCAAGTTGCGGATTACGAACAGAGTGTGCTCGTCCACCGTATAAATGTGGAAGAGGTCATACTGCATGCGCGCCACGATATTGGCGAAGCAGGGAAGATAAGCTCCTAAAATGCCGTACCGGTTCATGCGCCTTAATTGAGTGGTAAGCCCCCTCGGCTGACGGAAAATTTCGATAAACAGCAGATTGGCGGATTTATTTTTCCGAAACTCGTCGTCGATCCGGTGCAGATTTTTCCTGATCAGGCGGATGGTCGTGGCTCTGATGCCTTTAAGGCCGGAATTTTGCTGAAGAATCAAAAAGACTTCCAGCAAAGCCAGCGGATGCCGTTCGAAAACGGATTCGTCCGTCGCTTCCAGGTAGCCGTTGATCGAGACGAAGTTGTCGTTGATCGGTACGGGCTTGGGCGAGCTTTCGCCGGCGATGAAGCGCTCGTTGAACAACTGTAGCAGCATTTCGTTCAGGCGCTCGAGTCCTAATACCGTTTTAAAATAAAACTGCATGAATCTCTCGACGTCCTGATTGTATTGCTGGTTTTCCGTACCGAAACCGAACTGCGCGGCCAGTTCGCGCTGATAATCGAAAATAAGCCGGTCCTCGCACCGGTTGGTCAGAAGGTGCAGGGCGTAGCGAATGCGCCAGAGAACCTCGACGGCGGCGACCAGTTCCGCATACTCCGACTCCGGCAGAAAACCGTATTTGATCAATTCCTTCAGCGTCGAGGAATTGTAATGCCGTTTGAAAACCCAGGCGATTACCTGGCGGTCGCGTAACCCGCCGGGACCTTCCTTGATGTTGGGTTCGAGGTTGTAGGCGGTATCGTGATATTTTGCATAACGCTGCCGCTGCTCCTGCATCTTGGCCGCGAAAAACTGGTCCGAAGGCCAGATTTTATCCGGGGTTATGCGTGATTTGAGCGTTTCGAAGAGAAACTCGCTGCCGTCGATCAAACGGATTTCCATCAGGCTGGTCATGATCGTCTGATCGCCTTCGGCGGCCTGGATGGTTTCTTCTATGGTACGTACGCTCTGACCCGGTTTGAGGCCGATATCCCAGAGAAAGGTAAAAAAGTGAGCCAACGCTTCCTGGTAGTTGCTGGTGTCGTCGGAATCGAGCAGAACCAGAATGTCGACATCGGAATAAGGAAACAGCTCTCTTCTGCCGTATCCCCCGACGGCAATCAAACCGAGCCGGGGCGCATGGTCCTTCAGAAAATATTGCCAGCAACTGCTTAAGATGTCGTCGATGAAATCGGATTTTTCCCGTAAAAGATCCGAAACCGAGCTTTGCGGGTCGAATTTTTGCCTGAGTTCCGCATCTTTTTGTTTAAGCAATTGTTTAAACGATTGCAGCCGGTCCTGCTCGAGAAAAAGCGAGGGTTTAATGATTGCGTTCAATGTGACTTGATCTCTTCTTGACGTAAAGTGAGAATTTCATAGCCGTCGGGAGTGACGAGAACGGTATGCTCCCATTGGGCGGAAAGGCTGTGGTCTTTGGTGACGGCGGTCCAGCCGTCGGACAAGACTTTGATGTGACGTTTGCCAAGATTGATCATGGGCTCTATGGTGATGATCATGCCGGCTGTCAAGACTTCGCCCGTGCCGGCTTTGCCATAGTGCAGAACTTGTGGATCTTCATGAAAGCGTTTGCCGATGCCGTGCCCGCAAAATTCTCTGACCACGGAATAGCGGTTGGATTCGGCGTGTTTCTGTATGGCATGGCCGATATCGCCCAGCGTGGCGCCGGGCCTGACTTGCTCGATGCCACGGTACATCGATTCCTGAGTGACTTTGATCAGACGTTTGGCGTGAGGACTGACGTCGCCGACGCAGAACATTTTGCTCGTGTCGCCGTGGTATTGATCCTTTATGACGGTAATATCGATATTGACGATATCGCCGGATTTCAGCTTTTTATCGCTGGGAATGCCATGGCATACCTGATGATTGACCGACGTGCAGATCGACTTGGGGAAGCCGCGGTAATTGAGCGGCGCGGGAACGGCCTGCTGGACGTCGACGATGAAATCGTGGCAGATTTGATCGAGCTCGTTGGTGGTAATGCCGGGCACGACGTAAGGCTCGATCATTTCTAAAACTTCGGCTGCCAGTTTTCCGGCGACACGCATTTTTTCGATTTCACTGTCGGTTTTGATGATGATGCTCATGCGCAAGGATTAAGGTGGATGTTGATTTTTGGGTGCGATATGCAAGAACGAATCTTGAACGATAAAATTCCCGCATTGTGCCTTAAGCTATTTTATCAGATATCGGCTTGTTGGAAAAATCGAAATATGGTATAAAGATACGTTTAACTTTTTGTAATTAATACTCACGTTTATCGTCACGTCTGGTAGGGTGCCTTGCAATCTTGTGTTTGCCGGTTACCAGGCGGGATAGGCGGAGGCGCAACCCAACTCGGAACAGCGTTCCGAATTTCAATTGTAAGGAGAAAATTTAATGGCTGCAGTTTCCATGCGTCAAATGTTAGAAGCGGGTGTCCATTTCGGTCATCAAACGCGTTACTGGAATCCCAAAATGGCGTCTTATCTGTTCGGCGCCCGCAACAAGATTCATATTATCGATCTTGAAAAAACGCTCCCGCTGTTTAACGATGCTATGAATTACCTGGGGCAGATGGCGGCGAACAAAGGCACGATCCTGTTCGTCGGTACAAAAAAAGCGGCGCGCAAAGTGGTTGCGGAAGAAGCCACCCGCTGCGGCATGCCTTATGTCAATCATCGTTGGCTGGGCGGTATGCTGACCAATTTCAAAACCATCAAAAAATCGATCAACCGTCTGAAAGAGCTGGAAGCGATGAAAGCCGACGGAACCCTGTATCAGCGGTTCGGCAAAAAGGAAGCGCTGGGCATGGAGCGCGAGCTGCAGAAGCTGGAGCGCAGCCTGGGCGGAATAAAAGACATGAAAGGTATTCCGGATGTGATCTTCGTTCTGGACGTCGGCTATGAAAAGAATGCGATCAGCGAAGCCAAAAAACTCGGCATTCCGGTCGTCGGCGTGGTCGATTCGAACAATTCGCCGGAAGGAGTCGATTATGTTATTCCCGGAAACGACGATTCCATCCGGGCGGTTAAACTCTATTGTGAATGCGCTTCCGTCGCCGTAACGGAAGCCAAAACGGCCGTTTTGGGCATGTCGGCAAAAGCCGATGATTTTGTTGAAGAATCGGCGGCTAATCAATAAATCCCTGATTCGCGCGTGCATGGGTTGTATGCGGAGTCAATTGTTTTCCAGAGAAAACAAAATTTAATCAGGCCAACTAACGCCTCCGTATGGGGGCGTTTTTATAGTGACGAATGTTTGAGGACAAAGATAGAATGAATATTACTGCGGGTATGGTGAAGGAACTGCGTGAAAGGACGGGTTCCGGCATGATGGAGTGCAAGAAGGCATTGGTCGAAGCCAATGGCGATATGGAGCTGGCCATCGAAAATATGCGCAAATCCGGTTTGGCCAAGGCCGATAAAAAATCAGGACGCATCGCGGCGGAAGGCATGATCGGAGTCAAAATCAGCGCCGACGAAAAAACGGGGACCATTGTCGACATCAACTGTGAAACCGATTTCGTTGCCAAATCGCCTGATTTCGTCAATTTCGTCAATAGCGTGGCGGAAGCGTTACTGGTTTCCGACATTCATTCGGAAGAACAACTGTTGGCGATGCCGTTGGCCGACGGCGTGAGCGTGGACGAAACACGGCGCGGTTTGATAGCGAAACTGGGCGAGAATATCACGGTCCGGCGTTTTGAGAAATTCCACACGGCAAACGGCGGTACCGCTTGTTATCTGCACGGCAGCAAGATCGGCGTGCTGGTGGAGCTGGAAAAGGCCGATAAAGAGCTGGGCAAGGACATCGCCATGCACATCGCGGCAAGCAGGCCTCTGTGTGTTTCCGAAGAGCAAGTGCCTCAGGAAACGATTGAAAAGGAAAAGGAAATTTTCAAGGCTCAGGCGGCCGAGAGCGGCAAGCCGGCGGAGATCATCGAAAAAATGGTGGCCGGCCGGATAAGCAAATTTTTTGCCGAAGTCACGTTGCTTGGGCAACTTTTTATCAAGGACGATAAAATTTCCGTCGGCAAACTGGTCGCGTCAAAGGGCAATCGTGTGGTTCGCTTTGCTCGACTGGAAGTCGGTGAAGGAATCGAAAAGAAAGAAGAAAATTTTGCCGAAGAGGTTATGGCTCAGGTAAGGGCCGTCTAATACCCGGGCAAGATATGGACCGGGTTTGCCTTGAAGCCCATTAGCGGGTGAAAGGCGATCCCGGTCTTTAAAATGTGTAACCCGACAATACGATGACTAAGATGATTTGCCAGAGAATTTTACTTAAGTTAAGCGGTGAAGCATTGATGAGCGAGGCGGGCGGCAGCATCGATGCCGATATTATCAAGCGTCTGGCTTCTGAAATTAAAGATTTATCCGATCAAGGGATTCAGGTGGGTTTGGTTATCGGCGGCGGTAATATCTTGAGAGGAGCCGATAAGGCCTCCGAAGGACTGGACCGGGTTACCAGCGATCAAATGGGCATGTTGGCTACGGTAATCAATGCCCTGGCCATGCAGGACGCGCTGGAGCATCTCGGACAGCAGGCCAGAGTCATGTCCGCCCTGAAAATCAATCAGGTCTGTGAGGACTATATCCGCAGGCGGGCGGTCAGGCATTTGGAAAAAGGCCGAGTGGTCATTTTCGCGGCCGGCACCGGCAATCCTTTTTTTACCACCGATTCGGCTGCCAGCCTCCGGGCGATAGAAATCAATGCCGAATTGATGATCAAGGCCACTAAGGTCAAAGGCGTTTATTCGGCCGATCCCGAAAAAGTGAAAGATGCCAAGTTTTATCCCCGATTAACCTACGATGAAGCGCTTGACCAACGGTTGAACGTCATGGATACGACCGCCCTGGTTTTATGCAGGGACAACAATATTCCGATGCGGGTAATGAACGTCTTCGAAAAAGGCGCGATAATGAAGCTGATGATGGGAGAGGAAATCGGCTCTCTAATTGAACGAGGAACACGCAATGATCAGTGATATACACCAGGATGCCTCCACCCGGATGGGCAAAAGCATCGAGGCGTTAAAACATGAGTTTTCAAAAATCAGAACAGGCAGGGCGCATCCCAGTCTCCTGGACCAAATCAGCGTTTCCTATTACGGTACGGAATCGTCATTATCGCAGGTTGCCAACATTGCGGTTGAAGACGCCCGTACCCTGACCATCACGCCGTGGGAAAAAAACATGGTGCAGGTCATTGAAAAAGCGATTTTGAAGTCCGATCTGGGCTTGAATCCTGCGACCAACGGCATGGTGATCCGAATTCCGCTGCCGCCTTTGACCGAACAGCGCCGCCGGGATCTGGTCAAGGTCGTCAAGCATGAAGCCGAAAACGGCCGCGTGGCCATCAGAAACATACGGCGGGACGCCAACAATGAAATCAAGGACGCGTTGAAAGAAAAATTGATTTCCGAAGACGAGGCGCGCGCCGCCGAGGAAAAAATACAAAAATTGACCGACCAGTACATCAAGGAAGTGGAAAAGTTACTGGAAGCGAAAGAGGCCGATCTGCTGTCTCTCTAGAGGCGATGAATGTCAGACGAAGGACAAACCGGTTTGGAATCAGAACATAACAATCCGCGCCATATTGCCATTATCATGGATGGCAATGGCCGTTGGGCGCAGAAAAGATTTATGCCCAGGGCCATGGGCCATCAGTCGGGCGTCAAAGCGGTCAGGGAGATTGTCGAGTATTGCGCGCAGCAGGACATAGAAGTGCTCACCTTATTCGCTTTCAGCAGCGAAAACTGGCGGCGCCCTCAAGAAGAAGTGTCGTTATTGATGAACTTGTTCATGGGAACGTTGCAGCGTGAAATCGAAAAGCTGAAAAACAATAATATCCGCTTGCGCTTTATCGGAGACAGAAGCGCTTTCTCCGAATCCTTGCAGAACATGATGGCCGAAGGGGAAGCCTTAACCAGGAATAATACCGCCTTAACCTTGATCATAGCCGTTAACTACGGCGGACAATGGGATTTGTGCCAGGCGTTCCGGAAAATAACCGAAAAAATACTGGCTGGAGAGTTAAGCAAAGAGGACATTAACGAGCAGTTGATCAATCGGTACTTATCCACCGCAGGTTTGCCCGAGCCCGATTTGTTCATTCGGACCGGTGGCGAACAGCGCGTCAGCAATTTCCTGTTATGGCAATTAGCCTATACCGAAATGTATTTTACCGATACGCTCTGGCCCGACTTTGACCGGGAGTCGCTCGAAGACGCGATTAAAAGCTTCAAGGGCAGGCAAAGACGATTCGGACATACGGGGGAACAGGTGCTCAGCAGATCGGTTAAATTTAATTTTTAATAATAAATAATTATAAAAATGCTATTACAACGAGTTATAACGGCCATCGTACTGGCCGCGCTGATTGGTCTGGCGGTTTTTTTGTTGCCCGCAGACTACTTTTCTCTGGTTCTGGCCCTGATCGCCTTGCTGGGCGCCTGGGAATGGACAAAACTGATAGGGATGGACTCTGCTCTCCAGCGGAGTCTATTTTTTCTGGCTTTGATCGTGCCGATGCTGGGGATACATTTCTGGACGCAATTTTTGCAACTGCTGTTTTTCGGATTTGAGAAATTGAATCTGGGGTTGCCGGACGTCAGATACTATTCCGGTGTGTTGGAATGGCTGGTCATTCCACCGATCCTGTTCTGGATACTGGCCATGGTGCTGATCCGGAAGCTGCCGTCTTCCCTGCTGAGGCTGGACATGAAATTATGTTACCAGGCGCTGATCGGCTGGTTTGTCCTGCTGGCGGCCTGGATGTTTTTGTCGCGCTTAAGAGCGCTGTATGGAACGGAACTGGCCATGTATTTGCTGGTGCTGATTTGGGCAGCTGATATCGCGGCTTATTTTACCGGCAAGAAATGGGGAAAAACCCAACTGGCGCCGGAAATAAGCCCCGGTAAAACGGTGGAAGGCGTGTACGGGGCATTAATTGCAGCGGTTCTTTGCGGAATTGCATTGGACCTGATTTTCAAGGTCTACAATTCGGCGTTCATCATTGCGGCTGATTTTGTCTTTTTGTCCGTGATAACCGTGCTGATTTCCATTTATGGAGACCTGTTTTTCAGTCTCGTAAAGAGACGGCGCGGAGTGAAAGACAGCGGCTCGATTCTTCCGGGCCATGGCGGAATTCTCGATCGCATCGACAGCCTGATTGCCGCAATACCCATTTTTTACGGCGGTGTCTACTTGATTTACGGGTTGGTGTCATGAAAGGTATCTGCATACTGGGAGCCACCGGCTCGATCGGCGTCAGCACGCTGGATGTGGTGGCACGCCACCCCCATCTCTATAAAGTGGTCGCATTGACGGCCAACAATAACATCGACCTCTTGTTCGAACAGTGTCTTCAGCACCGGCCGGAATTTGCCGTGGTCGTGGATGAAGGCAAGGCGCTTTCTTTCAGAGAGAAAATAAGCAATTCGCCGGTCTCCGATATCACCGTCCTGTCGGGTCATGCAGCGCTTGAGCAAGTGTCCATTCTCGATCAGGTGGATTCGGTGATGGCCGCGATCGTCGGAGCGGCCGGTTTGCTGCCGAGTCTGGCCGCGGCCAAGGCCGGAAAAACCGTATTGCTGGCCAACAAGGAAGCCCTGGTCATGTCCGGCGATATCTTCATGCAGGCGGTCAAACAATCCGGTGCGCAACTGTTGCCGATAGACAGCGAGCACAATGCCATCTTTCAATGCATGCCCGGAGGCTATATTGCCGGCGATACCGCAGAGCAGGCCCGGCGGATACTGTTAACGGCGTCGGGCGGACCTTTCCGGCGCATGCCGATTGCCGACATGACTCATGTGACGCCGGCCCAGGCGGTCGCCCATCCGAACTGGGACATGGGCAAAAAAATCTCCGTGGATTCGGCGACCATGATGAACAAGGGCCTGGAAATGATCGAGGCCTGTATCCTGTTTAACATGAAGCCGGAACAGATACAGGTCGTTATCCACCCGCAAAGCGTCATTCATTCGATGGTGGACTACGTCGACGGTACGGTATTGGCGCAAATGGGCAATCCGGACATGCGCATACCCATCGCTCATGCCCTGGCATGGCCCGAACGCTTCGATTCGGGAGCGGAACCGCTCAATATCTTCAATGTGCGGCAGATGGATTTCGAGGAACCGAATCTTGAGCGCTTTCCTTGTCTCCGCCTGGCTTATAAGGCGATCGCGGCAGGCGGCACATTGCCGACCGTATTGAATGCCGCCAATGAAATCGCGGTCGACGCCTTTTTAAATGAGCGGATCCGTTTCACCGATATTCCGGTCGTGATCGAACGCTGTATGGATTCGACGGAAGTCAAAAAAGCTGAAAGCCTGGAAATTATTCTAGACGTGGATAAAAATGCCAGAATCTTGTCTAAAGAGATAATTGCTGAGCTTTCTAATTGAAGGGCTGGATGAGTACACTTTTCTATTTCATTCTTACCATAGGGATTCTGGTTTCTTTTCATGAATTTGGACATTTTTGGGTCGCCCGCCGAGCCGGTGTAAAAGTCTTGCGGTTTTCCATCGGCTTCGGCAAAGTTTTGTGGTCTTATCAAAAATCCCCAGAATCCACCGAGTACGTAGTTTCCGCCATCCCTCTGGGTGGCTATGTCAAAATGGTCGATGAACGAGAAGGCGAAGTAAAAAGGGAAGATCTTCCTTTTGCCTTCAACCGGCAGTCGTTATGGGCCAGAACCGCGATAGTCGCTGCCGGACCTTTGTTTAATCTGGGGCTTGCCGTAGCCTTGTTCTGGGCCGTGCTGGTGATTGGCGAAACCGGAATCAAGCCGATACTCGGTGTTATCGAGCCGGGCACGATAGCTCAAGAGTCAGGATTCGCCGAAGGCGACGAAATTGTTTCGATTGATTCGAAATCGACGCCAACCTGGTCGGAAGCCTTGAACGTACTGGTCGAGGAGGCGATGTCGGGAGACCGCGAGATCGAAGTCCAGGTAAAAAACTTCGACGGCCAACAATATCAAAAGATAGTAAAAATAGCCGAGGATGAAGCTCAGGATCCGGAGGTTTTCTACAAACGTCTGGGATTTAAACCCTGGATGCCGAAATTGAAGCCGGTGATCGGCGATATTCTTCCGGAAAGCGCCGCCCTGGTTGCCGGTTTAAAGAAAGGCGATCGCATCATCAGCGCCGATGGCGTGGCGATCGAGGAGTGGATGCAATGGGTCAATATGGTAAAAAGTCATCCCGGAGTGGAAATCCATTTGATCGTCGAGCGGGAAGGCTCGCGCCTGCCGATATCGATTACTCCGAAAAGCGTCCCGTCCGATGAAAACGCTCAGGGAAAAGAGGCCAAGGCCGAAGGTAAAATAGGCGCCGCCGTACTGATTCCGGAGGACGTGAAGAACTACTTGCGGGCCGAATACTCGTTGCCGCCGCTGGCCGCCATTCCCGCCGCCATTAAAAAAACCTACTCGTATTCCTACTCGACTTTGGTCATGATGGCTAAAATGGTAGTGGGTCAGGCTTCGGTAAAAAACTTGAGCGGTCCCATCAGTATCGCCCAATACGCCGGGCAATCGGCCAGTATCGGGCTGGTGCACTTCATCAAATTCATCGCCTTGGTCAGCGTCAGTCTGGGGATATTGAATTTATTGCCGATTCCGGTATTGGACGGCGGTCATTTATTGTTTTACGGCATCGAAGCTCTCAAGGGCAGCCCCGTTTCCGAAAACATGCAATTGTTGTTTCAGCAAATCGGCATGGCTATACTCATATCGTTGATGGCCCTGGTGATGGTCCTGGATATTCAAAGACTGTTTCATTAAGAGAATCAGATCGAAGGCCATGAGGGATATCGAGGAACCTACCCTAAAACACAGCCGTTGGTTGGGTTATTAGTGGCAGCGACTCAACACTTATCATTTTGCTCAATTAATTCGTCATACCGGCAGGGAATGCCGGTATCCAGTCCACAGGGAAGTGCTGAAACCTTGTCATCCCTGACCTCTGGGTTCCGGCAGTCCATGCCGGAACGACGGATTGGAAAAACTGATAGGTGTTAAGGTGGCGGCGATTTGGCCTTCGTTTTTTCCCATGCATCGTTACTGTTTTATCCCTATTGCAGAAGAATATCGGCATGGGTGAATGCTGAGCCGGCATTGTCCTCTCTACACAATCGAAATCGTACCGATGATCGAAATTAATTAAAATCAACACGAGTTAACAATGAATAGATTAATCAATATTGCCGCATTCAGTCTAATGGCATCGGCTTTGTTCTCCGTTAAAGCGGATGAGAATGCCGTCAGACAGTCCTTGTCGAAATCGATGCCGACCATCAAAATCGATTCGATCAAACCTTCCGTAGTCAAAGGGTTGTTTGAAGTGAGAGTCGGAGCCAATATTTTATATGTATCCGATGACGGCAAGTATTTGCTTCAGGGGCGATTGGTCGACGTCGAAGCCCGCACCGATTTAACCGAAGAGAAGTTGAGCGAAGTGCGCAAGTCGGAACTTGAAAAAATCGGACAGGACAACATGATCGTGTTCAAGCCGAAAATCGCTCGCCACAAGGTCTGGGTTTTTACCGACATCGATTGCGGTTATTGCCGGAAACTGCATTCGGAAATCGATCAGTATCTTGCTCAAGGAATTACCGTTCAATATCTGTTTTTTCCGAGAGCGGGAAAAGGATCCGAATCCTACGATAAGGCTGTTTCGGTCTGGTGCGCGAAAGACCGCAACGCGGCTCTGACCGAAGCGAAAAAAGGCAAGACGCCTCCTGCAAAGACCTGTGACAATCCTGTTGATGAACACATGCAGTTGGGCGCGGATTTTGACGTAAAAGGAACGCCGATGATCATTACCGAAAGCGGTAATGCCTATCCCGGCTATTTGCCTGCGAAACAACTGGCGGAAGCGCTGGAAAGCGAGAAAAGCTCGAATCCTTAATAAGCAACATCGATGAGCAGGAAGGGAGAGACTCCGGACGATCTTTCTCTTTCTGTTCGACATCAATTTGAATTGAGCCCTTCGAAGAAGGATCTAATCCTACCCACACTGTTTGCTATGGAGAGGAAGACGGAGATGAAGGAAAAAGGAAAAGCGCGCTCCCGAAAGAGCGCGCTATTGCTGGGATGATGGATGAGACTTAAGGCAGATAAGGTTTCAGCGTGTCGTGCCATTTCTGGAACTGGCTGGCGTAAGCGTCGTTCATAAGGTCTGTCTGATAAATCTCGAAATAGGTGGTATTGAAGTTGTTGTAGGCGAAACTGAAGCCGGCGTCCGGACTGTCGTTGTTGGCCCAGTAGCACCAGGACCAGGCGCTCTGGTTCTTCCATTCGCCGCAGGCCTGGTACATGATGCTGGTTTCGTTCTTGACGTCGCTGACTATTGTCGCCAGCGGCGAATTTAGCGTCGGCGCCATGCCGGTCAGCACTTCCTGGAAGAAATTAAGCTTCGGCTTGCTGACGCCGTCGAACTCGGCCATCAAGTCGTCGCGGATGGCTTCCACCGTCGAAGGATTCTTGGCGCCGTCGTTGACACCGAACAGGCCGGCATAGATGTGCTTGTTGGGGAAAGCATTAACCCAGGCGCGGACCGAGCGGAGCACCCCGTCTTCCAGTTTTTGCGCGGTGTAGCCGGAAGGCGGCTGCATCATCCGGATCGACTGGATGCCGCCGATGGCCGCATCCACCTGCCGGACGGTGGGGTGATCCTTGATTGCGATGCCGTCCACCTGATAATTACTGAAAGCGGTGATGTATTTTTCCAGCGCGTCCAGCATCGTGGTGTCCCAGGGCGCGGTGATCACGCCGAATTGGGGATCGCTGAACGTTTCGGTCTTGTTCAGAAGCCAACTGGGCTCGGCCACCACCATGTTGGCGATCGAAACACCCTGACCCAGAGCCTGCGCCTGCTTGATCACCGAGGCTACCTTGCTGAAATCGTACTTGCCTTCGGTTTTTTCGACCTGGCTCCAGTACACACGGATCAGCACGCCGTCGACGAAGGGCTTGTCGACTACGGTATCGATCGAATAGATGCCGGCCGGCACCCCGCCGGCGCTGCCGCCACCGCCACCACCGCTGCCGCCGCCGGAGCTGTCGGTGGTGGCGCTGGACGAGGCCGACTGCGCCGAGCGGTTGCCGGCGGCATCGTAAGCCGAGACCGTGTATTGGTAAGTGGTGTTCGGGCTCAGGCCGCTGTCGCTGAAGGTGGTGCCGGCCACCGAGGCGAGCTCGACGCCGTTGCGATACACCGTATAGCCTTGGACGCCGACCGCATCGGTCGAGGCGTTCCAGCTCAGGCTGATGGACGAGGACGAGACCGCGGTCGCGGCGAGCCCTCCCGGAACGGTCGGGGCCGTGGTGTCGGCCGAGGAGGTTGTGGCCGAGACGGAGGACGACTGCTTCGAGCTATTGCCGGCGGCATCGTAAGCGGCCACGGTATAGCTGTAGCTCTTGCCGGAGGTCAGGCCGGTGTTCGAGAACGAGGTGCCGGTGACGGTGGCGATCTGACTGCCGCCGCGGTAAATCTTGTAGCCTTTGACGCCGACGTTGTCGGTGGCCGCGGTCCAGGCCAGGTTGATCGCCGAGGTCGAGGCGGCGGTGGCGGAAACGCCGCCGGGAACGCTGGGGGCGGAGGTGTCCCGGCTCGGCCGCCAGGCGGCGTGAGCGGACTCGATCTGGGCGGCGCTCAGCACCAATCCCAGGCACAGCAGGCCCGCCGAGGCCGTGCGACGGTGTTCGAGGGCATGAGGACGGCTTAACGCGCGAGGGCAAGAAAACTTCATAACGGACTCCCGGTATTTAAATGCTTTGGAAATTCAAGCGGCCCGGCGCTCCGGTCCAGGCCTTGAAGGCGTCTGAGCGCCGGCGGCGTTCAGATTGGCCGTTGGGAGTAATTATGATGAGAGGGCCCGGTCAATTCTGCGAACGGATCTTCATTTTTAAGAAGTTGGCAATCGTGGAGAAACGTAGATTGCTGGCGATTTCTCAAATTTGCAAAGCCGGTTTCCATCGACTCTAGGTTTCAGGCGTTTTTCATTGCTCTGAAGGAGGCTCTGAATAAATGCTTCTTCTATGCTCGGGAACGCTTGATCGGACGATGAACGGAATCAACTGATCGGATTGAGTTGCCTGTTCAGAAACGGATTAGACTGGGCTGGACTCTGTCCAAATGAAAAAGGAATTCTTTTCGTCAAAGGAAAATGTCGGAGTTTTTCGGGATGATGTTTGTTGCAAGACGAAATTGATTCAGGTCCTTAATTCTTTCTTTTCTTGCAGGAAGAAGGCACGCACTTCTTCGATATCGCGGGTGCGTCTCATCGCGGGCACGCTGTCGAGAAACATCTGGCCGTAAGACCTTTTCAACAGTCTGGGATCGCAAACCATCAATACGCCGCGGTCGGTCACGTCCCGGATCAGCCGGCCGATGCCTTGACGCAGCGCAATCACGGCGGACGGCAATTGATGTTCGAAAAACGGATTGCGCCCTTGTCGGCTCATCGCGTCCAGCCGGGCTTTCAACACCGGATCGCCCGGCGAGGAGAAAGGCAGTTTGTCGATGATGACGCAAGACAAGGCGTCGCCGCGAACGTCGACGCCCTCCCAAAAACTCGATGTCCCCAATAAGACGGCATTGCCGGCTTTCTTGAAACGCTCGATCAACTGGGCTTTCGGGCGGCTGCCCTGGATCAGCAGCGGATAATCGATTTTACCGTCCAGTATTTCCGCCGCCTGCTTCAGAGCCCGGTGGCTGGTAAAAAGAAAAAACGCCCGGCCCCGGCTGGCCTGTAAAACCGGCACGACGAAGTCGACGATGCGCGGTATGAAATCGGGATGCTCGGGCTGGGGCAGGCCTTTGGGATGGTAGAACAAGGACATTCGGGCGTAATCGAAAGGACTTTCCCAACTGGCGCTGTCAATGTCGCTCAAACCCAGGTTGCGGGCGAAATGGTCGAATCGATGAGCTACGCTCAGCGTGGCCGAGGTAAAAATCCAGATCGCCGGATGCTGGCGCATGAAGCTTTGAAACTCGGCCGCGATATCCAGCGGCGTCCGGCTCAAGGTGACGGTTTTCCGGTGCGTTTCATACCACCTTATCCATTTGCCGCCCGAGTCTTCGGTGATCGTTTTAAGCTGCTGCAGCAGATCCTCGGACCGTTTATGGCACAGCTCCAGTCCCTTGGATTTTACCGAAGCCAGTTCCAGTTGATCGCTCAGCCGCTGCAGTTGATCCTTGACGGCGGCCAGACCGGCGTTAATTTTCGGATTGTTTTCGATGTCCCGCCAATCGCCCCGTTTCAGCTCGATACCGAACGCCAGACGCAAGTCTTTGACTTCGTGTTCCAGGTCTTCACAGGCGGTGCGAAGGGCCGGCATATCGGTGGCGTCCTTGAAATATTCGATCAGGGCGTCCTTGGCCAGATCGCCGAGTTGCCGGCTGCCGACGGTATCTCCGAGGAAGTTCGAAGCGGTGTCGGACAATTGATGGGCTTCGTCGATGATGACGACCTCGGCATCGGGAAGCAGCTCGCCGAAGCCGCTGTCCCGGATGGACCAGTCGGCGCACAAAAGATGATGGTTGACGACCAGAATCTCGGCTTCCTGCGCTTTCTTGCGCGCCTTGACCAGAAAACAGCCGGCATAGTCGGGGCAATCCTGCCCGAGGCAGTTGTCCAGGGTCGAGGTGGCCTGATGCCAGACCGGATCGGCTTCCGCGACTTCGGACATTTCGGCAATGTCGCCGGTGTGGGTGCGCTTCGCCCAGGAGGCGATTTTTGCCAGCGCATCCGCCTCTTCCTTGCTGAAGCCGAAAGCCGAATTCAACGAATTATGAAGGCGCAGCGTGCATAAATAATTGCTGCGGCCTTTCAGCAAGGCGGCAATAAACGGCACTTTGATCGCTTTCCGGATCACCGGCAAATCCTTTAAAAAAAGCTGGTCCTGCAGATTCTTGGTGCCGGTCGAAATAATGACTTTTTTGCCCGAGAGTATGGCCGGAGCCAGATAGGCAAAGGTCTTGCCCGTGCCGGTGCCCGCTTCTGCGATTAAATTCCGCTCGGTCCGGATGGCCTCGATAATGGCCCTGGCCATTTCCAGTTGGGATTCGCGGGGCTGATACCCCGGAATGACTTGGGCGAGAGGGCCGTCGCTGCCGAAAAATGATTCTAGTTCTGTCAATTGAGAAAAGATTCCGCCTGAAGAAAAGCGGATAGGAATCCAAAAAGGGCTAGTGTACGCAACACTTCAGGTTCGTTTCAAGTCGGAAGGCTATTTTAAAGTAAAAGCCGGGGTTGGGCTTGAGGCAAACGGAATTGACGGTGCGGTTTCCGGCGGCAATGAAACGGTTATTTAAATGAGCTGTTCTTCGGTCGATCATCGATCATGTAAAAATCAGGCTCGATCCGATTGATTCAGCAATGCGTTTAAATTTTTAACTTGCCTAACCGATCTCTTCGTAGTCCTTTAGGTAATCGATATTGTCCAAATCGGAGAAAAATTCTTCTAGTTCCTTAAGATATTTCTTTTTGTGAGACGAATGTTTCTTCTGAATATGGATGGTTATATTGCTACCTTCAATTTCCTGGAACCATAGTTCAAGTACTCCTCTTGTGCCCCATTCGTCTTCCTGAATGGGCTCTTGTTGTTCAGCCGTAACAGATAGATCTTTGCATAACTGCTGCATGCTCCACGGTTTTGAATCATCCATATGCAGCACGATTCTGTAGATTCTTGGTTCAACGGTCGCCATAAATGCAATTTTTTCCCAAACGCTAAGCTCAGAGGCTGGGCGTTAACGGAGTCCGCTGGAGCGTTGGGTTAGGCCAATGCCTTCTTACATTTGTCATAAACAAACTCAGGATCCAGGTCGACTCCAGACTCCCATTCAATCGTATCAAAGGCAACTGAAACCTTTTCAAAAGAGCGGTAATCTTTAATTCTGTTAAAAACTCCAAAATCCAAATAAGGCTTCATATCCAATACGCCGCTTTCGCCGTTACTAAAGCTTATATCAAGCAAGTAATCATCCCGGGGAATAACAGTTATTACTGATGGGTACATAACTCCTCCTCTTATTGTAAAGGGTTGATTTTGAAAGGTTCCTCGCCTTTCATAACCAAATCCCAATCATGCATATCTTCCTGATGTAATTCAGTCGCGTAGGTTGGGTTACGCTTTTTGTAACCCAACATTTGAAGCATCGATATGTTGGGTTAACGGTAAAGCTGTTAACCCAACCTACGCGACTTCGCTCACACAATCTAACCTTATTCGTTAGGCAAAGTTTGTAGCTCATCATACGGCGGAACCGCTAGTGCGTTCCGCCACACGGGTTACGGGTTGAGTTAACAAGTGACATGATCGACAGTGTCGTTAGGACCAAAAAATAACGAGCAATCGTTGTAATGATTAGATTTTTCAGTTTCAGGATCATATAGATCAAAATAAACCCACATCTTACCTATAACCCCATCTGCCGTATTATCTGGTGGCCCAAATTTATTTTTGACTTCTTGTTTGGTCATACCAACAGTTCTTTTAAATTCATCCTTACTAACACCATTTGTTGCTTCTGACGCATTTACTTCGTTTATGATTATGGTCAGCCAAATAAAAAAAATGATAGATATAATTTTTGTATTGAACATTAGCTTGCCTCAGAGTTTATTGGTTAACCAGGTATGAAGTTGAGCATAACACTTAGACCATCAAGCTGACAATTCAACCAACCTGCATCACGCAATATAGCTGCAATGAACGAGGCATGGCGCGGGGTGAGAACCTGGCCATCATTTAGTGTTCGCGAATTGGTTTGAACCCATGCTCCGAATCCATCGGCCGGAGGATTGTTCATGTTAAAACCTCCAGCAACTCGACGACCTTGATATTCATTTCGAATTGCTGATAGAAAGGAAGCTCCGATACTCACATCTCCTGATCTAAATATAAGAGTGATCCCTTCATCGACCGTTCCACAGTATGCAAATTCTGTAGCTCGATCAGGTGAACCGCATGTAGTAGTCAGTCACGAAGAAACACAAGGATACAGGCGAGCCAGTTTACGTCGTGCCTGTTGCGTCGTAAATCGCCAATTGACGGGCGTCGCCTTGGTGTTGCGCGGTAGGATATTGGCTTCGACCTCACGCCGGAGGCTCTCTGTGTCCGGTATCCGCTGTGATAAACACATGTTCGACAAGACGGCCAGTTCGATCTCAGCGATGTTTAGCCAACTGCCATGCTTGGGCGTGTAGTGGAACTCCAGCCGTCGCGCCAATTCACGGGCTTGCTCTGCTGGAAAGGCTTCATACAAAGACGCCATTTTATGGGTATTCAGATTGTCCAGCACCACCCGGATCACCGCCGCGTCCGGATAAAGTTCAGCGATATGCTTCATGCTGTGCGCGAATTCGATTTTGGTCCGCCGCGCGGTGATGTCCACCTGCCGAAAACCGCGTTTAGGTTCGCAGATCATCATCAAATCGCAGACGCCTTTCCGTTCATAGCCGGTGTCATAGCGGGCCGGTTGACCGGGCTCAGGCGGGAGAGGTTGGCGGACTTCCGCAATGAGTTGCTTCGGACTTTCGTCGAAACACACAACCGGGCGCAACGGATCGTAGGGTTCTTCATAAAGGTCCAGCACGTCTTCCATCGCCGCGACAAATTCAGCACTCACCTCGGGAATGCACCACTCTTGCTTCTGCCAGGGTTTGAGAGTGTTTTTTTAAAAGCTGACGGATGGTTTCATAGCTGCAACGGTCGGCATACGCTAATTCCACCACTTTGTCCGCCAACAACCGCAAGGTCCAGTGATCATGCCCTGTCGGCGCCTCACTACAAGCCAAGGCGATAATATGGGCGGCCTGCTTCTCCGTCAGTTTTGGGGCACGTCCTGGACGGGGGCGTTCTTTCAGGGCGGCTTCCGGGCCTTCTTCCACACACCGTTGGCGCGTCGTCAACACCATTGATTCCGAGACACCCAAAGCTTGGATAATGTCTTTATCCTGAATACCCGCTGCCGCTTTTAATAAAATTCGCGCGCGTGTCAGATGGCGTGCCGCGGCTTTTCCTTTGTTGATCATGGCTTCCAAGCCACGCTTTTCGTCTTCAGTCAGATTGACTTTGTATTTAAGAGCTGGCATTGCTTGACCTCAATCAGTAACCATCAATGCCACTATAGAGTGACTTACAAGCCCAATATATCCTTTTGATTTAAATTGACTGACTAGTAGTCGTTATTGGCATTTTTACTCCATTTTTTTTCAATTAAATTAAAACAGGCATCAGTCTATATGCGATTAAAGTAGCGAAATGACTAACAAGATATTAAATAGTTTCTGTATATCATCCCATATTGGAAGAGATTCAGTTTCTTTTTATCTTAACATTAACTGCTTACGGCTGTTAGACTGACGTGAAAGATTCCTATTAAACGCCGCTTCTAGGTCGAATTTGTCCTATCCATGCAAGATAAGTCAGAGCTGATTTTTGTAGTGAGAGCTCCTGAAGCGGCTTAATTCCAAACAAGGATGGCGCTCAGCCCGCTCTATCGGAAACTTCCCACGCCATTCGACAAACACGACTGCGGATGTCCAACTCGAAACCGATTCAATCCGATTCCTCTCGGCGCTTGTCCTTTCTGAAGGACCTCTGGCCTTTCATGCGCCCTTACCGGCTGCGGATCGTTCTGGCTTTTGTTTTGTTGTGCCTCGGCTCGGCGACGATCCTGGTGGTTCCGTTGGCGTTCCGCGATCTGATCGATCTGGGTTTCGGGCAACGGCAAAACGGCCAAGGCGGCCTGTGGGATTCGCTGAATTTGAACGCGCGTTTCGCAGTATTGTTCGGTTTGGCAAGCCTGTGGGCGCTGATCGTGGCGGCGCGTTATTACACCGTGAGCTGGATAGGCGAGCGGGTGACGGCGGATTTACGCAGCGCCGTGTATGCGCGAATGCTCATACAGTCCCCGGAATTTTTCGAGACCTTGCAAACCGGAGAAGTATTGTCCCGCCTGAGCGGCGACACCACATTGGTCCAGACTGTCATCGGCAGCTCCGTTTCGATGGGCCTGCGCAGCCTGCTCCAATTGATCGGCGGCATGATCATGCTGGCGTTGACCAGTTATTATCTGTTTTCCCTGAGTCTGGGCCTGATGGCCTTACTGATGCTGCCCATTTTCGTCATCGGCCGGCACGTGAAAAAACTTTCGCGCGAATCGCAGGACAAAATGGCCGATGCCTCGGCGCTGGCCGGCGAGATTTTAAACGCGGTAACGACGGTTCAGGCCTACACGCAGGAACGGCGGGAAACCGAACGCTTCGCCGGCCGCGCGGAGATCGGTTTCGGGATGGACGTTCGGCGCACCTGCGTACGGGCGGCAGGGTCGACCGGACGTTTGTCGGAACTGCTCCGGGCTCAGCCCTCGATCGTCGAAACCGGTACGCCCGAACCGCTGCCGCATCCAGGAAATGCGGCGATACGGTTCGAACAGGTCGGTTTCCGCTATTCTTCCCGATAGCAAACGGACGCACTCGACGACATTACGCTCGACATTTTACCGGGAGAGCGTTGCGCTGGTCGGGCCTTCCGGCGCTGGGAAGGCCACTCTCTTTCTGTTGCTGCTGCGTTTCTACGAGGTCTCGAGCGGCGCAGGTGGAGGAGTTCATCGACTTTTCAATTCGACCTTCGATAAGGACAGCACCGTTTCATGGTTGTGATTTATAGTATGGGATGAGCCTTATCCATTTCCCCGAAATATCGGGTCTGTTACAATCTCCGGCAACCCGGCCTGACTGCATCTTCCCGATTGTGCATGACCCGCGACGATAACAATAATAAGAATCTGTTGATCGAATTGGAAAACCTGTTGCGGTTTCAATCGTTATTGGCCGAACTTTCCGCGCAGTTCATTAATTTGCCGATAGAAGACGTTGACGACGTCATCAGCGAAAGTCTGCGGCGCATCGCCGAGACTCTGGACCTGGACCGGGCGACGCTGGGCGAACTCACTCCGGATGGCCGGGATGGTTATGCCACCCATTGCTACAACAAAGCCGGCATCCCTCCGAATATGGTGCAATCGGTCATGAGCGACGTCCCTTTGGTCATGGCAAGCCTTCGGGCCGGAGAAACGCTGATAGTACGTAATGTGGACGATTTAGCGCAGACGGATCGCGACAACTTTCTTCGCTACGGTTCTCGGGCCGACCTGGTTTTTCCGCTGTTGGTGAGCGGACGTGTCCGGGGCGGACTGGCTTTCTCGTCGATCCGGGCCCGCGACTGGCCGGACGCGGTGGTCCGTGGATTGCGGCTTATCGCGGATGTGTTCGCCAACGTCCTGGCGCGCAAACGCGCCGACCAGGCGCTGAAGGAAAGCGAAGCGCAGATGCGGCTGGCTGCCGAAGCGTCGAACGTCGGGTTGTGGGTTTGGGATATTCGAAACGACGTCATCTGGTCCACCGGCCGGGCGCGGGCCATCTACGGAATCCCGGACGCCGAGACGCTGAGATTGCGGCGGTTTCTCGATATTCTCCTTCCGGAAGATCGTATGCGGATTGAGGAAGCGATTCGAAAGACGCTGCAGGAAGGCGGGGAATACCAGGAAGAGTACCGGGTACTGCATCTTGACGGCCGGATTCGCTGGCTCTACGCAGCCGGGCATTGCCAGTTCGATAATGCAGGCCGTCCGGAGCGAATGATGGGCGCGGCGGTGGATATTACCGATCGCAAGCAGGCGGAGGATAACCTTCGTCAGGCAATGGAGGAAATCCGCATGCTGAAGGATCGGCTTCAGCAGGAAAACGTTTATTTGCGGCGCGAGATCGAAGGGCACCAAGGCTTGAGCAGCATCGTGAGCCGCAGCGAAGTCATGCAGCGCACTTTGCGCCAGGTCGAACAGGTCGCGCCGACCCCGGCCTCCGTGCTGATCACCGGGGAAACCGGGACCGGCAAGGAATTACTGGCCACCGCCATCCACGAATTGAGTTCCCGGCGCGACAGAACCATGATTCGGGTCAACTGCGCCGCCATTCCGGCAGCCTTGATCGAAAGCGAACTCTTTGGCCGCGAGAAGGGCGCTTATACCGGCGCTCTTGCCAGGCAACTCGGCCGCTTCGAGCTGGCGAACGGTTCGACGCTGTTTCTCGACGAAATCGGCGAGTTGCCGATGGAGGCTCAGGCCAAGCTGCTGAGGGCGTTGCAGGAAAAAGAAATCGAGCGCTTGGGCAATCCCCGTCCGATCAAAGTGGACGTGCGGGTGATTGCCGCTACCAATCGGGACCTGCGCCAGGAAGTCGCCAACGGGCGATTCCGCGAAGATCTCTTCTACCGCCTGAACGTGTTTCCGATTCATCTGCCTCCGCTTCGGGAACGGCGGGAGGATCTGCCGCGACTGGTCGAATCCTTCGTCCAGGAGTTCGCCGAAACGATGGGCAAACCCATCGACAGCATTGCCAAAGCCAGCCTTAAAGCCCTGCTCGACTATGGCTGGCCGGGCAATATCCGGGAACTGCGCAACGTGATCGAACGCGCGGTGATCCTTTCGCAAAGTCCTTCTCTCAGGATCGAACTGCCGTCCGCTTTGTCTGCTTCGCCGCCGTCTTCTGAGTCAGGCCTGGCTTTGCTGACGGACGTCGAGCGTAACCACATTCTCCGTATTCTCGACGCCACCGGCTGGCGGATTCGCGGCCCGGCCGGCGCTGCGGAGCTTCTCGGCCTTAAGCCCAGCACTCTCGAAAGCCGGATGGCCAAGCTGGGCATCCGCCGTCCTACTTCGAAGTGAGTCCGTCATAACGGGTTATCCACGATATTTCGTGGCCATGGCGCGGCTTCACTTCCATTCTCTGCTGTTTTTCGACTGGAACTCATTGATTTATAAGATACGGGTCTGAAAATTCCGGCCGCGGTCGCGGCTGGCATGCCATCTGCACAAGATTCGGGCATGATCGAACTGCATTTGCTCATCCACTTGCCAAGGCGTCAAAAACGCACTGTGCTCGCGGCTTTCCAATCCCTCGCGAAATGGGCGCGTGCAGAGCATGGCTGCATTTCCGTCGAACTGTTCGTGGCGGCTTCCGATCCGGGTTGCCTTTGCTATGTCGAGACGTGGAAGTCGGAAGCCGAATTGCGGCAAATGATCCGGTCGCGGCATTTCAGCCAATTGATTGCCTTGATGGAATGTGCGAGTAAAGCGCCCGCGTGCGAGTTTCGGATTATCGAGCAAACCTATGGACTGGAATTAGCTGCGCAGGTAAGGGCCCACCGGGCGGCCGAACAGCGATTGGCGCCGGGTCGACGGCCTTCTGTCGGCATGATTTTTTCAGACAATGACTTCAATTATACGAATGAGGAGAACAAACCATGACAGATCATGTAATCGTTGCCGAGCGGCGCGCTACAAATCGGGCTTCCGTTGCAGTGGCGAGCCTGAGCGTTCTGCTGTTGACGGCGTGTACCACGACGCAAAAGGCGTCTATCGATCAGACGTCCCTGCATTGCGGATTGCTTGCCGACGAATGCGGCAAACTCACACCAGGGGAAAAGGATCAGGCGAGTCTGCGTTATTTCAATCCGTCCGCGCAGTGGACCCGGTACAACAAGATATTGATCGATCCGGTGACTTTCTGGGGCGGGAATTCCACGTCGGTTTCCGCAGCCGATCAGCAATCCCTGGTGAATTATTTTTCCCAACAGCTTAAAGAGCAACTCGGGAAGAAGTTCCCCATCGTAGAGCAGCCGGGTCCGGGCGTAATGAAAATTACCGTGGCGATGACCGACGCCGAAACGGCCACGCCGGTATTGCGCAGTATCTCGATGATATCGCCCCAGGCTCACATGCTCAGCAATTTGAAATATCTGGCTACCGGTACTTTTCCTTTCGTCGGCGGGGCGCAGGGTGAGGCAAAAATTACCGATTCGGTATCGGGGGAATTGCTGACGGCGGCGGCCGACAATCGGATCGGCGGCGGAAACTTTACCACCGGCTTCCAGTGGCAGTGGGGCGATGCGGAAAACGCAATCGACAAGTGGTGTGAGATGCTTGCGGAGCGTTTATCGTCCTGGACGTCGGGCACGGCAACTCCGTGATGTCCAATCCTTAGAATTCTGGAATGGCAATAAACAAGAACGAAGTTTCCGGCGGATGCGGGCTTTTTAGCCGGCTCCCGCAGCTTCTTCAGATAATCAGACGAAACAAAAGCCGGACCGACATGAACTTTAGAAAATCCGATCTTTGCCGAGTGGTTTTAGCCTCGGCTATGCTCACTTGGTCCATCGCCGGCGTTGCGGGAGTGAGCCATTTTTTACCCGGCATGATGAATATCCGGGATTTTTTAGTGCCTGAAAAGGAAGGCGTCTATGCCGCACTTTACCTGGGCAACTACTCGACTTCCAAGTTGAAGGACAATCACGGCAATACGATCGATACGGCAACGTTTCAAGCCGGCACAAGCCTGGGGCCGGGCGTGCCGGCGGGAGCCCGAATTACTGCCAATCTCGACACTAACGTCGACATGTACCTCATCGCCCCTACCTTCGTCTGGAATACCGGCTATAAATTTCTCGGCGCCGACTATGCGATGCTGATCTCTCTGCCTTTCGCCAATACCACCGTCGGCGCCGCTCTCGACGCGTTGACCGATATCCGTCTCGCCGATCAGGCGGTATCGCTGAAGAAACAACTTTCGGTAAGCGACAGCGCTTTCGAAATCTCCGATATTTTTGTCCAGCCTGTCATGCTGGGTTGGCACGGAAAACATTACGACCTTTCCGCCAATTATGGTTTCTACGCACCCAGCGGTAAATACAGCACGGACGATGTCGCGAATACCGGCCTGGGATTCTGGGGTCATCAATTCCAACTGGCGGGCGCCTATTACCCTTTCGACAACAAAGGGACGGCATTGATGTTGGCCGGAACTTACGAAATCAATCATGAAACGCAAGGCAAGAATTTTACTCAGGGCGGTCATTTCACCTTGAATTGGGGGCTCAGCCAGTTTTTACCCGTTACCGAACATCTGCTGCTGGAGGTCGGCCCGGCCGGGTATAGCCAATGGCAGGTGCAGGATAATCACGGCACCGATCAGCCGTCGTTTTTGAATTCGCCCAATCAGGTGCATGCGGTAGGCGGGCAAATCGGATTGGCTATTCCAAAGGCCGAAGCGCAGTTCACCTTCCATTATTTTACCGAATTCGATGCCAAATCCCGATTTCAGGGCGATTATGCGGGATTTACCGCGGCCGTCAAATTCTAGCGCCATGAATTCCATGGTTTTAATTTAGAGAAGATGATTATGAATCCGGTATATGGCCAAAAACATCCTTCATTGCGGCATTGTCCGGTTTCATGATCAGGATTCCAGCGCAAGCCGATCTCAAATTGAAACGATCATGGTTAAAAACCCAGGAACAGGAAATAAACTGATGAAACTCAGCTTAAGTATTTTCACGCTTGCGTTAGCCGCGTTGAGCGTTTTAGAAGGGACGGTTTCGGAGGCGCGGACGCTCAAAGCCTCGAAGCCGTTGCACACATTAGACCGTACGGTCTTGCCCATTCCCGAACCAAAGCAGGTTGCCATCAAGGAAATCGACGTGCGCAAAGCCAGGGCGCCGGCACGTTTCGAGGTCAAAGCCCCGCAAGGCGCGCCCAACGTCGTGCTCGTGCTCATTGACGACATGGGCTTCGGGCAGCCGAGTACTTTCGGCGGCGGCATTACGATGCCGACGCTGGATCGGCTGGCGGCCGGCGGTTTGCGCTACAACAACATGCACGTCACCGCGTTGTGTTCGCCGACCCGGGCGGCTCTGCTCACCGGACGCAACCATCACAGCAACAATACCGGCGCAGTCCAGGACGTCGCCACGGCATTTCCCGGCAATACCGGCGTTCGGCCGAACAGCGTGGCGCCGCTCGCCGAGATGCTGCGCCTCAACGGCTACAACACCGCCGCGTTCGGCAAGTGGCATCTGACGCCGTTATGGGAAACCAGCGTTTCCGGACCGTTCGATCTTTGGCCGACCGGTTCCGGTTTCGAAAAGTTTTACGGCTTTCTGGGCGGCGAGACCAACCAATGGTCGCCGTATATTTTCGACGGCACCGCGCGGGTCGAATTGCCGCACGATCCCAATTACAATTTTATGACCGACATGACCGACCGGGCCATAGCCTGGGTGCGCGCTCAACATTCGCTGACGCCGGACAAGCCGTTCTTCGTTTATTTCGCGCCGGGAGCGACGCATGCGCCGCACCACGTGCCGAAGGCATGGGCCGACAAGTACAAAGGCAAGTTCGACAGCGGTTGGGACCGATACCGCGAAGAGACGCTGGCCCGGCAAATCCGCCTCGGCGTCGTGCCGCCGGGGACCCGGTTGGCTCCGAAACCGGCGGCGATCAAGGACTGGGCCAATCTGGGTGCGGAAGAAAAACGGCTGTATGCCCGGCAGATGGAAGTGTTCGCCGGTTATGCCGAATATGCCGACCACGAAATCGGACGTTTGGCGCAGACGCTCGAAGCCATCGGCGCGATGGACAATACCGTGTTCGTCTATATCGCCGGCGACAACGGCGCCAGCGCCGAAGGCGGCATGACCGGCATATTCAACGAAATGTTTTTTTTCAACGGCATGCCGGCGACGGTTGCCGAGCAGTTGCCGCTGATCGACAAATGGGGCGGACCGGAATCTTATCCGCATTTCGCCGCCGGTTGGGCGGTCGCGGGCAATGCGCCGTTTGCCTGGACTAAACAGATGGCGGCCGATTACGGCGGCACCCAAAACGGCATGGTGGTGCATTGGCCCCAAGGCATCCGAACCAAAGGCGAACTGCGTACGCAGTGGCACCACGTCGTCGACATCGCGCCGACGGTGCTCGAACTGGCCGGCCTGCCGGCGCCGAAAAGCGTCAACGGCATCGTTCAGCATCCGTTCGAGGGCGTCAGTCTTGCTTATACGCTGAACGACGCCAAAGCCCCAAGCCGGCATCGTACGCAGTACTTCGAAATTGCCGGCAACCGGGCCATCTATCAGGACGGCTGGCTGGCACGCACCGTGCACCGCGGGCCGTGGGAGCGGCAGCCGCGTGCTCCGCTGGAACAGGACAAATGGGAGCTGTTCGATACCCGCAGCGACTTCAGCCTGGCCACCGATCTGGCGGCCGGGCAGCCGGCCAGGCTGAAGTCCTTGCAGGCGCTGTTCCTGAAGGAAGCGGTCAAATACAACGTGCTGCCTCTGGACGACCGCAGCATCGAGCGCCTCGTGCCGTCGGTGGCCGGGCGGCCCGACCTGATGGCCGGACGCACTTCATTGACGCTGTACGAAGGCATGACCGGCATGATGGAAAATGCTTTCATCGACGTCAAAAACCGTTCGATGACCGTTACCGCCGAGCTCGAAATACCGGAAGGCGGCGCGAACGGGGCCATTCTGGCGCAAGGCGGCCGTTTCGGTGGCTGGTCCTTGTATATGAAGAACGGCAAGCCCGCCTATGCGTACAACCTGGTCGGCAGGGAACGTACCACTATCGCTTCGGCGCAGTCTCTCCCGGCGGGCAGGGCGACGATTGCGCTCGACTTCGCTTATGAAGGAGGCGGTCTTGGAAAAGGCGGATTCGCGACGCTTTCGGTCAACGGACAAAAGGTCGCACAAGCGCCTGTCCCGCGCACAACGCCGTTCATCTTTTCGGCCGACGAGGGCGCCGACGTCGGCATGGATCGGGATACGCCGGTGACCGAGGACTACCAGCAGGATGACAACACGTTTACCGGAAAAATCGTCAAGATAACGATTGAAACCAAGCCGTCGCAGAGCGTGGCTCCTCCCCGGCAGGCTTTAAAAGATGCCAGCTTGAAGAAATAAGCGAGAAAACATTTAACAAGAGGAAAAAACCATGAAAACTTACCGAATACTGCCTTTCTGCCTTGTAAGCGCCTTATTGGCGTCTTGCTCCGCCGTTCAGTCGGGCTCGGACGAATTCAAATCGATGGCGGTCGATCCGGCGCCCGATGCCGGTTTTATCGAACATCCCGAACGCCAGAGCAAGCATTCGGATCTGCCGTTTCAAAAAGTCTGGATCAAGCCCGGCTCCAGTCTGAGCGCTTACCGGGCGCTGGTAGTCGCGCCGGTTGATACGCACTATATGATGGAAATGGATTGGCTGCACAAGATGAGCTCGGTGAACGTCCTCAGCGACGTCAAGGAAGATATTGCAGAGCTGGCGCAATACTTTCGAGGCCAGGTGATTAAAAATTTCAAGGAAGACCCGCATCATCGCTTTCAGGTCGTCGAGGTCTCCGGGCAACCGGTGGGGCCGGCCGTGCGTCTGGAATTGGCGCTGATCGAAATCGACCCGTCGCAGCCGGTTCTGCATGCATTGAGTTGGGCCGGTCCTCCCGGAACCGGCACCGCCGCGGGGATGATCAATCAACGCCGGGCCGCTTTCGAAGGCCGTTTGCGCGATCTGCAAACCCGAGAAATCATTGCCACCTTTGCCGACCGCGACATGGCGGATGCCGGTCCGCTCGATCTGACCCGCCTTACCTGGTATGGGCCCGCCAAGGGCATCCTGGACCGGTGGGCGGAACAGTTCGTGCAGATCGCCAACCGCGATCCGGGCGAAGCGGTGAACGATCCCGTGCCATTCACGCTGAAACCTTTCTAGCCGAGCTGTCCGGATGTTTATATAAAAATCTTTCTGACGGCAAGTTTTATGGCGGCTGAAATCCTTATAATAAGGAACTTGGCTTCAGCCCGACACTCCATCGTGAGAAGGGTCGTCATTCAGAGGATTTTTGTCAACTATGAATCAACTTGCCGTTGCCGATTTACGGGCCGCAATCAACCGGTCTTACTTAACCGACGAAAAAGTCATCGTCAATGAATTATTGCGGAACATCGGGACTTACGATCCGCTCGGGGCCGGCGAGCTGGCCGGAACGCTGGTGACGGCGGTCCGGGCGAAAAGCCACCGGAACACCGCCATCGAAGCGTTTCTGCACGAATATCAGCTCAACTCCCGGGAAGGCGTGGTTTTGATGGGCATCGCCGAAGCCCTACTGCGTATTCCGGACAGCCGGACCCAGGATTTGTTTCTGCAGGAAAAACTGACCGGCGCCGACTGGAACAGGCACCTGCTGCAGAGCGATTCGTTGCTGGTGCATTTCACCAATAAGGCCCTGTCGTTCACCAGCGAATTCGAACATCGCCTGTTGTCGAAGGAGCACTGGCTGCCGGTTTTCGAAGAAGCGTTGTCGCGCCTGGGCGCCCCGTTGATCCGTACCGCGGTCAAGCAGGCCATGCGCTATCTGGCGCAGCAGTTTGTCTTTGCGGATGCGATGCCCGAAGCTTTACAGATCAGCGAAGAGTTTCCGGAGGAGCGTTTTTCCTTCGATATGCTGGGCGAAGCGGCGGTCACCGCGGCCGATGCCGAGCGTTATTATCAGGCCTATCGTCATGCCGTAAGAACGCTGGCGGAACGGGAGAACTTGGCCGATCCTCAACTGAATCCGGGAATTTCGATTAAATTATCGGCGTTGTGCCCGCGCTACGAGCCGTTGCAGCACCGACGGGCTGTCGGGGAACTATCCGAAAAATTGCGGGCGCTGGCCAGGGAAGCCCGAGCCGCCGGAATACCGATGACCGTCGACGCGGAGGAATCGGAGCGGCTGGACATGTCGCTCGACGTTTTTGCCGCCGTTTTTTCCCACCCCGATCTAAAAGGTTGGCCGGGGCTGGGTCTGGCGGTTCAGGCCTATCAAAAAAGAGCCTTGCCGGTTCTCCGCTGGCTGGCCGCTCTGGCCGCATCGCACCGATGCCGGGTGCCGGTGCGGCTGGTCAAAGGCGCCTATTGGGACAGCGAAATCAAGCGGGCTCAGGAAAACGGCCTGGCAGGCTATCCCGTTTTTACTCATAAATCGATGACCGACGTTTCCTATCTGGCGTGCGCGCATTACTTGTTGTCGAAAACCTCGGAGTTTTATCCCCAGTTCGCGACCCACAATGCGCATACCGTGGCGGCGATCCTGCAAGCCGGCAAGCATCATCCGGGCTACGAGTTTCAGCGGCTGCACGGCATGGGCGAGCGTCTTTACCGCGAAGTCATGGCCGTAAGCGAGCGGAAGATTCCCTGCCGCGTTTACGCGCCGGTCGGCGATTACCGGGAGTTGTTGCCTTATCTGGTTCGGCGCTTGCTGGAAAACGGCGCGAACACGTCGTTCATCAATCAGATCGACCATCCCGAATGGAGCGTGGCCGAATTGGTCCGTGATCCGGTCGAAACGGTCAAAAGCCTGCCGAAGACGCCGCAAATCGTCCTGCCGAAGGATTTGTACGGAGAGCGGCGGCCGAATTCCCATGGGGTCAATCTGGCCGATCCGTTTCAGTTGCGACAGTTGCAACAAGAGCTCGATGCCCTGGCCGGGACACAATGGACCGCGATGCCGAGCGGAAGGAAGCCGCTGCAAGCCGGAGCAGGACGGCCGGTCGTCAATCCCTGCGATAACCGCCTGACCGTCGGCAGCGTAGGCATGGCCGAGCCGGCCGATGTCGAACGGGCGTTGGAGAAAGCATCTCATGCTTTCAACGACTGGCGGCTTTCTTCCGCCGCAACCCGCGCCGGCTGTTTGCGCAGGGCCGGCGATCTTCTGGAGCAGCATCGGTCGGAGCTGGTTTCGTTATGCTGCCGCGAAGGCGGACGCACCCTTCGCGACGCTCTGGCGGAAGTCCGGGAGGCGGTCGATTATTGCCGCTATTATGCGCAATCCGCCGAGGAGCTCTTCGCCGAACCCATGCTATTGCCGGGACCGACCGGGGAGGAAAACCGGCTTTATTACTACGGCAGAGGCGTTTTTGTTTGCATCAGCCCGTGGAACTTTCCCATCGCCATTTTCATCGGCCAGATGACCGCGGCATTGGCCGCCGGCAATACGGTGATCGCCAAGCCGGCCAGCCAGACCGTATTGACCGCGATGCTCTGCGTCAGGCTGCTGCACCAGGCCGGCATCCCCGAACCGGTTTTACAGTTTGTACCGGCCGAAGGCCGCCTGAGCGGCGATCTGCTGGTGGCCGACCCACGAGTGGCCGGCATCGCCTTTACCGGTTCGACGGATACCGCGCAATGGATCCATCGGCGGCTGGCGCAGCAGCATCCGATGTTGATTCCTTTGATCGCGGAAACCGGCGGCCAGAATGTAATGATCGCCGACAGCTCGGCCTTGCCGGAGCAATTGGTGCAGGACGTCGTCGCCTCGACATTCAACAGCGCCGGTCAGCGCTGTTCCGCCTTGCGGGTTCTGTTCGTGCAGCAGGACATTGCCGATAAAATAATCGGCATGCTGATCGGCGCGATGCAGGAGCTTGCGCTCGGCGATCCCGGCCGGTATGCGACCGACGTCGGTCCGGTGATAGACCGTGCCGCCCTGAAGCCCCTGGCGGAGCATGTGGAGAAAATGCGGGAGCAGGCGAGGATGCTGTATCAATTGCCGTTGACGGAGGCGTTAAGCTACGGCAGTTTTTTTCCGCCTACCTTAATTGAAATAGCCTCGTTGTCGCAGTTGACCCATGAAGTTTTCGGGCCGATCCTGCACGTGATCCGCTATCGGGGCCCGGAACTGGACCGGGTCATTGCCGCGATTAACGAGACCGGTTACGGCCTGACGCTGGGCATTCACAGCCGGATCGAGGCCACTGTCCGGGCGATCAGACAGGGAGTCAGAGTCGGCAATATTTACGTCAACCGGAACATGATCGGCGCCGTCGTCGGCGTCCAGCCGTTCGGTGGCATGGGATTGTCCGGCACGGGACCCAAGGCCGGCGGCCCCGATTATCTTCGGCGCTTCGCCGTCGAGCAAACCGTGGCGACCAATACCGCGGCTGTCGGCGGTAATGCCGGTCTGCTTGCTCAGGATTTGCGCTGATTTAATCGGCGGTTTGCGCCTCTGTTTTTGTTCGAGCCGGTTTTGACCGGCAGGCTCAAGAAACCCGGAAGGCGCTTCGTCAATAGGAAGGAGGCAACAGAGGTTCAATCCCTTCAAAGGTCACTTCCGGATGATGCTTGATGATCGATTTCTTGACCGATTCGATCTTTTCTTTGGCAACATCCAGGAGTATCAGGATTTCACCCTGTTCGATCGCATCTTCGAATTTTTTCAGCCGGGTATTGCCGGCATTCATGCCGATCAATCCGCCCATCAGGGAGCCGATCGTTGCCCCGGCCATGATTACGCCTAAAAGCGGGCCGCCGCCCAGAGCAAACCCGGCAAACCGCAAAGCCACCATGCCCGCCAGTAATCCGGACGTGCCGCCCAGCGCAGCCCCTCGTTCGAGCGCCGGAAGAAAATCGGTTTTTATCGATACTCCGGCTTCCGGAATATCTTCCATCGGCGTGTCTCTTTGGGCGAGTATGTGAATATGGCGGTCTTCCATGCCTTCCTTACGAAGTTCGTCGACAATTTTACGGGTGGTCTCAATGTCGGGAACCAAAAAATAAATTCTTTTCATGATGTGCTCCTTTTCGGAAAGCCTGCTGAATGAGCGGCAAAAAAATGATTTCGATGGTCTTGAAAGCAGGCTTGAAAATTTCAATATGAGACACTTTAAAATGAAATTGGTTTAAATTGGCTTGGCAGAGTAACAAGAAGATCGGTCGGAAAGGGGGTGTCCGCCATCGCCCGAATGTCTGTTCTTGCGGTACAATAGGCCTGTCTCGGTTCAATCCCCGGTTTTGTCGTGCTTCTGCCGAATTCTCAGAATAATCTGGCTCCCTTCGATGGCGAGTTGTACTTAATCAAACAGTTTTACCGGCCGCCCGAGTCCGACCGGTGGTTCGAAAGGCTGAAAACGACTTTGCCGTGGCAGGAAGAAACCCTATGGATTTTCGGGAAATGCTGCAAAGTGCCCAGGCTGACATGCTGGTACGGCGATCCGGACGCGCATTACCGTTACTCGGGCGTCGATCACCGGCCGAATCCGTGGACGGAAGATCTTCTGGCGATCAAGCAGGAAATAGAAAGCGCGGTCTCATGGCGTTTCAATAGCGTTCTCGCCAATTTGTATCGCGACGGCAAAGACTCGATGGGCTTTCATGCGGACAATGAAAAGGAACTGGGGCAAAATCCGGTGATTGCTTCCTTGAGCCTCGGCGAAGAGCGCCTGTTCAAACTGCGGCATCAGAAACGCAAGGAAATGCTGGCGATCCGTCTCGGTCACGGCGACTTGCTGTTGATGGCGGGCGTGTTGCAGCATCATTGGCTGCATTCGCTGCCGAAAACCGCGCAAGCGACCGGCCCCAGAATCAACCTGACTTTCCGGAAAATAATCGTTGCGTAGTTTCAAGAACGGACGCTTGCCCGCCCTTGCCGAATCCTTTCCATCTTTGCCTGAAACCAGGCACGACGACTGTTACCGGCTTTTTATCTACGCGGCGCTGCCTTGTGAAGCCAAGCCTCTGACCGAACATTTCAAGCTTCGGAAAGAAACGGCGGTCAAGCCGTTCGACGTCCATGTGCGCCCGCCCGTCTGTCTGACGGTGACGGGACTCGGACCTTGCGCGATGGCGGCCGGAGTCGCCTATTCGCAAGCTTTATACGGAGGGGCTGAAAATCCCGTCCTGATCAACGTCGGCATCGCCGGGCATCAACATCATGCCGTGGGCAGCCTGTTTTTGATCGACAAGATTCTCGATGCCGGCAGCGGCCGATGTTTTTATCCGCCTCTGGCGTTTTCGCCGCCGTGCGCTACCGGCTCGATTCGAACGGCGCCGAAACCCCAACTGGCCTACGATCATGCGGATCTTTGCGACATGGAAGCGGCCGCATTTTACGAGACGGCGATACGGTTTACTTCAGCCGAACTGGTGCAATGCCTGAAGATTATTTCCGACAATCGCTCGCATCCCTCCGACCGGATCACGCCGCAAGCCGTTTCCGCTCTGATCGCCGCTCATCTCGGCGCAATTGAAACGGTATCGGCAAAGTTGCTCCGATTGGCCGCGTCGATTACTTTCCCCGAGTCCCGGCTAATGGCCGAATTGACGAGCCGCTACCATTTTACTGCGAATGAGCGGATCCAGCTTAGAAAACAGTTGCAGCGATGGGCTTGCCTGACCGGCGGCCAGGCTCTCGATATCGACTGGAGCGGCTTGACGAAAGGAAAAGACGTGCTGCAACGCCTGCGCCAACGGATCGACAATCTGGAATTCCGCTTGTAACGCAAAGGCAAAAATTAAAAGAGGCCGATCTGTTTGGTGACGGCGACGCGGCCAATATACGCCAGACAACCGAGAGCGCCGGCAAAAGCCAGCCATTTCATCGGACCTTGCCGGCGCATGGTAATCGCGCCGAAGCCGATATAGCCGAACAAGCCGATCAGTTTGGCGATGAGCCAACCGTAGGGCCTCGACAACCAGTGGCCGTGAAACACCAGGACGAGGCCGCTGATCAGTAACAGCGTATCGATGATATGAGGCGCGATTCTGGCCGTTTTGAGTTTAAGGAGATGGGGATGGGTTTCGCTCAGGATCACTCGGACGATAAAACCGGACACGGCCAGCAATACGAAGCTAAGGTGAAGAATTTTGAGCATGTGGAATCTTGGATGAAATGGAGCCGGGCAGCGTTGAGGATCATCATTATAATGCCATTGCCGAAGCTTGGAGCGAAGAGAATCGCCCATGAGGCAGTCAGGGCAAGTTTCCGATTCCGTCCAAAGGCTTCCGATGCGAGAGAAATTGAACCCCGGAGGAGTCGCTGCCGGTCGAACGTTTTCGAATAAATTAGAATTATTGGATCCCACCGGCTTCGGGCGATAGCATGACGATTTTATTAACCAGGTTCGAAATATGAAAATAAGCACTGAAATACTCCGGCTGCATGAGGACATGCGGCAATGGCGCAGGCATTTGCACCGGTTTCCGGAAACCGCTTTCGAGGAGACCGGCACCGCTCAATTCATTGCCGATAAACTGGCCGGGTTCGGGCTGGAACCTCATCGAGGGCTGGGTAAAACCGGCGTGGTCGCCAGTTTGAAAGTGGGGGAGGGCGGTAAAAAGATCGTTTTGCGCGCCGATATGGATGCGCTGTTCATCGAAGAGCGGAACGATCTCCCTTATAAATCCCGCCATGCCGGCAAGATGCACGCCTGCGGCCATGACGGGCATTCGGCCATGCTGTTGGGCGCCGCGAAATACCTCGCCGATCACCGCAACTTTAACGGCACCGTCCATTTCATTTTTCAGCCCGCCGAAGAAGGCCGCGCCGGCGCCCGGCAGATGATCGAGGACGGCCTGTTCGAGTTATTTCCCACAGACTGCGTGTTCGGCTTGCACAATTTTCCGGACGTCCCGGCAGGGCAGTTTGCGGTCAGACCGGGACCCATGATGGCGGCGTTCGACTGTTTTGAAATCCGCGTGCAAGGCTGCGCGACCCATGCTGCGATGCCTCATCTGGGCAATGACGTCATCGTCGCTGCGGCGCAAATGGTCAATGCCTTGCAAACCATCGTCAGCCGTACGGTCGATCCGGTCGATTCGGCGGTGGTCAGCGTGACCCAGATCCATGCCGGCAACACCTGGAATGCGATTCCCGACGAGGCGGTAATCCGGGGCACTTTCCGTTGTTTCAAAAGCTCGGTGCAAGAGGCGATTAGCGAGAAGCTGCGCGTTCTGATCAAAGGGATCGGCGAAGGCCTGGGCGTCACCTCGGAAATCGTTTTCAATCCGGAAAATCCGGGTTATCCCGTGACTTTCAACAGCGAAGCGGAAACGGAGCTGGCGTTGAAAGCCGCCTTGGCCGTGGCCGGAGCCGAGGGCGTCAACCGCGCTCCTGCGCCCTGCATGGGATCGGAGGATTTTGCGTTCATGTTGCAGGAAAAACCCGGCTGCTATCTCTGGATCGGCAACGGCGCCTCGAATAACAACTGTTTGCTGCATAACCCTCACTACGATTTCAACGACGACATTCTGCCGGTGGGCGTCGCCTATTGGGTCAAGCTGGTGGAACTGGTGCTGGGTAAGGCTTGAGAGGCTTTAGCCCGGATTCGACGGCAACGAATGCTCTTTTTTCATAAAGTTTTCATATTGCCGGATTATTCTACATCCTGTCGATAACTTGATCCGGGCCGAAAAAGCTTTCCTTACAGAGTCTATGGAACTGTCTCTGCTCACGCTGAATTTACACACCTATCAACAGCATCCTTGTCATTGCCCCTTTGAGACAATGCATCGGCACGAGCGCGAAGTGCAGATCATCGCCGAAGCGATCGCGCATTTGAAAATCGACGTCGTGTGTTTCCAGGAAGTCGGCGAATACCTGCACGATCCGGTCACTCTGCCTTACGGCGAATCGCCGTCGAACATGGCTTTCCGGATTTGCCGGCAGTTACGCCATTGGGGGCTTTGGTATCATGTCCATCAGGACTGGAGCCATGTCGGTTTTTACCGCTGGCGGGAAGGCACGGCGATCCTCAGCCGGTATCCGATGCGGCACAATTATTCGGCCTATGTGTCTCATGATCACCGGAAAGACAATTACATGTCCAGGAACGTCACCGTTTCCTGCATCGACGTGCCAAGGTTCGGTTTGCTGCATGTCGCGAACGTGCATCTGAGCTGGGCGCATCACGGTTTTTACGAAGAATTCGAGAATTTGAAACGCTTGATCCACTCGCGCTTGCAGTTCGGCGTCCGGGGCGACATCATCGCCGGCGATTTCAATGCGCCGGCCGGCGAGCAGGCCTATCATCACGTCGTGGGCCACGGCGAATACGTGGATCAATTCCACGAACTGCACCCGCACCGCTTTTACGAACCCAGTTATCGTGGTCAAATCGACGGCTGGAGAAATTACCCACCCAGCCGGATCGATTACATTTTCAAGCGCAACGGCCACCCGATGAGGATTCAATCCATGGACGTCGTCTTTAACGACTGTTTTTATCCTACCGTCTCCGATCATTTCGGCTATCTGGCGAGATACCGGCTTTATTAAACCGGTCGGGCTCCCGCCCACCGCGACCTGTCAAGTCTTTAATCTCTCGGCCGCTTATTTTTTCCGCTCGAACAGCATGTGCGCCATTTTTTTGGCTTTGGTTTTCAGGTAATCCAGGTTGTCGTTATGAGCGGCGGCAACAATCGGAATCCGGTCCACGACGTCGACGCCGAGCTTTTTCAATCCATCGATTTTTTTGGGATTGTTGGTGATCAGTCTGACCGATTTGACTTTCAGGTTTTCCAGAATCAGCGCGGCGATGTCGTATTCCCGTTCGTCGGCAAGATGTCCGAGGTGAATGTTGGCGTCGACCGTGTCCATGCCGGCATCCTGAAGATTGTAGGCCTGCAGTTTTTTGAGCAAACCGATGCCGCGGCCTTCCTGGCGAAGATAAATCAGCACGCCGAATCCCGAATCCTTGATCATTTGCATCGCCATGTCCAGTTGTTCGCCGCAATCGCAGCGTCTGGAGCCCAGCACGTCGCCGGTAAAGCATTCCGAATGGATGCGCACAGGCACCCGATCGCGTCCTTCCACCTGACCCATAACCAGCGCAACGTGTTCTTTTTTATCCAGATTGTTGCTGTAATAATGCAGGATGAATTCGCCGTGTCGAGTCGGTATCGGTGTCTGTACTAAATTTTTTACTTGTGGAGGCACGTCAATCATTAATCCAAAAAAAACATTATATTCTAACCAATTCTGTATTTCAGGTTAAAAAAGGTTTTTTCGCCCGCCTCTTTTCGGTTATTTTCTGATTTCGATCAACTTGATGATGTCGCTGCTGCGCTCGTCGACTCGAACCGAACTGAACCCGCAGGAGCGCGCCGTTTTGACCGTATTTCTATTGATATTGGCGCCGACCAGGCCGACTACGAGCGGATTGATGAAATTCATCACCGAAGCGATGAGAGGGTTGGCGCTTATAACATGTTCCAGCAGTACTATCTGGCCGCCCGGCTTGCACACCCGATACAGTTCTTTGAGGCCTTTCGACGGCAAAGGCACCGAACAAAAAACGAACGAGGCGATGACGGTATCGAAACTGTTGCTGGCATAAGCCAGGGATTGCACGTCCATCAAATCCAGGTCGACGGCGATGTTTTTGCGTTCTTTTTTACGCTTTGCCTGTTCCAGCATTTGCTCGCTGAAGTCGATCGCGGTGATTCGGGCCTGCGGCGGATAGTAATCAAAATTCTTGCCCGTGCCGACGCCGACTTCGAGAACATGATGGCCATCCACTTTTTCCCATAATTTCTTCCGCCAGTTTCTGAAAAACAGACCCTCCATGACGGCTTCGATCCCTTCAAAATACGGTGCGATCCGGTTGTAACGTTTTTTTATCGTTGCGCTGTCGGCTTTCATAGGCTTCAGGATGAATCAGGATGACGCATCTTACTGTGCCTGGCTGATTGCCATCAACCTGAATTTCGAACGGCGCGGCTTGTTAGTGAACGATCTGCGTTGGCTTTGCTTGAGCAAGTGGATGCGCACGCGTTGGATTGACGGATCTTATCCCGCTCCGGTTAAAATCCACCATCGCTTTCGGTTTATTTGAACCAATGGCTTTAGCTCCGTTCTCTTCGTTGATTTCCGTATCGTCCGAGCCGCCTGATTTTACTGATGTCGTTGATGGTTGGCTCATTGGCTCGATATTTGCTTATTGCTTGATAAAGTTTGGCTGGGTACGGTATCCGTCGTTCTATTGACGGGCCGGCATAGAAAAAATCGGACTTGGACTTTATTTGTTTGTCGATAGCGAGGTATCGCCCTTATGATCCACAGGATTGCTTTTACCCTATTTTCAGTTTTACTGTTTTCCGTATTTTCGGCGCAAGCCAGGCAGATCGGTCTTTCCGAGGTGCCGGCCTCGGTCATTGACGGCATAAAATCCAGCCATCCCGATGCCGAAAATATCGTGATTGATCGAAAACTGCATTTTCGAACCCCGTTGTATCAGGTAAAGTTTAAAACAGGCGCTCAGCAAAATTTCGCATTGTTTGACCTGCGGGGGAGGCCGTTCGGCCAGGAAAAAAGGATCGATCCTCGGCAGTTGCCGACGGCTGTCAGCAAAAAGCTCGAGAGAGCGTTTGGTGCATACACCCTACTGAATAGCCTCATCCTGGAACATCCCGACGGGCGCGTTGAATATGAGGTCAACCTCAAAGAAAACGGCGTTAACTGGGCTGTGGCGATGAGCCCCGGCGGTAATATTCTGACCAAGAATCCTCTGGAAGTCTGATTCCCGTTTTCTCTCCGCCAGGATAGCCGCAGTTAGGAAAAGGAAAAACAAATACGAGGCAAGAAAAATTATTATCCGCCTTACCCTGAAATTTCTCGCAAAAGGGTATTTTCCTGCCTTGACACGTTAGCTTCTTGCTCATCTATCCGATGACGACCGCCCGGTTTTTATTCCGGATCCATTCGCTCCAGGAGCCGGCGTAGAGCCTGGAGCCGCTGAGACCGGCGCGCTCCATCGCCAGTAAATTATGACAGGCGGTGACGCCGGAGCCGCACATGTGGACGGTGTTTTCGGCGGGGTGATTGTTAAGGATCCGCTTGAATTGTCGCCGAAGCTCCTCGGGCGGCAAAAACAGGCCGCGGCTGTCCAGATTGGATTGGTACGGACGGTTCAAGGCGCCGGGTATGTGGCCCGCGACCGGATCGATCGGTTCTTGTTCGCCCCGGAAGCGTTCCGGAGTTCGGGCATCGATCAGTCGGATGGTCTTTGCGGCCAATTGGTCGCGCACTTGCGCCGCACTCAGCCAGTTTTTCTCATTCAGATACATCCGGAAGACGACCGGCTTTGTTATCGGAAGGGCGGTTGTGAGAGGATGGCCCAGGCGCTGCCAGTGATTGAAGCCGCCGTCCAGAACCGCTGCGTTTTCATGCCCCATGCAGCGCAATAGCCACCAAAGGCGTCCTGCAAAGGCGCCGCCGGCATCGTCGTAAACGACCAACTGACTCCTGTTGCCGACGCCCCAGAACCCGAGCTTCCGGGTCAGCAGCGAAAAGTCGGGCAATGGATGGCGGCCGGTATAACCGGTGACGGGAGAGGAAAGATCCTTGTTCAAATGCGCGTACCGTGCATTGGGAATATGGCCTTTGCGATAACTTCGGGCGCCGGCGTCGGCATCGGCCAGAGAAAAACGGCAGTCCAGAAGGACCCAGTCCGGATGGGTCAAGTTTTGGAGAAGATGTTCTGCCGAAATAAGGGTCGTGTAACTCATGATGTCATACCGTTAAAATGATTTTGCCTGTGTGTTGGCTGCTTTCCATTAGGACATGGGCTTTCGCCGCCTCCGTCAGCGGAAAGGTGGCATGAATGACGGGCTTGACCAGCCCGTATTCCAATAAAGGCCATACGTGTTCGTAGAGGTTTTTGGCGATTTTCGCTTTGAATGCGGTTTCTCTGGCGCGCAAGGTCGAGCCGGTCAGGACAAGCCGTTTTTGCATGACCGGCACCAGGTTAATTTCGGCTTTCGCGCCGTGTTGCACGGCGATCTGCACCAGCCGGCCTTCGGGAGCCAGACACTTGAGATTGCGCGGCAAATAATCGCCGCCGATCATGTCCAGAATGACGTCGACGCCACGGCCGGTCGTGAGCCGTTCGATTTCCTGGACAAAATCCCGCTCCCGGTAATGGATGGCGGCGTCCGCGCCCAGTTCCGTGCAGAATCGGCATTTTTCGGCAGTTCCGGCGGTCACGAATACTTTGGCGTCAAATGCTTTGGCCAGTTGTATTGCGGTCGTGCCGATGCCGCTGGCGCCGCCGTGAACGAGCAGGGTTTCTCCGGCGGCAAGATCGGCTCGGTCGAACACGTTGCTCCATACGGTAAAAAATGTCTCGGGCAGGGCGGCCGCCTGAACGAAAGTCAACCCGTTCGGTATCGGCAAGCATACCGATGCCGGAGCCGTGCAATATTCGGCATAGCCGCCGCCGGTCACCAGGGCGCAGACTTTGTTGCCCATCGATACATTGTTTACCTGTTCTCCCAGCGCGGCAACGGTACCCGCTATTTCAAGTCCCGGTATGTCGGAGGCGCCGGCGGGAGGAGGGTACTGCCCCCGGCGCTGCATGACGTCGGGCCGGTTAACTCCCGCGGCGGCAATTTTAATCAGAACTTCATCCTCGGCAGGTGAAGGGATTGACCGCTCGGTCGGTTTTAAAACTTGCGGTTCACCGGCTTCGGTTATTTCTATAGCGATCATGCTTTCAATCTCCTGCAAGGGGAATGCATTTTTCCAATAATCTCTAAAACAATAATACCTGGATGTTTTCCGGTAAAGAAAAATGATTAAAAACTGAGTCAGGATACGGGTATGATATGACTTTGTCATTATTGAGGCTCAAGGAAAAACAGATGATTCGTGCAGGCATTGTTGGCGGCACCGGTTACACGGGAGTCGAACTCTTGCGGATTTTGGCTTTACATGAGGAAGTGGAGGTAGCGGTCGTGACCTCGCGTGCCGATGCCGGTTCGCGGGTGGATGCGGTTTATCCCGGTTTGCGAGGATACGTCGAAGCGACTTTCAGTGCGCCGGACGTGGCTATTCTGGCCGAATGCGACGTGGTTTTTTTTGCGACGCCGAACGGTACGGCGATGGGGATGGCGGAGCAATTGCTGGCAAGAGGCGTTAAAATCATTGATTTGTCGGCCGATTTCAGGATCAAGGATGCCGGTGAGTGGAGCCGATGGTACGGCATGGAGCACGCTTGCCCGGACTTGATCGCCGAAGCGATCTACGGCTTGCCGGAAGTGAATCGTGAGGCGATCAAAACGGCCCGGCTGATCGCCTGCCCCGGTTGTTATCCGACCTCGGTCCAGTTGGGTTTCTTGCCCTTGATCGAAAACGATCTGATCGACAGCGATCACTTGATTGCCGACGTAAAATCGGGCGTCAGCGGGGCCGGACGGAAAGCGGAGCTGGCAACCCTGATGAGCGAATGCGGTGAAAGCTTCAAAGCCTATGCCGTCGGTGGGCACCGCCATCTGCCGGAGATCAGTCAAGGGCTTAAGGCGGCCGCCGGAAAGGCCGTGGGCTTGACCTTCGTGCCGCATTTGACGCCGATGATTCGCGGCATTCACGCCACGCTCTACGGGCAATTGAAAACCTCCGTCGACGATTTACAGTCCCTGTACGAGCAACGCTACCGCGACGAACTGTTTGTCGATGTGCTGCCTTCCGGATCCCATCCCGATACCCGCAACGTTCGAGGCAGCAACAACTGCCAGATTGCGCTCTACCGGCCGCAGGGCGGGCGCACGGTCGTCGTCTTGTCGGTGATAGACAATCTGGTCAAGGGTGCGGCCGGTCAGGCGGTGCAGAATATGAACCTGATGTTTGGTTTTAACGAAGAGACCGGTTTAAAAACCGTGGCGCTTTATCCATAATTCTTGACTATTTCAGTAGGTATAGTCATAATTTGGTCCTATTTTACTTCGAGAATTTGAGTTTATGGCTGATCCAATCATTTTTACAGACAGTGCGGCCGCCAAGGTAAGCGAGCTGATCGCCGAAGAAGGAAACGATAATCTGAAACTGAGGGTTTATGTCACCGGCGGCGGCTGCTCGGGCTTTCAGTACGGTTTTACCTTCGACGAAGAAATCAATGAAGACGATACACGTGTGGTTAACGGCGGCGTAACGGTCTTGATCGATTCAATGAGCATTCAGTATCTGCAAGGGGCCGAAGTCGATTACAAGGAAGACGTTTCCGGAGCTCAGTTTGTTATCCGAAACCCGAATGCCACTACCACGTGCGGATGCGGGTCTTCTTTTTCGGCATAATGGAGAGTAAAGCGAGAGGGCGATTTTTTCCGGATTTTCAGCAATAATCGCCGCTCGAGTCTTTTTACTTAAACGGATTGTTTTAAAAAAGAGAGCCGGCCGGAGCATGCCACGATGAGGCTGGTTTAATCGGTGTTGCTCAGGTTCCTGGCCAGTAAACTGTTTGCTTTCGCCTGATACAGTTGAGCCAGATAGGGTTGGGTTTGGGATTTGAAATCGGCCATCAGATCCTTGTCGATAGGGATTGAAGGGGCATGATGCAACGATTCCGGGTTACGGTGCACTCCGTCAATCCGGAATTCGTAATGCAGATGCGGACCGGTTGCGAGGCCGGTCTGTCCTACATAACCGATGATATCCCCCTGTCTGACCGCATCGCCGTCTTTCAAGCCCTTCTTGAAGCCGGAAAGATGAGCGTATAGCGTTTCGTAATGTTCCCCGTGCTGAATGATCAGCACCTGACCGTAGCCGCCTTTGCGGCCGCGGAAACTTACGATGCCGTCTCCTGCCGATTTTACCGGTGTTCCGGTTCGTGCGGCATAATCGACTCCTTTATGAGCACGGATGCGGTTCAGTACCGGATGTCTTCGGTGGATGTCGAAATGAGAGCTGATGCGCGCATAATCGACCGGCGCGCTCAAAAAAGCTTTTTGCATGCTTTTTCCTTCCGGCGTGTAATAGCTCACGATGCCGTTGGGATCTTTATAGCGAACCGCAGTATAAACTTTTCCGTTGGTCATGAATTCGGCGGAAATAATTTGACCTCGATCCTTGTTTCTATACGTAGAACGCCCTTCTTTATAGATTACGGTGAATTGATCGCCGGGTTGAAGAGTGGACGCAAAATCGATATCCCAGGCGAAGATCCGGGTGAGTTCTTCGATCAGCTCGTCCGATAATCCGGCTTTATGGGCCGCCTCGCTAAAAGAACTCTCGATGACGCCGTAGGTGCTGTTGAAATGCAGGGACGATTCGAAGACGGTCGTATTTTCGGTTGAGTTGTATTTTCTATCGGGAAGAATGATCGAATGAATGCGATTCTGATCGGAAGTTGTCTGCGATCCCTGACTGTCCCGGCTGATTTCGGTAATAGGATAAAGCTGGGTTGACAGTTTCGTATAATTAACTTCTTGCGTAACCGGCCTTCTTTGAAGAAGATCGGTTTCAGTGGGTTGCACGGGAGATTTATCGGCGATCAAATTTCGTTTCCGCCCGAACGATTGATGGCCGCCTTTCCGGCGTGCCGACAATTTGGCGCGCTTGGTGGAGCTTGTCGAGTGTTTTTTAATGCTATGATGAGCGGACTTGGCGTCGCTATTCGTTGCGGCCAGGGCCAGTCCCAAGCTAATCAAAAAAGGCGCATAAAACTTGACTTTCACAATAAATAAGATAAGTAATTGTTTTAATTGATTTAACTTTTTCCATATTTACTCTAGGAGCGGATTATACGGCTATTCCGCTTACTATTTCAATTATATGCCAGATAAAAATGTTTATAATAAACAGTTAGGCAATAACTTCAAATAATAATTCATTTGTATATATCATTTTTGACTGGAGACAAACTTTGCAAGAAAGCGTATTGGCGGATCTGTTAAGAGGTACGGATGAAGTTTTAGTCGAACAAGAGTTGGTCAAAAAGCTCGAGGAAGGGCGTCCTCTTCGAATCAAGGCCGGCTTCGATCCTACTGCGCCGGATTTGCATTTGGGGCACACCGTACTGATCAATAAGCTGAAACAGTTTCAGAATCTCGGGCACGAAGTCTTGTTTTTGATCGGCGATTTTACCGGAATGATCGGCGACCCGACCGGAAAAAATGCGACGCGTAAGCCGTTGACTCGAGATGAAGTGATCGAGAATGCAAAAACTTATGAGCAGCAGATATTCAAAATTCTCGATCCGGAGAAAACGCTGGTCATGTTCAATTCGAGCTGGATGAACGCCATGTCTCCGGTCGATCTGATTCAACTGGCGGCAAAATATACCGTTGCCCGCATGCTCGAGCGGGACGATTTCAGCAAGCGTTACAAGAGCGGTCAGCCGATCGCCATACACGAGTTTCTTTATCCGCTGATTCAGGGCTACGACTCGGTGGCTATGAAAGCGGATGTCGAATTGGGTGGGACCGACCAGAAATTCAACTTGTTGGTGGGGCGGCATCTGCAGGAAATTTTTGGGCAAAAGCCGCAGGTCGTCATCACGATGCCGATTCTGGAAGGATTGGACGGCGTGCAGAAAATGTCCAAATCGCTCAATAACTATATAGGGATCACCGACTCGCCCGATGAAATGTTCGGCAAGATCATGTCCATCTCGGATGGTTTGATGTGGCGCTATTTCGAACTACTGAGTTTCCGTCCGATGACCGAGGTTCGGCAATGGATGCAGGAATGCGAATTGGGCGCGAATCCGAGGGATTATAAAGTCAAGTTAGCTCAGGAAATCATTGAAAGATTTCATGATGCTCAGGCCGCTCGTGCGGCGCTGGAAAGTTTTGAAGCGCGCTTTCAGCGCGGAGAAATGCCTGAAAAAATCGAAGAGAAGGAATTGACTGTCGTTTCGGGGCAAAATGGAATTGCCAGCATTCTAAAAAATGCAGGATTAACCAGCAGTACGTCAGAAGCAATACGCATGATCAATCAGGGTGCTGTAAAGATCGATGGCGAAAGAATAGCCGATGCCAAACTTGAGATTCCTGCCGGAACGGAGCATGTTTATCAGGTGGGAAAGAGGCGATTCATGCGGATAAAAATTAAAAGTTGATTGTCTGGCGGATTCGCGTATAATGCGCATCTTTCTTCTGGCGGTGAGCTGGGAGGGGTCAGGGAGGCCGAAGAAAGAGGCAGGGAGGTCTTGACAGGGATTTTGGGTTGGTTATAATAGCCGGCTCGACAGGAGGTTGAAGGAATTGGAAGCCTTCAAGGAAGGCGAAAAAAGTCGACGGGGTGGTTGACAAAATGAAATGGCGGGTTATAATAGGCGGCTCGCTTCTCCTCTCCTGAAGAGGTTTTCGGAGAGAGGCGATAAATGAAAAAAGTCTTGACATATTGCAAAAGGTCTTTATAATAGTCGGACTCAACGGGGTGAAAACCTCACGCTCTTTAACAAAACGATCAAAATAATTTGTGTGGGTGCTTGTGATGAATGTCGGAGCAGTTGAAAAACATTCGACACAAGAACTTACGTTAATTCAAGTCATTTACGTTTGATTCTGACGTCGAGCCAAGATTGGTCACTGATCTTATTTAGTGGCAACAAAGATTGAACTGAAGAGTTTGATCATGGCTCAGATTGAACGCTGGCGGTATGCTTAACACATGCAAGTCGAACGGTAACAGGCCTTCGGGCGCTGACGAGTGGCGGACGGGTGCGTAACGCGTAGGAATCTGCCTGGTAGTGGGGGACAACTTGGGGAAACTCAAGCTAATACCGCATACGCCCTACGGGGGAAAGCGGGGGACCTTCGGGCCTCGCGCTATCAGATGAGCCTGCGTTGGATTAGCTAGTTGGTAGGGTAAAGGCCTACCAAGGCGACGATCCATAGCTGGTCTGAGAGGACGATCAGCCACACTGGGACTGAGACACGGCCCAGACTCCTACGGGAGGCAGCAGTGGGGAATATTGGACAATGGGCGCAAGCCTGATCCAGCAATACCGCGTGTGTGAAGAAGGCCTGAGGGTTGTAAAGCACTTTTAATCGGGAGGAAAACCTGTCGGCCAATACCCGGCAGCTTGACATTACCGATAGAAAAAGCACCGGCTAACTCCGTGCCAGCAGCCGCGGTAATACGGAGGGTGCAAGCGTTAATCGGAATTACTGGGCGTAAAGCGTGCGTAGGCGGCCGTTTAAGTCAGATGTGAAAGCCCCGGGCTTAACCTGGGAACTGCATTTGATACTGGAGGGCTAGAGTTTAATAGAGGGGAGTGGAATTTCCGGTGTAGCGGTGAAATGCGTAGAGATCGGAAGGAACACCAGTGGCGAAGGCGACTCCCTGGATTAAAACTGACGCTGAGGTACGAAAGCGTGGGTAGCAAACAGGATTAGATACCCTGGTAGTCCACGCCGTAAACGATGTCAACTAGCCGTTGGTCTTATTGATAAGATTAGTGGCGCAGCTAACGCATTAAGTTGACCGCCTGGGGAGTACGGCCGCAAGGTTAAAACTCAAATGAATTGACGGGGGCCCGCACAAGCGGTGGAGCATGTGGTTTAATTCGATGCAACGCGAAGAACCTTACCACCCCTTGACATCCAGAGAATCTGTGAGAGATCGTAGAGTGCCTTCGGGAGCTCTGAGACAGGTGCTGCATGGCTGTCGTCAGCTCGTGTCGTGAGATGTTGGGTTAAGTCCCGTAACGAGCGCAACCCTTATCCTTAGTTGCCAACAGTTCGGCTGGGAACTCTAGGGAGACTGCCGGTGATAAACCGGAGGAAGGTGGGGACGACGTCAAGTCATCATGGCCCTTATGGGGTGGGCTACACACGTGCTACAATGGCCGGTACAGAGGGCAGCCAGCTCGCGAGAGTCAGCAAATCCCACAAAGCCGGTCCTAGTCCGGATTGCAGTCTGCAACTCGACTGCATGAAGTCGGAATCGCTAGTAATCGCGAATCAGAATGTCGCGGTGAATACGTTCCCGGGCCTTGTACACACCGCCCGTCACACCATGGGAGTGGGTTGCAAAAGAAGTAGGTAGTCTAACCTTCGGGAGGGCGCTTACCACTTTGTGATTCATGACTGGGGTGAAGTCGTAACAAGGTAGCCCTAGGGGAACCTGGGGCTGGATCACCTCCTTACAAAGACGCCCGACGCGTCATGAGCATCCACAACAAATTATTTTGATCTAAGAGAAATGAGCCTGGGCCTGTAGCTCAGTTGGTTAGAGCGCACCCCTGATAAGGGTGAGGTCGGAGGTTCAAGTCCTCCTAGGCCCACCATCTTTGCATGAACGCAAGCAAGTGCATGTAAAGACCGGAAGACGGGCTAGGGAACCTGGAATACTGGGGCCATAGCTCAGCTGGGAGAGCGCCTGCCTTGCACGCAGGAGGTCAGGAGTTCGATCCTCCTTGGCTCCACCATCAATTCCATAAGGTTTTGCGAAGGGTAACTTCGGATAAAAGACTTTATCGAATTGATGCAGAAACGTATCGATAGCTCTTTAACAAAGTGGAAATCTGTAACAAAGTCATGACGCCGTATCACTGCGGTGAAGTGACTGACGAGTTCGAGTGAACGGATACGGGGAAGCGTGTGGGATTCGTAAGGAATCTCGGCATGGGGAAGCCGTAGAAGGGAATACGAACCCGTTCTCAAGCAGAACAAGCGAAAATGTCAGCTGACTGATAACTTCAGACTTATTGGGGTTATATGGTCAAGTGAATAAGCGCATACGGTGGATGCCTAGGCAGTAAGAGGCGATGAAGGACGTTGTAGCATGCGAAAAGCCGCGGGGAGTTTGCAAACACACCCTGATCCGCGGATGTCCGAATGGGGAAACCCGGCTTGCATCAGCAAGTCATCCTGCACTGAATACATAGGTGCTGGAAGCGAACCCGGAGAACTGAAACATCTAAGTACCCGGAGGAAAAGAAATCAACCGAGATTCCCTTAGTAGCGGCGAGCGAACGGGGAGTAGCCCTTAAGCGTCGATTCGATTAGTGGAATGGTCTGGAAAGTCCAGCGATACCGGGTGATAGCCCCGTACACGAAAATGGGTTCGATGTGAAAACGAGTAGGTCGGAGCACGTGAAACTTTGACTGAAGATGGGGGGACCATCCTCCAAGGCTAAATACTCCTTACTGACCGATAGTGAACCAGTACCGTGAGGGAAAGGCGAAAAGAACCGAGGAGATCGGAGTGAAATAGATCCTGAAACCGTATGCGTACAAGCAGTGGAAGCCCCTTTGTGGGGTGACTGCGTACCTTTTGTATAATGGGTCAGCGACTTAATCTCAGTGGCAAGCTTAACCGAATAGGGGAGGCGTAGCGAAAGCGAGTCTGAACAGGGCGTTCAGTCGCTGGGATTAGACCCGAAACCGGGCGATCTATCCATGGCCAGGCTGAAGGTGAGGTAATACTTACTGGAGGGCCGAACCCACATCTGTTGAAAAAGATGGGGATGAGCTGTGGATTGGAGTGAAAGGCTAATCAAGCTCGGAGATAGCTGGTTCTCCTCGAAAGCTATTTAGGTAGCGCCTCGTGTATCACTGTTGGGGGTAGAGCACTGTTTCGGCTAGGGGGTCATCTCGACTTACCAACCCGATGCAAACTCCGAATACCAACAAGTGCGAGCACGGGAGACACACGGCGGGTGATAAGGTCCGTCGTGAAAAGGGAAACAGCCCAGACCGTCAGCTAAGGTCCCAAAATCACTGCTCAGTGGGAAACGATGTGAGAAGGCCCAGACAGCCAGGAGGTTGGCTTAGAAGCAGCCACCCTTTAAAGAAAGCGTAATAGCTCACTGGTCGAGTCGGCTTGCGCGGAAGATTTACCGGGGCTAAGCAGTGTACCGAAGCTACGGGTGCATCGTAAGATGCGCGGTAGAGGAGCGTTCCGTACGCCTGCGAAGGTCGATTGAGAAGTCGGCTGGAGGTATCGGAAGTGCGAATGCTGACATGAGTAACGATAATCAGGGTGAAAAACCCTGACGCCGAAAACCCAAGGTTTCCTGCGCAACGCTAATCGACGCAGGGTTAGTCGGTACCTAAGGCGAGGCCGAAAGGCGTAGTCGATGGAAAACAGGTTAATATTCCTGTACCGGTCGTAACTGCGATGGGGTGACGGAGAAGGCTAGGTTGGCTGCCTGTTGGAATAGGTAGTTTAAGCTGGTAGGGAGAGTGCTTAGGCAAATCCGGGCGCTCAATCCTGAGAAGTGATGACGAGTTGCTCCTCGGAGCGACGAAGTAATTGATGCCCTGCTTCCAAGAAAAACCTCTAAGCTTCAGGTTACGAGTGGCCGTACTCGAAACCGACACAGGTGGGTGGGATGAAAATTCTAAGGCGCTTGAGAGAACTCGGCTGAAGGAACTAGGCAAAATGGTACCGTAACTTCGGGATAAGGTACGCCTTTGTTAGGTGAAGTGACTTGCTCATGGAGCCGAGAAAGGTAGCATAAAATTGGTGGCTGCGACTGTTTAGCAAAAACATAGCACTCTGCAAACACGAAAGTGGACGTATAGGGTGTGACGCCTGCCCGGTGCTGGAAGGTTAATTGATGGGGTTAGCGTAAGCGAAGCTCTTGATCGAAGCCCCAGTAAACGGCGGCCGTAACTATAACGGTCCTAAGGTAGCGAAATTCCTTGTCGGGTAAGTTCCGACCTGCACGAATGGCGTAACGATGGCCACACTGTCTCCAGCCGAGACTCAGTGAAATTGAAATTGCTGTGAAGATGCAGTATACCCGCGGCTAGACGGAAAGACCCCGTGAACCTTTACTATAGCTTGACACTGGACTTTGAATCGACTTGTGTAGGATAGGTGGGAGGCTGTGAAGCCGGAGCGCCAGCTCTGGTGGAGCCAACCTTGAAATACCACCCTGGTTTATTTGAAGTTCTAACCTGGCCCCCTGATCGGGGGTGGGGACAGTGTCTGGTGGGTAGTTTGACTGGGGCGGTCTCCTCCCAAAGAGTAACGGAGGAGCACGAAGGTACCCTCAGCATGGTCGGAAATCATGCAATGAGTGCAATGGCATAAGGGTGCTTGACTGCGAGACGGACAGGTCGAGCAGGTACGAAAGTAGGTCATAGTGATCCGGTGGTTCTGAATGGAAGGGCCATCGCTCAACGGATAAAAGGTACTCCGGGGATAACAGGCTGATACCGCCCAAGAGTTCATATCGACGGCGGTGTTTGGCACCTCGATGTCGGCTCATCACATCCTGGGGCTGAAGCAGGTCCCAAGGGTATGGCTGTTCGCCATTTAAAGTGGTACGCGAGCTGGGTTCAGAACGTCGTGAGACAGTTCGGTCCCTATCTGCCGTGGGCGTTTGAGATTTGAGGGAAGCTGCTCCTAGTACGAGAGGACCGGAGTGGACGTTCCTCTGGTGTTCCGGTTGTCACGCCAGTGGCATGGCCGGGTAGCTATGAACGGACAGGATAACCGCTGAAAGCATCTAAGCGGGAAGCCCCTCCCAAGATGAGATCTCACTGGGACTTGAAGTCCCCTAAAGGGCCCTGGGAGACCACCAGGTTGATAGGCACGGTGTGGAAGCCCAGTAATGGGTGCAGCTAACGTGTACTAATTGCCCGTGAGGCTTGACCATATAACACCCAATCGGTTTGGGTGGACTGAAGAAGACACCTTCAGGAACAGCTGACGCTTTGAAGCGAGAGAACCGACTGTTACAGATTTCCAAGGCCGGGCGAGAGCCCCGCCGAAGGTTGACCCGCATCGTCAACCGCACCCGTTTGCTTGGTGACCATAGCGAGCGTGAACCACCCGATCCCATCCCGAACTCGGAAGTGAAACCGCTTAGCGCCGATGATAGTGCGACAGGTTGTCGTGCGAAAGTAGGGAATCGCCAAGCGCTTAATCCCAAACCCAGAGAGCTCCCGCTCCCTGGGTTTTTTTTTCGCCTGAAAAAAAACCTTTAGGCGGCCCGGGTTTCGCCGCCGAGCAGGGTCAGAACCTCGCCGTTGATATAACTCGAGTCGCAATTGGAAGCAAAAAAGACAAACGCCGGCGCAACTTCTTCCGGTTGAGCTGGGCGCTTCATCAGTGTGCTCGCGCCGTGTTGTGCGACTTTTTCGGCCGGTTTGTCGGCGACGTTCAACGGCGTCCAGATCGGCCCCGGTGCCACGCAATTGACGCGAATGCCTTTTTCTACGAGATTCAGCGCCAGTGATTTGGTAAAAGCATGAATGGCGCCTTTGGTGGCAGCATAATCGATCAGGTGTCTGTTTCCTTCCAGACCGGTAATGGATCCACAATTAATAATGGCATCTCCATCATGCAAGTGCTCGAGCGCGGCCTTTGCCATACGGAAGTAACCGTAGATGTTGGTTTTGAAAGTTCTATCGAATTGCTCGTCCGAAATGTTTTCGACGGATTCCTGATTTTGCTGATAAGCCGCATTGTTGACCAGAACGTTCAGTTTGCCGAATTCCTGAACGACTCTGTCAACGGCATTTCGACAAAATTCCGGGTCAGTCACGTCCCCTGAAATCAGGAGGCAGCGTCGGCCTTCTTCTTCGACCTGCCGTTGCGTCTCTTCAGCGTCGATCCGTTCCTGCGGAAGAAAAGTAATTGCGGAATCCGCGCCTTCGCGTGCAAAAAGGATGGCAACAGCCCGGCCGATACCCGAATCTCCTCCCGTGATCAGCGCGACTTTATCTTTTAATTTATCGGCTCCTTTGTAATCACGTGCCAGATATTCCGGCCTGGGTGTCATTTTTGCTTCAATGCCCGGACGCTCCTGATGTTGAACGGGCATCGGGCTTTTCGGATATTTTTTACTTGGACTTTGCTCGCCAGCCGAACGGGCTTTATTTTCTATGGACATAATTCCCTCCTTATCTAGAAATGGAAATGCCGGGTAACTCTTCTTTAAAATGATCTTTGGTTTTAGAATAAATGCTATTACCGGTTTTTTTGAGATTATTGTCCGATTTGATTGTTCAATTATTTTCGATACACTAAACCGTTCTCGATCAGAGCTTTGGGAACTGTTTTTAGAATGGAACCGCCAAATCGGCCGAATGCTGCCGAAGGCTTTGGAGAAGAAATCCGGCGATTCGAATCGAAAAATAACTGGCGGATTACCAACCCCGCCTGCTGGAGCTTTTACCTGATTTCCATTCTCTGAATCCCTGCCTGAAACGCGAGTTCGCTTTTTTGCGCTTTACAAGGGATCGGGGTTTCCACGATATCGTTAATCATATGCCGCCGTTACAAAGTAAAATCTGGGATTTCTGCTCGCTTTTGGCCGGCCTCTTGTTTACTTTGGCTTTTTCGCCTTTCGATTATTCCTGTTTTTCCCTTACGGCATTTTTATTTCTGACCGCCGTCTGTTTAAATCTGAATCCGGCAAGAGCCTTTTTTCGGGGCTATTTATTCGGCTTGGGCATGTTCGGCTTGGGCGTGTCGTGGGTCTTCGTCAGTATGCATCATTTTGGCGGCGCTTCGATTGCCTCAGCAAGCCTTCTGACCTTGTTGTTCGTGGTTTTCTGGGCTTTGTTTCCGGCACTTGCGGCAGGGCTGGCCGCACTGACTCCGGCGGCATCGGAAAATCATAGGATCCTAATGTTTCCCTTCATCTGGATATTGGTTGAATACCTGCGTGGCCAGTGGGTTCTCGGCGGATTTCCGTGGCTGCAAATGGCTTATTCCCAGATCGACTCTCCATTGGCAGGTTTTATTCCCATAGCCGGTTCTTACGGCACCGGTTTAATAGCGGCCTTGAGTGCCGCTCTGCTTCTGATGCTGATTAAAAACCGCAGAAAAAAACGATTAATCGCCTGCATTTTAATAAGCTTATGGAGCATCGGAGCCGGTTTAAAGTCGGTAAACTGGACCCATTCCATCGGCAAGCCGATTCAAGTCTCGTTGATCCAGGGCAATATTTCCCAGGATCAAAAATGGCGTCCCGAATACAGGGAATCCACCCTTCAGAGATACCAAGCGATGACCGTGCAGCATTGGGATTCCGACGTGATTGTCTGGCCCGAAACTTCGGTACCCGCCTATCTGGATGAAGTCGAAGAAGTTTTTATTTCTCCTCTCGGCGATGATGCAAAACGGCACGATGCCGATTTGATCGTCAGCGTTCCCGCGCATGGTCCGGACGGCGAAAAATATAATGCGGTTGTCACCTTGGGGCAAAACGAGGGCATGTACCGCAAGACCCATCTGCTGCCTTTCGGCGAATATCTGCCGTGGCAACCGCTGTCCGGCTTGTTATTGAATAGCCTCAAAATCAAATTAGGCAATTTTACTCCGGGAAAAAAGGATCAGCCGTTGCTGGTAGCGGGGGGCTATCCTTTCATTACTTCGATTTGTTATGAAGACGTTTTTAGTGACAGGGCCAGAGCGGGACTGCCTGAGGGCGCCTATCTGGTGAACGTGACGAACGACGGCTGGTTCGGTAATTCAATCGAGCCTTATCAGCATATGCAACTGGCACGAATGCGCGCGCTGGAAACGGGCCGCTTTTTGTTAAGGGCTACCAATACCGGGCTGACGGGCATCGTCGGTCCCGACGGCAAGATCAAAAGCCGGGCGCCGTTGTTTAAAGCGGTGGCTTTGACCGGGAAAATCAACCCGATGGGCGGCATGACGCCTTATGCTCGATGGGGCGATACGCCGATTATCTGGTTGATAGCCTGGGCGCTCGGTCTGATCGTTTTTCATGAGAAGTACCCGCTGAGGCCATTGCGGCGAAGCAGCCTCGATAAAAACTTCAATATCTGATGGTCGACGAGGCGCTCGCCTGGGTTTCATCGTAATATTCGACTTTTACCCGGGCCAGCCCTCGTAAGCCGATTTTTTTCGCCGCACCCTGGGATAAATCGATCAACCGGCCTTTTTTAAAAGGGCCTCGGTCGTTGACCAACACGACAATCGACTTTCCGTTCTGCAGATTCGTTACCCGAACCTTGGTGGGAAGAGGCAATGTTTTATGCGCGGCCGAAATGCCTTGAGGTCTGAATCGGGCACCCATCGCCGTCTTATTGCCCGATTCCGCTCCATACCAGGAAGCAATGCCGTACTCGCGGTAACCGATGGCCGACGCCAAGGGGTAATAGGTCTGGCCTTTGATTTTATAAGGCCTGTTGTAAGCCGCCCTGGGGTTGGGATGGCTGGAGCGGTAAGCTTTCGGTGAAAAGGACGGTAACGGCACGCTGACCGGCTTCGTCGCGCAGCCGTTGAGCGCTCCGGCCAGCAAAACCAGCACCGCCATATAGCCGGCTTTGGCCGACTGCCTGCTTTCCTGAAAATATCCTGTTGATGAACAAGCCATGAGAGGGTATCGATTTATCAATTTCTTCTTCTGATCGAGCCATTATTGTAACAACAATGCTTCGGAAAGAGCGAAATTAGAATCGATGAGCGCGGGGCTTTTGCTTCCGCTCGCCTTTTTTGCCCTAAAAAGCGTGTGGCTTTTAGGCGAACCCGCTCATTATCCGCAGCTTGCCGTGGCGCTTTCCCTGTCGCAAGGTACGACGTTTTCGAGCAGCAATAAACGATTGACGGCGGGCTTGGCGCAAAGAATTTCAGTTTCATTTTCCGGAGCGCCGGATTTTGAAACGGTTACTCCTTCTCGGGTCTCGGCAGGCTCGATGTCGCCTTCATAGTCGTGAAAGACTGAGTAGCGATATGGGCCGATGTCGAACGATAATTCGGAACGGTCGACCCGGTATCTAAAATAGTGATCGAATTTGAATTGCGCGATGGCGTTACTTTTGTCGGCGGGAAACTGCAATTCTATTTTTTCGCGCGTGCCGAAGCGGTACTGAAGATAGCTGTCTTTTTTATCCAGAGCCGGCGAAGCGCACACCGAAATCCATTTTGCAGACTTGTCGGTTATGCAGGAAAAAACGGTTTGTTCCCGGTCGAGGCAAAGGCCGTCGGCAGCTTTTGCCGAAACGGAAGCAAGAGCCAAGGCTAAAAAGCAGCAACGCATGAAAGTCCTTTAATGGTTAGAACGGTTGATACGAGGAAGCGATATTTTACTCTTTCCGGCATTAATGTTTACACTACAGGAACCCCTAATCGACGGTAACGATCTATTGTAGATCCGGATTATTGATAACCGAGAGCAAAAAGACGGAACCTTCCGTCAAACTTGAACGTGCGCTGTTGAAACCCCAATGACTGTACCGGCCCTTCCCGTAATCACTCTGCATCATCTTAACAAAAGTTATCGGGAATCCGGAGCCCGGCACGAGATTTTGCGCGAGGTAAATCTGCGGGTGATGAAGGGCGAGTTTGTCGTCCTGCTCGGACGGAGCGGTTCCGGCAAATCGACCTTGTTGAATCTGCTCGGCGGCATCGATCAGCCGGACAGCGGTCAGGTGGTGATTAACGGCACCGAGATCGCCGGACTTTCGGAACACGACCGCACTTTATTCCGCCGTCGTCACATCGGTTTCGTGTTTCAAGCCTATAACCTGATCCCGACCTTGACCGTAGCTGAAAATTTGCAGTTGCCGCTGGAATTGGTCCGGTGTTCCCGCCGGGAATTGCGGGAAAAAGTCGACGGCTTGCTGGAAAGGCTCGAACTCGGCGAGCGCCGGGAGGCCTACCCCGACCGTCTGTCCGGCGGCGAGCAGCAGCGGGTTGCGATCGCCCGGGCCCTGATTCACGACCCCGACGTGATCCTGGCGGACGAGCCGACCGGCAATCTGGATCTGGAGACGGGCCAGGCCATTCTGGCATTGTTCGATGACCTGGTCAGAACCTCGGGCAAGACTCTGATCATGGCGACGCACAGCCGCGAGGTGCTGGGCAAGGCCGACCGGGTGCTGTCCATTCGCAACAAGTCGCTGGTGGCCGAGGAATAACCGATGCGTTCCGTCCTTTATCGCGCAAGCCGTAACTTTTTATGGCGTCACCCGTGGCAACTGGCTTTGGCGATCCTGGGCGTCGCGCTGGGCGTGGCCGTCGTTATCGCCATCGATCTGGCGCTGGAAAGCTCGCTTAGTACTTTCGAGCGCGCCACCCGTGCGTTTTCGGGAGCGGCCAATTACAAGATCATTGCCGACGAGGGGGGGCTGGACGAAACATTGTATCGCCGGCTCAGAGTCGAGGAAGGCTTGAGGCACCTGTCTCCGGTAGTCTACGGTTCCGTCCGCGTATCAACCCGAAGCGACGAGGTCTTCAAGCTGATCGGGATCGATCCTTTCATCGAGAAATCGTTCGAATCGGTCTGGCAAATGCAGGAAAATGTAGGCGATACCAAAGACTGGCTGGCGCGCCTGGTGGCCGAGCCGGACACCGCGCTGATCAGCCGGCGGACAGCTTTGGAACTGGGGCTCAAAGTCAATGACGAGTTGGTGATTGACACCGGTCAAGGGCGGCGCCGACTGAAAATTATCGCCTTGATGACTCCGGTTGATGCAGTCACCGAACGGTTGTTGTCCCGGCTGGTTTTGACCGATATCGCTACCGCTCAGGAACTGTTGGGCTCGTTCGGCAGGCTCAACGCCATCGACGTGCTGATCGATCAGGATCGGCCCGACATCGCGGCGAAAATACGCCGCACCTTACCGACGGGCGTTTTACTGGTTACCGTCGACAGCCAGTCCCAGGCCGTACGGGAGATGACCCGGGCCTTCGCCATCAATTTGAAAGCCATGGGGCTCTTGTCCCTGGTGGTCGGCATGTTCCTGATCTATAACACGATGACTTTCTTGGTACTGCAAAGGTGGCGCCTGATCGGCAGTCTCAGAGCGCTTGGCGTCACCCGAAGACAGATCTTTGGCCTGATCATCGGCGAAGCATCGGCGCTGGCCGCCGTCGGCATTCTGCTCGGCGTCGTCCTCGGCATCGCCTTGGGCCAGGGCCTGCTGATTCTGATTTCGTCCACGCTGAACGATATTTATTTCCGTATCGAGTCGGCTGCGTTAATGATTACGCCCTGGCATCTGGCCAAAGGCGCCTTGCTCGGTATTGCCGCCACGCTATTGGCCGTCTTGCCGCCCGCCTTTGAAGCGACCCGGATTTCTCCGGCGGCGGTATTGGTCAGGTCGCGGCTGGAGTCGGATGTACGCCGATTAATCCGGATCGCGACCTGGATGAGCTGTATTTTTATCGCGGGCGGCCTTGGACTCGCTTGGGCTTCCGGCAAAAGCATCGGCCTGGGCCTGGCCAGCATTTTTTTGCTGCTGTTCGGCTTTGCGCTGCTGACGCCGTTATTGACGCTGGGGGCGATGAAACTGATCGAACGGATTCTGGGCCGCTTTTCCGGTATTTTGACGCGCTTGCCGGTGCGTCTGGTTTCGGCCGAGATCAGCCGGGCCGGGATAGCCATCGCCGCGCTGATGATTGCCGTCGCTGCGACCATCGGCATGGATCTGATGATCGACAGCTTTCGCCGGACCGTGGCCGACTGGCTGCAAACGACGCTTCAGGCCGATCTTTATGTGGCCTTGCCCGGCGAAAAACGGCCGGGAGCTCAGGCGGAAGCGGACCGCCGCTTAAAGGCGCGAATTGCCGGACTGGACAACGTCCGCCGGCTCAGCAGCGTCCTGCATACGCAAGTGATCGCCGAGGGCAGGCTGACCGCCGTTTCCGTCTACGAGACGAATGAAGAATCAAGAAAGGGCTTCATCTTTAAACACCCGGTCGACGATACGCTCTGGGACCGGTTCGAGCGGGAACCCACTCTGTTGGTGACCGAACCGTATGCGTATCATCAGGGTGTCAAAGTCGGCGAAAAGATTCTGCTGCAGACCGACCGCGGCGACCGGTGGTTCGAAATCATCGGCATCTATGCCGACTACAGCGGCGATCAGGGCCATCTGGCGATGAGCCGCGGGAATTACCGGCCATACTGGGCGGATTTGGGTTATTCCGGCATCGGAGTTTACGCCGAAGACGGAGCAGATCTTGACAAGCTGGAAAATCAGCTCAATCTGCTGGTGGCCGGGAATCAGTCGGTCAAATCCGAACGGGCCATTTACAAGGCTTCGATGGAACTGTTCGAAAAGACCTTTACGGTGACGGACACGTTGCGCTGGCTATCGGCCGTGATCGCTTTCGTCGGCGTGTTCAGCGCTCTGATGGCGATCCAGTTCGAAAGAACGCGCGAGTTCGGAGTGCTTCGGGCATTGGGAATGACTTCCGGGCAGCTTGCGGCGTTGATTACCGCCGAAACCGGCTTGATGGGGCTCGCCGCAGGACTCATCGCCATTCCTGTCGGTTATCTTGTCGCTTATCTGTTGATTTTTGTCATCTACCGGCGATCGTTCGGCTGGTCGTTAGCGTTTCATGCCGATTTCGCCCCCGTTTATCAGGGGCTGATTTTGGCCGTCGCGGCCGCCGTGCTGGCCGGCATTATTCCCGCGCTCAGGATGGCCCGAACCCAACCCGTGGAGGCGTTGAGAACGGAATGAACGTTAACAGAATCGCGCTGGGTTTTGCCGTATTGATTGGGATGTTGGCGGCCGCAAGCATCCTTTGGCATACCCTGTTTCCTTTCGGGATCGAGCCGGTTGCCGACCGCTCTTTCGGCGAGACCGCGGCGCAGAAAGACGAATCGTTGAGCGATCTGTTATCCAACGACGAGGCTCATTTCGAGCGGGCTCTGAAACCCCGTCCATTCGTTTTTCCGAAAGACCACGGGGCGCACGACGCCTTCCGGAGCGAGTGGTGGTATTTTACCGGCAACCTGGACGGTGCGGACGGCCGGCCATTCGGTTACGAACTGACCTTTTTCCGGTTTGCGCTCTCGGATAAAGTCCGGACCTCTCCGTCCGCCTGGCGAACCCGTCAATTGTATATGGCACATTTGACCCTGACCGACGTCCAGGCAAAACGATTCCATACCGACGAGCGTTTCAGCCGGGCCGCCAACGGATTGGCCGGAGCCGAGCCCGATCCTTATCATGTCTGGCTGTACGACTGGTCGGCCCAAGCCGAGGGACCTGCCGAATTTCCGCTGCGTTTGCGGGCCGAAAGCGACCGATTCGCCGTCGATCTTTTGCTCGATTCGCAGAAAGGTCCGGTGTTGCAGGGCGAGGACGGCTTGAGCCGGAAAAGCGGTGAGCCCGGCAATGCATCCTACTATTATTCGTATACCCGCCTGACGACCCGGGGGAGTCTTCGTATTACCGACAAGGACTACCCGGTAACCGGCAACAGTTGGATGGACCGGGAATGGAGCACCAGCGCTCTGTCGAAGGAACAGAGTGGCTGGGACTGGTTCGCACTGCAATTTTCCGACAACAGCGAGCTGATGTTTTACCGTTTGCGGCGAAAAGACGGCCGGCCGGACGAATTCAGCGCCGGCTCCCTGGTGCGGGCCGACGGCAGCAAAGTCATGCTGAAGAAACGGGACGTGATTATCGAGGAAACCGGTCAATGGCAAAGCCCCGGCACGAAGATCCGTTATCCGTCCGGCTGGCGGTTGAGGATTCCCGGCCGGCAATTGGCGGTCGAAATCGTCCCGCTCATCGACGATCAGGAACTGAACGTCAGCGTTCGCTATTGGGAAGGTGCAGTCAGGATCGCCGGGACGAAAGAGGGGCTGCCTGTTTCAGGGCGGGGCTATGTGGAACTGGCAGGGTATCGGTGAGCGTGCGGCTGAAAAACCGGCCCAAATGGAAATCATTTCGGATCATTTGATTGTCTAATTCAAAAAGCCGGAAAAATGAAGAAAGTTTATTCGAGATGTCGCTTGAACAATAAAAGAAATCAATAAAGGAAAGAGGATGCCGATGAACAAGATATTGGTGATCGGAGCCACCGGCCAGATCGGCGTGGAATTGACCGCCGCCTTGCGGAGCCGGTACGGTGCCGATAACGTGGTGGCCACCGGCTTTAACCAGTCGCCGGGCGATGCCCTGGTCAAGTCCGATCCTTATTGCCATCTGGACGTTCGAAACGCTGCGGCTCTGGACCGGATCGTCGAAGAATACCGGTGCGATACGATCTTTCATCTGGCCGCGCTGCTGTCCGCCGTCGCCGAGGAAAAGCCGCAACTGGCCTGGGACATTAACATGAACGGCCTGATCCATGTGCTCGAAACGGCCCGAATGCACCGTTGCGCGGTTTTCTTTCCGAGCTCGATCGGCGCTTTCGGGCCGGAAACGCCGGCGCTCGATACGCCGCAGGTCACCGTTCAGAGGCCGACCACCCTCTACGGCATCACCAAGGTGGCGGGCGAGCTCTTGTGCGACTATTACTGTCATCGCTTCGGCGTCGATACGCGCGGCCTGCGCTATCCGGGGCTGGTTTCCAGCAAGGCGCTGCCGGGCGGAGGCACGACCGATTACGCCGTCGATATTTTTTATGCCGCAGTGGCGTCGCAGCATTACGACTGCTATCTTCGGGCCGATACCCGGCTGGACATGATGTACATGCCCGATGCGATACGGGCCGCGGTCCGGTTGATGGAGGCGGACGGCTCGGCGTTAAGGCATCGCAATGCCTATAATGTCACCGCGATGAGTTTTACGCCCGAGCAATTGGCGGCGGAAATACAAAAACACATCCCCGGATTCCGCATTCGATATAAAGTCGATCCGGCGCGGCAGGCGATAGCCGATTCCTGGCCCCGGCACATGAACGACGAGGCCGCCCGCGTCGAATGGGGCTGGCGGGCCGAATACGATTTGCCGGTCATGGTCAAGGACATGCTGGAACAGATCGAACTCAAATTGCATAAAGGCTAGAGGGAGGTTCCGATGCCGCTGAACAAACTAGAGCCGTTGCTCAACAACAAATTACTTCAATTACAGGAGCAGGGCGTTGCCAAAGGCCGGGAAAAAGTCATTGCCGGCATCCAGCCGGGAACGGACGGTTTCGGGCCGCGCTATTTTCTGGAAGGCTGCGGCGATCGCGCTTTCCTCCGCATGAATTCCAATTCCTACCTCGGCCTGTCGCTCGACCGCCGCCTGATCGAGGCCGAAGCCGAAGCGGCCGAGCGCTTCGGTACCGGTCCCGGCGCGGTGCGTTTTATCAGCGGCACTTTTGAACCGCATCGCCGGCTGGAGCAAAAGCTGGCCGCATTCCACGGACGCGAAGCGGCCATGCTGTTCAGCGCGGCCTACGCGACGATGCTGGGCGTGCTGCCCCAGTTTATTACGGAAAACACGCTGGTCGTCAGCGACGAGCTCAACCACAACTGCATTATCAATGCCATCCGCTTGGCTCAGCCGGCACGGAAAGCCGTGTACGGTCATCTCGATTTGACCGCGCTGAACAAGATCCTGGAGACCGGCAAGGGCCAGTTCAAACGCGTCTGCGTGGTGACGGACGGCATTTTCAGCATGCGCGGCGACCACGCGCCGCTCGACCGGATCATCGCCGTCTGCGCGGAGCATGAACAGAATTACGAAGAAGGCATTATCACGCTGGTCGACGACTCTCACGGAGTGGCGGCTTTCGGACGGAGCGGCCGGGGCACCGAAGAAGTTACCGGCGGCCGGGCGGACCTTCTGATCGGCACGTTGGGCAAGGGTTTCGGCGTCAACGGCGGCTATGTCGCCGCCAGCGCCACGGCGATAGCCTATCTGCGCGAGACGGCGCCGACGTACATCTATTCGAATCCGATTACACCGGCCGAAGCGGCCGCGGCGCTGGCGGCCCTGGAAATCGTCGATAGCAGCGAAGGCTTGCAGCTTCTGGACAAGTTGCGCCGCTTCAGCGCCCGCTTGAGAAGCGGCCTGATGGCGGCGGGCTTTGAAACGTTGCCGGGCGAGCATCCGATCGTGCCGATTTTTGTCCGGGATACCGGCCGGACTTCGGCGCTGGTCGGGCATTTACTGGAAAATGATATTCTGGCCACCGGCCTTAATTATCCGGTGGTGCCTCAAGGCGACCAGGAGATCCGTCTGCAACTGTCGGCCGACCAGTCCGAACAGGACGTCGATTATCTTCTGGCGACTTTGGCCGCATTCAAAGGGTAGCCTTGATTTTAAATCATGCCGGGCCGCCCCGGCTTGTTTTTAGGAAATGCCTTCCATGAGAAATCCGGACGAATTATGGGCCGCGCTGTCGAAATCGCCGTTCCGCAGCCGTTTTCATTTGCAAAGGAAAGAGCTCGATTATTTGCAGAGCAAGGGTCTTCCGGCGATTCTCGACCATGCCGCGGATTTCGTCACGAGGCGCCTTGCGCCCGCACACTTGCCCAACGACGGCAAGCAGACTCCGTTCCGGGGTCATCCGGTGTTCGTTGCGCAGCATGCGACCGCCTGCTGCTGCCGGGGATGTCTTGAAAAATGGCACCGGCTGCCCAAAGGCCGGGCGCTGACCGAAGCCGAACAGGCTTATATCGTCAGAGTGCTCGAACGGTGGCTTGTAACCGAAATGGAACGGATCGGGCAAGATTAGTGCCTTGACTCCGGACCCCGGGAACGCCGGGTTTCTTCGCCGGTTGGACTCCGGAAAGTCATTTCAATGGCTTAGTGTCAGATCTCATAATTTTTGAAAAAATCTCACAATTGTGAAATGAAATCTCAGAATTTATGAAATGGCTAAGGACTGATTATTCTGTAAAAGTTTTTAGATGTGTGTAATGGAACCGGAGTCGGCTTGATGAGGGCTGGAAACGAAGGGATACTAAACATTCTCGGGATGGTGGTATCTCTACTGCTTACGGCGTGGGACAACAGGTGGGCTTAAGGCAAGGACATCCCGGATCAACGTGATTTGTCCTTCGCTTAATTGTCCTAATTGTTTTTTCAGCTCATTTATCTTCCGGTATTCAGGAAGTATCATTCCTTCGGGTAGCTGAAACGAACGCTGAGACTGTTCTGCACTCTCCCATGAAGCAGCTTGTTCTTGTTCATCTAATTCGGGGTAGCCGCAGAATTCGGAAAAATTAGTATGCTAAGCTGTGCTTGCGAGTTTTGAATGCCGGCTTGACTTAATTGTATCTAGTTGAAGTTTACTTGGTACAGGATTTATGCAACAAAGCCCCTAATTTCCCCAAAGCTGACAGTCCTCATCGGTGATTTTCTAGCGAGCGAAGCCTCGCGATGTCGCGCTTAGGTGGCGCTCCAAACAGGCGGGTATATTCACGACTGAATTGGGATGGGCTCTCGTAGCCGACTTGAAACGCTGCACTTGCAGCGTCCTTGTCTTCGTTTAACATCAATCGCTTTGCCTCATTCAATCGAAGCCATTTCTGGTACTGCAGCGGGCTCATAGTGGTGAGTTGCCGAAAGTGACTATGCAGGCTGGAGGTACTCATCTGCGCGTAAGCCGCGAGATCATCGATTCTGAGCGTTGCGGTGTAATTCATTTTCAGCCAGTCAATGGCCTTGGCAACGCGATGGCTCTGGCTCCCTATCGAGGCGATTTGCCACAGGCGTGCGGCTTGATCGCTCATCAACAGCCGATAGTGAATTTCCCGCTCGATCAGCGGAGCAAGTACGGGAATCGCGTTGGGTTCATCAAGCAAATCCAGCAAGCGCCGGAATGGCTGCAGTAAATCGAGTGTCACCGTACCGATTCCGATTCCCCTGTCATTTGAACGCTCTATGGGGAACGGTAACCCGCCATGCGCGATCATCTCTGCTATGACGTGGAAATCTAGCTTCAGTACCAACCCCAAACAGGGTTTGTCCGGGCTCGCCATACCCACTTGTGAATTAGCTGGCAAGTCCAGCGAAGTGATCAGGAAGCGGTAAATGTTGTAGGGGTAAGCCTCACCGCCTACAAGCATCTGTTTCTCTCCTTGAACGACGAGAACAATGCTGGGCTCCACCAAACACATTGCAGGTGGCGCGGGCGCTTCGCGCCGGAAGAAAGCGAGGCTGGGTATCGATGTCGCACAGTCCGTTTTGCCGACTGTCCATCGCCCGATATTTGCAATCATGGCTTCTCTCACGACCTCGAGTGATTTCATTTCTTGTTGTCCAAGCTGATTTTGAGTCGGCATATCTAATCTCTAAACTATTACGGTCAGAAGAATATTCGCTTGAGGCACTAATGCCAACCAATAATCCGCCATCATGTAGGATTAGGCAATAAAAACGGAGAATTGGTATATCGATGAGCGGATCATTTCGAGAAAAATACATCTCGATCCATCGCAACATGTGCAGTTGGGCATTTGATTTAACACAAAGGGCAATGACATGGAAAACTTCACATTCTTCAATCCGACAAAAATCGAATTCGGTACTGGTAAGGAACAATTGATCGGCCAGCATCTGGCCGATCACGGCACCAAAAAAGTGCTGCTCTGCTACGGCAGCGAGCGCATCAAACGGGAAGGCCTGTTCGATCTTGTGAAGCAAAACCTGGCCGAAAAGGGAATTGATTTGGTCGAACTTGGCGGAATCGTCAGCAACCCTGTGATTTCGAAGGTGCGAGAAGGCATCGCCTTGGCAAGAGAGCATCAGGTCGATGCCATTTTGAGCGTCGGCGGTGGCTCGGTACTCGATAGCGCCAAAGCGATTGCCGCAGGGGTTTGCTATGCCGAGGATGTCTGGGATTTGTTTGTCGGCAAGAGCGGCATAGAGGCGGCGCTGCCCCTGTTTGCTATCCTAACGTTAGCCGCAACGGGCAGTGAAATGAACGCCGGCGCGGTAGTCACCAATGACGAAACCAGTGAAAAGTTCTTTATCTCGGATTCAGTCTTGTATCCCAAGGTTTCCATCGTCAATCCGGCACTCATGCAAGGAGTTTCGCGTGATTATCTTGTTTATTCGGCTTCGGATGTCATCGCTCACCTGATCGAGGCTTATTTCACCGCAAGCGTGCATCCAAAGTTGCAGTCTCGTCTGGTCGAATCCCTGATCGTCACGGTGATCGAGACGACTGAGTCGCTGCTTGACGATCCGGCCGACTATGATGCCCGTGCCCAATTCGCCTGGGCGGCGACCTTGGCTTTGAATGGACTGACCTATTCCGGCGTCGCAGGCTTCAATTACCCCAACCATGCCATCGAGCATTCGCTATCGGCACTGTTCAACGTGCCGCACGGTGCTGGTCTCTCGGTAGTGGTGCCGGCCTGGATGAAGTGGTATTTTGACCGAAACCCGGCTAAGTTCGAGCGGTTTGCCAAAAACGTGTTTGGTGCCGATTCCGGAAAGCAAGGTATTGCGGCGTTAGAAAGTTGGTTCAATAAGATCGGCACCCCCACGCGCTTGCCCCAGTTGGGCATTAAGGAAGGCGAACTGCCACGCATTGTTGAAAATGTGCAGAGCAACGTTTGCATCTTCGGGATTGCCAACATCTATACTCCGGAAGTGGTGACCATCATTCTGAAGCTTGCTTTGTAGTCACTCAATTTTCAATTCGATATCAAAAGAAAGTTCCTCAATGAACAGTTATATTCCTAGCAGAAATTTTATCCGAGGCGCCGTCATTATCTGTGCAGCAATGTTGGTTAGCTCACAGGCCGTTATGGCACAAACAAATCCAGCTTCAAACGGAGGAAACATCATGCAATTGACTCAAGAGTGGGATAAAACCTTCCCGAAAAGCGACAAAGTTGACCACCAAAAGGTAACGTTCAAGAACCGCTATGGCATCACATTGGCGGCTGACCTGTATCAGCCAAAAAAAGCTAGCGCCAAACTGGCGGCGCTTGTAGTTGGCGGTCCCTTTGGAGCAGTGAAGGAGCAGTCCTCGGGCCTTTATGCGCAAACGATGGCCGAACGCGGATTCGTCACACTGGCTTTCGATCCGTCCTATACCGGGGAGAGCGGCGGCGAGCCTCGCAATGTTGCCTCGCCGGATATTAATACCGAGGATTTCAGCGCGGCAGTTGATTTTCTTGGTCTGCAATCTTTCGTCGATCGTGAGCGAATCGGCATCATCGGCATTTGCGGATGGGGCGGCATGGCGTTGAATGCCGTCGCCGTGGACCAGCGCGTCAAGGCCGTTGTGGCCAGCACCATGTATGACATGGCGCGGCTCATGTCCAAGGGCTACAACGACAGCGTGACCCTCGAACAGCGCACGCACATGCTGGAGCAACTGAGCAGGCAGCGTTGGCAGGATGCGGAGAACGGAAAACCGGCGTATGGTCCGGTTATGAATGAGCTGAAAGGCGGCGAAGTGCAATTCCTAGTGGACTATCACGACTACTACAGGACGCCGCGCGGCTTCCATCCACGAGCGGTCAACTCGAATGGCTCGTGGACGCTCACGACTCCGCTGTCGTTCATGAATATGCCGATCCTGACCTACATCAAGGAAATCTCGCCCCGTCCAATCCTCTTTGTTCACGGTGAAAAGGCGCACTCGCGCTATTTCAGCGAAACCGCCTACGCAGCCGCAGCGGAGCCGAAGGAACTCATGATTATTCCAGGTGCCGTCCACACGGATTTGTACGACCGGGTGGATGTGATTCCGTTCGATAAGCTGGCGGCTTTCTTCCGCGCCAATCTCAAATAGAGCACATGCCATGCTGCACGTCACCGCGAAACCGATAACACGCAAACGCATTCTTTGCGCTTTGCTGGGTGCCGCAGGTTCGGTAACGGCGGCGTCAAGCGTATCCGAAACAGTCATTTCCGGGAGTGACGCCGCTCCCGTTCACAAAGGAGTAGGTCGCGTGAATATCCGTATCACCATGTTGCCGTTGACCGTCACGATGCGGGATTTCGGTCCTGCCGGGAAGGTCAGCGGCACGTTGCCAAAGCGTCTTTCGGAAGAAGGAGCAGCGTCTACTGATGCCGGTGACGTGGGCGACATTGCCTATTACGCGCCGTGGGGGAATATCGCTTTCTACCGTGGGCGCGGCCCTGACGCATCCGGCGTCATCAAAATTGCAAGGATCACTTCCGGAATCGAGATGCTTAACCAGCCGGGCCAAATGCGCGTGACGATCTCTCGCGCCGACTAAATAAGGAGCAACGCACATATGTATGCAGTGAGATTAAACAACTACGGTGGTCGCGAGGTTCAGCATTTGGTGGAATTTCCCGGCCCGCATTCAGTGCCGGGCCAAGTACGCGCCAAAGTGCTTGCCGCCGGGATCAATCCGGTGGATGTCATGATGCGCGATGGTTTCCTTGCGGGATGGTTCACGGGAGCGCAGTCGCCATCCGTTCCCGGCATAGGCGCCGCCGCCACTATCGACGAAATTGGCGAAGGCATCGACCCACAGCTTGGCATCACTGGCGGCCAAGATGTAGTCGGCGGCTTGCTGCCCCTGCGGGTAGCCAAGACTTTCCCGGCGGCCGAGGCACCGGCGGCTCATCAACGCTTTGACGAAGACGGGTTGTATGGGTGCCTCATCATGGACTTCGATTGCGGCGAACATAATATCACCGCCGACATTGAAGTCATCCCTATCCAGAAGGTCAATGAAGCCTACGAAAGACGGCTCAAGTCCGGTGTGAAATATCGCTTCTCTATCGACATGGTTTCTCTCAAGTCGGAGTGAAGAAAATGCATTCATTAAAATTAGGAGTTTGATTATGAATCTCTCTTTTAAGAATAAAGTTGCGTTCGTAACCGGAGCGGCGAATGGGATCGGACGTGCCGCGGCGCTGGCGTTCGCCCGCGAGGGAGCCTGTGTAACGGTCGTCGACATTTCGGAACAGGGCAACCAGGAAACGGCCTGCCAGATCGAAGACATAGGTGGACGGGCGCTCGCTGTCACTTGCGATGTTACGCGGCTCGAGGATGTGAAGAGCGCGCTGGACCAGACTGTCGGGACGTTCGGGCGACTGGACGCCGCCTTCAACAACGCGGGCGTCGAACAGAAGCAGTTGGTCCCGCTCGCGGAGTTGGACGAAGCGGAGTGGGACCGGATCATGACCATTGACCTCCGCAGCGTCTTCCTGTGCATGAAGTACGAGATCCCGCTGATGCTCAAGCACGGAGGCGGCGCGATCGTCAACACCTCCTCGGGTGCGGGAATCATCGGCATCAAGGGCAACCCTGCGTACACCGCCGCGAAGCACGGCGTGATCGGTCTCACCCGAGCGGCGGCCCTCGACTATGCGGCGGCGAATGTCCGCATCAATGCCGTCTGCCCCGGCTATATCGACACCCCGATGATGGCTCGCTTCACCGGCGGCACCGCCGAGGGGCGGGCGAGGGTGATCTCGGAGGAGCCGATCGGGCGCATGGGTCAGCCTGAAGAAATCGCCAACGCCGTCCTATGGCTGTGTTCAGATGCGGTCCCCTTCATCATTGGCCATGCATTGGTCATCGATGGCGGCCAAACAATAATGTGATATACCCCTCAAGAGGGTAAGGGAGGCATTGATGAAACTATCCCCATCCAAGATTGAGTCAATATGCAGGGGGTTAGTATCAGTAACAATACGGCCGCCAATTTAGCATTGGATGCGATTGGTGGGGCATCGGCACTCACCGCGTTCATGCGGTCGATCGGTGACAACCAGGCACGCCTGGACCGGCGAAAACCTGATCTCAACGAGGCCACACCGGGGGACATACGCGATACGACAACGCCACTTGCGGCATCACGAAGCCTACAAACACTGTTGCTCGGCGATATCTTCTCCGTCCCGGCACGTGACGAACTAACGCAATGGATATTCGAGGACCAAGTCGCCGATGCCTTACTACGCTCAGGCTTGCCGAAGGATTGGCGAATTGTGGACAAGTCGGGGGCGGGAGGTCATGGGTCACGATCCATCATCGCAGTTGTCTGGCCGCCCAAACGATCAGCGGTCGTCATTGCCATCTATATCACCCAGACCAACATGATGGCGAGCAACCAAACCGTGTCCAGGATCGGCTCCGCGTTGGCAAAAGCATTGCAATGAGCGTTTTCAACGCTGTACGGCTGGACGCCACAGAATCAGCACACGCTTACCGTACGATTTTTTCCGTTTTGTGAGCCGACCCTCTAAATAAACTTTTTAGATTAAAGGAAGCACTGCTAATTTTCAACTTTGACAAGATTTCATAAATTATGAGATTTCTCCAAATTTTTACCTTTAATTATGAGATTTTTACGAAAACCTAATTCTCATAATTTTTGTAACTCATTGAAAATTATAGATGCTAACATTTCATTAAATCTGAGATTCGACACTTAGCATAGCCAATCCAAGTCTGGCACGGCTCCACGTCAAAGCATCCGCAAGCGAAAGGACTAAAAGCCGTCTGGTCAAGGATCAATGCGTGTCTTCCGGCCCTTCCTGGCACTCGGCTACGAATTCCTTCAGATGCTCTTTCTGCCGCGCGACAAAATCACTGCCTTGCCTGGCGGCTTGGCGGCTGACCGAAAGGATTTCCTTGCGGTATTTGCTCGCATAATAGCCGGCCAACATCCCCACGCCGAAGACGAACAGCGGGTTTTTAACCAGGGTTCCTGCCGCGCTTTTGCCGGTCTGAACGATCAGCGAAGCGGCGACGCCGGTGGCGATGCCTTTGGCGACGCGGTCGATCCGGGGCGATTCGCCGACGGGTTCGGTAGGTGAGCGCGTCATCAGGTTGCGGTCGATTTTATGCGATGGATTTCTCATGATATTTCTGAATAGTCCTATTGTTCGTGGTTGTATTTTAGAGCGTTTTCCGATTGCGCGCCGGCGCGAATTGATCCGTTCCCAGGCTGCCGGCAGTACGCGTAAATCAAGAAAACTTTATGTCGAATTTAAAAGCAATTTTTATGCAAACTTTAGCTTTCGGCAATCGGCTATCCTAAACGATCGATTCGGAGCGATACGAAGGAGGTTATTTTCCGGAGCGGCAAGAGCGGATCACTCAAAGCCGAGGCGCGCGTCTTGAGAGTCTTTGCTTTATTCGGCTGGATCCTCTGGAAATTGGCAACCTTTTTGCTTGTTATGATGTTCGGACGCATTGAAACGGAAGCGTCCTTTTCCCATTTCTCGAATTTTAATTGAAACCGATCCCGCCCGTGGCAAACGAAAAAGCACATCCTGATTCAAATTCTTCGACTTCCGGTTCTTTTTTTAAATTCATAAAAAAAACGGCTGCGGTTTCGATTGCCTTGCTGGGAATAGGATTTATTCTCTGGCTCGACAGTTGGTTCATGGATCACGCCGAAATGCCCAAGCTGGGCCGCAACATCAGCTACGGGCTGCTGTTTCTGATCGGTTTTCTGACCAGTTTCCATTGCGTGGGCATGTGCGGACCGCTCATTCTGGGCTATGTCGCGAAAAGCGCCGCGCGCGGGCACCAGTCGTACGGTACTCATTTGCTGTACGGCCTCGGCAAGACGACGTCCTATACCGTGATCGGCGCGTTATTCGGCGCTTTCGGCGCCGTCGTGGCCTTTACGCCGTTGACTCAGGGCATCGTCGGCATGGCGGCCGGGTTTTTTCTGATCCTGTTCGGTTTCCACATGCTGGAATGGTTTCCGGCGCTCAGTCATTTCCAGTTGAAGGCGCCTTCGTTCGTGATGCGTTTCGTCGGCAAGGAATACCGAAAGCACAGCAATCCTTTCGTCATCGGCCTGCTCAACGGGCTGATGATCATTTGCGGCCCGTTGCAGGCGATGTACGTGATGGCCGCCGGCACCGGCAACTGGTCCGAAGGAGCGGCGATTCTGTTTTTTTTCGCCCTCGGCACGCTGCCTTTGTTGATGGGTTTCGGATTTCTCACCAGCCTTTTGTCGGCGAATCTGACCCCGAAATTATTGAAGGCTTCGGGCGTCATCGTTGTCCTGCTGGGCGCCGTCATGCTCAACCGAGGCCTGGCCGTAGCCGGCACCGGCATCGACGTCAATACGCTGGTGGCGCGCGTTGCGCAGAAATGGTCGCCGGTTACTGCCGAATCGGAATCTTCCGCTACGGAACAGACGATTTCGATGGAGGTTTTAAAAACGAGCTTTTCTCCGAATCGCTTTACGCTCCGGCAAGGCGTGCCGGTCAAATGGGTTATTGACGGCAAGGAATTGAATGAGTGCAACAGAGAGATTGTCATTCCGCAATACGATCTGAAGATCAACATCGAGCCCGGCAAACAAACCATCGAATTCACCCCCAAAGAAACCGGAGTCGTGCCGTGGAGTTGCTGGATGGGCATGATGCCGGGCACTTTCATCATTGTCGAAAACAAGCTTCCTGCCGATCGCATAAAAGCGGTACAGCCCGCTTCTCCCGAGGACGTCCCGGCAACAGAAACCGACCGGCAACGCCTCATTCGGGAGTTCAAGAAAATATGGCGCAGATTGATTTCGACTATCGAGGAACACTGGTCGCCGGTGTGAATTTCCGGTCCACCGAAAGCGCAAGACCGTCGGTATCCTTATTCGAAAATACCCGAATTCCGGCCGGAATTCCGGGGGCTGCGTTATGGAAAATAAAAGTAGGTCATATCCCTTAAAAATAATGCGGTAAATAACATAGTTTAATTTTACCCCGATGCCTTGCGGAATGCGGGCCGGCAATTTCGCCATAAACTCAAAACGTAGCCGGTGGATAAGCAGAGCGCATCCACCGGCAGGCTGCTGTTCTGGAGAAGGGAAAACCGCGCCGCGAACAATGATCACCAAGATTAATTTAAAAAATGGTATGGATTATGCAAACTATTACCTGTTTTTAAAATACGAGTATTTGAAATTTCTAATATCGGAATTTTTAGATAGTTATGCGGGCAGCGGAAATTTTACTGAAAATCGGTGGGGTTTGGATCTGGAAAGGCGGTTTCCTGAGCTCCCCATATTTTTACATCGGTTTCGGGCATCCGTATTCCGGATAACAAGACATGAGATATTCGTCGCTATTTTTTTATTGCCTGACTGTTCAGGTTATGGTGTTGGCACTGCTGCTGACCCATGCGTCTTTTCGTGAAAACGTCGGGCAAAGCAGCCTGGCCGAAAAGGCCGAGCTGGTCGAAACGCTGAAACTGACCGATCTGTGCCTTTTTACCGAAGCCCGCTACACCCGGCATTTGTCGCAGGCCGATCTGAATACGCCGTTCCAGGATCATCCCCTGTCCTTCGAACATTTCCCTTCCGGTTCGTTTACCCAGCCACCCGTCGGAATAAGCCCGCAGCCATGAAAACATGGATTGAAAAGCAGCGTTACATCATTGACTTTACGATTTCCTCGTTGCTGCGCAGGAAAGTGAAAAACACCGGCTTGTTGATGCTGTACACGCTGATTGTGTTCATCCTGGCCTCGACGATGTTTTTTACCTACTCGATCAAAAAGGAAGCTTCGCTGATTCTGAAAGGCTCGCCGGAAATCGTCGTGCAGAAAATCGTGGCCGGCCGGCACGATCTGTTTCCCGTCGGTTACATCGACTCGATCCGGAAAATTCGCGGCGTCGCCGCCGTGGAAAGCCGATTGTGGGGATATTATTACGACAGCCTGGTCGGCGCCAACTATACGTTGCTGACGCCGCCGGCGAGCAAGCCGAACGAGGCGTCCGCCCATGCCGCCGTGGTTGAGGAAGCACCGGCCGGCGCTGGCGAAGACGGCGCGGGCAAGCCTTTGTTCGAATTCGACGGCGCCCGCCTGGAACCCGGCACCCTGATCATCGGCAACGGCATCGCCCGACTCCGCGGCATCGGCAAGGACGACTACATGCCGTTCCGGGCCTATGACGGTACGGTTTTGAATTTCCGGATTGCCGGCGTTCTGTCGTCGCAATCGGAACTGGTCTCCGCCGATCTGATGCTGATCACCGCCGATGACTTCAGAAAGCTGTTCGGCATCGAGCAACAGGTTGTGACCGACGTGACCGTAACGGTCAAAAATCCCAGCGAAATAGCGACCGTGGCGGCGAAAATCAAGAAGCGCCTGCCCGATTCCCGGCCCTTGGTCCGAGACGAGATTCTGAGAACCTACGATTCGATCTTCAACTGGCGGGGCGGCATGATGATCGTCGTGTTTTCGGCCGCCGTGCTGGCCTTCGTGATTTTCGCCTGGGACAAGGCGTCGGGCCTCAGCGCCGGAGAACGCCGGGAAATCGGCATATTGAAGGCGGTGGGCTGGGAAACCGCGGACGTGATCCAGATGAAGTTCTGGGAAGGCGCCATCGTGTCGCTGACGGCGTTTTTTACGGGCGTCATTCTGGCTTATGTACATGTGTTCTTCACCGGCTCGCTGGTATTCGAGCCGGCGTTGAAAGGCTGGTCGAGCCTGTATCCGAATTTCGAGCTGACGCCGTTCATCAATGCCGAACAACTGACCACGCTGTTTTTTCTGACCGTCATTCCCTATACCGTGGCGACGATCGTGCCGATCTGGCGGGCTGCGACGATCGATCCCGATACCGCGATGCGGCACACCGGAGAATAATCATGATCGAACTGGTCAACGTCAGAAAAGTCTTTAATGCCGGCAACCCCAGCGAGTTTTCGGCGCTGAACAACGTCAACCTGAAGATCGCCGTAAATCATGTTACCGTTCTGAAAGGCCCGAGCGGTTCCGGCAAAACGACGCTGCTGAGCATCGTCGGCTGCATGAGCCGGCCTTCCGCGGGGCGGGTCCGATTGAATGGCCGCGAAATCACCAGCCTGCCCGAACGCTTTTTGACCGACATCCGCCGCAAGACTTTCGGCTTCATTTTCCAGCAGCCGAATCTGATCAAGGGCATTTCGGTGCTGGAGAACGTGATGCTGCCGGCCTATCCGCTCGGCGAAAAGCGCTCGGCATTGAAAGTCAAGGCGCTTCGAGGCCTGGACCAGCTCAATCTCGCCGGCAAGGCGGCCGCGAAAGTCGAGTGGCTCTCGGGCGGCGAAGCCCAGCGGGTGTCGATCGTGCGCGCGCTGATCAACGATCCCGGCATCATCATCGCCGATGAGCCGACCGCGCATCTCGACACCCATCTGTCCTGCCGATTCATGGAAATCGTCGAGAAATTCAAGGCGGAAGGCAAGACCGTGATCATCACCAGCCACGACCCCTTGGTCTATGAGTCGGCGGCGGTCGACCGGGTCGTCAATCTGCGCGACGGCAAGATCGAAGGCGAGCCGGCGTGATCCTGCATCCGACCGTCATCGCCAATCTGCTGGCATCGTACGTCAGTTGTTTCATGGTGATCTATGCGGCCTACTTCGGCGCGCAAATCCTGAGAAGCTGGAATATCGAGAGCGGCGAAGAATTGCAACTGGTTCTCGAGCGCAAGACCTATCTGATTTCGACGCTGCTCGGCTATGTCTTCGGCCTGCAATTGCTTTCGCTGTTTCTGTACGTGTTCACGGCCGATACCTTGTGCCCCTTGTTCGTCGGTGCGATGTGCGCCGCCGGCACGCTGAACGTCAACGCGTTCGGCTATCCGACCCTGGTATTGAAGGTGGTCAATTTCCTGCTCGCCGGGCTTTGGCTGGTGCTGAATCATGCCGACAATCAAGGCTACGATTATCCGCTGATCAAAAAGAAATATCGGCTGCTCTTGCTCATCGCGCCGATCATTCTGATCGAAACGCTGTTCGCCAGCGCCTATTTTCTGAGCATGGAAGCCGATGTCATCACCTCCTGCTGCGGCAGTTTGTTCAGCGCCGAAAAATCCGGCGGCTTGGGCTCCGAAATCGCTTCGCTGCCGGCCCGTCCGATGATCCGGGTTTTTTATGGATCCTTGCTGATCACTTTGGCCAGCGGCCTTTATTTTTATTCGAAAGGAAAGGGCGGCTATGTCTATGCCGGCTTGAGCCTGGCGATGTTCGTCGTCTCGCTGGCATCGATCGTTTCCTTTATTTCGCTCTACATTTACGAACTGCCGACGCATCACTGCCCGTTCTGTCTCATCATGGAAGAGTACCACTACATCGGCTATCTGCTCTATCTGCTGCTGTTCGGCGCGGTGGTGTCGGGCATCGGCGCCGGCGTGCTGATGCCTTTTCGCAAAGTGGCAAGCCTGAAGGACGTGCTCGGCGGTTTCATCGCCCGGCTGACGCTGGCTTCGGTGCTGTTATACACGGCCTTTGCCGTCCTGGTCACTTATAAAATCCTTGATTCCAATCTGGTCATGTAACGATGAGCATTCGAGCCTATTTCCGTTTTATCCGTTGGCCGGTGCTGGCCCTGCTGTTGTTCGTCGGCAATTCCGGCCACGGCGGCGAAGACGACGTCGAAATCAAGAAAAGCGACCGCTGCCCGGTCTGTGGCATGTTCGTTTACAAATATCCGAAATGGGTCGCCCGGATTGTCTTTCAGGACGACGCGGCCTATTTCTACGACGGCGCCAAGGACATGTTCAAGCATGTGTTCGATACCGGCAAATACACGCCGGGAAGGTCGGCGGACAAGATCCGGAGCATTGAGGTCACCGATTATTACGACGTCGAACTGATCGACGCCAAATCCGCCTTTTATGTAATCGGTTCGGACGTACTCGGGCCCATGGGGCACGAGCTGTTGCCGTTCAAGGATCGGGAATCGGCGCAGGAATTTCTGGAAGATCACGAGGGCAAGTCGATCCTGCGCTTTCAGGAAGTCACGCCGGCCGTGATCGAATCGCTGGACCGGCGCTCATGACCGTCATGGCCTGCGTCCGCTTCCGGCTGCTGCCGGTTTTCTTGCTCGCGGTCTTGCTGGCCGGCTGCCATAGGCAGGGCGGCCTGGCGATCGGCGATCCGGCGCCGTCGGTCACTCTCCTGGATTTCCGGGGCAATACGGTGAAGTTTCCGGACGACTTCAAAGGCAAGGTCGTGCTGGTCCGTTTCTGGTCGGTCGATTGCGGATTCTGCAACAAAGACAGGTTATCGGACCTGGAGCATTTCCATCAGAAATACAAGAGCCGCCGTTTCCTGCCGGTGGCGGTCAACGTCGGCCGGGTGGAAGCCAGCGACGAGCGCTTCAACCGCTTCGGACATTTAAGCTATCCGCTGCTGATCGACGAATACGGTCTTGCCGCCCGGCGGTTCGGCGTCATCGGATTGCCGGCGACGTTTGTGATCGACGGAGAAGGCATCTTGCGCGCGAAGAAGACCGGGGAAGCGGAACTCGACGAACTGAAAAAGTTTTTTACAACTGTCTTGAACAAAGGAGATTTTTATGAAGGCTATTTTTAAAATAGCGGCCGTGCTGACAGGTTGCCTGCTGGTGTTGGCGTCGTTCCAACTGCGCGCCGAAGAGCCGCATGAAAGAGCCAGTTGCCGGGTTTGCGGCATGTGGATAGACGAATACCAAAAGAGCGCCGCCGAGCTGATCTATAAGGACGGCAGGAAGGAATACACGTGCGGCGTTGCCTGCATGCTGCGCGAAGTCGAGGACGCCGGAGGCATTTCGGCATTTGAATCGGTCAAGGTGCACGACTGGGTTTCCGGTAAACTGGTCGATGCGGAAGAGGCGACTTACGTTATCGGCAGCGAAGTGATTCCGGACATGGTGCCCAACTACATCGCTTTCGCCAACCGCGACGAGGCCGAGGCTTTCGCCGCCAAAGAAGGCGGCGAGGTGATCGATTTTCGCATCGCTTACGATGACGTATCGCCCGTCGGCACGACCGCGCCGTTCCGGATTCGCACCGCGGTGACACCGGGCAAGGGCAATTTCAGCGTCGGCATGGTGTACGGCTACACCGAAAAGGACCGGGTCAAAATCGGCTCCGCCAGCAGCCAGGTTCCGGGCGAATTCATCCGCGCCAACAAAGCGCAGCCGCAGGCGCCGAGCAAGCTCGAAGGCCATCAGCAGGCCTTGATCGTGAACTATTCGCCGACCGATGATCTGGCGTTGTTCATTAACGTGCCGTGGCTTGAACGGAGAACCAAGACGCTGGTCCAAACCAACGGCCAGATCAACGAAACCATCGCCGATGAAAACGGCATCGGAGACATTACCCTGGAAGGCCGTTACAATTTTTGGCGCAGTACCCGCTGGGATAAGTTCGTCAGTATCCTGCTCGGCACTACCTTGCCGACCGGCCAGTTCGCCGGAGAAAAAAGTTTCAATGCGCTGGCCAAAAGGGATCTCGTCAAGGTCGGGCCGGCGCTGCAACTGGGCAAGGACACCGCCACGTTCACCGGAGGCTTGCTGTATTCGCAGCGCTGGAAGGATTTCTGGCTGCACTCCTCCGCGCTGTATACGGCCAATCCCGCCAATGACGACGATTTTGCCTTCGGGGACGTGGCAACCGCCGGTCTGGCGCTGCACTATACGCCCAACTACAATCTGATGGTGGGTATGGAAATGGATGCCAGCTATACCGAGAAAAATCAGGACGGCGGCTTTAAAATCGGCAACAGCGGCGGTACCGCGGTCAATCTGGCTTTTGTCAGCGATTATCGCTTCCTGAATGCCTTCGGCGGCAATTTCAAGTTGCGCGGCTCGGTGGGCTTGCCGATTTATGAAGACCTGAACTCGAGAGACATGGTGAATGCCAAGGGACTGCCTTTTCAACAAGTGCAATTGGGGGACGGCTTTTTCGCCAACCTGGCCATTCAATGGACCACCCGCAACGCGCCCAGTTATTGATCCGGCAAGCGTATCATAAGGGGCAAGTTCTTTTGATATAGACAAGCGATGTTTGAAAAACTGCCGATTCCGTTCTTTCTTTTTTGTCTGATGATCTGGCTGCCGGGCCCGTCTCTGGCGCTCGACGACGCTGAACTGCTCGATCCCGATGCGGCTTTTCAATTGAGCTATGCGGTAAAGGATTCCGATACGTTGGCGTTTTCGTGGACTATTGCGGGCGGCTATTATCTCTACCGGGATAAAATCAAATGGACTTCCTTGACGCCGAAGATCGAGACGGGCGCGCCCATTTTGCCGGCGGCGGAGCTCAAGCACGATCCGAATTTCGGGGACGTCGAAACCTACCGGAGAAAACTGGCAATCGAGCTTCCGCTTCGTCGTCTGGATCCCAAGGAAAGGAAATTACTGCTTGAAGTCGCCTATCAGGGCTGTTCCGAGGCCGGCGTCTGTTATTTGCCGATTCGGAAAACGGTCGAATTCGATTTGCCGGAAGCGAGTCTGTCCGGATCGGTCCGGGAAGTTCCGTCCGGCAGCCCGCCGCCTTTCGTCTCGGAACAGGACCGGATTGCGCGGGTATTCACTGGCCGTTCTCTAGGACTCGTCATGCTGAGCTTTCTCGGCTTCGGTCTGCTGCTGGCGTTCACGCCCTGCGTTTTTCCGATGATTCCGATCATTTCCGGCGTGATCGGCGGCCATGGGCCGGGTCAGGGCGCGCGCCGGGCGTTCGGCCTGTCTCTTTGTTACGTGCTGGCTTCTGCGGCGACCTATACCCTGTTCGGGGTTTTAGCCGGACTGTTCGGCAAGAATATTCAAGCCGTTTTTCAACAGCCCGCGGTGCTCATAGGCATCAGCATCATTTTTTTGGGGCTGGCTTTGTCCATGTTCGGCGTGTTCAACTTCCAGATGCCTTCCTTTATTCAAACCCGGCTGGGAATTCTCAGTTCCCGGCAGCGGCGCGGCAACTGGCTGGGCGCTGCCGTGATGGGCATGCTGTCGGCGTTGGCCGTCGGGCCTTGCGTTACGGCGCCGCTGGCCGGAGCGTTGATCTATATCGGCAAGACGGGGGACGCCGTGCTCGGCGGCGCGGCGCTGTTCGCACTCGGCTTCGGCATGGGCATTCCTTTGTTGATTGTGGGCACGTCGGCCGGAAAGCTGATGCCCAGGGCCGGCGCATGGCTGCACGTCACTCGGGTTTTTTTCGGAGTAGGCCTCCTGGCGGTAGCGGTCTGGATGCTCGGGCGCATCATGCCGTTGCCGGCCATTCTGGCGCTGTGGGGCGCGGTATTGACGATTCCCCTGATCTATCTGGGCTGGAGAAAATTGTGGAAAACCACCGCAGCCCTGGCATTCATTTACGGAGTTTTCCTGCTTGTCGGTGTGGTCACCGAGCAGCAAAAGGATTATATGGCTCTGGTGTGCAATGTGGCGGTGGCGTGCCAGGACAAGTCGTCGCTTGCTTTCAAACGAATCGACACGGAACAGGCATTGCAGCAAAGCCTTGCGGAGGCTCAACAACAAGGCCGCTGGGTCATGCTGGAGTTTTATGCCGACTGGTGCGTGTCCTGCCGGAAGTTGCAGCATACGACCTTTGCCGAGGCCGACGTGCAGGCCGCCCTGTCGAATGTCATCCTGCTGCAGGCGGACGTGACCGAGGAAAACGCGCCCGCGCGCTCCTTATTGCGCCGCTTCGACCTGATCGGGCCGCCCGCGATCCTGTTCTTCGGGCCGGAGCAGCAGGAAAGAATGGCTTACCGAATTGTCGGTTATCTGGACGGTAAAACGTTTCTGGATCAGTTTCGCAAGATGATGCGATAGCTCTTCCGGACTCGTTTATCGGCTCAAGCCCGGGGCGTCGGATCATTTTGCGGGAACCACGGTTCCACCGATCGTTGCGCTTCCTTTGGCATAATCCGTCACACGTCAAGCCCGGCCTTCGCGCCGGGATCGAATCAATAGACTAACCTTGGAAAAGGAAATGACCGAACTTCTATTCCCCCATCCCGCCATTCATCTCCCGTTTAATATGAATTTAGAGCCTCCGATCAGTCCTTATACTGCCGACTTGTCCTTTAAGGATTTCCGGAAAATGGTGAGATTGGTTCGGCTGCTGCAGAAAATCGGCGAGAACCGTCTCTACCGGAATTATCTGGAATCCCGGTTGCCGGCAAACGCGCGGTTCGATCCGGGACATCATTCGGTCATGATGGGCTACGATTTCCATCTTGGCGACGCAGGTCCCAAGCTGATCGAAGTCAACACCAATGCCGGCGGCCTCTGGTACGCCCGTTTGACCTATCGTCCGCAGGCAACCGGTTTTTCGGGCCGATTCGGCAGTCGGCTGCTGGCAACCTTTCTCGACGATTATGCGCTGTTTCGGCAAAAGCCGGGGGCGCGTCCCGGGTTTCTAGTGACTGTCGATGAAACCCCGGAGCAGCAGCCGCTTTATCCGGAAATGCAGGTATTCGCAAGGATGTTCCTGCAGGCGGGCATCGATGCCGCGATTGCTTCTCCCGAAGCGATCCGGCCCGAAGCGGGCGGACTGTTTCTGGAAGACCGACGCATCGACATGATTTATAACAGGCACTGCGATTTTTATTTGCAAACCGATGCGATGAAAATCATACGGGACGCCTGGCTGCGGCGGCAAGTCTGCCTGAGCCCGAATCCTCATACCTACGGCTTGCTCGCCGACAAGAAGCGAATGATTTTATGGTCTCAGCCCGAGTTGATGCGGAGCTTCGGATTAGGCGAACGCGAAGCCGCCCTGTTGTCCGAGACGATTCCGGAAACGCGTCCGCTCCATTCACTGACTTCGGAGGAAGCCTGGCGAACCCGGAAGCAATGGGTCTTCAAGCCCGATACCGGCTATGCCAGCCGAGGCGTATATGTCGGAGAAAAACTGACCCGGCACAAATTTGCCGAACTGGAGCAAGCCGACACTCTGCTGCAACGGCGCATCGAGCCCTCACTGACGCAAGGCGGAGAAGGCGAGCAATTCAAGACCGACTATCGGCTGTTTACCTATCGGGAGCGTCTGCTCGGCTTGACCGCGCGCATTTACCACGGGCAGGTGACCAATCTCCGAACCGAAAACGGCGGCTTTGCCAAAGTGCGCCTGACCGATTAACCGTGGGGGATTTTATTGGAAAAATACCGGTCTTAATTTGATGAAACATCGGTGACGGGAGCGCCGGAGAGAGGGAGTCGGCTGTATTTTCCGAGCTTTCTGCAAGCGCGAAAAAGTAGAAGAGAGTGATCAGCCATCCCTCGACGATCGGGCAACAGAGGCAATAATTAAACTGTGTTATTTAACACAGTCCAAATGCGGCAAATACCTTGGATTACGCTGAGTAAAAAATTTTTTCGATGCCGTCCGGGTTTTTGAGCGAGAAATATTTCGGTCGTAATGCGGCGGCCGCCGAAGATTCGGCCGAACAACACGGAAAAATGGAGTCTGTACCGGTTGGGGTCAAGTGCCGGCATGTTTCTGATTGTTATGTATTGCTCCTGGCACTGTTTATGCTTATTTCATATCGGTACAAGCATGCGCCGTAACGAGGTTATAAAAATGAATCAAGAATTAGCCACCCACCACGTCAATCACAAAGCCGGAAATCAGGGATCCCTGCTTTTGGGAACCAGCCTTGCACTGGTTTCGATGATATTGATTCCCGCGTTCGCGACGCGTCTCGGTTTGGGCGCGAGCGTCACGGGTGCCTTGAGAATGGCCATGATGAAGGCCAGCAATCAGGCGCTGCGGGGATGAATTAAAACCGTTCCGACTCTGAATTGGTGACTTGGCCAGAATCGGGCCGATTAAGAAAAGGCTTGTCGCGCGTTGCGGTTGAGTTGGACTAAGAGGTTGGTAATCGGCTCTCTCTTTCAGTCCTGCCCGCTTCGATTCGGCCGAATCCTGATTGAAAGCTCGCGTTCCCCCTTGCTGAAGCAGGAACTGCCGGACGAGTTCGGTAGCTTGCTTTTCACATCCGTATTGCTCAAAGCCTGCTAGTTTAGTAGTATTTGTTAATATTAAATGAATTATTGGCTGCTATGGGCGAGAATACGAAAGCATGCGATCTTTGCGGGCTTCCTGTTGAAATTGAAGGCTTCAAACTGCGCACGAAGGAAGGGGACAAGGCGTTCTGCTGCGAGGGTTGCAAAGGCATATATCAGATGCTGCACGAGGAGACGGTGCTCGATGTTCCCGATCAAATCGACGAAACGGAGTGAGGCTTGAGCGCTATCGCACCCGGTCGTTACGAGCCGCAGTCCGGAAGCAATGCACCGTTTCTTGATAAAATCCGGCAAGAGTTGAATTTATTGTTGATTAATCGTTATTGGTGGAGAGAAAAAACATGGCGCATGTACATGGGAAAGAAGTGATGAAGGGCATGAGTCATGCCGGAGAAGCTATGAGTAAACAGGCGGTAAAGGGGGCCGTGACTTCTGCGGCGGTTATGAAAGGAGGAAAATGGGTGAGTAAATTGACGAAACATCCGGCGCTTGTTTTCGGTCTTGGGGTTGTGGCCGGAGTGCTGGTTTATAAATACAGAAAGGAAATCATTGCCGGCGCTACCAAAGTCGTCGACACGGGAAAAGATTTTGTCTTGCAGCAAAAAGAAAATCTGGAGGATATGGTTGCGGAGACCAAGGAGGAAGGCTGATTCGCCCCGGATCGAAATCTTTTCATTATCTGTTCAAATAAACGGGCGATTTCTACTGAAGCAGAAATCGCCCGTTTTTGTCTATTCTCAGTTTCGTTTTAACTTATGGCTATCCAAAAACAGTTCGTCCTGCGTTACCGGGAGCCTGGGCATGTGCGCTTCCAGATACCTGTTCAGTTCACCGATGCGGGCATTGCAAAGGCATTAGCCGATCAGCTTTCGGCTGTGGACGGCATTTATCGGGTCAAGGTTTATCGGCGCCAGGCCAAGCTGTCGATTCGGTATCAGGAAGCGGCTTGCGATTTTACCGCGCTTGCCCGGCTGTTGTTCGATATCGTGGGCGGCCTGGAAAGAAAAGCGATGTCGGAGAGTCAGCGGGCCGTTTCAACACAGGCCGGACCGGGTCTCAAAAACAAATTCAGGCAACTCAAGATTTCCAGGTGGTTTGGTCAAAAATACGGCGATGCCAAGGAAACTCTGCTGGCGGCCAGGATTTTAACCAAAACGGGATTTCGTCAGCAGGGAAAATTTTTTAACGATCCCGAAAAAGTCTTTATCGATTTCTTCAATGACGTTCTCGTGCTGTTCCTGATCAGGCTGCACTGGGACCATATTACCAAAGAATGGATTCCCAGGCCTTTCAAATACCGTTACGAATGGGTGGCGGTGTTTTACATGATTTTCCTGCTGATGCGCTCGCGCAGGCCCAAATAATTTTGCCGGATACTGTGCGGTCCGGCCGGCGGCCGATTGCCGGCCTTGTGCCCGAGGAGCGGCCGGAACACACGGCGGATAAGCTTTTTCTTGATTTTGTCACGGATTTAAAACGATGGCCATAGCATCGGCACCCTACAAAAATTATCAATTGATCCATCAGTTAAAACGGCGGATCCGGGCGTTTGCGCCGATATTGAAAAAGGATCCGGAGCGCTGTTACATTCTTGAGATCCTTCTGCGCAAGAGGCCGGAGATCAAAAATGTCCGGTTTACGGCCCAGCTTGGAACGGTAGTCGTCGAGTTCGATCCCAAGGGTTTGCCCAAGGCCAATTTGCTGATTTTACTGGATGCGGTGCTGGGCAATATCGCGGCCAGGCCGGGGGGCGAGATCCGGCAGGAAAAAGCCGATTTTTCCGGTCCCCTGCAGGAGTTCGAACTGGCCGTCGAGGGCATGACCTGCGCTTCCTGCGCCCTGTTGCTGGAAATGGTGCTTAAACGCGAGCCGAAAATAAAAGCGGCCAGCGTCAATTTCGGCACCGAAACCCTGGCCGTCCAGGGGCAATTAAGCAGGGAGGACGTGTGCGCCCGCATCGAAGTCCTTGGCTACAAGGCTTTTCCGATGGATACGCTTTCGCAGCGGAAAAACTTAATTAAAAAGGAGCAACAGCGTATCGAGTCGGCCCGGCGGCGACTTCTCTGGTCCGCTCTGTTGAGCGCTCCGGTCGTCGCCGTGGCGATGACGATGACAAAGTCCCGGCCGCTGCACTGGCTTCAATTCCTGCTGACGACTCCGGTAGTGTTCGGCTCGGGCAAACCTTTTTTCGTCAAGGCTCGGAAGCTCGCCCGGCATCGAGCCGCCAACATGGATACCTTGATCGCGCTCGGCGTGGGTTCGGCCTACGCTTACAGCTTGCCCTCCTTCTTCCGTCGGCGCGGGCACATCTATTTCGAAGCCTCCGCGGCGATCATCACCTTCGTGCTGCTGGGCCGTTATCTCGAAGAACGCGCCAAAGGCAAAGCCGGTGAAGCGATACGGCAATTGGTCGATTTGCAGCCGCAGACGGCCGTTCTGATCAAGGATAACCGGGAAATCGTCGTCGACGTGGAAGCCGTAGCGGTCGGCGATGTTTTACTGGTTCGCCCCGGAGAAAAAATTCCCACCGACGGCGAAATTATTGCCGGCACCTCGACCGTGGACGAGTCCATGGTAACCGGCGAGAGCATGCCGGTCGTCAAGGAAACGGGGCACAGGGTCATCGGCGGCTGCGTCAACGGCAACGGCGTGCTGAGGATCCGGGCGACGGCCGTCGGTATGGATACCGTACTGGCCGGCATCGTGCACATGGTCGATCAGGCCCAGTCGGCGAAGCTGCCGATTCAAAAACAGGTCGACCGGATTTCCGCGGTGTTCGTGCCGTCGGTCATGGCATTGTCCGGTTTGACGCTGGCCGGCTGGAAACTGGCGGGAGCGCCGTTCGCCTATGCGTTCGGCAATGCCATTACCGTACTGTTGATCGCCTGTCCTTGCGCCCTGGGTCTGGCTACGCCGGCGGCGATCATGGTCGGCACCGGTCAGGCCGCTAAAAAAGGCATTTACATCCGCAACGGTGAAAGCCTGGAAGTGGCGGCCAAGCTCAACGTGATCGTTTTCGATAAAACCGGCACGATCACCGAAGGCAAGCCGAAAGTCAGCGATTTTCTTAAAGTTTCGAGGCTGGGCGAGGAAAGCGTCCTGATGTTGGCGGCCTCGGCTGAACACAATTCGGAGCATTTTCTGGGCAAGGCGATTGTCGACTACGCCCGCGAACGGAGCATTGAATTGAGAGAATGCTCGCATTTTTACAATGAACCCGGCCGCGGCATTGAAGCCGAAATCGACGGTAAACAGGTGCTGCTGGGCAACCTGCCCTGGATGCTGCAACGGGAGATCGACGTCCAGCGTTTACTGTCGGAGGCCGGGCAGTTCGCCGAGCAGGGCAAAACGCCGGTTTTTATGGCGGTCGACGGCAAGGAGGCCGCTGTCTTCGGCATCGCCGACCGGCCTCGTGCGCAGGCAAGACCAGCCTTGGCGAGGCTCCACAAAAGAGGAGTCAGAACGCTGATGGCGACCGGCGATACCGAAAAAACGGCGCAATATGTCGCTGTTCAAGTCGGCATCGATGAGTTTGTCGCCAACGCCAAACCCGATCAGAAATTAGCCATCATCCACCAATTGCAGGTGCAAGGCCAACAGGTCGGCATGATCGGGGACGGCATCAATGACGCCCCGGCGCTGGTTGCCGCCGATGTGGGCTTTGCCGTCGGCAGCGGCACCGACATCGCGATCGAGTCGGCCGATCTGACGCTGGTGCAGGGCGACATTTCCAAGGTGACGGACGCCATCGAGTTAAGTGCGAATACCATCGCCATCATCAAGGAGAATCTTTTCTGGGCGTTCGGCTATAACACGATCGCGATTCCCATCGCCGCGGTCGGCAAACTGAATCCGATGATCGCCTCCATGGCGATGGCGTTAAGCTCGGTATCGGTCATCCTTAATTCATTGCGACTCAGTAAAAAATAGGTTTTCAAATGGATCATTCAATGATGGACCATGGCTCCATGCACGGCATGGGCGACATGGCTGTCTCGGCCGGCTTTGACTATACGCTGGCTTTCGTGGCCGGCTTTTTGGGCAGCGGACATTGCCTCGGCATGTGCGGCGCGCTGGTTTCCGGGTATTTTATGAACTCCGGCCGGCAGCGTTCTTATTTGCCCTACGTCATGTATCAACTGTCCCGCATCTCGGTGTATACATTGTTCGGCTTCGCGGCGGCCCTGCTCGGCGTCGTCGTCATGTCCGGCGGCTTGTTCGGTAAAATTCAGAGTCTGTTGCAAATGCTGATCGGTCTGACGGTGATCGGACTGGGCCTGGGCATCCTGGGCTGGCTGCCGTGGCAGGGAGCCTTCCGGCTGCTGCCCATGTCGCTTTTGCGCAAGGGTTATGCCCGCTCCCGGCAACAGGGAGCTGTCGGCGGAGCGATGCTGGCCGGCTTGTTGAACGGCATGATGCCGTGCCCGCTGACGTTTGCGATGGCGGTCAAGGCGACGTCGGCTTCTACCGTGCTGGAAGGCGGCGCGTTGATGCTGACTTTCGGCGCCGGGACCCTGCCGATGATGCTGTTTATCAGCCTGGCATTCGGCAAAATCAAGGCGAACGTACGCGGCTTCATGTACAAGGCGGCCGCATTGATCATGATAGTCATGGGAATGCACACCTTCTACCGCGGGCTCAGTTTTTACGTCGAAGAAAATTTTAGGCATCACAATTATTTTTATTTCTTGAAAGAGCGAATCGACAGCCTGATTCTTTATCTTCAGCAGGTGATTTCCTATTTCGGCGATTTGATCTCCAATATTCAGAATATGTAAGAAGATGGACCGGGTCGTGATCTTCCAGGAAAAAGGCTGTTATCCGTTTCCATAAAGATAGAAAAATCTGAAATCGATTCGAGCAATGGTTTTTTCAGAAGATCGAGCCGGTTTTTCGGCTGCGTCCAGCCCGGCCTCTTCCTCGTCAGAAAGAGACCAGGCCGGATGATAAGACAGAAGTTTTTGCGGCTTCAATGAAGAGAAGGAATAATCCGATGCTCAAGATCCAAAGACCTTGAGCCGGGCCGATTTTTTTATTGCACTCTGAAGGCCTGGGAGAGCGATCCCGTTGCGCCGGAGGTCTTGGTGAGCTTGATGCCGCGCCAGCCGGTGCGCGCCGTCGAGGCGACGTTGACGGTCAGGGTCGCGCTGGTGGTGCTGTTGACGGTCAGCGACTGCACCGAGACGCCGCCCGGAAACGGCAGGATGGCCGCGGTCATGCCGGCTTCGAAGTTCTGGCCGGTCAAGGTCAGCGCCACGCCGCTGGTGCCGCGGGTCACCGTGGCCGGCGACACCGCGTTGATCACCGGATTGGTCGAGGCGGTTTCGCAGGCATCGCCGACGCCGTCGCCGTCGCTGTCGGCCTGGTCGGGGTTGGCCACCGTCGGGCAGTTGTCGCTGCTGTCGGGGATGCCGTCGCCGTCCGAATCGGTGCTGCCGCCGGTCGGGATGTCGCGGACGTCCACCGTCCAGGCGCCGCCGCCGGTGGTGATGTTCTTGAACACCGACAAGGTGCTGGCGTTAATGATCGTGATCTTGCCGTCGATCGGGCTGGTCACGTAACAGTTCTTGCCTTGCGGGTCGAACTTGACCCAGTAGGGACCGGTGCCCACCGGCAAGGTCACTTTCACGGTCTTGGTCGCGGTGTCCATGATCACGCCGGTGTTGGCGTTGGCCGGGGCGGTGCAGGCCAGGGTGCCGTCCGGAGAGAAGTCGATGGTCCAGGGCGTGGCGCCGACGGTGATCGTGTGGGTGACGGTGTTGTTCGAGGTGTTGATCACCGAGACGTTGGCGCTGTTGATGTTGACCACCCAGAGCTCGGCCCCGTTCGGCGTCACCGCCATGCCCGCCGGCTTGGTGCCGACGGTGATCGTCGAGATCACAGCTTGGGTCGCGGTATCGATCACCGAGACGGTGTTCGAGTTATGGTTGGCGACATAGATACGGGTGCTGGCCGGATTGATCGTGATGCGCAGCGGAGTGACGCCGACCGCAATGGTTTTGGCGACGGTGTCGGTCTGCGTATCGATGACGCTGACCGAATTGGAGCCCTGGTTGGTCACGTAAATCCAGTGGCCGTCCAGGGTCCTGGCCATGAACCGCGGACTCTTCTGCAGGGTCAACGTCTTGATCACGGTGTTCGAAGCGGTATCGATCACCGACACGGTGCCGTCCTGGTTGTTGGCCACGTACAGCTTCGAGCCGTCGGTGGTGACCGCCATGCCTTCCGGAATCGTGCCGACGCTGATCGTCGTGGTCACGGTATTGGTCAGGGTATCGATCACCGAGACCGATTTCGAGCCCTGGTTGGACACGTAGGCGGTCTTCAGGTCCGGCGAAAAGACGATGTAGGAGGCCCCGTTCTGGGCGACGATATTGGTCACGACCGTGCCGCTGGCGTTGTCGATGACCGTTACGTTGCCCCCTCTCGGGTTGGGCACGAAGCCCCGAACGACGGCTTGGCCGGGAGTGGCCATGACCGCCAGGGCCAGCGCCAGTCCGGATAATAGGTAACTCGTTAGCATCTTCATAAAATATCCCCAGCAGGTTATACGTTAATTAGAGTTTTAATTTAAAAGCTATTTAAATTAGCTCAAGATTTTACCGCTCCGGAGAAATATTCATTTTTATCGGAAACGGAAAATCTCTATTCCTTTTGTTTTTGCATAGTCAATTTCTATCAATGGGACGACTGTTTTTTAACAGTTTCAGAATGTGCAAGATCCGACTCGATTAGCTGCTAATGGCATCGTTTCGCCATCGCGAACGGAGTACGGCATTTAAATGGAGTTTAGATGGTTAACGCGATCGCCCCAGGTAAAATAATCGCAGAACTAACCTATAAACTCCGCTGCCAATTCTATTCCTTTTGCTTCAAATGTAAAGGAAAACATTTTTGTTCGCCGTTGTTCTCGCTATTCGGCAGCAAGATTGTTTTGACGGATAAGTGGATTATTTTTTTATCAAGTACTTAAGGTTAGGCGCCAGACACTGTTTGTGCCTGCTTCGGGCGTTTGCAGCCCCGGTTTATCCTTGCTTGTAAGAGCTATTGTCGGTATGGCGCCTTAGGTTTCTGGTCCGGTTTTCGGTCGGTTCTCATGCCCGGACAGGGCGCTAAATTAATCGGACGGGCACGAAATGGCTTTATTCTTACAAAATTTAACCTGTCTTATCTGTTAGAACGACGTGCATGCCGGAAACTTGACTCGAAGCACAGCTTCCTGACGGAACTGTAACTTGTATCGGCCGATGATTTCCTGCACGGCCTTTTCGTTGGAATCGTTATCGGGATGGACCAGACTGAGAATATAGGTGGATTCGTGCTGGACCTTTCCGTCGACAGATTGCCATTGTCCGTCCCCTTGCCATACCGTAAATCCTTGAGTAAAGCGGGGAGTCACGGTGAACTTCAAAAAATCGGACCATTGACTCCGGGAAACAATGCCGGCGGGACCGTCGGTGCCGAAATAAAGCATCTCTTGAACGGAAGGCGGTTCTTCTTTCGGGCATTCGAGGCGGGGCAGGGAAGAGCAGGCGGAAAGCGCCAATGACGAGGCCAGGCATACTATCGTTAGACCGTCTTGCGCTGCCGTATTCCGGCGCTTTCTGGCCGGCTTGCCGCGAAAGCGGTATCTGGCTGTATGTTGGGTGCGGAATATCTTCACAACGACTCACCGGTTCGACGATAAATGCTCGATAATGATGGAAAGTCTTGCCGAATTCAATCCCCGTCTTTAGCGCCGGGGCGCATCCGGCTTATCGCTTGTTTCGGTCTTTCCTTTGCCGGGGGCATTAACGAGACCATGGTTTCTGGAGCGACGGGAAAAATGCAGGGATCAAGACAGGTCAAAAGAATTTTTTTGCTAGACTTTTATTTCATAATGTCGGTAAGGAACTTGCGATAGGGCTCGGCGAACGCGGTTGTTACGATTCGTCCGGAGGCGGGAGGTTCGGAAAGCACACTCCTGCCGGCATGGCCAGGAGGCCCGCTGTTTTTTCTTGATGATTCTACGTTACTCTCACAGCTTTTTATATCAACCACTTCATAAGGAATACCATGGCACGTACCTCTTTAATGCGCCTCATAAAAAAATGGGCTCAAGAATTGCAATTGAAAGAAATCAATGCGAATAACGGCAGAGGGACCTTAGGCCCATCGCTGACACGGCGGGAATTTATTGCAGGGCTCGGCGCGGCAGGAATGATTTCTTTGCTGCCGAAATGGGCCAAAGCCGGACTGACACCCCGCATTGCCATTGTCGGCAGCGGCATCGCCGGTCTTGCCTGTGCTCTGAAGCTCGATGACCGGGGCGTGAAGGCCACCGTCTACGAAGCTTCCCATCGCGTCGGAGGCCGAATGTTTTCCAAAACGGATTATTGGGACGGCAATCAAATCAGCGAATGGTGCGGCGAGCTGATCGATTCCGGCCATCAGACCATCCGTCAACTGGCCATGAGATTCGGGTTGCCGCTGGACGACTTGTTGTCCGCCGAACCTGAGCATGCCGAGGAACTGTATTATTTTTTCGGCAATGACTATACCTACGACGAAGCGAAAGCCGATTTTGCCGGAGTTTTCAATATCATTAAAGACGACCTTCAGGCCGCCGATTACCCCACACAGTTCGATTCCTTCACCCAGGCCGGTTATGCACTGGACCACATGTCCATTTACGACTGGATAGAAACGCGCATACCCGGAGGCCACGCCTCGCGGTTCGGCCAACTGCTGGACGTCGCTTACAACATCGAATACGGTGCCGAAACCACCGATCAGTCGGCGCTGAATCTGCTCTATCTTCTGGGATACCAAGCGAATTCTTCCGCCGGCGCCAATGCTTTCAATATTTTCGGAGTTTCCGACGAGCGCTATCATATTCGCGGCGGCAATCAGAAATTACCCGAAGCGATCAAAAACTATCTGGGTGAAAGCTGGTTTCGTTTCGGGGCGCAATTGACCAAGATCACCCGAACCGAAAACCAGCAATACCGGCTCCGGTTCAAAACGGTCGACGGCAAAGACTCGTTTGAAGAATACTTCGATTATGTGGTGCTGGCGATTCCTTTCGCCGTGCTGAGAGAGATCGATTACAGCGAGGCGGGCTTCGACGAGCTGAAACACACCGCCATTCAGGAGCTCGGCCGCGGCCGCAACGGCAAATTGCAACTGCAATTCTTGCATCGTTTCTGGCATCAGCGGCAAACGGGAGAGAGCGGCGTCAGTAACGGCAGCACCTACAGCGATACCGGTTATCAGGCCTCGTGGGAAGTAACGCGGGCGCAGCCCGGAATCCAGGGAATCCTGAACTTGTATTCCGGAGGAGAGACCACCGGATCGATGAAAACCAAAGTACCGTTTGCCACGGACGCCAACAAACAATCGGTACAGGACGCTTTGCAGGGGGTAACGCAAATGGCGCCCGTTTTTCCGGGAGCGGCACAGGAATGGAACGGTAAAATTACCCAATCGCTGCCGCATTTGAGTTCGTTCTTCAAGGCGTCTTATTCCTATTACCGGGTCGGCCAGTACACGACCTTCGGCGGTTATGAAAAAGCGCCGCAGGGGACGGTTTTGTTTTGCGGAGAACACACGTCCCAGGATTTTCAAGGCTTCATGGAAGGAGGGGCGAGCGAAGGCGAGCGTGCCGCAAAAGAATTGCTGCGGGCTTTATGAAAGAGCAGGACTGGATTCGTTGTCTTTCAGCCAGGCCAAGGCCCCCAGGCCGGCCGCCCGGCCGCCGGCGAAGCAGGCGCTGAGCAAGTAGCCGCCGGTCGGAGCTTCCCAGTCGAGCATTTCGCCGGCGCAGAAGACGCCGGGTAGCTTCCTTATCATCAAGTGTTCGTTGAGCGCTTCAAAAGGTATGCCCCCGGCGCAACTGATGGCTTCTTCAATAGGACTGGGAGCGGTCAGCCTGACTTTCAATCCTTTCAGCGCAGCACCGAGCCGGTCCGGCTCCTTAAGCTCCGAAGCGGGCAAGAGTTCTCTGAGCAAGGCGGCCTTGACGCCCTGAAGGCCCAGGCATTTCCTGAGGTGGTTGGACAAAGACAGTTTGCCTCGGGGTCGGGACAGCCGGCCGATCAAATCGCCGAGATCGCGGCCCGGCATTAAATCCAGTTCGATGACCGCTTCGCCGGATGCGGCGATGGCCTCGCGCAGGCGCGAAGAGACGGCGTAAATCAGGCTGCCTTCGACCCCGTCCTGCGTCACTACAAATTCTCCCGTTTGGGAGATGACTTTTTCTTCCCGAGTTACAAACTTCAATGCGACCGGCTTCAAAGGCGCTCCTGCGAACCGCTGGCGAAAATACTCGCTCCAGAGGACCTTAAAACCGCAGTTGGCGGGTTTGAACGGTTCGACCGGGACGCCTCTTGCCTGCAACAACGGCACCCAGGCGCCGGTGGAGCCCAATTGAGGCCAACTGGCCCCGCCTAAAGCCAGGACGACGGCAGGACTTGGGACGCGGCGTTCGCCGGCGGGAGTGTCAAAGCATAAAACATCGGTTCCTTCGCCGGCCCATCCGGTCCAGCGATGCCGCACGTGGAATTCGACGCCTTGAATACGCAGCCTGTGCAGCCAGGCTCTCAGCAACGGTGCCGCTTTCATGTCGGTGGGAAAGACTCGGCCGGACGTTCCGACAAACGTGTCGATGCCGAGATCCTTCAGCCATTGCCGCAACGACTCCGGCCCGAACCGGTCGAGCAGCGGCTTGATTCGGGCTTGACGGCCGCCGTAGCGCGACAGAAAGAGATCGTAAGGTTCGGAGTGGGTGACGTTCATCCCGCCTTTTCCGGCCATCAGGAATTTTCTGCCGACCGAAGGCATGGCATCGAACAGCCGAACCGGAACGCCATGCAAGGACAACACCTCGGCCGACATCAATCCGGCCGGTCCACCGCCTATGACGGCAACTGCTTCGGCAGAGACGTGTCTAGACATCGGCCGTGGACCGGACTGGCGGTAGAGTGCAGAGAAGACCCGCGTGTTGTTTTTCTTAACCTGAAAAACAACACGCTGTGAGTCTTTATCCTCAAGAATCCTGGCTCAAACCGGAATTGGCCGGTTCGGCGGCTACGGCGGTGGTTTCAAGAGAACGCTTGTTTTCGTTTTCCCGATAGGAGTCGGGGTCTTTTCTGGACTCCTGACGTTCCGGCCTGCTCGTCTGGAGTTCCGGCGCGACCATTCTAGTCGAAAAATCATGCGCATAAGAGGCCGCTCCCGCCGTTTCGGATGCGTTTTCCCTCAAAGACGGCGGCGAGGAATTATCGGGCTGGGGACCGGTTTCTCCGTTGCCGTCGGGCTTGTTATAGTTGGGATTGCGAGGTCTTCTTCGATTCGGGCTTCTTCTGCCGCTCTTGCCGCTGAAATGCTTTTTCTGCTCGCCATTGGCCGCGGTTGTTTCCGGCATTGCCTGAACGGCATCGGTTGCGGAGACCGATTCAATTTCAACCGGTTCCGGTTTCGCGTTCGTTTGGGAGGCCGAATCGTGCTGTGGCTTGAGATTCTTGCCGGAAGCCTTCGGGTTTCTATGAGCGCGGGCCTCGCCGTTTTGAGGTTGATCTTTACCTCGTTTGCCGCCGCGGTTTCTGCCGGCAGGAGGCGGCGTTTTCTCCTTGGCCGGGGGGGCGGCAACGGGTTCCGGCGCGGCCGGCTTTTTGCCCGGGCCGATCAGTTTGTACCAGAACCGTTTGATCAGGCTGGCGGATTCGATTTTACTCTGCACAGGCGCCGGAGATTCGGGTAAAAACTCCTTGATGGCGGGCTTCTCCACTCGCTGGCGGACCTGCTGGGCAAACTCGGGAACGGTGATTTCTTCGGCCTTGATCTGCTGATAGCTGGCCTTTTCTTCATAGGCATCCTTTTCCTTGATACGCTCGATGTCGTAAGCCGGCGTTTCCAGATGCTTGCTGGGCAGGATGACGATGCCTACTTTCAGCCTGTTTTCGATTTGCTCGATGGTATGGCGTTTTTCGTTCAATAAGAAGGTGGCGCACTCAATGGGCAGATGGGCGATTACCTTTTCCGTGCCTTTTTTCATGGCCTCTTCTTCGATAATGCGCAAGACCGAAAGCGCCACCGATTCGACGTTGCGTATCGTGCCCTGGCCCTTGCAGCGGGGGCAAGGCAACTGGGTCGATTCCCCCAGGGAAGGACGCATTCGTTGCCTGGACATTTCCAACAATCCGAAGCGCGAAATACGGCTGGTCTGGATGCGGGCCCGGTCGATCTTGAGCGCTTCGCGCAGGCGGTTTTCGACGGCTCTCTGATTTTTGTTGGAAAGCATGTCGATAAAGTCGATGACGAACAATCCGCCCGAATCGCGCAGCCTGAGCTGGCGGGCGATTTCATCGCAAGCCTCCAGATTGGTGTTGAGGGCGGTTTCTTCGATGTCACTGCCCTTGGTCGCGCGCGCCGAGTTGATGTCGATCGAGGTCAAGGCTTCTGTGTGGTCGATGACCAGGCAGCCGCCGGAAGGCAGCGGCACTTCACGGCCGTAGGCCAGTTCGATTTGGGATTCGATCTGGTACCGGCTGAATAAAGGCACCGAGTCCTGATACAGTTTCGCTTTCTGCAGAAAGTGAGGCATGACCTGTTTCAGAAAGTTCTGCACCAGCTTGAACGACTCGGGGTTGTCGATCAGGATTTCGTCGATGTTGCCGCGCAGATGATCGCGCAAGGCCCGGATGATGACGTTGCTTTCCTGAAACACCAGGAACGGCGCCGTTTGTTCGGATGAAGACCGCTCAATGGCTTCCCACAACTGCATCAAGTAGTTCAGGTCCCATTGCAGCTCTTCGGCATTTTTGCCGCAGCCGGCCGTCCGGACGATCAACCCCATGCTGTCCGGAATTTCTAGGGCCGCCATGACTTCGCGCAGTTCGTTCCGGGTTTCCCCTTCGATACGTCTGGAGATGCCGCCGGCTTTCGGATTATTGGGCATCAGTACGAGGTAGGTGCCGGCAAGACTGATGTAGGTAGTCAAGGCGGCGCCTTTATTGCCGCGTTCCTCTTTTTCGATCTGGACGAGAATTTCCTGGCCTTCCTTGATCGATTCTTTGATCGAAGAGCGACGGCCTTCGGTTTCGGCATCGCTCTGACCTTGACGGTAGGCGGGAGAAATTTCCTTAAAAGGCAAAAAACCGTGCTTTTCGGCGCCGTAGTTTACAAAGGCCGCTTCCAGGCTCGGTTCCACTCGAGTAATGATTCCTTTGTAAATATTCGATTTTTTTTGTTCTTTTGAAGGGATTTCTATGTCAAAATCGTATAATTTTTGACCGTCTACCAAAGCAACTCGCAGTTCTTCTGCCTGCGTAGCATTGATAAGCATTCTTTTCATTTTGTATCCTTGTAGTATCCTGCTCCATAATCAGATTTTACCGAACAGACGGATTCCGGTCATTGCGCCGGCCTTATCTTCATTGACTCTCCCGAGCTGCTTTATGGCGAATAACGCAGACAGTTTGTCTCGAGGCTGATGCTCCGTTATCTGCCGGGCTTCCTATCGGGTGATTGCAACGACAGGCTGGAGCCGGCAAATAGTAGACAAATAAACAGTCTTCTAGTCTTGGTTGTAAATTCTGTTTTTAAACAGGAGTTGTAAATTGTTCATCAAGGGTCGAACAATAAACCCGAAATTCTTGCAATAAAGCGAAGGCGTTAAAGCTTGCCTTTTCGGCTTCATTGAGTGGTCCCCGGCCCATATATTGGTTATTCTATATTGACGGGCCGTTTTCGGCATGACTGAGTGATTCTTCCGGAAGAGACCCGTTTATCGGTCATAGATAGGCGCCTGCTCTCCCGCACCCGACGATACCGTTCTACGTGAAATTCCCGGGGCGACGTATTTTTTACTATTTTTACCTGCTTAATATAACAACCTTAGCGTTTAACATCAATTTAAAGAATCAAACCGGAACGGATACTGGTATTATTTGCATTATGAAAACACAATTACAAAGTACATTCGCTAACGTCCAATGGGTGGAAATTGCCGAAGATCATTGCGATCAGCGCCTCGATAATTTTTTGATCACCCGCTTGAAAGGCGTCCCCAAAAGCCGGATTTACCGGATTGTCCGTAAGGGTGAAGTTCGAGTTAACAAGGGACGTGTGGACGTTAACTATCGGTTGGCGTTGGGCGACGTCGTCCGCATTCCGCCGATCCGGGTGGCCGAAAATGCCGAGGAAGCGTTCGTTCCCCAGCATTTGAAAGACGCCTTGCAAAGAAATATTTTATTCGAAGACGACGGCTTTTTAATTTTAAACAAGCCGGCAGGCTTTGCCGTTCACGGCGGCAGCGGCATCGATTCCGGCATTATCGAAGGGCTGAGGCAGCTTAGGCCCGAAGCCCGTTTTCTGGAATTGGTGCATCGGCTCGACAGGGACACTTCGGGTTGTCTGCTCATCGCAAAAAAACGCAGCGTCTTGCGCAGGCTTCACGAACTTTTCCGGGATGATCACGTTCAAAAGACCTATTTGGCCTTACTGGCCGGCGAATGGGCCAGAAAAAAAATGGTGGTGAATGCGCCTCTGCAAAAAAATGTCGCCAAAGGCGGCGAACGGATGGTGATCGTCAGCAAGACCGGGAAAGCGGCGGAAACGGTGTTCAAGCGGCTGAAATTGTACCGGGGGGCCACGCTGGTCGAGGCTTCGCCCAAAACCGGACGGACGCATCAGATTCGCGTTCATGCCGCGTATCTGGGCCATCCGATCGTCGGCGACGAACGTTACGGACTGGAGGAGGTCAATCGCGCCTTTAGAGCCAGAGGTTACAAACGTATCTTTCTGCATGCGCAGCAACTCGTATTCGAGCATCCCGCCACCGGGGAAAAATTGACTGTCCATGCGCCCCTGCCTGAATCACTGGAAGATTTGCTGAAACATGAAGAACCGCTTTAATTTGATCATTTTCGATTGGGACGGCACCTTGTCCAACTCCATAGACTGGATCGTCGGGTGTCTACAAAAGGCGGCAGCACGCTGTCATTGCCCCGTCCCCGAGCCGGATTCGGCCAGGCAGGTCATCGGCCTGAGCATCGATCGGGCGATCGAAACCCTGTTTCCCGATGCCGACGCGCCAACCCGGAAGTGGCTGATCGAATGCTACACTGCGGAATATCGAGCGCGGGAATTGGATAGGGACGATTTGTTTCCCGGAGTTTACGACATGCTGGTCCAGTTGCAAGACGCCGGTTATCGGCTGGCGGTCGCCACCGGAAAAACGCGGAGAGGACTGGATAGGGCATTGCATGCTACGGACACGAAAGAGTTGTTTTGCATCACCCGCTGCGCGGATGAAACGGCTTCCAAGCCGGATCCCGGTATGCTGAAAGAGATTATCCGCTATGCTGATATTGCTCCTGAGCGCGCGCTGATGGTCGGCGATACCGTGCACGACTTGCAAATGGCCGAAAATGCCCGAATATCGTCCGTAGCCGTCGCCTGCGGAGCGCATCCGGAATCTCTATTGCAACGATACCGACCCTTGCAGTGCCTGCAACAGCCGACGGAATTACTGAAATTTATTTAAGGTTTGAACATGACAGACAATCAACAGAACAATCAAGCTAACACAGGCTCATCCGGCGATCCGAGCTGGGAGCGCTCGGTGATCGAAAAACTGGCTTTGGCTGCCGTCAACGAGCAGACCCGGGCCAGACGCTGGGGGATTTTCTTCAAATCTCTTATTTTTGTCTATTTGATCGTGCTGGTGGCGATGATGGCGTATCCGAAAATCAAGGAGAACCTCGGCGTCGACGGTCAATACCATACCGCGGTCGTCGACGTGGTCGGCATGATCGCAGAAGACAAGGAGGCCAACGCCGAAAGCATCATCGAAGGGCTGAGAAACGCGGTCGAGGACAAGAAGACCAAAGGGATCATTCTTCACGCCAATTCGCCCGGCGGCAGCCCGGTGCAGTCGGCTTATGTCTATGATGAAATCCGGAAGATCAAAAAAGAACATCCCGATTTGCCGGTGTATGCGGTGGTCAGCGATATCTGCGCTTCGGGTTGCTATTACATAGCGGCCGCCAGCGACAAGATTTTCGTGAACCAGGCCAGTCTGATCGGTTCCATCGGCGTTTTAATGGACGGTTTCGGTTTTGTCGAGACCCTACAGAAACTGGGAATAGAACGCAGAGTATTGACGGCGGGAACTCATAAAGCCTTGCTCGATCCTTTTTCTCCGCCGAAAGAAGAAGAGACCCGTTTTATGCAGGGGCTGCTGGATCAGGTGCACCGGCAGTTTATCGATGCGGTCAAGGCAGGCCGGGGAGAACGGCTGAAAGAGACTCCGGAATTGTTCTCCGGTCTGGTCTGGACCGGCCAGGAGGGCATCAAACTGGGTATTGCGGATGCGTACGGGTCGGACGAGTACGTGGCCAAGGAAATCATCGGGGCGGAAAATCAGGTTGATTTCACTCCTCAGGAACATTTGCTGGATAAAATAGCCGGCAAAATCGGCGCCGCTTTCGGTCGATCCATCAGCAGCCTGCTTCAGGGGTTGACTTTACGGTAATGAGTTCAGTCTGGATTCAGGATGTGCGCTTAAAATGATGACAGTCCAAATTATTTTCTGATACCGGAAGTCCAGCGACAGCACTCTCAGGAATTGGTTTAGAGTAGAACATTCATGGATTTCTAATGAGAAACTTAATCAAAATTGCGGTGTTGCTGCTGATTTCCGGTCAGGCATTGGCGGAGGCGCCCCTGCTCACGGCGCGGGTGAGCCTCGATCAGGCGACCCAGCAGATCATCAGAGACGGAAAAAGCCGGGTATTGGGGGCGCAAACGGTGATCATCGAGGGCAGAGAGGTTCATATTATCAAGATATTGACTCCGGACGGGCGCATCCAGCATCTGAAGATCGACGCCGAGACCGGCGCGGTCATAAGTTAATGGTTGTAAAGGAGAAGCGGGAAACATGCGGATTCTGGTTGTTGAAGACGAAGTAACGCTGTGCAGGCAAATACAGCAGTATCTGGCGAATAAAGGGTTTGCCGTCGACGTCGCTCATACGGGCGAGGACGGCTACTATATGGGAAAAGAATATCCCATTGACGCGGCCATCGTTGACATCGGCCTTCCGGATTTCTCCGGCATCGAGCTGATCAAACGCTTGCGCAAAGCCAAGATGACGGCTCCCATCCTGATTTTGACGGCCCGTAACCGCTGGCAGGAAAAAGTGGAAGGGCTGGAAGCCGGAGCCGACGATTATCTGGTCAAGCCGTTTCATTATGAAGAGTTGCTGGCCCGCATCAATGCCCTGCTGAGGCGGTCGGTGGGCCAGGCACACCCCATCCTGACGCACGACAACATCGAGCTGGACACGGTCGCCCAGGAAGTATCGGTCTCCGGAGTCAAGCTGGAGCTGACCGCCTACGAATACAAGGTGCTGGAATATTTAATGTTTCGAAAGGGCGAACTGATCTCGAAATCGGTCCTGACGGCTCATATTTATGACGAAGATTTCGATCGGGACAGCAACGTGATCGAAGTTTTCATCGGCCGGTTGAGAAAGAAACTCGATCCCGACGGCACCCGCAAGCCGATCGAAACCCTGCGCGGACGGGGTTACCGGATTCCCGTCAATCCATCCTGATTCCGGCGTCCCAAAGATTGGGAAGCTTTAAGGGTGATGACGGGCGGCAAGAAAAGTTCTAACGATAACCGGCCCACGGACGGCGGGCTCCCGAATAATGCTGACGCCAATAAGGGTTGTTGAGGCTCGACACCATCACTTTTCCGCTTCGGCTGCTGGACGCGTGCACGAATCGATCGCCGTCGACGAACAGGCCGACGTGAGAATAGCCGTTTCCTTCCGTATCGAAAAATACCAGATCGCCCGAGCGTAACGAATAGGGTTCGGCAGGCGGCAACATCATGGCCATCTCCCGAGCCGTGCGCGGCAGCCGGACGCCGTATCGGCCGTAAACGTATTGTACGAATCCGCTGCAATCAAATCCTTCGGAAGGAGAAGCTTTACCGTATCGGTATGGAACTCCGGTCAGGCTCAGGGCATAACGGGTAACGGGCGGCAGTGCGGAGGGAAAGACAGGCGCCGGTGTTCGTTTCGGGACGCTGGAACATCCCGCAATCAGAACTATGAATAAAGCCAGAGTCCATTTGACATAAACATGCCGACAGTCGCATTGGCTGCAAATCATTCCGGCGATTCCTCTACGGATCTGTGAAAGGGAAATAATAGCAATAATTTAGGAAGCTCCGAATAAGTCCTTTTCTTCCTTCTCCCGTGTTTCGACACGAATTTTCCTCCGTTTTTCAAAGATAGACCGATTGTTTCCGGTTTAAAAATTTTTAGATGAAACTTTTTGTTTTTTATTTTATCTCTTAAAGTTAGGCTTAATTTTTTTAATTAAGCTCGATCTTTGCCGAATTTTTTAGTAATCATCCGAGTACAAAATAAACAACTGTAGAAAAACACGAGGAGATAGCTATGAGTAGTTTTTTAGATTTAGTCAAATCCGCCATCAGCTCGAATACTTCGGCTTCGGGGCAAGCTGAGAGCCAATCCCAAAATTTAGTCAATGGCGCCTTGCAAATGTTGGATTCTATGGGGGGAATCAACGGACTGGTTAATAAATTTCAGCAATCGGGCCTGGGCGATGCGGCTAAATCCTGGATAAGCACCGGAGACAACAAGAATGTAAGCCCCGATCAATTGGCCAATGCATTGGGCAAGGACCAGATTGCGGCCGTGGCCCAAAAAGCCGGCATTCCCGAATCCGAGGCGCCCTCGGTGCTTGCCAGGGTATTGCCCGAGATGGTCGATAAACTGACGCCGGAGGGCAAGGAGCCCGAATCCGGCAACCTCTCGACCTGGAGCAAGGTGCTGCTCGGAGGGCTCGGAGTTGCCGCGGCAGGCGCTGCGGGAGCGGCAGCAGCCTCTTATTTCGGCAGCAAGGAAGAAGAGGAAAAGCCGTCCACCTTCCAGCCGACCGCGGCGTCCGCCGGGGAACAGGCGTCCGAAACACCGGCCGGCCGAACCTACACCGTGGTGAGCGGCGATACGCTGTCCGGCATCGCCAAACAGTTTTATCACGATGCCAATCAGTGGCAGCGCATCTTCGATGCGAATCGCGACGTTTTGTCCAATCCGGACCGCATTTCTCCGGGCCAGCATTTGCGCATTCCTTGAGAAAAGTCGACTCATTGACGCCGGTTTCGGAAAAGGCTTGTTTATTCGTTTGGACTGACGATGTCAGCAGGTAGCGCGCATGTTATGGAAAAAAGGTAGACGAAGCGATAACGTGGAAGATCGGCGCCAGCTACGTCTCGGCGGGCCCAGGCTGAAGCTGAGCGTCGGAACGCTGGCCATTGTTTTGCTGATCGGCGTTGTCTTGGGTGAAAATCCTCTGGAGTTGCTGGCTTTGTTGACTCAGGGCGGAGGAAGAACCAGCTTTACGGCCGAAGCGCCTCCGTCTCCCGAAGACGATGAAGCCGCTCAATTCGTCTCGGCCGTTCTGGCGGATACCGAAGATACTTGGGGAGCGATCTTTCCGGGCCTGGGCGAGCATTACCGCGAGCCGAAGCTGGTTTTATTTACGGACCAGGTGGCGTCGGCCTGTGGATTCACGTCGTCCGCCACCGGACCTTTTTATTGTCCGGGCGATCAAAAAGTTTATCTGGATCTGGGTTTTTTCCGCGAACTGGACCGTCTGGGCGCGCCGGGCGACTTTGCCCAGGCTTACGTCATCGGCCACGAAGTCGGCCACCACGTGCAAAATCTTCTCGGCATATCGGGCAAAGTGCATGCTTTGCAGGTCCGCAGCGGTTCGGCTCAAGCCAATGCGCTGTCGGTCCTGCTGGAATTGCAGGCGGACTGTTTTGCCGGGGTGTGGGCGCATCACGCCGACAAATACCGCAGCATGCTGGAGCCCGGCGATGTCGATGAAGGTCTCAACGCTGCCTCGGCGATCGGGGACGACCGCCTGTTGCGCAGAGCCGGACAATCCGTGAGCCCGGAATCGTTTACTCACGGTTCATCGCAGCAACGAGCTTTTTGGCTGCGGAAAGGAATGGAAAGCGGCGATATAGCCTCTTGCGATACCTTTTCGATGGCGGCGAAAAAATAAGCCCCGCCTACATTTGTAAGCAATTGGAGAGACTGTATTCCGGCATTTTTTATCGCGGTATTGAGCCTCGAAATCCATATCCTCATAACCGCTCTCATAGAGCGCAAACGCGTTGCCAGGCCGAATGGTTTTGCAAGGTGGTCAAGGCCGATTCCAGCAGCGTCAGGCCGGGCTCGGTGCGGTGCCAGGTCGAAGCTCCGGACGGATGGGGCAGCGGTATTGCTTCGGTGCAATGACCGTGAAAAGTGACCTTATGCAGCCCGCCGACGACCTCGTTCAGTTTTTTTACCGGAAGCAATTGGCCGATGGCCAGTTTGCCCACCGGAAGAATCAATTCGGGTTTGAGCAGTTCGACTTCCGCCTTCAGCCATCCGCTGCAATTGCCGATTTCACCCGGACTCGGTACCCGGTCCCCGCCTTTCGGGTTTTTACCCGGAAAACAGCGGCAAACGGCGGCCATGTAGACGCGCTGCCGAAAAGCCTGTTCGTCGAGACCGATGCGTTCGAACCATTTGAACAGGGTCTTGCCCGCGGTCCAGGCGAAAGGCTTGCCGAAGAGCCCTTCCTTGTCGCCGGGAGCCTGGCCGATCAATAAGATGGGCGACAGCACCGGGCTGCCGCTGACGACCGGGCCCGTCATCGCAGGACATTGGCGGCATTCCGCCAGCGCCGCGCGGTGTTCTCTCATCCGTTGTGCACATGCATTCATGGGACGTTCCGTCTACAGGTCGATGTCGATGCCGACCGGGCAATGGTCCGAACCGGTAATGTCCGGCAGAATAAAGGCCTGCCTGACCTTGTCGAGCAGCGGTTCGCTGACCAGCACGTAATCGATGCGCCAGCCGACATTGTTGGCGCGGGCATTGGCGCGGAAACTCCACCAACTGTAGGCGACGGTATCGGGATGGAGATGGCGGAAGGTGTCGGTCAGGCCGCTTCCGACCAATCGGCTGAAACCGTCGATTTCGATCTGGGTATAGCCGGCCGATTTGTTGTAGTTCGCTTTCGGGCGGGCGATGTCGATTTCCTTATGTGCGACATTGAAATCGCCGCAGGCGATCACCGGTTTTTGGCCTTGCAATTGCTTTAAATACGCCAGAAATTCGATATCCCAGGTTTGACGGTAGCCGAGCCTGGCCAGTCCTTCTCCCGCGTTCGGCACGTAGACGTCGACCAGAAAGAACCTTTCGAACTCGGCGGTCAGCACGCGGCCTTCCTGGTCGTGCTCGTTCAGGCCGATCCCGCAGGTGACATGGAGCGGCTCCCGGCGCGTCAACAACGTAACTCCGGAGTAGCCTTTGCGCTCGGCGCAATTGGAGGCAATGCGGTAGCCGTCGATGCCGGCCAGCGCCTGGTCGATCTGCTCGACCTGCGCCTTGGTTTCCTGCAGCAGGATGCAGTCGGCGTCGAGCCGCGCCACCGTTTCGGCAAAACCTTTGCCTAAAACGGCGCGGATGCCGTTGACGTTCCATGAGATTATCTTCATCTAATGATTCCGGTTGGGTAAGAGAATGTTTCGGTTTGATCGAAAATCCAATCGGGCGCTATTGTAATCTTCGAACCGAAGGCTAACCAGTGGTTTTTCGAAGGAGAGAAAAGCGTTTTTCCGTAGACGCAGCCGAGTCCCGGTTGATTGGGCGCACGGCCCGGTGTTGGCATTTTTTGGATTTTTACTAAACTTTCAGTAATTTGGGCCGATACAGGTTAGACAGGGACGGCTTAACGGTTATACGGCCCGAATCGCTTCGATCCGGGCTTGTTAATGAATTGATGCCTCAATCTCCAATTAAACATAAGGTGAAAATATGAATACATCAGCCATTGGCTTGTTTGCCAAATTGAACCCGGCCCGTATATTGAACGGCATACGGCCGCATGATCCCAGAGTTTCCGATGGCGAGAACGACCGTTCGCGCATCGAGCGAGCCCATCGCGGCCGCCCGAATGACGGCCATGCCTTTGTGCGGGACGTTATGGCGTCTTTAAGCAGTCTGGGCTTGAATTTACAGGACGTCACCGGCGACGGCGCCTCGTCTGCCGGCAATTCCGAAGACGTGCGCGAGGCACTGCATGCGTTCCTGCGTGATTTGCATCAGGCCTTGAATCAAAGCGGTGGTATCCAGACGACTCCGACTACCGGCGAAGGCGAAACCGTCGTCGACAGCGGCACAGAAAGCAGTACTGAAAGCGGTTCCACTACGTCTTCACCGGTGCAAAGCGGATACAGCAACGTCAAAACCAATCTTCAGGACTTGATTGCTTCCCTGAGTGATGGGGCCGGCGGCGACAGCACACTGCAAACGGATTTCAACAATCTGGTCACCGCCCTGGGCGGTTCAACGTCGGATACAGGTCTGGTGGATTTTTTAAAACAGCTCGACGCCACCGCCAGCAACAGCGCCATGTCTCATACCGCTTCAGGCTCGCTTCTAACCGAGCAGGCCTGACGGGCACCCGGCCCGTCCCGTTTTTCCGTTGTGATTCCGGAGCGTCCAGCCATGTTCCGGAGGATGACTTCAACGGCTGCCGGGAGATCGCCTTGGTCTCGGGCAGCCGCCACGCTTTTGAAGCGACTGATTCGATCGTGCCGAAATGACAGTTTGACTGGTCGGAAAGAAAGACCTGCCAGATTTTCGAAACCTGGCAGGTCTTTCTTGCTCCGGCGCCTGGGAGACGCGGTATGCATCCCGCCACTTGCGAAGCCGGAAAGGCTTCCCCGGCCTCAGTCGAAGGCACAAGCTCGCAGGAACGGGATTAAAACGTCATCGGACCGGATCAACAAAACAGGCTGTCCCACAAACTGTCCACTTTTTTGATTACTTCCTCGGTCATTGCAATGGGCTTGCCCCATTCGCGGCTGGTTTCCCCCGGCCATTTGTTGGTGGCGTCGAAGCCGACCTTGGAGCCCAGACCGGAGACCGGGGAGGCGAAGTCGAGGTAATCGATCGGGGTGTTTTCCAGGACGGTCAGATCGCGGGCCGGGTCCATCCGGGTCGTGATCGCCCAGATCACGTCCTGCCAGTTGCGTACGTCGACGTCGTCGTCAACGACAATGACGAACTTGGTGTACATGAACTGGCGCAGGAACGACCAGGTGCCGAACATGACCCGTTTCGCATGGCCGGCATACTGTTTCTTCATGCTGATTACGGCCATGCGGTACGAGCAGCCTTCCGGCGGCAGATAGAAATCGGCGATTTCCGGAAACTGTTTCTGCAGGATCGGTACGAACACTTCGTTCAGCGCGACGCCGAGAATCGCCGGTTCGTCGGGCGGACGGCCGGTGTAGGTGCTGTGATAAATCGGGTTATGACGCTGGGTGATTTTCTCGATCGTGAACACCGGAAATTCGTCGACTTCGTTGTAATAGCCGGTATGATCGCCGAATGGGCCTTCGGGCGCGGTTTCTCCGGGATAGATAAAGCCTTCGAGCACGATTTCGGCGCTGGCCGGAATCTGTAGCGTGGTATTGCTCAGGCAAGCCGCGACCTCGGTCTTGCCGCCCCGCAAGAGACCGGCAAAGGCGTATTCGGAAAGGGAATCCGGCACCGGCGTGACCGCGCCGAGTATCGTGGCCGGATCGGCGCCCAGCGCGACGGCGACCGGAAACGGCGTGCCCGGATGCGCTTGTTGCCATTCCCTGAAATCCAGAGCGCCGCCGCGGTGTGTCAGCCAGCGCATGATGACCTTGTTTTTGGCGATGACCTGCTGCCGGTAAATGCCGAGATTTTGCCGCTCTTTATAGGGGCCGCGAGTAATGACCAGCGGCCAGGTGATCAACGGCGCCGCATCCTCGGGCCAGCAGGTCTGGATCGGGTAATTGCCCAGATCGATCTCGTCGCCTTGAAATACTTCTTCCTGGCAGGGCGGATCCTTGACCGGCTTCGGCGCCATGTTCAACACCTGCTTGAATACCGGAAACTTCTCGAAGGCATCCTTCATGCCTTTGGGCGGTTCGGGCTCTTTCAGGTAGGCCAGCAGCTCTCCAATGCCGCGCAGTTCGCCGACCGATTCGGCGCCCATGCCCATCGCCACCCGATGGGCCGTGCCGAACAGATTGCCCAGCAGCGGAATGCCGTATCCCTTCGGGCGTTCGAACAGCAGGGCAGGGCCTCCCTTTTTTAAGGTGCGGTCGCAGATTTCGGTCATTTCCAGATACGGATCGACCGGAACCGAGATCCGTTTCAGTTCGCCCTGCTTTTCAAGTTGGGCAATGAAGTCGCGCAAATCCTTGTATTTCATGCCGCGATGCCGTTGTGTCTGAGCAAGGCGTCGATGGTCGGCTTGCGTCCCCTGAATTTCACGAAGAGGTCCATGGCCTCTTCGCTGCCGCCTTTTTCCAGGATATTGGCCAGAAACGCGCTGCCGGTGTCCGGATCGAAGATGCCTTTTTCCTCGAACAGCGAAAAGGCGTCGCTGGACAGAACTTCCGCCCATTTGTAGCTGTAGTAGCCCGCCGCGTAGCCGCCGGCGAAAATATGCGAAAAGCCGTGCGCGAAGCGGTTGAATGCGGGCGACTGCACGACGGCGACCTGCTCCCGGACCTGGTTCAGGATTTCGTAGATGCGGCCGCCCTTGTCGGGATCGTAATCGCGGTGGATGCGGAAATCGAACAGGCTGAATTCCAGTTGCCGGACCATCTGCATGCCGGCCTGAAAGTTTTTCGCCGCGGTCATTTTGTCGAACAGAGCGTCGGGCAGCGGTTCGCCGCTGCGGTAATGGCCCGACATCAGCGCCAGCGCGTCTTTTTCCCAGCACCAGTTTTCCATGAACTGGCTGGGCAGTTCCACGGCGTCCCATTCCACGCCGTTGATGCCGGAGACGCCGAGATGATCGACCTTGGTCAGCATGTGGTGCAGGCCGTGGCCGAATTCGTGAAACAGCGTGGTGACCTCGTCATGGGTTAAAAGCGCCGGGTCACTGCCGGTCGGCACGGGTTCCGGACCCGTTAGCGCACTCACGCCTTCCCTGGCGATCGACGCCACGGATTCCCGATCCGTTGGCGCACTCACGCCTTCCCTGGCGATCGGCGGAGTGAAGTTGCAGGTCAGATAGGCGACCGGGGTCTGTACGGCGCCGTCGATGGTCTTGCGTCCGACGCAATCGTCCATCCAGGCGCCGCCGCGTTTTTTCGGGCGCGCGTACAGGTCGATGTAGAACTTGCCGCGCAATTCGCCGTTTTGATCGGTGATCTCGAAGAACCGGACGTCGGGATGCCAGGCGTCGAAGTCGTGAATTTCGGAGATGGTCAGGCCGTACAATCTCTCGACGACCGCGAACAGGCCGGGCAATACCTTGGTTACCGGAAAATAGGCTTTTACCTCTTCTTGCGATAATTGATAGTCATGCTGGCGCATTTTTTCCGAGTAATAACCGATGTCCCAGGGCTGCAAATCGGCGGTACCGTAATGAACCCGCGCGAATTCGCGGAGCTCGGCCAGGTCGCGGCGCGCCTGCCGCCAGGACTTGTCGGCCAGATCTTCCAGAAAACTCATGACGTCGTCGGGCGTTTCCGCCATTTTGGTGGCCAGCGACAGTTCGGCGTAATGGTTGTAACCCAAGAGCCGGGCTTTTTCGTGGCGCAAGGCCAGAATCTTTTCCATGATCTCGCTGTTGTCCCAGCGGCCCGCGTGAGGTCCCTGGTCGGAAGCGCGGGTCGTGTAGGCCTCGTAATGCTCGCGGCGCAGTTCCCGGTTGTCGGCATAGGTCATGACGGCATGGTACGACGGGAATTGCAGCGTGATCATCCAGCCTTCCAGGCCGTTCTGTTCGGCGGTCTGCCGGGCCTGGGCCAGCGCCGATTCGGGCAGGCCGGTCAGTTCCAGTTCGTCGGTAAGCAGTTTTGTCCAGGCATTGGTGGCATCCAGGACGTTTTCTTCAAACCGGCTGGCCAGGCTCGACAATTCCTGGCTGATTTCCTTGAAGCGCCGCTTTTTTTCGACGACCAGATCGATGCCTGACAATCTGAAATCCCGCAGCGCGTTCTGAATGATTTTCTTTTGAGCCGTATCCAGAGAAGGGTACTCGTCGCTTGCGGCGATGGCCCGGTAGGCTTTGAACAAGTCTTCGTTCTGCCCCATTTCGGTTGCGTATTCGCTGAGTTTCGGCAGACAGGCGTTGTAAGCCGCCCGGAGCGCGTCGCTGTTGACCACCGAGTTCATATGGCTGACCGGCGACCAGGCCTTGTTGAGCTTGTCTTCGATGTTCTCTATCGGTTCGATTAGATTCTTCCAGGTGTACCGGTCGGTCGCCTTGAGCTGCTGTTCGACTACGGCGCGAGCTTCGGCCAGAAGTTGATCGATCGCGGGTTCAACGTGTTCCGGACGGATTTGCGAAAATAAAGGCAAAGGGGTATCGGTTAGTAAAGGGTTCGTCATGGAAGGGTCCTGATATAAATAACTCTCGAAGCCGGGTATCGGGATAAATACAAAAGTTCGACCGATTTTCCCCGGCAAAATTTCAAGCTGTTCGGGCTAAGTCGTCCTGAGTCTGAACGGCGCCTGGGCGGCTATGATATCATGAGGGCAATCAGGCCGAAGGGTTTCCGGCATCGAAAAATAGAGCGGTGCCCGATAGGCGGTCATGCCAGGCCCGCCGGTGCGGGTCGATCAGGATCCAGACAAAACCGAGCCCGCAGGCGGCCACGGAAAGCAGCGCGGCGGCAAAGCGCAGGCAAGCTTGGCTCCAGCCGATGGGTTTTCGGTCGCAGGTCAATACTTTGATTTTCCAGGCGCGCATGCCCAAGGTCTGGCCGCCGTGAGTCCAGAACCAGGCATAAAACAGAAAGCTGACCGCCAGCAGATAAAGCGGATAAAAATACTGGGTTGACGAGAAAGCCTCGCCGTTGTTCAACGGCAGGACGATCAGAGTGGCGGCGAATAACAGGGCAAGTAACAAAAAGAGGTCGTAAACGATGGCCGCCAGCCGGCGAAGAAAACCAGGCGCCGAATCCGGAACGCCGCCTGATTTCAGGGGATTATTCGAATGCGGACGTGACAATTATTCTTTAAAGGCGGCTACTTTTTGACCGAGATACATACAGCAGACTGCAAGGCCGCCGAGCATCAGCAAGGAGAAAAGAAAAGGAGGGCGGTGGAATAGCAGAATCAGAAAATCCACAACGAAAATGCTGGTGACGAGAGGGTGGTCGATAAAGCCGTTGATAATCTTTTTGTACATAACAATCTCGTTTCGCACGCGTGAAGGCGTGAAGGTAATGAAAAAATCGCCTGATCCTGTTGTCTAATCGAACGTCTGTTTGATCAGGATGACTTGTGTAAATGCAGTTATCAATTTTACTATATACCGCGACTCATTGTAAAAGAATCGTGGCGTTTGGGCTAAAATGCGCGGAATGTTATGATTGACGCTATTTGAATTCAACCTGGGGATTAAGGTCATTTTAAACTTTTTTAAAAATCTTTTTAAATCGGCTGAAAACGAGACTGAAGCCGAAGTCTTGGAGCCAAGGATTTATGCGCGCTCCGAACATTGCATTTCCCGCAGTCAGATCAGCGAAAATGCGCTGAAGGTGTTATACCGCCTGCAGAAGTCCGGATTCGAGGCGTACCTGGTCGGCGGCTGCGTGCGCGATCTGCTGCTGGGGCGGGAACCCAAGGATTTCGACGTGGTCACCGATGCCGACCCCGAACAAATCAAAAAGATCTTCCGGAACTGCCGATTGATCGGCCGGCGGTTTCGTCTGGCGCACGTCTATTTCGGCCGGGAAGTAATCGAGGTTGCCACTTTTCGCGGCTCGGGAGAAGAGCAGAGCGACGAGCAGATGCAGGACAAGGAAGGACGCCTTCTTCGGGACAACGTGTACGGCACGATCGACGAGGACGTCTGGCGCCGTGATTTCACCGTCAATGCGCTCTATTACAACATCAAGGATTTCTCGGTGGTCGATTATACCGGCGGCATGAACGATCATAAAGCTGGTATTCTCAGGCTGATAGGCGATCCTGAAACGCGCTTTCGGGAGGATCCGGTGCGCATGTTGAGAGCGGTGCGGTTTGCCGTCAAACTCGGGTTCAATCTGGATCCCGGCTGCCAGAAGGCCATCCATAAGGGCGCGGAATGGCTGTACGGCATTCCGGCCGCCCGGCTCTACGATGAAGTGCTGAAGCTGTTTTTGTCCGGATACGGCCTGCAGACCTTCGAAATGTTGAGGCAGTACGGATTGTTTCGGGTTTTGTTTCCCGAAACCGAGAGCAGTCTGTCGGTCGAGGAAAACGGCTTTCCCAAGCTGCTGCTGATGAAGGCCCTGGAAAATTCCGACAACCGGATCGGGGAGGGTAAAACCGTGACTGCTTATTTTTTGCTGGCGGCTTTTTTGTGGGAGCCGGTGCAGATGCGGACGGCGGCCAATCGCGCCCAGGGCCAGGACGATTACATGGCGTTTCAAAATGCGGTCGGCGAGGTTCTTTCCCGGCAAGTCAAAAGTACGGCGTTTCCTCGCCACATCAGTCTGGCCATGAGGGAAGTCTGGGGCTTGCAGTCCAAATTCAACGTGCGCACCGGCGCCAAGCCCGCTCGTTTATTGTCGCATCCCCGTTTTCGGGCGGCCTACGATTTCATGCTGCTGCGTGCCGAGACGGGCGGTGCGGACGCCGAAATGGCGGATTGGTGGACGCGGTTTCAGATGGCCGATGAAAACGAGCAGAAAAAAATGACGCAGCCGCCGCGGGGCGGGGGAAGAAGCAAGACCGGAAGAAAAAGGATGTACTCCAAAAAGACCCGCTCGGGGCCCGGAAAGAAAGAGGAGTAAAAGATCCCGATTCAAGGCCGGAATCGGAAGTTCCGTTTTTAATCAAAATTTCATGGATATCGGGTTGAATATGAATTTCTCGGCAGCGGGCGAGGTCATTGCTTTTATCGGATTGGGCAGCAATCTGGCCGATCCCGTGGCGCAAATCGGAAACGCGCGGGCTGCCTGCGCCGCTCTGACCGGAGTAAAAGAGGTGGCTTTTTCCGGCTTATACCGTAGTCCGCCGATGGGTCCCCAGGATCAACCCGATTACGTCAATGCCGTGATGGCGGTTGCGACCGAACTGGGTGCGACGGAATTGCTGCGCGCCTTGCAGGGCATCGAGCAGGATCAGGGGCGGGTTCGGACGGGCGAGCGCTGGGGCGCAAGAACGCTGGATCTGGATTTGCTGATTTATGGCGATCGAAAGATCGACCAGGCCGATCTGACGGTACCTCATCCAGGTCTCGCCGAGAGAGCTTTCGTTTTATACCCGTTGTATGAAATTGCTCCCGCCCTGGTGGTTCCCGGCAAGGGCCCTCTTGTTGATTTAATTGCACATTGTCCATTGGATGGACTGAAAAGGATCGAATAAATGAATCAGTCCGTCAAAATGCTGACGATCAGAGACGTGTCGGCGATGAAGCAGCGGGGCGAAAAAATCAGTTGCCTGACCGCTTATGACGCCAGTTTTAGCGCGATCATCGACCAGGCGGGCATCGACCTGATGCTGGTGGGCGACTCGTTGGGCATGGTGATACAGGGCAGCGACGCCACCCTCCAGGTGTCCATCCGTGACATGGCGTACCATACCCGAGCGGTCTGCAAGGCTCGAAGACGGGCTTTTGTCGTTGCCGACCTGCCGTTCATGACGTATCCGACACCGCTCGTTGCTGCCCAAAACGCCGCCAAATTGATGCGGGCGGGCGCGCAAATGGTCAAGCTGGAGGGAGCCCGAACCGATTGCATCCGTTTTCTGGTCGATCAGGGCATCCCGGTATGCGGCCATCTGGGGCTGTTGCCGCAATCGATCAACCAGCTCGGCGGCTATCGGGTTCAGGGCAGGGAACCGGCCGATGCCGAAAAAATCCTGACCGAAGCCCTTCAGGTGCAGGAAGCCGGCGCCGCTCTGCTGGTGCTGGAATGCGTTCCTGCGGATCTTGCCGGAGAAATCGGCAAACAGCTTGCCATCCCGGTCATCGGCATCGGCGCGGGCGCCGACTGTGACGGCCAGGTCCTGGTGTTGTACGACATGCTGGATATCGGCATCCTCCGGCGGCCCCGGTTTTCGATGAATTTCATGAAAGGCGCGGCCGGGGTCGAGGAAGCGATTCGGGCCTACCGTCTGGCGGTCAAAGAAGGCCGCTTTCCTGCAGCCGAACACAGTTACTGAGCCGATGCAAACGCTTCATGCCGTATCCGAAGTCAGAGCGGCCGTTCGCGAATGGCGATTCGGCGGAAAGAGGATCGCTTTTGTGCCGACCATGGGCAACCTGCACCCGGGGCATTTGCGGTTGGTCGCCGAGGCTAAAAAAATAGCCGACCGGGTCGTGGTCAGCATCTTCGTCAATCCCACCCAGTTCGGCCCCGGCGAAGACTACGAAAGCTATCCCCGCACCGAGGACGAAGACCGGAACAAATTGAACGAAGCCGAGGCCGATCTGCTGTTTCTGCCTCCGGCGGCCGAAATTTACGCGCCGGATGCCAAAACGAGAGTGACTGTCGCCGGTTTGTCCCAAAGATATTGCGGCGCCTTTCGGCCGGGGCATTTTGACGGCGTCGCCACCGTGGTATGCAAATTATTCAATATCGTGCAACCGGATTGCGCTTTCTTCGGTCAAAAAGATTTTCAGCAATTGACGTTGATCCGGACCATGGTCAGGGATTTGAACATTCCTGTGGATATCGTTCCGGTAGAAACCGTGCGGGAAGCCGACGGGTTGGCCATGAGCTCGAGGAACGGCTATTTGAACCATGAGGAAAGGCATATCGCGCCCAGACTGTACCGGGCTTTGTGCGATGCGAAAGACGCGGTGCTGGCGGGCCGGGATTACGCCGAAATCGAACGGCAGGCGCAGGCTTTTTTACGGGAATCGGGATTCGATACCGATTATTTTGCTATTTGCCGCCGTAGCGATCTGGAGAAAGCCGGAAAAGACGACCTGGAACTGGTCCTATTGGCCGCGGCCAGGTTGGGCAAAACCCGTCTGATCGACAATGTCCGGTTCGACCGGTGAGCGAAGTTTTCGGCCGGGCCGGCCGGAAGTTGCCGGATTCTTGTTATTGAGAGATAATATAAGGTTCCTTTATACTGCTTATTTTTATATCGTTATTTATGCAAACCACGATGCTTAAAGCGAAACTGCACAGGGCCACCGTAACCCGCTCCGAGCTGGGTTATGAAGGATCTTGCGCTATCGATGGCAATATCCTCGATTTGTCGGGAATCAGGGAATACGAGCAGATACAAATTTACAACATCAATAACGGCGCGCGTTTTACCACCTATGCAATCCGTGCGGAAGAAGGGTCGGGCGTATTTTCCGTCAACGGAGCCGCCGCGCGTCTGGCCTGTCCGGGCGATCTGATCATCGTTTGCGCCTATGCGCTGTACGATCAGAAGGAACTGGCAAATTACCATCCTACCCTGATTTATTTTAACGAAAAGAACGAGGTATTGCGCACCGCCTCGTCCATACCAGTCCAGCCCGTGGCTGCGTGACCTTGCCGGCAGACCTGCCAGGTTTCAGAAACCTGGCAGGTCTGCCGGAAGCGCTCCTCTGCTGTTTGAGCCCGAGGCGCTTGCAGCCCGGCACGAACGGAACGCATTCCCTGCCGTTTTTCAGGCCAATGAAATACCATTCAATCACCGCCTTGCTGCTGATGATCGCACTGTCGTGCTATGCGCTGGGCTATGCCGGCGCCGGCTGGCTGGCGGTTGCCGCAGGTGCCGCTTTCGAGCTGTGGTTCTGGATCCGTCTTTTTTCTAATCCGTAAACAACGGCCTTAAACCGATCCGGTCGGCTCCGGGCAACGACTTTACGTCTGCGCCCGAAGTGGAAATTGCAACTGGAGCTCATTTATAATCGTTGCCGACCCGGCCCGGACGATTTTCATGTTTATCCTGCACAGCTCCAATAAAACCGAAAACCTGCTCGCCCATCTGTGCGCGGTCGTCGAAAATGCGCCGTTGTCCTCGCCGTTTGCCAAAGAGACGTTTCTGATTCAGAGCCAGGGCATGGAACGCTGGCTTTGCCAGCAACTGGCGAGCCGGTTCGAGGTTTTCGCCAATTTCGAGTTTCTGTTTCCGGCCCGGTTTTTCAGCGATCTGGCGGAAAAGATGGCGCTGTCGCTGTCCGATTCGGCTTTCGACAGAGACCGGATGCTCTGGCGGATGGAAGCCGCGCTGCGCCGCCTCGACGAGCCCGAATTCGAGCCTTTAAGACAGTATTTCACCGGCGGCCAGGCTTCCTTGAAACGATTTCAACTGGCCCGGCAACTGGCTCAGATTTTCGATCAGTATCAGATCATGCGGCCCGATATGCTGGCGGAATGGCGGGAAGGGCGCCTTTTCTATCGCGCCGAAGCCGAATCGTGGCAAATGCCTCTGTGGCGGAAAATAACCGCTGTGCTAGGCGACCGGCATCGCGGCGAGCTGTGGCTGGACGTGATTCGGCATTTGCACGAAGCAGACCCCGACGCCTACAGCGAGCTGTTGCCGGAGCGGATTTCGGTATTCGGGCTCAACACGATGCCGCCCTTGTTCTTGAACTATTTGCAGGGACTTTCCCGCCACTGCCAACTGCATCTTTTTTTGCTGAATCCGGCCGAGGCTTACTGGGCCGATCTCTCCGGCAAAAAGCAGCGGATTCTCGAGGAAAATCTCCTGGGTCATCCGTTGTTGTCGTCTTTGGGGCAGCAGGGCCGAGAATTCCAGGAAATGCTGCTGGAGCAGGCGCAGTTCGATTTCGAACCGGCCAGTTTTGAACTCAATCAGGCGCAGAACGTGTTGCAGCATCTGCAAAACGACATTTTGAACAATTCGGCGGACCCGCGGCCTCTCGAACGCGACGGTTCGATCAGCGTTCACTCCTGTCATTCCCGGATGCGCGAAGTCGAGGTGCTGCGCGATCAGTTGCTGATGGTTCTGGAACAGGATGCCTCGCTGGAACTGCGCGACGTCGTCGTGATGGCGCCGGATATTGAGGTGTATGAACCGTTTATCTCGGCAGTCTTTCACGACATTCAGCATGCGGTGGCCGACCGCAGCCTGCGCCTGACCAATCATGCGCTGGATGCCTTCATCGTTTTCCTGAATCTCAGCCGGAGCCGTTTCGGCTGGCAAAGCGTCCTGGATCTGCTCGACCGGCCGCTGGTCTATGCCGGATTCGGACTGACCGAAACCGATCTCGATCTGATCAGGCATTGGATTCGGGAAACCCGGATTCGTTGGGGCAAGTCGGCGCAACACAAAAAGGAATTCGGCCTGCCGGAACTGGGCGAGAACACCTGGCAGGCGGCGCTTGACCGGCTGCTGATGGGCTATGCGGTCGGCCGCGACGACGAATTCGTCGACGGCGTCCTGCCTTATCCCGAAATCGAAGGCTCTTCGGCGCTGGCTCTGGGCGGATTGTGCGATTTTATCGAGCTTTTGTTCGAGGCCTGTACAGAGTTCAAACAGCCCGGAACGCTGGCGGACTGGAGCAAAAGACTCTTTTATTATGCCGAACGGTTACTGGCGGCGGCAGATCCTCTCGAACTGAAGGAGCTCTATGAGCTCCTGGCGGGACTGTCGGACGATATGGCGCCCGTCCATCACGACGACGTGGAGCTTGCCGTGATAACGGCCTGGCTGGAGGGCATCCTGGTGGAGCGGAAGTCGGCCAGCGGCTTTCTTCGCGGCCAGTTGACCTTTTGCTCGATGTTGCCGATGCGTTCCATTCCTTGCCGGGTGATCGCCCTGCTGGGCATGAATCAGGGCGAATTTCCGAAAATCGAACGCCATCCGACGTTCGATTTGCTGGCGCAGCACTTTCGGAAAGGCGACCGTTCGCGGCGGGCGGATGACCGCTATCAGTTCCTCGAAATTCTTCTGGCGGCGAGGGAGCGGTTGATCGTGACGTTCGTCGGCCAGTCGTTCGGCGGCAATGAAATCATTCCGCCGTCGGTGACGGTCAGCGAACTGCTGGAAGTGCTGGAGCAAAGTTACGGACTGACCGGTTTGATCACGCGCCATTCCTTGCAGTCTTTCAGCTACCGCTATTATGACGGATCCACGAACTTGTTCAGTTTTTCCGAGACCGGTCTGGAAACGGCCAAGGCGCTGTCGGCAAGGGGTCGAACGCCCCCGGTTTCGGAAGCCTGGTGGCCGGGCGGCCAACAAGACCAGAAAGACCGGGCGCTTGTCGACGTCATCGAGCTGAGCGAGCTGTTCAGTTTTTTCCAGCATCCGCAGCGCTACTTCATGCGCAGACGGCTGGATTTGTATTTCAACGGCATTGAAGCCCTGGCCGAGGAGCGGGAGCCGTTTGCACTGGACAGGCTCGAAGGCTACGCGCTCGATCACGAATGGATCCGGGAGAAATTAAGCGGCCGCGAGCTGTGTCTCGGAAAAATCCAGGCGCAGGGCCGATGGCCGCCGGGAACCGTCGGGGATCTGGCGTTCGTCCGTCAGCAGCAATTGCTGGATCCGTTCGTCGAACGCATCAGGGCGCTCCGGTCGGGCGACCTGATGATCGATCTGCCGGTGGATCTCCAGCTCGACCAGTGTCGCCTGGTCGGCAGACTCGGCCATCGCTACGAGCACGTCAACCTGCTGTACCGCTACGCCGAACTTAAAGGCAAGGATTTATTGAGCGCCTTGCTGCATCATCTGGTCGCCAATCGGCTGGAGCCGCGCACCACCGTCCTGCTCAGCATCGACGATCAATTGGTATTGACGCCGGACATGGCCGAGGCCGAATTTCTGGCGCAATGGCTGGATCTTTTCCGGCGAGGGCTGCATCAGCCCGATGCGTTTTTCGTCGAGGCGGCCCTGGCGTACGTCAAACAGGCTTACAAACTGAAAAAAGGGAGCCGGAGCTCGAAATCTCCGCTGGACGCCGCCAGGGAGTGTCTGGCGCAGGCTTGCGATCAGCCCTACGAACCCGAACTTCGGCGTCTGTATGCCCATGCGACCGATTCTTCCGCGATTTTGGCGGATTCATTCGAAGAGACCTGTCAAACCTTGTTGCAGCCGGTATGGGAGGCCACCCACGATTGACGGCCAAGCTGCCCGCTTTGAAATACCCGGCGAGTAATGGCCGATGGCGGAGGTCTTTTCGGGCGCATTGCATCCTTGGTCCGTTCTCTGTATTCTGCACGGTATGCAAATTCATTTGATCTCAATAGGAAACCGTATGCCCCTCTGGGTACAACAGGGTTATCAGGATTACGCCAAGCGCATGCCCCGCGAATGCGAACTGCTCCTCAAGGAAATCGCACCGGGCAGCCGCGGCAAGAACAGCGACATCGCCCGAATCGTCCGGGACGAAGGCGAAAGAATGCTGCAGGCCGTTCCGTCGGGAGCCCATCCGGTAGCGCTGGATCTGGCAGGAAAAACCTGGTCGACGGCCGAATTGGCGGAAGCGTTGAAACGCTGGCTGGAAAGCGGGCAACACATAGCGCTTCTGGTCGGAGGCCCTGACGGCCTGTCGGAGGCCGCAAGACGCAGCGCCCGCGAATCCTGGAGCCTGTCCCGGCTGACTTTTCCTCATCCTCTGGTGCGAATTATCGTGGCCGAACAGATCTACCGGGCATGGAGTCTTCTGCACCATCATCCGTATCACCGCTAATGGCGCCCAGAATCATTCTGGCTTCCGCTTCTCCGCGTCGGCGGGAACTGTTGGACCAGATCGGAGTCCGTTATAAGGTTTTGCCGGTCGACATCGACGAATCGCCTTTTCCCGGCGAGTTGCCGGAGGCGTATGTCCGCCGAATCGCGGCCGAAAAGTCGGCCGCCTGCCTCGCGCGTTGTGGAAAGCCGGATTTGCCGGTCCTCGCGGCGGATACCGCAGTGGTTTTGGGCAACCGGATCATGGGCAAGCCCAGAGACCGGGAGGACGCGCTCGCCATGTTGCGCAAATTGTCGGGCAAAACCCACCGGGTCTACAGTGCGGTGTCGATCCGGGGGCGCCGGCACGCGCAAGCGCTCAACATCACCGAGGTGACGTTCAGAGATATGACCGAGCAGGAAATACTGGCCTACTGGCAGAGCGGCGAGCCACTGGACAAAGCCGGCGGCTATGCAATTCAGGGGCTGGGCAGCGTCTTCGTGAAATCCATCCGGGGCAGTTTCTCCGGGGTCATGGGCTTGCCTTTATTCGAGACGGCCGAACTGTTATCTCAACAAGGGATAGAAATTTTTTGAATGAGTGAAGAAATTTTAATCAATGTGACGCCGCCCGAAACCCGGGTGGCCGTCATCGAGAACGGGATCCTGCAGGAACTGATCATCGAACGCACCCGGCAGCGGGGGCTGGTCGGCAACATCTATAAAGGCGAAGTGTGCCGGGTGCTGCCGGGGATGCAGGCGGCCTTCGTCGACATCGGCCTGCCCCGGGCGGCCTTTCTGCATTTGTCCGACTTGTGCAGCAAGGATCTGGAAAAAAAAGGCTCGGAGAACATCGAGCATTATTTGTACGAAGGCCAGCACATCGTCGTGCAGGTGGTCAAGGATCCGATCGGCAGCAAGGGCGCCCGCCTGAGCACCGAAATCTCGATTCCTTCCCGCTATCAGGTGTACATGCCTTACGCGAACAATTCCGGGGTTTCGCATAGGATCGAATGCGAAGAAGAGCGGGTGCGCCTGAAAGCCTGCCTCGACGCTTTCCGGGAAGAGTTCAAGTGCGGCGGTTTCATCGCGCGCACCGCCGCCGAATGCGTCGACGAATCGGTGCTGATCGCCGACATGACCTTCCTGCTCAAGCTGTGGGGTTCCATTTCGGCCAAGATTGCCAGCGCCAAAGCCAAGCAATTCATTCACAAGGATCTGCCGCTCAGCATTCGCACGCTGCGGGATTTGTACAAAGAAGGCATCGATCGGGTCCGGGTCGACTCGACCGAGACTTACCATCGCCTGGTGGAGTTCGCCGAGGTGTTCGTGCCCGAGATCGTGCCGGTCATCGAACATTACACCGGCGAATGTCCGGTGTTCGACATCTATAATGTCGAGAATGAAATCCAGAAAGCACTGGACCGCAAGGTCAAATTGAAGTCGGGCGGCCATTTGGTGTTCGACCAGACCGAAGCGATGACCACCGTGGACGTCAATACCGGCGGCTACGTCAGCGGCCGCAATCTGGAAGAAACCATATTCAAGACCAATCTGGAAGCGGCCCAGGCGATCGCCCGGCAACTCCGGCTCCGAAATCTCGGCGGCATCATCATCATCGATTTCATCGACATGCAGAGCGAGGACCATAAAAAACAGGTACTCCAGGCTCTGGAGCGCAATCTCGAAAAAGATCACGCGAAGACCAAGATTACCGAGGTGTCGGTGCTGGGCTTGGTCGAAATGACCCGTAAAAGAACCCGCGAAAGCCTCGAACATATTCTTTGCGAGCCGTGCAGCGCCTGCGGCGGCCGCGGCGTTCTGAAAACCGCCGAAACCATGTGCCTGGAAATATTTCGGGAAATCATCCGGGAGGTCCGGCAATACAAGGTCAAGCAATTGCTGGTGCTCGCTTCCAACGAAGTGGTGGAAATGCTGCTCGATGAAGAAGCCGACATGCTGGCCGAGCTGGAAGCATTTCTGGGCGTCCAGATCAAGTTCAGGGCCGAGGCGGAATACAATCAGGAACAATACGACGTGGTGCTTTTGTAAGGAACGATCAATAAAATGAACGGGGAGGAAATGTCCTTGCCGCTCCCCGCCTGAATTCCGAACCGTATTGATGATCCATCATTTTACCCGGGCAACGCGCCATCTCGTTTTCTGGAGCCTGATCGCAACAGCGATCGGGATGACCGGCATCCGCCTGACCCTGATCGGGATCGAAGGTTATAAAACCCGGCTCGCCGCCCAACTCGGCGAAGTGCTCGATGCGCCGGTCAGCATCGGCCATTTGCGGGCGAAAATGCGAGGATTCAGTCCGGAGCTGGTGCTTTCCGATATCGACATCGCTTCCGCCTTCGCTGCCGATAAAACCGCCGTGGCATTGAAGGAAATTCGGGTGGGCATCGATTTAGGGGCCGTCCTGTTCAACAGGGAGTTGCTGGCTTCCTCATGGATAACACTGGTGGGTGCCAGGCTTTCGATCATTCGCAAAAGCGACGGCACCCTCGCCATCGCCGGGCTCAAGGCGGGCGACGCCAAACCGCTGTGGCTGCTGGAAGGAAGGCAATACGAATTGCTGGACAGCGAGATTATCTGGCGCGATGAGCAAAAGAAGGGGCGGGCGCTGACTTTCAAATCGGTCGACATGGCGCTGATGAATGAAGGCCGGCGTCACCGGATCAACATCCTGATGCGCCTGCCGAAGAAATACGGCGACAGGCTCAGGATTTCGCTGGACATGGACGGCGACCTGCTGGCGTTGTCCGATCTTCACGGCCGAGCCTACATCGAGGGCCGAGGCATCCAGTTGCCCGAATGGAGCGGCATGGAATTGCCTTCGGCTATTTCCATCCGGTCCGGCAAAGGGAATTTTCGGGTATGGGGCGAATGGCAGCCGTTCGGGCTGGCGTCGGTGGCCGCCATCGCCGAACTGGAGGACTTATCGCTGCATCGTCCGGATGCCGAACCGCTGACCGCGAAACATCTGAACAGCCGGTTTCGGCTGAACCTGACGGACTGGCGGTGGCGGCTTGACGTCGGCCAATTTTTGCTGGAAACACCGGCGTCTTCCGGCGGTGCCGGCCAGTCCTGGCCGGACGCCGTTTTCAGTCTTTCGGGATGGCGCGGAGCCCATCCGGTGCGTCATCTTGCCTTTCATGCCGGACAACTCGATCTGGAAGAAGCCGGTCGGATCGCCCGCTTTCTTGTTCCGGCCTCGGAAGAGCAGGGAAAATGGATCCGGCAGGCGCAATTGTACGGCCGGCTCCAGGATTTTTCGCTGTTTGCCGTTCCCGATGACCGTGTGTTCGCCGTGAACGGACAGTTTTCGAATTTGAGCCTGGCGCCGACGGCGTCCTTCCCCGGGCTGAAAAATCTGAGCGGCCGGATTCGGGGCGATCAGACACAGGGCACGGTGCGCCTGGCCGCCAGCAAGGCCGAATGGTTGTCCGACCTGTTTCGGCAGTCTTTGGCGCTGGATCGGGTGCACGGGGAGTTAAGCTGGCGGCAGACTGAAACGCACTGGACTGTTTCGAGTCCGTTGCTTGAGCTGGATTCGTTGAGCTTCAAAAGCAGGAACCGTTTGCGCGTGGATTTTCCCAAAGGCGGCGGCGACGTTTTTCTGGACCTGCAAAGCGCTTTCTCGATGGAAGAGGCCGGCCAGATCTCGCGTTATCTGCCGGCAAAAATAATGCCCGCCGCCGCGGTCGACTGGCTGGATCGGGCTTTCCGTAAGGGACGGGTGAGCGACGGCGGTTTGCTATTCTACGGCAAACCGAAGGATTTTCCCTTCAAGGACGGCTCGGGAGTCTTTGAAACCCGGCTTCATCTGGATCGTTTGGACCTCGACTACAGTCCGTCATGGCCGCCGTTGCACGACGTGAGCGGCGAAGTGTCGTTCGAAGGGGAGGATCTGGGCGTTTCTCTGTCGGGAGGGCGCAGCGACAATCTGATCATCCGGCAGGCCGAAGTGGCGATTCCGTCGCTGAGCCGGAGCGGGCAATTGCTGATTCGGGGCGAAGTGGAAGGAGGCGTCGATCAAGCTTTAGGTTTTTTACAGCAAACTCCGCTCCACACCAGGGTCGATACTCTATTACAGGCCACGCGCCCGGAAGGCGCTACCCGGATTAAACTGGATATAACAATTCCTCTGCTGGCCGAAGCGGACGTGCAAGTGACAGGTTCCGCGCAATTGACGAATGCAAAATTATGGGTCAATTCGTTGGGTTTGCCGGTCAGCCAGGTCAACGGCTTGCTTGAGTTCGACGAGCACGGCATCCGCGGCGATGCCATCGAGGCCCACGCCCTGGGCCATCCGATAAAAATCGGTATTAAAAGCCCCGGCTGGCAAACGCTGGTCGACGTGACGGGGCTTGCCGGTATCCGCGAACTTCAGGCTCAGTTCAAAATGCCCTGGTGGCACATGGCGGAGGGAGAAACCCGCTATCGGTTGCAGTTGCGTCTGCCTTACGACGAGGGCTTGCCGGAGTTGTACGTCGAATCGGACCTTCAGGGCATCGCTCTGGATTTACCCGCGTCCTTGAGCAAAACTGCCGAACAACGGAAAAAGCTGTCGTTGACGTTCAACCTGGCCGACCGGAATTTGCTGCCGGTCATGATCGATTACGACAATAAACTCAAAGTTGCGGTCAAAATCGATATTGCCAAGCAAATCCTCTACTCGGGACGGATCCTGCTGGGCAAGGGAGAACTGTTTCATCGGCAAGAACCGGGCGTGGCGCTCGAGATCAATCAGGAAAAACTGGCCATCCAGGATTGGGTGGCCTTGTCGTTGGCGGGCGGTGACAGGAACGGCGCCTTCGACGACGTCAAGGAAATTCTTCTCCACGCCGGCCAGGCGGTCTGGCAGGACTCCGGACTCGGCAGCCTCGATCTTAAACTGAAAAGGGAAGGAGATTACTGGAACGGCAGCCTGAACAGTGCGTTTGCCAACGGCACGGTCAAATTGCCTGTGGCTCCGAAAAGCGGCGGCCTGATTACGCTGGATCTCGACCGGCTCGAACTGTCGGCGTTAACCCGGTTTCAGGCGAAAGAGAGTAATGCGGCTTTGTCCGAAGCGTCCGATTTTTTTCCTATGCTGTCGGTCATCTCTAAAAACACCTTATGGAAAGCGGAGCCTTTGGGCCGGTTGTTGCTGGAAACGGAACGCAGGCCGAACGGTCTCAATTTCAAGCGGATCGAACTGACCGGAGCGGATCAGCGATTGGTCGCTTCCGGTAACTGGAGCCTCAAGGGCAACCAGTCGCTCACGGAGGTCAATGGGACTCTCGAATTGCTCAAAGGCGGCCGGCTGTTTTCAAAGCTGGGCATCAGTAACGATCTGGTCGAAACCCGCGGTAAAATCGATTTCGACTTGCGCTGGCTGGCGCCGCCTTACGGTTTTTCGCTGAGAGAATTGCAAGGCCGGCTCGATACGGATTTGAAAAGCGGCCGCATCCTCAGCATCGAGCCGGGATTCGGCCGGTTGCTCGGTTTTCTGGCCATGGCGCAATGGATTAAACGGCTGCAGCTTGATTTCAGCGACGTCTTCAAGGAAGGGCTGAGCTTTAACAGCATCAAAGGCCGTTTCGAGCTGTCCAAAGGCAAGGCGGTCACCCATAATCTGGTGGTCGATGCGATTCCCGCTAAAATTACGCTTTCGGGCAACACCGACTTGATCAATCGCACGGTCGACCACATTGTCGACGTCACGCCGAAAAGTGCCGAAGCCTTGCCTATTGCTGGTACAATTATGAGCAAGGTGGCTGCCTTTGTCGCCAAATCGCTGACCGGAGCCGAACATCAGGGATTTTTCTTCGGTTCCCAATATCTGGTGCAGGGCAGTTGGGACAACGTGCAAATCAGTTCGCTGCACGAAAACGATGGAATATTACAGAAAACCTGGGACGGAATTACCGATTTTCCCTGGCTTAATCCACAGGACCCGAAATAAAGAGAGATCATATGAGTAGATGCGCTGCCATACAAATGGCGTCCAGTCCGAACGTCAGTTCCAACCTGTTGGAAGCGGAAAAGCTGATCGCCGAAGCGGCCAACGCCGGCGCCAGGCTGGTGGCTTTGCCGGAAAACTTCGCGCTGATGGGCGATCATGAACTGGATAAAATCAGGATCAAGGAAGTTGACGGCACCGGCCCGATTCAGAGTTTTTTGTCCAACGTGGCCAAAAAATACGGCGTGTGGGTCGTCGGCGGCACCATGCCGATCAGCGGCACCGACGACAACAAAGTCAGGGCGGCCTGCCTGGTTTACAACGACTCGGGCGAGCGGGTGGCGCGCTACGATAAGATGCATTTGTTCGACGTCAGCGTTCCCGGCACCAACGAAGTCTACCGAGAATCCGACTCGATCGAGCCCGGAACGGGACCGGTGGTGTTCGATACGCCTTTCGGCCGGGTGGGCCTGGCGGTCTGTTACGACTTGCGCTTTCCCGAATTTTTCCGGGCTCTGGTCGCGATGGGCATGAAAATTCTGGTGATACCGTCGGCGTTCACCTCGGAGACCGGCGCTGCGCATTGGGAAATATTGCTGCGCGCACGGGCCGTGGAAAACCTGTGTTACGTCATCGCGCCGAATCAGGGCGGTTTCCATCTCAACGGCCGCAGGACGTTCGGCCACAGCATGATCGTCGATCCTTGGGGCGTGGTGCTGGATTGCTATAAAACGGGCAGCGGTTTCGTTTCGGCGGAAATCGATTTCGAGCGGCTGGAAAAAGTGCGCTCGGCCTTTCCGGTGCTGAATCATCGTCTATTCTTTTGCGAATAATCGATGCGATTCTACTTAAAACCTGTGCTTGTCTCGTTGTGCCTGGTTTCCTGCGGAACCGTCGAAGATCCGCATTACCGGGACACCTCCAGACTGGAACTGCCTCCGAACTTACAACCCGGCCGGGAGTCTATTCAACAGAAAACTTCCGACGAAGAGGGCGTGATCAGGGACAACGACGGCCGGAAAGGACTGGGTTCCCTGGTATCCATGAACACTGCCGAGCCGCCGGCGCTGAAGCTTGAACAGCCTTTCGACGTTGCCTGGAACACCCTGGCGTCGGCCTTCCGGCAAAGCCAGCTTGAAATCCGGGATCGGGACCGCGATAAAGGGCTTTATTATGTCGAGTTCGATCCGGACGACTACGTTCCCGAGGATGCATCGGTGTGGGGCCGGATGGGAAATCTTCTGGCCGACGATTACAGCAAGGCGGTCTACGTGCTGACGGTAACCCGGGAAGACGGCAAAACGGCGGTTACCGCGGCCAAGGCCGGCAGCGCCGAACAGGGAGGCCTTGCAGGAGCCATGGATGAAAAGGAAAAGCCGGACGGCGCCGAACGGCTGTTGTTGTTCCTTTACCGGAAGCTGCGCGACGGCTGGACCGAGAAAGAGTGAGCAGGACGGAGGCGGACGAATGGCGCACGAACGAGACCTGGCGGTTGGGCCGTGCAGGTTTTTTGATGAACTTAAATTGACGATGCGATGGAATTAATCAATATTGCAAGACAGGCGATACTGGCGCCTGCCGGAATCGGGGACGGCGACATCGAAACCGTGATGAGCCGCTTGCTCAGTTCAAGGCTCGATGCGGCGGACATCTATTTTCAGTCGAGCCATGCCGAGTCGTGGCTGCTGGAAAGCGGCATCATCAAGGACGGCAGCCATAACATCGCCCAGGGCGCCGGCGTCCGCGCCGTGGCGGGCGACAAGACCGGTTTTGCCTACAGCGACATGATCGAACTGCCTACCCTGCTGGAAGCGGCCAACAACGTCAAGGCCATCGTCAGGCAGGCCCAGATGGCCCGCATCGGGGTGAGGGCGCCGGCTATTCGGCCGCACTATTACGAGCCGTTGAATCCGCTGAAATCGCTGGCCGACCAGGAAAAAATCGATCTGCTGCGCCGGATCGACACGGAGACCCGGAAGCTGGACCCGCGGATCGAAGAAGTGATCGTCAGCCTGGTCGGGGTTCACGACACGATACTGGTGGTCAACCACGACGGCTCGATGGCCGCGGATGTACGACCTCTGGTGCGTTTGAACGTCAGCGTGATCGTTTCTGAAAACGGCAAACGGGAGCAGGGCAGCATGGGCGGCGGCGCCCGAAGTGATTACGGTTTTTTCCTCGATCAGGAGAAGGGCCTGGCCTACGGGCGTGAAGCCGTCCGCCAGGCGCTGGTCAATCTGGAGGCGGTGGCCGCGCCGGCCGGCAGCATGACGGTCGTGCTGGGGCCTGGCTGGCCCGGCATTCTGCTGCATGAAGCGATAGGGCACGGCCTCGAAGGCGACTTCAACCGCAAGGGCACTTCCGCGTTCAGCGGCCGGGTCGGGCAGCGGGTGGCTTCCGATTTATGCACCGTGGTCGACGACGGTACCTTGTCGGGGCGCCGGGGTTCGCTGAGCATCGACGACGAAGGCACGCCCACCGAAAAAACCGTCCTGATCGAGAACGGCATCCTGAAAGGCTACATGCAGGACAAGCTCAACGCCCGGCTGATGGGCGTCAAACCGACCGGCAACGGCCGGCGCGAATCCTACGCCCATGCGCCGATGCCAAGGATGACCAACACGTACATGCTGCCCGGCGCGCACGATCCGGAAGAAATCATCCGCTCGGTCGATAAAGGCTTGTTTGCAAAAAATTTCGGCGGCGGCCAGGTCGACATCACCTCCGGGAAATTCGTCTTTTCCGCCAGCGAGGCCTATCTGATCGAAAACGGCAGGCTCACTCGTCCGGTCAAGGGCGCGACCCTGATCGGCAACGGACCCGACGTCCTGACGCGGGTGTCGATGGTCGGCAACGATCTGGAACTCGACAGCGGCGTCGGCACTTGCGGCAAGGAAGGGCAGAGCGTTCCGGTCGGCGTCGGGCAGCCGACGTTGAAAATCGACGGCCTGACCGTGGGCGGAACCCGCGTCTAGATGAACTTCGCTTTTTCTCATTCTTATCGAAAAACGGCGGAGTTGTCAGTGCGGTACTTAATAGCGCTTGTGAACGTATCTTTCCGCCGTTGAACGGGTCTACTCCTCAGGATATGATCAAAAATAACTTCCTTAACCAAAATCATAGGATAGAGTGTGCTGAACAAAGTGAAGCGCATCGGTGCGCCTCCTATGCTTTAAACAGGGAAATAATTTACGCCCAAATCCTTAATAAACTCATCAAGACACTATCGTGAATAATCAGGAACAGATCAACCGATTGAAATCCCTGGTCCAGACGCTGCTGGACGAGGCAAGGCAACAGGGCGCCACCGCCGCGGAAGCCGGCTTGTCCCAGGAAAGCGGCCTGTCGGTGACGGCCAGGCTGGGCGAGGTCGAAACCATCGAGCATCACTGCGATCAGGGCCTGGGAATCACCGTTTATTTCGGCCAGCGGAAAGGCTCCGCCAACACCACCGATTTGTCGCCGGCATCGGTCCGGGAGACCGTGGCTGCGGCGTGCAGCATCGCGCGCTATACCAACATCGACGAATACGCCGGTTTGCCCGACCCTGAGACGCTCGCCACCGAGTTTCCCGATCTGGATCTGAACCATCCCTGGCCCATCGGCGCGGAGGAAGCCATTCATCTGGCGATCGAATGCGAAGACGCGGCGCGCAAGATTCATTCCGACATCAGCAATTCCGAAGGAGCCACCGTGAATACGCATCAGGGTATCCGCGTGCTTGGCAATACCCACGGTTTTCTGCAGGGCGTGATGCTGAGCCGGCATTCCTTGAGCTGCTCGGTGCTGGCTGAGCGCCACGGTTCCATGCAGCGCGATTACTGGTACAGCGTTGCCCGGAATCCGAACGATCTCGAACCGGCCGCCGAGGTGGGAAAAAAAGCCGGCGAGCGTACCGTGCGGCGGCTGGAAGCCCGCAGTTTGAGCACGCGGCATTGCCCGGTGATGTACTCGGCGGAAATCGCCGGCAGTCTTCTGGGGGCATTCGTGGGCGCCGTCAGCGGCGGCGCGCTGTACCGGAAATCCACGTTTTTGCTGGACGCGCTCGATCAACAGTTGTTCCCGGAATTCGTCCGTATTCACGAGCAGCCTTTTTTAAAAGGCGCGCTGGGCAGCTCCGCCTATGACGGTGAAGGCGTCGCCACCAGAGCCCGTGACATCGTCAGCCGGGGGGTGCTTCGCGGCTACGTCCTGAACACCTATTCGGCCCGCAAACTGGGGATGGTCAGCACCGGCAACGCCGGCGGGGTCCATAATCTGACCATCGATCCCGGCGCGCTCGATTTTCAGGGCATGCTCGAGACCATGGGCACAGGCCTCTTGGTGACCGAGCTGATGGGGCAGGGCGTCAATATGGTCAACGGCGATTATTCGCGCGGGGCCGCCGGCTTCTGGGTGGAAAACGGCCGGATACAGTATCCGGTCGAAGAAATCACCATCGCGGGCAATCTCAAAGACATGTTCAGAAACATCGTCGCCGTCGGCAGCGACGTCGATTATCGCGGCAACATCCGGACCGGATCGATTCTGGTGGAAAGCCTGGCCGTGGCCGGACAGTAATTCCGAATTCATAACCCTGTTCTGAAGGTAGGACTAGGGGGATTATTTGGACAGAAACTTACGGTTATTAACGGGAAACTAATAGCGAAACCGTAAGTTTCGGTCCAAACTTCCAATCAAAATAGGAACTAAATACGGCCTTCTTCAATGGCTTTATAATTAAGTGCACCTATCAATGCCTACCTCGGATACCGCTTTGCTGTTACTCTTGCTGCTCTCGATGAGAAGTATCTTCAATTGGTTGACGGCCATTGTATTTGCCTTCCACTTTTGCGATATCGATGCCTTCCCGTTGACGTTCCAACATAATACCCATTTCAAATTCAGCAATAGCGGCCAGTATGGTCGGCATCAATTGCTCGGTTGAGGATTTAATATCCAAATTGATATTAAGGGCTTCAAAGTTAGCGCCTTTCTTTTATCTCTTCGGCAATACCCAACAAATCCTTGGTTGAGCGTGCTAACCGGTCCAGTTTTGTCACGGTGACGGTATCGCCTGTACGGATGCAAGCCAACAATTTTTTTAACTCGGGTCGATCAATCTGACTTCCCGACAGGTTTTCCTTGAATATCTCATCGCAGCCGGCTTTGTGGAGCCATTCCAACTGGGTGGCCATATTTTGATCGGAATACGCACAAAAAAATTTGGCTTGTTTCAACTCAAATGCCTAATTAACATGTTTTTTGACTGTGCAGATAGAGCAATTCAAATGACCAATTTATGGAAAGATTAGATCACTTAAGGTAACAGCGAATTGAGAAAAATTTGACAAAAAATAATACGTGTATATACTCCTATTTAAAATCACTTCGAAATTAAATATGTCCGATGTAAATGAATCATCAAAAATGCCGGATTATCTCTGTTGTCTGAATTGCACGGGTTTCAATCTCCGTAAGGCAAACCGTGCGGTAAGTCAACTGTACGATGAAATGCTTCGTCCGGCTGGCATCCGTGGAACTCAGTATTCGCTACTTGTGGCTTTAAAGATCAGTGGTTCGGTGTTGGTTACTCAACTTGCTGAACATGCCGTAATGGATAGAACAACCTTAACCCGTAATCTGGAGGTTATGGAAAAGCAGGGGCTTGTTAATGTTACCCCAGGTGAAGATCGCCGTACCCGGATGGTGACGATTACCGAGGCAGGTTCCGCCGTCCTGTTAGAAGCCTACCCGCTATGGCAGCAAGCACAATCCAAGATTCGAGAAACTATGAGCCAGGAACGCTTACAGACTTTAATGACAGATTTATCTGCGTTAATTGAGGCAGCCAAAGCGGAATAATTTTTTGGTATTTAGGTGTATATACATTTACTGGGAAAGGATTATGAGCAAGATAATGAAATTCGATAACAAAGTCGTAATTGTTACCGGCGTATCGTCAGGCATCGGGCGTATAGCTGCGGAAAAGTTTACCTTAAGACAGGCTATTTTTTGCAAAAAACGTGTATATACATTTATATGGGTGATTTATGGCTAAGCGCAATAAATTTTGTTTGTTCAAATTATTGGCCTCTCTGTTCTTGTTTATCTCTTTGTTGGCGGGGTGTTCTCGACAAGATCAGAAAGTTAAATTGACTCCCCGTCCGGTAAAAGTATTTCGGGTTGGCAATACCAGAGCAGAGTCTGTTACGCCGTATGCCGGAGAAGTTCGGGCACGTTTTGAAACAACTTTATCCTTTCGGGTGACGGGCAAGATTCTAGCAAGACCTGTCGAAGTCGGGGATCGTGTCCTTAAGGGGCAGCTACTGGCAAGCCTCGATAACAGCGATTTTCAGCTTGCCGTGCAAACCCTGAAAGCCCAACTCAAGTCAGCGGTCGCAGATCGGGATTTTACCAAGGATGATTTGACACGTTATCGGGAACTGTTAGATCAAAAGGTTATCAGCCACCCCGACTTTGATCGTCACCAAACCGCCTACACCAACGCACAGGAACGGGTTGCCGCACTCGAAGCCCAGTTGAAACAAACGACAAACCAACTCCATTACACGGAATTATCAGCCGATCGCGAGGGTGTTATCACCGCTTTGGAAGTTGAAAAAGGACAGGTCGTCGCCGCCGGTCAGCCGGTAGTCAAACTGGCGCAACTTGACGAAAAAGAAATTCACTTCGACATACCTGAGCAGCGCATCACTGCAGTCAAAAACCACCAGATAGCGGCTATCAGCTTATGGTCAGATGATGAGCATAGGTTCAAGGCGGAAATTCGCGAAATAGGCGCTTCTGCCGATCCGGCTAGCCGTACTTATCGGGTCAAGGCGAAGCTGTTAGAAGGGCAAGAGGATGCGCATCTGGGCATGACCGCAACCGTGTGGATTGCATCGGATAAAACCGAATTGATTGCCGTACCGCTTGCAGCCGTGTTCACTTCCCAGGCTCAGCTTAAACAGCAGCAAGTATGGTTAATCGATGAAGCCGCTGGCACAGTCAAAGCCGTACCGGTTCAATTGGGAACTGCATTGCCCGGCGAATTGGTTTCAATTGAAGGTCTTCAGACCGGACAATTGATAGTCAGCGCAGGGGGGCAGCGTTTAAAGGAAGGTCAGACCGTACGCTTACCAGAGCCGCTTCCGCGTATATCGAAAAATCAGGACGTTGCCAACCTGGATAAACCATCATGAAGCACTTCAATTTGAACGAATGGGCGCTGAAACATCGCGCTTTTACGGGGTTTGTCATGGTGTTGCTGCTGCTAGGAGGGATATTTGCCTATTTCACGCTGGAACAGCGGGAAGACCCGAAATTTACCTTCCGGTTAATGGTCGTTAAAACCCTGTATCCGGGCGCAACCGCACTTGAAGTCGAGAACCAGGTGACCGACAGGCTGGAAAAAAAGCTACAGGAACTGCCAAATCTGGACTATGTCCGCAGTTATTCGAAGCCTGGCGAATCCGTCATTTTCGTTACGCCACGGGAAGACATTCCCGCTACCGAAATTGCTTATCTTTGGTATCAAGTCCGCAAAAAGATTGCCGACATAAAATTATCCCTGCCGCCCGATGTGATCGGCCCTTTTTTCAACGACGAGTTCGGCGATACCTACAGTTTACTGTATGCCTTCTCCGGTGAAGGTTTTAGCTATGCTGAACTCAAAGAGGTGGTCGATTCGGCACGGCAACAAATCCTGCGGGTAAAAGATGTTGAAAAAGCCGATCTCATCGGTGTGCAGGATGAAAAGATTTATGTTGAGTTTTCCGATAAGAAGCTGGCTGAACTGGGGTTGGATGTGGCATCGGTTGCCCAGGTTCTGCAAACGCAAAACGGCATGGTGCCGGCAGGAACGGTCATCACTCCCCATCAGAATATACCTATTCGGCTGACCGGTTCATTTGATTCGGTGGATGCTATTGCGAACCTTCCGGTCCGTCTCGAAGGGCGAACCTTCAGGGTCAGTGATTTTGCCAAGGTTAGCCGAGGCTACGTTGATCCTGCCGAATTCAAAATGCGGTTCAACGGCAAGGACGTCATCGGCTTGGGCGTCACCATGAATAAAAAAGGTGACGTTTTGGCCTTGGGTAAATTACTGGAAAACACCATGGCTTCTATCGAAGGAAACCTACCCATTGGCGTTGATGTTGAGAAAGTAGCCGACCAATCCAGGGTGGTTCATACCGCTATCGGCGAATTTTTGCGTACTTTCTGGGAAGCGCTGGCGGCGGTGCTGTTGGTGAGCTTTTTGAGCCTTGGCATGCGTGCAGGTTCGGTCGTCGCCCTGACCGTACCGATTGTGTTGGCCGCAACATTGCTCTGTATGTTGCTGTTCGGTCTGGAAATTCATCGTATCTCTTTGGGTGCGCTCATTCTCGCCTTGGGGTTGCTGGTGGACGATGCCATGATTGCCATTGAGATGATGGCACGAAAACTCGAAGACGGCTGGGATCGAATGCGTGCTGCAACCTACGCTTACCGGGTTACCGCATTTCCCATGCTGACCGGAACATTGATTACGGTCGCAGGTTTTTTGCCGGTGGGCTTGGCGAAATCGTCGGCAGGCGAATATACCGTTGCCATCTTTCAGGTGGTCGGTATTTCGCTGATCCTTTCCTGGCTGGGCGCCGTGGTATTTACGCCCTTCTTAGGTTATCTCATCCTCAAGGTTAAAGTGAGCCCTGAGCAAGCCAAGCACGATCACTTCGTTACCCCTTTCTACCAGCATTTACGGCACTGGGTTGACTACTGTCTGGAACACCGTAAAAAAATCATCGTTGCCACCATCGCGCTATTTGGCGTGGGTGCGGCGACCTTGGCCAAAGTCCCACAACAATTCTTTCCGCTATCAAATCGGCCGGAGCTGATCGTCGATCTATGGCTACCGGAAGGCAGCGCCTTCGCGCAAACTGAAACCGTTGCCAAACGCATGGAAACCATTTTCGCTAAAGATGAAGAAATAACGAGTTATGCGAGCTATATCGGCGGCGGCACGCCCCGGTTTTTCTTGCTCATTGTGCAACAACTGACCAGTACCAACCTGGCTGAATTCGTGTTGGTGACCAAGGACAATAGCGCCCGTGAACGGGTCATGCAACGGATCAGACAGACCTTGGCCACCGATTTTCCGGAAGTGCGCGGGCGGGTGATGCGCCTCAACGTCGGGCCGCCGATGGATTATCCCGTCGTATTCCGGGTTCTGGGCGAAGATGCCGGCAGGGTCAGGACGATCGCCGATCAGGTGGCGGAAATTGTCCGGGCTAACGCCAATACGGTCGATGTGAATGACGACTGGCATGAACGCATACCCTCGGTCCGCCTGGTTTTAGACCAGGATAAGGCGCGTGCGCTCGGGGTTTCGACCGCCAGCCTTTCGCAAGTATTACAGGCGCATTACACCGGTATTCCGGTTGGCCAGTTTCGTGAGGAAGATAAATTAATTGATATCGTCTGGCGGGCGGAGCATCCGTTACGCATAGGTATAGATGAGTTGCCCAATGTCAATGTACCGACTAGCCAAGGCAAATCGGTTTCCTTGTCGCAATTGGTCGCCACCGAAACGGTCTTTGAAGACGGCGTACGTTGGCGAAGAAACCGATTTCCCTCAATATCCATACGTGCCGATGTCGTAGAGGGGATGTTGGCCCCGGATGTCGCAGCGCAGATTGTTCCCAAACTGGAAGATATTCAAAAACAATTGCCAGCCGGCTATTTCATCGAGACCGGCGCGGCAAAAGAAGATGCCTGGACGGCCCAAAAATCGATTCTGATCTGGATTCCCTTGGTAGTCATTGCCACGCTTATCTTATTAATGATGCAGTTGCAGAATTTGTCACGAACCTTTCTGGTGTTTATGACTGCGCCGCTGGGCGTGATTGGTGCGGCGTTTGCCCTCATGCTCTTCGGCGCACCTTTCGGCTTTGTTGCCTTATTGGGGATTATTGCCCTCGCCGGGATGATTATGCGTAATGCCGTGATTCTGGTGGACCAGATCGAGCAGGACGAAAAAGCCGGCATGGATACCTGGACGGCTGTCGTCGAATCGACGGTTCGGCGTTTCCGCCCTATTTTGTTGACTGCCGCCGCCGCCATTTTAGCCATGATTCCATTATCCCGTAACGACTTCTTCGGGCCGCAAGCCATCGCCATCATGGGCGGCTTGACGGTCGCTACGGTGCTGACCGTGTTTTTTCTGCCGGCACTGTATGCGGCCTGGTTCAGGGTGCGGCGGGCTCAGCCTGATATTGGCACAAGACTAAACAGCGAAAATCCTGAACCGGGAGATTCTCATGAATAAGTTCATTCCAATAGTATTTGCACTGTTGACGATCAGTGTCTTGAACGCCTGCACGCCAACGCGCGTGAGCGATCAGGTAAAACTGGCTGACATGAATAATTGGCATCATGCCCCCGTTGATCCCATCAACCTAATGCTCGCAGATATAAAGTCATGGTGGAAAGGATTCCAGGATCCCCTGCTCGATGAATTGATCGCTAAAGCGGTGAACGCCAACCACGACCTTAGGATCGCTAAAGCGCGGGTTCGGGAAGCCGCCACCTTAGTGACCATCGCCGAGTCGGCGCTCTATCCCAGCATCGACCTGTTCTCATCGGGCGGCCGGGAAAAAAAGATCGACCGGATAATCGGCGTGCCCGGCAAGCAAGGCATTGAGCTGATAACGCCAACTGCCGACGCCATCAGCGGCGGACTGGCTGCGCGCTGGGAAATCGATTTGTTCGGCGGCAGGCACCTCGAAGCGGAGGCCGCTATCGCCCAATCGGCAGGAACCGAAGAAGCTTTACATGCCGTCCAGGTCGGATTACTGGCGCAAGTCGCCACGAATTATCTGGAGCTGCGAGGTTTACAGAAGCGGATTAACCTTCAGCAAGAACAGATAGAAGTCCAAAAGGAAAAGCTAAGGGCGTTACAGCTTTTTGCAAAAAACGGTCTAGCTACTGAAGCCGATGTTGCCAATCAGGATGCTTTGCTTAAAAGTACCGAATCTGCTCTGCCGGTTCTAACAAGCTCAGCTCTTACATTAACGCATCGGCTTGGGGTGTTATTGGGTGAACCTCCCGAAAACCTTGAAACCCGCTTATCCCAAGCCATGCCGCTACTCGTTGCTTTACCGGGCATTCCCGAGCTTCTTCCTGCCGACTTGCTATCACAGCGCCCCGACCTGCGTCTCGCCAAAACCGAGGTCACCGCCGCCGCTGCCAATCTGGGTGCTGCCCGAGCCGACTTGTACCCTAAATTGGTATTATCGGCAAGCGGCGGTTTCGGCGCACTGGCCGTTGGCGGGTTTTCCAGCCTTGCGGAAAGCGTTTACACGCTGGGTTCGGGTCTGACCATGCCGCTGTTTAATGCCGGGCGTATTCGGGCGCATATTGCAGCAGTGGATGCAAGGCTTGATCAAGCGGCATTGAATTACGAAAAAACCTTTTTGCTGGCGCTTGAAGATGTTGAAAATGCCTTTGTAACACATACCACGTCCAAGGAACGAAAAAAGCAGCTTTCGGAAGCCGAAAGATCCGCTCAAAAAGCCTACCAGTCTACTGATGCCCTATACCAACGGGGGGTGAAAGATTACTTATCCCTGCTTGATGCCCGGCGTAATACATTGACTGTCGGCGACGAGCGAGCCAAGGCCCAAACCGCAATGTGTGTCTCAATGGTGTCGCTTTACCGAGCCTTCGGCGGTGGGTGGGACGACGGCTCGGTTAGCCGAACCGAAAATGAGGGGATAGCGAGAAAAATTTCACCCTCATCGGCTAAAACTCAACAGTAATATCTGAATTAACATTCATACCCGTTCAGCGGAAAACAGTCTTTATGCACGCATCTAATCACTTGACCTTTTATTTCAGTTTTCGCAGTCCTTATGCCTGGCTGGCTTTTTACAGGCTTAGCAAGATAGCCTCAAATTTACCGATGGCTATCGAATACGTTCCACTATTTCCACCAAAGTCAGTTACTGGCGATCCAATGGGGAATCCCAACAAATCTGCTTATGTAACAGAAGATATTAATCGATTCGCGAATGCCTACGGACTTGATCTGCAATGGCCAAAACCCTTCGATACCGACTGGATACGCCCTCACTCAAGCATTTTATACGCCCTCGATCAAGGATGTGTTGTCGAATTTGGCCTGGCTGCATTTATGGCACGGTTTTCGGAGGGTAAGGATATCGGTGAGGATGATACTCTCGCCGGAGTTGCCGAACAATGCGGGCTGCAACCGGATTCCATCATTCGAAGTGCCGATGATAGCTTCTTTCAACGCCGGGTAATGAAGGGGGCCATTCGTGGTCAGCGAGAGGGCATCTTCGGCGTACCGTTCTTTATATATCGGGGATCCCGTTATTGGGGAAATGATCGACTTGAATGGTTATTGCGAGATATTTTTACTCAGTCCGGGATTGATGTGCCTAATCTGATTGACGATGCCTTTGCTCATCCATTGAAAACAAGATAAAACTTTAATTACCGATAAGCCCCTGCGCCGGACTGTTCCAGGATCTCGGCGATCAGCGCCGGTCCCCGGTAAATCAGGCCGGTGTAGACCTGGATCAGGCTGGCGCCCGCCGCCAGTTTTTCCTGGGCGTCCTCGGCCGACAGAATGCCGCCTGCGGCAATGATCGGGCAGCGGCCTTGCAATTCGTCCGCCAGCATTTTTACGACGGCGGTCGACTTTTCTTTTACCGGCGCGCCGCTCAGTCCGCCGGATTCCTCGGCCAGAGGATGGCCCGCCACGGCGTCGCGGTCTATCGTGGTGTTGGTTGCGATGACGCCGTCGACGGCAAATTCCAGCAACAGCCGGGCGATATGGCGGACTTCCTCGGGGCTCAGATCGGGCGCGATTTTCAACACCAGCGGCACGTATTTTCCGTGTTCCTGGTGCAATTCAAGCTGTGCTACCTTCAATGCCGAAATCAGCGTTTTAATTTCGTCGCCTTGTTGCAACTGCCGCAAATTTTTCGTGTTCGGCGAGGAAATGTTGATCGTAATATAGCCGGCGGCCGGATAGGCTTTCCGTAAACCGACGAGATAATCGTTGACGGCGTTTTCGATCGGCGTATCGAAATTCTTGCCGATGTTGATGCCGAGAACTCCGGAATAAGCGCTCCGGGCGACTTGCGCCAATAAATGGTCGATGCCGAGATTGTTAAAACCCATCCGGTTGATGATGGCCTGGTGTTCGGGCAACCGGAACAGGCGCGGTTTCGGGTTGCCGGGCTGCGGTCTGGGCGTTACCGTGCCGATTTCAATGAAACCGAAACCCAGGCCGGCGAGAGCGTCGATATAATTTCCGTTCTTGTCGAGTCCGGCCGCCAGGCCGACCGGATTTTTAAATTCCAGGCCCATGACCCGTACCGGTTTGTCTTGGATGGCCGGATGGGTCAGCCGGGACAAACCGGCGCGATGAGCCGCCTTCAGCAGATTGAGTGTGATCTCGTGCGCAGTTTCGGGATCGAGAGAGAATAACAGAGGGCGTAACAGAGGATATGGATTCATGAATTCGGCATTAAGGGGATAATCGTTTAGAAGAACATCAAGTTCGAGCGAAGCAGGACGGCCGGGGCCCGATCCTGCTAATGCGGGCTGCTCAGCCGGTAAGGTTCCGGGTCGACTTTGGGCGGACGGTTCAAAATCAAATCGGCCATCAACTGGGCCGAAGCCGGGCCCATCGCCAGGCCATTACGGAAATGTCCGGCATTGATGCTCAAATTGACGATGTCGGGATGCCGGTCGATGTAAGGAATGCCGTGTTCGGTGCCGGGCCTGACGCCTGCCCAGTGGTGGATCAGAGGAAATGGCTTGAGCGACGGCATCAGGCGGAAGGCGAATTCAAGCAGCCGCTCCCGGGCTTCCGGCGAAGGGTTTTTGTCGAAGTCCGCCCGCTCCACCGTGCTGCCCGCCAGAATCCGGCCGTCGCGCCGCGGAATCAGATATTGATCGCCGTCCAGAACCATGTAAGGCAGCGTGTCGGGCCGGGCTTCGAACAGCAGCATCTGTCCTTTGACCGGCGCGATCGACGGGGCCGCAGCGCTCAATTCGGGAATAAGCTGCCGGAAAAGCCGCCCTGTCCAGGCGCCTGCCGTGAGGACAAGCTGACGGACCGGCAAGTGGCCGGAAGCGGTTTTTATCGCCGTGATCCGGTTGCCGACAAGGACGAGGCCGGTGATTTCGCAATGTTCCCGAATATCGGCTCCTTGGTTAAGAAGATCCTGTTTCAACGACTTCACCAGTCTGGGATTGCGCACCTGGGCAATATCCGGCAACCAGAGCGGATGGTCCGGTTCGGTGTCAAAGCGGTCGAAAAATTGCGGGCCGGCCGGTTCGTGGCGGATGTTGTTGGTTCTGCACCAGTTTACGGCCGCGGTGACATCGGGATTTTTCGTGATCAGCAGGCCGCAGGGAGTCCACTCCGGATCCAGGCCGGAGCCGGCTTTGAGCCGGGAAGCCAGGGCCGGATAAAGTTGCAGGCTCTGGACGACCAGGCGCGTGATCGCATCGCTTTGCCGCCAGGGATAAAGCGGCAGCAGGATGCCTCCGCCCGCCCAGGACGACTCCTGCCCGATCAGGCCTCTTTCCAGAATTGTGACGGAGGCTCCGGCCGCCAATAGTTCTCGTGCGGTCATCAGGCCGATAATGCCGCCGCCGATAAGAGTGATATCCGAAGTTGAAGTCATGAAGGTCTATCGCGTTAGGGGATATAGACAAATTAGCAATGGTTCCGGCTGGACCCATTGCGCCATAATTTACCATGACTGCTCCAAATTTTCTGTCCGTTGTGCTTTTTTCCTGCGCTGCCGTGCCGGAGGCCTTGCGGATGATCGGCCGGTTTCATTCTCTTTTTCTTGCGGATCATCAGTTTATTTATTAGAGTAAGGCGCATTTCTGGCCTGAAACCGTTCCAAACCGAAGCTTTAAATTGAAAATGCAAGAGGGATAACTGCGGCCAAAGCTTTCCGACAGTCTGGGCGATTTATCATTTTTTGGCGAAAGGCTTCGATTGAACGGAGAAGGACGAACGAAGGTCGAATCAGATAAAAAACGGACTCGATAAAATCGGTTGAACCCTGTAGGAAACACGCAATAATTTGTTGTAAGTTTTACACAAGGAAATAATTGAAGTGAATGAAGTTGTGTAAGCAATTGATATTTTAGTAAATTCTTATTTGGGAAAAATGGAATAAAAACTTGAACTCATCCAGCTTTACTGCTACTATTAGTTCCGTGAAATAGGCTTTGTTGTTAAAAAGCTAAATTTTGTAAAATAACAACCTCATGAGGGGGGATCAATGACATTTAAAAAAACTCAAACGGGCTGTGCTATTGCCGCAGCAACACTCACAATGGCAGGCGCTTTGGTTTCTCCGCAAGCTTTAGCACATTCGAAAGCCGAGCGTATTGCCGAAGCGACGAGCAGCAAAGTCGATGCCCTGGAAGCTCAATTGCAGGCCATGCAGGCTGAGTTGAACAGCCTGAGAGCGGCTCAAGGCGCGCCCAGTGCCGATGCTCAAAAAGTCCAGGAACTGGACGAATGGATGCAGCAGGTCAAATCCGCTCCTGTCAAAGCACAGGACCATCATGATAATACCATTTTCTTCCGCGGCGGTTTTGCTCACTCTGATCAGGCCAGAAACGGCGTCTCCATTCAAAGCGATGTTGTTCCGGTGGGCGCTCAGGACCAGTCGGATACCGACGCATGGTATATCGGCGCAGGGTTTGATTTCGGCTTGACTGACGACGTCTGGGGCATGATGGACAATACTCAAGTGCTCGCTGAGTTGATGTTTGAATACAAGGAATTCGGCGGTCATGTTCAAGGGAACGCGATCGCTCAGGACCCGACCGGATTGGTTGCTGCCGGTACGCCTCGGAGTGTTACCGTCAACCAGTTGACCATAACGGCTGCCCCCAAAATCAAATTCATGAAAGACAGCCCACTGAGACCGTGGATCATACCTATCGGTTTGGGTTTGCATGTCATCAGCCCACCGTCCGAATCCATTACCGTGTTGAATCCAGGCCTGATGTTCGGCGGCGGTGCTGACTACAGATTGTGGAAAGACATCTTCATCGGTGTCGATGCTCGTTATCACTTGACCGGCGGTGCTTCCGACGGTGTTAACACCGATGGCTATACTGCCGGCGGATACATCGGCATAGGCTTCTAAGCGTAACGCTTCGTTTCCTGTCCAACAAAAGGAGGGCTTCGGTCCTCCTTTTTTTATGCCTTTAAGAAACTGTCGGAAGTTTTTCGGCAGTTCTTGTCAGCCAAGAAATTCATCCCGAACGATCAGAAGGGCGGTGTCGTTCGGCTCTGGCGTGGTCAATCAATGCGGCGGCTCGTTACAGAGTAGGCTTCGATCAAAAATCCGAAAGCGACTTGGGCGGAATCGCGGCTCTTAATGCATTCAACACTGCGAGTACATCGATGACTTCCTGCGCAAGCGCGCCTGCGACCGGCGTCAGATAGCCGAAGCCGGCCGCGATCATGCCGATCATGCTGAAAGCCATGCCGCCCACGGCGCTTTGCAGAGCGATTTTGCGCATGCGCTCGCCGATATGGAACAGTTCGTCAACCTTTAACAGCGAGCTGTCCATGATCACCGCATCGGCCGCTTCCGAGGTGATGTCGCTGTTCTGACCGAAGGCGATGCCGATCGTCGCCGCGGTCAAGGCCGGCGCGTCGTTGATGCCGTCGCCCAAAAACACCGTTTTCGCCGCTTTTGTTTCCTTGCGCACCAGTTCCAGTTTTTGTTCAGGACTTTGTCCGAAGAACACATGCCGGATGCCGACCTCATCCGCGAGATAGCGGACTTCCGATTCCCGGTCTCCGGAGACCAGCATGACCCGTTCGAACAAGTGACTCGGTTGCAAATGAGTGATAAAGGAAGAGCTGTCCGTGCGGATTTCATCCCTGAACTGCAAGGTCGCCGCGTAGTGACGATCGATCAGCACGAGGCATTCCAGGCCGCCCGAAATCGGCGGCAGTAAGCCCGGATCCCCGTTGAGTTTTTCTCCGTACTGTTTGCGGCTGATGATCTGAACGTGCCGTCCCGAGACGTCGCCTTGGAGACCTTCGCCCGGCAATTCCCGGATGTGGGCGACAGCCAGAACGGGTAGGGCCGTCTGGTCGGCTGCCTTGATGATGGCTCCGGACAGAGGATGTTTGGAATAGCGCTCCAGGCTGGAGGCTAAAGTCAGCACTTCCCGTTCGTCATGTCCAGGCGAAGGGATCAGAGCCGATAAGGAAGGACGTCCGTAGGTCAGCGTCCCGGTTTTGTCGAAAATGGCGGTTCGGCACAACGCCAGGTTTTCCAGTACCGCCGGATTCTTGATGATGATTTCCCGTTTGGCGGCCAGAGAAATCGAGCCGATGATGGCGACCGGAATGCCGATCAGCAAGGGGCAGGGCGTGGCGATGACGAGCACCGCCAAAAAACGCAGGATCTCGCCGCTCGCCCACCAGGCGCTTGCCGCGACTGCGACCGCCAGCGGCGTATAAATCGCGCCCAACTGATCGCCGAGACGCCGGATTCGGGGACGATCCTGTTCGGAGGCGTGCATGACCTCCATAATTTTGGCGTAACGGGAATCGATCGCCAGCTTGTCCGCGCGAACGGTTAATGCAGAATCCCCGTTGATCGCGCCGGAAAGAACCGAAGAGCCCGGAATTTTCGACATCAAATAGGGTTCGCCGGTAAGGTAGGATTCGTCCATGGTCCCGGATCCTTCCAGGACCGTGCCGTCCACCGGGCAGATTTCATGCGGCAGGATCAGTAGAATATCGCCGATTCCGATTTGTTCGGTGCCGACGTCGTTTAAGTTTTCGCCCGATTTTCTGTGCGCGATCGAAGGCATGCGCCGGGCCAGGGCTTCGAGCACCGAAGACGCCTTGCGCACCGCATACGATTCGAGTACCGCTCCGCCCGACAGCATCAGCACCACCAGACTTCCTGCCAGCAATTCATGCAACAGCACGGCCGTGACAATGGCCAGGGCGGCGAGCAGGTCGGCGCCGAAATCTCCCCGAAGCAGTTTGGCGGCAATCCGGTAAATCAAGGGCACTCCGCCGAGGACCAGGACCGCAATCAGCGGTAACTGCACCGGCAGCAGTTGGAAATGCCATTGTCCCGTGACAATTCGGCCGGCGGCGGAACTCACGGACGCATCCAGCGATACCGTATAGGCATCGAATCCGGTTTCAACCGCGTAATGCAGGATCAGATAAGCCGCGATCCCGGCAATGCTCAGGAGTGCGATAAGATGTTCGCTTCTGGATGAGGTCATGTGCCCGGCTTCAATAAAGTCTTCATTCAATTGGAGGGAAGATCCGGCTCATCGTCGGGTTTTTTCTTTCCTGTCCACATGGCGTTGAGCAGATTTTCCCGATGCAGGTAACTTTCCAGCAGAACGCCCAACACATGCAGGCCCACTAGCGACAGGGTGACATTGGCAAAAAACTCGTGAACTTCTTCCCATATTTTTTCATGTCGGTCGCCGATAAAGGCCAGAGGCCCCGCGCCTTGATCGGCGCCATAAACCGCCAGTCCGCTGGCGCAGGTCAGCGCCAGACTGAGCAGCAACAGCAGAATCATCGCGGCGCCGGCGGGATTGTGGCCGACGTACCGTTTGGCCTTGCGCGAAATCAGATCCCTGACATAGGCCATGGAGCGCGCCGGACTGCACAGAAAACCGGAAAAGCGCGCGTAGCGGTTGCCGGCAAAACCCCAGATCAATCGGAAGATCAGCAGGGCAATGACCAGATAGCCGGCCCCGACGTGAACCGGCAATAAGTCATCCTCGGTAAAATAAGCGGTAAAAAATTCTGCGACCAGCAGCCAGTGGAAAATCCTGATGGGCAGGTCCCAGACTTTAATGTAATTTTTTGTCTGCATAATCAGCTCCTTATTTGACAATAAAGGCCATGATAGAAAATTAAGATGAAATGTAGCTGAAAAAAGGCCCGTCTTATGCATTTTCCTGAGGATTTTCGCACCGGCTGGTCGGCTCGCACAGTGGAACGGGACCTCGGCAGCGATTGAAAGAGCAATAGGTATCCGGAGCTGACAGGCTTTAAAAATTGAAAGAGGGCAGTTAATATAGGCAAGATTTGCGGGCGAGTTATCAATGGGGCGTTGGAACTGCATTGTTTGAGAAAAAACCAGGTTGCAGCGGCTTTTTGAAAGCTCGTTCGAGATAAACGGAAACGGTGCTTTTTATGTCAACCTTTGTCGTCATTTTACAATTTCTCAAACTGTCCGGGATCATCAAATTCTCTCGGCAGCCTCTTCTTCACCTCTTTAATTTATAAAGGATAGAATCATGCGCAACTGTTTGTCAGCTTTATTTTTTGCGGTCACCGCGCTCGGCGCTTCATCGGTTTACGCCGAAATTCTCAATAAGGACGCCATCCCCGAAAAAATATTGGCCCAGTTTTCCAAAAAACATCCGGACATCGTCGATTTAACCGCGCGCAAGAAAAAACATTTCGGTCAGGATCTTTACGAACTTTATTTTAAAGAAGGCGACGAGAAACGGATCGAACTGTATCGCGCGAACGGTCCCTTTTACGTCAACGGCGTACTGGTCGATGCCTCCGGCATGGTTCCACCCGCCGCTTTCGACAATTTGAAAGCCGCTTTCAACGATTACAAAATCAAGGAAGCGATACTGGTGGTCAATCCGAACGGGCCGGGCGAAGAATACGATTTTACCGTGACTTCTTCGGACGGCGAGTGGAATGTCTCTGTGGACGGCGAAGGTAAAATCGTCGGCAAGGAACCCTGAGCCGGACGGAATGAGCCGGCGTTCGGCTTTGCCGGTGCGATTATGCGGTTACTCATCATTGAAGACAACAAGGATCTCTCTTTCGAGCTGACGGACTATCTGGAAAGTCAGGGCGACATTGTCGATACCGCTGCGGACGGTATCACCGGCCTGCATTTGGCGGTGGTCAACCCGTACGAAGCGATCGTGCTGGACCTGACTCTGCCGGGCATCGACGGTCTGGAATTGTGCCGACGGCTGCGTCAGGATGCAGGCAACTGGGTTCCCATTTTGATGCTGACCGCCCGTGATACGCTGGCGGACCGAATCGACGGGTTCGAGCAGGGCGCGGACGATTATATGGTCAAGCCGTTTTCACTCAAGGAACTCAAACTCAGGCTGAATGCTCTGGTGCGCCGGCACAGCGGGGTCCATCAGCATGCGATGTTGCGCGTCGCCGACCTGGAGCTTCAGCCGGATACCCGCGAAGTCAGACGGGGCGGAATGCCCATCGAGCTGACGGCGATTGAATTTCAGATTCTGGAATTGCTGATGAGAAAGTCTCCCAGCGTCGTCACGAGGCCGAATCTTGAATATGCCGTCTGGGGCGATACGCCGCCGGACGGTGAAGCCTTGCGCGTTCATATCCATCACCTGCGCCAGGCCATCGACAAATCGTTTACTCCGCCGTTGCTGCATACCATCCGCGGCGTCGGCTATCAATTGAAGGCGGACAATGCCCTACCGTCATAACATCCGCTTCCGGATCTTCGTCACCTATCCGGTCCTGGGCCTGTTGCTCGGCCTGTTCATGCTGGTTTTCCTGAAAATTTCCTTTCAATCGCTGGAAAGACGGTTTCTCGACTCCTATCTGACCGAGGAACTGGATCACTTCATCAACCTAGCCGAAAAAGATCCCGATTTGACTCTCACGCGCTCGAAAAATTGGGTGGTGTTCAAAGGCGACGACAGCAATCCTTATCCCGAATTGATGTTCTTATCCCGTTACCGCGACGGGATCCATGACGTGGTGCGAAACCAGCACGGCTACGATGTCGCCATCAAGACGCAAAACCGGATGCGTTATACCCTGATTTACGACGACACCGACTTCGAAGAGCTCGAGCACAGCCTGATTCTGTATCTGCTGACCGCCGTGTTGATCATTCTTTGCCTGGCGATCTGGTACGGTCTTTGGTTTTCGAAAAAAGTGATCGAACCAGTGACCTCTCTGGCGTCCCGGATCAAGTTGCTGGATCCGGAAAAGGCCAGCGGCTATTTGGCCGAGGATTATACCGACGACGAAGTCGGCATTCTGGCGCTGGAATTCGACGCCTACAGCCGGCGCCTGCAGGCGCTGATTCAGCGGGAAAGAGAATTCACCGGCAACGCCAGCCATGAGTTAAGAACGCCGTTGGCCGTCATCATGGCGGCCAGCGAGGGATTGTTGGCGAAGCCGGACATCTGTGCCGATACCGCCCGGCGAGTCGAGCGCATCCACAGAGCGGCCAGGGAAATGGCCGATCGCCTGGATACGCTATTGACGCTGGCCAGAACCCCGGTTTCGGCCGATGAGGACTCCGATAAAACCGATCTGGCCGACCTGGTCGAGCAACTCGTCGACGACCATAGCGTTTTATTGGCCGGCGAGGTCAAGGTGATCAAGGAAATACAGGGTCATCCCGCCGTTCTGGCACCCAGACCGATCGTATCGATGTTGATGGGCAATTTGATAAAAAATGCGTTTCTTTATACCCGGGAAGGATCGATAACGATCCGTCTGACCGAGCACGAGTTTGCGGTGGAAGACACCGGACAAGGAATCGACGAGAAAGACCTCGGGCGGATATTCGATCGAGGGTTTCGCGGTTCCTTGAGCCGGGGCTGCGGCTTGGGCCTGGCCATATCGAAACGCATTTGTGAGCATTACCGCTGGCGGCTTACCGTGGACAGCGTGAAACAGGCCGGTACCCTGGTTCGATGGCGGTTCGGATAACGCATCGAAAGGCAGGCTCTCGGGCCGGACGGCGCCGAAGAGCGCAAGGGTTTATTTATCAAAGCTTGGCGCAGCGCTGGCGGGTTTTAATCCGGCTCCCGATTAATCATGTGCGTCGCCAACTGCTGCAAGGCGTTTTGAATGGTGGTTCTCAACTGGGAATCCATGGTCATTTCCGCCAGCGCTTTGTTCATGCACAGCATCCACTGGTCGCGCTCCGCCTCGCCGATGGCAAACGGCAAATGGCGGGCCCGCAACATGGGATGGCCGAATTCTTCGATAAACAAATTGGGGCCGCCCAGCCAGCCGGATAAAAACTTGAACAGCTTGTCCCTGGCGGAGGCCAGATCGGCTTGGTGCATGGTGCGGATGCCTTGAGCCTCGGGCAGAATATCCATATAAAAATAAAAGCGGTCGACCAGGCAGCGCAGGGCCGGTTCGCCGCCGAGCAGGCGGTAAGGCGTCAGAGAGGTCATGGCATAGTGCTCTTCAAGTCAGGGTAATCCGTTATAGTAGGGTTGGCATCAGCATTATTCAAGGCGCTCTTTACCCCTTCAAAAAGATTCGATGTTTTACAAGCGAATCTTGCCGGTTAGAATTTCCCACCACATCCGCCAGTCGGCAAGAAAACTGAACCAGGCATATCTGAAGGTGGCGGGCCGGTTGTGCTCGAAAAAGAAATGCCCGCACCAGGCAAGGGCGTAGCCCTGAAGGAAGGCCAGACCCGCCAGCCACCAAATCGAAGCGGCGACGGCCGCAACGAGCAGAACCAGAGCTATCGAGGTGCCGGCGAAATGCAGCCGGCGGGAAACCCGGTGGGTGTGCTCGCCAAGGTAAAACGGATAAAACTCATTGAAGGTGCGGTAACTTTGGGGTTTGCTCATGGGAGAACTCCTTCGATTCGACGCACTGCCCTTGTTACGGAGAGCCGGCCTGTATCCTCGCAACAGTTAACAGCCCGTTGGGTTCGGATTAAAACACATGCCTTGGCGGCATTCTCTCCCTTTTTTGAACGCACGGTCGATAATCTGAACAAAGGAGCGTTCAACGGAAGGATAAGCGAAACACTGTTTTTTGTCCCTGACCAGGCTCCTTTTTCCGGCAAAGCCGGCCTATGCGGCCGGTCTTTCCCGAACTCATCCGCGATGAGAAGAATCCATGGGCCAGGAAAAGCAGAGATATTGCCCCTGATTATCGATGTTTTTGCCGGTGGCGAATTTTCCTCCGGTCTTTCGGGCTATTTCCTTTATGTCGGTTTGCCCTGGGCCGAAACGGTGCGGAGCGAGGAGCTCATCGGTAAGAAACGAAAGGCTCAAGCCGTCGTCTTTAATGACCAGATTGAGCTTTCCCATGCCCGAGAACAAATGAATCTTGATCCGGGTCGTGCCCAAATGTTCGGCTATGTTGTTGAGAGCTTCCTGTAGAATCCTATAAATCGCCGTTTTCAGCGGCTCGGCCAGTTTATTTTCCTCGATCGTCACGGCTAAAGAAATTTTTATCGAAGGATAAAGGTCCTGGTACTGGTGGCAGTGCCAGACAATGGTTGCTTTCAACCCCAAATCGTCGAGCAACGCCGGATGAAGGAGACGCGTAATTCTTCTGGTTTCAGACGAAGCATTTTGCAGAATGACGTTAATTTTATTCAAATCCTTCAGAAGATCCTGATCGTCCGTCCGGGACGCCATCGCTTTTTCCAGCAGGTTTTTGGCTGTGGCCAGCGCTCTTCCGACTCCGTTATGAATGTCTGCGGCGGTTTTTTTTCTTTGATTCAGATGATCGGCATGCCGGCTATCGGATAGATCGCATAGTTTGCGTTCGAGGTCGAGCAGACGGTTTTCCATCATTTTTTCTCTGGAAATTTCAATGATGTTGCATAAAACGGCGGGCTTGCCATGATAAGTTATGCTACGGCTTTTCAATTTAATCCAGATGGATTTGCCGTCTTTCCGGTGCGTCTGGATTTCTTCGGTAAATCCCTTGGCGCGGAGTGGAAGAAAACGATGGGTTTCCGTGCCGATCAATTGATCCTTTTCAAAACCGAACATTTCACTCAACCGTTCGTTGGCAAAGACGATTTTATCGTCTTGTTCGATGAACAGGCCGGTCAGGGAGTTTTCCACTACGGCTTTGTATTTGTTTTCTGAATGAACGATGGCCCTTTGCGCATTTTTAAACTCCGTGATGTCCGTGATCGCTACTAGAAAGAGCCGGTTTTTCTGGCTTGGCGCATCGAAGGAGGTTATGCAAATACGGGCATTGACGGGTTTTCCATTCGGCTGCTGCCAGGAGAGTTCCACTGAGGCTTTGGTGTCTTTAAGACAATCCTGATAGGTGATTTTGACAATCTCGCCATTTAAATAATCAAACGAATCGGCCAAATCCATTCCGATCCGGTTATTATCGGAATGGCCGGTTATTACCCCGACATTTTTGTTGGAATAGATGATCTTGCGTTCGGAGTCGGTTACCGCCACTCCGATATTCATGGTTTCCACCAGTTTCATGAAAAACTGATCATGCTTCCGCCGGCCGCTCATGCGGTTGTCGAGCGTTTGATAATTATCTAAATACGACATAATTCAGACTTCCTATGATTGTATTTGCGTATTCGTTGTAGCGATTGACGTTAGGGAGCTCGGATCCAAGCCCGGAATATTTTTATAGTTATATCCCTATTACTTGAGCAGCTTCTTTCGACCGATTGAACTCAAGAGCCGCCAAGGATGAAAACCGACATCCGTTCAACTGAATCGGGGGCAGAATTTTTCTGACGCTAACCCATAAACCTGGCTGATTCGAAATATACCGAAACTTGCACAGGATACCTATTGTACTGAAGTACTAAAAGAGAAAATTGCATGCGCCGATGCCGCTCGACCAATGGAATTTGAGTTGCTCAAACCGTCGCTCTTAAAATCCTGCGATTAGACCCGAGCCGCTTCCGGTCATACGAGTTTTTATTATGCTTTCGTGCGGCGAGAAATCCCGGTTGAGGCGCTTTTCCGTTTTTCTCCGGGGGATTTTTTTATCCCGGCAGGAGTCTTTAGATGAGTCACCGTTTTTTAACGGCCTGAATCGCAGACTCGAAAGCCGCCATTTATCCGCAGGTAAAATCGGGCGGCTTTGGCGTATTATTCAATATTGGCTTTTCCATTTTGGAGACGCTTAAAAAATCCGAATTCAATTGATGCAAAGTGTGCTATGTCATGTTCCGGTGTGTGTTTCAAGTCTCCGCCCGTTACCCATAAACAGGACGGCCACCCCAGGCGGGTCGGGTTCGAATTGGAGTTTTCCGGTTTAAGCCTGGAACAAACGGCCGAGGTGCTCAAAACCTCTCTCGGCGGTACACTTAAAAAGAAAACGGCGGTAGAATGGATCTTCCATCAGGAGAAACTGGGCGATTTCAAACTGGAGCTCGACTGGAGCTATCTGAAACGGTTGGCCGAAGAGAATGAACAAGACAAACCGAACGAACACTGGGCCGGCCTGCTGAATCAAGCCTGGGTCGATTTTTTGGCTCAGGGAGCGATGCTTCTGGTTCCTGTCGAAATTGCCTGCCCGCCGATTGTTTTTACCGACGTCGAAGCCTTGCTGCCTATGGTCGAGGCCTTGCGCAACGCCGGCGCCGTCGGCACCGAGGAATCGCTTCTGGCGGCCTATGGCGTGCACGTCAATACCGAAATTCCCGGCCTGGATGCCGAAACTCTGCTTTCTTATTTGAAGGCGTTTGCCCTGCTGCAATGGTGGTTGGTGGATGCGCATGAAGTCGACGTTACTCGCAAAATAAGTCCATACATCGATCTTTATCCGGAAGCCTACCTGAAAAAATTGCTGTCTCAGCCGAAACCGTCGATGGAACAAATTGTTGCCGATTATCTCGAATACAACCCGAGTCGCAACCGGGCCCTGGATTTATTGCCGATGCTGGCGCATATCGACAGCATCGCCGTGCATCGGGTCGTGAACGATCCGAAGGTGCAGCCCCGTCCCGCCTTTCATTACCGTCTGCCGAATTGCCGGATCGACCGGAAAAACTGGTCGCTGTCGGAGGCCTGGAATAAATGGTGGATCGTGGAACAACTGGCTTATCGGCCGGCCGATCTTGACAAGCTGGGTGCGGATTTTTTACATGCCGACCGGCTTGTGATCGGCGTAAACCGCAGCGATTGGGTGGAGTATATGGATCGATGGCTAAAAGGCAACGAGTGGGTGTAACCGGAAACGCCCGGCGGTGGGCTCCCGGTTGGTGGTGCACCGCGCTGGCCTTGCGTCTGGCCGGAGCTGTGCCTGAACGCATCAGCGTTCGCCATCCGCCCAGCGGCGAGCCTCTGGATGCCTTGATCATCGGCGGCGGCAACGACATCAGTCCGGAGCATTACGACGGCGATCTCAACGCCAGGGTCAAGCTGGATCCGGACCGCGATCTCCTGGAAATTGAATGGATCAACAAAGCCTTGCGGGACAACTTGCCCCTTTTGGGCATCTGTCGCGGCGCTCAGTTGATCAACGTCGTGCTCGGCGGCAGCCTCTATCAGGACATCCGTTCGCTCCGAGTGCATACCCACAACCGGCCCGGCTTGCTGCCGACCAAGCGCGTGCGCCTGGAGGCGGATTCGCAACTGGCCGGAATCTGTGGAAAATGGAAATTTCGGGTCAACAGCCTGCATCATCAAGCCATCCACAGGCCGGGCGCGGGGCTCAAGGTGGTGGGATGGGATCTTGACAGGATTGTCCAGGCGGTGGAATCCTGCGGGGAACGCCGGATTCTCGGCGTTCAGTGGCATCCGGAATATCTGTTGTATCTGCCTTCCCAATTTGCTCTTTTCAGATGGCTTTTACATAAGGAATAATGATGGCGTCGTATCTGTTACTTTTCGGTTCCGCTTTTCTTGCGGCGACCTTTTTCCCCTTTTATTCCGAGGTGACCCTGCTGGCGCTGCTGCGCCAGGGCGGCGATCCTTGGGTTTTAACGGTAATCGCCACGGTCGGCAACACCCTGGGCTCGGTCGTGAACTGGATTTTGGGACTTTATCTATTGCATTTTCAGGGCCGGCGCTGGTTTTATTTCAGCAAGGCGCAGATCGAACAGGCCCAACGCTGGTATCAGCGTTACGGTTACTGGTCGCTGCTGCTGGCCTGGATGCCGGTGGGCGGCGACGCGCTGACCCTGATTGCCGGCATTATGAGAGTAAGGTTGTGGCTTTTTCTGCTGTTGGTCGGCGCCGGCAAGGCGCTGCGTTATATTTTCCTGGTTTATTTCACCGTTCCGCTGTGGCGGTGAACGGAGCTTGGTTAGGAAAGGGTCAGACAGTTCAATTTAACGAATTCTGCCGTGTTAATAGCGCATGAAAAACAAAGGCTTAATTCCGGACAGACCGGATCGAGTTCGGATTCCTCCCGGCAAATCCTTTTTTTAACACAAAATTAACCCTCCATTAACCTCCGGTTAATCCGGAATCGAGTAGAGTGCCGGCAGTTTTCGTTCGAACGGCATCCGCTGCATTTTTTCCCTATTTTCTTCTCGACATGGCCCAAGAAATTTCTTGTTCCGAGCCGGAGCGTTTCGTCCGCTTCGGCAGTGGAACGGCGTGCGCTTTTTTACTCCAGGCCGAAGTCATGAATTCGGGTAATTAGAGGCGGGCCGATCGTCTTTGAGTTAATTTTTTGTTCGAAAAAATTCACGGCAATGTCAAAACTATTCAAAAAGTCCAGATTTTCTCTCATTCTACTGTTCTTGCTGGTTAATCTGGCCGCATTCGCCCTGCTTCGGCTGGCGTTGCTGGTAAAGCAGTGGCCTGACATCGACACTTCTCTTGATCAAATCGGTTCGGCTTTTATGTTGGGCTTTATTAATGACCTGGCTTTTTATAGTTACGTATCGATTCCGTTCACGTTGTATTTGCTGATCCTTCCGGATTCTCTCTTCCGGAGCAACTTGAATAAACGGCTGGTGTCTGCCGGTTTTTTTATTCATTTGTATCTGCTGTTTTTTATTGAAACGGCCGAATGGACTTTCTGGGACGAATTCGGCGTCCGGTTTAATTTCATTGCGGTCGATTATCTGGTTTACACTCATGAAGTCGTCGGCAATATTGTCGAATCGTATCCGTTGGCATGGATTCTGACGGGGCTCTTGATACTGAGCGCCGCCTGCTTTATCTTCGTGAAAAAATGGCTGTTCGAATGCTTTCACGCCCGTGAAGCTTTTTCTTCGCGCTCGAAAATCGCCGTCCCATTGCTGTTTTTTCCCGCCCTTAGCTATGCCGTGGTCGGCCAGACCTGGCATCAGTTTTCCGCCAATACCTATCTCAACGAAATCGCCGGCAACGGTCCGTATCAATTTTTTGCGGCGTACAGAAACAACGAACTGGATTACCGCCACTTTTACAGGCTGGCGGACGACCGGAGCTTGTCCGACCTTATCCGCTCGGAACTGGCCGAGTCGCCGGCAACGAAGGAAGAAGGGTTGTACGACATCAGGCGAATGATCAAGCCGTCCGGAGCGGAAAAGCGGCTGAACGTGATCCTGATCACAGTGGAAAGCCTGAGCGCCGAATTTTTAGGGGCTTTCGGCAGTTCGGAACAATGGACCCCTTTCCTGGACGAATGGGTGAAACAAGGTTTGCTGTTTACCAATTTTTATGCGACCGGTACTCGAACCATCCGCGGACTGGAAGCCTTGACCTTGTCCATTCCGCCGACACCGGGACAGTCCATCGTCAAACGCCCCGACAACGGCAAATTGTTCAATTTGGGGCGGGTATTTCAACAGCATGGCTACGATACCGTTTTTTTATATGGAGGCAGAGGTTATTTCGACAACATGAACGCGTTTTTTTCGGGGAACGGCTATCGCATCGTCGATCAAACCGAATTTACCCCCGAGGAAGTCACCTTTGCCAATGCCTGGGGCGTATCCGACGATATTATCTTCAAGCGCACGATCAAGGAAGCCGACAACGATTATCGAAACGGCAAACCCTTCTTTTTTCAAATCATGACGACCAGCAACCACCGCCCTTATACCTATCCCGACGGCAGGATCGACATACCGTCGGGGACGGGCCGTGCAGGCGGCGTCAAATACACCGATTACGCCCTGGGCGAGTTCATCCGCGCCGCCCACGGCAAACCCTGGTTCGACGATACCGTGTTCGTGATGGTGGCCGATCATTGCGCCGGCAGCGCCCGCAAAGTCGATCTTCCGGTCGATCGGTACCATATCCCGTTATTGATCTATGCGCCCAAATACGTAAAGCCGGGCAGGAACGACACGCTGTCCAGTCAGATCGACGTCGCGCCGACGGTTTTAGGATTATTGAATTTCAGCTATGAAAGCCAGTTTTACGGGCGCAACATCATGCAGATGCCGCAGGGCGAAGGCAGGGCATTAATCAGCAACTATCAGAAGCTCGGATTATTCAAGGACAATAAACTGGTCATTTTGTCTCCTCAACAAAAGATAGAAGTCATCGCCGATCCGTTGGGCGCGCACAAGCCTTTAGCTGCCGATGCCGAGCCCCGGATTCTTCTCGAAGACATGGCGTATTATCAGTCCGCGGATTATATCTGGACTCATCGCTTGAGCCGTTACCGATAGTCTTCAACTGCGGCACCATCAATAAAAACACCGAATCCGCATAAATGCGCTATCTTTTAAGCAGTGCATCCACCATGAACGGATGAAATCGAATTCTTTGCGAGTGCCGAGCCTTTGATAAAGGTTCGGACCGAAAGGAAATCTCCGGCTGCCGAAAAACGATCCGTAAAATGGTTGATGCAGGAAGTTAAAAGGCAATTTCGCCCGATTTTCCATGTAATATTATGAGCGATTCGTTTACCCAGGAAGAATTGGATGCCTTGCTGAGCGGCATCGATGAATTTGATTTCGCGGAGCCGGCGGCAGACGTCACGCCGGCTGAAGAGTGGCAGCCCGAGGACCGGGTAAGAAGTTACGATTTCAACAGCCGCGAAAGAATCATTCGCGGACGGATGCCGATTCTGGACCGGATCAATGAGCGTTTTTCCGTAGAATGCAGAAATTCGCTGTCCGATTTTTTAGGCATTGCCGTCGAAGTAGAAAGCTCCGGCATACAGGTTCAGCAGTTTTCCGAATATACCCAGGGGTTGCCTCTCCAGACTTTTTTTGCGCTGGCTCGGCTTTCTCCTTTGCCGGGCAGGGCGCTGATTGCGCTGGACCCGCGTCTGGTGTTCAGCCTGGTGGACCTGTATTTCGGGAGCGGGGTGCAAGTCAACCGAGCCATCGATAAACAACCGGTTTCTTCCGTCACGCTGCGGGTCATCCGGTTATTCATCGATCGGATGCTCAAGGATTTGAAAGAAGCCTGGGAGCCGGTTTTGCCTCTGAATTGCGACTATCTGGGCTCGGAAACCCGTTCGAGCTGTGCCGATGTCGTCCGGCCCGACGACATTGCAGTGATTTCAATGAACCGCATTCGATTGAAGGGAAGCGAAGGCGATTTGAGTATCGCCATGCCTTACTCGATGATCGAGTCCGTCAAGGAGTTGCTGAGCAAGCCGCCCGCCGGCCATACGGAAGAACACGACCGCTGGCGAACGGCCTTCCGCCAACAGATTCTCCGCACCGAGATTAGCATGATCGGTCTTTTGGCTGAAAAAAAGATGACGATCGGAGACGTCATGCGGTTAAAAAAAGGCGATGTGATACCGATTGACGAGCCGAATGCCGTCGTTCTCAGCGTTCACGGCATACCCGTTTACGAGGGCAAGGCAGGCGTCTCCGGAGGCCGTAATGCGCTGCAGATCGTCGACAGGATCGGCGCCGGAATGGATTAGAGCCTTTCAAACGACGTACAGGGATGAATGGTTTCGCCCGGGTTAGACCCGAAAGTGAATCGATTCGCGTCATTATCCAAGCCGGTACCGCAAACCGGACACGCATCAGAGAATGAGCAACAACCTTCAAGCTGGAAAAAAAGATGAGCAAAGAACAGGATCCCGGTATCGCCCACCGACAGGAGCAAAGAATCAAAGGCGTCGTATTCGAAGAATTGACCCTGACGGACAACAAGGAACATTCTTCCAGAGAAGCGGAAACGAATGAATTAAACCTTGATCTTGTGCTCGACGTGCCGGTTGCCGTCTCGATCGAAATAGGCAGGACCGAGGTAGACATCAAACAACTGCTGGAATTGAAACCCGGTTCCATTGTCGAGTTGGACCGTTATGCCGGGGAGCCTCTCGACGTTTTCGTGAACGGCACATTGGTCGCCCATGGCGAGGTGGCGGTGACTCACGAAAAATTCGGTATTCGTTTGACGGACGTGATCAGCCCCTCGGAAAGAGTCAAGAAACTGACCTAAGGCTTTTATACCCGAGTTTTCTTGCAGTTCCGCAGTCACTGTCTAAAATTCAAGAATATTATCCATTATCGAAATTCCTGTGAATTGAATCGGCGAGAATCAAGGGTCGGCAAAAGAGGAAAAAGCTCAAAAAAAGACCAGGAAGGCTTTTTGCTTCACTCAGTTGCAGCCGGGACAAGCGGTTTCCCGGGTTTTCAGGGGCTAAAGTGAAGCAAAAATAAACAAGGTTTGGGTAATTGCACTCATCACGATATTTTTTTCCCGACCGGACACGACTGTTTTTCAATATAAAAACTCATGACCGGAGCCTATCGTCGGACAGCCTTTGCCGCGGGCTTTTTATCGGCAAGTAATTGAATTATAAAATGGACATATTAAGCATCATAGGCGTTCTGATCGGCACCTGCGCCCTTCTTTTCGGCAACTTCCTGGAAGGGCTCCAGCTCAGTTCCCTGGTCAATGGTCCCGCTTTCATTATCGTGTTCGGCGGCACCGTCGGCGCCACTCTGCTGCAATTTCCGCCTCTTGTATTTATTAGAAGCCTTGAGATGTTCCTCTGGGTTTTTTTGCCCAAGCCGATGAATTTCCGAGAGCAAATAGACAAAATCGTCCGGTGGAGCATATTGGCGCGCAAAGAAGGCTTGCTGGGGCTCGAAGACGAGATCGATGAAGAGACCGATCCGTTCACACAGAAGGCGCTACAGCTTTTGGTGGACGGCAACGAGTCGGAAGAAATCCGCGACATTCTGGAATTGGAGATGAACACCAAAGAAGCGTTCGATTTGCAAGCGGCCAAAATGTACGACGCCATGGGCGGATATGCGCCGACGATCGGCATGCTGGCGGCCGTGATGGGGTTGATTCACGTCATGGAAAATCTGTCCGAGCCGAAACTGCTGGGCGCAGGCATCGCGACCGCGTTCGTGGCGACGGTTTACGGCGTGGGTTCGGCCAACTTGATCTTTTTACCCATCGCCAGCAAACTGAAAACGTACGTTTATGCGAATACTCAGTCCAAAGAAATGATCACCGAAGGCATTACTTCCATCGCCGAGGGAGAAAATCCGCGGAATATCAAATTAAAACTGGAAGGTTATCTGCAGGATGCCGATGTAAAACTACAATAACGTTTTCGCCCGGAACAGATGCTTGGCGATTTTCAATTTTGACAGCATGGATATCCATCAACCTCCTATTTGTCCGACATTATGAGCCGCCGCAGGAAAAAATCACCCGGAGAGATTCACAATCACGATCGATGGCTGGTATCCTATGCCGATTTTGTCACCCTTCTATTTGCATTTTTTGTGGTGATGTATTCGATTTCGGCGGTCAATGAAGAAAAATACAAAGCCTTTTCCTCCTCCCTGGAGACCGCCTTCAATGAAAAAAACCGGCAGTTGAAAGAAATTGTGGCGGTTCAGGCCGCCGCCCAGGCCAACGCCGTCATTGCCGCATCGGAGCCGAATCCGGTTCTGGAAGAGATGGCGACCGGTTTCGATCTGGCCAACGAAAAAAGGCAGTTGGCTATGGTGTCGGATCTGTTGACCAAATCTCTGGGGCCGCTGGTCGACGAGAATCTGGTATCGATCAAGAAAAAAGATTACTGGATTGAATTGGAGTTGAACAGCGAGCTGTTGTTTTTAAGCGGCGATGCGGAGCTGGCGGCAGGCGCGAAACCCTTGCTGCAAAAAATCGCCAAGGAGTTCAAAGCTCTGCCCAATACAATTAACATTGAAGGGCATACCGACACGAATCCGATCAGTACGCCGGAGTTTCCGTCCAACTGGGAACTGTCTTCGGCGCGGGCCACCCGCGTGGTACAGGAGTTCATCAAGGACGGCATCGATCCGGTCCGGTTGTCTGCGATCGGATACGGCCAATACCATCCGGTCACTGACAACGAGACCGAACAAGGACGCTTTAAAAACCGGCGGGTCGTCGTGCTGCTGATTGCTCAGGGCTTTGAAAGGTACGGTTCCAGCGGCCAGGAGCGCGCCGATTTAACGCAGAAGCAGCCGGAATCGGTGGTCCAGGCTGCCCGGTAACGAGTGAAGCGGACAGGCCACGAAAAGGAAGGGAGAGACACTGTCCGGCTGTGAAGTAGCGGGCCTTGTTCAAAGCTATGAGCCGGATGGTCCCGATTTTGGCGGCGTTGAATCGTTTCATCCCGTAGGCGGGCGTGCATTCATAAACGGTGCCGAATCCTTTATAATAGGGCCAAAGCGCTGAAGTTCCGCGCAATCCCCCGATTTCCTTCTTTTTTCTTTTATTCTGTCGAATGGATTATCCTGGTCCGGCCAACCGTTTTCAGATCGAGCATGCAAGCCTTTTCAGGCAGAGTTACCGGCGATTGCTCGGACGGGAGTTGATTCCCGGAGCGGGTTCCGACGAAGAGTTTGCCCGCCTGTTGTTTCATGCTCCTCTTGCCATTCTCTCCCACGACACGGCGGACGATCCGATGTTCAATTACGGAAACCTGCAGGCGCTGTCGCTCTTTGAATTAAGCTGGGAAGAATTGTCCCGAGTGCCTTCCAGGCTGTCCGCCGAACCCTTGGCGCAGGCAGAAAGGGACAAGCTATTGGCGGAAGTCAGGCAAAAAGGGTATATCGATCATTATCAGGGAATCCGAATTGCCCAGTCGTCGGGCAAACGGTTTCTGATTAAAAATTCCGAGGTCTGGAATTTGCTCGATGCCGAGGGCCGTTACCACGGACAGGCGGCCTGCCTCCGGGAATGGGAATTTTTATAGCGGAAGAGGACGGCCTCAGGCGGCCTGGCTTCCCCATGTACTGCATAGTTAAAAGTCATCAGCCATTATGAAAAGTGAATACAATGCCGCGGCGATTGAAGTTTTAAGCGGCCTGGAACCGGTGCGCAAGCGGCCGGGCATGTACACCGACACCACCCGTCCCAACCATCTGGTGCAGGAAGTGGTCGACAACAGCGTCGACGAGGCCCTGGCCGGCCATGCCGACAGCATCGACGTGGTTCTTTACAAGGACGGCTCGGTGCTGGTCAGCGACAACGGGCGAGGCATGCCGGTCGACATCCATCCAGAGCAGGGCATTCCCGGCGTCGAGGTGATCCTGACCCAGCTTCATGCCGGAGGCAAGTTTTCCAACAAGAATTACCAGTTTTCCGGGGGCTTGCACGGCGTCGGCGTTTCGGTGGTGAATGCCTTGTCGGAAAAACTGGAAGTCGAAGTCAAGCGGGGCGGCAAGGTATACCGGATGGAATTCGCCGACGGCGACAAGGTTTCCGAACTGACCGAAACCGGCACCGTCGGCCGAAACAATACCGGCACGGCGGTTAAATTCTGGCCCAACGAGAAATATTTCGACTCCAGCAAGGTGTCGGTGCTGAAGCTCAAGCAGGTCCTGCGCGCCAAGGCGGTTTTATGCCCCGGTCTGAAGATCAGCCTGAAGGTCGAGCAGCCCGAGGAAGAATATACCTGGTGTTATCAGGACGGTCTGAAGGAATATCTCTTGGACCGCATCGGCGACATCGAATTTTTTCCCGAGCAGCCTTTCATGGGGGCGATGGCGGCGGAACACGAGGCGGTCGAATGGGGCATTATCTGGGCCGTCGAAAACCCGGAGGAAATGCTCGCCGAAAGCTACGTCAACCTGGTGCCGACCGCCCAGGGAGGAACCCACGTGAACGGGCTTCGGGCGGGCCTGACCGAAGCGATGCGCGAATTTTGCGACATCCGCAACATTCTGCCGCGCGGGGTCAAGGTGGCTCCCGAAGACGTCTGGGAAAACTGTCATTTCGTGCTTTCGGTCAAGCTGGAAGATCCGCAGTTTTCCGGGCAAACCAAGGAGCGGCTCAGTTCGCGCGAATGCGTCGCCTTCGTCTCCGGCGTCGCCAAGGACAGCTTCAGCCTTTGGCTGAACCAGCATCCTGCCGAGGGTGAGAAAATAGCTGAGGTCATCATTGCCAGCGCGCAAAAACGGCTTCGCTCGAGTAAAAAGATCATTCGCAAAAAGATCACCGCAGGACCGGCGCTGCCCGGCAAACTGGCCGATTGTTCGGCGCAGGACATTGCCCGAACCGAATTGTTCCTGGTCGAGGGCGATTCGGCCGGAGGCTCGGCCAAGCAGGCGCGCGAGCGCGACTTTCAGGCGATCATGCCGCTGCGCGGCAAGATTCTGAACACCTGGGAAGTCGATTCGAATCAGGTCATGGCGTCTCAGGAAGTGCACGACATCGCCGTCGCGCTGGGCATTGAACCGGGCTCCGGCGACCTGCGCAATCTTCGCTACGGCAAGGTCTGCATCCTGGCCGACGCCGACTCCGACGGCAATCACATCGCCACGTTGATCTGCGCTCTGTTTTACCAGCACTTCAATGCGCTGGTCCGGGCCGGCCATGTCTTCGTCGCGATGCCGCCGCTTTACCGGATCGACGTCGGCAAGCGGGTGTTTTACGCGCTCGATGAAGCCGAGCGGCTCGGCGTGCTGGACCGGATCAAGGCCGAAAAGCTCAAGGGCACGATCAATGTCCAGCGTTTTAAAGGCCTCGGCGAAATGAATCCCGGCCAGCTTCGCGAGACCACGATGAATCCCGATACCCGGAGGCTGGTGCAGCTTACCGTCGACGAGGACGACGACACCACCGGCCAGCTCGATCTGCTGCTGGCCAAAAAGCGCGCCACGGACCGGAAAGTCTGGCTGGAAACCAAAGGCAATCTGGCGGATATTTAAAACTTTCCTTGTCAGGTCTCGTCCTTGTCGACCCACTTGGCCACCGCCGGCGGTTGGTAATCGGCAATCAGGTCCAGCAACGCATCGGCCTCCTGCTCGACCAGCAGCATGGCGCGGTGCGTCCGACCGACGAATTGCTCCGCGGTCGCATGTTCCAGAAACGCGATCAAAGGATCGTAATAGCCTTCGGCATTGAGCAGGCCGCAGGGCTTGTTGTGAATCCCGAGCTGTGCCCAGGTCCATATCTCGAAGTGTTCCTCCAGCGTTCCAAGCCCTCCGGGAAGCGCGATGAACGCATCGGACAGCTCGGCCATCAGCGTCTTGCGTTCGTGCATGGACTGGGTAACGTGCAGCTCGGTCAAATGATGGTGTGCCACTTCCTTCCGGACCAGTGCTTCGGGTATGACGCCGACCGCCCGGCCGCCGAGTTGCAGCACCTGATCCGCCACCACGCCCATGAGGCCGACGCTGGCGCCGCCGTAGACCAGGCCGATGTTGCGTTTGACCAGCGACCGGGCCAGGGCGCGGGCCGCCTCCGCATAGGCCGGTAGCCGACCGTGGCCGGAGCCGCAATAAATGCAGATATTTTTTATTTGTTTCATGCTCGCCTCGAGTGCGCCGAAAGGAAGGGCAATGATAGCCGTGTTTAAGCGTATCGTTCGGTACAGCAAGGGTTTTTCCAATGCCATTCCTCGGGAATCCCGACAGCCCGTCCGATCCTTTACATTTTACCCGTCAAATACGCGTTGGGATCGATAAAAAACGCTTTTTTCCATCCTTGGGTCGAGCCGACTGCCGCCCGGAAGGCCGGAAACAGCCGGACGATCGCATAGTGCAAGTGCGGCGGCTTGCCTTTGGCATTGCCGCTGTCGCCCAGAGTGCCGAGGGGGCGGCCGGATTTTACCGGAGTCAGGGCGGAAACGCCGATCGTTTCCAGGTGCGCATAATAATGAAAACGCCATTTCGGACCTAAAACGATGACGACGTTGCCCCCGACCGGAATCCGGCCGGTATAGAGGACGATCCCGTCCACGGCGCTAAGGACCGGGGTGCCTTTTTTGCCGAAAATATCGATGCCTTTATGGACGCCCGAGACACCCCAAGGCTCGTACCAGAACGAGTCCTTGTTCCAATCCGCGGGGGTGGCGCCCCCGACCGGAATTTGGATCCGTTCCGGAACGATAAAACTGGCCATCACGATGGCCGTCATTCCTATAAGTATGAAGAATAGGATTTTCCTGATTCGATGCATATCAATTTCATGACCGGTTGTTGAAAAATTACCCGTCAGACAGCAATTTATCTCAGGATTTCCGGAAAAAAGCGTAAACTCTTTCAATTTCCATTGTTATCATCATGGTTCCGCATCCGACGATTCCTGCCGACGAAGCTTTTGCGCTTCTTGCCGCCAACGGCAACCTGTCCGTGATCGACGTCCGGTCGGAGGGCGAATATGAAAAGGCCCATTTTGCGCATACGGTCAATATCCCGATTCTTTCCGACGCGCACCGTCATCGGGTCGGGCTGACTTACAAGAACGAAGGCTCGGAAGCGGCGAAAGCATTGGGTCACCGGCTGGTCAGCGGCGACTATAAAGAAGCGCTGATCCGCCGCTGGTGCGCCGAGATCCTGCGCCATCCCGGCGCAGCGGCGCTGCTTTTTTGCTGGCGCGGAGGGCTTCGCTCGCGCATCGCGCAGGACTGGATTGTGCAAAGCGGGCATGAGGTGCTGCGAGTCGAGGGCGGGTATAAGGCTTTGCGGCATGAAGCCTTAAAAACGCTGGAAAATCCGGCGCCGTTCGTCGTTCTGTCGGGCATGACCGGTTCCGGTAAAACCCGCCTGCTGCGCCGGCTTGAGCGCATCGTCGATCTGGAAGCCCTGGCCCGTCATCGCGGCAGCGCCTTCGGAGCGCATTTCGATGGCCGTCAGCCGCAGCAGGCCACTTTCGAAAACAGCCTGGCGCAGGCATTATACCCGCTTGCGCCAGGCTACGTGCTGGAAGATGAAAGTCCCAACATCGGACGCTGCTACGTGCCCGATCCTTTCCATGCGCGCATGGCCAGAGCGCCGATGGTCCGGATCGAAGCTCCGCCGCGGCAGCGGGCCCTGGCCATTTATCAGGAATACGTCCGGCGGCCTTTGGTTTGGGGCATGGCTGCGGACGAGTTGTCTCAGGCTTTTCTCCGGAACGTCGAACGGATCGGAAACAAGCTCGGCGGCCTGGAATGCGACCGGATCCGGCGGCTCGTAGCAGAAGCGTTTGCCGCCGATGCGATGACCGAAGAAGGCAGAGAGGCGCACCTGGACTGGATCGAGCGTCTCTTGTCCGTTTATTACGACAAACAGTATCTGTACTCGCTATCGTTGAAATCGCGCAAGACGCTGTTTCAGGGGCTGTGGGAGGACTGTCTGGCGTTTTTGCAGGAGTTGCAGCATGAATAGAACCTCGGCGCCGATCGTTTCGGACCTGGTGCTGCTCGGCGGCGGGCACGCCAACATTCAGGTGCTGAAAAAGCTGGCGATGAAGCCGATCGCGGGGCTTCGAGTCACGCTGATCTCCGACCAGACCCATGCGCCTTATTCCGGCATGCTGCCCGGCTATCTTGCAGGCTATTACGATTATGAAGACTGCCATTTCGATCTCAGGCGGCTTTGCGAAGAACTCGGCCATCGCTTCATCCGGGCCAGAATCACCGGCATCGATGCCGAACGAAAAAGAATCCGGCTGGAGAATCGCCCGGAGATTCGGTACGACTGCGCTTCGATCAACGTCGGCATCGCGCCCAGGCCGATCGAGAGTTCAGCCGGGGAGTCCGACGCCAAACTGATTCCGCTCAAACCGATTTCCCGGTTCATCGGGCATTGGGACCGGCTGATCGCGGAACTGAAAGCTTATCAAGGGTCCCGGCCATTGTCTTTGGCCATGGTCGGCGGCGGCGCCGCAGGCGTCGAAATCGCGATCATCCTGAAAATGCTGATCGATCGAAACGGCTGGAACGCCGAGGTCAGCCTGATCCATCGGCATGAATATCTGGTGTCGGCCCGGGACCTGCGCGCGCAGCGGCACTTGTCCGCAGCGCTCCGGAAGGCCGACGTCCGAGTTTTGCCGAACACCGACGTGGTGCGGCTTCAGGAAGACGGCCTGCTGCTCAAGGATGCTCAAGACCGGCTTGATACGCAGGCATTTTACCGCGTATTGATCGCCACCGAGGCGGCCGCGCCGCCGTGGTTTGAAAGTTCGGGGCTGCCGGTCGATCGGGACGGTTTTTTAAAAGTCGACGAACACTTGCGGGTCGAAGGCAACAACGCTCTTTTTGCCGCCGGCGACTGCATTCATTTTTTGCCGTCGCCTCTGAAAAAGGCCGGCGTCTATGCGGTCCGGCAGGGGCCGGTGTTGACGCATAACATCTTCGCTTTTTTTACCCGCCGGTCCGGATTGAAAACCTTTCGTCCGAAAAAACATGTACTGTCGCTGATTACCGTCGGCGAGCGCAAGGCCGTCGTGCATCAGGGCAATGCTTCGATCCTGCGCTGGCTGGGGCCGTCGCTGTTGTGGCGGGTCAAGGACCGGATCGACCGGCACTTCATGCGGCGCTTTCAAGCCCGCACCTTCGACGTCCATCCCGGCCGTGTCGAGCGGACGATGCCGCGCCCTATCGCCAGCCTGATTCCGGAAGACTGGCAGGACAACACCTGCGGCGGCTGCGGCAGCAAACTGGCCGCTTCGGTCCTGACTCAGGCCCTCGACCGGTTGCCGATCCCCCGGAACGATGCGGTGCTGCTCGGAGCGAAGGACGGCGAAGACTGCGCCCTGACCCGCTTCGGCGAACACAGGCTGTGCCTGCAAAGCCTCGATCAATTCCGTTCGTTCCTGTCCGATCCGTTCCTGTTCGGCCGGATTGCCGCCCAGCATGCGCTCAGCGACGTCTATGCGATGGGCGGCATCGCCAAAACGGCGCAAGTCGGCCTGACCCTTGGTCCGGCCACCGAAAGGATTCAGCGGGAGGATATTGTTCAAGTGCTGAGCGGCGTGCTCGACGTAATGAAGGAGGACGGGGCCGCGCTCGTCGGCGGTCACACCGGCGAAGGCGCGGAACCGGCGATTGCGGTCGCCGTCCAGGGCGAAGTCGAGCCGGAGCGGGTGCTCCGAAAACGGCTGACCCGAACAGGCAACCGCCTGATTCTGACCAAGCCGATCGGCACCGGCGTCATTTTTGCGGCGAACATGCTGGCGCAGGCGAACGGAAAGTGGGTCGAGGCGGCGTTGTCGAGCATGGGGCAATCGAACCGGATTGCCCTGGACGTCATTCGCTCTTTCGACGTGGCCGGCTGCACCGACGTCACCGGTTTCGGTCTCTTGGGTCATGCCTTCGAAATGATGGGAGGCGGCAGCGGCGCGCTGGGCATCGCCATCGACTACCGGGCAATTCCGCTGTTCGACGGCGTTGCCGAATTATTCGCCAAAGGCTATGCCGCGTCGCTCGCCGAACGGAACTACCGGTCCCTCAAGCCGTTGTTGAGCAGGGAAGTGACTCCTCGAACCCATCCGGCGCTGTTCGATCCGCAAACCAGCGGCGGCCTTTTGTTTTCGGTTCCGCCGGGTCAGACGGAAAAATGCCTGAACGCCCTTCGTCAAAACGGCGTTCGGGAGGCCTGCGCGATAGGCGAAGTACTTGATCGGAATGAGATCGTCGTTATCTGACCCGGTATGGCGAAAAAATCTAGGAATTTTCGAGACACCCACGGCTATTGTTTTCAAGCAAGTTGCTTTTCGAAATTATTGCCAGGGCCATTTCATCTTTCCGCGTAATTTCACTGCCAGGACCGGGAATAACAGGACCGAAAGCATGCCCGCACTGACCAGAATGGCCGCTCTGTCCGGCCGCATATGCCCGGACGAAACGCCTATTTCGCTAATGATCATAATCAAGGGGAGGCCCGTGGCGGAATAAAATGCAAAGGGCAGTTTCTCTTCGGGGGCCAGTTCGCTTTTATATAAGACCAGAGGAACTCCGCGCACCAGGACCAGCAAGCCCAGTAATAGAGCTACTTGTACCGGAGCCAGAGGTGCGGACCATAAGGCGCTGACATCGAATTTCATGCCCGCAACGATGAAGAATATGGGGATCAGAAAGCCGTAGCCGATTGCGTCAAGCTTTTGCCGCAGTGTTTCTCCCTCCTTTCCTTTAATGGCAAGTCCGGTCACCATACCCGCAGCGAAAGCGCCCATGACGATATTTAAACCGAATTTGGCGGCGAGCGCGACAAACAAAATCTGGAGCAGTATGCAAATCCGCACGGGAAGCTGACCGCTGCTTTGCATAGTACGCTTCATGATTTCAATCATTCGTGACGTGCGCGCATTGAGAGCAATATTCGCAGCGACAAATGCGATGATGATAAAAGTCACCATGAACAGACCGTGGAGAACAGTGTCATGGGCGGGAATCAGCAAAAGTGAAATGATGATCAACGGGCCGAATTCACCCGCTGCGGCGGCTGCAACCATGTAGGTTCCGAAAGAAGAGTCCAACTCTCCACGGTCTCGTAAAATAGGCGCCAATACGCCCAAGGCTGTGGTGGACAATGCGACTGCCGCCAGCAATGGCGGACTTTGAATCAAGCCAATGACATTGAAGAAATACATGCAAATCGTGGCCGCGAAGAGGGAGAGAAGCCAGCCGCCGACTGCCAATGACAGGGGTTTGCCGCGAATCTTGTCGAAATCGATCTCAAGCCCGACCATGAATAGCAGAAAAGCCAGGCCGAGCTCTCCCAGTGTCCCGATCATGCCTTCCGGTTTGGCCAGGTCAAGCATATAGGGGCCTATGATGATTCCCAAAACGACTTCGAGAACCACGACAGGCAAGCGGGCACCGCTGGGCAACTCGGCCACAAGCGGTGCAAGCATCGCGACAAAAGCGATCAGCAGAAGTTCGGAAGGATAGGCTTCCATAGAGAGGCTCCTATGCTTGTCTGATTTTTGTTATTGTGAAGCCGTGAGTTTAAATGAGAAAACAACCCCAGGCCAAAATTTTTCTGCGATTTCTCTCGGACAATTTTCAGCCGAACGTTCTTCGGAGTGTCCTTTCATTATCTAAATAAAGCCGTACAAGTTTGGTCTAATTTGCTTTGACGTGTTAACATCCCCTTGGAAGCAACCGCTGTTACACATGATCACCCGGTCAAAATTGTCCATTTATCAATATATTGTGTTTGATGAACGTCCCAACGGGGGATGGGTACCAAAGGAGATTTTTCTTGACCTATAAAATACGTATTGGTCTTGTCGGCTATGGCAAAACGGGAAAAGCCGTTGCCAATGTATTAAGTAAGGATCCGCGTTTCGAATTGTGCTGGATTGCCCGGCGTACCGCCGGCGCAAGTGTGCGAACGCATCCGGAAACAGCCATTCCCATCATCGGGATGGAACAGCAATCGTTCGAGGCGATATTTGACCGGTATCCGGTCGATGCAGTAGTGGACTTTTCTTCGGCGGAAGCTGTCCGCCTGTACGGCGAAATAATTCGTAAGCACCGGATTATGCTGGTAAGCGCGATCTCTTCTTACTCGGAAAGTGATCTGGCTTATGTTCGAAGCCTGGGTCGGAATACCCGTGTCATGTGTTCCCCTAACATCACCTTGGGAATCAATTTCCTGATGGTAGCCGCCAATCTGTTGCGCAAAGTCGCGCCTTTCGCCGACGTTGAAATCATCGAGCAACATTTCAAGGAAAAACCGGAAGTTTCAGGTACTGCCCTGAAAATCGCGGAAAATTTGGGCATGGAAAGCAACCGGGTCACCTCGTTGCGAATCGGCGGAATTATCGGCGAACACGAAGTTATTTTCGGATTTCCGCATCAAACCGTCCGGCTGTCCCATTCATCGATACGGCGCGAAGCTTTCGGGACGGGAGCGGCTTTTGCTCTTTCCCAATTGCAGGCTTGTCCGATCGGTTTTTATACTTTTGAAGATTTGCTCGTACAAGCAACAAATCAGGAATGGTCCAGGCAGCTCAATTTCGGCAATGACTCTCCGAAAAGGCGCCGGCAACCCGACCTTAGCCGGGTAAACCGGTAGGCGGTCGATTATTTCATGTTTGTTTCATTATTGTTTCATTAACGGTAATGAAACAGGCACATTAAGGACCTTCCGAACTTTTCGCTGACTTCAGAATTTTTGTCGATATCATCCAGGCCTTTTCTTGCGGCGCAATCCTTACCGCTGGGAATTGCTTGATCGAGTCTGCAAAACATAACCGAGCTTCGCGATCTGCGCGGACAGAGTTCAGGGAATTGGCTTCCGCTTCGGAAACAAATTTGCTTGAACCGGCGCCGGACAAGGTTTTATTCGATAAGGCCGGGATCGACAGTAAAACTTATGATGGGAAATACTCGAACCGAACCGCTGTATATCGTCTTGATCAGCATTCACGGCTTGATCCGCAGCCGCGATCTGGAGCTGGGGCGCGATGCGGATACCGGCGGTCAAACCAAGTACGTCGTCGAGCTGGCCAAGGCTTTGGCAAAACAACCGAATGTCGGGCGCGTCGATTTGGTCACGCGCCGGATAACATCCGAGGAAGTCTCTTCCGATTACGCCGCTTTAAATGAGCCGCTGGCGGATAACGCTCAAATAGTCCGCATCCAGGCGGGTCCCGACGAGTATATCCGTAAGGAAGAGTTATGGGACCATCTGGATTGTTTCGTTGATAATTTACTCGAGTGGCTCCATAAGCAGCCTTGTCTACCGGATATTCTGCACAGTCATTACGCTGATGCCGGCTATGTCGGCGTTCGGCTCGCTCATTTGACGGGACTGCCGCTAATTTACACCGGCCATTCCCTGGGGCGGGAGAAACTCCGCCAATTGCTTGCCGTGGGATTCTCGATGGAGGAAATCGAGCAGCGCTACCATATTTCCCGCCGCATCGGGGCCGAGGAAGACACGCTGACCAACGCCGACCTGGTCGTTACCAGCACTCAAAATGAAATCGCCGAGCAATACGAGCTCTACGACTGTTATATTCCGGACAGGATGGCGGTCATACCGCCGGGCACCGACCTCAAACAATTTTACCCTCCCGCTTCCGGGGACATAGACTTCGCATTCGCAAAAAATATAAAAAAATTTCTGCACGAGCCGGACAAGCCCATGATATTGGCGCTATCCCGGCCGGACGAGCGAAAAAATATCGTGGGTCTGGTCGAAGCCTACGGCGAGTCGCACCGGTTGCAGGCAGTGGCCAATCTTGTGATCATTGCCGGGAATAGGGAGGATATCAGGGAGCTCAGCGAAGGGCCGCAAACGGTTCTGACGGAGCTGCTGCTGGTTGCGGACCGTTACGATTTGTATGGACGAATTGCCCTGCCGAAACACCATAACGCCAAAGACGTTGCCGGAATTTACCGTCTCGCGGCGGCGTCCCGGGGTGTTTTTATCAATCCGGCCTTAACCGAGCCTTTCGGTTTAACGCTGCTGGAAGCGGCCGCCAGCGGATTGCCTCTGGTTGCTACGGAAAATGGCGGTCCTGTAGATATTATCGGCAATTGCCGTAACGGCTTGCTGGTCGATCCGCTGGCTAAATCGGCCTTGGCCGAGGCGTTGTTGACGATTCTCGACAGTCCCGATATCTGGCGGGAATTTTCCGCCAGCGGGTTAAAAAATGTCGCCTGCTTTTACTCCTGGGACGCTCATGCGCAAGCCTATCTGCAAAAAGTTCAGCCGTTGACGGAGCGGCGAGAACGGCTTCCGAAAACGCCTGCCGTGGCAACCGGCGACCGGTTCCGGACGCGGGCCATTTTTACGGCACTTGACCAGACACTGCTCGGCGATGCCGAGGCATTGTGCAGGTTCATTCAGTTTATCCGCGACAAACGCAAAAAATTTCTTTTCGGGGTTGCCACTTGGCGGAGGCTGGATTCGGCGCTGGCCGTGTTGAAAAAATATCGGATCCCGACGCCCGATATTCTTATTACCAGCCTCGGCACCGAAATTTATTATGCTCCTCAATTGATCGCCGATATTGCCTGGACGCGGCACATCGACCATTTATGGACACCGCACGCCTTGCGCCGCGTCATCGGCGAGCTTCCGGGCATAGAGGGGTTGACGCCAGCCAAGACCGAGCAGAGCCGCTTTAAATTATCCTATTATTACAACGGCGACATCGCCCCGCCCATGGAAGAAATTCTGGCGATTTTGAGGCAGCACGAATTTTCCGTAAATCCTACGCTTTCGTTCGGGCAATTTTTTGATCTTGTCCCGGCGCGGGCTTCCAAAGGCAAGGCCTTGCGCTATATTGCCCAGCAATGGCAGATTCCGCTGGAGCGAATTCTGGTCATGGGCGGTTCCGGGGCCGATGAAGACATGTTGCGCGGAAATACCCTCGGCGTCGTGGCCGCCAACCGCAATCGCGAGGAATTGTCGATACTCGGCGATACGGAACACGTCTATTTTGCCAAGTACCCTTATGCCATGGGCCTGTTGGAAGGAATGGAACACTACGGCTTTTTTAATCCTTAGCGGAAGGAGCGGGCCTTATGATCAAACACTCTCGGTCCGCCGATCCGGCGGTAGAAATCACCAGGATTTATAAGGCAGAAATTTGCCGTTCAGGGTAATGACGACCCGGTCGCCGGCCGGGTTTTCTTCTTTGCCGACCGTCATGCTGAAATCGATGGCGCTCATGATGCCGTCTCCGAATTTCTCGTGAATGACTTCTTTCAAGGTTTCCCCGTAAACGCCGACGATTTCATAAAGCCGGTAAATGAGCGGATCCTGCGGTATCTCGAACGACCATCGTTTATGAGGAAACACGGTCAGGGCGGTCAGAACTTCGGCGGGCAATTCCAGAACGGCGCAAAGCTTTTCGGCAAGATCGTGCTTCATGCTGTTCATGCCCAGGCATGCCGAGGCCAGCCAGACCTCGTCGACGCCGACTTGTTCGGCAAGCGCGGTCCAGGTCAGTTGTTTTTTAACTTTGGCGGAAATGATGCGCTCGGTCATCTGTTCCTTGGTGAGCAGCGAATCGGCTTTGCAGCAGGACGGGGTTTGGGTCGGTGCGGTTTTCATTTTTTACATGCCTCTATGGATGGGTTAACTTGAACAATAACACGACAACGGTCATGGCCAGGATGAAGGAAACGCTTTTCCAGAAGCCCGCCGGATTGCGTTCGATCAGCGGCGGACGGGTTTTATTTAAAAACGCCGGGTTCGGGTGGCGCAGGTCATGGATAAACTCGGATAATTCCTCATAACGCTGATACGGGTTCGGATGCACCGCCTTTCTGAGCGCGTCGTCGACCCAGGCCGGAATTTCCAGGTCGTCGTCGAGTACCGAGCAATAATTCAATTTCTTTTGCGCAGCCCGGGTTCTGGCTTTGGCGGCTTCGGTTCCGTAAGGCAGTTTTCCCGACAGCATTTGATAAGCGATCACCCCCAGGGAAAACAGATCCGAACGGGTGGTTCCGTTTTCTCCCAGAAAATATTCCGGCGCGGTATATTGGGCGGTGCCGAGAAGATGGCTTTTCTGCAAGGGAGAAGCCATTTCCATCAGGCCGGCCACTTTGACCGCGCCGAAATCGATGATCTTGACCGTGCCGGTACTGTCCAGCAGGATGTTGTCCGGTCTCAGATCCTGATGCAGCATTTCCAGCCGGTGAAAAGCGCGCAGACCTTTGGCGATTTGTTCGACGATGCCGCGCACGGTTTCCAGATCCGGTCTCGGATGGTCGATCATCCACTGCGTCAGGGTCCGGCCTTCGACGAACTCGGTGGCGAAATAAAGATAATTGCGTTTGCGCGCCGGTGCGCACGGTTTTAGTACATGGGCACTGTCGATGCGCCGGGCGATCCATTCTTCCGTCAGGAATCTTTCCAGATAGGCCGGATCGCTCCGAAGATCGATCGAGGGAGTTTTTATGGCAACGGGCGTCCCGGTGCCGTTGTCCACGGCCAGATACACATGACTGCGGCTGCTGGCATGGATTTCCCTGACGATTTTATACCCGTCGAAGACCATTCGGGCTTCCAGCATCGGAGGAAACGGCAATTCGGTAAACCGGCGATAAAGCTCGTCCGCATCCAGGCGAGGCAAGCTGTCGATCCGGATAATCTGAGTGGTCAGATTATCCGGACTGCCTTGCCCGTAGGCTTCGTCGGCAATGGCTTTTGCAGCCGTCTCCAGGTCATTTTGATGATCCTGAACGGCCTTGATAATGAAATCAAGGCCGGCATATTCGTAGACACCGTCTGTCGCCAAGATAAATAGATCGCCCGTTTCCACCGGCAGCGCCCGATAATCGATTTCGATCTGAGGATTGACGCCTAAAGCGCGGCCAAGATAGCTTACCTCCTGCGACACCCAATAACGATGGTCGCTGGTCAATTGCTCCAGATCGCTGCCGCGCAAACGATAGATGCGCGTATCGCCCACGTGAAAGAGATGCGCCGTGGCCGACTTGATCACCAGAGCGCTCAAGGTGCAGACGTAACCTTTGTCTTTATCGTAACGGTAGGGACTTTGCCGGGTCTGCGCATGCAGCCAGGAGTTGATCGCCGTCAATACCCGGTATCCCGACTTCTCGGCAGACCAGGCTTCCGAAGTGCAGAAATAATCTTCCAGAAAACTGGTCACCGCGGCTTCGCTGGCAATCTGGCTCACCTCGCTGCTGCTGATGCCGTCGGCCAGGGCAACGGCAATCCCTTTAGCACTCAACTGGGGTTCTTTCGGGATATGAACACCGTAAAAATCCTGGTTGACTTCCTTGCGGCCCGGGTCGGAGTATTGTCCCACCGAAATTTTTAATTGACTGGCCATCAGAGCGTTCAACGGTCGGAAGCGGCCTGGCCGAGAGATCGGCCGGGGCCTGTGGTTTGACCGCAGCTCAGAGCGCGGAACGTTTCGGCGCCGTCTTTACGTGCGTCGAATACAAGGTCAGCCCGGTGAAGGCGAGGCCGCCGACCAGATTGCCCAGCACGGTCGGGATTTCGTTCCAGATCAGATAATCCATGATCGAAAATTTGCCGCCCATGATCAGACCCGAGGGGAAAAGAAACATGTTGACGATGGAGTGCTCGAAAGTCATCGCAAAGAAAAGCATGATCGGCATCCACATGGCGATCACCTTGCCGCTGACCGTGGTGGAAATCATCGCTCCGACCACCCCGGTGGATACCATCCAGTTGCACAGCATGCCCCGGATAAACAGCGTCAGCATGCCGGCTGCGCCGTATTTGGCATAGCCGAGCGTACGCGCTTCGCCGATGCCGGCAATTTTTTGGCCGACTTCATTGGGCTCGGTCGAGAAGCCGAAAGTGAAGACGATCGACATCATTACCGCCACGGTCAGAGCGCCCAGAAAATTGCCGACGAAGACCAGGCTCCAGTTCCTTAAAATACCGCCGATCGTTATCCCCGGGCGTTTGTCGATCCAGGCCAGCGGCGTCAACACAAATACCCCGGTCAGCAGATCGAAGCCCAGCAAATACAGCATGGAAAAACCGACGGGGAATAGTATGGCGCCGATCAGCGGAGAGCCCGTCTGTACGGACATCGAAACCGCAAAGACCGCTGCCAACGCCAGGATGGCTCCGGCCATATAGGCTCTGATCACCGTGTCCCGGGTCGACATGAAGACTTTGGATTCACCGGCATCCACCATTTTAGTGACAAATTCTGAGGGAACTAAATAAGACATCGTTTTTCTCTCGCTTGATAAATTAACAAGTGCAGTTCAATTAAAAGAACTTCTTTGGACATGCAATACCATGTGCCCTCACTAATGCAATAACTGCACCACAATAAGAAATTCATCCATTTCATGGCGTTTTGCTATTCATTTAATCTGCTTGCGAGATTCGTTTTACTAGGGATGGCGATGGTTTTGAACCAATTTGGTGCGGGCGTGCCGGGCTACGGTGCAGGAACGTGCAGCGTTCGAAAATCTGCTGCCGGAATGAGCCGGCCAGGGAATCCATACTTTTTTCAAATGGTTATTTTATATACCTATTCTCTATAGGGAAATTATCGTTATTAAACATTTATAACTTCTTAATGGAATAGGTAGAGTTTATGCTCTAGAAAAATCTCCTGAGAAAGGAAAAAATCAGCGGAATCAGAAAGAAATGGAGCCGGCAGTCGAGTAATTCATTAGAGAGAGCGAGAATGAAACTAGTAGCCATAGTCCAACCCATCTATCACAGTTCAACCAAACAGTTTTCTGCCTACAGTCCCGATATACCTGGTTGCGTAGCGAAAGGGCCGACCGAGAAAAAAGCCCTGGAAACGCTGAAAGCGATGATCACTCTTCGAATTCGCACGTTGGAAAAAATAGGAATCGAGCCTCCACAAAATTCCTGTAGAGTGAAAATCCTGGACATAGAAACAAAACAAGGCCTACCCGATGACGATGACGTGGTCATTCAGTTACCGTTGGCGCGCTTACGTAAATAATCTCGTCGATTAACGGTTCACGCGCCTAATGCCCAGGCTAAACAATGCGAAGCCCGATTTTTCCGATGAGAAATGTCATCAGCAACGCTTCTTGGGGTCCACTTTTTAAGCAGTCGTAGAGCCACAATGAAATCCATCGAGCAAAAAATACAGGAAGACATCGCATGCCCGGGCAGCCTTGAGGCATTGGAGGTCGTCAACTACCGCCCCGCCGTCCAGTTTGACCAACTGCGATTGCCCGGTTATACCTTTGCCAAAGGCGATTACTTGCTGACCGATGGATTCGGATTGTGTATTTACCGACCCTCAAAGGGGGACTTTCACGTAGCGTGGGTCGGCGGCGTTTGGGCCGAGCAATGCGATTTAGCCTAAGTTCTGCCGATTCGGCCGTGCGAAATACTGAATCGTCCGGCACCTGCTTCGAAACGGATCTGTCCCTCCCTGATTAAAGCCAAACTCGTCAATTGCTTTATGAGAATCAATTGTTTTCTTAAGCGGAGAAAAGGAATACCGATCAGCTTTTTGAAACTGGGCAGGAAGCCAACATGAGCTGGATAAGCGCAAACGAGCAATTACCGGACAATGACGAATATGTTTTCGTTATGTTTCGACATGATTCCGATTACGCGGACGAGACCTTATGGTACGCCCAATTCAAAGAAGGGGCATGGTACGGCAACGAGTTCGGTTCAGGTATGGTTAAATTGAAAGGAGTACCCGTTCGTTGGCACCCGATAGCCAAGGTTCCGAGAAGATCCATCGCTCGGCAATTAAAAGCAAGGGACCGGTATCGTAGCATGAGTCGAAGCAATTAGAACGTATACCGATTGACGAGTCGGTATGGTCTTCCAATTTTTATTGTTTTAGGACGTCAAACAAAGCAACAAGTTCGCCAAGCAGGGAGGATCCGAGTTTCAACCGTCAACCCTATGCTTATTGACTTTAATTTATAGGTAAAGGGAGTAATGAATATTGATCAAATCCAACTTTATCTTAGGAGAATAAAATGAAAAATCTATCCGCCAGGCTGTTATGTCTTGCTTTAGTTATGGGGAGTGTTTTTGCCGCCAACGCGGCAACGACCTATCAGGCTTACGTTGCGAATCAATGGGATCCAGGGGTTGTGACCTTTATAGACCCCGACTCCGGGACCGAAATCGGCCATACCACGGTAGGTAACGTCACATTGCGTCTCGTGTTATCCCCCGATGGAACAAAATTGTATGCCTCCAACCAGACGTCGGGAACCGTCTCGGTACTGGACACCTCAACGAGAGCCGTGCTGGCCACCATTACGGTGGGTACCAAGCCGGAATTCATGATCTATCATCCGACGGCAAATAAGCTGTACGTCGACAACAAGGATAACGGCACTGTTTCGGTGATCGATACCACGACCAATACCGTAACCAAAACCATTGCCGTGGGAGGTGCGCCTCGTTTCATGGTTTATACCGGCGGCTTCGTCTATGTCGGCAATACCGGCAGCGGCACGGTTTCGGTAATCGATACCTCGACGGATACCGTCAAGAAAACGATCACCGTCGGCTCGGCTCCACGCAACATCAGAGTATCGCCCGACGGAACTAAGGTTTATGTGGCCAACTACGGTTCCAACACGGTTTCCGCCATTGATACCGCAACCCAGACGGTTGCCTGGACCACCGCGGTGGGCACGAATCCTTCGTATGTCGCGGTCACTCCAGACAACAAGTATGTTTTAACTTCCGACACCACAGGCGGCACGTCAACGGTAATCGATACAGCGACGCATGCGGTGGTAAAGACTATTACATTGGGCTCAACCCCTTGGGCAATCACCGTCTCACCCGATGGCGCTCGTGCGTATGTCGCGGTGGCTAATGCCAACAGCGTGGTCGTGATTAATATAAGCGATTGGAGTACGCAATCGATTCCGACCGATACGGGGCCTTACTGGGTCGAGCTTAACCACGACGGCAGCAAGCTCTACGTCACCAATCCGCTCGGCGGCACCGTTTCCATCATCGATACCGCGAGCCTGACCGTGGTGAGCACGATTACCACGGACCTCAACCCGTGGACGGTGATTGAAGGGGCCATTACTACGGCTGATACGGCTGGAACGCCCACGATCACGAGCATCTCTCCCCGGTTTGTGTCTAGAAACAACACGCAGACCTTCACGATAACCGGCACCAATTTTAGCTCGACGTCGACCGTGACGATCAGCCCTGCCACCGGCATCACGATTCAGTCGGTAAGCTGTACCAGTACGTCCTGTTCGGTCCAGGCGGATCTTTCCTTGTCGGCAACTACGGGCAGCGAGAGTATGACCGTCACGAATCCGGACGGTCAGTCGGCAACGGCGACCAATGCCTTCATGATTACTGATTAACCTGAGTTAAGCAAAGCCGCCGGGTGATCGGGCTTTCGGTGGCTTTAATCTCCACGCTCCGATTCAACAATTATCTGATCAATAGTTGATTTGGGATGACCCGCCGTCCTTACAAAAAGGCGTTCGGCCTCGGGCAGAGAAAGAATCGGGCTGCCGTCGAGGTCGGGTTGCGCGTACAGGCGGAGAATTGCCATCTTCCTTGAATGTTTCACGGCAAGAAACCGATCCGGTCATCTGCGTATCGGTCGGCATGGGCTTAGAGGGTAGGTCAAGTGCCCGACTTTGGGTCTGTTCCTCGCTGCTCGGGGAACGATCTCTTGCCCGCAACCACGCGAACCATGCCGGCCAGCCCGGGCTCGATGCGAACGGTAAACCCTCTGTCTTCCAGCGCCGCGGCTACCCAGGCCGGCGAGAGCCTGAGTTTCCGATAAGCGCCGACCCGTAGCTGCCAGGCAGAACCCATCCGTTCCTGAAGCACGTCATGTGCGGCCACGTAATCGGGAAAGTATTCCAGAAAGCAGGTCAGAATGCGCTGATCGTCGCTTCTTACCGGAATGAAGCGCTCCGTTCCGGCGAGGGGGGACGTGTAATCCCGAAAGGTGGTAATGAACGTACCGTCCCGGTGCAATGATTCTGCAACAAGAGAAAACAGCCGTTCGACGGAAGCCTGTTCCGGAAGATGGGTCAGTGTGTCGCCCATGCACAGGATGAGCCGGGCTTCGGCATCCAGATGTTTTTGAAAAGCCAGCAGGTCATCCTTCACCGTTCGAATCGGCAGCGTTCCGATATGCTCCTGCAATACTTCGAGCAGTGTTGGCGAGCTATCGACAGCCGTCACGGAATAACCTCGACGAGCCAGCGGAACGGCGTGCATGCCGAAGCCCGCGCCGAGATCCACCGCGGTGCAGCCGTTCGAGGGTTGCGGACAAACGGCGTCGATCTCGCTTTCGCCACGGGCAACGGCGGCGTCGAAACCGCCTGCCATCCACAGGTAGACAGGAGCCAGATGATTTTCATAGTGTTCGGTAACGGTAGTCATAAAGGCGGATTCCGCTGTGCCGATATAAAATTGGTATGCGGGCTCATGTCAGGCCCGCTGCGCAATGATGTAGACGTGCTTTTCGGGAAACTGGTCGTACTCCAGGTGCCGGCACGCGCATTCGGCCTCTTCCAGGATGCGCAATATCGCCGGAATTCCGGGCGCCGCATGATACAACGGCTGGCCGAAGCACGGATTGGTGACTTCATCGGGCGTTTCGACCCCGCCGGTCGTGAAAATCAGCACTCCGCCGGGAGTGAGTCCGTCGCAGAGTTTGCGGAGCACGCCAGGCTGCCGGGAAAGGGGCACATGCCAGATACTGTCCCACGCGGTAATAAAGTCGTAACGCTTCGGGAAGCGCCAGGAACAGATATCGGCCATGTGAAACCGTACTTCGGGATGGTGCCTTCGGGCACGCTTCAGCATCTCTTCGGATAAATCCAGGCCTTCTACGGTAAATCCCCGGCTTTGCAGCAGATTGATTATCCGGCCGCTGCCGCCGCAGCCGATGTCGATCGCGCTTCCGAATTCGGAAACAAACCGCAACGCCCGTTCGTGCTGGCCGATACCATTGCTGTTATTGAATTCGGAGCAGTCCCAGTGTTGAGCGATTCGGTCGTAAATGAGAGCGGTCTGCTCGGGAGTCATGGGTTTAAAAGCCTCTGGTCAAGCCGAGGGCAGGCCGGGATATCTGCCGATCCTCAAGAATAATCCAACAATTAGGCCGTTCACCGGTACGGCTCGCCGTTCTTGTGCCGGAAAATCCAGGAACCGTCCACGAAGCAGGCCTCGAGATCGTCGTCAGGATAAAAGGCGCCATCGCCGGGAGAGCGGTCGCCTACCTCGAGATAGACGACAGCCTCATGGGTATGGTTAACAAGGTGATGGCCGTCGCCTTCTCCGGCCTTGAATCCTGCGCACGTTCCGGGAGCCAGCCGGATCTCTCCGGCATCGGTTATCAGGGTGGGGGCGCCTTCGAGGATATAGATGAATTCATCCTGCCGGGAATGGCAGTGCCTGAGCGCCGACATGGAGCCGGGCTCGAGGCGCGTCAGATTCACGCCGAAATTCGTCAGTCCGAAGACCTCTCCGAGCTGGCGCTTGATGCGTCCGTTCACCCGGGAGGCAAACGGCTCCGGATAGAGCGAAGGCTGAGTTCTCGGGACGACTTCGGATGCCGCCACCGCGACAGTCTTTTTTTCATTCGGCATTGGATTCTCCTACCTGCCCTCTTGAGTCGCCGACAGGAAGTCAACGGCTGCCGGAGCGCTTCGTTAAGGTTTTATTTTCAATGATTCTCGAATCCCGGCAAAAGCCAAGTTTGCCGGCAGCTTCGGCCTTTTTCGGGCCGAAGCCGGAATTCCATCGCAGTCGATTCTGGTTACGATTGAGCATGGAGGTCGACCGGAAAGGTAAGCCACGATCGATTCGAGCCGCGCTTTCGGCCGGATGCACGGGATGAGTCATCCCTCGTTTTTCCGACGGGCAAATATGCTGCCCGGACAAGTTGTATCACAGGTGGGAAAAGCGTGGCAAGGGTATTCGTATGCGGGGCAGGGTCATCGCGTTATTTCATGAGTCCTGGCAGATCGAACAGAAAGCGGCTGCGTTTACGCCAGCCTCCCTGAGTCCAGGCTTTTGTGAGCTATTTTGTGGGCATTCTGTTCCCAATTTTGCCCGTCAAATTCAATTATTTGTAGGGATAGCGGTTTGGTATCGAGACAGCGGGCGTTGACATCGATACCGTCGGGATTCGATCGGGGTATGTAAAATGGTTTGATGCCGCACACACGGCAAAAGGTATGCTTTGCGATCCCGGTATTAAACATATAGGTTGTTAAATTTTCCTCTCCACTGATGAGCTTGAATTGATTCAATGGCACGATTAGATGAAGAAAACCGGCCTTCGAGCAGATTGAGCAGTTGCAGTTCTCGACCTCTAAATGCTCGGCGGCTTCAACCTCAAACGTCACGGCTTTACAATGACAACTGCCTTTATAGATCATTCGACTCTCCTGAAACTATACCGTCTCGGACTACCGCATCTGCGAGCGTACCCGCTGCAGAATGGTCTGGAGTTCTGGCGCCACAGGGAGCGGTTTGAAGGGGCTTATACCGGATCCGCCCGTATTGCCTTCCGGTACCAGACCGGCAGCAGTCAGCAGGGCGGCGCCGACGATGCGAAGGAGTTGCCCAAAACACTCGCGAACGTTACGCCGGCGCCAGCCCCACGCGAACATCCGCCAGTGAACGCGTACATGCTGCACGGTGGAAGCTTGACCCAACACATGAGCCCGTTCAAGGCACGCGAACGCTTCCTCGGCCCGACCCTGCGCTTCGGCTTCAACGGCCGCACGCAGCTCGGCATCGACATACGGACAGATATGCTGGCCAAAAGTGTTCATGGATTCTCCTGAATGAAATGACGGGTCCGTGTTGGTCCCCCGGCGCGGCGGTCGGATGCATCCGACCGGAACGTTCAACCGAGTGTTTTGATACCGGTGCACGATATTGTTGATTCTCGTTTTGCGTTGCCCGTTCGTTATAATGTAAATCATCAATAATAATCGGAAAAGGATATCTTGTCAGCCGTCATGAATATCCTCGAGCGGCTACAGACTTGCGGAATCCGGTCAAAAGCGGCACTTGAAACAGTCCTTAATATTTAGCGCTGTCAGCCTCGTAAACCAACCCCTTGTCTTTGGCTTGCCGGCGGATGGCGCCGAACAATTGGGCATCCAGCGAATCCTTTTTTCCGCCTTCGGCAACGACTTTCTGCCGCAAGTAATCGTTACGCTGCTCGGACAGTTTTTTGATTTCGGATGCCAGCTCGCTCCGTTCCTTTTTCGCGTTGCCGACAAATTCTTCCCGGGCGGCAGGCGAGAGGACTTGCAGGCTTTCCGGCAGGGATTTTTTCGGCAGACCGGACAGCTTTACCCGGCCGCTGGCGACCGCATCGACCAGTTCGTTTTCGCCGAGAAAATTGGTTTTACCGCTGGGGGAGGCATTAAAGGTTGCCCGGCGCGCTTGCGATTCGGTGCTGGCTTCTTTATGCAGTTTCTCGGTCGCGGCCACTTTTTCCGCCTGCTTCGCCTTTTCTTCATCATTGCCGTAGAAGAGGCGCGTTTTATCCCATTGGGCGGATAACTCCGCCAGTTTTTTATCGTACGGCGTCGCAATGGCGACCGCATTGCCGGATTGCCCGACCTGAAAATAACTGCCTTGCCCCAGACTGGCGACTTGCTGCCAATCGGCGGTAACGCTACGGTCTTGCCCGCACTGGATCGCGTTGACGATGATGCCTTTTTGTCTGGCCAACGCGACCGTAACCGGGTATTTGACGTCGTCCGGGTAATCCATGTGCGGCGGCGCATCGCCGACTAGAAAGATGACTTTGTAGATAGTGGGGCTTTGGCTCCAGGTGATTTTATTCACCGCATCGTGAAGAGCCTGATTAACGCTTTCGGGACCGTCGCCGCCGCCATCGGCCTGAAAATCCATCAGCTTGGCATACATCGAATCCAGGTCGCCGGAGAGAGGAATGGTCTGGGTGATATAAGCATCGCCGCGGTCGCGGTAGGCCACCAGCCCCATTTTGATGTCCGGCGCGGTTTGCGCGGAGGCCATGGTGCTGGCGATCGACCAGATTTTTTCCTTGGCCGCCGCGATCAGTCCGCTCATGCTGCCGGTGGTGTCGAGAACGAATACCACCTCGATTTGCGGGCGTTGATTGGCGGCGGCCACCGGCGGTATCGTAGCCGGATTAATCCCTTTGGATGGTGTTGTGACCGGTTTTGCGGTCGTGGCGACGGCCTGCCGGACTGCCGGGTAAAAGGCGACCGTCGCAGCGGTCGCGGCAAACAGTCCGAGGGTCAAGAGTCTGGTTTTCATCAGCATTTCTCCTAAGGTAGTGTTGAAAGTTTGCGCACGGCCGCTTCCGCTGCCTGGTAGGCGCGTTTGAATTCCGCTTCGCTGTTCGAGAAGACCGTTTCATCGGCAAACGTTGGCTTGTTTCCTGGGGGAATGGCAACGAACAACGCCTGGATCAGGAAAAAGCACCAAAACGTCAGGAACGGGCTGCCGGTGTAATGCAATGCCCAGAACGCCGACGCGACGCCGGCCAGGCATAAACCCAAATCGGCCAGGGCTGGAAACAGGCGGCTATAAAAATACAGCGAGCGAATCAGCCAGATCGGAAGGACATTCAGCATTAAAAACAGAATCAGGGACGGAAAGAACAGCCAGACCGCCGCGGACAGGAGGCACCATGAAAGCACCACCGTGATCCGGCCGATGCGTTTCCCGCTGCGGCTGAGCAGGTAAAGGCTGTAGACAAAAGCCGATCCGCTGATGACCAGACGGATTGCCATGTCTTCCGCAAACAGGAAGGACAAGGCAAAAAATCCGATGGCGCCGGCGAGGCTGGCCGACAACGCGACAACGACGCCTTCCCAAAATGTCGGCTTTTTCATGAGTCGCTCCATTTTTGTTTTTCAGAAAGGAAAGCGGTTTCCACGTCTTCATCCCGGACGCACACCGATGGGTTTTCCCGATGAGTCGTGTTCAAGGCGCCTTCTTCCAGAAAGACTTCGGCTTTCTGCTTCATCGCCGTTAATTGCACGTGATGTTCCGCGAGCTGATCAGTTAAACGGGACATTTTTTCCTGCATGGTCGTTATTTTTTCCCCAAGCAACTGCATCGCCTGCTGCGTTTCGAGCCTGCGTTTAATGAAAGACCGTGCCAGGTCGTCCTGATTGGATTTAAAACAGAGCGCGCACTTTTCTTCCAGATCGTCCAGCGATGCCGCCAGCCGGTCGCGTTTACCCGCCAGTTGCCGGCATTCGTATTCCCATTGGCGAATTTGCTGTTCGTCGGCGGCAACGGATTCTTCCATTTCCCGGATGCTTTGTTTGAGCAGCAGAGCCGGTTCTTCGATTGCGTCCAGCACCGCATGCAGGTCGGCCCGGAAAAGCCTCCCCAGTCTTGTAATTAAAGCCATGATCTGACCTCGTGCGTAAATGATTGACGGTGTTCAGTCTATGCGCGCGGAGTCACAATGGGTTTCGGCCACTGGAACGATGCTGATCAATCGTTCAGTCTATGCGCGCGGAGTCACAATAAACAGGCACGGTTCGGTAAAACCTTCGGCGCAGGTTTTACAAAAAATTTACACTGCGGTCGCTCATAAATTTTATAGGCTTGCTACACTGTCCGTGTGTTCCGGCCCGAGGGTTGCGATGTCCCGTAAATTACGCATTCTGATTATTGAAGACGAAGCCGCCATCCGTACCGGGCTGATCGACGTCTTCGTCTATCACGGTTACGACGTCGATTTTTCCGGCCACGGCACGGAGGGCCTGACCAAGGCTTTGAGCGGAAAATTCGACCTGATCCTGCTGGACGTCATGCTGCCGGGCATGAACGGCTTTGAGATCTGCAACCGGATTCGGGAAAAGAACCGCGATCTGGCCGTCATCATGCTGACGGCAAAAAGCAACGATGAAGACATCATCGAAGGCTTGTCGCTGGGCGCGGACGATTATGTCGCCAAGCCGTTTTCGGTGGCGCAACTGGTGCTCCGGGTGCAGGCGGTCTTGCGCCGAACCCGTCAGGGCTTGTCGCAAGATCCCTCGATACAACTGGGAGGCGAGCTGTCGATCGATTGCCGGAATCTGTCGGGAAGGCGCGGGCCGCAAGCGCTCTCTTTCACCCGGCGCGAGATCGAGATTCTGCAATATCTGCACGGTCACGCGAACCGGCCGGTTTCGCGCGAGGAGTTGCTCAGCAAAGTGTGGGGATATGCCAATCATCTGGACATCGAAACCCGTACCGTGGATATCCATATCGCCAAATTGCGCCGCAAGATAGAAGTCGATCCCGCCGAACCGCGATTTCTGATCACCGTGCGCGGCGCCGGTTACCGGCTGATCGGGCAACAGCCATGAAACGGAATCACCTGCAAGGCCTGGATAAAGCAAGACTCCGGCGGTGGCTGCTGATGTTTTTCCTGAGCCTGGCGATACCGACGGCGGTATTGATCCAGCAGTCCTACAGCCGCTTGAAATGGGAGACTTTTCATCAGCATCAGTTAATGGCCGAGGAACTGACCCGCCGGATCAATAATCACCTGATGCGATGGATTCATACCGAAGAGCAACGCCCGTTTACCGATTATGCCTTTCTGAACGTGGCCGGCGCTCCGACGGCCAATTTTTTACAACGATCGCCGCTTTCCCGGTATCCGGTTCAAGCGGAAATACCGGGGTTGATCGGTTATTTTCAGGTGGATGCGGCCGGCAAGCTGTTAACGCCCTTTCTTCCCGAAGAGATCGAAAAAGCGGGGAGTTACGGCATTGCCGAACGGGAGCTGTCTGAAAGGGCCGCCTTGCAGAATCGGATTCAACAGATATTAAGCGCAAACCGGCTGGTGAGAAATCAGCATGCCGATGCCGGAAAAAATGATCAGGAGATGCGCGCTCATTTGGCCAAGCGGCAGGACAAGGAAATGGTTGAAAACGAACAAGAGACTGCTTCGTTTGCCCGATCCGGCGAAGACGGCGAGCTCCGGAAACCTGCCGCGCCTTCCGCCGGCGCCGGCCAGGCGGTCTTCGACGAGCTTAACAAACTATCCCCCGGAAAAAGCAAACAAGAAAGCAAATTGGGCCGGCTGGAGGATATCAAATTAAGGCAAACCTTTCAGAAAGAAGCCGATCAGGCAAAGAACGAAGAAAATTCCCCTAAGGCCCTCAAGGCGATGCCGAAAAAGGCGCGGACCGAGCAAAATGCCCTGCCCGAATCGATCAACGAAGCAAAAAAATCATCCGGTTATGCATCGGAAGAGAGCCGTCGTCCGATTACATCGGCAGCACATCCGGAGGCGCAAGCCTTGCGTATTCGCACCTTTGAAAGCGCCGTCGACCCTTTCGAATTCAGTCAACTGGATAGCGGCCAGTTTGTCCTGTTCCGCAAAGTCTGGCTGAACGGCCAGCGCTATATCCAGGGGCTGTTGATCGAAAAAGACGCGTTTTTGCAAGAGACTGTCAACACGGCGTTTCAGGAAACCGCGCTGTCGCAGATGAGCGATTTGCTGGCTGTTTTTCAGGGCAACGTCCTGTCCGCCTTTGCCGGGCGCGCGCCGCGAGGTTATCTGTCGAGCGCCGCCGAGCTTCAGAGCGAGCTTCAGGGCGAACTGCTTTATCAAGACCGGTTGTCCGATCCGTTGAGCGAATTACAACTGGTTTTCAGCATTACTCAGCTTCCGGTGGGGCCGGGGGGATGGGTCATCATCTGGCTGACCGTCGTGCTGACCGTCGTTTTTGGGGCCGGCTTTTATTGGATGCACCGGCTCGGCGTCGGCCAGATCAATCTAATGAATCAGCAACAGGATTTTGTTTCTGCCGTCAGCCATGAACTGAAAACGCCGCTCACCTCGATCCGTATGTACGGCGAGATGCTGCAAGCCGGCTGGGTGGATGAAGCCAGGAAAAAGACCTATTACGACTTCATTTTGGATGAAAGCGAGCGCCTGACCCGGCTGATCAATAATGTGTTGCAGCTTGCCAAAATGACCCGGAATGAAAAAAAACCGGAATTGAAAAGCCTGACGGTTGCCGAACTCATGGACAGCCTGCAATCGAAAATTTCAACCCAAATCGAGCGGGCAGGCTTTTGTTTAAAGCTGTCCTGCGATGAGGATGCGGCTCAGGCCAGAATCAAGGTCAATCCCGACTGGTTTATCCAGATCATGATCAACCTGGCCGATAATGCCGTCAAATTTTCCGCCAAGGCCGATATAAAGACGATCGAATTGTCCTGCCATCGATCAAGCGACGTCCGTATTCAGTTCAAAGTACGCGATTACGGTCCCGGCATCGCCAAAGACCAACTGAAAAAAATATTTAAACTTTTTTACCGCTCCGAAAACGAACTGACGCGTGAGACCGTCGGGACGGGTATCGGGCTGGCCTTGGCGCAGCAAATGACGGCCGGCATGAACGGGCGGATCGAGGCAGGGAATCGGGATCCGGGCGCTGAATTCAGAATCCATTTCCCGGTAGAGAAATCTTCCGAAAACGTCAGGGCACTATGCCGCTCCAGGTCCTCATCGCGTTGCTGAACCGCCCGGTGCGGACTCGCATGCCGCATGGTGTGGGGGCAGGGCATTCCCGGTTACCGGCTTGGACAGCATTTTGCGGCGTGCCAGCAAGAAAATATTCTTGAATCCGTCCATGTCCGGCTCGACGCAGGACACCACTTTGTCAAACCCAAGATTTTCAAGATCACTGGAAATGGTTTTTTCGTCGTAGATGTGCAATTGCATGGCCGGTTCAAACATGGGACGCCGCCTTAGCAGGTTTCTGATCCAATTGACCGGAGGAATGGCGTACCTTATTCGAACCAGCGCTCGAACAATTTTAGGCGCACCGCTTGACGTGAAAAAATGGATAGCAAGAAAACCACCGTCCTCCACCTTATCGGCAAGCTGCTGGATTATTTTTCTTCCCCGATTCCACGGTATGTGCTGAAGCACGAGGTAGGTGTGCACCAAACTAAACTGATCTTTGATTTCTGAAAGATCGCTGCCGGAGTTGGTGTATTCAATATTTTGTACTCCGGCTTCCATTGAGTTGATTGCCGCTTCGGAGAGCATTGCCGGCGAAACGTCAACGCCAACGCATTTAACCGCTCGACGTGCAAACGGAATGGCGAGGCGTCCTACGCCACAACCGAAATCCAATACGCTACGCAAAATTAACTTTTCGTCGAAATTTTCGGACATCAAATCAAGAACCCTGGCAACATGATCCTCGCCGGTAAGAAAAAATTCCTCCCGTGCTTGGTCATCAATATTTTCTTTCCTGAAGTGTTCACTACTAAGGACGCCAAAATAAGGATCCGTAGCGCCCCATTTCTCCCAGTCTTTGTCAGTTCCCATGTGTTCCTCATCTGATTAATGCGGCTTAACGTTAAAGCTCACCGGCGGCAATGGATCGCCTTGTTCGGCTTATTTGTTTCCGACATAGATTGATATCGGATACGAAAAATGAATTTCGCTGCCGACTAAGCGAGCATCCATTCCCAATGAATTGGCATTGATGTCGTTTCTGAATATCTCCCTTATCTTCTCATCATCTCCCGGATTGGGGAACGATGCTTTGAGTTGTTTCTCAAGCTCCATCGGAACCTTGTAGCTTCCACGCTGAAGATTTCTCAACCCGGATTCTCGAAGAAGTTGTTCCCATGACTCGAATGACAACGCTTCGGTATGAGATGGATCGCGGAGTTTTTCCATGCGGTTATAGGCATCAACTTTGTCGGCAGGCAATGCTGCATCTGCGATCAAAATAACCCCTTTCGGCTTACACACTCTGATCATCTCTCAAAACTGCCTTCGGTTCGAGAAAGTGATGGAAGCTGTATCTGGTAACGACGATGGAGAAAGAAGCGGATGTGTAAGGCAATGGGGATGCTGTTCCGATGCCCCATGAGAGATTGACCAAACCAAGTTCTTTTTGGCGATTCCTGGCTTGCTCGATCATCTTTTTGGTGAGATCAATCCCCGTAACATGTTGAGCCACCTTGGCAAATTCGCAAGCGACGAGCCCAGGCCCACATGCGACATCAAGAACAAGGTCACCGCCAGCAACCTTGCTCATCTCAATAAGCATTTGGATTGAGTCCAAGTGTCCGGGCAACTCGGTGAAGGGAATTGCCTGCTTGGTAAATTGCTCAATAATTTCTGCGTCGTGTTCTTTCTGATTTCTTGCGGTCATCGTCTTTCTCCTTCTGCCGAACATAGGGGTGACCGGCGCTGCGCGGCTTTATTGCGCAGCGCCCAGCGACCGAAGGGAGCGAGGTCGACCGCCATGTTATGCATTGGTATTCCCGTTAGTGAGAGTGGTTTTCGAGCGCCCCGTACGAAACCAAAAGAGCCCCATACAAGCAAAGCGCCGGCCAATGTGAACAGTGGCACTACCATGAACAAGAGAATGCCAAACCCCAAGTCGTCACCTAGCTCCGCACGAGATTTCATGCCAGTTGAGAACATCTCGTAATAGGCAGCAAGCTCTGCCGCAAGCCATGCATATGCTGGCACGCTGACAAGAGCAACTATTGTTGCCAGAAATGCTCGGAGAGCCTTATGCATAACGCCAAGCTCAGCCGAGGAAGGCCGCGATGCGGCCTGACGTCGGCTGGAGCGATGTGTTAGCCATTTTTAGCGACGATGTGGGTAGGGATGCCATCAATGCTCATTTGGTTCTTCTCCTCCCAGTATTGCTTCAAACCGTCATCACCTTTTTTTGTTGCCCAATCAGAGAGCAATTCTCGATCACCGGCATACGAAAAATAGGGAACAGCCATCCCACAAGAAGTTTGCACAAGATCAATTCTGACGTCGAAAACTTGTCGAGCGCCAGGCAATGGGACAAATCGGCCAAAAAGATCATCCCACTCGGGAGAAGTCCTGTGCACAACCTTTGCCGTTCCGTAAAGCCGCAAGATCAGAGGCGGACCATCAAAGGCACAGAACATGATGGTCATTCGCGGGTTCTGCTGCACATGAGCGGACGATTCATTACCGCTACCGGTTACATTTAGCCAAGCAATACGCGAATTGCTTAGAACCCTAAACGAGTCCATACCTTTTGGTGAGATATTCACGCGACTATCTGCGGTTGCTGTCCCTACAAAGAAGATTTTTTGTCCTTTGATGAACTGGATATATTTATCGGATAATTCCTTAAATTGTTGACCCATTGGGTACTCCGTGTTGTTGGGTGGCTAACGTTTGACATAAGGGGTGATGCGCGTCAGCGCAGCGTCCCGCTTGATGGATGGGTTAGGGTTACTCATAGACAAGAACCCACCGCGTTTACTTCATTACCAACAGACTTGCCATCGGCACCTAAAAACACTTTAAGAATTATGTTCCATTCAGAACAAGGGAAGCCTATACCAGAATCAGGTACTCGCTCAACGTTAGCGTAAAGCCAGTTTTGTTTTTCTAGGAAGGCAAACTTTACCTGATGCTCTTTACCCCACTGAAGTGCTTTTTCTTTTGGAGTTCCTGTAGGAATGTTATGAGCCAATTCAGACTTCCAGAACTTAGTGCGCTCATTAAGCTGCGTGCTTTCAGAAGCACATCCAACCAAGGTTAAACAGAAAAGTATTGAGGCAAGAAAACGCATAAGACCCTAACGTTCGAAGTAACCGGCCTGCGCGGCTTTTCGCGCAGGTCCGGTTGACTGAAGGGTTGGGCGTCGCTTCACTGTGCTGCCTTATAGCTCTTGACTAGGAACCAGCACATGCCGAGCGCAAGTGATCGACCGAGGCGAGCCATTTGTTCCTCGGAGAGCCCAACTGGTCGATGCGACCCCGGGCTAACAAAGCTGTATACACCGGCAAGCCCTTTTTCCTCTTCCTGAGTGATGAAGCCTACGATCCTGAGAAACCCAATGACCGAACCCCACTTAGTATTGTCGTAGGGTGGAGAACAATTTGATTGTTGAGTAACCGCGATCGCCTTCGCCAACGTTTCTAGGGCGACGCGAATGTCGTTGAGGCATGCGTTGTAATTGTGCGGCGACGAACGAAATAGCTCTGACGACGAATTGACTTTTCTCACGATCTCGTCGGCGTTAGACAAGCCAGAAGCATTCAACTCAATAAGAAGGTCGTCGTCGAGCGGAGGAGCATCACTGATCGAGGGGTCAGTCTGCGTAAGCCGCTTATTCTCAATGATGTACCCGTCAAGTTGTAAGCAGCGCCGTAAATCACCGAATCGCTCCTCGTGCCGATACTTCTTCTCCACGCGAGCGCGAAGGTCACTATCGGTTCGGGCGATTTCCTCGATAAGAGACAATAGCTGCTCATCGTTCGCGGAACGGAAGCAGTTGATAAGCCCAGTAAGTAGCCTTCCTTCTTCAGTGGAAAAACGGATGCCGTGTTTGTTCACCGAAGCCACAACAAAAGCCGTCTCATGAAGTTCGAGATACTGCGCGAGCGAATAACGAGTTCTAGATCCGATCATCGTGTGCAACCTACGCTATGGCGACGTCCAACGTAGAGCTAACCGGCGCTGCGCGGCTTTATCGCGCAGCGTCCAGCGACCGAAGGGAGCGAGGTTAAGCGCCGGGTTAGCCCGCATTGGCACTGAGACTACCCAAAGAGAAGCCACCTACTTCGCAAATGCGCCCTCGCCACCACACACCTTTGTTGCCTGGAATGGGATTACCAGCAGTGTTGAAAAAGCGCGCGTCTTTCAAATGCACGAACTGCGGCGCAGGGCGGTCAGGTTCGCCCTCCTTCGGCGGGCCGTAAATTTCCCCATAAGCGCCGAAGCTATCCTTTATTGCGCTTGCTGTTTCCGGGTCGTTGGCAAAGGGACTCGCGAAGTCGTTTGCAAAACCCTCGAAGTACTGCTTGCCACTGACAAGGTTCCCGGACACGAGCATTCCGCTGACTTGCAGCGTGATGCCAATTTCCAGACTTGATTCATTGGCCATACGAACAAGCGATTGTAAGAACCAATCGGCGTTAGCTGACGGAGATGTCGGGGATACGGATTCTGCTTCGGTACTCATCGGTCGTTCTCCTGATAGAGATGTGTGGGGGGCGGATTGAGGGCTAACGTAAAGGTAAGGGGCGCGCCGCTAAAGGAAACCAAGCGAAGCCGCCGAACCCGATTCAAAAGCCAACCTTCAAAACTGCCTTAGGGCGGCGCGTCCCTTTGACCAACTTGTTAGGTTTTGTTTTTACAATACCTTTCTTTGAGTTGCTCAACAGTCAAAAGCGAATCACCTCGATGCAGCATTCTATGGCAATTTGAGCAAACAAGTGCCAAGTCTTCAATCTTTGTCCTTTTTGATCCAGCTAGTTGCGCGACGGGAGTTTTGTGGTGAGCTTCGATGAAGCCATGACCAATTTCCCCATAACTAGCAGCGAAATCTAGCTGGCAAACTTCACACTCAAGTTTTCCTGTTTTGGCAAGCCGTTGCGCTTTTGCCCGCCTAGCAATTTTACCGTCGCGCTCAAGATAGCGATGTTGCTTGAATTTCTCTTTTCCTTCTGGAAAAGAAGATTCATCGTCCTCAACGACAACTTCATTCTCGGGCAATTCATCCGAAAAATTGGATGGGGCTTCAACTTGTTGTGGATGTGGTGTGCGTGTCCCGTCGAAATAATGGCCGAGCGAGCAACCCGAATGGCCTGGTCGATGCTCGGCGTGTGCTCGGGTTGTGTTATTGCGGCCTGCTTGCATTAGAACTATTGGGCCATGGCACTCAAGGCAGCGCACGACGAGTGCTGGACGTGTACGTGCGGACTGTACCGACACCACTTTCCATTTATCATTTATCCAAGCTTCGCAATAGCTATTTGAATGTGTTGTAGTAACCATGAAGACCTAACGCTCCGTTCAGCGGCGCGCCGCTTGCGGCGCGTCCGTTGCAACGGATGGTTGGGCGTCTGCCTTCTGAAGCACCCAGATCATGACTGGACTCCGACCTGGATCGAACGGAGAGCGATCGTAGTTTCCATAAAGACCCAGAACATGGAATCCCGCGTCTCGCGCCATCATCTCGAAATGATCTCTTTCGACGAATTCGAACTCCATTGGCAGCAGCTGTTTCGAGCGCAGCCGTCCATCGCTGCCGAAGAACTCGAAGAACTGCAGCCGCTTCACCAGAGGATGTCCGCCCTGTTCGAAGCCGGAGACGACGAGGCTTCCGTCCGGGATCGGAAACCTCCCAACGACGCGCAATGTTCCATCTACTTGGGCTCGGCGCACCGCGGGATTGTGCATCGTGCAGATGAAGCGGCCGCCCGCGCCCAAACACGCAAACACTGCCGAAAGTGCTTGGCGCTGGCGCGGCTCGCCTACGATCTCCATGAACGATTGGAACGGCAGCAGCGCCAGCTGAAAGCGTGTGTGAAGCTCAAGTTGGCAGACATTGGCACACAGGACTTCCGCGCTGAGACCACGGTCCCTCAATTTCCGAGACAGGACGTCAAGCATCCCCCGGGACCCGTCGACGCAGGTCAACTGCACTCCTGCCTGGATCAATGCAAGTGAGAGCCGCCCCGTGCCTGCGGTCAATTCCAGGACCGGCCCCTCTACAGTCGCTGCCTCCTGCAGGAAGAACGGGATGTCGTAGTCCGCCGCCACGTACAGGTCATAGATCTCCGCGACGCTGTCGTAGTCGATTTGAAAACTGCTCATGGCCCTCTCTGAGACGCCTAACGTGCAAGCTCAGGGGCGCGCCGCTTGCGGCGCGTCCCTTGGAGCGACGGGTTGGGCAGCTATGGGATATAGCCAGGCCACTAGAGCACCATAGATGCAGAATTCAATGAAACCGGAAAGAAACCACGCAGCCGCTAATGAGCCTGGAATTGGGTATAGGAAGAACTGATTCAAATCGACAAACAGACCGGCCAGAAGCGCAAAGAATACACCATGACCGAGTGCCCGTTTGATGCCGGGTGTACGGACAAATGAAATATATGAATAGACGAAAAGCGTTGCGACCCCTGCGGTAAGCAGGAGGCCAAGTACCATATTCCGTTCCCCGGCGGGGCGTGCTATTCCTTCAAGAGCCGAACCGGCCTCCTTGAGAAGCACCATGTGGACAAACCCATTCCACACCAAGGCGAAGATGAATATCGCCAATACCGCAACGACAAATCGTCTCGAATTCATAACGTACTCCAAAAGTGAAGTGCCCAACGTAAAGCTAAGCCGACCGCTGGAGCGTAGCGGAAGCGGGTCGGCTTGAGCGACATGTTATGCAATATATGCTCCCCATTGCTCACGAGACAACTGATACAAGCAATGCTCACGAAGCGGGCTACCAATCGGCACACTGGGATGCTCGAAGGTGGAGGTCGCGCGCATTCCGAGGCGCTCCATAACCGCCCGTGACCTGATGTTCTGAACGGTAGTGAAGGACACGATTTCGGTCAAGCCGAGCAACTCGAAGCCAACATGAAGCGCACCTTTTGCGGCCTCCGTGGCGAAACCCTTGCCCCAATATTGAAAGGCAAGCCGCCAGCCAATTTCTATACATGGGGAAAAGGGAAGTTCGGCTACCGGTATGTGCAAACCTACAAAGCCAATAAACTGACTGGCTTCCTTCGTTTCGGCAACCCAAAAGCCCCATCCGCGTTCTGAAATTAGAGATTGGCAACGGTCAGCCATTGCGTCGCTCTCTGTGCGCGTCAGTGGCGAAGGGAAGAACTCCATGACTCTTGAATCGGCGTTGAGCATGGCGAAGGGTTCGCGGTCGGTGGGCTTCCACTGACGTAAACGAAGTCGTTCTGTCTCAAACTCTATTAACTCAGCCATTTGTCACTGCACTCGGAGATGATGGTGCATAACGCCAAGCTAAGGGGCGCGCAGCGAAGCGGAGCGTCCCTTTGAGCGACATGTTATGTGCGGCACTTATGGGGTGCCTCACTTGCCATCCCTCACCTTAATGTATTGCTTTGTTTCTTCCGGCACGACGTCTGCGTACAGCAAGTCGAGCTCTTTTGGCTTAGTAATCATTTCATCAGCGATGAAGTTAATAACATGGAATAGCTTTAGGGCAATATCTCGCCCATCATCAAGGTCTATCTGACCGGGATGTACGGCGTTATTGCCGACTACTCGCAGCAAATCTAACGCTTGCTGAATTTTTGGACTTAAACCTCCAGCAACAAGCTCCTTAATATCATTGTTAATGTTATTCCCTGATTTACCGAGCTGTTTGAGAAGTAACTGCAAAGCCAGTCTTAATAGTGCGGTTGCACCTTTAGGGGAATCTATGGCAATCGTAGAAGCTTCAAGGTATAAATCCTGAATTTCCTGTTCCATATCTGAGTTTGGCGGAGCAACCGGGGTTTGCTTTGGGTAAACAATTTCTTCGTTAACCCAGAGAGATATTTTTCCGCATGTCGAACAGGTGGCGACAGAAAAACCATTTGGAACAAACTCGGGCATATGCCTGTTATTTGCAAGTTCTACTTCGTTAATAAATTTAGCAATAGCTTCCTGTTGATAATCTCGTATTTGGGTTCTGTAGTCATAGAATACGTGTTTAATGATGCTAGTAGTCAGTCAATTTAAATCAAAAGGATATATTGGGCTTGTAAGTCACTCTATAGTGGCATTGATGGTTACTGATTGAGGTCAAGCAATGCCAGCTCTTAAATACAAAGTCAATCTGACTGAAGACGAAAAGCGTGGCTTGGAAGCCATGATCAACAAAGGAAAAGCCGCGGCACGCCATCTGACACGCGCGCGAATTTTATTAAAAGCGGCAGCGGGTATTCAGGATAAAGACATTATCCAAGCTTTGGGTGTCTCGGAATCAATGGTGTTGACGACGCGCCAACGGTGTGTGGAAGAAGGCCCGGAAGCCGCCCTGAAAGAACGCCCCCGTCCAGGACGTGCCCCAAAACTGACGGAGAAGCAGGCCGCCCATATTATCGCCTTGGCTTGTAGTGAGGCGCCGACAGGGCATGATCACTGGACCTTGCGGTTGTTGGCGGACAAAGTGGTGGAATTAGCGTATGCCGACCGTTGCAGCTATGAAACCATCCGTCAGCTTTTAAAAAAACACTCTCAAACCCTGGCAGAAGCAAGAGTGGTGCATTCCCGAGGTGAGTGCTGAATTTGTCGCGGCGATGGAAGACGTGCTGGACCTTTATGAAGAACCCTACGATCCGTTGCGCCCGGTTGTGTGTTTCGACGAAAGTCCGAAGCAACTCATTGCGGAAGTCCGCCAACCTCTCCCGCCTGAGCCCGGTCAACCGGCCCGCTATGACACCGGCTATGAACGGAAAGGCGTCTGCGATTTGATGATGATCTGCGAACCTAAACGCGGTTTTCGGCAGGTGGACATCACCGCGCGGCGGACCAAAATCGAATTCGCGCACAGCATGAAGCATATCGCTGAACTTTATCCGGACGCGGCGGTGATCCGGGTGGTGCTGGACAATCTGAATACCCATAAAATGGCGTCTTTGTATGAAGCCTTTCCAGCAGAGCAAGCCCGTGAATTGGCGCGACGGCTGGAGTTCCACTACACGCCCAAGCATGGCAGTTGGCTAAACATCGCTGAGATCGAACTGGCCGTCTTGTCGAACATGTGTTTATCACAGCGGATACCGGACACAGAGAGCCTCCGGCGTGAGGTCGAAGCCAATATCCTACCGCGCAACACCAAGGCGACGCCCGTCAATTGGCGATTTACGACGCAACAGGCACGACGTAAACTGGCTCGCCTGTATCCTTGTGTTTCTTCGTGACTGACTACTAGTTGCTGCCTTGCTGGAACTGTTGACATCGAACCACTGTTGCTGCGACGCAACCTGGCAATGTGGACATTGAAATTTGCCACTCTTAAATTTGGGGGTTAGTTGCAAAGATGAGCTCCCATTCTGTTGGCCACATAACGCAGAGCTAAGCCGACCGCTGGAGCGTAGCGGAAGCGGGTCGGCTTGAGCGACGGGTTATGCTGTTTAAAATGCGCTTGCAATTGCATTTTGTACAGCGCGAATGGCGAACACATTGGAGTCATGCCCTGGGTCGCCAACTTCACCGAAGTTTGAACCTTGCCCCCATGTGATTGTTGGCTTTTGGAACGCCTTACCTGTAACTCGGAACGAATACGTTCCCGAAACACTTCTTTCTTCCAAGCCACCCAGATTGGATGACACCTTCTGACACGGAACATCCCATCCTTGGCGATAGTACTTGCCACCATAAGTGACAGACATAACCGCAGTGTCGCCTTCCAGTTTTCCCGAAACGCCTGTTATTGATACGTTGGCTTCGAGAGTATCGCCTTTACAGCCAAGCTTTACCCCAAGAGGCCCTTTGACATCCGAGCGACGATCCTCGGAAGACGAACCTGCACGATTATTTAAGATTGCACTCAAATCCTCTACCGCCCCAGCTTGAACTAGGCCAGAAAAGCTAGATGCGATAAGTAACGAAACAATACTGATGTTTTTCATTCTGAGACTCCGCTTTGTGGTTGGTTGCATAACGTTACGGTAAGGGGCGCGCCGCCGAGGGCTTTGACCGAAGCCGGTGCGCCTGAATTTTCAATCATCCTGTAAAACCGGAACAGGGCGGCGCGTCCCTTTGACCGACTTGTTAGCGTTTTCATGACTCTCTGATGGACTTGTGGCTTTCGGAAAATTCCTTTGCTAACCACATGATTCTTTCTATAAGCCACGCTTTTGGTTTGCGCTTATCTCCACTAGAGCCACCAACAGCAACAAAGACATCGCCCAGATCTTTATGGCCTAAAGTATTTAGTCTAGTTTCTAAATCACTGGTGGAGAGCGCGCCAATAGACTCGATTAATGCCTTAGCCTCTATGCTTACTTCGGGTTTCTTTGTTGACTTTTCATTGTCACCTCCGATCAATTCTTCAACTTCCTTTTTAAGAGCATCAATTTTCCGGAGAATACTTTGGAGCTTTGTTTTATCTGATTCGGTCATGCTTGCCACCGTTATGGCCTTGTAATTCGTTCGTAGAATTCTTCCGCTGCTTTATGAATTCTATTGGAGTATTGAGAATCTGCGGCATAATCTGATAGTGCGATTGGCTCGCTCTGTTCGGGGCGTTCAGCGATTTTTTGTGACTGAGGAATAACTGTATCAAAGATCAAATCCCCATACTCAGACCGTATTTTATTAAGCCATTTTTCTTCGTTACCAGTACCACCTGTTAGGTAACGCAGGCGATTAAATACCACGCCCGCAAGCTCAGGCTTGTTGAATGCTTTTTGGTCAAATTCAAATATCTGATTTGCTTTGTCGAATAGGTCATTTATTGATTTTTGGATATGAGCTATACCAAGAGTTGAAAGGTATTCCGCAAGAGCCACTATTACATAATAGTCACTTGTAAAAAGTCCATTTTGTGTTGCCAAGTACAAGTTTGGCGGACAATCAATAAATATAAAGTCAAAATCATTCTGGATTGGCTTGATCGCCTTTTTAAGCATTAACTGTGCTTTTGGGTTATCAAAGCCAAACTTAGTTGCAAGTTTTAAATCCACGCCGAACAACTCCATGTGGGACGGAATTAACTTGATTCCCCTATTCGCTATTTCATCGAATTTGCTATACCAGGCGGATTTTTTGAACCTTGAAGGCATTGCAATTATCGACGAAATATCAAAATCTTTCTCATTTAGGCCAGCCTCAAAGAAATTTAGTAAGGTGCCTTTGTTTTCAATGTGCTCTTCCCAATCTTTTTCTGTCATCCAATAGAGAGTGCAATTTGATTGTGGGTCAAGGTCAATCATGAGCACACGAGAATTGAATTTTTTATAGAGTGAAGCCGCAATTTCGACAGACAAAGTAGTCTTGCCAACTCCGCCTTTGAAGTTAATGAATGAAACGACTATTGCCATGACGATTGTCTCCTATATTTCGTCTTGCTACGCTAACGTTGGAGCTAAGTTGCGACCGGCGGCATGCGGGCCTGGCCGCGAGGCCGATGATAAGCAACACGGCCTCGCGGCCAGGCCCGCATGCCGCTGGGCGTCAACTTGAGCGACTGGTTAGGCCGCACCGCGCAGGCACCGCGGCGTTGACGTGAGTGAGAAGCGAACAACCGTGTGCTCACTTTGCCCTGCTACGACGGAACCACCACAAGGCGAGGCTGAAGGACACAAGACCAACTGCCAAACCAGGAACCAAAGTCACGACAAGGTTGCCGTCCGGCGTGGCCCATGACACCACTCCCGAAGTGACGAAGCCAGCAACAAGACCAATGATGACTGTGGTGACCGGAGTCGTGCGCTGCGAGGGAGCGCTGGGAGGCGGGGAAGCCATTGCTGTTTGCCAGGCGGTTGACGGCTGGACCGAATGAATTGCGAACGAGCGGGGCGGCTAAACCGGTCCGGTTGTGCGGCCTAATGCAAAGTTGAGCGGCGGCGTTGTAGTTTTTTTCGATGCCTTTTCTTCGAGCGCCGTCCGCTCGAACGCCCTTGTTATGCCAGTCGGCTTTATGGCCGATCAGACACAGAGCCGGCCGCCTTAGCGGCCGGCGCGGTGGCGGGGCGGCCTTAGTGCCCGTCCTTGTAACACGGGCACTTTGTCTCATGGGTGACACATCGTTTTTTTTCACCTTTATATTCAATGACTTATAATTGCACAGTTTTCCCATTTGCACTAACCCTTGTAAACTTTTGCACTTACTTTATAATAGGCACTGTACTAACAAAGTAATAACTTACGTTAGATATTCCGAAGTCTTCCTAACATTTTACTCAGGTGCTTTTTATGACTGATTTTGCTGATTTCTCGATTGAAAATTCGACCTTTACTTTTCGCGTCAATGACGGCTTGAAAGAACAATTTGCCAAGTTGTGCAAAGCTCAGCGGATCAGCCCATCGGCGGCGCTCAAGCTGTACATGGAGGATTGTCTTTCCGAAGGCTACATCCGCTCTTCTCAAAATGGTCAGCGTTCCCGTGCTAATTCGCGCTTCGGTTCTTAATTTTCGTAACGGTTTCTTTAGCAGGTGCTTTTGTTTCTTTTTCGTTTAGAGCGCACTTTAAGCTTTCGCTCCGCCTGCCCCCCTAGGGCAACCCCGCCCGCTTAGCCAGGATAAACACGGCGTCGGGTTCCCTGAAGTCAAGGGCGGTCCGCGTAACGCCAGTGTAGCGGAACGGCGAAGCCTCCCTTGACTTTAGGGAATCAAGCCGTGTTAGGCTCCTGGCTTTGCGGGCGGAGCGCCCTGATTCTGGTATGACCTTGCTTTTTTTTCTTTTTCCAATGTTATAACATAACAATTTTTCACTTTAACGAGGTTCCTTTCATGTACAAACAACGTAAAAACGGCGGCTTTCGTGCCCGCGCCAGCTTTCCCATCACGCCCATGCAGATTCAAGGCTTAAACGTCATCTGTGAAAAAACCGGCTTAACCTTCGCTGCCGTTTGCGCTCGCGGCGTTGACAAAATCATTGCGGACTACGTTCGTGACGGCGTTTTTAACTATCCTGATCAAACGCCCATCGTGACCACGCCCATTGTCACGCATCCACAGACTACCGTCTAAAACCGTCTACAATCGCTTTACGGCTATTTTCCCCTTTTCCCTTCACCTTACCCTCATTTTCGCCATCGTGGCTTATAGCCGCTCAGCTTGACGCATAACGCAAAATTAACGCGCGCCAAGTTGGACTCTAAACAAAACCTCTATGCTTCCTGGCGTCGCGTTGAATGACGGGTTATACATGAGTACGAACTTAGTAGAACTAAATAGACGCGAACCGAAACCTACAATGATTTTGCGTCTTCTTGCCGAGGTGCAAGCCGGCAAAGCTGTTAGTGTTAGCATTGCTGATGCGCTGGAATTCAGGCGAGAACAATACGGACTGACACAAAGTGAATTCGCAGCAATACTCGGACTGCAAAAAGGACACTATAGCGAAATTGTGAACGGTAAGCGAAAGTTGCCTATCGGGGCCACAAAACGAGCTTACGCGCTTGGTGTTCCAGCCGACGTACTTTTGCAACCGGATGTATAACGTTCGAAGTAACCGGCCTGCGCGGCTTTTCGCGCAGGTCCGGTTGACTGAAGGGTTGGGCGTCGCTTCACTGTGCTGCCTTATAGCTCTTGACTAGGAACCAGCACATGCCGAGCGCAAGTGATCGACCGAGGCGAGCCATTTGTTCCTCGGAGAGCCCAACTGGTCGATGCGACCCCGGGCTAACAAAGCTGTATACACCGGCAAGCCCTTTTTCCTCTTCCTGAGTGATGAAGCCTACGATCCTGAGAAACCCAATGACCGAACCCCACTTAGTATTGTCGTAGGGTGGAGAACAATTTGATTGTTGAGTAACCGCGATCGCCTTCGCCAACGTTTCTAGGGCGACGCGAATGTCGTTGAGGCATGCGTTGTAATTGTGCGGCGACGAACGAAATAGCTCTGACGACGAATTGACTTTTCTCACGATCTCGTCGGCGTTAGACAAGCCAGAAGCATTCAACTCAATAAGAAGGTCGTCGTCGAGCGGAGGAGCATCACTGATCGAGGGGTCAGTCTGCGTAAGCCGCTTATTCTCAATGATGTACCCGTCAAGTTGTAAGCAGCGCCGTAAATCACCGAATCGCTCCTCGTGCCGATACTTCTTCTCCACGCGAGCGCGAAGGTCACTATCGGTTCGGGCGATTTCCTCGATAAGAGACAATAGCTGCTCATCGTTCGCGGAACGGAAGCAGTTGATAAGCCCAGTAAGTAGCCTTCCTTCTTCAGTGGAAAAACGGATGCCGTGTTTGTTCACCGAAGCCACAACAAAAGCCGTCTCATGAAGTTCGAGATACTGCGCGAGCGAATAACGAGTTCTAGATCCGATCATCGTGTGCAACCTACGCTATGGCGACGTCCAACGTTAATTAGCCATCCTAAATGACGCAAAATATTGCGTCAAAGGATTGCCTAAATAATTCGATAAAATTAAAATTCTAAGTAACTCATACATATGTCTAAATTTATCACAACCTAAAAATTATGCAAGACACATCAAATACCATTTCTGGTCAGCCGCCTAAGTTGCTCGATCAGGTCAAGGACAAAATCCGTCTGAAGCACTACAGCATCCGTACCGAACAGGCCTATACGGACTGGATTAAACGCTATATTCTGCATTTTGGCAAGCGGCATCCGCGAGAGTTGGGGGCTAAGGATGTGGAACAGTTTTTGACTCATCTGGCGGTCAACGGCCGGGTCTCGGCTTCCACTCAGAATCAGGCGCGTTGCGCTCTGTTGTTTCTGTATAAGGAGGTGTTGTCTATCGAATTGCCTTGGCTGGACAATGTCGAGCAGGCGAAGGCGCCCAAGCGCTTGCCGGTGGTGTTGAATCGCGAAGAAGTCCAGGCGATTCTGTCGCGCTTGGGTGGTACGAACTGGCTGATTGCCAGCCTTTTGTACGGCACCGGCATGCGGATCATGGAATGTCTGCGGCTGAGAGTTCAGGACATCGACATGAAACGCAAGGAAATTTTGATCCGCGACGGCAAGGGCTTCAAGGACCGGGTGACGATGCTGCCGGTATCGCTGATCGCGCCATTGCAGGCTCATCTGCAGAAAGTGCGAGAACTGCATCGGAGCGATTTGGAAGCGGGAGCCGGCAAGGTGTATTTGCCGTATGCGCTGGAGCGAAAATATCCGAATGCGGCCAAGGAATGGATTTGGCAGTATGTGTTTCCTGCCAATAAGTTGTCCACTGATCCTCGTACCGGCGCGGTTCGCCGGCACCATGTGCAGGAGCAGGCGATTCAGCGAGCGGTGAAACAAGCAGTGCGCGATGCCGGCTCGACCAAGCCGGCGACGCCGCATACTTTCCGCCATTCGTTTGCCACGCATTTATTGGAAGGGGGTTACGACATCCGCACGGTCCAGGAATTGCTCGGCCATGCCGACGTCTCGACGACGATGATATACACCCACGTGCTCAACAAAGGCGGCAAGGGCGTGATGAGCCCGCTGGATTCATTGTAAGAGTTTCCCTAAGGGAACTTTGACCGGATGGAGGGTTTGCCGAGCCGGATATACTTTATATACAAGCGCAACGCTTTTGACTCGCTCTCGATTTTGGGTATGATGAACGTCCCTTCATCGACCGGAATGCCTCTCTTGTTCAATCTGCCCGAATCCGAATTAACTGTTCTTCCCGAAACATTGCGGGCAACCGTAAGCGCTTCGTTGCGCGCATTGGCCGACCGTCTTGCCGAATACAAGCTTGAATTCAATCCCGAGCCCGAAATAGGCGCTTCGATGGTCCGGGTTTTCGGTGCCAGCCCGTTTGTCGCCGAAAGCTGCCTGCGTCAGCCGGATCTGTTGATCGATCTGGCCGATTCCGGCGATCTTAAGGCCGCCTACGACCCGGACCGTTACCGCAATCGATTGGGCGCCAAACCGGCCGCAACCGAAGCCGAACTGATGGCGGAACTCAGGCGCTTTCGCCGCCGGGAAATGGTCCGGATTGCCTGGCGGGATCTGGCGGGCTGGGCCGATCTGGCCGAAACCCTGTCCGAATTGTCCTGGCTGGCCGACGCCTGCATTCAATGTGCGCTGGATTTTCTCTACCGGGAGCTGTGCCGGCGCTACGGCACGCCTCTTTTGTCCAACGGCAAGCCCCAGAACATCATCGTGCTCGGCATGGGCAAGCTCGGCGCGCACGAGTTGAATTTCTCGTCCGACATCGATCTGATTTTCGCGTTTGCCGAAGAAGGCGTGTTGCCGGACCGGAAAGAGACCAGTTACGGCGAGTTTTTTTCCCGGCTTTGCCGCAGCCTGGTCAGGGTGCTCGACGAGACGACCGTGGACGGCTTCGTCTTCCGCACCGATATCCGGCTCAGGCCATTCGGCGACAGCGGTGCGGTGATCATGACTTTCGACGGCATGGAGAATTATTATCTGACTCAGGCGCGGGAATGGGAACGCTACGCAATGATCAAGGCGCGCCAGGTCGCGGGCGATTTCGACGCCGGCAAGCAGTTGATGGCGATGCTGAGGCCTTTCGTCTATCGCCGTTATCTCGATTACGGCGCTTTCGAAGAGCTGCGGTCGCTGAAGGCGCAGATCACCCAGGAGCTAAGGCGCAAGGACCGCATGGAGAACGTCAAGCTGGGGCCGGGCGGCATCCGGGAAATCGAATTCATCGGCCAGGCTTTTCAGTTGATCCGGGGCGGCAGCGAAAAGTCCCTGCAGACCCGAGGCATTCTCGATGTCTTGAGGCTTCTCGGGGAGATGGAGCTGCTGACGCCGCAGGACGCCGAGCAGTTGCAGGCGTCCTACCGCTTTTTGCGCCGGGTCGAAAACCGAATCCAGCAGTATCAGGACCGGCAGACTCACGATCTTCCCGGGACGGAGGCCGCTCGCGACGCGCTGGCTTATTCGATGCATTATCCGGATTGGGACAGTTTCAAACAGGCACTGGATCAGGTCCGGGCGCGGGTGCACGAGGTTTTCGACCAGGTTTTCTCGCTGTCCCGTCAGGAAACGCAAAATCAATCGAGCGCCAGGATCTGGAACGGCGCGGCCGATGAAGCGGAGCTGGTCGATGGTCTTTCGCGCCATGGCTTTGACGATGCTCAGACGGCGCTGGCGGCGCTTCGAAGCTTTAAAGGTTCGGTTGCGGTCAAGCGCCTGACCGCCAAGGGGGCCGGGGTGCTGGACCGATTGATGCCGCTCCTGCTCGATTCGATGGGGCAGGTCGCCAATCCGGACGAGACGCTGAAAAGAATGCTCAGCCTGTTCGAAGCGGTGGCCGGCCGGACGGTGTATCTGGCCTTGCTCTATGAAAATCCCGACGCACTGGCCCAGTTGCTCCGACTGACTTCCGCCAGCTCCTGGATCAGCGATTACATCGCGCAATATCCCATCCTGCTGGACGAGTTGCTGGATCCCCGTTCCCTGTTCGAACCGCTGCAGAAGCAGGATCTGGCGCAGCAACTGGATGCCCTGCTGACCGACGTCGACGTTCAGGATCTCGAACAGACGATGATTCTGTTGCGCCAGTTCAAGCATCAGCAGGTGTTGAAGGTGGCCGCCGCGGACATCATGGGCGTCTTGCGGCTGATGGTGGTGAGCGATTACCTGACCTACATCGCCGAGAGCATTGTCGAGAAAGTCGTCGAGCGGGTCTGGCGGATGCTGGCCGAAAAGCACGGCTGCCCGCCCGGCAGTTCCCTCGATGCGATGGGTTTTGCGGTGCTCGGTTTCGGCAAGCTCGGCGGCATCGAGCTGGGCTATGGCTCCGATCTGGATCTGGTCTTTCTGTACGACGCCGAGGACGGCAATGCGCCGACCGGCGGCGGCAAGCCGATTCCTGCGGCCCTGTTCTACGGCCGGATGGGATTGAAAGTACGGCACATGCTCGATACCAAAATGTTGTCGGGCGTATTGTACGAGGTGGACATGAGGCTCAGGCCGAGTGGTGATTCCGGGGTGCTGGTCAACCACGTCAACGGCTATAGAAACTATTTGTTGAACGAAGCGTGGACCTGGGAGCATCAGGCGCTGGTCCGGGGACGCTTCATTGCCGGCGACCCCGGGCTGAAGAAAAAATACGAAGCCGTCCGGCGCGAAGTCTTGAGTTTGCCGAGAGACACCGGGAAATTAAAAACCGAAGTCCGGGAAATGCGCGAAAAAATGCGCGCCGCTCTGGCCATCAAAGAAACGGACAAGTTCGACCTGAAGCAAAGCAAAGGCGGCATTGCCGACATCGAGTTTCTGGTGCAGTTCGGCATTCTGAGCCTGGCCAATCAACAGCCGGATCTGACCACGTATACCGACAACGTCAGGCTGCTCGAAGCGCTGGCCGGCATCGGATTTATCTCGAAGGACAATGCCGATCTTCTTAAAGCCGCTTACTGCGCTTATCGGGACTACGGGCATAAACTGGTTCTGCAGGGCGACCGCGCGGTCATCGACCAAACCGAGGTGGCCGCGCTGAGCCGGCAGGTTGGGCAACTGTGGCACGACTATATGGAGCGTTAAAGCATTTTCGGTTTTTCTGTAACGATTACGGAGTAGGGGCGAATTCATTCGCCCCGCGCAATATGAAAATGCTCTAGAAAAGCGACCGATGCCGTACTCGGCAGAGCGCGGCAACTTTATAGGATAGGAACGAATGGACCGAGGCCGTTAAATTTAAGGGGTACCGGATAAACTTGCCCCGAGCCCTTCGCCCATGCTCAGGAGAGTCTTGTCGAAGGGCAGAGCGCACTGGTGCTCCATAGGTATCCGGCGTTTTTGCTGCAATTAATTAAACTATGTTATTTAACGCAGTTGTTTTGCGTCATATGCCGCACTCTCTTAAATAAAAGAAAGCTCTCGATTTCCGGACAAAACGGGATTAACTGTTTGAAAATGGACGTTTATTGGCTCACAGGCAGGAATACAAACGAATTTTTTCCTGTGTCGGAGAGACTTACAGCGATCAGCCGCTTTTTATCATAGTCTGCTTTCAGCGGTTTTCAAGATCCCCGGTGTGGAAAGAAATTAATTATTATCAATGTGATAGGTGTTCTGGTTGGGTTGTTTGATGCATCGGGATAAGGCCAAGGAGGCGAGGGAGCGCGTTTTGGCATATATCGTGCTTTGTTATTTGGCAGTGGATTTGTCCGAGCTGTTTGATAGGAAATTGATCCTGAAGCTCACGTATGCAAATTGCTTTATAACGACACAACAATAAAAACTGATCCCATTGGAGAGCAAATGAGAAACTCAAGAAAATTGAAGAAATTGACCTTGTGCGCGCTGACCACTGTTATTTGCGGCGCCGGCCAGTCTGTTTACGCCCATACCGGCGTCAAAGATCAGGTGGATGAAGGCAAGAGCCTTTATACCGCATTCACGATCACCCATGGCTGCAACAACAACGAAGGCACCGAGAAGTTGCTGCCGGTTGCGGCTCAATCGGCCTTGTTCCCCAATAACGAAGATTCTCAAGCATTCAAGATTGATGCGGACGGCAACGAGACGGCGATCAATCTGGCCGATCACATCGAAGGTGCGGATGGCGGACTTATAGGCCTGTCTCCCGGCATGGTACAGGACAAAAACGTATTCAAGAAACAGGCCGAAACTGTCGATGCCAACGGCAGAGTCCGTGCCATCGTATTGAACTCGGGCAAGCTGGATACGACGGCAGTCGGCCTGGTTCCTTTCCGGATCACTGCTCCTACCTTCAAGGCGGACTCGTGTGCCAAGAGTCTGAAAGTTCGCATCGCCATCGCAAACTATTGCAACAAAACCAAAAATACCGACAAGGACAATCGTATGGATGTCTGGATTGGCCATATGACCACTTTGTTTAACGACATCGGCGTCATGCCGCACGATTCGGAAACCAGTCCCTACTGGCCGACTCTGACGGTGAACCGCACTAGCGACAATACCTGCGCGGAAGCGGATCAATTCGACATCGCGGTTCAACCTTCCGATACCGACATCGATACCTATCTTCCGATCAAAGGCTACTGGCCTAAATAAGGGCATGATGCTGTAAGGGAAGCGGCAGCGGCCGTTATCTCGCGCATAAAAAGATCCGGCGTTCTTAATTTTTCAGGAATGCCGGATTTTGCCGTTTGGGATAGAGTGGAAAAAACGAAAAGCGCCGGACACTGTCGAGCCTGAATTGCCTAAGGCCACGCGGCTCAGGGAGCAACAGAGCGAAGGCCGATTATTCTATGAAAAAGCGCCTGAATTGGGTAAAATCCCCAGGTTATGGCTGCGTTTCCTGAGTTCGCAGTTCAGTAAGCCGCATTCTCTTCGTCGGAAGGAGTCGAAACTTCGTGCCAGCAAGCTCGGAATGGGTTCACGGGTCATGCAGGAAAACCGAGATGCGATGACGAGTGGTTGATGTCACATGACGGCGAGTGCGCCGGGTGATGTCCTTTCTCTCGGGAATTCAGGGCCCGGGAATGACGCGAGATGATTATTATGAACAAGAAATTATTCAAATACCTTATGTCGGCTGCATCGGCAGCCGCTTTTGCAAGCTACGGCGCTTTGGCCTTTGCGCATACTCAGACCGGCTCCTTGGGCGATGATGCCGGAGCGGCCGACATTTATCAGGTGACCTGCGCCACTGGCGATACTACTACGGGACGCCTTGAAGTTTCCATAATTAACGTGACGCCTTCGTCCCCTCTGCTCAGCGTGGTGGTTGAACGGAACGGTCTGTCCGCATCCGTCACCGATACCGTGAGCGGAGACAGCAACTACAGCGACGTGGCTTCGGTCACCGCAGGCGACGGTCCCTATACCGTAACGCTTACTAAAGATGGCGCGGGCTCGTTGAATTATTCCATGGAATTCCACTGCAAGACGGGGGCGGGACTCCATACCGGCGACGATACCTCGATTGCCGTGTTGGAAGACGACGCCACGACCGCCCCGTCTCCCACTGATGGGGTTACGGGAGCGGTCTTTCAGCTCAATACCTCGGGCACTCAATATTGTCCGGGAGCCAAGCCGGTAAAATTCAGTCCGTCCAGTGACGTCGACTTATGGTTTCATGTCGATAGCGACACGCAAATAACGGCTTATCGGGATGCCGAGTTGACTGTTCCTGTGGCGACCCTGGATGTAGCGATCGATTCGTATGCTGCCAATGCGGCATCGTTTGTTACTTCTTATTATGCCGATGCCGACAATCACTTTGAAGCGGTCGGCGTTATAAAATTCAAGAAAGACGGTTCCGCAAAATCCCTGAAAGCCTCGTTCCTTCGCAAGGGTATTCTGGACTCTTGTTATTCTAAAGGGACATTGACCGGCAAACGGGTAAATTAAGCGGTTTTGCGCTCCGGCATAATCCCCAACGGACGAACCTGAAGCTCTGCGGCCCGAAAGATTATTTTTTCTTCGCATGCCGGAGAGAGCCGGCGGCGGAGCTTCGAATTCAAGGGCTGCAAACCGGACGTGACGGAGTCCGCGTTGTCCCGTTTCGGGTTGCAAGGCGTCGGAATAACCCGAGTATCGGCCATTCCGGGCGGTGGGTTCTAGAGCTTTCGGTTCGTATATACGGTCTCCCGCGTAAGGGCGAATTCATTCGCCCCTATCGGCGATGGGGAAACGCTCCAATAAAATAAAACTCATAAAAATATAATTACAATGAATCGATCCGTTGCCGCATTTTTTGCATCCGTCCTTCTTTGTCTTTCCTCCCGAACGCTGTGGGCTGTCGACGCAGGACGGCCGGCGCCCGTTTGTTCGTTAAGCGAGATTGGGGGCGATGCTCCGGCATACGATACCGGCCGGTTTCGCGGTAAAGTCGTCTATCTGGATTTTTGGGCTTCCTGGTGCGTCCCTTGCGCCAAATCGTTTCCCTTTATGAATCAACTGCACAATGAACTAAAAGATAAAGGCTTGCAGTTGATTGGCGTGAATCTGGATGAAAATCCCGCCGACGCCAGGGCCTTTCTGGAGAAGTATCCGGTTGATTTCATGCTGGCGGCCGACAGGGACGGAGAATGCGCCAAAAAATTCGAAGTCAAAGGCATGCCCACTTCGTATCTGATTGGCCGTGACGGCACCGTTCGTCACGTTCATCAGGGTTTTCGAGGCGGTGAAACCAAAGAGCTTTATCAGTGGGTGGAACAGTTGCTGGCGGAAAATCCCCCAGTTTCCAAGTAAGCCGAAGCTTCGCGCCGGCAGTCAGGTATCAGGGCAGCGATACAGGCAACCATGAAAACATCGGAACAATTGCAGTATTTTTTAATTTTTTTTCTGATTATGGCTCTCATGGGCTGCGCGCCGGTCGCTCCGTGGGAACGGGGCAATCTGGCCAAGCCGCAGATGGCTTTGGATCCTTATCCGATGCAGAACGCGCTGCGCGCCCATAATTACGGAAGCCGCGAAGCGTCTGCCGGCGGCAGTTCGGCGGAAGGAGGCGGCTGTGGCTGCTACTAAAGGAAGCAAGGGCTTCAAGGATGCGGTCGCCTCGTCCGGTTCCGCCTTACAGGCGTTGACCGCGGCCGCCCTGGCTTTGCCCGGGTTGGCGCTCTCCCCGGTTCAGGCGGCGGATGACGAATTCGGCGTCCAATACGGCCACTATCAGGAAGGCGAACGCAATCTGTTCGGAGTGGAAAGCAACTTCCGTCCCATCGAAGTCGATACTCTGCAAGGCAGCGGCAATCTCAAATTGTCGGACCGGATCAAATTTACTTTTAACTATACCCAGGATACCTGGTCGGGCGCGACGCCGATTGCGACCGCTCCCTGGGACATGCGCGGCAATCGTCCCACGTCACCCGACGGCGTGTCCGGCGCGACGCCTTATATCAACGGGCAATTGTTTCTGGACTCCCAGCTCAACGTGTTGAAGACGGACGGCTTTGGCAACGTCAGCAATCAGGTCGACAACCGTCTGGTGCATACGCTGTCTTCAGCCTCGCCCGAAACCCGCAAGCAGGGCGATTTCAAGCTCGGCTACGAGTGGGACGAGGCGGCGCTGGACGTCGGCGGCGGCATTTCCCTGGAACGCGATTACGAGTCCCGTTTCGTCAATCTGGGGGGGCGGCTCGATTTCAACCAGAAGCTGACCACCCTGACCGGGGGGGTGAGCTATACCGCCAGCGATACCAATGCCCGAATCGACCACGACGCGCTGCCTTACATTAACACCGGCGCTTATACCGATCAGATCACTCTGACGTCCGAAGGAGGGAAGATCATCGACGGCCATCGCAAGGATTGGAGTGCCCGCTTGGGATTGACGCAGGTGCTGAACAAAAACGCCCTGATCGAGACCGGCTTCGGCTATACCTACAGCATCGGGTACCAGGAAAATCCCTATAAGGTCGTCGAGGTCGGCTTCATCGATCCTTCGCAGCAGTTCCTGGCTCCGCCGGGCGGTTATTTCGCCAATGTCCAGGCATTGCTGGAGCAGCGCCCTGACATCCGCAATCAATGGACCGGCAATTTGCGCTATGTGCAGTACATCGATCCTTTCGATGCCGCTCTGCATTTCGGTTACCGTTTTTATCACGACGACTGGGGCATCGATTCCCATACCTTCGAAGCCGACTGGGCGCAGCCGCTCGGCCACGGCTGGACCCTGACGCCCAGAGTGCGTTACTACACGCAGGATGCCGCCGATTTTTACCGGCCTTATCTGATATCGATGCAGGCCTATAATTCGGGTAATTTCGATCGCAGCAAATTGCCTCAAAACTTTTCCAGCGACCACCGGCTTTCCGGTTTCGGCTCGCTCAGCGGCGGCTTGACCTTGAGCAAACAATTTGCCAAAGGCGTGTCCCTGGATTTGGGCTTTGAATATTACACCCATCAAGGCAGCCTGAAGCTGGGCTCGGGCGGCGAAGGCGATTTTGCCGATTTCGACTATTGGGTGGCCAACGGCGCATTGAAAGTCAATCTCGGAGCGCTCGCCGCCGCGGCAGGCGGTCATGTAGGTCATGATGCTCATGTTCACCGGCACGGAGCCTATGCACCGGCCGGCGTCATGTTCGACCACATGCTGAAAAAGGCGGGCGAGTGGATGTTCGGTTACCGTTACATGTACGGCAGCCAGAGCGGCGACATGCTGAACGGCTCGAATCCGGTCGGCGATCAGGCGATCGTGGCGGGCGGCTGCTCCGGCAATCCTTGTTTTCTCACGCCAAACAGCATGGCCATGCACATGCACATGCTCGACATCATGTATGCGCCGACCGACTGGCTGAACCTGATGGTGATGCCGCAGTACGTCGATATGAAAATGACGATGCGCCGCCTGGCCGGAGCGCCGCCGGATTCGGATGCCGATTCTCCTCCGGGCAGCGGCGTGCATATTCCTCATCACGTCGAGGATGACCATGAGACGGGCGGTATCGGCGACATGGGCGTCTATGCCTTGTTCAAACTGTTTGATTCGCCTCACCATCATATGCATGTGGGTCTGGGATTAAGCATCCCTTTCGGCGACGTGGACATCCAGTTCCGGCGCAATCATCAGGTGGATGGGGGACTGATGGATTACGGCATGCAGCTCGGCAGCGGTACTTTGGATTTCAGGCCGAGTCTGACTTACACCGGCAATATGGATCAGTGGTCCTGGGGCGCACAAGTCAGCGGCACCAAACGGCTTGAAGATAACGGAGAGACCGGGTTCGCTTTCGGCGACGTCATTCAGTCCACGGCCTGGGGCAGCTATGCCGTGACCAACTGGCTTTCCGCGTCGGTTCGCGGGATTTACACGGTACAGGGCGCGATTCAGGGCGAATACAATCAATTGATCGACAAGTTCGGTCCGGTCGATTACCCCGCCAATTACGGCGGCCGCTTCTGGGACGTGGGTTTTGGCCTGAACGCCACGGTGCCGCAAGGCGATCTGGCGGGCAACAGCCTCGGCGTGGAATGGCTGCAGCCGGTCAGCACCGATTTCAACGGCTATCAACTGGACCGCGACGGTACGCTGGCGGCAACCTGGCGTTATGCATTTTAACGTCGTTCGGCATTGGGAGGCACGGCGGTGGTCTTGATAAAATCGGCAGGGTTCGCCGGTCATCCGAAGCTTTAGACGCCTTGGAATCGAACAGCCTGAGTTTTTATCAGCAATCGTTCAAGGCGATGGGGTCGCCTTGCGATATCCAGCTTTTCGCCGAAACTCCCGCTCAGGCCGGGCAGGCCGCCGAGAAAGCCATCGCCGACGTCCATCGGCTTGAAGCTTTCTACTCGCGTTACCGCAGCGACAGCTTCCTGTCCGAAATCAACCGGGCAGCGGCCATAGGCGGCCGCATCCGGGTGGACGAAGAAACGGCCGGGCTTTTGAATTACGCCGCCACCTGCCATGCCCAGAGCGAAGGGCTGTTCGACGTCACTTCAGGCATCCTGCGTCAGGCCTGGAAATTCGATCAGGGCAGGCTGCCCGATCCGAAACTCATCAGCGATCTGCTCGACAGGGTAGGCTGGCACAAGCTCAAGTGGTCGCCTCCCGTTCTCGAGTTTACCATTGCCGGCATGGAAATCGATTTCGGAGGCGTGGTCAAGGAATACGCCGCCGACCGGATCGCGGCGCTGTGCCGGGCCGAAGGCATCCGACACGGATTGGTCAATCTCGGCGGCGACATCAAGGTCATCGGACCGCGTGCCGACGGGACGCCCTGGCGAATCGGCATTCGCCATCCCCGCCGCCGGGATGCGCTTCTGGAGACCTTGCCGCTGTTTTCGGGAGCGTTGGCCAGCAGCGGCGACTACGAACGCTGTATCGTCGTCGACGGCGTACGTTACGGCCACGTGCTGAATCCCAGGACCGGCTGGCCGGTGCGGGCGCTGGCCGCGGTCAGCGTGGTGAGCGATTTATGCGTCGTTGCCGGCAGCGCTTCGACCATCGCCATGCTCAAGGAAGAGCAGGGACCCGCCTGGCTTGCAAGCCTTGGGCTGCCTCATTTGTGGGTGGACGTCAACGGAAAAACCGGAGGATCGGTTGGCGCATCGGCAAGGTGATCCGTCAAGGGATGAATAAGCCGCCGGAAGGCTTGATTTTTTATACGTTTGTAAACCCGACAATTTTTAATAACGACGATGCGCAATTTTCTTACCGTATTTGGGCGAGCCGGGCTGTATCTGACGGTTTTTCTGACCGGGGCCTCGGTCATGGTCATCGAGCTTTTGGGAACGCGGATGATTGCTCCTTTCTATGGCGCCAGCCTGTACGTCTGGTCCTCGCTGATTTCCGTGACGATGATCGCGCTGGCGACCGGTTATTTTATCGGCGGCTATTGGGCCGACCGGGCCAGGCGCACCGGGCTGTCTTTGATCATCGCCCTGGCCGCCTTGCTGACGCTGTTTATTCCCTGGGCCACGCGCACGGTCTTGCTGGCGACCGATCCTTTGGGATTGCGCATGGGCGCCTTTGCCAGCTCGCTGGTGCTGTTTCTGCCCAGCCTGACTTTTCTCGGCATGGTCGGGCCGTTCGCCATCAAGTTGGCCACGTCGCAACTGGAAGGCGTCGGCACCACCTCCGGCTCCATCTATGCGGTCAGTACGCTCGGCAGCGTGGTCGGAACTCTGGTGTTGGGTTTTTATTTGTTCCCTTTGGTGGGTTCCAGGGAAATCCTGATCGGCGCCGGTGTTTTGCTGTTTCTGCTGGCCATCGTTCTGTCCCTGTTTGAACAAAAGCGCCTGGGCAAGATGTTGACGGTATTGCCGAGCGTATTGCTCGCCGCCGCCGGGTTGCTGTTGCTGCCGAAAGTGGTGGATGCCGGGCATCAGAATACCCGCGGCGGCCAATTTAAAATAATCTCCGAGCAGGAAAGTCTGTACGGCTGGGTGCGGGTGATCGATCAGCCCGCGAAGGATCTTAGAATGCTCACCTCGGACGCGTCGATGATCGGCGCGGCCAGTATCAGCAGCGGCGAGAGCCGGCTCAGCTATCAGGACATCGTCGGGCTGATTCCGGCGATGGCGCCGAAAATGTCGCGCGCTCTGATCGTCGGTCTCGGCGCCGGCCACATGGCGCAGGTTCTGCACGAGCGGTACGGCATCGCGGTCGATACTCTCGAAATCGATCCGGCGGTGGCCGCGGCGGCTCGCGATCATTTCGGTTACCGAATTCACGGGCAGTCGGTGATCGGCGATGCCCGCTACGAAATCCGCCATTTACAAGGAAAGTACGATTTGATCATTCACGACTGCTTTACGGGCGGCGCCGAACCCGCGCATCTGTTGACGGTGGAAACCCTGAGACAGTTAAAGCAATTGCTTTCCGAGCAGGGCATTCTCGCCGTAAATTTTGTCGGTTTCGCCGAAGGCCGGGTCAATCCGCCGCTCGCGTCGGTGGCGAAAACCATTGAGCAGGTTTTTCCGCATCTCTCGATCTTTATTTCGGAGCCGGGCGTTGATTTTAACGATTTTATTTTCCTAGCCGCAAGAAAGCCTCTCGACCTTACGTCTCCGTCGCTCCTGCCGGCCCAGGCCGAATGGCTGAACCGGCGGATTTTTGCCGTGGACCGGAGCCCAGGCCGGATTCTGACCGATAATCTCAATCCGCTGGAGCATTTGCAGATACGCAAATCCGAACATTACCGGCACTTTCTGGTCGACTGGCTGGGAGCCGATCTCTTGGTGCGTTAATCTTGCAAAGGGGCGGACGGCAGGACAGGGTCATCTGCCGATACAGGGAATTTAAAAAAGCGGCGTTCGGGGAACGCTGAGGACGGCTCGATAACATTCAGAAAATGAGGGTGGCTTATCGGTGAAGCGGCTGTCCGTAATATTTCTGAAATGTTGTCCACAAAATCTGTGGATAACTCTGTCATTATTTTCTTACAAACTGGCTCAACCCTCGGTAAATACTGGGGACGAGTCGGATCGGCCGGAACTTGGCCATTTGGCTGAATGCCGAGTTTTCGAAAGAATCCCGCAGCCTCAGGCCCAGCATCGGGCATGTAATATTCCTTGTTTCACGCTTTCTTTGGCTCCCGGCAATATACGGTCATGCGTTTTTGTAAGATAATCAAAAACGTGTTCAGCCGGGAGTCATTAATCATGTCCCAGCATCGACGGTCTGTCCAGGCGCTGCGAGGCATTGCCGTTCTTGGCGTGGTCGCATTTCATGCCATGCTGGTCGAGGCGAAATACTCCGGAGGCGACCGGTTTTTGTCCGATTTTTTCAGGCTCGGGCAATCGGGCGTGGACCTGTTTTTCGTCATCAGCGGCTTTGTCATTGTCTCGGCTACGAAAGGCCGTTTCGGCAAGCGCCGAGAGCCTTTGCGGTTTTTGTGGAGCCGGCTGACCCGGATTTATCCGGTCTATTGGTTTTATTTTTTCCTGACGCTGTCTTTCTTTTTCATCAAGCCGGAGTGGGTCAATGCTTCCCAAGGGCGGCAGCAGGACCTTGCGCTCTCCTTTTTCTTATTGCCCGGCGATCGGCTGCCTCTGGTGATGGTCGCGTGGTCGCTGGTTCACGAATTGTGGTTTTATCTGGTTTTTACGGCTTTGTTGATGCTGAACGAACGGCTGTTGCTGCCGGCTCTACTGCTGTGGTCAGTCGTCGTCGCGACCGCCTGCATTTTCACGGACGTGGCCGATTTGTCTTCCGGTTGGCGAATCGTTCTTCATCCCTATACGCTGGAATTCATTACAGGAGCATGGGTTTTTATCTTCGTTTCCGGCGATCGCGGAAAGTTTTTTTCTTCCCGGTTCATTTTTCCGGTAACCGGAGCAATGTGGGTGCTCGGGTTTTTTCTGGTTGGCCTGTTCGATGTGCTGAAAGAGGCGTCGCTGCTGCGCGCGGGCTCGATGAGTGCATTGTACGCGCTTCTCCTGCTGACCCTTACGGCTCTGGAAAGAGAAAAAAACTTCCGGGTGCCGGAATTTCTTTGCCGCGTCGGCGATGCTTCTTACACGATTTATTTGTCTCACGTGCTGATTCTTTCGGCGGTCGGGCGGTTATGGTTGATAACCGATCGGGATCGGTACGGGTTGTTCGATAATCTGTTGGCGTGTCTGATCATGCTCTCAGCCACGCTGGCGTATGGCCAGGCGGCCTACCGATGGGTTGAACGACCGCTTCTGGAGGGCTCTCGCCGGCTGCGCGCACGCTGGTTCGAAAAGAATGCTCGCGCTTCGTTTCATCCGCAAACCGGCCCGGATACGTTACATTGAAACCATATCGGGCGGTTCGTTCAAGTAGGCAGGGCCGTAATGGCTTTAGGAAAGCGACAGGCTCAAGATGGCGGTTTCTCTAGCGTCCGCCGAGCCTGGTGGGCTTCCCGATGAACTTGCCTGCCAGCAATTTCCAAGAGAGTCTCTATCGAAAGTATCAACGGACATTGAATTTTTTTAATTTTTTATGGTACAATTAATTGACTTTTCGAAAAATTGGACTATGGCGAAAGGGGTATTTCAAAAAATACATTGATTGCTAAATCTTTTTTCCTTCTAGGAAGCCATGTCCCACTGCCGTTAAACGGCAGTTTTTGCCTGGATCGAGAGTCCAGGTTTTTCTTCTCAAGTGATGTGCAACGAGTCTTGGTTGCTCATCGTTTTTATGTCGAAACCTTGCCAGACACAAGTCTGATTATGAACTGGCGGCAGATAAGAGGTTTTAGGCTGATCAAGTCTATAAAGATAATTAATTGAGTCCTGTTTTTTGGCGATAGCAGGCGATTTTTGGGTTCTGTTTCTGCGAAAGAAATTCTAAGGACTGATCGTATAGAACGCATTGCAGAAAGCCCGTTTTGAAATTACCGTGCGACGGACGTCAACAACAGCGTTTGCGGTTAAACGCGCCAAGAGTTAATCGTGTCGTAGCGCATCAAGACGTATGTGCAGGAAAAGTATTTTTTGATGGCCGAAATTTCTGGAACCATGCATTGGAATGAATGGGATCATGGTTAAAAAATTAAAAATTAGAAAACATATATCAATCGATGACCCGATATAGTTTTCCAATTTTTATTGTAGTAGGACATAGGATGGTAGGACGTGGAACGGAGCAACAAATTCGCCAGGCAGGGAGGATCCGAGTTTCAACCGTCAACCCTATGCTAATTGTCTTTCATTTTTCATGAAGGGAAATTAAGAATAATTGATCAGATCCACCTTTAATATTGTTTTTAGGAGAATAAAAATGAAAAATCTATCCGCCGGGCTTTTATGTCTTGCTTTGGTTATGGGCGGTGTTACTGCCGTCGATGCAGCAACGGCCTATCGGGCATTTATTGCGAATCAGTGGAATCCAGGGGTTGTGACCTTTGTGGACGACGCCACCGGCACCGAGCTCGGCCGTACCACGACCGGCAGCGTGACGCTGCGTCTCGTGCTGTCTCCCGACAGTAAAAAACTGTATTCCTCCAACCAGACGTCGGGAACCGTGTCGGTACTGGATCCGTCGACAAGAGCCTTACTGGCCACGATTACGGTGGGCAACAAGCCGGAATTCATGGTGCATCATCCGACTTCAAATAAGTTATATGTCGACAACAAGGATGACGGCACTGTTTCCGTGATCGATACCACGACTAACACCGTTACTAAAACCGTCGCAGTCGGAGCGGCGCCCCGCTTTATGGTCTATGCCGGCGGTTTCGTCTATGTCGGCAACACTGCTGCCGGCACGGTTTCGGTGATCGATGCCTCAACGGATACTGTCAAGAAAACGATCACCGTCGGATCGGCTCCACGCAACATCCAGGTATCGCCCGATGGTTCCAAGATTTATGTGGCGAATTACGGTTCCAGCACGGTTTCCGCCATTGACACCGCAACCCAGAAGGTTGCCTGGACGGCCGCGGTAGGCACGAACCCTTCGTATGTCGCGGTTACTCCCGACAATAAGTACGTGATCACTACCAATACCACAGCCGGTACTTCATCGGTTATCGATACTACGGCTTCAACGCCTGCGGTGATACAAACCATTTCAGTGGGCTCGACCCCTTGGGCAATCACCGTCTCGCCCGATGGCGCTCGTGCGTATGTCGCGGTGGCCAATGCCAATAGCGTGGTCGTGATTAATATAGGGGCTTGGACTACCCAATCGATTCCAACCGGTACGGGACCCTACTGGGTTCAGCTTAACCACGACGGCAGCAAGCTCTACGTCACCAATCCGCTCGGCGGCACCGTTTCCATTATCGATACCGCGAGCCTGACCGTGGTGAGCACGATTACCACGAATCTCAACCCTTGGACTGTTCTCGAAGGACCTATCACGGTTGCCGACACCGCCGGAGCGCCTACTATCGCAAGCATCTCTCCCCGGTTCGTGATTAAAAACACCACCCAGACCTTCACTGTGACCGGCACCAATTTCAGTTCGGCGCCGACGGTAACGATCAGCCCTGCCACCGGCATCACGGTTCAGTCGGTAAGCTGCACAAGCACGTCTTGTTCCGTCAAGGCGAACCTGTCTTCGTCGGCGTCAACGGGCAGCAAAAGCATGACTGTCAAGAACCCGGATGGCCAGTCGGCGACGGCAACCAATGCGTTCATGATAGTTCGTTAAGTCTGTGTCCAAAGAAACCTCAGGGTGCCTGGCGCTCTGAGGTTTCATGAAAAGTAGCGGCAGGTAAATACCGGGATGCCGCAAATTGGCGAATGGCTTGAGTAAGCTGGTTTTAAGCCGGTTTTTTCAGACTGAATCCTTCGCAGGATCGGTTATTGTTCCGGTTTCCTTCGAGTGTAACGGTGCTTCACTCCCGCCGGAAAATAGTCGGAATCCGAAAAAGGGCGGAGCGTAACTCGAGGAAGCTGTCGTTCGACCGGCGTGTAGTTGGCAAACTCGCTGTTCAGCCGAAGCAACTGGCTACGGATGGATTCGGCCATGACGTTGGCCATCCTTGAGTCCGCTTCCACGCCCGGCAGCAATTCAACGACAACGTGCAGATATTTGTCGCCGTTCCCGGTTTCCTGTGTTTCCAGCACGAATTTTCCAGTCGCCCAGGCTTGTATTTCCGTCTGTTCCAGACCGACCGTGACGTTCTCGGGATAAATATTGGCGCCGTAATAAGATACGGTAAAATCCGCGCGGCCGAAGACATAGACAAACGGCAGGTTGCGCGGCTGAAAATCCGCGTTCAGGCCGAGCTCCGAGGTTGTCGATAGTCCGTATTCCTTCAGAAAATCCCACATGTCCTCGAAGCTGATCAGTCCGCCCTTGTCGGCGATGTGATAGCGCACCAGCGGAACGCTGTTCTCTCCCGAAACGACCAGGGTTCCTTCGTGCACTTCGAAGAAACGGCTGATTGGATCGTACTGCACCAGCGTCGGCAGCCGCGATTCGCCGAACAGGCGTCGGGCCGCTTCCGGATGCCGGGCCAGCCAACGCCGGATGGCGATGCTGAGGGGCGTTTCGTTGCCGAGCACGCCGCCGTCGGCCGTGCCGTAGAGTGAAGCGCTGTCGTGGCACGGTGCGGAAGAGTCTATGCGCTGAGCCATCAGGCTGCGCCATTCTTCGCTGAACACTTCGCCGGCAAAGACCAGCTTGGGATTGTATCTTGGCCAGTCGATGCCTTCGGCGAGCCCGGCGTCGACCACGTCCTTGACGAAAGGCGGATAACCGAGCAGCACCGTCTGTTCGAAATGAGGGGCCAACTCGCGCACCACACGAAAGATTTCCGCCTTGTTGTTGCCGGGCGTGGCCACCAACAACGGATACCCTTTGGCCGCCAGGTGCCAGCAGCAGGACGTCGTATACAGACCGCCCACCCAGTTGCCCAACGCGAAACAGACCACGGCCAGCGTGCTGCGCCGATGGGCCTGGAAGCTGTCATGGAAGACCTGCTCGAAGCGGATCGCCACGTCCAGTTCGTGCAAGGCCGAACGCGGCCAGAAGGTTGGCCGGCCGGTAGAGCCGGAAGAGACCGCCACCCGGTCGGAGCCCTTGAGGCTGCCGCCGAGGCAGCGCTCCGGCAGGGGATAGGCCTGCATGTAGTCGGCCTTGCCCATCAGCGGCAGCTTCCGAAAAGCCGAACAGGAATTAATTTCGACCGGATCGATGCCTCGGGACCTCAGAAAGTCTACGTAAGCAGGGACTTCGGCGATGCAGCGGCGAAACAGGGCCAATGCCTTTTCTTCCGGGTTGCCGGCCTGGCGTTCCGCAAGGAGCGTATTCAGCGGGGTCGCAAAAAAGTGATGAATAACATCGTCGGCTGGAGAAGTCGGTGCATCGAACATGGCGGTCTACCTGCTAAAAATGTTGAGAGTAAGGAAACGGTAACCGGATTGGAAAAACGAGTCAATCTTGCGATCGCCGGGCGGGAGTCTGCCACGCCGGACTTGCAATGATCGCTCTAAACCTTTATAAGGAGACCCAAGGTGGTGTCGACAAACAATCTTTGCGGCGGACGGCTCGAGGCCGATCATGCAGAATTCGAGCGAAGGAATGACGGCACGGGGATAAGAATGAAAAAACTTCTGTCTTGTGTAAGAGATTGTTTTAATTGCTTGATCGATTTCTGATTCAAGCCGGTATTGCTGAAGGGCAGTTTATAGTACAATTCCCCTTTTGCGGATGAGGCATGCTGTGGCCTGCGTTCATACCCGATACCGATTATTTTAGAAAAAACTGTTGGAGTATCAAAGATGACGATGGACGATAGAGACGGCGTTATTTGGCTGGACGGAAAATGGGTTGAGTGGCGTGACGCCAAAGTCCACGTATTGACGCACACCCTGCATTACGGAGCGGGCGTGTTTGAAGGGCTGAGAGCCTATCATGCCGAGCAGGGGACGGCAATTTTCAAAATGAAGGAGCATACCGACCGATTGTTCCGGTCGGCGCACATCATGAACATGCCGATGCCTTTTTCCAAGGACGAGATCAATCAGGCGCAATGCGCTGCGATCGTCAAGAACAAACTCGACAGCGCCTACATCCGGACCATGTGCTTCTTCGGTTCCGAAGGCATGGGTCTTAGAGCGGACAACCTGAAAGTTCACGTCATGATCGCGGCCTGGACCTGGGGGGCTTATCTCGGGGCCGAAAACATGGAGAAAGGCATCCGCATCAGAACGTCGTCCTATACCCGGAATCACGTCAACAGCACGATGTGCAAGGCCAAGGCCAACGGCAATTACATCAATTCCATTCTGGCCCTGCAGGAAGCCCAGTCGACCGGCTACGACGAGGCCTTGCTGCTGGATCACGAAGGCTTTGCCGCGGAAGGCAGCGGCGAAAACCTGTTCATCGTCCGAGACGGCAGCCTTTATACGCCGGAGACGACGTCCGCGCTGGAAGGCATTACCCGCGATACCATCATGACCATTGCTGCCGAGCAGGGCTTGCCGGTGACGGTTAAACGCATCACGCGGGATGAAGTGTATGTGGCCGACGAAGCTTTTTTCACCGGTTCGGCCGCCGAAGTGACTCCGATCAGGGAATACGACGGGCGCAAGATCGGCAACGGTGGCCGCGGGCCCATCACGGAAAAGTTGCAGGCGCTCTATTTCGACTACGTCCACGGCCGCAGAAACGACCATGCCGAATGGCTGACCTATGTTGCCAAATAAAATTTGAAAAAAACACTGATTCCAGACTTTGCCGGCAAGATTCTCATCGTCGGCCCTTCGTGGGTCGGCGATATGGTGATGGCGCAAAGTCTGTTTATTACTCTGAAAGAACGGCAGCCGGACTGTCGAATCGATGTCCTGGCGCCGGCCTGGACTTTTTCTCTGTTGGCACGCATGCCCGAAGTCGCCGGGACCGTGGCCATGCCGCTTGCGCACGGCCAGTTCGGCTTGCCGGAACGGGTCCGGCTGGGCCGGAAGCTGCGGGCCGAAGGTTATGACCGCGCCATCGTTTTGCCCAATTCCTGGAAATCGGCCATTGTGCCCTGGATTGCCAAAATACCGCTGCGTACCGGTTATATCGGCGAGTGCCGCTGGGGATTGCTCAACGATGTCCGCCGCCTGGACAAGACGCTTTTGCCGATGACGGTGCAGCGCTTCGTGGCGTTGGGACTGCCGAAAAATGCGCCTTTACCGCCGGCGTACCCCATGCCTTCCATTGCCGTAACCCGGGAGCGGCAGCAAGCAGTAGCCGACAAGTTTCGGCTGGTTTTGGGCGGTCCTATCTTGGCATTATGTCCGGGCGCCGAATACGGCCCGGCCAAGCGCTGGCCGGCCTCCCGTTTTGCCGAATTGGCCCGGATTAAAGCCGGCGAAGGCTGGCAGGTCTGGCTGTTCGGGTCCGGAAAGGACCGGACGATTGCGGAACAAATCAACCGGGAAACCGGAGGAGTTTGTCTCGATTTTACCGGCCGGACCTCGCTGGCCGAAGCCGTGGATCTGATGTCGCTGGCCACGGCCGTAGTCAGCAACGACTCGGGCTTGATGCATGTGGCCTCGGCTTTGAATAAACCGGTCATAGCCCTTTACGGTTCGTCGGATCCAGGCTTTACGCCGCCTCTGAACGCCAGGGCCAAAGTCGTTTCACTGCATCTGCCTTGCGCGCCCTGTTTTAAACGCACTTGCCCCCTTTATCCGGCCGGCCATCCGGAACACGCCCGGTGTTTGACCGGAATCAGGACGGAGCGGGTGTTGCAAATGCTTGACGAAGCGAGGCCGGGCTGACCATGCGTGTCGCGATAGTCAAATTATCCGCTCTGGGCGATATCGTCCATGCCATGGTGGCGCTTCAGTTCATCAAAGAGTATGCTCGGGACATCCGGATCGATTGGGTGGTCGAAGAATGTTATGCCGAGCTGTTAGCCCACAACCCCGATATCGATCGTATATTGACGGTCAATCTGAGAGCATTGAAAAACGACAAGTCGGCTTTTTTTCAGGAATTCAGAAAGATTCGAAGTTATGCCGGGCACCGTTATAATCTGATCATCGATGCGCAAGGCCTGCTGAAATCGGCCGTGGTCGCCAGGCTCATCAGCAATTGCCCGATTCCCTGCGCGCATACCCGCAAAGCCTCGGAAATTTGCCAGCACATCGCCGGATTCGACTGCCATTCGATCCGGGAAAAAGCCGCTTCCTGGCTGTACGACGTGAAAATTGCCTGCGCCTACGACGCCAATACCATCGACCGGAACGCGCTGATTTTATCCAGGCCTCTTGGACTGGGGATTAGCCGCGAGCAAATCGTCGGCAAAAGACCTTTTTTATTTTTTCGCAATGAAGACCCGATCATCTATGATTATTTGTTAAAGGATAAGCCCAACATCGTCTTCGTCATCGGTTCGACCTGGGAAAGCCGCAATTATCCCCCGGAAAAATTTGTTAATATCGCCGAAGCGTTGCAGGAAAATTGCATTGCAGTCTGGGGAAACGAGCAGGAAAGGGCGAAAGCGGAATGGATGGCCGAACGGTCCCGATTGATTAAAGTCATACCGAAAAGACTGGATCTGAATGCCTTGAAGGCGCTGATTGCGAAAGCGGATTTGCTGATCGGGAACGATACCGGGCCCACTCATATGGCCTGGGCTCTGAACAGGCCGTCGATTACCCTTTTCGGTCCGACGCCGGTCTCCAGGGTTTACCAGACAGACATCAATAAAGTGGTCAAATCGCATTCGCCTGTGAATCCGTACAAACTGAACAAGGAAGATTATTCGATTAGGGAAATCGACGAGAACGAGATCATCGGACCGGCAAAATCCTTATTGTCGGCGACGTTTAAACAAGATCAAGAGATATTGTCATGATAGATCAAGAAACTGCCTATCAATCACTGCTCTATACGCTGCAACGGAAAAATAAACTGTCGGCGGCGGAGCTGAAAAAAGCCGAGCGGGTGCGCAAGGCGTCCCTTTCGGAAGGTCTGCCCCAATTGCTGATCAAGCTGGGATTGTGCTCGGAGCTCGACGTGGCCGATGCCTTTGTCGAATCCGGACATTTCGATAAAGTGGTCTCGGGTCAGTATCCGCTGGAAACCCAGCTTCCGGACAGCGTGTCCCTGCGTTTTTTGAAGCACAATCACGTCGTCGGCATAAACCACGACGAAGACGAGATTACCGTGACCATGGTGGATCCTGAGGACCGGTTTGTCATCGATGCCCTTAAATTGGCGACAGGGAAAAAGATTGCGGTCAAGGTCGGCCTGCTTTCGGAAATCGATGCCGCGCTTGAAATGCAGTACGGCGAGGGTCGGTCGCAAATGGACAAGATCGTCGACGATCTTGCCGTGGAGGACGGCGGCGAGGAAGATCTGGAGCATTTAAAGGATCTGGCCAGCGAGGCGCCGGTGATCAAAATGGTCAATCTGATCATGCAGCGCGCCATCGAAACCAAGGCTTCGGACATCCACATCGAGCCTTTCGAGCAGACGTTGAAAGTCAGATTGCGTATCGACGGGGTGTTGCAGGATATCGACGCGCCGCCGGTCAAATCGACCGCCGCGGTGATCTCGCGTATCAAGATCATGGCCAAGCTCAACATTGCCGAACGCCGGCTGCCGCAGGACGGCCGAATCAAGGTGCAAATGCTCGGCAAGGAACTGGATCTTCGGGTTTCGACGATCCCGACGATGTACGGCGAGAGCGTGGTGATTCGTCTGCTGGACAAGGAAAGCGTCGTGCTGGATTTTGCCACGCTCGGCTTCTCGGGCCGGCATTCGGAGAAATTTCTCGAGATACTGGCTCAGCCGCACGGCATCATTTTGATCACCGGTCCGACCGGAAGCGGTAAGTCGACCACCCTGTATACCGCATTGAAGACGCTCAATACGGCGGAACGCAAGATCATTACCGTCGAGGATCCGGTCGAATATCAACTGGAAGGCGTCAATCAGATCCAGGCCAAGCCCCAGATCGGGCTCACTTTCGCCTCGGCCCTGCGATCCATCGTCCGACAGGACCCCGACGTCATCATGATCGGCGAGATGCGCGATCTGGAAACGGCCAAAATCGCGGTGCAATCGGCCCTGACCGGGCATTTGGTGCTGTCGACGCTGCATACCAACGATGCCGCGGGCGGCATTACCCGTCTCCTCGACATGGGGCTTGAGGAATATCTGCTGACTTCCACCGTCAACGGCATTCTGGCGCAGCGTCTGGTCAGAAAATTGTGCGAGAAATGCAAAAAAGGCCAACCCGCCTCGCCTGAAATTATCGGTGAAATGAAACTGCGCAGATTCGTGCCGGAAGGCGACATCCTGTTGTACAAGCCGGTCGGTTGTTCCGCCTGCGGCGGACTCGGTTACCGTGGGCGGCAGGCCATCATCGAATTTCTGGTAATGACCGATCCGATCCGCAAACTGGTCATGGCGCACGAAGAAGCCGGCGTCATCCAGAAAATGGCGATCGAGGAAGGCATGTCGACCATGTACGAAGACGGCTTGGCAAAGGCGTTGAAAGGCATTACCACCTTGGAAGAAGTACTGCGCGTGACGACGGAAGCCTGATATGTCCTTGTTTACTTATAAAGCAATCAACAATCTGGGCGAAACCGAGGAGGGCGTCCGCGACGCTCCCGACGAACAATTTCTGATCGGCGCGCTGCAGGCCGAAGGCTATATTCCGATCCGGGTCGCACCGGCGAGCGCCAAGTCGTTCCTTGGCCTGAGCATCGGCGCCAGACAGTCGAAGCTGAGTCAGAAGGAAATCGCGTTGTTTACCGGCGAACTGGCCACCTTGCTGGATTCCGGTTTGCCGCTGGACAAGTCGTTGACGGTATTGATCGATCTGGCCGAAGACAACGAACGGCTGAGCAAATTGATCGGCAGAGTGCTGGAAAAAGTCAAAGGCGGCTCGTCCCTGGCGGACGCTCTGGAAAAACAGCCGGGCGTGTTCAGCCGGTTTTATCTGAACATGATCCGGGCGGGAGAGGCCGGCGGCAGTCTGGGCGAAGTCTTGAACCGGCTTACCGAGTATCTTGAACGCTCCCGGGAATTAAAGGATACGGTCAGTACGGCCTTGATTTATCCGGCCATCCTGCTGATCATGTCGCTGGCTTCGCTGTTCGTGATGCTGATTTTCGTGGTGCCGCAGTTTACCGAAATGTTCGAAAGTGCCGGCAAGGCGTTGCCGTTGTCGACGCAAATCGTCGTCGGACTGGCCGAGTGGCTGCAAAGTTATTGGTGGATTCTTGTGGGCGCGGCGGTCGTCATTACCAGCTATATGAGGTTCCAGTTGGCCGATCCGGTCACCAAGAAGGTATGGGACGGGCGCTTTCTAAAACTGCCGCTGGCCGAAACCGTTCTTTTGAACAAGGAAACCGCAAATATCAGCCGAACCTTGGGAACTTTATTGGGCAATGGAGTTTCCATACTCTCGGCTTTGGCCATCGTCCGGGAAACCGTAGACAATCTGGTTCTGGTGGATACGATTCAAAAGGCCGAAGAAGAGTTGAAACAGGGCAAACGAATGTCGGATGCCTTATTGAAAACCGGCATATTCCCGAAAATGGCCATGCAAATGATTAAAATGGGCGAAGAGACCGGCCATTTGGAAGAAATGCTGATGCGCGTAGCGGAGATCTACGACAAGCAGTTGAAAGTGTCCATCCAGCGTATGTTGGCGTTACTCGAACCGGCTTTGATCGTTACTTTGGGCCTGATGATCGCGGGCATCATCGTTTCGATCCTGCTGGCGATACTTAGCGTCAACGATCTGGCTTTTTAACGGAAGTTTGCGTACAGTGCGCTTGCGTTGCATTTTGCCGAAGGTTCCTGTTCCGCATGATCGTTCTTCCGTGCCGTGGCTAACGGTTAACCGGACGGCGTAAAACGCGGGCAGGCTTTATTCGGAAAGAGGAAGGCGCCGCTTCCCGAAACGAGGCCGACTCTATCCGGCTTCGGTTCGAACGGAACGGAGTCGTCTTGAGCTGTGTCGGCGCAGCAAGCGGGTTCCGGCGAAACGTCGCCGTTTTACTTAATCTTGCTTTAACAGTGCTGGATATATACTAAGGTATTATCTAATTTTTAATCTTCAAAACGATTAGTTACAGACAATGAAAGACAGAAAAAATCGAGCGGAAAGAGGCTTCACCTTATTGGAATTGTTGGTCGTACTGGGCATCATTTCCATGTTGGCGGGCCTGGTCGGACCTAAAGTCATGAAGCATATGTCCGATGCCAAAATCAAGGCGGCCAAAGTGCAAATCGCAGAAATCGGCCAGGCTTTGGAGATGTATAAACTGGACATGGACAAATATCCGACCAGCGAGCAGGGCTTGAGCGCTCTGGTCGAATCGCCGCAGGAAGCCAAACGGTGGAACGGGCCTTATCTTGGCAAGTCGAAAGTGCCGCTGGATCCATGGCAGCAGGAATACCGTTACGTTTCACCCGGCGAGCACGGAAAATTCGATTTGTATTCTTACGGCGCCGATGAAAAAGAAGGCGGTGAAGGCGAAGATCAGGATATCGTCAGTTGGGAATGATGCGGCGGACGCAACACTTCCGCTGCCGGGACGAGGCGGTTCGTCAGGGCGGGTTTTTCAGGCTCCTTACGCCGGTTCGCCCCTGTAAAAATTCAGGCTTTACCTTGCTTGAACTGCTGATTGTACTGGTCATTATCGTACTCGGCTTTTCGGTGGTGGCGATTAATGCGTCTTCCGGACATCGCGCCCTGGAACATAAAGCCGCCGTCAGAGACATCGTTTCGGCGCTGCGCTATGCCAGAGGCCAGGCTTTAATGACCCATCAGGAAACGGAAGTGTCGTTCAATCTTGCCGACAACAGTTATACGGTCAGCGGCCGCGATAAAGTTTATACCATTCCGGAGTTTATCGAAGTGACGGTCGTGACGGCGCAGAGCGAAATTACCGGGGAAGGGCAAGGCAACGTCCGCTTTTTCGCGGACGGATCCTCGACAGGAGGAAGAATTACTTTGGAACGGGAAGGGTATGCCTCACGCGTGGATATCAACTGGTTGACGGGACAAATCGAAACTGAAAATGAAGCAACGCTCTGAACCGGACCAGTCTACGTGACAGGATGCGGATGACTACACTACCCGGAAACAAACAAGCGGGTTTTTCCTTGCTGGAAATCCTGGTGGCTTTTTCGATTCTGGCCATCGCCCTGGGCATTTTGCTCAACATATTTTCTTCTGGCGTGGAAACGGCCGCCGTCGCCGAGGAATATACTTCGGCGGTGCAGATTGCCGAGACGCTGATGGCCAGGACCGGAGTGGAATCTGCGTTGCAACCGGGACAAACCGCCGGCATTGAGAACGACAAATACAGTTGGCAGGTCTCGATCGCTCCGTATGAGCTGACTCTTGAAGATTTTGATGCCCGGTCTCTTCCGGCGGCGCTGTTCATGGTAACGGTGAACGTCAGTTGGGGCGACGGCGCTTCGAACGGCAATCATCAAAGAGAAGTCGAGTTAACGACTTTGAAATTATCCGCCAAATCGTCATGATCCGGAACCAGACGGCCCAGGGCTTCACCCTGATCGAAGTGCTGATCGCCATGACGCTGCTGAGCATCATGATGGCGTTGTTGTTCGGCAGCATGAAAATTTGCGCTGAAAGCTGGGAAAAAGGCGAAAATAAAATTGCGGAAGTCAGCAATGTGACCGCGGTGATTAATTTTTTCCAGCGCCATTTGATTCCTGCGGAACCGTTATGGAACGATTTTAGTAATGAGGAAAAGGATGGAGAAAAACTGCTTTCCTTTCAAGGCAGGGCACAGGCGTTTCAGTTTGTTTCCGCGTTTCCGGCAAGCGCGGGCAGAGCGGGTTTGCAATTGATCTCGGTCGCCCTGGACAAAGACAATGGCGAGCAAGTCCTTAAAGTAACGCTCACGCCGTTTTTTCCGGTGGGTGAAGGCGGAGAATGGTTTAAGGAAGAAGAAATTTTGCTGAGGAATGTGAGTTTTTTTTCACTGACTTATTTTGGTTCCGAAGACGGCCAGGCGGAAAGCCGGTGGCAAGATGAATGGATCGGAAAAGATAGACAGCCCCAATTGGTTAAAATCAATATCGGCCTGGAAAACGAAATGTACTGGCCGGAAATGATTTTTCCTCTTAAAGCTACCGAATCCGTCGAAAGCGCCGGCATAACCTTTGCCGAAGACGCCGCCGAAGGCAATGACGGCGAACAGACCTTGGATCCGGAGAATTATGAATGACGGCCCAGGGTTTAGGTTTTTCTTACGGAAAAAGCTTCCGGCAACAGGGTCTGGCTCTGGTTCTGGTTTTGTGGACGCTGAGTTTGTTGATGATCATGGCCGCCAGCTTTACGTTGACCATGAATCGGGAAGCCGCAGTTACCGTCGGCATCAAAAATAATGCCCAGGCCTTGGCGGCAGCCGAATCGGGTATTACCCTTGCCGAGATGATGTTATTGAATCCGGATCAGAATAAACGCTGGCACACCGACGGCAGCATCTATCAGATTCAATTCATGGAGACCTTGGTGCGTATCCGGATGTTTGCGGAAGCTGGTAAAATCGACATCAATAAAGCCGATCAAAACCAATTGCAAAGTCTGATTGCGTACGCGCACGTGGAGCCGGAGAAACAAACGGCTCTGGTCAGCGCCATTATGGATTGGCGCGATCCCGATGATTTGATCAACGTCGAGGGGGCGGAAAAGGAAGAATATGAGGACGCGAAATTAAAATATCAGCCACGCAATAAACCGTTTCGGTCCGTTGAAGAATTGCAAATGGTATTGGGAATGGACGCATCCATATTAAAATGGATTGAACCGCTCATTACCGTGTATTCCGGCAATGCTCAGGTCGATCTGTCGCAGGCTTCCAAAGAAGTTTTACTGGCAATACCCGGACTGGACGCCGAGCTGATCGATCAATACATCGAATTGAGACAGAAAAGCGCTATTGAAGGGACTCCGGTTCCGCCATTTTCCCTCGGCCTGAAACAAACGGGATCGCCCGGAGAAAGCAATATAGTCGAAATCATGTCCGAAGCGCTGTTGGATGATGGATCCACAGCTATAATAAAAGCTGTCGTATATAAGAATTCCAATAATCAGTCCTCGCCGTTTCAGGTTTTAAACTGGCGCCGCGAGGATAAAGGCAACGTCTCATTATTTTCAGAGGAAATGAGCTCATTTTTAGTGACACAGCATGCTGAATCTAAATAAATCGATCGATCTGGACGTTAAAAAGTTTTTCCACTGGTGGAAAAAAGAGCTCGCATTTCTGATACCCTCGAAAATCAAGCAGTTGGTCAATGAAGAACGGGGACTGATCATTGTAAGAACGGTGGATCACCAGTTGGAACTCACCTGCCGGTTCGATGATCGGGCTCAATCGTTGGGCAGAGTGGATAGAAATGAAGCCGGTTTTGCGCGATTCGCAACCTGGATGGTCAATAACGAAAATAGCGAAAGACTGGCCAAAGCGGACGTGATCATTCGGTTGAATCGCGAGGAAGCTATCCATAAAATCATCGTGTTGCCGGAGGCGGCGAGAGAAAATCTTAATCAGGTGGTTTCTTACGAGTTGTCGAGGTACACGCCTTTTAAACCGGAACAGGTTTATTTTGCCGTTAAATTGATCAATGCCGACAACGAGCCCGGCCAGATCCGGGCCATGCTGATATTGACTCCGAGGGAAATACTGGATGGTCTCTATGAAGACGTCAAGACGATGGGACTTTCGCCGGTATTAGCCGAATACGAAGAGATGCCGAACGATCCGGATGATTTCGACGATCCCTATAATCTGCTGCCCGACTGGTTGAGGCAGAAAATAGACAACATCCCCCGCCTGGTCTATTCCAGCCTGGCTGCCGCCATCGTATTGCTGTGCGGAGCCGTCATCGCCTTGCCGGTCTGGTTCGAACATCAGGCGGTCAATCTGTTGCGGGAAAAGACCGGGGAAATCGAAAAGGAAGCCAAAAACATTAAACAGTTGCAGTCAGAGATTGATCAAGTAATAGGAGAAACCAGCGCCTTGATCGAAATGAAAAATTCCGCGCCGCCGATGCTGGAAATGTTGAATTCGCTGAGTGCGTTAATCAATAACGATACCTGGTTGTCCTACGCGCATTATTCGGATGGCCATCTGCAGATACAAGGAGAGTCGCCGACGGCTTCGGGGCTGATTGCCATCCTTGAAGACTCCGCCTTGTTCAATAATGCAAAATTCGTTTCTCCGGTAACGCAGGATACAACCACCGGACTTGAACGTTTTCAGATCACCGTGGATGTCGTCAAGGCTGGAGGTACGGATGACCCGAATAAAAAATAAGCAGATGCAGCGTTGGCTGGCGGTCGGTTTGCTGGTTGCCTTAATTTTATTGATCGGTTTGGCGGTACTCTGGCCTACCGTCGGCAAATGGATGGAATTGAACGAAGAAAAATTGTCGCTCGCGCGGCAGCTCAAACAATACGAACGGATATTGGCCGGCAAGGACGCCGTCGTCGAGAGTATGAACAGTGTCAAAAAGGAGATTCTCGAACAAGGCTATTTCAACAGTCAGCAAACCGTCTCTCTGGCTTCCGCCGAGTTACAGGAATTTGTCAAAAAAGCGATTATCGATGCCGGAGGACAACTGAGCAGCACGCAAGCCCTTCCGGTTATCAACAAGGAAAAATTCAGCCTGATTACGGTCAGTGTCCGAATGACCGGAAATATCGAAGTATTACGCGGCGTGCTGCACCGATTGGAAACTTCGACTCCTCTGGTCGTGATCAATGAATTGGATATCAGGCCCATGCGCAACATAAGAAATAGGCGTACCCGCCAGATTGAAGCCAGTAACGAATTGAACGTGAATTTTCAGGCGGTCAGTTTTATGAGAAAACAGCCGGAATGAACATTAAAATAGTTAAATTATTGGGAGCCGTCTGTGGCGCTCTGGTCGTCCTGCTGATGGGCGAATGGATAGCTCACGAGTTTGCGTTGCAGCGTCTTTTGGCTTCCATTAACGAGTCGTCGTCGAAACATCGTCAGATCGAGGAAGTTCCCACCATCGATCTGGATAAAAAGACCGAGGAAAGTTACGCCGACATCGTTTCCAGACCATTATTTATCAGAGGCAGAAAACCGGTCAATGAGCCCGCCTCCGAATCGGCTGCCGGCGGCACTTCCGGCGGAGGTCCGGATGGCGTCTTCGATTGGCAATTAAACGGCGTGTATACGGTAAACAACAGTTGGTCCGCTTTGTTTAGCCGAGAAAAAGCCGCCAGTAACAAAGACAGGTTTCGTAAATTGACGATTAACGACGATCTTGACGGTTGGAAGCTGATCGAAATTCACAGAGATAAAGTGGTTTTGGAACAGTCAGGCGGTGAGAAAAATGAACTTACGCTTAGAAAAGCCAAGCCGAAAACCGCACCGCGAGTTCAGGAACCCGCGCCCAAGCCGGCGCAAGCGCCGCGTCCGGGGCATTTGGAAAGAAGAGCGAGAGGACCTCAACCGCCGGTTCCTCAACCTGACAATCAACCAGAAACTCAACCTCAAACCGAAGTAGACGCTCCCGAGAATAGCGATAATGAATAATCTAAAAACAATGAAAACAGCTTCCTGCCTGGTTGCGGCAGGTTTAATGCTTTCAAGTTGCGAATTATTAGGTCCAAAGCAATCCGTCAAATTGCCGTTGTACCCCGTGCCCAAGGAACAGGAGAGCGATAAGTCCGAAGTCCTTTTTGAAGAGTTGCAAAACAAACCGCCGGTAGCCGATTCCGCGCAATCGAAAGTTGAGTTATATCCGGGAACGGATCGTCCGGTGGCGACGCCCAGGGTGCGGTCTGAACAAAAGGCCAAATCCACCGGCGCCGAATTAAGCGTTAATTTCGATGAAGCCGATCTGGGAGAAGTTGCCAAAGTCATCTTAGGAGACATTCTCGGATACAACTATGTATTAAGTCCCAAAGTGGCCGGTAAGGTGACTTTGAATACGACCTTAAGCAGGGAAGAATTGCTGCCGACTCTGGAAAAAGTACTCCGGCAGAACAACGCCGCTCTGGTTAAAGTGGGCAGGGTTTATCATATAGAGCCGGCTGCCGATGCGGTGTTCAGCTCCGATGTGACCACGCGAAGGGGCGTAAGTGAGTCGGGGTTTCAGGCCCGAGTGATACCGATCCGCTACGTGTCTGCGAATGACGTGGCGGAGGTGATCAAACCGCTCGTGCCCGAAAAAACGGTCGTCAATGTGGATCCGACGCACAACACCATCATCGTTTCCGGTACGGCCGACGAAGTCGACCGGGTTCTGGATCTGGTCAGTACCTTCGATATCGATATTTTGAGAGGACGTTCGTTCGGATTGTATCCTTTGTCCCATGTGGCGCCCGAAGACATTATTAAGGAGCTCGAGTCCATTTTTACCGCTACGCAAGATAAAAAGGAAGGAGGGGAGTTTTTCCGTTTTCTGGCGATAGACCGGCTTAATGCCGTTCTCGCGATTACCCATCAGTCCCGGTATTTGGCCGACATTGAAAATTGGGTGTTCAGGCTGGACCGGGCGAGTTCGGCCAATGGCGGCGGGGTCAATGTTTATAAGGTCCAGCACATGGATGCGGTTGAACTGGCCGACACCCTGAATTCCATTTTTACCGGCACGCAAAAGCAAAGCAAATCGGCCAAGGTGGCTCCCGGAGAGTCGGCGGCGACCATAACGAACAAGGAGTCATCCAAAAAGAGCTCGACCAAACGGCAGTATACCGGCGGCGGCCAGCAAACCGGGGATGAAGGCGTCTCCAATGTCGGCGAAGTCAGGATTATCGCCGATCCTGCCAATAATTCGATTATCACCGTAGCCACGCCTCAGGAATATGAAGTTATTCTACCGGTTATTCAGCAGCTCGACGTCATGCCGCTGCAGGTGTTGATCGATGCGACGATCGTCTCGGTTACCTTGAAGGATGATTTGCAATACGGCATCCAGTGGTATTTTTCACATGATCGAAGCGGGACAGGCCTCAATCCTTCCACCGCACTTACCCAACTGGGAGAAGCCGGCCAAACCGCGGCCCTGGCTGCGGCCACGGGCGGATTCAGTGCGATCTACAGCTCCGGTTCGGTCAAGGCGCTGTTACAGGCGCAATCCGATTTGAATAACGTCAACGTCATTTCCTCGCCTTCTCTGATGGTGTTGAATAACCAGCAGGCCAAAATCAACGTCGGCGATCAGGTTCCCATACAGACCAGCACCTTAACCAATGCGGTCGCTTCGGGAGGCGGAACCAACACCGGCCTGGCGCAGGCCAGCCAGATTCAATATCTGGACACCGGCGTTACTTTGGATGTCACTCCCAGAGTCAACGCCAACGGGATGGTGATCATGGAGATCAAGCAGATCGTCAGCTCGCCCGTCGCGACCACGACCGGCGTGACGACATCGCCGACCATTCAGAAGAAGGAGATCGAAAGCTTCGTGGCGGTCAAGGACGGCGAAACCATCGTTTTGGGCGGTTTGATCGATAACAACAATACCTATAACAGAACCGGCATACCTTTTTTGCATGAACTGCCCTGGATAGGTCCTTTATTCGGTTCGACTACGAGAAACAATGATAAAACCGAACTGGTCGTTTTGATTACGCCGAGAGTCGTCAAATCCAAACAGGATTCCAGAGTCATCTCGGATGAATTTAAGAAGAAATTAACCGGCATCTACGAAGTGGCGCCGGACTATTCAAGGCCGACGGTCTCCCGGTAAGGCGCTTCGGGCACGGGGACCGGTAACTGTGGTCCCCTTTATTTTCGACCGGACGGAAATCACCGGCCGGAGCTTAAAAGCGGACGAGGGCGCGCGATTTTATGTGTTGCGTTCGTTATTTCGCCGGAATTGCTCTTATTCCCATGACCGTTGTTCGTCCAAAATGACCTTGCGTGGAGTTTTAGGCTGCGCTTGAAGTATTGAGCCAAACACGGTTCGTCCGGCAGCGGCTGATCGGATGGAGGCGAAGCCATTCGCTTGAAGGTGCCGCAGAAGCGAATGACTTAGTAGACGGTCAAATCCGAAAGTGATGAAGGGGAGAAGTTGCCGGCAGGAAATTGCCTGTTTCGCGGCCCGGATTTTTCAAATTCAAGTGGCGGGTTGGCTATTGTCCACCAGAATTTTAAGTTTTTGACCGGGACGTAAGCCTTTAACCAGTGTTTCGGCATTGGATTTTCTTAACTCGGCCACCGGGATATTGAATTTTCTGGAGATTTGCGTCAGCGAATCGCCCGCTTTGACCGTATAACGGATCAAGCGAAGGGTTGAATCGGAGGACGCGATTTGCGGATCCTTGCTTTTGATGGTGAGCTTCTTGCCGAGAATCAGGGCCGAATTCAATTTGATGTTATTCCAGCGGGCAAGATCTTGGGTGGATACGCCGTAACGCTGGGCGACGTTCCAGAAGGTATCGCCTCTCTTGACGACATGGTATTTGTTAGTGCCGGCAAACGCATCGATTCTGGACGATTTTGCGATGATGTTGAGATCAGCCGATTTTTTCGATGTAGGTATTTTCAGCCATGCGCCGGTATTGACTGCCCGACCGACCATATGGTTGGCCTGCCGGATGGCGGCTACCGTAGTTTGGTTTTTTCTCGCTATCGAGGTCAGGCTTTCTCCCGGTCTTACCCGATACCGGCTTTGCGCCGGACTGGTTTCGGCGACGTGATACGTCCGTTTGGGAGCCGGCGATACCTCGGGCCGGGTCTGCTGCTGAGCCAGTTGCAGCTCTGCCTGTTTGGGAGGCAAGGAAACCCATTCGTCGTAAGGCAATTGCGCCAGGTTTCTTTTAAACAATTGCGCCTGCTTCACCGGAATCAGCAGCCGATGAGGGCCTTCCGGCGCGGTGCACCAGCGGTTATATCCGGGATTCAGTTTGCGGAATTCCGAAAGCGGGGTATTGGCAAGACTGGCCGCCTTGTTTAAATCGATCGGAGCGTGGAGGTCGACGACTTCAAAATAAGGTTTGTTCGGAATGTATTGCAGTGGAATATGATATTCTTCCGCATGAGCGAATATTCTGGCGATGGCCAATAATCGGGGCACGTAATTGGTGGTTTCTTCAGGGAGATCCAGGGACCAATAGTCCGTCGGCAGGTCCAGATATTGATTTTTTTCAATGGACTTTCTAACGTTTCCTTTGCCCCAATTGTAGGATGCCAGCGCAAGCAGCCAATCGCCCTCAAAGGTTGCGCACAAGTGCTTGAGATAGTCGGTAGCCGCTTTGGTTGAAGCGTAAATGTCGCGGCGTCCGTCGTACCAGGAGTTTTGTTCAAGTCCGTAGAGACGGCCGGTGGAAGGAATAAACTGCCAAAGCCCCGAGGCATCGCTTTTGGAATAGGCGTCCGGTATGAAAGAACTTTCCACGACAGGCAATAACGCCAGTTCGCCCGGAATATTTTTCGCTTCGATTTCATCAAGAATATGATGCATGTAGGGGGCCGCCCGTTGCTGAAGCGACACCAGGGAATCGGGATGCTGCAGATACCAGTTGATTTCCCGGTCAACCCGTTCATTGTTTATTTCCGGGAGGGCGTATAAAGAAAACAGCCGGTCCCAAACGGTATTGATCTGACCGGAGTTATACTTTTTTTTGAGATAAGGGCGGTAGTAAGACGACTGACCAGAATAGGTGTTTTCTTTTTTCGAAACGATGGGCGGCCGGGTGTCGATGCTCAGGTCGTGTTTGGGGGATTGGGAGCAACCGGCAGCGACTAGAGAGATGGAGAGAGACAATAATTTGATTGACCTGCTGGAACGAGTTCTCATTATCCCCCCTAAAGTATAAAGTGCGTTTTCAGAATGTTTCTATTATAGTCTGTTTTTTCTGGATAATCACCAAAGTTAGTTTACCGTTAAGTTGGTCGAAAATGAAACGCAATTTCTTATTTACTTGTTATCGTACTGCCAGGGGGGAATTGTTGAGGCGGCTTGAATCCGATTATTTGCAACGCTCCATCACGGTGAGTTGCAAGCAGACCATCCTGCAAATCGGCGGTCTGGGCTGGGAAAAGGATTTTATCGATTGTTCCCTGTACAAGAATTACATCATTCTCGACAGTCACGGCGTGGGAAGCGAGGAAGCAAAAAAAATTCAGGCCGAACCGTACCGATTGCCGTTGCAATGCGACAGCGTCGATATGATTATATTGTCCCATTTACTGGAATTTGACGCCAACCGCCTGCAAACCATGCGCGAAGTGGAGCGTGTACTGAAGCCCGAAGGCGTCCTGGTGATATTGAATTTCAATCCGTGGAATCTATGGATAACCTATCAGTATCTTTGGGAAATCAAGAAGCCGGATCCCTGCCGATGGCGCCTGATCCGGCGATCGCGGCTGCTGGACTGGCTGAAACTGTTGAATTTCGAGGTCACTCTTTCCACCGAATTTAATTTTAATTCGGTGATTTCGACGCATGGTCAGTACATCGCTCACCGCTATTCCGTTACTGCCGTCGCTTACGCGATCAAAGCGATAAAAAGGCGTTACAATGTGATTCCGTTAACGCCGGTGAGAGAAGCCAAGCCGAGATTGGTGCTGGTCAATTCAATTAATTCATCAACTCAACTTAATTACCATGACTGAACCAGTGATCATTTATACGGATGGTGCCTGCCGGGGAAATCCCGGGCCGGGCGGGTGGGGCGTCATCCTCAATTACAAAGGGAAAATCAAGGAGCTCTACGGAGGGGAGCGGGAAACGACCAATAACCGTATGGAATTGACGGCCGCAATTCAAGGCCTTGAGGCCTTGACGAAAAAATGCAGGGTGGAAATCAACACCGATTCGAAATACGTCATGCAAGGCATTACCGAGTGGATCTCCAATTGGAAAAGACGCGGTTGGAAGACAGCCGGCAACAAGCCGGTAAAGAATGAAGATTTATGGCGCCGTCTGGACGCCGCGATGTCCGGGCACGACGTCCGATGGAAATGGGTCAAAGGCCATTCCGGAAACAACGGCAATGAAAGAGCCGATGCACTGGCAAATCTGGGTATCGATCACCTGGTATTAAAAAAGCCGGGAAAAACGGAAGAAATTCGGATGTGAATGGTGCCTTTTTTCGTAACTCCCGTTTTTTATTTTGCCAGCTTATTTTTTATTCAGTAAGGTTTTGAGGTCGGCAAAAGGATTGTGGGTGGCGGCCGGCGCAGAGGATTTGCCCGGCTGCAGGGAGCCGAATCGCATCTGTTCGTATTTTGAATGTTCGTTGTCATGGCAATAAAGGCACAAGAGTTCCCAGTTGCTGCCGTCCGGCGGATTATTGTCGTGGTCATGATCTTTATGATGAACCGTCAACTCGTTCAGGTTTTTATGATCGAATTCGCGGGCGCAGCGTCCGCACACCCAGGGATACATTTTCAGCGCCTGGCCGCGATAGGACTGCTCTCTCAGTTCCTGATTGCGCCGGGCTTCCGTCACGATCTGGTTTAATCTGTCTTTGTTCATGGACGTCTTTTTTTGAGTCATGGTTTATGTCCCTTGGCTTCGATGTTTGTAACCTGAAAAAATAGCAGCGCGTTTCCGAACCGATCTTCAAGCCGGGCGAGGTCCTCAATCCATTTGTCGATGTTCATTCCGCCGTCGCCGATGCAAAAAACGGACAGAGAGCTTCGCTGATCGATCCCGGTTAGTGGAGGGAAAGATCCGAGGCCGCCCCCCTTATATTGGTCGGCGTTGCGGTGAAGAGCGATTTCGGATAAATAATATAATTCCGGTAAGGCAATTTTGAAAGGGGCCGGATCGAGTTTTTCCAGGCTTGTCTTTGTAGGAGTAAAAGGATCTTCGGTCTTAAAGAAGGCGAGGCTTCCGTACACATCGGCTGGAGCCGGTTCGCCCGGTTCTACCGGGAGCAAATGCATTTGCGAGGAAAGGCATTTTCAGTCCTGCCTTTCCTCGCCGTCTGGATATCGTCGCGATCCTGATTCCGGGACGCCATGAATACGCTCAGCGATTGCATTCAGATTTCATGAGGCGGCCCGTTCTATGGAATCCGTACACTGTATCCGTTTCTTACGGTATTTTCTTACCGTTTTGAGACAGAGACCATGACGTAAGTAAAATAAACCACGGTCAAGATATAAATGCCTACTGCCATAATTCACCCCCTCTAAAAATTATTATTTTTCCAGCAGTCACTGATGACTCGGTTCTGCACGTTTACCCAAGCGGGCGGCTTGAATATACCAGAAGCACTCCGTACAGGTAAACTCCCTACTGTATTATCAACCGAAATTTTTAATTCGGCGTTGCCTGATGAACGCGCCGACCAAAATAGTCACTATTACTGACACAATTTGTCACTCTGAGCGGCGTTGGTTCAACTTAACCCCTTCAATTCAAATACCGGGATCGTGGCATAAAACTTGTTGGGATTTGTATGAAATACTCCTTGGGATGTTTCGGATAAGTTTTATTTAAAAATTAACAGGGAAAATGGGTGATAAGCACCCAGGCCGTTGTTGGTACGGGATATCAATTAAGGAGTCAATACCGAAGAAATTCGGGGATTAATCAACTTTATGCAATTTACAGCAATAGGAAACGAAGACTCGTTTCCAGGATCGCAATATGAACACAGAAATTGATGAGCGTGGACGCCGTTTTTTCAATGAAGTCCGTAATTTCAAACAAAATAATCCCAATGCCTCATGGCTTGACATCGACCGTTTCATCGAGAAAAAACTGGAGGATATTTTCGGCGACACGCTGCCGCCCGATCAGAAGGACTCGTTCGCGGCATTCGGTAGGGCCTGGCGTTAAAAGTAAAGGAAGTGAAGGTTGCTCAGGCGAATTCATAAAGGGGCTGTGCGCCCGCCTCTCCCGCCGGCTTTTTTCCGTTTGAATGTCAATTGGTCAGAAATCGCCGAATGCTGTCGGCATCCGGAATCCTGACGGTCAAGACAAAAGAACCTTCTTACTGCCTCGGTTGCGATGCCGAAGCGGTAATCACAATTCTGGACAGTTCTGGGTGAAAGGCGCAGCCGGGTAAAATTTAACGTCGCATCTTCCGCCTCGGCATAGAAAACAGAGAAAGCCGCCTTTTACCCTGTGCTCAGTCCGGTTCGATTGCCATGGTGGAACCGAAGTGAGGAGAGTTCAGGGATTGCTCTTTGGCTTCGGCAGCCCAGATGCATTTTTGTCTGTCCGGTCCCGGTCATAGCTATCGCCTGATCCGCAAGCCTTTGATGCCGCGTTAAAAATCTTTGAATTCGATTTGCTCCTTCTTCGATCTCACAAAACGCACCAGATCGTTCAAGTTGTCGCCGATCGCATCTGGCGCAACACCCAGCTCTTCGACGGGAAGGCTCGTCCGATTGATCCAGAAAGTCGGGTAACCGAACGATTTGGCGCCTGCCGCATCCCAGCCGCCAAACGCGGCAAAAACAATTTCGCCGCGCGGCAACCCGAACGTATCCATCGCCATCTGATAAGCACGCGGATCGGGCTTGTATGCCCTGACCCGGTCAGTGCTGAGGTGTGCTTCGAAAATGCCCTCCAGACCCGAGTTCTTGACCGCGGCATCAAGCATCGCTGCCGTGAAATTGGACAAGAACGCCATTCGGATGCCCATATCCTTCAACGTCCTCAATGCGGGTAGGGCATCAGGCCAAGCCTTGATCTCAAGATAAGCTTGCATGAGTTGCCTGCGCTTATCCAGGCTCAGGTCCAGCTTGAGCATCCTGGCGGCAAATACCAGTGCGTCTTCGGTAACCTGCCAGAAATCCACGTAGCGACCCGATAACGTGCGCAACCAGGCATAGTCGAACTGACGAGTGCGCCAGGCGTTGCTCAGTTCGGCTCCTTTACCCGGAAAGAGCTCCTCCGCGAGCGCAAAGACCGTTTGTGGATTAAAAGTGGTAAAACCGTCAAAGGCAACAGCGCCGATTTTTGGGATAGCCGCGGTCCCAATTGCCCTATTCGATACCCAAAGTCCAGCCGTGACGCCGGCAGTGAGGTTGAGAAAATCCCGTCGAGTTAATGCCATGTCGCCCCCTACAGAAAAAATTGTTATTCACATAGCCATCCCGGACATGGATGTCTTGGACATTCCGCCGGTTCATCCGAATTCCGGCTGGAAGCCATGCCTAATGATGACTGTCAAAATTGGCCGCGGTTATAGCCCTTTGGCCTGGCCGCCGTCCACGTCGAGGATGGCGCCGTGAATCCAGCGTGATGCATCGGAGCAGAGAAAAGCCACCGCTTCCGCAATATCCGAAGGTTCTCCCAGGCGGGTAATACGGCTCTCTCTGGTGATTTGCGTCATATAATGCTCGATGCCGGTTCCCGCCTGGGCGGCCCATTTTTCAAAGAGTTGCCTCCGCCTTGAGGTGTTCACCATGCCGGGCTGAACCAGATTAACGCGGATTCCGTCCAGAATGCCTTGTTCGGCAATCGATTTTGCCAGCGCCGCCTGTCCCCCGTTGATCGCCGACACCAGCGAGAGCTGCCGGTCGGGCGTTTTGCCGGTACCGCCGCCGATCATGACGAGGTTTCCCTGCGAGGCTTTCAACAGAGGCCATGCGGCTTTAATGACGCGCAGATTGGCGAACATCTTCAAGCCGAATCCCGTTTGCCAGGCATCGTCCTCCAGCTCCAGAAATCCGCCTTGAGCGGCGGCTCCGGCATTGGTGACGAGAATATCCAGACCGCCCCAAACGTCGGCGACTTCGCCCACTATTTGCCGGGCGGAGCCGGGAAGCTGGAGGTCGAGTGCTGTCGCGCGGACCTCCGGCGTCAACGCAAGCAGTTCCGCCCGCGTCGCATCGAGCTCGCCCTGGCTTCGCGCTACCAGTTGAATTTTCGCGCCTTCCCGGGCAAACCGGTACGCAATCGCTTTCCCGATGCCGCGTCCGGAGCCGGTGACGAGAACGCGCCGATTTGCAAAATGGTTCATCATCTGTCTCCGATTCGAAATAAAGTCAGGGTGTGCTCAGCAAACCGATGCCAGTTCATTGCAGCACTTCAATTGAGTCTTTCTCTTACCAAGGAACTCCTTGATGTAATTTGCTATCACTCCACTGTGTTCTTCGAGGGCGAAGTGTCCCGCCTCAAGCAGATGCAGCTCGGCCCGGGGAATGTCGCGCAGAAATGCCTTGGCTCCTTCTACGGTGAAGAACGGGTCATTCTGACCCCATACGATCAGGGTCGGCGGCTGATACGCCCTGAAATAAGCTTGCCACTCCGGGTAAAGCGCGACGTTGTTCCGGTAATCGAAGAACAAGTCGAGCTGGATGGCATCGTTACCGGAGCGGTCGAGGAATAGCTGGTCGAACGTATAACTGTCGGGACTGATTTTGCTCGGATCGGACGCCCCGTGTTCATATTGAAACTGGGTTGTTTCTGCATCCAGAAAGCCTCGAAGCGGGGCCTCGGTTTCCGGATTCCGATTCTTCCAGAAAACTGTCATCGGCTCCAGGGCAGGGCTTACGCCTTCCAGGTAGGCATTGCCATTCTGTACGACAATCCCTTCGATCGCCTCAGGGCGGCGCGATGCGATGCGGAAGCCTATTGGCGCGCCGTAGTCCTGCACATAGAGAGTGAATTTTTTGAGGCCGAGATGGGTGAAGAGCAGCTTTTCAATTTGCGCTGACAGATTGTCGAAGGTGTAGTGAAATTCTTTCGCACCGGGTTGATCGCTGTAACCGAATCCGAGATAGTCGGGCGCAATCACGTGAAATCTGTCGGCGAGCTTCGGAATCAAATCCCGGAACATGTGAGAAGAAGAAGGAAAACCGTGCAATAACACGATGACGGGCGCGCTGTTGGCCCCCGCCTCACGATAAAAAATCTTATGGCCGTCGATATTGGCATGGTGGAACGTATTCATGATTATGTCTCCTGGATAAATTGTGTTCACGGCACGCATCCGGCGATGCGGGCGATTGCACTGTATCCCATGCTATTTGAGTTTAGAATAACCGCCAAATACAATAGACTATTCCGTTTATTGGAATTAAGAATGGACAGATTGCATTTGATGAACGTATTTGTGGCGGTCGCCGAAGAGGAAAGTTTCGCGGGTGGTGCTCGCCGGCTGGGAATGTCGCCTCCGGCCGTGACAAGGGCAATTGCCGCACTTGAAGATCGGCTGGGCGTAAAACTCCTGAACAGAACCACGCGCTTTGTACGCGCCACCGATGCGGGACAACGCTACCTGGATGATGCTCGCCGAATCATTGGGGAAGTAGACGAAGCCGATGAAGCGGCTGCCGGAATCAATGCCGAGCCCAGAGGGCATTTGGCGGTCACTGCGCCGGCGCTTTTCGGCAAGCTGTACGTCCTTCCGAGTATCGTCGAGTTTTTGCAGCGCTATCCCGCGATGCAAGTGTCGGCACTGCTTCTCGACCGGGTTGTTAACTTGCTGGAGGAAGGAATTGACGTGGGCGTGCGCATTGGCGAATTGCCCGATTCCAGTATGAGAGCCCTACGCGTGGGTTATGTTCGCCGGGTTTTGTGCGCATCCCCTGGCTATCTGGAAAAGCACGGAATGCCGCAACACCCGGAGGAACTGCCGAGGCACGACATTGTTTCGGCCAGTGCCGTAAGCCCCAGCATCGAGTGGAAGTTTCGCCAGGGTTCCGAATTGGTCGCCGTTCGGGTAAAACCCAGGCTCACGGTAACGACCAATGACGCCGCCATCGAAGCGGCTGTGCAAGGATTTGGCATTACTCGGTTGCTGTCCTATCAGGTCGCCCCACACCTTGCGTCAGAGCAACTGGAAATACTATTGAGCGAGTATGAACCGGCGCCCATGCCCATTCATGTCATACATCGCGAAGGACGTTATGCCTCTGCAAAGGTAAGGTCCTTTGTTGATCTGATTTCCGCCAGATTGAGAGAGAACCCCTCTCTGAATTGATCCGTCGTGAATTCGAAAATTGGAGATGCTGAGTGTTCTATATGCGCTTGGATCCTCTGCGTACAAAATTGATAATTCCGTTTAAAGGAATAGTAAATTGATAATATTGGTTATTCTTTATTTTTCTGCAATACGGCACACTGTATCCACCTGCTGAAGTTCACGCAGGTGAATGTCAAATCCTTTCATTATTTGGAGAACCCTTATGAGCCGTATTACCACCGTCAGCAACGAAACTGCCAACACCGACCAACGCAGCCTGTTGGATGCGATCCAGAACCAATTGGGCATGGTGCCCAACTTCTTGCGGGTGTTTGCTAACTCGCCGGATGCTTTAAAAGCTTTCCTCGGCCTGTATCACATCGCGGGCCATGGCTCGCTGGAGGCGGCCACCCGCGAGCGCATCGCGGTGGCGCTGGCGCAGCAGAACGAATGCGAATACTGCCTGTCCGCCCATACCGCCATCGGCCGCAAAGCCGGTTTGAACGGGGCGGAAATCGAAGCCAACCGGGCCGGCTCCAGCCGGGACGCCAAAGCGGCGGTGGCGGTCGGATTCGCCCGCGCGCTGGTCGAGCACAAGGGCGAGGTCACCCATGCCGAGCTGCAGGCCATGCGCGACGCCGGTTTCAGCGAGGCCGACATCGTCGAGGTGATTACTCACGTCGGCATGAACGTGCTGACCAATATCCTGGCTAAAGCCAGCCGGGTCAGCATCGACTTTCCGAAAGTGGCGCTCAACGCGGCCTAATGCTCGACGAGACCCTGCGTAATGCTGGTTCCCACGCAGCCGCGTGGGAACCAGGAAATTTTTTTCAATCGGATCGGGGGAGGCATGTTATGGCCCGCACTTTTGCAAAAATCAGCTTCACCTCCGGCGTGCAAGCGGTACAAGCCGAAATGGGCAGCCGTATGGCGTATCGGGCGGCCGAGCTCGGCGAGGCCGAAACCGTGGCGCTGGGCGTTTTCGAACAAGAATTCATTGCCGGGCGCGACAGCTTTTATCAAGCTACGGTCAGCCAAACCGGCTGGCCTTACGTGCAGCATCGCGGCGGGCCGGTGGGTTTTTTGAAAGTGCTGGATGACCGTACCCTGGGCTATGCCGATTTCAGCGGCAATCGCCAATACCTTTCGGTAGGCAATTTACGCGGCGACGACCGGGTGAGTTTGCTGCTGATGGACTATCCAGCGCGGCAGCGCCTGAAAATCTGGGGCCGGGCGCGAGCGGTGGACGAACGCAGCGAGCCGGCATTGCTGGCGAAACTGGAATCGCCCGACTTTCGCGCCCCGGTCGAACGCGGCATACTCATTCACGTCGAAGCCTACGACTGGAATTGCCCGAAATACATTACGCCCCGCTACAGCCAGCGCGAAGTCGAAACGCTGCTCGAACAAGCCCGACGCGAACCTATGGCAATGGAAAAACCAAGCGCTCGCGCCTTGGGCCGTGGCGCGCTGCCGTTGACCCTTAGCGGAATTCGGCAACTGACGCCGCGCATTCGCGCCTATGAACTTCGCCATGCGGACGGCGAGCCGCTGCCTGGCTATCGGGCCGGGGCGCATGTCCGCGTGCCGATTGCGCTGCCCGACGGCAACGTCGCTCTCCGGGCTTATTCGTTGACCGACGCGCCGGGCGATCCGGACTGCTACCGCATCGCGGTGCAGCGCGTCGACGGCGGCGAAGGCGGATCGCGTGCTTTGCACGATAGCTGGCAGTTGGGCACCCGTCTCAACGCCGATGCGCCGGAGAATTATTTCCCGTTGCACGACGACGATCGCCCCGCCTTGTTGATCGCCGGCGGCATCGGCATCACCCCGTTAAAAGCCATGGCCGAAGCACTGGCCGCACGGGGGGCGGATTTTCAACTGCATTATACCGGCCGTGTGCCGCAAGAAATGGCCTTTGTCAACGACTTGCGGCGGCATTTTCCCGATCGCTGCCGGTTTTATTTCACTCAGGCGCCAACGCCAAACCGGCTGGACGTGCCGGCGTTGTTGAACGGCACGTCCGCCGATACCGTCATTTACGTCTGCGGCCCGGCCCGCCTGATCCAAAGCGTGCGCCAAACCGCCGGCCGGCTCGGTATCGCCGACGAAAGAGTGCAATTTGAAAGCTTCAGTTAACCGAATGAAAACAATAGGATCAGACTCGGATGGGATAGCCGGCGCACATCGGCAAGGTTAACGCACAACGTGCTATCCGGCCTCCGCGTAAGTCTATCGAGCAAATAGACGATAATTATGCCTTGGCAGCGGCCCAGGAATATTAATTAAAGCCCAAGGCAAATCCTGACAGCACAATCAGGCCGGCCAGCGCGATCAGCCCGTGCAATACGGCTAACCACCCGGGCACGGCGGTTCGGGTAAGATCGAGGGAAATCAAAACAAGTCCTCCGGCCGCGGCAATCACGAAGAACCACAGGCTCGCGACCGGTGCCAGACTGTTTTGAACGGTATAAATGACGAGCAAGACCAGCCCTGCCGCGGCCAGAGGCCCGTGCGTGAAGGCGATGGCCTTGGGCGTGGCCTTGCCTCTCAGCACGAAGCTCAATAGAAAAACGCCGAGCAGCGCCGCAATTGACAATAAGACGATGGCTGAAACGATCATGGCCGGACTCTCCAAAACTAGCGCGGATGGTTGGCTGCTTTTTTCGGCAGATCAAGGATGGCCGGCCCTTCGATTACTTGCCCGTCGACCGTAAAGCGGCTGCCGTGGCAGGGACAATCCCAGCTTTTCTGTTCCTTGTTCCAGTTGACGATGCACTTCATATGCGTGCAGACGGCCGACACCTGATGGAGTTCTCCGGCCTCATCCCGGTAGACGGCAAACTTCTCGCCCTTTAAGACAACCGTTTTGCCTTCGCCGGGCGCGATGCCGGCCACGCTCTTGGCCTCGGCCCGGTAAGGCCAATCCGTCAGATAATCCATAAAAACATGAGCGTTTTCCTTGACGAAGCGGCCCGCCGATTTGAGCGGGTTATGCCGGCGCGGGTCGTACAGTCTCGACCACGGATTTTCCTTGCCCAGAATCAGGTCGCTGATGATCATGGCGGCCAGTGTGCCGTAGGTCAGGCCGTCCGTGGCAAAGCCGGTGGCGATGTAAATCCCTGCTTTATCGTTCACGGAGCCGATATAAGGCAGGCCGTCGGCCGATCGGTAATTCTGCGCGCTCCAGTGATATTCGATCGATTTCACGTCGAAGCGGGCCCGGATATAGGTTTCCAGGTTCCGGAAACAGGCCTCATTGTCCTTCTTGTGTCCGACCTTGTGCGGCTCGCCCAGGACCAGCAGATAATTTTCGCCGGTCCGGCGGGTGTAGGAACGGATGGAATGTTGATGGGGCTTGCCCATTACCCAAAAAATGCCTTCGGGATATTCGTCCGAGTTCAGTTTGACCGCAATCGCATATTCTCGGTAGACGCCCATCAAGGTGTGAACGAACCGGACGCCTTTCGGCGAATGCGTCGCATGGATGACCTTATTCGCCGTGACCGTGCCGTTCTCCGTATACAGGATATTCGGCGAACCTTCTTTAATGTGAAGCACCGGCGTGTGTTCGAAGACCCGGCCCCCGGCCTTTTGAGCCTGCGCGGCCAGGGCTTTTACGTATCGCATCGGATTGAACTGAGCCTGGTTTTCGATGCGCAGCGCTTTTCTGATCGGGAAAGTCAGCGGCGCCGAATCGTCCAGATAAGCATCCAGGCCCGTCTTCAGACAGGCTTTGTATTCCTGTTGCAGAAAGCGATCGAAAGTTTCGGTTTCCGATAATAAACGCCACGGCCTTCGGTGGAAGTCGCAGTCGATGGCATATTCTCGGACGGTGTTTTCAATATGACCGATCGCGGCAGAACGGGAAGAGACGACGGCCCGGGCGGTCGTTTCGTCAAACTTGCATTGAAGCTTGTTCAGCCTCTCTTCAACGGTGGCGTAAAGATTACCGGTAGAAAAGCCGGTCGTTCCGCCGCCGATCTCCCATGCTTCGAGCAAGGCGACGTTTTTACCCTGCAGCGTCAATAAGTGCGCGGCGGCCGTCCCGGTAATGCCGCCGCCGACAATCGCGATGTCCACGTTCAAATCCTTCTGCAAAGGAGGATAAAAGCTGGCTTCGGTGTCGTCTTTCCAAAGGGAAGTTTTTTTCATAGGGACCTCCGGCCTTATCGCGAAGAAATCCGCCAGGATTCACTGCCGGCTTTAAAAAATAACGATCTTTTTTATAGCCTTCTTCAAAAGACCGCCGTTTCCGGCCGTAAGTTTAATTTGAATCGCCATCTTTCGATGAACAGGACTTACGCAAAATATCTGATCGCTGAAGGCACATGAATCAAAGACTGAGGTCAAAAGCGACATCAAGTTATGATCAAATCTTTTATGACTCGCCTGGATTATTGCCAATTTCTGCTGGTCAGCCAGATCAATTATACGCTGACCTATTTTGCCGATCACCATGACACCTTCAGCCACGATGCCATCAACCGCTACCTGCAACGAGAACGGATGACCCCGCGGCTGATATGGGACAACGTCCGCAACGACATCGTCCTCACACCGGCCGGCTACCTGATCTTCGACGACACCGTGCTGGATAAGGACTTCTCCCGAAAGATTGCCCTAGTACGTCACCAGTACAGCGGCAATGCCCATGGCCTGATTCGCGGTATCGGCGTCGTGACCTGCGTCTATGTCAATCCGGAGTTGGATCAGTTCTGGCTGATCGACTACCGGCTCTACGATCCCGATGGCGACGGCCAATCCAAACTGGATCATGTCCACGACATGCTCGGCAATGCCGTGCATCACAAGCGTTTGCCGTTTCACGCCGTGCTGATGGATAGCTGGTACGCCACGAAAGACCTGATGTTATTCATCGAATCCTTGCAGAAAGTCTATTATTGTCCGCTCAAGGCTAACCGCCAAGTGGATGATTCCGGCGGAGCGCGACCTTACCAACGGGTCGACTCGCTGACCTGGAGCCCGACCGAGCGGGCGCACGGTAAAACCATCAAGATCAGAGGCTTTCCCAAACACCACAAGGTGCACCTGTTCCGGGTTGAGGTGTCCACCCACCGCACGGATTGGGTCGTGACCAACGAGCCCACTCAGCATTCCACGGCGGCCGCACAACAGGCGTGCGGCTATCGCTGGAAGATCGAGCAACTGCACCGCGAAGGCAAACAGGTCACCGGAAGGGAGCGCTGCCAGTGCCGCTCTGCCCGCATTCAGCGCAATCATATTGCCTGCGCTTTCCTGGTTTGGGTTCGACTGAAGCAATTGGCCTACACCTCGGGACGGACGGTCTATCAATTGAAACAGAAGCTACTCGATGACTACCTCTGCCAACAGCTCAGAAATCCATCTCTACGCATGAGTCTTGCGTAAGTCCTGACTTCGATTTGTACGCTTTACTCAAAGCTGCCGGACAAATTGAAACTCTTCTTGATTTAGCTGCCCATAGCAGATTTTAGGGGCACTCAATCCTCAAAGACTGCCATATAGGCGGAAAATACAAAAACACGATTGCGGCTTTGCCCGGTGGTTTCCTGTAAGATCCCATGCTGACACATGGCCGCCACCAGATCGTTTGCCGCTTTATAACTCAGGCCGCATATCTTCTGAACCTCTTCGATGCTGACAATCACCGGTTCCTGGAATAAGGCATTCAATAGAATCTGCGCACTGACACCACGGCGACCGAATTGTGTTTGCAGGTCTCGTTCTATGCTTGCTTTCAATTCAAGAATTCTCGATAGCGTGCGCGCCGCCAATGTCGCAGTTTGCTCGATGCCGACCAAAAAATATTTTAACCATTGCAGCATATCGCTCTTATTCCGCACTACCATCAAGTTGTCGTAATACAATCCCTTGTTCTTTTCAAAATAACTGGAAAGATAAAGCAAGGGTTTTTCCAGTATGCCCTCGCTGACCAGAAACAAAGTAATCAGCAAACGACCAATACGCCCGTTGCCGTCCAAGAAGGGATGTATGGTCTCAAACTGATAATGGGCAATGGCGATCCGAATCAATGCCGGCACCTGGATGTCGGGATTGTGCAGAAAATTCTCCAAATCCCCCATCAACTCCTCCACATAGCGATGATGCGGCGGAATAAACGTCGCATCCGCCAGACTGTGTCCACCGATCCAGTTCTGGCTGGTACGGAACTCGCCGGGCAGTTTGTGTTCGCCGCGCACATTGTTCAGCAAGATGGCGTGCGTTTTTTTGAGCAGTCTTGAGGAAAGTGGCAAGGCGGCCAGTTCATACACCGCTTGGTTCATCGCCGCGATATAGTTCTGCACCTCGCGCCAGTCATTGCGGTGTTCCGGCAAAATGTCCCGTTCCGGTAGAACGGCTTCATACATATTCGTCTGCGTCCCTTCAATGCGGCTGGAAACAACAGCCTCTTTAGTGACGTGAAGACGAATGAACAAATCGATATTGGGAACCAAGCGGGCGAATGAATTTAACTCCCCGAGTTTGACAGCGGCTTTTTCCAATAGCGTGTTGATCTGCGACGATTGCCAAACCCATTCGTCATTGATCTTCGATGGCACGAAATAACGGTATTCATAGCCTTTTTCGTTCTGACCCGAGCGGTATTGTTCAAGTTGGATGGTCATGGTGTTTTGAGAGCCAAAGGTAAAACAAAAACAGCATTATTTTACTTTTAGACAGAAAAGTAAAATATTTAAGTCGTTATTTTACTTTCAAGAACACAACGAAATCGGCAATTTATTTTTGCAGTTCCACTGAGAATGATTCGATTTTTTAAGGCAGCGTATTCAATTTGTATCGTTTTTCTGCTCAATTGTTGAGGATATTGCCGCTAGCCCGCGACAAATTTAGTTTCAACAGACGCTGCAAAATTTCCGCGTCAGTCATTGCCGGTGTGTAATCGTCCCCAGCCATACGCTTTGGCGACGACTTTATCGAGGGTTTATGGGCGTTATTCAGCCACGCCGGTCTTGCGTTATACAAATTTGTAAGTGTACGCTTTTTTAACTCGGCTTCATGGCCGGGCTTGGCGAACGGACGCTTCGGGAAGCCTGCTTTTTCTTCTTCTGGAGTAATGACCCAATCTATCCACTCCGGTGGGTTAAGCTAATTATTGCGCAGTTGATTCAATTTGAAAGCGGCCTCGGCGATTGCCAGGGCATGGGGACTCTGGGAAGAATCGGCGATGATCGCCGGGATAGGGGCACTGAATTCCGTAGCCGTTGCGATTCATAAATGTCAGCGCCTTCTGCATGTGCTGGATATGGGCGGCCGTATAATCCAATAATCGCTCCCGATGCCGGAGATAGGCGCGCAGAGCCGCGATATCCCGACCAGGACGAAAGCTGGCACGCAACAAACCGCAGGCGTGCAAGCGTTGCAACCATTGCGCATCATTCACATCACTCTTGCGTCCCGGTACGGATCGCGTCTCGCGCGCATTGGCGACAATGACATCGAGACCGGCGCTTTCGAGCACTTCAAAAACCGGCACCCAATAAACGCCGGTCGATTCCATGGCGACGGTTTCAATACCGATAGCCAGCAACCAGTTGGCCATTCGCTGAATATCAGCCGTAAACGCCTGAAACGTCTGCACAGGCTCATCAGTTAGATCGGTGGGCACCGCAACGACATGAAACCGAGAGCCAATGTCGACGCCGGCGGCACGTTGATGAATAATCGGTAAACCGTGAGTTGATTGGATTGCTTTCGACATGTTCATCTCCCAGGGAATTGAACGCGTCGGACAGGGACTCGGATGAATTCACCTTCCTAAACGGGGTCACTCGAAGTGCCGCCACAGTTGGGTCCGCAGCTTCCCATCGGCCAGGTTTTTTGACGGGGATTTAACCTCCAAAAAGCGGGCGGCCAGTGTCCGCGCGTCAGATGAGTGTAAGGGCAACCTGTTTCTTTGCATAGGGAATCGACGTTTTTTAATAAATCCCTCTCTTCGATCAACCGAGCCACCTCTTTGTAAGCGGTCAGCCATCCCACCTGTAAAAACTAAACGTCCTGGTGCATCCTGTGATTTTTTGATCAGGAGTTTTAACATGGCCATCACAGCGAAATGGCGTCGGCATATTGAAGCGTGGCAACGCAGTGGTCTGTCACAAGCCAAGTATTGCGCTGGGCAGCAAATCAATGTTCGTACGTTTTCCGCGCGACTGAGCGACTATCGCAAATTACCCAAGTCCGATTCAGCGGTTTTGATACCGGTGCATGTCGAGTCCACTGGGGCTGAGGGTATTGTCTTCACCCATGCCCAAGGTCATCGTTTGGAGTTACCCGCTTCGGTGTCAGCGCGCTGGTTGGCGGAGTTGTTGCGATGCCTGGCCTGATCGAAACGCCGGCGCACATTTGGATTGCCGTGGCACCCGTCGACATGCGGCGCGGCCTGGATGGCTTGACCGCGATCGTCCAGCACAGCCTAGGCTATTCACCCTGCGCCGGTTCGGCTTTTATCTTCCGTAACCGGGCCGGCAACCGCTTGCGTTTGCTGCTGTGGGATGGCAATGGCGTGTGGCTGTGTCAGCGGCGCTTGCACCGAGGCCGTTTTGTCTGGCCCCAGGCTTCTGACCCGGTGTTTGCGCTCAGTCAGGCCCAGTGGCGGTGGCTGGTCGCGGGTGTCGACTGGCAACGGCTATCGGCCACGCCCTCAGCGGAATGGCGGGTATAAAATGCGGCGTTAAAGCCCGACAAAACCCAGTAAAATCAATGCAATCAGTGGCTTTGCGCGGTATAATGTCAACCATGAATCCACTTGCCAAACTCGATCAGTTGAATCTGGAACCGGCTGCCAAAACCGAGGTAGCGGCACTGATTCAATCACTGCTCGAGCAGGCTGAGCGGGATGCTAAAACGATTCAGACCAAAGACGTCAAAATTGCCGCGCTGACGCACGAGTTGGCTTACTACAAGCGCATCCGTTTCAGTACCAAGAGCGAAGCCTTGGCGCCGTTGCAACGCGATGTCTTCGAAGAAACCTGGAACACTGACATCTCGGCCATCGAAGCCGAAGTCGAGCAGCTTCAGGAAGTCCAATCGTGTGCCACCGTGGCTCGCCCGAAACGGGTGCGCGCTGGCCGGCAGCCCTTGCCGGATCATCTGCCGCGCATCGAACACCGTCACGAACCCGAAACCTGCGCCTGCGGAAAATGCGGAAAAGACTTGGTCAAGATCGGTGAAGACGTCAGTGAACAACTGGATGTCGAACCCGCCCGATTCTTCGTGCATCGGCATATTCGTCCACAATACGCTTGTCGGCACTGTGAAACCATCACGGCGGCGCCGATTCCGCCGGCGGTCATCGATGGCGGCCTGGCCGCGGTCGGCTTGTTGAGCTGGGTGATGATCAGCAAATTCTTGGATCATTTACCCTTGTACCGGCTGGAACAAATCGCGGCGCGGGACGGCGTGAGCTTGTCCCGTTCCACGCTGGCCGATTGGGTCGGACGTCTCGGCGTCGCCTTGCAGCCTTTGGCGGATCGCCTGGCCTGGCATCTGTTGCAACGTGACTGTCTGCATGCCGATGAGACGCCGGTGCCGCAGCTCGATCCGGGCAACGGCAAAACGAAAAAGGCCTATTTGTGGGCCTACCGCAGTAACGACCTGCAACCGGGGCCGAAGATCCTCATCTTCGACTATCAAGCCGGTCGCAGTGGCCGGCATGCGCAGCAGTTTCTGCAAGACTGGCAGGGTCATCTGATGGTCGACGACTATGGTGGCTATAAAGCCCTGTTTGCGACTGCCCGCGCGCATCCCGAGCATCAACGCCTGCTTGAACCGTGCGTCGAGCTCGCCTGTTGGGCGCATGCGCGCAGGAAGTTCTTCGACCTGTTCCAGGCCAGTCAGAGCCCCGTGGCACAAGAAGCCTTGCAGCGGATCGGCGTGCTGTATGCCATTGAAGCCGAGGGCCGAGACATGAGTACCGACGAGCGCCAATGCCTGCGGGCGGAAAAAAGCCGACCCGCATTAACCGACCTGGACGATTGGCTGCAGCAAACACGACTCCATACCGCGCCCAACAGCGCAACGACCAAAGCGATCAATTACAGCCTGAAACGCTGGAGCGCCCTGACGCGTTACGCCGAAACCGGTGATCTGCCCATCGACAACAATCCCGTCGAGAACAGTATTCGCCCCATTGCCTTGGGGAAAAAGAATTGGTTGTTTGCAGGCTCGGAACGAGCCGGCCAACGGGCCGCCGTCATTCAATCTCTGCTTGGCACCGCCAAGCTCAACGGCCTCGATCCGGCCGTTTGGTTAAGAGAAACCCTGGAAAAACTCCCCACCTGGCCTAACAGTCGCATCGACGAATTGCTGCCGTTTGCTGCCACCGATTAATTTCTACCGGTGAACTTGAGTCGTGGTACCTCTGCACGCTTTCCATCGTTCCGGGTTAACACTCAATCATTCAAAACTCGGATTGTGCCAAATAAAACGCAAAATCTAATCATTCTTGGCGCAAAATTCGCAAAACGAAATTTTTACTGAACTCGGCGCAAACCCAACAGCGCCGAGGCTTCCAGCCAAAAACGCGAAAATTTTCCCTGTGCCAAATACATCGCTTCCCCACAAAATGTCCCGAGAGTGTCCCAAAAACCTTAAGGCAATAAAAAAGGACTCGGTCAAAAAACCTAAGTCCTTGAATTTTTTGGTGCCTCGGGCCGGAGTCGAACCGGCACGGTGTTACCACCGAGGGATTTTAAGTCCGATAAAATGGGTTTCTAGATCAATGAGTTGCATTCTAAGTTATTGAACTAATTGAAAATAGATAAATCAAGTTTCAACTTGATTCAACGCAATTTAATGCACGATTGGCAATAAAATGGCAATAGAATCGGCAATTATAATTGCCGAAATCAAAGCATGTCATGCCAAGCTGTTGGTGCTCATCATCAATACGTGGTTGAAGACCCTGGTATCGGTGGAGTAGTGACGACACAATCGAAGCAGTCCAGCCGATCATCACCGTCAAAAAAGCCCCCAAACGGTCGTTTTTCTGACATAGAGAAATTAAAAACAGGAGGTAGACTCGCGTCATTATAAACGATGCTCATCTGCCATGTTGCTTACCAATTTACAGAGCCGCCATCAGTCATCGGCTCAACATCTCTCTGAATCCCACAAGAGTCGGAGTTTTTGCCAAAAGAATTATGCTCTTGTGCTGCCTATATTTTGTTTAGGACTCATTAGTTTCGGCCCAAGTTGCCAGGCGCAAGAAAAGGCGGCTTTGCCAAAAAGCTATATCACTACGGTCAGTCCAAAAGTTTCAAACCCTTCTCCTTCCAAGCTGCAAAGCACACTTTGGTGGCAAATCGCCAAACATCATCAACTGGATCCTTACATTTTATATGCTGTCGCGCTGATTGAATCAGCCAAAGGGAATCCTTCAAATCAGGTGTCTCCCTGGCCCTGGGCCATTAACAAGTCCGGCAAACCCATCCTCCCCGACTCGCAACAGGAAGCACGAGTCCTCTTAAATAAAACCCTTGCCGAGGGTCGTCGGAACATCGATGTCGGACTCATGCAAATCAATCTCTACTGGCATGGACATCGGGTAGGTAAACCTGAGCAACTGTTGAACCCTGTCACGAACTTACAGATCGGTGCTTTAGTCTTGGCCGAAGCCATCCAATCAGCACCCCATGATCTGGTTTTAGGGGTAGGGCGCTATCACAGCTGGCAAAATACCAAAGCCGCAGTGAGCTATGGACGCAGGGTGCTGGCGGTGGCGAATCAAATCAGAGCAGTGCTCTGATCGAGTGCTTTATGGACGAAAATATCTACAACCTGAATCTGGATTATCTGATTCTGGCTCATGCGTTGATCCAGTCCGGCCGTAAACAGCAAGCCATGGTCAGTCTCGGCTTAACACCGGAAGCAGTGACCATTTTGGCTAAAATGCCGGTAGATCAGTTGAAAGCACTGGCGCGAAGCGATGTGCTCAGTTTTGCTCCCCGTTTTCCCGTCAATTCCTGGCGGACATTCTTGCGTAACGAACCCATGGTGAGCGAGCCTTTTGAACAACGCGCCCTTCGACTGAGAATGTTTTTAAGCAAATCAGGAAGCCAGCCATGATAGCTGAAGGCTTGTCCTATGAAGATCAGTTGCAAAACTACCAATTAGCCTATCAACTGCTCAAACGAAAACTTCGAACATCATATGTCAGCCAACTGATTAAAAGCATCAGTTTGCCGGAAATTCGCGATATTCATCGCGCCATTCACCAAGGAGAGAGCCCAAGCTCGGGCTTGCTTCCCGCCATCGAAGCCATTCCCCAAGTACGAGAGTCCATGCTGTACATCTCTCTGTTTGCATCCCTTTATCGAAGTGCCAGTCCGGTCGATATCAGGGCTGAAATGGATGTGTCCGCCATCATATTTGCCTGGGATTTTTTTTGCGAGACATTCCCCAACCATGTTCGTGAACGCAGACCCTACGGTAAGGTGCGTCCCGCTAATTTCAGCGAAGCCTGGGTCATTGCCCAAGCGCTGAAAATCGGCTCGGCATCCTTGCAATATTGTAAAAGCTGTCACGGTGATCATATCGTTATTTACAACAGCAAATTTCCGCCAACCTGCCAAGTTTGTGTCATAGATCAATTGCGAAAAAGGGGAAACGTTCCTGACTCGAAGTAACGACAGAATTTGTGTTTTTGTAAAACTCTCAGTTTGATCGGGCAGATTCATTTAGCACTTTGGATTGAGCCTGATACTGACGGTCTTTGTCGGCCACTTTGCGACATTCAGGCAGCTGAAAAACCTTGGTTGCAAGCGACTAGATGTGACTACTAAGCTGACTTTTATATCCATAATCTTTTTGTAAATGTATGGCTTGGTTTACATTCCCGGCTTTATAGCCATTAGCAAAACGCCAAGAAACAGCCAAATCTAAGCTATTTCGGGGACGTTACGTCGGACTCTAACTCTTTCAAGCAAGCCAGGCAAAGACATTCATCATAAAGCTGTCGAATATACTCAATCGTTTCAAAGGACAAACAAATGTTCGAACAATCGCAGCGATGAATGCGATTGGCCTTGCAAATGAATAGGCGCTGACAACGCGGGCACTGTTTCGCCTCGTGTTTGTTTCCGAAATTATTGCTAACCACGAAAACGCTCCGGAGAAAAATCAGCCATCAAATCCGCCTTGCTCCGTATTTCGACAGGCCGGTTTATCGTCGCTGCCATGATTGAACCCGGCCTTGCCGATGCTGAGTATACTTGACGGCTAATCCCAGGCCAGCGCGCCGCCGGTTTGATATTCCGTAACCCGGGTTTCGAAGAAATTTTTCTCCTTGCGTAGATTGGCCTGTTCGTCCAGCCACGGCAATACGTTTTCGGCACCGGGAAAGGGCTCCGACAGGCCGAGTTGCCGGGCGCGGCGATTGGCGACAAAGCGGAATTGCTCGACATGCAATCTGGCGTTGTAGCCCAGAATCGAGTCGCGCAGGATGTAGCCGGCATAGGCCGCTTCGGCGGCTTCGGCTTCGTCCCACATTTGCCGTAGCGCTTGCGGATCGAGGGCCAGATTTTCCTCATCCAATAATTGCCGCACCACGCGAATGCCGAACGCGCAATGCAGCACTTCGTCGCGCATGATGTATTGCAATTGTTCGGCGGTGCCTTTCATTAAGCCACGCCGCTGCAACGCGAATACCGGACTGAAGCCGTTGTAAAACCAGGAGCCCTCGAATACGGCGGCGAAGAACAGATAAGCCATGGCAAATTCATGCAGCGCGTCGCGGTCGGTCAACGGCCGCCCGGATTGCAACACGCCGTGCAGGCGGCGGTTGGCCAGCGCGATTTTGCCATGGATTTCCGGCACCACCCGGTAGCGGTTGTAGATTTCGCGCTGGTCGATCCCCAGGGTTTCGATGCAATGCTGGTAGGTCCAGGTGTGCAGCGCTTCCTCGTAGACTTGTCGAGCCTGGTAGATTTGCAATTCCGGCGCACTCATCTTTTCCATCACCGCCAGGCCAATGTTGCGCATCGCCAGAATGTCGGAAGTGGTCAGATAAGCTAGTACGTTCTCGAACACGTGGCGTTCGGCCGACGTCAGTTTATGCTGGTAATCGTGCACATCCTGCGCCATCGAGATTTCCAGCGGCGTCCAGTGGTTACGGTTGGCGTTCAAGAAAAACGACCAGGCCCACGGGTATTTGAATGGCGCCAACTGGTTAATGTCGGCCTGTCCGTTGACCACTCGCTTTTGTTCGGGATCAATTGGTGGCAGTACACTCCCATTAGACGGAGCTACTTTTTGCGTATCGACCTGGATTTCCGATGCAGTCGAGGTGATTGGCGCATCCCAATCGTCAAAATTCAGCGTCGGCTTCATTGGCAGGCCTCACAATCAGGATCGGTAATCGAGCAAACTTTGGGCGTCGCGTCATCGCCTCCCGTTTTCTCCATCGCCGTCGCGCCCAAGGTGCGCAGATAATAGGTGGTCTTCAAGCCGCGTTGCCAGGCCAGTCGGTATATCTGGTCCAGCTTGCTGCCGGTCGGTGCGGCGACGTATAGATTCAACGATTGCGACTGATCTATCCATTTTTGCCGACGAGCGGCGGCTTCGATCAGCCATTCCGGGTCGATTTCGAAGGCGGTGGCGTAGCGGGCCTTGATGTCGGCCGGCACCCGTTCGATGGCTGCCAGCGAGCCGTCAAAGTATTTCAGGTCGGCCACCATCACCGCATCCCATAATCCCAGTGTTTTCAAATCGCGTACCAGCGCGGCATTGACCACGATAAACTCGCCGGACAGGTTGGATTTGACATAAAGATTCTGATAGACCGGCTCGATGGATGCCGACACGCCGACGATGTTGGAAATCGTCGCGGTCGGCGCAATGGCCACGCAATTGGAATTGCGCATCCCCACCTGAGCAATGCGTTGACGCAGCGCGTCCCAGTCCAGCCGCCCGCCCGCGACCACACCCAGATCGCCGCGCGTTTCGCTCAGGCGTTCCAGCGTATCCGGCGGCAATAGCCCTTGCTGCCACAGACTGCCGGTAAAGCTGCTGTAACGGCCGCGTTGCTCGGCCAAATCGGCCGAGGCCTGATAAGCGTAATAGCACAGCAATTCGGCCGAATAATCGGCGAATTCCACCGCTTCCTGGCTGGCGTAAGCGAGCCCCAGTTGGTGCAAGCAATCGGAGAAACCCATCATGCCCAGTCCGACCGGACGGTGGCGCAGGTTGGCGTTGCGCGCCTTGGGCGTCGCGTAAAAATTGATGTCGACGACGTTGTCCAGCATCCGCATCGCGGTGGCGACGGTGCGCTGCAATTTGCCGGCGTCCAGTTGCCATGCGCCGTCATGCTCGACCAAGTGCGCGGCCAGATTCACCGAGCCCAGGTTGCAAACCGCCGTTTCGTCGGCCGAGGTATTCAGCGTGATTTCGGTACACAGGTTGGAACTGTGAATCACCCCGGCATGTTGTTGCGGCGAACGCAGATTGCAGGCGTCCTTAAACGTGATCCACGGATGGCCGGTTTCGAACAGCATGGTCAGCATCTTGCGCCAAAGCTGCACCGCGCCGATGCGTTTATACAACTTGATCTCCCCGCGTTCGGCCTTGGCTTCGTAAGCCTGGTAAACCTCGGAGAAGGCTTCACCGTATAGCTCGTGCAAGTCCGGCGTATCCACCGGCGAAAACAAGGTCCATTCGGCGTTATCACGCACCCGTTGCATGAACAAGTCCGACACCCAGGCGGCGGTGTTCATGTCGTGGCAGCGGCGGCGCTCGTCGCCGGTGTTCTTGCGCAGCTCCAGAAATTCCTCGAAATCCAGGTGCCAGTTTTCCAGATAGGCGCACACCGCGCCCTTGCGTTTGCCGCCCTGGTTGACCGCGACGGCGGTGTCGTTGACCACTTTCAAAAACGGAATCACGCCCTGGCTGTGGCCATTGGTACCCTTGATCCGACTGCCTAGCGCCCGCACCGGTGTCCAGTCGTTGCCAAGGCCGCCTGCGTATTTTTGCAAAAGCGCGTTTTCCTTGATGCTTTGATAAATGCTGTCCAGATCGTCGGAGACCGTGGTCAGATAGCACGACGACAATTGCGGATGGCGGGTGCCGCTGTTGAACAAGGTCGGCGTCGAACACATAAAGTCGAAGCTCGATAGCAAGCGGTAAAATTCGATAGCGCGCGCCTCTCGGTCGATCTCATGCAAGGCCAAGCCCATCGCCACCCGCATGAAAAAGCACTGCGGCAATTCGATGCGGAGGCCGTTCACGTGCAGGAAATAGCGGTCGTACAGGGTCTGCAGGCCCAGATAATCGAATTGCAAATCGCGCTCGGCCAGCAGGGCCTGACCCAGTCGTTCCAGGTCAAATTCGGCCAGGCGTGGATCGAGCAGTTCGGCAGCGACGCCGGTGGCGATGAACTCGATAAAGCAGCCGGCATACGCTTCGGCCATGTCGGCTTGGGTCAAGGCCGAGCCGGTAGCTTCCAGGCGCAGTTGGCTCAACAGCAAGCGCGCGGCGACTTTGCCGTAGTCCGGTTCGAATTCGATCAAGGTCCGCGCCGCCAACACCAGGGCCTGACGCACCGCCGCCAGCGGCATGCCGTCGTATAGATTGTTCAGTGTCTCGGCCCACACCCGTTCGGCATCGACACTCGTCAAACCCGCGCAAGCCTCGCGGCACAGCGCGCTGAAGGCTGCGCTATCCAGCGGCCGGCGTTGGCCTTGGTCGTCTACATGCAAAGCGGATACGACAAGCTCGGTAGATTGTTGCGCCGCGCGCTGAGCCGCGTGCTTTTCCCGATACAGCACATACGCACGGGCCACGTCGTGGGCGCCGGAACGCATCAACGCCAGTTCCACTTGGTCCTGAATATCCTCGATATACACCGTGCCGCCACCGGGCAAACGCCGCGTCAAGGCATCGATCACGCTGGCGGTGAGTTGCGCCACCTGTTCGCGGATGCGCGCCGAATTGACGCTGTACTGGCCTTCCACGGCCAAAAAGGCCTTGGTGATGGCGATGGCGATTTTTTCCGGCTGAAACGCGACCACGGAACGGTTGCGGCGAATCACTTCCAAGCCGCTATCCGTTGGATACGAAGGGGAGTGTTTAACGGATTCGGCAGGGTCGGGATAAAAACTGGCGGGTTGAGCGGCGCTATCCATGTGTTTCTCCACAAGGGGAGCAGGGACATGAAGCCGCAACGGCAGGCGTAAAACGGCAGCGAGAATCCGAACCGTAATGCTTGCCATCGTCCTCGGAGACACCCCGCTCCTGGTTGATAAAGGTTTCGAGGGCAGGTCTCCTGGCTTTCGGGTCGCCGTTTCGGTTCGGCCTTCCCGGACTCGCGTCCAGTGGCACGGATTGAACCTCAACTCGCCGATTACAGTTGCGGGGGCAGCTCCGGCTTACAGACGATCATGCGAACAGCGCACAAACGGCAACCGGATTCCCTTTTAATCCCCTTCGGGGGGAACCGTCTTGGTGAGGAAGTTTAGGCTGAGAAAAGATGGCTGTCAAGCTATCTTAACTATATACAGTGACTTTTTTGATTATTGATAACTATATGTTGTGTTTTGTGTATTTTCATCGAGACAAGCTGCTTTCTTGGCTCCGATAGGCCATTAGTACTGAATGCACTCCCCTGAGCAAACAGATGGCTATGCGCGACCACCAGTTGCGCTCACACTACCACGCTGCCAGCATGCTCCACCAACCAGCGTAAATATTCCAGCTCGGCGTCCTCGTGTCGGCAGGCCAAATACATGGTTTTGCCGATGGGCAAACCCGTAAAGCGCAGCCCGGTCAAATCCAGTTTGGCGGATTTGTCGGCGAGTAGCCATTCCGGCAGCAAACAGACGCCGCGGCCGGCGGCGGCCAGTTGCAGCATGATGTCGGTTTCCTCGACTTGCAGATGCGCGGCGGGCTCGATGCCGGCCGGTTGCAGCACCTTGCGGAACATGTCCAGCCGTTCGCGGGCTACCGGGTAGGTCAACACGGTTTCGCCACGTAAATCGTCGGGCGTGATCTCAGTGCGGCTAGCAAGAGGATGGTTATCAGCAACGATCAAAACTAGCTCAAAATCGAACAGCGGCTGGTAACTCAGCAGGCCGTTATCGACCGGATCGGAGGTCAGCACCGCATCCAGTTTGTATTGGCGGATGGCTTCGAACGATTCAAAGCGGTAGCGCGAGGTGACTTCGACGGTCAAATCCGGCCATGCGCGCAGATAGGGTTGCAGAATGTTGCGGAACCATTCGTAACAGGCATGGCATTCGATACCGATGGTCAATTTACCGGTTTTGCCTTTGGCCAGTTGCGCCAGATGATTTTCCGCCGAATCGACAGTGGCGATCACCGATTCGGCAACTTCCGACAAGTAGCGTCCGGCTTGGCTCAATATCAGCGAACGCCCCTGTTTGTACCACAGCGTCACGCCCAGACGCTGTTCGAGGTTTTTAATCTGATGCGACAGCGCCGATTGGGTCAGGTGCAGGGTGTCGGCCGCCGCGCTCAGCGTGCCCTGGCGTTTTAACGCCAGCAGAATACGTAGATGGATCAATTCCATATTGATGAATATACCTCATGAATCAATGAAGAAACATCGATTATCTTCATTCTATTGTCTGTTTACAATGTTTTATGTGTCAAACATTCAATAGAAAGGACTTACTCATGACGAAAATTCACAATTTAGGTTTTCCCCGGATCGGCGCCAAGCGCGAGCTAAAGTTTGCTTTAGAATCCTACTGGAAAGGCGAGTCGTCGCGCGACGAACTGAAAGCCCTCGGCCAGCAGTTACGCCAACGTCATTGGCAACTGCAATCCGGATTGGATTGGGTGCCGGTCGGCGACTTCGCCTTTTACGACCAAGTGCTGGACATGAGCTTTACCTTGGGCAATTTGCCGGAGCGGGTGCAAGATTTCCACGGCGATGCGCTGGACAATTACTTCCGCGTCGCTCGTGGCCGTTCAGCGCAATCCGCCAGCGATGCTCAGTGCTGCGGGGGCGTAGCCGCCGGCGAAATGACCAAATGGTTCGATACCAACTACCACTACATCGTGCCCGAATTCACCGCAGCCACCGCATTCAAGCTGGATGCTTCTCGCTTGCTCGAACAACTGGAGGAAGCCAAGGCCCAGGGCGTCATCGCCAAGCCGGTGATTATCGGCCCAGTCACCTACCTCTGGCTAGGCAAGGCCAAGGACAATTCCAACAAGCTCGCGCTGTTGCCCAAACTGCTGCCGGTTTACGCCGAATTGCTGGAAACGCTCGCCGCTCAAGGCGTTGAATGGGTACAGATCGATGAACCGATTCTGGTCACCGAACTGGATACCGAGTGGCAAAATGCTTTCGACACCGCCTATCAATACTTGCAAGATTGCCGGATCAAATTGTTGCTGGCGACTTATTTTGGCCAACTGGCGGAAAACCGCAGTCTCGTTGCCAATTTACCGGTGGCCGGCCTGCATGTCGATGCCGTCAACGGCCGCGATGACATCGAGCCGCTGATTAATCAATTATCAACGGACAAGGTGTTGTCACTCGGAGTGATCAACGGCCGCAATATCTGGAAGACCGACCTCAACGCCGTGCTGGATTGGCTTGAACCGATCGCGCAACAACTGGGCGAACGCCTGTGGCTTGCGCCGTCGTGCTCGCTGCTGCACGTGCCGGTCGATCTGGACAGCGAGCAGAAACTCGACGCAGAAATCAAATCCTGGCTGGCCTTTGCCAAGCAGAAACTCGGCGAATTGCAGGTGCTGGCAACCGCACTTAACCGGGGGCGCGATGCGGTCAAAGCCGAACTGGACGCCAACCGCGCCGCCATCGAGGCACGCCGCAACTCATCGCGGGTCAACAATCCGGCGGTCAAGGCCGCACTGGCCAGGATCGACGCAAAACTAGGCCAGCGCCAGAGCCCTTATGCGCAACGCGCGCTCAAGCAGGCCGCGTTGTTAAAACTACCCAAATTTCCCACAACGACCATCGGTTCGTTTCCACAGACTTCGGAAATTCGCCTGGCACGTAGCCAATTCAAGTCCGGAAAATTGGATGCAGCCGGTTATAAAGCTGCCATGCAGGCCGAAATCGCTCGATCTGTGCGTGAACAGGAAGCGCTGGGTCTGGATGTATTCGTGCATGGCGAAGCCGAGCGCAACGACATGGTGGAATACTTCGGCGAGCAGCTTGACGGCTATGTGTTCAGTCAATGCGGCTGGGTACAATCTTACGGTTCGCGTTGCGTCAAACCGCCCATCCTGTTCGGCGACATCAGTCGTCCGCACGCGATGACCGTCGAATGGATCAGCTACGCCCAGTCGCTGACCAAAAAACCGATGAAAGGCATGCTGACCGGTCCAGTGACTATTCTGAATTGGTCGTTCGTTCGCGACGATCAACCCCGCTCGGTCACTTGCAAGCAACTGGCGCTGGCTATCCGCGAGGAAGTGCTGGATTTGGAGAAGGCTGGCGTTAAGGTAATACAAATCGACGAGGCGGCCTTGCGCGAAGGCTTGCCGCTACGCCAATCGCAATGGCAGGCGTATCTGGATTGGGCGGTGGAATCGTTCCGTATCACGGCTAACGGCGTGGCGGATGAGACACAGATTCACACCCACATGTGCTATTCCGAGTTCAACGACATCATCGCTGCCATCGCCGATATGGATGCCGACGCCATCACCATCGAGACCTCGCGTTCCGACATGGAGTTGCTGGATGCTTTCGAGCATTTCAACTACCCGAACGGCATTGGCCCCGGCGTGTACGACATCCATTCGCCCAATATCCCAAGCGAACAGCATATCGTGGCGCTGATGCACAAGGCCGCCGAGCGCATTCCCGCTGAACAACTGTGGGTCAATCCGGATTGCGGCCTGAAAACCCGCCAGTGGGCTGAGGTGATACCGGCGCTGACCAACATGGTGGCCGCCGCTAAAACCTTGCGCGCTTCGTTAGGCTAACGCGCATTCCGGTATCAATCACCCCGGCTAAGTGCCGGGGTTTCACAAACACCGATTTAAAATCAGATTTAACTTTTTCCTTTGGAACGCGTCCATGTCAGACATTGCAATCGCCCAACAAGCCAAAATGCGCCCCATCATCGATTTGGCTGGCGAAAAATTCGGCATTCCTGCCGAACATCTCGATCCTTACGGTCATTACAAAGCCAAAATTTCATTGGAATATGTGAACAGTCTCGCCGATAAACCTGACGGCAAGCTGATTCTGGTCACGGCGATCAGCCCGACACCGGCTGGCGAAGGTAAAACCACCACTACGGTTGGCCTCGGCGACGCCTTGAACCGCATCGGTAAAAAAACCATCATGTGTCTGCGCGAGCCCTCGCTCGGCCCTTGCTTCGGCGTGAAAGGCGGCGCGGCCGGCGGCGGTTATGCGCAAGTGGTGCCGATGGAAGACATCAATCTGCATTTTACCGGTGACTTTCATGCCATCGGCGTTGCGCATAATTTGTTATCGGCGTTGATCGATAACCACATCAACCATGGCAATGCACTGGATATCGACCCACGCCGCATTCAATGGAAGCGCGTCATCGACATGAACGATCGGGCTCTGCGCAAGATCGTGGTCGGCATGGGGGGCGCTGCCAACGGTTATCTGCGCGAGGACGGCTTCGATATCGTCGTGGCTTCGGAAGTGATGGCGATTCTGTGCCTGGCCACCAGCCGAGCCGATCTAAAAGAACGACTGGGGCGTATCGTCATCGGTTACAAATCCGATAAAGTCACGCCGGTTTACGCCAAAGATTTAAATGCCCACGGCGCGATGGCGGCGGTGCTGAAAGATGCCATCAAACCCAATCTGGTGCAAACCCTGGAAAATAATCTGGCAATCATTCACGGCGGCCCGTTCGCTAACATTGCCCACGGCTGCAATACCGTCACCGCCACCAAAACCGCGTTGAAATTGGCCGATTACGCGGTCACCGAAGCCGGCTTCGGTGCCGATCTAGGAGCCGAGAAGTTTCTGGACATCAAATGCCGGACGTCCGGCCTGAAGCCGTCGGCGGTGGTATTGGTCGCTACGGTACGGGCGCTGAAATTCCATGGCGGCGTCGGCAAGGATGAATTGAATCAGGAAAACCTGGCAGCCTTGAAAAAAGGCTTCGCCAATCTGGAGCGCCATTTACACAATATCCAAAGCCACTACGGCCTGCCTTGCGTGGTCAGCATTAATCATTTCACCTTCGACACCGACGCCGAAATCGAATTGCTCAAAACTCAATGCGAGGCCTTGGGCGCGAAATGTGTGGTCGCCAAACACTGGGCGCACGGCGGGGCGGGTGCGGAAGAACTGGCACGCGAAATTTTGAACATCGTCGACAGCCGCGAGCCGGCCTTCAATTACGTTTACGACGATGACCTGCCGCTGTGGAACAAGATCGAAGCCATCGCCACCAAGCTATACGGTGCCGGCAGCGTCAGCGCAAGCCCGAAGGTCATGGGCGAGATTAAAGCCTTGCAGACCAACTACGGTCATTTCCCGATCTGCATGGCGAAAACCCAGATGTCGTTTTCGACCAATCCCAACAACAAGGGTGCACCGAGCGGTCACACCGTCGAAATTAGCGAAGTACGCCTCGCCAACGGTGCCGGTTTCATCGTCGCGATTGCCGGCGATATGATGACCATGCCGGGCCTGCCGAAAGCTCCGGCCGCAGAACGGATCGACATCAGCGACGACGGCGTGATCAGTGGGTTGTTTTAATGAATATTTCGTTTGAAATCGTCCCCAGAAACTTGGATGCCTTTGAAAAACAATATGCGTTTGTGCAGAGTCTGAATGACTGCATTAACATCATCAACGTACCGGATATCCAGCGCTTCGATATGCGCAGTTGGGAACTGGCGAGACATGTCGATCGAAACCAATACCGGTTTATTCCGCATTTCCGGGCCATGGATTTCAAGATCGAAAGCGGCGAGCTGTATCGCATCATCGAGGATTACCAGCTCGACAACGTGTTACTGGTGACTGGCGATCCGCCGGAAGGCCTGAAACGCAGCTATTGCAATACCGACGTGGTAGACCTGATCCGGGCGGTACGCAGGCGCTTTCCAAAACTGAACATCTATGCCGGGTTTGATCCGCATCGACAAGGCATGCAACACGAATGCCATTATATCCAGCGCAAGGCCGATGCCGGCGCCAACGGCTTTTTTTCGCAACCGTTCTACGATCATCGGCTGGTGGAACTGTTTGCCGAACACATGGACGGCCTGGAAACCTATATCGGTATCAGCCCTGTGGTGACGTCGGCCTCGCAGAATTATTGGGAAGTGAAGAATCATGTCAAATTTCCCAAGCATTTCCGGCCCGATTACGATTGGAATGTCGAGTTCGCCAACCGGCTGATCGGCTCGGCGGCGGAGAACGGTTGGCATGTGTATTTCATGCCGATCAAGGTGGAGTTAAAAAAATATTTCGAACGCATCAATTTGGCTAATACGCGTCCAACCGCCTTAACCGGAACAGGTTGAGTGTTGCCTGTGGCGTCGTCTTTGAGCATGCGTAACAGATGACTGAACATATTCTGTTCCTTACCGGCAAATTGGCCGAAAAGCAATTGCGCCGGACCATTGAAGACATGGCGCCGGAGTTTGAATACACCGTCCATGTGCTGGGCGTTACGGTGGCGGCGTTGATGACAGTCGACATGATACAACGCCGCCTGACCGACACCTTTGGCGCCGACCGGATTCTGGTTCCCGGCCGCTGCCGCGGCGATTTGGAAGCCCTGTCCCAACATTATGGAATACCGGTTGAGCGAGGGCCGGAGGAATTGAACGATCTGCCCGAATTTTTTGGCAAAGCCCGGCAGCGCCCGGATTTAAGCCGCTATGAGCTGCGCATTTTCGGCGAGGTTGTCGAAGCGCCTCACATTGATGTCCCGGCCATCATTCGCCGCGCTGAGGCTTATCGGCGCGACGGCGCGGACGTCATCGACCTGGGGTGTTTGCCGGCGACGCCGTTTCCCCATTTGGCCGACGCAATCAAGGCGTTGAAGAGCGAAGGCTTTTTGGTCAGCGTCGATTCGCTCGATCCTGAGAACCTGCTGCTGGCGGGACGCGCCGGCGCCGATTTTCTGTTGAGTCTTAATGAAGAGACGCTGTGGATCGCGGATGAGGTGGCCTCGACGCCGGTGTTGATTTCCACCCCGCACGCCGATATGGATTCTCTTGACCGCGTGATCGCCAAAATGCAGGCCAAAGGCCGGGCCTTCATCGTCGATCCCATCCTCGACCCCATCCATTTTGGCTTTACCGACTCGATTGTCCGCTACCACGAAGTACGGCGGCGGCATCCGGACGTGGAAATGATGATGGGCGTGGGCAATCTCACCGAACTGACTCATATCGATACCGCCGGGATGAACGGCATGCTGTTGGGCATTTGTTCGGAGCTGCACGTCCGCCACATTCTGGCGACGCAAGTGAGCAAGCATGCCTGCAAGGCGATCAAGGAAGCCGATCTGGCTCGCCGCATCATGCTAGCCGCACGGGAAAGCAACCGATTGCCGAAGCATATTGATGATGGCCTAATGGCGCTGCATGAACGGGCACCGTTTCCGTTGTCGCTGGCCGAAATACAGGAATTACAGGCCGCCATCCGTGACCCCAGTTTTCGCATCATGATTACAGCCGAAGGAATTCACATCTTCAATCGTGACGGATTATGGTCCGACAACGATCCTTTTGCCTTATATCCGCATTTGGGCGTCGAGAACGATGGCGGGCATGCTTTTTATCTGGGCGTCGAATTGGCAAGAGCCCAAATAGCGCAGGAACTCGGCAAGCGCTACGCTCAGGATCAACCGTTGACCTGGGGCATCCATGGCCGGACCGCTGAAGACGCGCCCGCCGATCCCAATTGCTACACGCCGCAAGGGACCACGTTGAAAGCCTCGCCGGCGTCGCCTTGTCCCACGCCTGCAATTCTTGACAACTAAAATCAGTCTGATCCAAAACTTAACATCATCGGGATAAATAAAGTATGGCTGCTAATTGAACTACATCAGTCATAACTTACTACCGAGGATGAACGGCAGAAAGGGGTCGCTATGAGCTTATCAACGCCGCGCAAAAACCTCATCCTTCAACACATCAAACTCATTGAATGCGATATTCAGACTGAGTTTCAAGTTGATGATGGTGGCGATGGTAGAGCTGGTAAAAATACAGATCATGATGGCGATTTGATATTTCACCGCCAGCCACGGCTCACTTCCACCGAGAATTTGTCCCGTCATCATGCCGGGCAAAGAAACCACGCCCATTGTGGCCATACTGGCCAGGGTGGGGTTGATCGCCGCTTTAACGCCCTCTCGAAAATAAGGACGAACAGCTTCCCGGCGTGTGGCACCGAGCATTAGAAAAGTCGCATATTCATTTTCGTTTTTGCGGAGAGCCGAATAGAAGCGTTCCAACGCAATGACGTTGCCTTGCAGACAATTACCGAGAATCATGCCGGCTAAAGGCACGACATAGCGGGCCTCGTAAAAATGCGCCGGTTGGATAACCAGCGCTACCAGATAGCCGGTGGAGAACAGTATGCTTGAACCTATTGCGGTAAAGGTGGCTAGCGCAAAATATCGCGCTTTAACGCCAGCGCGCCGCAGAATACTCAGATCCGCCACAATCAACATGACCAGTATCCATAGTCCGTTCAACCAAGGATCGTTAAGATTGAAAAGGGCTTTTAAATAGATTCCCACCAGGGATAACTGAATAGTCATCCGCACGATGCCGATGACGAGATCCCGGCTTAGACGCAAACCGATCAGCCAGAGCAATAACCAGGGTATCAAACAAAAGGCATAAAGGATCGCCATCTGCGGCAGTGCAATATCAAGGGTTTCCATGGCGCTCTATCTTGTTCAGAATACCGGTTTCCAGTTCAATAACGATATCACAGCGTTCCATCCACTCAGGATCGTGACTGACAGAAAGCACGGTCAGTTGGGGGTCAGAGAAAACCTCGAAAACAGCCTGTTTGCTTTCTCTGTCCAGAGCACTGGTGACCTCGTCGAGCAAATACACTTTTTTATCCAATAATAGACCGCGTGCCAGGGCGATACGTTGTTTTTCACCGCCGGATATTCGGCTGCTTTTACTATTTAAAATAGCCGCAGGTAGCCGCAGGTAGCTGCAGTCGATGCAAAACAGCCATCAGTTGAGCTTCCGTGGGCCGATGATGGCGATGGGCTTTAAATTGAAAAGGTAATAGAAGGGCCTCTCTTACGCTTTCAGCCCCCAGCACCGGTTCTTGACCAATGTAAGCGGTGCAGTTTCGGATTATCCGAACAGAGAGTGATGTTAAGGGTTCGCCCTGAAAATAAACCGTTCCAGATTGTATGGCATGAAGACCCATCAGGGTTCTCAGCACACTGCTTTTGCCGGCGCCGGATTTGCCATATAACGCAGCTTTCTGTCCGGGCAAGAGAGCGAAGCTGATGTTGGACAGAATGATTTTGTCCAGGGCAGTGACCGTGACCTGATCGAAGCGAATAATCGGAGACATTAAGCAAAGGTTCAAAATTGAATCAGTCGTGACGATAAATGATGGACGGCTTCATCTATTATGGAGAGAGCATCTGGCTGGCTCTACACGAAGAGCATCAATTTGTCTCGACCATCGTGAGTCTGCTTTCTGATGTTGAGCAGACTTTCGATGACTTAGGGCGACAGGCAGCAAAGGCTCGACTTTTGCCTGTCAATGTTAGATTTTATTCTAACTAATTTTTGATGTCGCCGGTTCAAATCCAGAGTTTTACAGGTTATTACAGGTATTGGCAACTGAGTTTGAATGACGTACCATAGAGAGCATTGAGTTCTATTGGAGGCCCATCATGCTCTCGTTCTCGTCTCCTTCAAGCCGCTCCAAACTATCAACCAGGCCCCTGCAGGCTGCATCAGTACAATCCCGCTTTGCCGGTCAGCATAGCACTGTCAATTGCCTAGCATGCAACCGGACTATGGTGCCTCGGGTAGTCAGCTATTATGGCCAGCCGTTACGGTCCATCTGTCCCTTTTGCGGCACGACCTTCAGCAAGTTTCCCTGCGGGTTACAGCGATTGATAAAACCTTTTCAAATACGCAGTTTGTCATTTGTGGCTTTTAAATGGATGATAATGGCCACGCTAATTTTTGGTTTGCTCTGGTCTATTTGTGCGTGGGCAAAGCTACCAGATAATTTAAGTCTTATTGCAGTATTCGGAACCATAGGGTTTGGATTGATGGCTGTGGCTGAATTTTTTGTGCAATCCATAGAACACCTCGCAGCAAAACTATCTCATGAGAGCAATTATTATTGGTCGGCATTTGTTTTAATCATCATTGTTACTGCCAACTTTCGGCAGGATCTGATGAATTATCTTTTGCTGTTTTCCGGGCTCTTGCTGATTCGCTGGGTGATGGTAGGCAGTGTGCGAGCGCTATTTGGATGCAACGTTTGACTTAATCGCAATTGATGAATGGTTAGCTTTTAATCCGCCCTTGGGCTCGATTAAAGTTCCCAATTTGATCAATCAAATCGCCCCTGTTCTGCCCGGCGGCACTTCTTAACAACTTCGCGATATTGTTGCCGTCAGTTTCACCTTCTTCAGCAAGCAGCCGTTGTTTTGCTGCACCCATATTGCCATTATTATCTCCAGCAATCGCAATTCCAGCAAAGGCTTCAAACATAGCGGCTCGGTAATAGGCTTGTTGAGTCGGTGTGAGTCTGTCGGCCACTTCATTCACCCGCTGATCTGCCCAAGTATTTGTTGCTTCAGCAAATCCAGGATATGACTGCGATGCAGCAAATTTAAGTGACTCCCAATAGTTTTTACCTTTAGAACGGGCTTCTTTAAAACTGTCTGTAAATTGTTTCACAACTAGACTTCCGGCGGCTCCGGCGGCCTCAATATCCTTAGCCGTGCTATAAATACTACCACCCAGCATGTTGTAAGAAAACTCCGCTGCTGAGGGAGTGTTGTTCGCCGCTGAAGCAATTGCCGTTCTAAAATGATCGGCTTTCAGTTGCCTCATCTCGGCAACCCCCGTATTCGTCTGTTGATCCAAACGCTCGAGGTTCTGCTGATGATCGGCCGCAATCGACTTCTGACCCGCCGCCATCCGACCACGAGCGGTGTTGATTTGGCTCTGTGCCTGGTGAGTAGCGGCTTCAGCTTCGTGTCGAGGATCAGCCAGGTCTGCATGTTCAACCCGCGTTTGGATTGCGCCCATGACGGGTGCCTGGGATTTCAGGTTTTCGTTTTTCCCTGAATTCCAGTCAGTATCGGATGTGGGCGCATGAAACGCATCACCCAGTAACTGGTAGCCCGCGATTTCCGCGCTCCGCGACTGCTGCCTATCCAGGGTTCGATAGCGGGGAGAGGAAAAGCCGGTTAACAAGGACATGCCCGCCGCCGCATAGGCCTGGTCGCTATCGGACAGCCAACCGGCCGCTTTCCATTGCGAAGCTAATCGCTGTGCATCCCCGCGGAGGCCATACTGATCCAGCGCTTGATCCAGTCGTTCCATTAATGCGCCGTCACTGGCCAGTTTCAAGCCGGTTTCCGCGGCGCCAAAGCTGGCCTGGGCTCCGAAGCGTTGCCCGGCGGAGACCGTTTGTTGATAGGTTTCCGACGCAGAAACGGCATCGGATGCACTGTGTTGTAACGACGATAACGATTGGTTTTGCAAGCCCATGGAGGCCACGTTACGGGTGCCGGATTGTGCGTCCAGGGCTAAACTTTTCGCAAGCCCCGCCTGATAACCCTGGCTGTCTGTCACCGTTTGCGCAATATCCGCGGCGATCGAATCGGACTTATCCTGGCCGACTTTAAAATCGTTCTGTAACCGGCCTGAAATGGCAGCGCCCAAGGCCTCTTCGGACAATTTGGCGCCTGCATTCGCGCTGCCGGCCACCAATGCCGAGAAGTGATCCGCTGAAATCCCGGTATCGGTATGCTTCTTGGCGAAGCCTTCACCGTACTGCCGGTTATAGGCATCGGTATGACTCGAACTGCTGGCGATCTGCTGGCCCAGGGAATGGCTGTCAAACGCCTCGCTGGTGATACTGTGGGTTTTTGATGCCGTCGCCGACACGTTGTGCATGAAACTGCTCGTGGCTTGTTCGGACGCCTGATAGGCGGACGCCACGGCCGCGTTTAGGTCACGCCCTGCGGAAAAGGTCGGCAAGACCTTGTCGCTTCCGGTCAGGGTGACCGCCGACAGAGGGCTGTACTGATGCAGGGGTTGTGCGTTCAATAGCGGTCCGGGGCTGACCACATCCGGGGTGGCGATTTTCTCGTTGACATAATCGCCGCCGTCCATCCGTCCCAGAAAATGCGTGGCGGTCACGGCGCCGCGGTAAATCAGCATCAAGGTGATCGCCGGGGTCGAGGCCGCCAACATGCCGCCGATCGACAGCCATTGCTGTAATTCCATGTCGAGCTGGTAAATGCCCATCATCGACGGCAGATTGTAGTTGGCTGAGGTCAACGCCGCCATTTTGCCGGCCGCCGACATATTGATGAACAAATTCACCACCGCGAGAATCGGCATCCATAACTGAATCCAGAGCAGCATGGAAAAGTAACCGATGTTCATCCGCAATCCCACGCTGCCGAACAGCACCACGAACGCCATGATCGGCGCAATCGCATAGCTCAAGCCCTCGATAAACGCCATCATCGGGCGGACAATCCTGGAAAACAAGGTCTGCTCCGCCGCCCATTGGGTATTGCGCTGCTGGATGGCTTGTTCGATCATCGAGGCTTTGGTCCAGTGCATCGCATCCTCATGCCGGCCGATGACGCCTTTTTCGAACATCGGCATAATCGCCGACATCAACATATAATCGGCCGCATTAATGATGCCGGGGCCGGCCAAGGCATCAAAGGCCTCCTGAATTTTCGGCACGGTATCGCTTGCGGCGACGACACCCAAGGTTTGCTGCAACAGATTTTCCAGGGAGGTAGCGAAAGCGCCATTTGCGACCACGCCCAAATCCGCCCAGGCATCGGTGCAGGTTTTGGTTTGCGGCTGGCCACCGACATAGATTTGGGTCATGTAGATGTCGGAGTCGAACCGAAGCGCATTGAGGGGATCGGCATCGCGTAAAATGGCGTCGACCGATTTCAGATTCAAGTCCACCCCGGTCAGGGTGCATTCCCGGACATAATTGGCAAAGGAGGTTTCCATGTCGCTGCCGGCATTGGGAGCATTGGCGGCGCCCAAGCCGACCCGGGAAAGCAGGTTCCTCCGAACCGCGGTCAAGGTTTGCAAACTATCGGCAAAACCATGGCCGGTCATCGAGGGCAGGGCAAAGGCCTGTTCGAACAGGCGGGTCGACCGATACCCCATGTTCGACATGACGCTGCCGACGACGGCCGGTCCCAACGGCACGTGGTCGACCACGACCACACTGCCGGTATAGGCATCTTCAATCGCGACCTTGACGGCGGGCGCATACAGCATCAGCCACAAGACATACGCCAAAAACAGATCCTGATAGCGAATGCCCCGACCATCCCATTGCAGTAAAGCCCGCAGCATGATGATGATCACGCCGATCAAACCGCCTACACCGGCGGCGGTGCGGTAATCGCCGGTTCCGGAGATCATCGCGACCGCATTTAACACGGCTTGCAGGTAGGCAGAATCGCCGACGGAGAAGATTTCGAACATAGGAGACCTGACTTGAAAGGGCTGAGAACGGAATGGCTAAGGGTTCGGCCACGCCGGTGCGGAAGCCGGGAGCTGAGCCACACTGCCATATTGCCGCGGTTTGACGGTATTCATCAGTTGCTGATAAAACGCCATCAGGGTTTGCGGGTTGCCGTAACGACCGGCGATCGTGACATATTCGTCCTGGATCTGTGCGCGAGCGTCCTTCAGGGCATCCATCAGCAGCTTGGCATAGGCATGATCGTTGATTTGCGCGGCCGTCTGTACCGCACTCAGTAAATCGTTGACGATCAGTTGCGCCAGTTCCAAGGCGATCACCGGCGCGGCTTCTTCGGCCCAGAGCTTGGCAATCCCGGCGTCTTCACGGGCCAGATTGTGGATCATGCCGCCGATGGCATCCGGTACGGTTTGCATGAAAGCCTGTTCGGTGGCGGTGATTTGGCCCTGGTTGGTCGAGAATTTAACGATCAGGCCATTGCTGTTGCTGGCCGAGCCCAGCAGGATCTCCATCACCCGTTGTTTGAGGCCGACCAGATTGACGTTCTGAACCACCGGTTTCAGGCACTGGTCGGCGCCATGGCCATCCGAACAGCTGTACAATTTGACGGTTTGATAACTGTTGCCGGCATCGCTGCCGTAGATCAGGTCCTTGATGCGAAGAATGGAGGGGGGCGCACTCACCGGATTGTTTTCGCCCTTGCCGTCTGGAGCGGCTTGGGGGGCATCGACAATGACGGTGCCGGAGATGCTCATCGCCGCCTCCAACAGACTATTGCCGCCGAAGCGGAACCAGGCGCCGGCATTCTGATTGGTCAACGCCCGCCAGACCAGATTGCCCTGGATTTTTTGCGCCATGTCATTGGGCGCGTTTTGTTTGATCTGCTGTACCGGATCGCCCAGCGTACTGGTGTTGGTCCAACTCGAAAAGACATCGCTGATGCCCTGGGTGAATGAGACATTGGATAGGTTGGTTTTACTTTGCAGATCGAACGCCTTGACGGTATCGTTGACCATGCCCTGCGCCAGTCGACAGGAGTTGCTGAACATCTGGTTCAACTCCTGGATTTTCTTTTGCAGGTCGGTCATCACCGAAGCGCACCACGGACACATTGCCCCGATCGCCAGTTGAAACGCATAGCCGGCGGCATTGGCCGCGATATTCCGCAGCAGTTGCACGAACTGATTGTAATTGATGAAGCTGAAGCTGCCGGCGAACAGATCGATTCCTCCGCAGCCGGCGCTGAACGAAGGCGGTACGAAAGACACTAGTAGTCAGTCAATTTAAATCAAAAGGATATATTGGGCTTGTAAGTCACTCTATAGTGGCATTGATGGTTACTGATTGAGGTCAAGCAATGCCAGCTCTTAAATACAAAGTCAATCTGACTGAAGACGAAAAGCGTGGCTTGGAAGCCATGATCAACAAAGGAAAAGCCGCGGCACGCCATCTGACACGCGCGCGAATTTTATTAAAAGCGGCAGCGGGTATTCAGGATAAAGACATTATCCAAGCTTTGGGTGTCTCGGAATCAATGGTGTTGACGACGCGCCAACGGTGTGTGGAAGAAGGCCCGGAAGCCGCCCTGAAAGAACGCCCCCGTCCAGGACGTGCCCCAAAACTGACGGAGAAGCAGGCCGCCCATATTATCGCCTTGGCTTGTAGTGAGGCGCCGACAGGGCATGATCACTGGACCTTGCGGTTGTTGGCGGACAAAGTGGTGGAATTAGCGTATGCCGACCGTTGCAGCTATGAAACCATCCGTCAGCTTTTAAAAAAACACTCTCAAACCCTGGCAGAAGCAAGAGTGGTGCATTCCCGAGGTGAGTGCTGAATTTGTCGCGGCGATGGAAGACGTGCTGGACCTTTATGAAGAACCCTACGATCCGTTACGCCCGGTTGTGTGTTTCGACGAAAGTCCGAAGCAACTCATTGCGGAAGTCCGCCAACCTCTCCCGCCTGAGCCCGGTCAACCGGCCCGCTATGACACCGGCTATGAACGGAAAGGCGTCTGCGATTTGATGATGATCTGCGAACCTAAACGCGGTTTTCGGCAGGTGGACATCACCGCGCGGCGGACCAAAATCGAATTCGCGCACAGCATGAAGCATATCGCTGAACTTTATCCGGACGCGGCGGTGATCCGGGTGGTGCTGGACAATCTGAATACCCATAAAATGGCGTCTTTGTATGAAGCCTTTCCAGCAGAGCAAGCCCGTGAATTGGCGCGACGGCTGGAGTTCCACTACACGCCCAAGCATGGCAGTTGGCTAAACATCGCTGAGATCGAACTGGCCGTCTTGTCGAACATGTGTTTATCACAGCGGATACCGGACACAGAGAGCCTCCGGCGTGAGGTCGAAGCCAATATCCTACCGCGCAACACCAAGGCGACGCCCGTCAATTGGCGATTTACGACGCAACAGGCACGACGTAAACTGGCTCGCCTGTATCCTTGTGTTTCTTCGTGACTGACTACTAGATTCGTATTGGTGATGCCGTTACGGGCCACCAGACTGCCGCCAGTAATCACGCCCCGGCGTTGCCCCAGATGCGCCGTCGGCGCGGTGTAATTGGTCATCGTACCGAACATGCTATCCATTTCCTGCTGCAAATCGGCATCAGCGGACATCGAACTCAGTGTCAGCAGAAGAAACAATAGGACTCGTTTATTCATGGGGCTGATCATGGAATTCTCCCGTCTTGAGCACTGTGTTGCAGCGCTTGAATCAATGACAGCGGGTCTTGCAGGGTGGCTGAGCTGATACTACTCGAAGTCGGTAATAGCCGCGGTGTGGAACGGATGCCCTGGATGGTTTCGAACTGTGTCGCATCCAGCCAATCCGATTCCTTGGCTGCCAGCAGGATGCGGCTGGTCAGTTCCTCCAGCGACAACGCACCCTGCGAGAGCGGCACGATTTGCCGGGGTGGTTTCATCAGAAATAGGGCAGGCGTTTGTTCAACGCCCAGCATGGCGGCCTGGCCTTGATCGAGCTTGAAGCTCCCAAACAGGTCATTCGGCATCGGCCGGCCATCCAGCGAGACCGGATAGATCTTAAAACCGTAAGCCTTCTCCAGCATATTCAGAACCGGCGCCTGGACATGACAATAAGGGCAATCGGAGCGGAAGAAAAACAAAATCCCGGCTTGGCCTGCGATGGCCTTCAATGCGCGATCCGCCATCACACTGGCCTGATGATTGGCTTCATTGGCGGCATAGGTCGCGACCGGACGCCGGACGGTTTCGTCCAGCTGGGGATCGGACATTACCACATAGCGAGCCGTGTTGGTAAACCGTTCGGCCTTGTCCATCATCACCCGTTGCAGGTAGTAAAACGCCGCGACGTTTTCATGCGTCGGCTCATCAATGGCCTTGTTGAGATACGTCTCCATGTTTTTGCGCAGCCAGGCCGAGGTGAAGGGTTCTGGTTCTGTCGGGGAGATCGGCTTTGAGGGTAGTTCAGCGGTGATCGCGGGCAAACTCGGAGGCGGTTGGGGCGGTTCGGGTTTGCGTTTCAACACCGGTTCCGGCTGGACTTCATACCAAAACCAGCCGCGCTGTTTGTCCGTGAAATAGGAAACGCCGGGCTCATCGATATCAGCGCCCCAGGCAGCATAGTCCTGGAACAACAGGGTCAACACGATCAATACGGCAGAGTTTCGGTTCATAGCCGAATTCTCCATCAGGCCACTCCCACCCAGCCTGCAAAAGATTCCTGAAAGCGTTATGTTTTGCGGTGGTGGAGGTAGGCAACATGAACGGAGCTGCCGTAAAAGATCGCACCCTGATTGATTTATTGCAAAGAGCCGATTGGAACCTCTCCTAAAATCACGAGTAAGACCTGGCGTCTCTATTGGGGGTGACGAAGTTAAATCCCTATGAAATTAGGGATGGCGATGACAATATTTCATGCCGAATGGATGGCCGGATTCCAGATAGGGATGAGTGATCGAATAGATCTAATTGGGATTATCCGATCAATAATTCGCTTTAATGACCCTCAAAATCCCTAATGCAATAGGGATGGAATCTTCAAAATACCGATAGACATGAAAGTCGTTTTGGTTGCTGGATGAACGCCGGAAACGCCATCGTTGGCCCCTTAAATCCCCTAGGGATTTAAGGCCTAAATTCCTGTAGTTAAGTATTAGGGATCTTGAATGAGTAACGAACAAGCTGCTATGAACCCATCCATGCTGTCGGAAGAAGACGTGCTCGGCTGGGTTGAGACGAAAGTGGATCAGCTTTACGCAGAGGCCAAGGTGTTGGTCGATGATTATTGGCGGCGCCTGAAAGCGGAGCAAAACCGGCATGCGGGATCGGAAAAGGCCCGGATTGGGGTGCGGATTCGCCGTCGGGAAACTTGCCTATCTTTCAGCATCGAATGGTTTCGGATGGCGATGATTCGCCAGCAGGGCCAAACCAAACCCATCGCCCACTATCTCAAAAAAGGACCCGGTTATCATTACCCCATGGGGCGTCTTTTGCAAGGAGAACCCGAATGGGAGGCGGTGCTGATTGAAGAGCTGGAAACCGAATTTGCCGACATTCGCAAGCAGATCGATTTGCTGGGGAAAGTTCGGGATGCGGTACAGGGCTATCGCAAGGCCACACGATCAGGCTTTGACAGGCCTACTGATCAAATCCTTGATTGAAAATACCTGAGTGTTACTGATGTTATTTCGTGCTCGGGTCGCACCGTACAGATATCCACAGCCTGTCTGCCTTATTATTTAGATTAAATAAAGATTATAAAAAGATTAGGGTGGGGATTTTGGGCGTCTTCAAAATGTCTGTAAGCCACGCCAGACAGGGGCTGTAGCGAATTCCAAAATTGTACTTGGCGTCAGTCTAATGCCGTGCCCAACGTCAGTCGAATGCCGTGCTTGGCGTCGGTCCAATGCCGTGGGGTGTCAGCCGAATGCCGTTATCCCGTTGGTCGAATGCCGTGCCACTGTCAGTCTAATGCCGTGTCGGCGTCGGCCGAATGCCGTATCACAGGCACATTGGACGACCCGAAAGTGCGTCAGCCGTATGCCGTGCTTATCATCCATGATGTTTGCTGATGAGGTGGCGTTGTTGGCTCGGGGTAGGGTTCTTTTTGATCTTGACCGCATCCTCGGCGATCAAAAAACTTTCGATCGCTCCAATGACAACTAGGGCGTCTAAAGCTTTACGCAATCTCAGCTTGAAGTCCCGAAGGTTGGTTGTGCTGCTGCCGCTCAAACGATGGAGCGTGTCGATCTTAAGCGGATAAGGCGTGGCATGGGAAGACAAAAATCCATGCAGCCACAGTGCCAGCGGCTGTTTGCGCAATTTGTGCCGCTGCTCGAATTGAATGTGCGTGTAGCCGTCTTCAAACAGTCGGAGCATCGATTCGGTCAGCTCGACAATGTAGCGTTGGCTCGTCTCGTCCCGGTAATATCGTAGAAAGCCTTTTTCACCAAAGCTGTCACGGCCCTGGAAGGTGATCTCGACAAAGGCCCCGCCCAATCGAGCCATCGATTCTTTCAGCCATTCGTGCTGGCTTTTGCCGGTGCCTTTGTCGAGTGCGGTCAGCAAGGCATGGGCGCTGAAGGTGACGCTGAATCCCGGTAACTGTTGCCTGGACAAATGCACGATTTGCATCCAGACATCCAGATCCGACTGGATCAGCTGTATGCCCAGAAACCGGACTTCGATACCGTCGACCGACGCCAGCAGGGTACGTTTTTTGTAGGCAATGCGTTCTTTGCCCTGGATGCCGGCAAACAAGGCACTACGTAAACAGGCATTGGGGGTACCTCGCATCGTTGTCGGCCAACTGGGAATCGCCGTCAGTGGTTCGACAACGCGCAGCTGAGCTTTTTTGCGTTTGACCAATTGTTCGAATCGGGCGGAAAGATCGTTGGGGTTGATGGGGTCCGAGTGTTGACCGTTCATTTCTGATGGGCTTGCGGGGATACGACTGTTTTCCATGATCGCCTCACTTCAACAGGCTCTTAGGGTTGCAGCCTTGTTTCAGGATGGACTTAGGAACCGGCGTGCGGTCGATGAGAGTGTGGTCCTCTGCTGTCATGTCGAGTTGGTGATGACAATACTTCCGCCAGGCACGTTCGACGGCCTCCTTGTCACTTGGGCTTGAAGGTGTAACAGCTTTGTTGTCGATGCCATGTTTATTTGGCGCTAAGTCTGATCCGTATGACGAAACCGAAATGGGGTTGTCGACCTGCCGGACCACATGCTCAATCGACGCCGCCCGTAACGCCGCGCCACCAATCTCACCACCTTGCCAGGCATGATCCAGACGCCAAGGCAGCTCAAATGAGGCTTTGGGTAACAGCGACGCGATCACAGTCTCGCTCACCTCTGCCGACGGGGCATGATGGGCGCAACCCGTGCTCAACAGTGAGTTAATGAGGAGGAAAGAGGGCAGGAATTTCGATTTCATGGTGGCTCCGGGGTGATTTGAAAAAATCATCACCGTAGAAGCAATCAACCATTGCGATACCGTAAAAGATTGGGCTTTTGGACATCTTTTGTCAGGCATGCCGCCCAGATGTTTGCCACGATGAGCCGTTATGGGAAAAATTAACACTGGCTTCATCAACCGCTTGGGGAACCGTCTGTTGGGCCAACGTCTGGCGTTATCAACCGTTCAGTCGCCAGCGCCCGAAGAGGAGATTCCGCGTTATCCGCCGTTCATGAAAGGGCTGCCGGCGGCGCCGGTCGAGCGCATCCTGTCAAGCCAGGTCGAGCTGATCAAAGCGATCGAACATGCGCTGTCCTTGCCGGACGATCTGTATCAGACCATTGCGGCTCCCGTCATTGCGTGTTATGCAGCCTTCAGCCATCTGTTGCCGGCTTCAGAGTCGCACCATCATCGCGGCGCCGGCGGTCTGTTCCGGCATGGCTTGGAAGTGGCGCATTGGGCAACACAGGCCGCGCAAGGCTGTTTGTTTGCGACCCATGCCACGCCGCGTGAACGCAAAGCGCAAGAGCTGCGTTGGCGCCTGGCGGTGTGTTTTGCGGGTTTGCTGCATGACATCGGTAAACCGGTTTCCGATATCGCGGTCGTTGACAGAGAGGGTAAGCAACTCTGGAATCCCTGTGAAGAAAATCTCACCGACTGGGCATCTCAACATGGCATCGACCGTTATTTTTTGCGCTGGCGGGAAAACCGCCACAAGCGCCATGAACAGTTCTCCGCCCTGGTGATCGAGCGGGTACTCACCCGGGCTTCGAGGACTTATCTGTTGGCGCCAGGCCCCGACATCATGCAGGCGATGCTGGAAGCCATCCACGGCCTGGACCGCGGTGCGAAATTATATGAACTGGTCATGGCGGCGGATCGGAAGAGCGTCGAGCGGGACTTGAAAGCGCATTATCATACCGTCGATTCGGCGATGGGAATGCCGGTTGAAAAATACCTGTTCGATGCCATGCGGCGCTTGATCAAGTCGGGGCACTGGCTCGCCAATGAAAAGGGAGCGCGCATCTGGCGGTTCAAGGAAGGCATTCATATTGTCTGGCGGACCGGCGCTCAGGATATCGTTGACCTGCTCGCCAAGGACAAAGTCCCCGGCATTCCGCGCGATGAAGATACCTTGGCCGATATTTTGATCGAGCGCGGCCTGGCAATTCCGAAGACCTTGCCTGATGGCCGGCATTATCGTTATTGGCGCATGCAGCCTCCGGGATTGGATGTGGTCTTGTACATGCTGCGTCTGGCTTCAACGGAATTGATTTATAGCAATGAGCCGCCGGTTGCCATCGAAGGGATCGAAGTCGAGGAAGACCTCCAGTCAGCCGTTAAAGCCGAGTCGGAACAAGCCAAACCAGGAGGGACAGAAGAGGCTCAACCGAGTGCACCGATGGCAACATCTTTGGGAGCTGATGGCTCGATGGCCACGTCGGCCATGGGAATCAATCAAGAGCAGAATGACACGCTTGCCAGCAACCCGGGAATTGCGACGGCGCCTGATCAGCGGGTCCTTCCGGAATACCAAGATCAGTTGAATAAGGATGAAATGAGTGACACGCCGTTAAACCCGACTGCCAGAGTGGAATCGATAAACGCTGATACAGCTATTTCTAAACCAGCCTTACAGCCCATAGAAAAGGCCGGGATATCGAAAAAAATTAAACGTCCAAACATCTCACTCACTCCCGAGGCAAGCAACGTAGGAACAGTCACCCCTCTGTTTAAAGTCGACAGTGTCGATGCAGCTAGAAATTGGCTACATGCCCACGGTTTGGCTGGAGAATGGCTCATTCAACTGGCTGACGAAATAAACTCGGGAAATTTACAGTGGAGCGTCGCTCTGTTGGAGGCTCAGGGAAAATGGTTATTGCCGTTTCCGGACACGGCGCAAAAACTCCATGTCGAGCAAAACCTTTTTATCAAGACCCTGGAAGAGAAAGGTTGGCTGGTGACCGATGTTCTTTCTCCCATGCGTAAGGTACAGGTGATCAATCAGGTTCGGGGGGTGCTGTTGGCCGAGGAACCCAGCGGCATTCTGAAACAGCTCATTCAGGTACCCGGCTCGCCAGCCGTTGCAACGGAACAAGCCCCGAAAATTGCTGAACGAACACCTGTTAAGGACAAAAAGATAAAACCTTTGCCGATCAAGCCTGAAAAGTCAGGGGAGCAGCTTGACCTCAACAAAGCCTCGATTGCTGATAATCCGGTGCCTGCAGAAATCCGGCCGTCCAGAGTGCTTCCCGTAAAACCGGCGCAAACCAAACCCGAGACATATTCCCAATCCAAACCGCAATCTGCGACTGAGCCATTCATTACCCAAAAGCCATCGAAGCAAAAGTCCGCTGTCGATACCGTTTCGACCCAGTCTTCCGCGACGAAGGGGGCTCACAGCACGCCATCGGGTAGTCAAGCAGTCATGGCCTTGATCGACCAATTGCGACAATCCAGGCCGGTTTCAAATGCGAGTCCTGCAGACAAAGATTGGTGCATTGTTGAGGAGTCTGACATCGTTCAGTGTCTGCAACAGCATCCCGGACTCAAGCGCAGCACTTTGTTACGCGAGATGGCCAGCCACCCGGATTTCCGAAACGATGACGGTGGCTTCAAAGTCAGAGTCGGTCCATGAAGTCCGATTACGATTATCAGTTTCCCTGGCGGCCTCTCTTCGAAGTCATTGCGATTGCGGGATGGCTCGGCGGTGCCATCATGGCCTTTGGGGTCAACCGCTGGTCGGGTTTGCCGCATGAGCCTTTCGACTGGCTGATGGGGGTGTGCGGCCTCATGATATTGTGGAGATTGCCGCCCGCGATGAGTCTCTGGGTTCGCAAAAGACGCCTTCGACAATTCCGGTTTCAGTATCTGGACGCCGACAAGCTCAAGCGATTCGTGAAACGTCATCCGGAAGAGTTATGGTTCGGCTGGGGTTTTGATTGGGCGCAAAGCCATGCTCAGTTGGCTTACGAAATTCTCAAACGCGATGTGTCCACGCTCATTCCGACCGATCATCAACGCATGGGCTCCGCCTGGATTCATGGGCTTGAAATTTCGGAAAGCGATGTCCGGCAGCCACTTCAACATACGGCCGGCCATACCTTGATCGTCGGCACCACCGGCGCCGGCAAGACGCGGGCGTTTGATTTGCTGGTGACGCAGGCGGTGCTGCGTGGCGAAGCGGTGATCATCATCGATCCCAAAGGCGACAAGGACCTGATGGCATCGGCCAAGCGGGCCTGTCAACTGGCACAGCGCCCCGATCGCTTTGTCTATTTTCATCCGGCCTTCCCGGAGGACAGCGTGCGCCTGGATCCCTTGCACAATTTCAACCGTCCTTCGGAAATTGCCAGCCGCATTACCGCCATTTCCCCGGGCGAGACGACCACGGATCCCTTCAAGGCATTCGGCCAGAAGTCACTGGATAACGTGATCCAAGGCCTTCTGGTGATTGAGGAAAGGCCGACTTTAGCCAAGCTGCGCCGTTATTTGGAAGGCGGTCCTTCCACCTTGGTCATTCAAGCGTTGGAACGCTATTACGACACCTGTCTAGGCGATTGGCGGCGGGAGGCCAGACCCTATTTGAAAGCGGCCAAGGACATCGACTCCAAAGCCGCCGGTCTGGTGCGCTTTTATCGGGAGGTTGTACAACAGCAAGCGGCCAATCTGGATCTGGAAGGCTTGTTGTCGTTATTCGAACACGACCGCACCCATTTCAGCAAGATGGTGGCTTCCTTGATTCCGATCATGAATATGCTGACATCGGGCCCTTTGGGACCTCTGCTGTCGCCCAATCCGAATGATGTGGATGATCTTCGCCCCATTACCAATACCGGACATATCATCGAAAAGGCCCAAGTGGCGTATATCGGTCTGGATTCGTTATCGGATGGGTTGGTCGGCAGCGCCATCGGCTCGATTCTGCTGGCCGATCTTGCCGCCGTTGCGGGCGATCGCTACAACTATGGCGTCTCGGAAAGACCGGTGAATGTGTTTGTCGACGAAGCCGCCGAAGTCATCAACGATCCCTTCATTCAAGTCTTGAACAAAGGCCGCGGCGCCAAGATACGGCTGTTCATTGCCACCCAGACTTTTGCCGACTTTGCAGCGCGTACGGGCTCCCAGGATAAAGCCCGGCAGGTCCTCGGCAACGTCAATAATCTGATCGCCCTGCGCATCATGGATAGCGAAACCCAGCAGTACATTACCGACAACCTGCCCAAAACCCGGCTGAAATACATCATGCGCACCCAGGGTGTGGCTACCAGCGCGACCAATCCCACGGTATTTTCCGGCAATGTCGGTGAACGATTAATGGAAGAGGAGGGTGATTTGTTTGCGCCGCAATTGTTGGGGCAACTCCCTGACCTGCATTACATCGCCAAATTGTCGGGCGGGCGGATCGTTAAAGGTCGACTGCCGGTGCTGCGTTCAACTCTTGTTACCGGCAAGGATTGAACGTGCAGCGTAATCTACTGCTCAGTTTGATGATCTGGCTATTGGAAATCATTCTGGTGGCCTGCCTTGTCTCGGATCGTTGGACACGGGAGATTCAAACGGCCGAGGATCACATGCTGATCGCCTATATCGGCGTCGAGAAAGAGGCGGAAATCCGCCGGACCAGCCAACAGTGGTTTGATCGGCTCTTCGTAAATACCGGAATCCGGGAGAGCGTCTACCACTACTTCATTCCGACCGAACGCGAACGGCAACTATCGAAAGGCTTTGAAGATGTCGGCCGCCGGGATTTCTTTCCTTTTATCCAAAGCCGGCTGGATGTGCTTTGGGAGACGGTGTACCAGATGATCCAGAGGTTGATCATGGCGTGGGTATGGTGGCCGCTCTTGACAGTCACCCTCATGCCCTTTGCGATCGATGGTCTGATTCGGCGAAAAATCAGCCAGACCAATTTCGATTATCCCAGTCCCATGGCGCACCGCTACAGTCTTTATCTGATGCTGGGTATTGTCTATCTGTTGTTCATGGGGCTAACGCTGCCGTTTCCGGTGCCACCGCAAACAGTCCCGGTCGGCATCTTTATCGTGGCGGCTGCCTTGAATGTATTTCTGGCCAATACCCAGAAGCGGGTTTAACGGATTTTTTTCATATCATCTCAAATGCTTTTTTTTCATCCGGAAATCTTGAATTTCACTGCAACGTTCTTCAACGAGGCAGATGAGTTAAAAAAATACTTTCTATAGCTCATAAGTATGCTTATTATGAGTGATAAGAGGAGGGGATATCACTCATGATGTGGAACTGGCAACAACCTGACTGGCCTGATTTTAGCTACGACCCATCCCGGATTGAGGAAAGCGAAAAGCGTTTACTGCTGGGCGCCGGCCTAAGGTTCGGCGCTTTCAAACATCTTGATGAAGATGACCAGCGGCAATTAACCGTCGAGTTGATCAGCAATGAAGCGCTGAAAACCTCCGAGATCGAAGGAGAATACCTTAACCGAGATAGCCTTCAGTCCTCCATTCGCCGCCAATTCGGATTGATGTCCGATCATCGCAAAGTCTCCCCGGCCGAACAAGGGATCGCGGAATTGATGGTGTCGTTGTATCGAGGGTTTGAAGCGCCTCTGTCCCACACCATGCTATTCGAATGGCACCAAATGCTGGCGAATGGTCGCCGTGACCTGCATGACATCGGTCGGTACCGGACTCACCCGGAGCCGATGCAAATCGTATCCGGCGCCGTCTATGCGCCAAAAGTGCATTTTGAAGCCCCGCCATCCTCTGAAATGATGCCGGAGATGGATCGGTTTATTGCCTGGTTTAATGATACAGCACCCGAGGGAAAAAGCCCGCTGCCGGCTTTAGTGCGCGCCGGCAAGGCCCATCTCTATTTTGTCAGCATCCACCCTTTTGAAGATGGCAATGGCCGGATCGGACGGGCGCTTGCCGAAAAAGCGCTGGCTCAAAGTTTGGGTCAACCGACCCTGATTGCACTTGCCACCACCATCGAACGCAACAAAAAGACCTACTACGAAGCCCTTGAGCGCGCCAATCGACACAACGAAATTACCGGTTGGCTGATCTATTTCGCGGACTTGGTGATTGCCGCCCAAGCCTATACCCAAAGCTGGATCGAGTTTTTGATCAAAAAAACCAAATTATATGATCGGCTAAGGGGGCAATTGAATTCACGTCAGGAAAAAGCGTTGGCCAGGATGTTCCGAGAAGGACCGGAAGGCTTCACGGGCGGGCTCAGTGCCCAAAAATACATTCACATCACGGGGGCAACCCGAGCCACCGCGACACGAGACTTGCAGGACTTAGTCGGCAAGGGAGCGTTGTCAAGGACGGGGGAAAGGAAGCATACTCGTTATCATCTCAATCTTGACGCCATCTTTTAAATTTTCAAACTGCCTGATGAATTCGCAATCCCCATAGACCTTAGCAATCATTAAAACTGCCCGAAAGCAGCCGATGCAATTATCATCAGTAAGGTATGTTGATCGGCGCTGACCGGCCAAAAGTGGCCTTTGGAAAATATAAAAATAAATTTTCTAATAATTCGATTAATTTAAAACTTGAAAACCAGGGAGATATAGATTTAATGATTAATTGGCTCTAATGTATGTAAATAACTTGAAAGTCTAATTTCATAAATTAATATACATAAACTAATGTTGTAACACCGCAAGTCGAAGATGGCAAGAAAACCCCAATACCCTAAAAACAATCTGAAGCAAAACAAGTGGGGCGGCAGCGCCGCAGCTGGTGGCATGAACTTTCAAGCATGTGTGACAGCAATTGTTGCTGTCCATGTCGCACGAGGAACTCCTCTAGGGTGGCTTAATGGTATAGTAGCAGATGTACCTGTAACTTTTAAAACGGAAACAGGAGGATCTGGTGATGACATGTGTCTTCAGCTCAATGATGGTTCTGTCACAGAAATTCAAGTTAAAAAAGGACTAACAGCCGGCAAAAACCTCTGGGATACATTGCTGAGCCTTGCATCCGCTATTGATTCAGGCGCAATTTCATATGGCGTATTAGTGGTTTCACCAGACAGTAGTGGCACAATCCGTAATGAACTTGCTATGGACATCATTCGAATGGGACAGGGTCGTACTGACGATCTAAAATCCTTGAGCCAGAAATTTAAATTACAACTCTTTGAAAAGTCGTTCGATGTTGAAAAAATCACAGCAAGATTACGTATTGTCACGGTACATGCTTTAGAAACTGACGCGGCTTCAATCCAAGCAGCTCATGCCGAACTTGGGCACCTATGTGAGAACGTGCAGAATGCATGGGATCATCTATACAGAGATTCACACTGGCTTATTGAATTACGAGGACAAAGATCAGCTAGATCAGTGTTGCAACTCCTCCAAAGTGCCGGCATTTCCTTACGGTATGATAATTCTACTGCACCACTAATCGTGCTTCACAAATTATCTAATTGGGTAGTTGAAGCAAATGCCGCATTCTCAATTTTCGGAATTGATAAGTCTTTGCCACTTGAAACCGCATGGATAGAGATGAAAGCTCTCGTTCAGGTGGACGGGCTTAACGAAGCAAATAATTTGGAGGAAGCTCTTAAACGTTACCATTCTTGGAACTCTCGATCAGTCCCTACAAATGTCAAACAAATTGATTCAATAACATTAGGACAATTCGTAAGACGTGGTGTAGTTATAGCAGGTCCCGGCATGGGTAAGACTACTCTGCTGAAACGATTGGGAATCTTCTATGCAAAAAGCGGGCATCCCGTGCTACAGGTCCGACTACGCGATATTGCCGCACGCATGAGGAGTAGTGGAATAGGATTTGCGGACTGTGTTCTCGAACTCGGTTTGGATGGTTCTGGCATACACATGAAAGACCTGAGCCTCGTCAGCAAGGAGAGCGTGGTACTTCTATGTGATGGACTTGATGAATGTGGAAACGCACAAATTGATGTTGTTCAAGGACTTCTACGCTTTGCATCCGGATATCCACAATGCAGAATCCTCGTAACGACAAGGCCAATTGGATATGATTCCAGTCTTCTTAGGGCATGGAGACATTACGAACTAGTTCCATTGGAGTCATCCAAAACCAAACAACATATATCCAAGCTTTTGGCCGGCATTTTCGATGAAAGATCATCAGAGCTCACCAAAGCACTTACTTTTGCAGAAGGACAGCTTAAACTCAGTCACGTTGAAACCGTGGCAACGAAAAGTCCGATGCTGCTGGGATTTCTAGTCGCACTTTCTTTGAAGAGCAAGTCAGTAGGCGCAACTCGAACGCAGCTTTATAAGCGGTTATTCGAACTGATCGAAGAGGCTCCTAGCCAACGGCACGAAGATGGAGAGGTGGGGAGTGTCGTGATGATGCGATTTCTTGAGATGTTGGGGTGGCACCTACTAGTAAATCCCCATGAATCTTTGGAGCAAATACTTGAACGATGCGCAAAGAATATAGCGGCCGAATTACATGAACCAATACTTAAAGCCAAAGCGATTTGCGAACAGTGCGCAAGTCGATGGCAAGACCTTGGCATGCTTGAGCGAGTTCGTTTCCAAACTGATGAGGCGATTACTTTTGTACACAAGACTTTTAGCGAGTACGCTGCAGCAAAGCATCTCGTACATCTTGAGCCAAAAATGCAAAATAATGTACTTAGTACGTATTCTAAGAATGCATCCTGGAATGAAACTATCAAGTTTTCTTGCTCAATGGGTCTAGCAGAAAGTGCAGTTGATGCTGTAATAACTACTATCCCTCAAGGAAAACTAGATACTAAAGCTGTTAACCAAGCAGTAGAATTTCTCAACGATTGCGATGTTAAAGTTAGTAGCTCAGTGATCGAAAGGTTAATCGATACTGCATGGGAGTGCGTTTTGTCCCCACGTCGTTGGGATGCTCTTCAAGCGGGTTTTTCGCTATTCAAAATCGCCTCAAAATACCCGGAGGAAGTCTGCGCTCGCGCAAAAAATGCGCTTTCGCATCAGCAACCTTGGACTAGACTCTCTGCTTGGGCTTGTGTTACTGCGGCTGGCTCGCAGTATTTCGATTATCAAGCAATGCTCGATATGTTGAAGGTATTGCCTAGTGACGACTACCGTTTTAGGAGATTGCACGAAGGAAGGCTTTTGCTCAATGACCCAAGACCTAAGATTATTGAGGGCTTTATTTTATCGGCAACAAAAGCTATTTTGACACGTGATGCAGACCCCATCGGTTTAGCTGTTTTGGATGCGATTCTAATTCAAAATATAGGACATACAATAGGTTTTAGAATTGAGATAGCGGCGCTTTTGAAACCCTATGGCAAACTATTACCGAGAGACTATTCATTAGACTGGAAAATGCCTTGGCTTACGCCAGACTTGAAAGAAAGTTGGCAAGATCACCACATTAGTCTTCTTAATGCATTGGATGATCCTACGGTAATCGTAAATATTGACGAGCCAATTGACGACAATAGTCTATTGATGCACATGAGCGGCTTTATGGACGCCTCATCCTATTGGGAAATTTCTGCCGGAGACATTTGGAAGTGGAATTTTGGAATAGAAGCCGAAGCAATCAAGGCAGTTTTACATGCTATTGCAACAGTATCGGGCGTGGAGAGAGATCAATTAATCCGCGATGTTCGTATTTTGAAAGCTAGGCTCGAAAAACAGGTTGACGATGATCTTTTGTTCTACGACAGCCTGGTTCATGTCGATACTCAACCTAATTGGGAACTTGCAAGCCAACTCCCTATATCACTCGAAAACTTAGAAATCACGTTATTTCAACAGTCTGATTGGCTCATTGTATTGGCGACGAACCTATTACAACAGAAAGCAACTAAAGATCAGATCCTTCCAATTATTAGAAGACTTTTGGAGAAAGGTAAGGCTAATACGCTTTTAGCCGCTGCACATTTAATGTCTCATATAGATGTCGCTGATGCTCTTTTACTGATTCGTAACCGACTGTTGGATACTATGTCTGACGGTTGTGAGGCCCTTTTTGAAAAATTGGGCGAATTAGATAATGTCATGGAAGACAAGGATATTCTTCAATATATCGAGAATGGTCTTCTGTGCATGAATCCCAAAGTAGCCATTTCAGCAACGGAACTTGCCTCTAAGGTTGCGGTTTCAGGGACAACGGACATTACAACTTTAATACGCAAAGCTTATTGCCATTGGCAAGTTCATGAAGAACCTTATCCCGTTTCAGGTGGTGTAATACCAGATAGTCCCCGCTCTTTGCTCGCAAAAGCTATGTTACTAGCCGATGTTGTGGATGATACCGAACTTATTTCTATGGCCTCAGATTCGCGATCGGATGTAAAAGATGTCAGTAAAGAGTCATTGAATGAGCGCTTGAATGAATCTGAATCGTTGCGGGATTTATTTCTTTCTGAAATATTAAATGGGAAGTTAGAATTGGATTTGCTGTCTAATGCATTAAAAAAGAAGACACAATTTTCGCCGAATCAATGTGTTTTGATACGTACCCTGCTACAACACGATAACCCAATGTTTAGATACGCAGCGATTCCAATCCTTGCCGAGCCCTATTCAACTGTTGCAGAGATAAAACAACATTTGCAGATACTGTCACAAGATTCAGAAGCAGATATCCGAGAAATTGCTCGTGAATTATCAGCACAATAGTTAGTTCATCTCATAATGTGCTCATATCCAAGTTTGTTTGGCCAATTTGAATTCGATAAAGAATATCAGCGAACTTCCGCTTCGGGTCGGTCTGATCTATTGATTTTTCTTCAATTTTATATTCGTGGATGACTGCTTTACGGTTTGCTCTATTTTTTCAAATTGAAAAACGCTAAGCAAAGCTCTAAATAAAAACGTATCGTTTTATCAATCCACCGCCCGATCTCGGATCGGATTGTCTTGTTCCCACGCCACAAAAAATAGCACGATTCCCAACAAAAAATCCTCGGTAACGAGATTTATTGTGGCCGATAAGGGCTTTCAAATCACCAAAATAGTGATCATCCCTCCCGGAGATCATTATGGAACCCGTTGCCATTCCTAAAACCATCGACGATCCGATTCACCTTTTGCTGTGGAGCGCCGATGAAATCGTGCCGTTCATGGTGTGCATGCTCACCGGCATGCTGATCGATCAATTCATTCCGGCCCTGGCCATTGGCGCCATCGCCGTCAAATTCTACCGGCGCTTTCGCGACAACCGCCCGGACGGTTATACCTTGCATGCGATCTATTGGCTGGGTTTGCTGCCCAGCAAAGCGATCACCATTCCCAATCCCTTCATCCGGCGGTTCTACCCGTGAGGCTTTCGGATTTTCTTCGGACCTGGGAAGGGCACGAGACAGAGAACCGTTTCAGCCGCATCATCATCCTGGGTTTGCTGACGGTGTGCGTGATTACCTCGCTGGCCGCCTGGCGTACCGAACGCAGTATTATTCTGGTGCCGCCGACCTTAACGAAAGAAGTCGAAGTGACCCGAACCGCCGCCTCCAGCGAATTCAAGGAGTCCTGGGGCCTGTTTCTGGCCGAGCTGTTGGGCAATACCACGCCGGCCAATGCCGATTTCCTGAAAATCGCCATCGAGCCGTTGTTGGCGCCCGAGATCTACCGCACCGTGCTGGATGCGATGACCGATCAGATCAAGGCGATCAAAATGGACCGGGTCGCGATCAGCTTCACGCCCCGGCATGTCGATTATGAAGCCGAGACCAACAAGGTCTTTGTCAGCGGCGAACTCAAAAGCCAGGGTCCCAGTTCCAAGCCGGACATCAAGCCACGCACCTACGAATTCATCATTGCCATCAAAAACTACCGGCCCCGCCTGGAGTTCATCGATGTCTATCCCGAAGACCCCAGAACGCTGGAACGCCTGAAAGCCGCGCAATTGCCACCGAGAGCTGCAACGCCATGAAAAGTGCCTGTCGTCCACTCGCATTATTGCTGATCATCAGCCTGCCGATATCCGCCGAGGAATTACCGGCTAACGGATTGACCGCACCTCCGCCTAAAGACAATCAGGCGGCGGAAACCGCGCCCTTGAAAGATGTGTCAAGTATGGCAACTGATCAGCCTCCGCTGCAAGTCGAATTGCCGCCCGTCGATGCCAGTGTCCTGAATCCGCCCCCTCAACAGGCGGCTACTTCCGTCGCGCCGCAAACCCTTCAGGTTAAGCCCGGCATCAACGAGCTGATGCCGATTGCGGTTGGCCATTTGAACCGGCTGGTGACGCCCTTCGACAACCCGGTGGTGACCACGACCAGTCAGGCGACCACCAGCACTAAGGGCAAGATCGTCTATGTCGCGACCACCGATGAAACGCCGGTGACCTTGTACATCACCCCCGGCGACAATCAGGATATCGCGCTCTCGTTGACGCTGATTCCCAAACGGATACCCGCCCGTGAAATCCATCTCAGCCTGGATCAGGAGACGTATAAACGGCTGACGCAATGGCAACAGCGAACCAAAGATTCGTCCGATAAACCCGCAAACCAGGAACAGGACTACATCACGACCCTGAAGCAGTTGTTCCGCGATCTGGGATTACAAAAAACGCCCGCCGGGTTTTCATTGCGCGATCCCAGCCAGACCGAACAAATCCATTGTCATCAAGACCGAGTCCGGATTCGCACTGGCCAGCTTTTGGAAGGTCCAGAGCTGCTGATATTCGTGGGTGTCGCACACAACACCGGCGTCATCCCGATCGAATTCGATGAACGCGCCTGCGCTTCCACCCAGGACGAAGTCCTGGCCGTGGCCGCCTGGCCGAAAGTGGTGCTCGGACCCGATGAATCAACCGAACTTTATGTCGCGGTCAGACGAAAAGACGAGGCTGCCATCACGGTCAGACCGTCCTTGCTGAACGGGAGGATGCCTTGATGGCCGGTATCGACCACTGGTGGTCGGCGCTGAGCCCGACTGCCAAACGGAATGTCGTCGTGGGTAGCATCGGTACCGTGTTGATCGCGACGATCATCGGCTTGGCCTCGGTGTCTCCGGAAGTCGTCAAACCATCCAGCAAGCAGGCTACGATCCAGCACATTCTCACCGATAGCGATCCCCGCTCGTTAGGTATCGACGGCATTTCCGCCCAGTTACGCGACCTGCTGCAGAAAAATGAAGAGCAGGGCCGCCGTCTGGGGGCGATTGAAGAGCAGCAAAAACGCCAGCAACAATCCGATGAGATGCGCTTCAAGCAATGGACCCTGGCCGAGCGGGAGGCCTATGACGCCAAGTTGAAAGCCGTCTCCGGTGAACTGGAAGCGCTCAGGAACAAACCGGCAGCGCCTGGGGCTTTGCTTCCGGATACCGGCCCGACAGCGGGTACCGTATTACCCCTGTCCAATTCGCCCGAGCGGCGATCGAACGTCACCCGCACCACGCCCGATCCCAATGATCTGACCCGTGTTTTCGAACAAGCCGCCGGAGCCGGCTCGAATCCGGGCAATCCCGGCATATCGGGAGGGCGTGCGTCTTCCAATACCCAACCGCAGGCGGCCTTGCAGATTCGCGTGATCAAGGATGACAAGGCGTCACCAAGGGGACCGGAAGGGAAAACCTCATCTGAGCCATCCGCCAGGCACAGCGAAGTCTTTATCCCGGCCGGCAGTATTCTGACCGGCGTCTTGTTGAACGGACTGGATGCACCCACCGGTAAAAAGGCCAAGAAGGAGCCGATGCCGGTGCTTTTTCGGATCAAAAAGGAAGCCATTTTGCCCAATCGCTTCCATGCGGATTTGCGCGAATGCTTTCTGTTGGCCGCTGGCTTTGGCGACTTGAGCGCCGAGCGCGCTTATTTTCGCGGCGAGACGTTTTCCTGCGTGCGTCAGGACGGCGGCGTGATTGAAGTGCCGATGAACGCCTATGCGACCGGCGAGGATGGCAAGAATGGCGTCAGAGGCCGTGTCGTCTCCAAACAAGGCGCCCTGCTGGCGCAGTCGATGATAGCCGGCTTTCTGCGCGGCTTTTCCGATGCCTTCGGCCGTAACCAGGTGCCGGTGCTGATGACCGGCGGTCTGGGGAGTCTGGCCGGTACGACGCCGTTTCAAAGCGCTTTTTCTTCCCAGTCCATGGAAGGCGGGGCGCTGAAAGGGGCCGGTTATGCGATGGAGCGCCTCTCGCACTTTTACATGGATATGGCCGAAGAGATTTACCCGGTGATCGAAGTCGATGCCACCCGGCAGGTCAATTTCATCGTGCAAAAAGGCACCGCGCTCAAATTGAAAACCCCGGCCTGATGCAAAAGATGGGTATTTTCGCCATTTATTGTCCGTGTTTGCTTGGCGGTAGCCAGTAAGCTGTTGCCATCATTTCAATCCCTAACGATCGCTACTATGAATTGTCTTAGCCGATTCGCTCTTCTGTCATTGCTTTGCACAGGCGCTGCCGCGATGGCAGCCGATGCGCCGAAGATTTCACCTGCCGATATCGCCGCCGGCTTGATGTCGGTCAAAATCGACGGCATGCAGGATTTGCCGATCACCGGGCTCAAAATGGTCAAGACCGGCGGGCAGATCGTGTTCATGTCGAGTAATGGCCGCTTTGCGCTGTACGGCGGCAAATTGCTCGATGTCTGGACCCAGCAGGAAATCAAGGATCTTCCCGATATTGACCGGATCGCCAGACGGATTGATCTGTCACGGATGAAGCTCAATATCGACGATTTGGGTTCTGTCACCGTCGGTCGCGGCAAAGATTCAGTGCTGATCTTCATCGATCCGCGCTGTCCGTATTGCGGCAAGGTCATGAAAGACCTGCAAGCCTTGCAGGACCGCTATACCTTCAAACTGGTGATGGTGCCGATCCTGGGCCAGGAATCGCAAAACATCGTCGTGCAACTGGCCTGTCAGCAAGCCTCCAAAGATCAAAAAGATCGGGACAGCGTCCGCCAGCGCCTCCTGAAACAGGATTATGCCGGTCTTCCAACCGATAATCCTGCGTCTTGTAACAAGGAGCCGCTGCAACGGGCGATCGTGACCGCCAAGCTGTTTGGCCTGCCCGGCGTGCCGTTTCTGATCGCTCCGGACGGCCGCACGCACAGCGGTGCGCCCGAATCGCTGGCCGACTGGCTGGAAAACAAACCTGCTGTCGTCCAAGCCCCAGCCAAGACCGACAAGACGGAGAAAAAGCCGTGAGCCTTCGCGTATTCATTCGGCTGGTTCTCCTGGGGCTGACCGTCTTTTTCAGTACCGGCTGTGCCACGCAATACGGCTGCAAGGGCATGCCGGACGACCCCCAGTGTCTGTCCACCACCGAAGCCTATCAGGTGACCGACAAAGCCTTGCTGGAGCCGCCCAAACCCCAAACCCCCAAAAGTGAGGCAGTTAAAGCAGAGGCAATCGCCCCTTCCCCGCGCCATGCTCGGCAACCTGTCCCCAAAATCGAGGATCCCACGCCGATCCGAACGCCGGCTCAGGTCATGCGCATCTGGATTGCGCCCTGGGAAGACAGTGACGGCGACCTGATGGTCTCGGGCTATGTGTATACCGAACTGGAACCCCGCCGTTGGATGATCGGTAAAAGCGCGCCGACGGTCAGCCCGTCGCTGGTCCCGCTGCAAATCGACCAGCGTCCTCCGGAAAGACCGCTGGATCGGGATCAGGCCGGCAGCGAGATCGAAGGCATGCCGCCAGGCCCCTCCAAGGCGCCGAACATGCCTTGAACATCCTTCCGCCAATCCTTGCCGGGATGGGCGAGAAGCCGCGGGCAACCGCTTGGGCGAGCCGGACATTGGGTCCGAGACAGGACGGGCAACCGTCTGTTCATTTTCCCATGAGGTCGTTTTTTATGAGATTGTCACGTCAAACGGGCGCGTCGGTGGTCCTGGCATCCCTCTTGCTCGTCATGTTGGCGCCCGATGCGCTGGCCGGAGCCGGTGGCACCGAGTTCAACAATGTCTGGACGTTGCTTACCGGCTGGGTGGAAGGGCTGCTGGGCCGCATTATCGCCATCGTATTTGTGATCGTGGGCCTGGTTGCCGGCGTCGTGCGCGGCAGCATCATGGGTTTCGTATTGGGTATCGCCAGTGGCGTCGGCTTGTTCGCCGCCCCGACGATCATTACCAATATCGTCACCGCCACGCTGTGAGTGCGACATGAACGAGATCACCGGAAGCCATTCCCATTCCGAGACGGCGGCGGGCAACTGTCGAATTTCAACTCGGGGTTCCAATGGGGTGCGTGTGCATGTCGTGGCGAGCGATGGGCGGGTGCTCAATTCCTGTCATCCGGCGCGCGCCCGCGAACTCATCCGCAAAGGACGCGCCCTGCGACTCAGTCGCCATCCTTACACGATACGCTTGTTAGGGACGGCACCGCAGGAGGCTGAAGCCCAATCCATGCGGCAGGCAGGCTCATGAAGCCCTCTCGCATTCATCCTGCCGACTCCCTGTTTTCGGCTTTGGCGTATGACCCCGATCACCAGCTTTTTCTGCTGGCGGATGCGAGCATCGGTTTCGGTTTTATTTGCCGGCCGCTGACCGGCGCCGATCCGAGCGTTTCGGCGAGGGTCAATGTATTGCTGAACCAAGACTGGCCCACCGAGACCCTGCTGCAGGTCAGTCTCTGGACATCGCCGGACATTGAAGAATCGTTGGCCATCATGCAGACCCGTCGCCTCAAACAGCAAAAGACGATCTATAAAGCGATGACACAAGCCAGTATCGATTTTTTGCGGCAGGGCACCGGTAAAGCGCCGGAAACGGTTTCTGGCGCACGCCTGCGCCGCAGCCAGGTGATCGTGACCGTCAAGCTGCCCATCGTTAATCCGAGGCCCAGCGAGAATGAATTAGTGAGGGCCGCGGAATTGCAGCGGGCGACCCAACAATCCTTGACCACCATCGGGCTCAATCCTGACGTGCTCGACGCGGATCACTATGTGCGGGTACTGAATACGGTCCTCAATTGGAATGATGATGCCGGCTGGAAAGACCGCGTCGTTCCCGAATGCGACCCGACGCAACTGATCCGCGATCAGCTGCTGGATTACGACAATGCGCTGGAGACCGACGAGAAGGGCGTCTGGCTGGGCACCAAGCGGGTCAAAACCCTCTCCGCCAAGCGCACGCCCGATCATTTTTATTTCGGCAGCGCCAAAAGCTATCTCGGCGACATTCTGTCTGGCACGCGCGGCATTCGCCAGAATGCGCTCATCAGCCTGACCCTGCATTACCCGGATGCCGAATCCACCCGCGCCCGCCAGGAAGGCGTCAGGCAGTTCATCACCAATCAGGTCAATACGCCGATCGCCCGTTTCCTGCCGGCGCTGATCCAGCGCAAGCATAATTTCGATGTGCTGTTCGATGCCTATGGCGACGGCGACCGGCCGATCCGGAGCTATTTCGGTCTGGTGTTGTTCTGCGATGACGGCGAGGAATCCGCGGCGATTTCCAATGCCCGCGTGTATTTCCGGGAACTGGGTTTTCAGCTTCTGGAAGACAAGTATTTTTGTCTGCCGTTCTTTCTCAATTGCCTGCCGTTCGGGGCCGAACGGGCGGCGATACCCGATCTCAAACGCTACCGCACCCTGGCCACCCGGCATGCGATTCCGTTGCTGCCGCTGTTCGGCGATTGGGCCGGTACCGGCACGCCGACATTGAATTTTGTCTCGCGCAATGGCGAACACATGGCAGTGTCATTGTTCGATACCACCGGCAACTACAATCTCTGCATCGCCGCCGAATCCGGCAAGGGCAAATCGTTTCTGACCAACGAAATCATCGTCAGCTACCTGACCGAAGGCGCGCAAATCTGGACGATCGATGTCGGCCGCTCCTATGAAAATCTCTGCGAAGTGCTGGAAGGCGATTTCGTCAAATTTACCCACGGCTCGGGGATTTGCATGAATCCCTTCGAAATCGTGCAGAACTTCGAAGAAGAAGCCGACATGCTGGCAGGGCTCGTCAGTCAAATGGCCGCGCCCACGGAAAAGCTCAGCGATTTTCAAACGGCCGGTTTGAAGCGCGTTCTGAAAAACCTCTGGACCGAGAAAGCCCAGGCGATGTCGGTCGACGACATTGCGGCCATCCTCTGCCGGGAAGACGACCAGCGCCTCAGAGATGTCGGCGAGCAGTTGTTTCCGTTCACGAGCCGCGGCGAATACGGGCGTTATTTCAACGGACGCAACAACGCCCGCTTCAGCAACGATTTCACGGTGCTGGAACTGGAGGAGCTGAAAGGCCGGAAACACCTGCAACAGGTCGTGTTGCTGCAACTGATCTATCAAATCCAGCAGGAGATGTATCTCGGCGAACGCAACCGTCCCAAGATCGTGATTATCGATGAAGCCTGGGATCTGCTCACCGAGGGCGATGTCGCCAAATTCATGGAGCACGGCTATCGGCGCTTTCGGAAGTACGGCGGGGCCGCGGTCACCATTACCCAGTCGGTCAATGACCTGTACCGCAATGCCGCCGGCCGGGCTATCGTCGAAAACTCGGCGAATATGTACCTTTTGGGTCAGAAAGCCGAAGTCATCGAAGGCATGAAGCAGGACCGACGGCTGCCGCTGTCGGACGGCGGTTACGAATTGCTCAAGACCGTCCATACCTTGCCGGGGGCATATTCCGAAATCTTTTTCTTGACCGAGATGGGTTCGGGAATTGGCCGGCTGATCGTCGATCCTTTCAAACGGCTTTTGTTTTCCACCAAGCCGGAAGATGTGCAGGCGCTGAAACAACTGCGCCGCCAGGGCTTGAGTCTGGACGATGCCATTCAGCAACTGCAAAGCAGCCGGAAAGCCAAAGAGCGGGAGGTCACTCATGGCCGGTAAACAGTGGCTGGGTATCGGCCTCATGGCGTTGGTTTTGGGTCTCATGGGCGGCACGATCGCGGCCACTCAGATGCTGAAAGAACCCTTGCAACGATTGAACCTGATCACGCCGGTTTTTGTGCTGGATCGTGGTCGCTTGATCCAGGCAATTCCGCCGAATGCCACCCCGGAGCAAATGGCTCGCACCGTCGAAGACTGGCAGCGTCTGGCTGCCAAGTTGAGTGACGCCGGCTACCTGGTGCTGGATTCGACAGCCGTGGTCGCGGCACCGGACGATACCTATGTCAGGCCGGAAGGGCAGTGAAGCCATGAGACCAACGTCGATGCTTCGAAATATCCGGCCCAAGGTCCCGCTCGGGCCGTTTCTGCTGAAAGCCTTACCGCTTCTGATTCTGCTGTTGGCCGTGGAGCACTACGTCGGTCAGCAGTTTTTGATCGGCGGCGATGATCAGGTCGACCGCTGTTTGCCCGATAAACGTATTTATCTCATCGATACCTACAACAAGGACATCTGGCGCGGCGATCTTATCGCTTTTCGGGCCGAACGCATGAAACCGTATTTCAAGGACGGCCAAATCATCGTCAAGACGCCACCGGTGTCACCGGTGATCGCGTCCAGGTCGACAGCCGTCAAACCCGAATTAACGGGGCCCTCATCATTGAAGGGCTGCCGCTGGCCGAGAAACTCAGAAAACCGTTGTCCGTCTTCAAACGCGACGAAACTATTCCGGCGGCCGCGTATTGGGTTACAGGTTTAACACCGAAAAGTTTCGATTCGCGTTACTGGGGATACGTCTATGACCACCAGGTGATTGGCCGGGCTTATGCGATTTTTTAAGCACACGCTGCAATCACGTTTGGTGCGCCGGATGACCGGATTCTTCATGTTGGCGATTTTGCTGACGCAGGGTGTCGCGCAGGCTGAAGAGGACTGGCTGGTTCGTTCGCAAACCATTCTCGAGCGTCTGAAAGGACAGCCAAGGCCAGACTGGTTGAACAACAATCCCCATCAATCCGAAGCCAACCTGCAAGCGTTGGAACTCGTCAACGCCTCAAAGTCCAAGGCCTTGGCTGCGATGCCCGATAGACTGGCAGCCAACCCACAAGGCAAACCGGTACGGGTGATGTTTGTCTCGTTCTCGCTGGGGGGCGCGGTGCTCAAGGGCATCTTTGAGGAAGCTTCGGGTCAGGAGGATGTCTTGCTGGTCTTTCGTGGCCCCAAACCCGGGCAGAAATTGCCGGGTTTTTTCGCCGATTTGAAAGCGCTGTTGAAGGACATCGATCCGCTTCCGAATATCGTGATCGACCCCACTCGCTTTCAGAAATGGAAGGTGACTACTGTTCCCGATATCGTCGTCGAGGCGCAGGGCAGGGCGCTGCTTCGGGTCAAGGGCGTGAGCAGTCTCGATTGGGTCAAATCGCGCCAGAATGCCGGACGCCAGGGTGATCTGGGGCGCTTCGGTGAAGTGTATGACATTGCCGAAATCGATCTGCTCGAAGCCATCAAAAGCCGATTGGCTACGCTGGATGGATCGCGAATGAGGCAGCAGGCTATTGCCCGTTTTTGGCAAAAGCGCCCATTCGAAGTGTTGCCTGCGTCTCGGGAAGATCGGGACCTGCTCATTGATCTGACTGTCACCGCGCCGCGTGATCTGGTGGCGCCCAACGGCAATCTGATCATTCGTGCCGGACACACCGTCAATCCCCTGGACCAACTGGCCTTCGGGTTGTGCTTGATCGTCTTCGATGCCACCCAACCAGCCCAGCTCGATACCGTCAGGCAGTTGCCCTGCCGGGACCAGAACGCACGCGTCCTGTATCTCGCGACGCAACTGTCTCGTGAAAATGGTTGGGAAGGCTTAAAAAGTCTGGAAACAATGCTCGATGCGCCGGTGTATTTGTTGACGCCGGATGTGCGTCAGCGTTTTCAGTTGCAACACGTGCCGGCAGTGGTCGAACAGTCCGGCAACCGAATCGTTGTCCGGGAACGCAAAGTCCTTAAACCGGCGGCAGGAGAGCAGTCATGAAATGGCCGGCTCCAGCATGGCTGTTGGGGTTGCTTTTGAGCCTGACGGTCGCCGGCCATGCCGACACGACGAGCAAAACGATGGATCCGCTCTGCGCCGATGCCGAGCTATGGTCCGGCAAACTGATCACCGATATTTGCTGGAGCTGTCTGTTTCCGATTCGTGCGGCCGGTGCGTCGCTCGGGGGCGGCAATGTGCCGAGTATCGCCACCGATCAGAAGTTCTGCTTCTGCACCGATCCCTTGGGGCTGCCGCAATTGGGCATGACCGTCGGGCTATGGAATCCGGCTCGGCTGATCGAAGTGGTCAGAAATCCCTGGTGCTCGCCGGCCTTGGGCGGGCACACGTTCAGCGCCTCGAAAGTGCGTTTGATCGCGACCACCGGCAAGGCCGATTTCGATGCCAGCGAGATGTCGTTTTTCAATTACCACTATTTCGCGTTTCCGCTCACCATTCTGCTCGATCTGTTTTGGGATGATCGGTGTAACGCCGACGGCTACCGGGATTTCGATCTGCTGTATGTCTCCGAGCTCGACCCCACCTGGAACAGCGACCTGTTGGCGTTTTTTACCAGTCCCGAAACGGCGCTGTTTGCCAATCCGGCCGCCATTGCCGCCTGCGTCGCCGATGCGGCCGCCGCCGCGACCGGCAATCCGCTCGATGCCTTGTTCTGGTGTGCCGGCGCCTGGGGGCATATGTATCCCTTGTCCGGGATTTCACCGACCAGCTACGGTACCGATCCGCGCATTTCCAGTTTACTGGCTACCCGGGCGACAGCGGCCTTGCACCGTCGGGGCTTGGCCTGGAAGACTTCGGGAAACGACGCCTTGTGCGGCGGACTGATTTATCCCTTCATCCCGAAATCTCAATACCGGCTCAGCATGTTTTATCCGGTCGCGGAAACCGAATCCAATCACGTGATTGGCGAAACCACCTTCACCTGGGGCGCGGGGCGCACCTTTCCCGGGCCCGGGGAGGATCATCTCTATATCCTTTGGCGCTGGCAGGACTGCTGCGTGGGGCTTTAGATGGGCTTGGGCGCGTTTTTTGATCGTCATCTCCGGTTGACGCGTTCGCTCGCCATGACGCTGAGCGTCACCATGGCCTGGACGCCGTTCGCTGTGACTTGGGCGGATCCCATGCAGGCCGCAGGCAGCGAAGGACAGCAAACCGGACAACAACTTCTGGAGGCCTTTCAGTTTCCCGTGGATGCCGGCGGTGGCACGATGACGCTGAATCCTGGCACGACGCAAGAAAGTACGATCAATATCGGCACCCTGTTTCCGGATGTAAACGATGCTAACAGTGTCACGGCCAACCTCACCAGTCTGTATGGCAATAACCCCGGCACCATTGCCGCAGGTCTCAATGCCCAAACGATCTTGAACGGCGAAAACAGCGCCACCGGCGAAGCCTATCGCACCCTTATCAACAATGCGCACCAATCGCATCCGGACTTACAAAACGATCCGCTCTGGAAGGCTGGCGATCAGGTGTTTGCCGATTTTACGCCGTGGGCAGCGTCGTTCTCGGACTGCACGTCTACCACAACCCAAACCACGACCACGCAGGCGGTTCACATTCCCGACTATCAGCTGTGCTTAAGGCAGCCGACCGTACCGCAAAACTGTACCGCAACCCATGAGGTGAAAGTCGAACCGCTGCTCAGCTATGTCTCGGGAAATGGCGGATTGTCCAGTTGCGGGCCGGGCTGCATTGATTTGTATGTCGGTGTGGTCGGCGATAATTACTGGTCGGCGGGCTGCGCCGTATTCAGCTGGCAGGTCACTTACCAAGTGCTGCATCCCGAGGCGATTATCAGCGCCACTCTGGAGGATGTGGAGTTTGACGATCATGCCCGGGTTTATTACGGCGGCAGCCTGATCTATACCGGTTCCTCCGGCTGGGGGGGCTCTTGTGAACTCAGCAGCAGCTGGGTCGATCATCCCAACAAGGATGTGACTTATGCGTTTAACAGTACCGGCAACAAGGTCTTTCGACAGGACACGATGGTCGGCGGCAATGGCGAAGGTTACTCGCGCATCCGCCTGCGTTACGACTTGTCGAAACTGATGACCCAGGACGAATGGAGCTGGAGCGGACCGAACTGCCAGAATCTGGCCAGCGCCATTACCGATGGGATTTGCCAAGCGGGCAGCCAGCTCAGCTGTACTAACGATCCGGCCAACGCATCCGGATGTTACGTCGATCCGGTATCGCAAGTGATGGTCTGCGAGTCCGATCTGGCCAAGGCGCCGGTGGCCGCTTCCGCAGGCATTCGCAATACCTGCATGAGCATCACCGCGGCGGGACAGTGCGATTTGAACAGCACCGGACAATGCTGGACGGACTCGGCAGGCACGCATTGTCTGTCGCCGCCCGACGCGGGAACTCCGAGCACGACGTGCGCTGATCTGGAGAACCAGGGCTGCGCCTTCATCAAGAGCCAATGCCTGGATACCTTGGCCTCTGGTACCTGCTGGGATAGTGTGGATACCTATGACTGCGGCCAAGAGGCCGGCATTCCCGGCATTCAAAGCAGCACGCAACAGCAATGCTCCGGTCCGATTCGCTGCATGGGTGAAGATTGTATGACCGTGAACCGGACGCAAAGTCAGGATTTTACCAAGGCGCTGGCGCTACTCAATACGGCCCAGCAAATGGCGATGGATTTGAGTTGCGACTATGCCAATGCCGATCTGCAACAAAAAGATCCCAGTTCCTGCGAGGTATTCAAAGGCGAAGAGGCCAGTTGCAAAATGGTCGGTGGCGTGGTGACACTGGTCGATTGTTGTAAAACGCCCGCCGGCAGCATGGGGCTGAGTCAATACATCGATTTGATCCTGGCTACCAGTCAACTGGACAATGCGGTGATGCGCATGGATGCCACCTCCGCGGTGCGAGGCGTTTGGGAAACCATGCGGACGCCCTTTTCCGTGGCAGGGGATGCCTGGAACAGTTTCCAGGCGGATTTTGCCTCGACCGTCAATGATCTGGTCGGCACCGACATGCTGAGCAACACCGATATCGCCTCGCAGGGCTTATTGGATTCATTGAAAGGCGAATTGATGAAAACGGTGGCGGAATGGATCGGCAGCACCTTTGGGGAAGCGGCCGGCAATGCGCTGTTCAGCGCCGGGGGGCAAGTGGCGTTTGATTCGCTGGGTAACCTGACGCCGGCCGCGCAATCGGGCGGCGTTCAATTGGGGGGCGGTGCGGCATTTGCAGGGACGATGTTAAGCACGCTGATGGCCGCCTATACCGCGGTCATGATCGCGATCATGATCATCCAGATTGTCTGGTCGTGCGAGATCCCGGAATACGAACTGGCGGCCAAGAAACAGTTGAAAGTCTGTAAGGACTTGGGCACCTATTGCGACAGTAAAGACCCGATTACCGGGCTCTGTCTGATCCGTAAGGAAAGCTACTGCTGCTACAACACGCCGCTGGCGAGAATCCTGAACGAACAAATCAAACCGCAACTGGGCATGGGCTTTGGTACCGCTGAAGCGCCCGATTGCACCGGCATCAAAGTCGAGGATCTGGACAAGGTCGATTGGGCTCAGGTCAATCTGGACGAATGGCTGGGGCTGCTGGCACAAACCCACCATTTACCCACCGCGGAAAATGCCGCTTCGATGCTCAATCTTGACCAATTGACCGGCACTGGCAGCCGACTCAATCCGCAACGGTATGGTGCTGCCACCGGCAACCGGCAAGATACCTTGACCCGCACCCAAGGCCGCATGACCGAGCTGGATGTACCTGCGGTCAAACGGCAAGCCGAACTGGAAGGCTGGGGCATGGGGCCGCAGTAACCGGCCCCGAAACGATCAAGCGTTGACCGCGTCTTTCAAGCTGTTGCCGGGTTTGAAGGAAGGGGTTTTTGCAGCAGCAATCGTAATGGCCGCGCCGGTTTGTGGGTTGCGACCCTGGCGTTCTGCTCTTTCTTTAACTTCAAAAGAGCCAAAGCCGACTAACGCAATCGAGTCACCGGCTTTCAAGACGGATTCGATGGTTTTAGTTAAACCTTCCAGCGCCCGACCTCCGTCGGCTTTGGTCAGGTTGGCGTGGCTGGCAATGGCATCGATGAGTTCGGATTTGTTCATATCATGTTCCTGTGGGCGGTAATTAAAGGGGATGTTGAGATTTAAAGGGTTGATGATAATTGAAAACCGTAGAAATTAAGAAATTTTTCTGTCTCATTCGTCTTCATTGAATTTACTGATGTTACGCAGTCCTTAACAATTGCAACTCCGCATAGGCCTGTTGAGTTACCTTAGTAAACAGCTTCGCCCGTAGCGCAAAATGGCTGGTCTTATGCTTGATCTTCAAGCATTACAACTTGAACAAGGTATAAATGGACATGAACACATGGTTGTTTTGCATGCTGACCGATCGAGTCGGGGACTTGGCCAGCGCTGCATTGAATTTCAACGACTTGTGAAACGCTTCGACTTTCCACTGTTTTTCTCAGTCGTCGCGTCCTGTATGCCGTCGCAAGAGAGATCGCTGCAAATCAGGTTCAACGTGCCCGTGCTGCCGTCCTGGTTCGTAAAGAACCACCGACTCAAAAGTATTTTTTTGTCGAAGCCTTTTAGCCAGCCACGCACGACTTGCCTGTCCGATAACGCCAGTTCGCTGACCTTGATAAAACGGTCTTCTTGTTTGTTTTCCAGAGTCAACGCCACCAGCCGGTTGTCCTTCAGCTGCCGTGAAGTGCCGGCTTGCACCCAGCACTGCCTCTAAATTCTCTGCGGCCGCAAACCAGATGCCGAACACCACATCACGGGATTTGAGCCGGTTGTTCACGCATGCCTTGAGAAGGTCCCGTAGCAATTCGTTTTTAGTGGCCTCGCTACTCCGCTTGATCTGATGCGTCTTCACGTCGCAAAATTGTAACGGCTTGCGGATCACCCCGAAAGTCAGAGGGATCGAGGCCTCGCCGGTGTGGTAAAGGGCGTTCAGTAAGTTGATGCCCTTGACCGTCCGCCCTTTGCATTGATCATAATGCCAGTAAACGACCTCGTTCTCGTCTGTCCAGACTTTCTACTGGACCGTGTCGTCAAAAATTAGATAAGCGTTTTCCTTTTCGATTTGTCGCACCGTACGATTGACCTCCCGCCATAAATCCTTGGAGATGTATTCGCGCTCCGACAAGAGGCGTGTAACTTGATCATGATTAATGTCTTTCTTCAACATCGTCGACAATCCGGTTGCTGTCGCAGAGTCGGCAGTGCTGATCAAATAGTCTGTTTATAAAGCTAAGTGCCTTATTTTCATGCCAGAAATGACACGGCCTTTGCATATCGCTGTGTAAAAGAGGTTTATAAAAGCAAAAAATATTGAGAATCATTATCATTAGACTTATTATATATGTAGATTAATTTTTATAGTAAAGCTATGAACGAACGAATGAGTAGCGCGTGTGAGAAGAAACCGGGAAACGGCATTTTACGAAAGGCAGTTGTTATTGCGTTAACGACAACCCTGGCGGTCGGTGATTTGGCGGCAAAGGAAACTCAAAATGAGGCCGAGGCCGCAGATGTGGGACAATCGAATACCGACGTTAAACAAGACTTCGATATTAAAGACGAGGCAGTCTTGCCGACCGTGTCGGTAGTCGGGCAGAAAGAAATAAGCGCTGTCGATCCGGTAGAGGGTTATGTAGTAAATAAATCGCTGTCCGGCTCAAAGACCGACACACCATTGATTGAGGTGCCGCAATCGATCAGCGTCATCAATAAAGACGAATTTGCCGCGCGCGCCGCGCAGAGCATCACCCAAGCCGTCGCGTACACGCCGGGGGTGGTCAGCGGCATGTTCGGTCCCAGCACGCGCGACGACTATTTCAATTTGCGCGGATTCGAAGGTACCCAATATCTCGACGGCACTCGCTTGATGAGTTCAAGCAGCACTTACGCCCAGTTGCGGGTCGAGCCTTACGGTATGGAGCGGATCGAAGTATTGCGCGGTCCTTCGTCTGTACTTTATGGCCAAAATCCCCCTGGCGGTTTGGTTAACATGATGAGTAAACGGCCGACAGAAATGCCGTTTCACGAAGTCCAGTTCCTCGGCGGCAGTTACGACAGGGTGCAGGGCAGTATCGATTTAAGCGGCCCGGTCGCCGGGCGCGACGATTTTCTCTATCGACTGGTGGCCTTGGGGCGTGGCAGCGATACCCAGGTCGATTTCGTGGAGGACAATCGCTATTATGTCGCGCCGAGTTTTACCTGGAAGCCGAGCGATGCGACCACGTTAACCTTCCTGAGTCATTATCAGAAAGATGAAACGGGTAACTCAATGCAGTTTTTACCCTACGAAGGAACGGTATTGGGCAATCCCAACGGCCAAATTCCCACGAACCGATTTCTTGGCGAGCCCGATTTTGACGGTTACGATCGGGAACAATATGCGGTCGGCTACGCCTTTGAGCATCGTTTCAACCAAACTTTCTCAGCTCGGCAGAACTTGCGTTATGCTAATGTCGAGAGTGACTATCGAGGCGTCTTTCCGGATTTCTTCTATGGCTTCAATTATGACACTGGGCGCTTAATTCCAGGCGGAAGCTTTGTCGATGGTCACATGCGCAGTATCAACCGTTACGGTGCTCACTACAAGGACAATGCGGATACCTTTACGCTGGATAATCAGGCGCAGGCCGATTTTGTTACCGGCTCGATTGAGCATACCGCTCTCGTCGGAGTGGATTACCGTCATTTCAACGCCGAGAGATTAAGTGGTTTTACTGATTTTGAATTGCCGGAGCTGGTTCTGGATATCTATAACCCGGTCTACGGCAAACGGTTTGCCCGGCCGGTTCTGGATTCCGGGATAAATCAGGAACAGGACCAGATCGGTGTCTATGTGCAAGATCAGCTCAAGTGGAATCGCTGGATAGCCACGATCGGCATCCGCCACGATTGGGTGTCGGCTTCGACTCGCAGCGATGGCAGCGCGGAAATTCCGCAAGAAGACGAAGCGTTCACTTACCGTACTGGCTTGAGCTATCTGTTCGATAGCGGCGTGGTTCCTTATTACAGTTACTCTGAATCGTTCGATCCGACCGTTGGCACTACTTTTGCCGGAATACCCTTTAAACCAACGACGGGTCAGCAACATGAGTTCGGAGTCAAGTACCAGCCGCAAGGTTACAATGCGTTGCTGACCGCCGCGTTCTTTCATTTGACTCAGCAGAACGTCCTCACTGCCGATCCGGATCCAACCCATGTTGGCTATAGCATTCAGACCGGCGAAGTTCGTTCGCAAGGTGTTGAATTGGAGGGCAAAGCCACTCTGGATATTGGCTTAGACATGACCGCATCCTATACCTATACCGATACGAAAGTCACTCAGTCCAACATTACTTCCGAACTCGGGAATAATCTGACCTACACACCTGAACACCAGGCGGCGCTTTGGCTGGATTATACCCACCAGCAAGGGGATTTCAAGGGCTTGGGACTCGGTGGCGGGTTGCGTTATGCCGCCGGAAATTACGGCGACTTGAGCAATAGTCAGAAAACACCCGGCTATGTGCTGGTCGATGCCGCAGTACACTACGATTTGGGTAAAGTTCATCACTCTATGGAAGGCATGCGCTTAGGCGTAAACATGAGCAACCTGCTGGACCATGAATATTTCACGACTTGCTACGGTGGCAGCTGCTTTTACGGCGACCGCCGTTCGGTACTCGCCAGCTTGCGTTATAACTGGTAAACGGGGCGGGTAGTGCGAAAAATCTGGGCGCGGCTGCACCGTTATTTGGGGTTGGCGGCCGCTCTGTTTTTGCTGCAAGCTGGGCTGACCGGCTGCATCATTGCCTATCAGCAGGAATTGGATGCCTGGCTGAATCCCGAATTATTCTCCAGTCCCGCGCAGGGAGCGATGCTGGACACGCCCGCTTTGCTGGCTCGACTGCAACGCGAGCAGCCGCAATACCGGGTAGTCTCGCTGCCGTTAACGCGCGAGCCGGGTAAAACGCTGCGAGTCACGGTAAGACCGGCCGACCCGAATCAGGAGCCTGTGGCTGACGAATTGTTCGTCGATCCCATCAGCGGCAAGGTTTTGGGCGGTAGGCTATGGGGCGCTTGTTGTTTCGAAAGACAGCATCTGATTCCCTTTATCTATGCGTTCCATTACAGCCTGCAATTACCGGGCGAGGTTGGGCTATGGGTGATGGGCTTGGCGGCGATCGTTTGGTTATTCGAATCGCTGATCGGTTTTTACCTGACATTGCCTAAGTTCTTTTCGAGGCGGGGGCAAGTGATCGAGTCCTCGCCAAACTCGGACTCTCAACGCAAAACCTGGCTGCACCGTTGGGCGCCCGTATGGCGCATCAAACCGTCGGCAAGCCGCACCCGCTTCAACTTCGATCTGCACCGGGCGGGTGGCTTGTGGCTGTTTGGCTTCATGCTGATGTTTGCTGTCAGCGCGATTTCGCTGAACTTGCGTGATGCGGTATTCGAGCCCGCCGTTTCGTTGTTCTCGAATTTTACCCCTTCACCGTTCGACGCCCGAGAGCAGCGTGCCGAACGACCTCCGACAGAGTCAAAGGTTGACTTTCAACAGGTGCTGCAGACTGCCAAGACCGATGCGGTCGGGCATGGCTGGCGCCAGCCTCCTACGACGATTTTCTACAATGCCCAATACGGCATTTTTGGCGTCGGTTTTGGCGAGACGGAGGGTTTGGGTCTTACTTATCTCTATTACGATGGCGAGACCGGTGCCTACCTCGGTGACTATGCTCCCGGAACCGGCACGGTGGCCGACGTGTTCGAGGCTTGGCAATGGCCGTTACATAGCGGTCGCATCATCGGGCTGCCGGGCCGGATCTTGGTATCAATGATCGGGATAGGGGTGATAGTGATGGTTGTCACCGGTACGCGGATTTGGCTGCATAAGCAAAAGCCGGCGCGGGCCTGGCATTAAACCCATTATAAATGGGCTATGGGTTTGTCGGTGAACAAATAGTCTTTCAATTCGTGCTCGAATTTTGCATCTTGCCGCCGAATCCATTCCAACAACATTGCTGCGTGCTCCTTTTCCTCGTCACGATTATGAGCCAGGATGGCTTTAAGTTCCGGATTGGCTCTTTATGGATTTTCGGGTCTTTTGATAAGATGCCTCGATGGAACCTGCAATCATAACAATTAAACACTTAGTCAGCGAAGCTCAATGCTACGCGGCTATCCGCCAACTGCGCTGGCAAGAAGGCATCACTTGTCCCCATTGCGGCGACGGACAAACGATCCGGCGCGGCTTTGCTGGGCCGCAACGCCACGGCTAACGCTATCAGTGCAAGGCATGCAACAAGCGCTTTGACGACCTGACCGGCACCGTGCTGGCAGGTCACCACCAGCCGTTGTCCGTTTGGGTGTTGTGCCTGTACTTCATGGGTTTGAACCTGTCCAACGCCCAGATTGCCCAAGAATTGGATCTGAACAAGGATGATTTACAATTCATGACCGAGCACCTGCGCACCGGGATCGATAAAAAAAGCCCCGATAACCTTGTCGGGTAAGGTCGAATGCGACGAAGTTTACCTCGTCGCCGGACATAAAGGACAATACGACAAGGTTGCCGAAGCGGGGCGCAAACCGCGCCGGCGCCGGCTGAAAGGCGCCCGGGGGCGCGGCACGCTCGCCACGGAGAAGCCACCCGTATTAGGCATCCTCCAACGCAGCGGCGAGGTCGCTATCCGGTTGCTCGACAATGTCCGGCAAGCCACGATCAAACCCTTGATCTTACATAGCGTGGCACCAGGAACGTTGATATACACCGATGAATACAACATTTATGGTCGCCTAGAAACCTGGGGCTTCCAACACAAGACGGTTAACCATTCGGCCGGGGAGTATGCTCGCGACGAGGATGGCGATGGCTTTTGCGAGGTCCATTCGAACACCATCGAGGGCTTCTGGTCGCTACTGCGCTCCTGGCTGCGTCCGCATCGCGGTATTTCTCAAGCCAAATTGCCGCTCTATTTGAGCTTTTTTGAGTTTGTCCATAACGCCAAAAAACGCGGCAAGAAACTTCTGGTTTCGTTACTCTCTGTTTTGGTTAAAAAGCCCCCGAAATCCATATAGAGCCTTAGAAGCTGTCTGGCAAAACATTAAACGCATTTTGCAAGCGTTATTTTAAGCATGGCGATGCGAATCATGTTTTCGGAAGTGGCAGTGAGAATTTCGACATCTTTGGAGAGGGAGAGGCGGCGAAAATGACCAAGCCATGAAAAAGTGCGTTCAACAACCCAGCGTTTCGGCAGTACCGCCCAGCCATCTTTTATTTTCTTGGAGATGTGCAAAGGCTTATCTAATGTTTCCGTACAGTATGTTACCGCGGTGCCGCCATAGCCCGCATCGGCCGAAAACGCTTTCAAAGAGGGCCATTTATCGACGGTTCTCTCCAATACCTCGCAGGCGCTTTTCGTGTCACTGAGATTAGCAGCATGGACCATGACAAACAATAAGTTGCCCAAGATGTCCACGACAATATGACGCTTGTGCCCTTTGACCTTTTTGCCGCCATCAATACCGCGCTCTTCACTGGCGTAGAGGGTTTTTACGCTTTGCGCATCAAGGATGCCATAGCTCGGCTTGGCGGCACGACCTACCTGTTCACGGCGATAGGCGACCAATCGATCCAAACATGCCTCCCAAATGCCGCGCTTGTTCCATTTGCTGAAATGATCATAAACTGTTTGCCACGGCGGAAAATCGTTAGGCATCATTCGCCACTCCACTCCGCCTTTGACAACATACAGAATCGCGTTGATTACCGTTCTGATGGCGTGTTTGCGCCAGCATCCTCGACCACTTCGAGGCCGAAAATCTGGTTCAATTAATGCCCATTCCGCATCCGTGAGGTCGCTTTTGTATCTCATTGGCAAGATGACAATAAAAACCTTGATTTTACAGAATTTTGTTTTGCCAGACAGCCTCTTAATATTTTACTCTTCCAACCTGAAATCTTGAGTTTTCGATTCATCGTCAATCCAATGCGATTGGAAAGTCATTAAGTCGGTCATCTTTAAAATCAACGGGATCACTGAACAAGTTGAGAGGCGCGAGTGGATTCATTTCGCCTGCAATGTGGGCCGATGTCCAGTAAACGTCCTTCGTCCATTTTTATGACCCGGTCGGCGACATCGAAATAGTGCTCGTCATGGGTGACGGCAAGCACGGTTTTTCCCTGTGACTTCAATAACGGCAATAGTTCAGTGTAAAAGCGCCTGCGGTAGCGTGGATCTTGGTCGGCGGCCCATTCGTCCAGCACCAATACCGGCCTGTCTTCCAGAATCGCGATTAAGAGCGCTAGGCGCTTACGTTGGCCTTGCGACAGACGGCTATCCTGCAGTTGGCCGTCTACGACCTTGACCTTGGGCGTCAGCTCGAGAAGTTCCAGCCAATAAGCGATTTTTTTCGGGGCAGCCTTACTGCCGTCCGGCCCGAGCAGGCGGTGAAACAAATGGAAGTCGGAAAACACCGTGGAGAACAGCCGGCGATAGGCCGGACGGTCCGATTCGGCCAAGGCCGAGCCGTTTAACAAGATGGCTCCGGCGTGCGGCCGATACAATCCGGTCAATAGGCGGGTAAAGGTGGTCTTACCGCTGCCGTTGCCGCCGATCAGGAACACGATTTCGCCGGCCCGTAGCGTAAAGTCCATAGGGCCTACCGAGAAACGGTTGCCGCGTTCTGTTTCCGGATAGCGGTAGCGGATTTCTTGTAATGTCAAGGTTTGCCAGTTTGGCTGCAAGGGATGAGGCGGGGCGGAAAAGTCGGGCCGGTATTCGGGCAGTTGCAGGCTGTTGAGTTTATCCAGCGCGACGCTGCCGCCAATCAGGCTGGGAATCGCGGCAATCAGCCCGGTCAGCGATGTGCGCAGAAACAGGATCGTTAATGAGTAGGTCGTTGCCACCGTGTGGTCGGCCCATCCGGCGCCGTGCGCCAGGAAAAATACCAGGCCGATCGAACCCAGGATCATCACATTGGCCCAATTTTCGTTAAAGCCATTGAAGATATCCGCGGCGGTCTCGCGGTCGCGGCTGGCAGCGGCATGGTGATCGAATTCCTGTCGGTAGAAATGTTCCGCGCGTTGGCGGTTCAGCGCCAATTCCTTGCGGCCCAGCAAAGCGGCCTGGTAGTCCTCGTAGAGCAAATCCTCGATAGCGCGGGCGTCATCGATCCGGGCGTGGGTTTGCCGCATCAGCAGCCAGCCGATAATCACGGTCAGCAGCATCCAGGCGGCGGTGGCGGCGAACAGCGGCTGCGACAGCCAGGCGAGATAGGCAAAACCGCCCAGGTTCAGGACCAGCCCGTAAACCGCCGACGGCAGGCTGATGAATGCGGATGTCAGGTGGCTGGTGTCGCTGTTCAGACTGGCCAGCAGGCGCGGTGGGCCGAGCTGTTCCAACCGCTCCAGGTCGGTATCGAGGATACGTTTCACCAGCGTGCGGCGAAATTGGTAAACCAGGCAGTGGCCGAGTGTTGTCATGCAAATCTGCGAGGCTGTGCCGATCAAAAACACGGCCGCCAGCAAGCCGCCAAACAGTAGCAGGGTAGGGTTCAATTCGTGCTGCGGATGCAGCATGCGCTCATTGGTGAAGGCAATTATCCCTACCGATAATCCGGCACTGGCGATACTCAAAGCAAGCACCGCTAACAGCGCCCAGCGGAATCGGTTGAACAGCAAGCGGAGTAAGGTCATGGAGGCGGTCAGTGTACGATGGTTAGCGTTGGGCGCTTATGTACTGCTTGTTCAGGATCTTGCTGCATTTTCTTTGCAGCCTCTGCCGTTAAGGCAGAGAGTTCGGTGAACTGTTCGGTATCGAAGCGCAACGATAGATTTTGTAAGTGTAAATGCACGATACCGCATTCGCGGCACGTCAATACTGTGCCGGCGCGGTTGTTGGCGAGGTACTCATGGGTGCAGGGTTTCTTAGACATGGTCGAGTTCTCCGGGGTACTGGGAAGGGTAAACTGATTCTGATGCTGGAACGGCGAGTTTTAAGTGATTTTCGTTCTCAGTGCCTTTGTGATTAGTAAGAGAGAGCAGTAGCTTCCAGACGATCTGCTTCGAGCTCAGATCCAGGCAGCGGAAGTCGGCGACGTGTATATGCCCACTCGCTAACAAGGAGGCTAAAAAGTTCGGCACGATTTCTAATTTCACGGTTGCCGGCGTGCTAAAGAAAGAGGAAAAAAATTTCATGGCGAGATCCGGTTAGTTGTTTAGTTAAATGATAATCATTCTCAATTATAATTTGCAACAAATTTATTATTTTTCTGTGGATAGATGGCTTGCTGTTAGAGCATTTTCGTTTTTGGTATATGGCCTTCGTAAGGAAAAACACGAAGGAAAACGCGTCATTCTCGTTTCGGGTACACGGTCCTTTAAGGAGAACACATCATTCCTGCATTCTCTGCATTCTCTGCATTCACGCCCTTCATGGCGTTCATGCACAAAGTGCGGCTCCGCAGATGGGGAGATGGATTGCGTCGGGCACACGCGATCGAGGGCAACGCAGGAACCGGTCGCCGAATCGACCTGCCCGGGATGGCAAGCTTTTAATGCCTCTCGGTAACGCACTAGAGTTCAAAGCTTGCTTTGAACGGCGTATTTAGGCGTGGCCCCAAGCCAGCTTCCTCCTTCTGCCGGTCATCTGGCTATGTATAACGGCGAGCACACAATGCGTTTGCCTTGAATAACGCGCGCCGGACGAATAAATCTGCGCCTGCTCAAGTCCGTACGTTCGAAATGAAAATGCTTCCGGAAAAAGAGAGACGAGATCGTCCGACGAATCGACTTTTCGCGGTTATGGCGCGCTTGGGCAAAGAAAAGACGGTTTTTATTGAACAGACTTTTGGAGTTTGCCTGAACATCTATAAATAAAAAAAAGAAATGGTTGACAAAAATCAGGATCATCATCAAAATAAGAATCGTTCTCATTTAGAATTGCGTTCTTTAACGCTTTTTGGGCCAGGCGCTCTCTGAATAGGACTATCTATGAGTCATCAATCTGAATAAGGTAATTCAATGAATAAGAAAACTTCAAAACACCCTGGTTTTACTTTGGTTAAATCCTTGGCAGCCGTTATTGCGGTGCTGTCGCTGGCGCAAACGGATTTGGCCGTCGCTGGCAAAGTGGCAAAAGGTGAGCAAGAGTTCGAGTGGGGCAACATGTCCAAATTGAAAAAGGGCTCGAGAATTTTTACCAATCCGACTCCAATCGTTATCAATGATGAATGCGCCGATCCGGACAAACCGGAATGTGCGGCGTTACTGGATAAATACAGCGCCGAGAATGCGCCCGAAGTACAGGTGACTCCTGCGACGCCTTATGCCTCGATCATCGAAGTCCCGGAATCGGCTTTTCCGAAAGGCGCTAAAATCACCGATATTAATGTCGTCATTAAAGACATTCATCACGATTATTTGAATGACGTGGATATGATGCTGGTGGCTCCCGATGGCCGCTGGGTGATGCTGGCCTCCAACGTCAGTGCGGCTGGTGCAACGCCGGAAGGTGGCGTATTGGGTGTCAAGGCAGAAGGATTGAACTGGAAGTTCGATGATTCCGCCACGCTGCCGCTGCCGCGTTCGGTAAGGGACGACGGCCGTCTAAGCGGCAGGGACACCAACCCGTTGTACAACGTGATTTACGACGAATGGGTTGGTGTCTGGACCGATACGGCGCTGCGAACGTTCAAGCCGACCGATTACGACAACAGTCCGGATAGCGATCATTTCCCGGATAACATCGTCGGCAGCACGACAGCATTCAATACTTCGAGAAATTCGGTGGGGTTGACTACGAGTACCGTATTGGGAACCGTAGTTGCCGAAGATACGACTACTTACAAGAAACTGTTGAATGGGCCGAGATTGAGCAATCTGAACGGCATGTCGCCTACCGGCCAATGGCGCTTGATCATCGTCGACGATTTCTATTGGTTCGGCGGCGAAGTTAAAGGAGGCTGGAGTCTGGAAATTACTGCCCAGAAATAAGCATTTACAACCCGTGTTGCGTGGCAAGCCCGGGTTTGTCACCCTCTCTCGCCCGTTCAATCGGATGCTGTTGTCAAATCTTTTGCCCTCATGAAATCAGCTGAATCGCTTGGCAAATATGTTAACTCGATCAAAAGTCGGCCGTTCTTCTGGCTGCTGGTCGGCGTGGTCGTCATCTTATCGGGTTTATGGCTGAAATCGAGTTCTACGCGCGAGGGTGTGCTTGAGTTGGCGGGTCTGGTTCAGCCGGTCGAGGTTTATCGGGACCGTTTCGATGTGCCGCACGTGTACGCGCAAACCGCCGACGATGCCTATTTCACTTTGGGTTTTCTTCATGCCCGGGAGAGATTATGGCAAATGGAGTTGAGCCGTCGCGCCGGAACCGGCCGGTTGGCAGAACTTTTTGGTGCCGATGCCTTGGAACAGGACCGTTTCATGCGCACCTTGGGATTGCGCCGCGCCGCTGAAGCCAACTGGGAGCAGCTTGATTCCGCCACGCAAGCCAGCCTGCAGGCCTACGCCAAGGGGGTCAACGCCGGAATCGCGCAAAGCCGCTGGTTGCCGGTCGAATTTTACCTGACCGGCGCGCCGCAGCCGGAACCCTGGCAGCCGGTGGATTCTTTGGTCTGGTTGAAAACCATGGCCTGGCGCCTGTCCGGCAACTGGTGGGAGGAATTGCTCAATCTGCGTCTGCAAAACCGTTTATCGACAGAGCAATTAGCCGATCTGTTTCCGCCTTATCCGGGCGATGCGCCGCAAACATTGCCTGATGTTTCGAAATGGTACACACCGGTCGCTACGCAGGCAGACCGTTTGTTGGTACAGCATCGGGACGAAGCCGACAAAAGCGTCGGCTCCAATAACTGGGTGGTAGACGGCAGCCGTAGCGTCAGCGGTAAACCGCTGCTGGCCAACGATCCGCATCTGCCGTTGACCGCGCCGTCGACCTGGTACTTTGCGCATTTGCACGCGCCAGGTTTGAACGTGATCGGCGCCGGTTTGCCCGGCGTGCCCGGCATTTTATTAGGCCGTAACGATCAGGTCGCCTGGGCCTTTACCAACACCAATCCCGACAGCCAGGATGTATTCGTCGAGCGTCTGGTATTTGGAAATCCTGCGCATTATCAGACACCGGACGGCGAGGCGGCGTTTACCGAATTTAAAGAAACCCTGCGCGTTAAGGGCGCGCCGGATGAAAGCTTGATTGTTCGAGTCAGCCGGCACGGACCGCTCATTTCCACGGCCGACGCCGACGCCCGGCAGGCGACGCCTTCGGGCACGGCGCTGGCACTGAGCTGGGTTGGCTTGCGTGCCGACGATATGACCGTCCGTTTTATGCTGAATGCCGGCCGCGCACAAAACGCGGAGCAGCTGAAAGCGGCGGCGCGCGATTTCCATTCTCCGCAACAGAACATCGTTTATGCCGACGTCCAAGGCCGTATCGGTTTTATCGCCGCCGGCAGGGTGCCGGTGCGTGCCCAAGGCAATGAGCTTCACGGCGCTTTGCCGGCACCGGGTTGGTTGCCTCAATACGATTGGCAGGGGACGATTCCCTTCGAACAACTGCCGCAACAAAGCGTCGGCGGCGACGGCAAAATCATCACCGCCAATCAAAAAATCACCCCTAAGGATTACCCTTATTTCATTACCTCGAGCTGGGCTTTGCCGTATCGGGCCGAACGCATTTCGGACTTGCTCGATCGCCGCGCGCGTCACGATGTCCAGTCATTTGCGGCCTTGCAGAACGATGTGTTTAACCCGGTCGCCGCCGAATTGCTGCCGTTACTGTTGAACACAGATGTTGAGGATGGATTGAGCCTGCAGGTATTGCGCAACTTGCGCGAATGGGACTACCGGATGGCAGCGGATGCACCGCAACCGCTGATTTTTGCCGCTTGGCTGCGCCATTTGAGCGACATTCTGTTGCAAGACAAATTGGGCGACTTTTACGCGCTGGTCGGCGATTACAACCCGGCATTTCTAGTTCGCGTGCTCAATAACCGCGACGGCAGCGCCGTGCGCTGGTGCCGGAGCGGCGCGTCTGCGCCGACGCCTTGTGCCGCTGAAGCCCGCCAGGCTTTTCAGGACGCTATTACCGAGGTGCGCCGGCATTATGGCGACGATCCGGCGCAATGGCATTGGGGCAGGGCGCATGTCAGCGTGTTTGCCAACCAGCCGCTCGGAAGATTGCCCGGTTTGGGATGGTTTTTCAATGTCGAAACCGAAAGTGCCGGCGGCATGGATGCCGTCAACGTCAGCGGCTACCGTTACGACGAACAGACGGGCCGTTACCGCGGGGAGTCCGGGCCGGCATTTCGAGCGATTTACGATTTGGCCGAGCCGGACAAATCGGTATTCATCCTGGGCACTGGCCAGTCAGGCCGGCCTTGGTCGCCCCACTACCGCGACATGACTTCGGCTTGGGCGGAAGGGGGGTATCTGCCGTTGACTACCCGGCGCGACAACATCGAGCGCAACGCGGTGGCGGGTCAACATTTGTTACCCGAATGAGCGCTCCATCATTTTAAATTTAACCACAGGAAACAGCCATGAACGATAGTCTTGACCTGGCCGGTATCGGCATCGGGCCTTTTAATCTCAGTCTGGCGGCGTTGCTGTCGAAGGTGCAGCACTTCCGGGCGCGTTTCTTCGAGCGCCGGGGCGGCTTCAATTGGCATCCGGGCATGATGCTGCCCGGCACGCAAATGCAAACCTCGTATTTAAAGGATCTGGTTACCCCGGTCGATCCCTGCAATCCCTACAGTTTCTTGTCATACTTGGTCGACAAAGGCCGTTTTTATCGTTTCGTCAATGCCGATTATCCCAGAGTGCGGCGAGTCGAATTTGCCGATTACCTGCGCTGGGTGGCCGAGCAACTGCCCAGCCTGCAATTCTCCAGCGGTGTGGACGAAGTGGCATTCGTTGATGGCGGTTTTCGTTTGAACGGCGAGGGATTGCGCGACGTGCGCGCGAGGCATCTGGTCGTTGCGACCGGCATGAGGCCGCACATTCCGGCCTGGGTCGAACGTTATTTTGGCGATCATTGCCTGCATAGCCACGGCTATGTCGGTTCGGATTTCTCTGTCACCGGCAAGCGGGTTGCGATCGTCGGCGGCGGCCAGAGCGGCGCGGAAATCTTTTTGGATTTGATGGCCGGCAATCGAGGCAAGGCCGACGAAATCATTTGGGTCAGCCGCCGCCCGAATCTGGATCCGCTGGACGAAACGTCGTTTATCAACGAATATTTCACGCCCGACTACGTGCGGCATTTTCACGCCTTGCCCGAGCAACGCAAGCCGCCGATCGTCGCTTCGCACAAACTGACCGGAGACGGCGTATCTCCAGCCACGCTGCAGGTGCTTTCGCAATATCTGTACGACACCGATTTTCTGAACCGCGATATTACGCCGTACACGATCATGCCGTATCGGGACGTCCATTTGATGGGGCGCGACAAGGTCGGATTCCATCTGCACATGCGCAATGGTTTCAACAATGCCGATGAAACCATCAGTGTCGACCGGATTGTACTTGCTACCGGTTACCGCTATCAATTACCGGCCTGTCTTGCGCCGCTGATCGAACGTCTGGATCTGGATCAGGACGGATTCCCGAGACTAACGGCGGACTACCAGGTACCGTGGGACGGCCCGGACGGGCATCGCATTTACATGCAAAATGCCGGCCGCAACAGTCACGGCGTCGCCGATGCACAGCTTAGTCTGGCGGCTTGGCGTGCGGCGGTCATCATCAACAGTTTGCTGGAAGAAGCCGTCTACGACGTTGATCCTTTCCCGTCTCCGGTGCGTTGGGCCGGCGGACGAACCGAGACAGCGGACAAAGCAGTAAAGGCAATGGAGGCGGCAAAGATTTATCGAGTGGGATAAGGAATATTTGACATTTAAATGATAATCATTATCATTAGTATATAGTTTCGTTTTAGGATATTTGAAATTCTCATGAAAATAATCGATCCAGCTCAGCGCTTGGTTAATGGTAGGCATTTGGCATTGCACTCCGATGAAACGGAGTTATTGTTGAGCATAGATCAACAGCCAGTTGCCAAACTGCAAATGGCTTCGGATCTCGGCAGTTTGATGGAACTGCAACTCAGCGAGATTAACGCCTCCGATAACTCTGCGATTGTCCCCGTCATGGTCTTGGGCTTACAGGATTTATTCGACAACCGGCCACACTTGCTGGAAATCGAACTGTCTCTGGCAAAGTATCCCGGTTTGATCGACGCTCTGGTCAAAGACGGTTTCGCCGTCTTATCCGATGAAATTCAAAACGCCGTTGTTAGCCGCCGTGGCATGATGCGGCAAATCGCCGATCTGTATTTGCCGAAAGCGCGCAATCATCCGTTCCCGCTGCAATACGCCATCACTGACGGCAAACGCCACCCGATGCGGCCGACAGTCGCCTCCGGTGAGGTGTACAGCCGCCATTTGCCGGTACAGGGTCTGACGCTGTCATTTCGTACCGTCGATCCGGACATCGATCTGGACATCTTCCATGCCTGGCACAACAATCCCAGGGTATCGGCGTTCTGGGAATTAGCCGGCAGCAAGGACATGCACCACGACTACTTGCAGAAAGTGACCGCAGATGCCCACATGCATCCGGTATTCGGCTGTTTCGACGGCGAGCCGTTCGGTTACTTTGAAATCTACTGGGCCAAGGAAGACCGCATCGCGCCGTATTACGACGTCGACGATTACGACCGCGGCGTGCACATGCTGGTTGGTGAGGAGCGCTGGCGCGGCCCGCACCGGGTCGCGGCCTGGTTGCCGTCGCTGGCCCATTTCATGTTTCTCGACGATCCGCGCACCCGCAACGTGGTGGCCGAACCGCGTGCCGACAACGCCAAGATGATCGCTTACATGCAACAGGCCGGCTTTTGCAAACCCAAGGAATTTGATTTTCCGCACAAGCGCGCCGCATTGATGATGCTGTCGCGGGAAGCTTTTTTCGACCAATTTTGCGTATAGGATAGTTATGAGTATCGATAGCGAAGACACCATTTTTCAAGTCGTGGTCAACGGCGAAGAGCAATATTCGATCTGGCCGGATTACAAAGCCGTGCCAAACGGCTGGCGCACGGTCGGCAAGTCCGGCGTGAAAAAAGAATGCCTGGAATACATCGAACAGGTGTGGACCGACATGCGTCCCTTAAGCCTCCGCCGATTCATGGAAGAGCAAGCGCAAGGATAACGGCATGCGTCTAATGTGTTTTCCCTACGCCGGTGCCAGCGCGATGGTTTACTCGCGCTGGCGCCGACAAGTGCCGGACTGGCTGGAAATACAACCGGTGGAACTGCCTGGTCGCGGAATTCGCCTGTCAGAGCTGTTGGCGCGGGACTGGAACAGTCTGATCGAAACGCTGATTGCCGAGATAGCCGGTTTTACGGATCAGCCTTATGCGCTGTTCGGCCATAGTTTCGGGGCGCTGGTCGCGTTCGAAACGGCGCACACCTTACGCGAGCGCGGCTTTCCCATGCCCCGCGCGCTGATCGTTTCGGGGACGCATGCACCCAGCCGCCGCGACAATCGCCGTTTCGAAAATCTGGAAACCGATGAAGAGTTGCGGGCGGAAATGCGGCGTTTGAACGGCACCGATTCCGCCGTATTGGCCAGCGAGGAACTGATGGCGCTGACGCTACCGATATTGCGCGCCGATTTCGGCTTATGCGCCCGCTATCGAAGGCCGCAACGTCCGCTGTTAACCGTGCCGGTACATGTGCTGGCCGGCAAACAAGACGAGACCACGCCGGAAACCTTGGGCGCATGGCAGCTGGAAACCAATGCCGATTTCACGTTGGATATTTTCGACGGAGACCACTTTTTCATTCAAACCCAAGAAACGCGGGTTTTGGTCACCTTAATCCGTTACTTGAACAGCGCCCGGGCCACGCATTCGGGTGTTTGCCTTGCCGAGACTTTCTAATGGCATCATCTCATTTCTCCACGTAGTTGTTTCTCTCAGGGCAAACACCCGAATGCTCGACGGTTTTGATTCAATTTTCTGACTTAACACTCTCCATGAACGCCAAAGCTCCGAACTTGATAACGGAAAATCTGATTGCCGCCAGCGGCTTACCCTTGCTGGTCAGGCCTGCGGTTCAAGGCGTCGCATTGCTGGACGTGGCGGACGATTTACGGCGGCTGGCCGAGCGCGAATTACTGCGTTGCGGCGGCCTGCTGTTTCGCGGATTTAGCGTATCCGGTCCGGCCGAGTTCAAAGCCTTCGCCGCCGGTTTCGGCCATCCTTTGTTGAGTTACGAGTTCGGTTCCACCCCGCGCACCAAGGTGGAAGAGGGCGTGTATACCTCGACCGAATATCCGCCGCACCAATCCATTCCTCTGCATAACGAACAGGCCTATACCCGCGCATGGCCGATGAAAATCTGGTTTTACAGCGCGCTGGTCGCCGAACAGGGCGGCGAAACGCCGATCGCCGATAGCCGCGAAATCTATCGCCGCATCGATCCCGCCATCCGCCGACGCTTCGAACAACAAGGCCTGATGTACGTGCGCAATTTCGGCAACGGCCTGGATGTACCGTGGACGCAAGTGTTCAACAGCGAAGAACCGGCCGTGGTCGAGGGCTACTGCCGCGAACACGGCATCGCCTGCGAATGGAAGGACGACGGCGAACTGCGCACCCGGCAGGTCTGCCAAGCCACCGCGCAACATCCCGTTACCGGCGATTGGGTCTGGTTCAATCAGGCGCATTTGTTTCATGTCTCTAACCTGGAGCCGGACGTGCGCGAAGCCTTGCTCGAAATACTGGAGCCGGAAGATTTGCCTCGCAACGTGTATTACGGCGACGGCAGCGCCATCGAAGACAGTATTTTAGCTGAAATTCGCGGCGTGCTCGACGAACTGACCATCGGCTTTCCCTGGCAAACCGGCGACGTAATGATGCTGGACAACATGCTGGCCGCCCACGCCCGCGCGCCGTTCAGCGGTCCGCGCAAAGTCGTGGTGGCGATGGCCGAACCTTATTCGCAAACCCTTTCCGCGTAACGATCACGATGACATTCAATCCCGCTCACTCCCAAAATTTCGTCGATTTGTTAGTCCGGCGCGCCGAACGACATCCCGAGCGCATCGCTTTGCATTGCATCGCCGACGGCGACGGTGCGGTTCTAAGTTACGGTTTCGCCGATCTTGACCGCCGCGCCCGCGCGGTCGCCGCGCATTTGCAAACGGTTTGCGCGCCCGGCGACAGGGCATTGATCTTGTTGCACAGCGGCATCGATTACGTCGCCGCTTTCTTCGGTTGCCTCTATGCCGGCGTGATCGCGGTGCCGGCTTATCCGCCCGAATCGCAAGCGCCGCAACACTTAAAGCGGGTCGCGTCGATCTTACACGATGCTCAACCCAAACTGGTGTTAAGCCATACTGCACTGCTGGACAGCGTGAACGCGGCGTTGGCAACTCGATGTGTCAGCCAGCGTCCGGCTGCGATTGCCGTCGATCAAATCGACAATGCCGAGGCCGCCGCCTGGCGCATGCCCGTCATCGCCCGCGATGCTTTGGCGTTCTTGCAATACACGTCGGGCTCTACCGCTAGTCCCAAAGGCGTCATGGTAGGCCACGACAACCTGCTGGCCAACCAGCGCGCGATCAAGCACGGTTTCGGGATACACGAAGACGACGTGTTCGTCAGCTGGCTGCCGCTTTACCACGACATGGGTTTGGTCGGCAGCCTGATGCAACCTTTATATAGCGGCATTCCGCTGGCTTTGATGTCGCCGCGCCATTTCCTGGAGCGGCCGCTGCGCTGGCTGGAAGCGGTTTCGCGTTTCGGCGGCACCATCAGCGGCGGACCGGACTTTGCTTACCGTCTGTGCAACGAACGTATCGGCGAAGCGCAGTTGGTAGGCTTGCGTCTGGACAGTTGGCGCCTGGCGTTTTGCGGAGCCGAACCGATACGCCACGAAACCCTGGCCTCCTTCGCGGAAAAATTTTCAATCGCGGGTTTGCCGGCGAGCGCGCCGTACCCGTGCTACGGCCTGGCGGAAGCGTCCTTGCTGGTCAGCGGCGGCTTACCCGGTGAGGGTGCGCATGCCGTGGTTTACGCCGCCGACGCGCTGGCCGAACATCGCGCCGAATTGGCCGAAAGCGGCAGCGTCATCGTCGATTGCGGGCGAGTGCAGCCGGAACACCAACTGGCGATTGTCGACCTCGCCAGCGGGCTCGAGTGCGACGAATGCCGTATCGGCGAAATCCGGTTCAGCGGCCCCAGCGTTACCCACGGTTATTGGCAAAATCCTGCGGCGACGCTGGAAGCCTTTGTTCACGAGGACGGCAAAACCTGGTTGCGCACCGGCGATTTGGGCTTTGTTCGCGACGGCCGCCTGTTCGTGGCCGGACGCGTCAAGGACATGATTCTGATTCGCGGCCAAAACCTGTATCCGCAAGATATTGAGCAAGCCTTGGAAGAACAGATCAAACTGTTGCGCAAGGGCCGGATCGCCGCATTCTCGGTCAATGTCGACGGCCGCGAGGGCATCGGTATTGCCGCCGAAATCGGCCGTGGCACGCAAAAACGGGTGCCGGCGGAAAATCTGTTCGATGCCATCAACGACACGCTGGCGCAGTGCTGCCAACAACCGGCGACACTGATCTTGCTGCTCAATCCTGGTGCTCTGCCTAAAACCAGCAGCGGTAAATTGCAACGCCGTGCCTGTTATCAAGCCTGGCGCGAAGGTGCTCTGGATGTGTATGCGTCGCAATGGGACGGGCAGCGCCAACCGGAACAAGCGGCTGCCGAGGAATTGACCGATTTCGAGCGCAGTGTTGCGATGATTTGGCGCGAGGTACTGAACGTCGCCACGGTCTCGGCGCAGCAAAGCTTTTTTGCCTTGGGCGGCCAATCGATCGCCGTCATCCAAGCCGTTGCCGCCTTGAGCGAACAACTCGGCGTAACGGTTGAGCCCGCACTCTTTTTCGAGAAACCGAAACTGCGAGAATTCGCCGCCGTAGTCGAAGCCCAGGTTAACGAGAGCGCAACTGCAACCGTAGCGCCGATAGCCAAAGGTGAACAGAGCGAAGGGCTGTTGTTGACTTACGGCCAGGAAAGTTTGTGGTTCCTGATGCAACTGGACCCATCGAGCACGGCCTACCACATTGCCGGCGGGGCGCGCATCGTCGGCGAACTGGACTGCGAGGTGTTGACGCAAGCCTTTGGCGTGCTGGCGCTGCGCCACGATGCATTGAGAACCGTGTTTTATGCGGTCGACGGCCAGCCCCGCCAGCGGATTCTGCCGGCCTTCGACGTGGACTTGGCGTATCACGATGTCCGCGAGTTGCCATGCGGCGAGGCCCAGGCCCAAGCCGCACAACTGGCCGAACAATCAGCCCGGATCCCGTTCGATCTGGAACGCGGTCCGCTGTGGCGGATGCTGCTGGTCCGCTTGCCGGCGCAAGAGGGCCAAGCCTGCCACGAATTGAATCTGACCCTGCATCATCTGATCGCCGATGGCTGGTCGCTGAACCGCTTGTTGGCCGAATTCGCCGAATGCTACGGCGCGATTCAAGCCGGCCGCGAACCGCGCTTGCCGCTGTTGCCGATTCGTCATGCCGACTTCGCGTCCTGGCAACGCCACTGGCTGGAAGCCGGCGAAGCCGAACGCCAGCTGGCCTACTGGACCGGGTGGTTGGGCGGCGAACAACCCGTTATCGAACTGCCCTACGACCGCGCCCGCCCGGCCGAACCCAGCCAGCGCGGCGGCCGCGTCAACTTCGTGTTGCCCGAAGCCGTCAGCCAAGCGCTTCCGGCCGTGGCGCGGCAACACGGCGTCACCCCGTTCATGCTGCTGCTGGCCGCCTTCAACGTGCTGCTGTACCGCTACAGCGGCCAGAACGACCTGCGCATCGGCCTGCCCGTGGCCAATCGCAACCGCCCGGAAACGCAACACCTGATCGGCTACTTCGTCAACACCGTGGTCTTGCGCAGCCAGATTAACGCGCAAAGCGGTTTCGACACCCTGCTGCAACACACCAAGCAGACATTGCTGCAAGCCCAGGCTCATCCCGACCTGCCGTTCGAACATCTGGTCGACGCCCTGCAACCCGAACGCCGCCTAGGGCAAAACCCCTTGTTCCAGATCCTGATCAATCACCAGCAAACCGACATCGGCCTGTTGGCGCAGCACGAGGACTGGCAAATCGAAGCCCTGGACCGCGACAACGGCGCCGCCCAATTCGACTTGAGCCTGGATACCTGGCAAGACAGCCGAGGCCGCATCGGCGGCTTCTTCACCTATGCCCGCGATCTGTTCGACGGCGCCACCATTGAACGCCTGGCCGGGCATTACCAAAACCTGCTCGCCCAACTCCTGGCCCAACCGCAGGCAGCCATCGCCGCCCACGGTCTGCTCGGTGCCGAAGAAGCTCGGCAACTGCAAGCCTGGAACACTTGGCCAAA